>JAHHHT010000006.1 GCA_019359235.1 Oscillatoria princeps RMCB-10
TTCTCCACTGGAGAATCGGGAATATGACAGCGTTTGCCGGATTTTAGATGGGGCGCAACGGGAAGTCTATACAGGGCGAGCCAATTTGAGGGCGTCAGGGAGCCGACTGACGACTTGGTGCTGGTATGATTTTGACAAAAAGGTGGACAAACCGGGGGAATGGGTGTTTGAGTTTTCTTTAGACGGACAAAATATCGTGCAAAAGCATCTGACTGTGTTGCCTTGACACCCGGTAGAGAGGCGATAAATCGCTGCGCCTCTCTACAGCGCAAAAATTTAGATTTCGGGGGGAAGTATCTAGCTGCTTTACTCACCTACCCCCTCCCATCCTTTGGGACATTGAGGTTCTCCCTTAGCAGGTTGCATAAGCATAAATGGGGCTGGCATAGGAGAAGAAAAGGTAAATGATGGTTTCTCTTCTTGGCAAACAATCGCCCTCGGCAAAATTTGATTGAGTCCTTTGTCTTGGATGGCAATTACCACTCCTATGTAACCTCTTACGTTAGGTATTTTTGGTTGTGCGGTGTTGATAACAGCCTCGAAAGATGGCGCTAACTCTTTAGGATCATTTGAGGTCTGTACCGGCCCATTAGGTAAACTATGGTAGCTATAATTAGTGGTTTCTGTCTTTATTCCTAACCCGACGTTCTCGATGGTTGCAAAGCCCCCGAATTCCAGATTGTAGGCTTGCTGCCCTCTGTTGAGTGCCCCAATAGTGTTTCGCGCTTCTACCTGAGGGGAACAGTTTGTTTGGAAGAATAACCAATGGCAAGAATTACATCTACAGGGACGGATGTACGACGGTAATAACACGGCACCGGCAACGCAACTGTAAAGGAAAATCCGCACCAGCAGCCCTATCTTGGTAAAGCCGCCGGTGTCATTTTTCTTGAGGAAATATTGCAGCAATTTGGCTTTCATTTCTACTTTCACTGGAGATGCCTCCTTGGGAAACGGGGGGAATTGGGCTGTTTATCTATAGTTTACCCACTCGTGCCGGTGGTTTTATCACAGGTACAAAAAAATTAACACAGCGGTGCGGCGCGAGGGGAGAGCCGGCTGTCGAGGGGTGCTGGTGCGGGGGCATTGCACAGTCGAAAAATGATGGAAAAGTGAAAAGGTTTGGGGGGCGACTTTTGCTTTGAAAACAGGGGTGATCTCAGGTGGGTGACGCGCTTCGCGTCACCCACCCTACTAACTTTCTTTACCTCGTTCCCAGCCTGAGGCTGGGAACGCGCCTCGGTCGGCTCTGCAGACTTTATCTAATAAGCATATTAAAAGCGTAACAGCTTAGCAGCGGATAGCTAAATCCAATCTGCGCTACTGTAGGAATTGAGATGAACTTTTTGATTTGCCGTGCTGCTGTATCAACGCTCTGCTGCCTTCGCGCTCCTAGCTGCTAGCCTGCTGATAACGCTTACCGCCTGCGCCAACACCCCCACCGGCAAGGCGCTGGAGCAGTCTTTGTCGGCAGATCCCAGCCTCAAAGACAATCCCGTGACCTTCGGTGGCGCGAAAAACAGCCCCCCAGCACCGGCGGCGGCGCAGCTGCCGGCAGATTTCCCAGCGGAGATTCCCCTCTACCCCAACGCCAAGCTGCAAGAAGTCAAGCCCCTGACCGGCGAACCAGAGGGCTCCGCCGGACAGACTCGGTGGGCCAGTCCTGACTCCGGAACTGCCGTGCGGGAGTTTTACCAAAAGCAATTTCAGGAGAGCAACTGGGAGACTGTCAGCCAGCCGGCGGGCGACGGCACCGGCACCTTAGAGGTTCGCCGCGATAATTTGCGCGTCAAAGTCTCGGTTGAACCTAAGGCGGCTGCCGGTGTGACAGCATTTACGATTAAATACTTGCGCGAAACGGCAGAAACAGCGCAGCCGCAACCCGCCCCGTCGCCCGCCGCCAGCGCCCAGCCGAGCCCCGAAACCGCATCTCCGGCACCCCCAACCGGCACCGAAACGCCGCCCGCATCCGCCGGTGCGGGAAGCCTCACAGATTTAAACAAAGCGCCGGCTCAATTGCGGCAGTACCTGGAAGATTTGGCCAAGCTCGGGGTGCTGACGCCCTCCGCCGCCGCCAAGAGCAAAGAACCCGCCGCCGGCACACTGTTTGAGCCGAACAAAGCCATCACCCGCCGCCAATTTGCCCGGTGGCTGTTGGACGCCAACAATAAAATCTACGCCAGCCAGCCGGCGCGACAAATCCGCCCCGGACTGGAAACCGCTCAGCCGGCATTCACAGACGTGCCGGTAAAAGACCCGGATTTTGGCGTCATTCAGGGCTTAGCCGAAGCCGGCATCATCCCCAGCCCCCTGTCTGGAGACAGCACAACCGTTCAATTCCGCCCCGATGCTCCCCTGACGCGGGAGACGCTTGCGCTCTGGAAAGTGCCCCTCGACACCCGCAAATCTTTGCCCGCAGCCTCCACTGATGCCGTGCAGCAAACGTGGGGCTTCCAGGATGCGGCAAAAATTGACCCCAAAGCATTGCGTGCGGTGCTAGCCGATTACCAGAATGGGGATTTGGCGAATATCCGCCGGTCTTTTGGTTACACAGCCCTCCTCCAGCCCAAAAAGCCGGTGACTCGCGCCGAAGCGGCATCCGCCCTCTGGTACTTCGGCTTTCAAGGCGAAGGCATCTCCGCCAAAGACGCCCTGCAGCAATAGCGCATTGAATTTACACTATCCATCTCTACCTGCCAGTTCGGGGGGCGGGCACGGGGACCCGCCCCTACAGGTTGGTAACGCTTTCATCTGGGTAGGGGCGGGTTCACCCCAAATGTTTGCAGCACAAAGAAGAATGTTTGTCAACCCGCCCCCCGCCCCTACCATCTCGGATGAACCCGCCCCCGCACATGTAATTGCCCACCAACAAACCCGGTTTCTTTACAAACACTCTCTTAACGCCTGAAGGTGTTGTAGCAGTTTGTGCGGTTAATCAAGCTGACATGATATTACTCCCGCGCGTAAGAAGATTAAGGTTAAGCAAGTTCTGGGTTGTGCTGCTCTCAACAGCACTGATTGCACTCACCGGCTTTATTCCGGTGCGGCTGGCAATTACGCTCAACCGAGTGCCGGTTCCTCAAGCCATCTTGGTGCTGGGCGGGGATTTTAGCCGAATGATCTTCGCGGCTCAGTTCTGGCGAAAGCACTCCAATCTAGAGATTTGGGTGTCGGAAGACCGCCAAATTATGCAGGATCTCAGAATATTTTTCCAGAAATCAGGGATTCCGGAACAGCAAATCCACTACGATATCTGTGCGACGGATACGGTAACGAACTTTACCTGTAACGTTCAAGATTTTGCGGAGCGGGAGATAAGGCATCTCTATTTGATCACGTCGAAGTATCACATGGCGCGATCTCTGGCGATTGCTACCATAGTTTTGGGCAGTCGCGGGATTGCTGTGACGCCGCTTTCTGTGCCTTCAAAGGGGCAGCCACCGGACTCCCTATTGCGAATAGTGCGGGATTGCGTTCGTTCTGCGCTTTGGATAGCGACTGGGCGCACCGGCGCTCGCTTCAACCCGCGCCTCGATTTGGAAAATCCGGACAGTCTGAATTAGGCTGTTTGCAGTGAGGGCTAAAGTCCTCAAAGCCGGTGAGTTGGGGAGCATCCCATTTTTGTTTACCCATCTCTTGTAGGACAGGCATCTTGCCTGTCCCAGAGCCATTTTTTTGCACAGGCGAGACGCCTGTGCTACATAAAATGATAAATAGACTTACAAAATCGGGATGCTCCCGTGAGTTGAGGCGATATATTATTATTAAGTTAGTTAACTGCGCCCTTGCATGTCTTTACCAGATTACGACCGGCTGTTTGCAACCATAGAAGAGTTAGTGCTGCACCACTCACCTAGCGGTGTGGAGGGAGAAATTGACCGGCTGTTAGTGAAGCGATTTGCGGAGTTGGGGGTGGAGGCGTGGATCGATCCCGCCGGCAACGCAATTGCTAAAATCGCCGGTGCCGGTAGCGGGCGAGCCATCGCCATCACCGCCCACAAAGACGAAATTGGCGCAATTGTCAAGACAGTCGGCGACGGAGGGCGGGTGGAAGTGCGCAAGTTGGGCGGCTCGTTTCCTTGGGTTTATGGCGAAGGAGTGGTGGATTTGCTGGGAGACGCGCAAACCATCAGCGGCATCCTCAGCTTTGGCTCGCGCCACGTCTCCCACGAATCCCCCCAAAAAGTCCTGCAAGAGGAAGCTCCCCTGAAGTGGGAGAATGTCTGGATAGAAACAAAACGCACAGCCCTCGAACTCGAAGCCGCCGGCATTCGACCGGGAACCCGCGTGGTGGTGGGCAAACACCGCAAGAAGCCGGTGCGCCTGAAGGATTATATTGGCAGCTACACCCTGGACAACAAGGCGTCCGTGGCCATTTTGCTGGCCCTGGCCGATCTCGTGAGACAGCCGCCGGTGGATATCTATCTGGTGGCTTCCGCCAAGGAAGAGGTGGGAGCGATTGGGGCGCTGTACTTTGCCAACCGGCAGCCGGTGGAGGCGCTGATTGCTCTGGAAATTTCTCCCCTGGCGGAGGAATATCCTATTAAAGATGGGGAAGTGCCGGTGCTGCTGTCCGGGGATGGCTATGGCATCTACGATGAAGACTTGAATGGCCAGTTGCGGCAAGCCGCCGGTCGGGCGGGGGTGCCGGTGCAGCTGGCGGCGATTGCCGGTTTTGGCAGCGACGCCTCGATCGCCATGAAATTTGGCCATATAGCCCGTGGGGCTTGCCTGGGGTTCCCCACCCAAAACACCCACGGCTATGAGATAGCCCATTTGGGAGCGATCTCCAACTGCATCCGCATCCTGCAAGCCTACTGCCAAGGCCCGCTGTAACGTGGCCAATAGCCGGTCGGCAAGCTCCCGCAAGAGCCGAAAAAATTTTTTGAAAAATTATCGGAAAAGGTATTGACAGAACCGGTGAGATTGGTTAGTGTATAAAAGGTGCGAGACAAGCGCCCTCCAAACAAGGAGTCAGCGACGCGCCCCCATCGTCTAGAGGCCTAGGACACCTCCCTTTCACGGAGGCGACGGGGATTCGAATTCCCCTGGGGGTACTAAAATTGAATAAGTTTGGCAGAACGGTGAACGCGCCCCCATCGTCTAGAGGCCTAGGACACCTCCCTTTCACGGAGGCGACGGGGATTCGAATTCCCCTGGGGGTATTAAAAGGGTAAAAGTAGGGTGGGCAGAGCCTACCTTATTGTTTTTACTTAAGACCATATCTGTAATAAACAGAAACCCGGTTTCTTTGAGAAACCTGGTTTCGCCTAAGAAACCCGGTTTCTTTAAGAAACCGGGTTTCTCAGTAGTTGTCCAATCCAAAATCCAAAATCCAAAATCCAAAATCCAAAATCCAAAATTGGTATTATTTCTCAGCCAGCTTGTCCAATTTTTCCCTAACCGCCAAATCGATTAAAGAGCGCAGCAAAGCTAAAAACCCCGCCCCAGAAAGAGCAAAAGCCGCAAAAGCCCCGACTTTGTAAGTAGTTCCTACCAGCAGCACCGCACCAGACAGCAAAGTAAAACCAGTCAAACAGGCATAAATTAAACTTTTAATAGCTAGATTAATGCGTTTCAGGGTGCGTTCAGTCTCAATTGCTCGCACGCGCACTATCAACTCACCCCGCTCAATGCGCTCTTCCAAGCGCCGCATAAAAACTTCCCCCGTACTGGGTTGCTGCAACCGATATCTGATGAACTCCCGCGCTTGTCTTGCTAGTTCTCCCAGCGCGTTTCCCTGTCCTTGAGCCACCGTGACACTTTTCACAAAAGGCTGAGCGGCTGCAACTATGCTGTATTCCGGATCTAGCGAGCGAGCGATGCCGTCAAGAGTCGTCAGTGACTTCAAAATAAAAGTCATCTGTGCCGGCAAGCGAAAAGGCTGCTGCTCGAACATCACATACAGTTCGCTCTTGATTTCATTAAAAGCCTGAAAATCTATAGGCTTTTCCGTAAACTTTTCTAGCAGAAAGGAAATCAGCCTGCGCACCGGCATCATATCCGAAACCGGCTCAATCAGCCCCATCCGAATCAAAGTATCCACCACCGTATCAGTATCCTTGCGCAGCACAGCAAAAAACGTTTTAATCATCTGTTCTTTTGCCAGCGCCTTCACCTCCGCCATCATCCCGAAGTCATAAAAAACCAGACTGCCATCAGAAGTCACCGCCAGATTTCCCGGGTGGGGGTCAGCTTGAAAGAAACCGTCCTGCAACAGTTGCTTCAAATAACAGCAAATCCCCAGCTGGTTGAGCTTCTTAACATCCACCCCGCAGGCTTCCAGAGTTTGCCGGTCATCCACCTTAACTCCCGGTATATATTCTATAGTCAGCACTTTTGCCGTCGTGTGCCGCCAGTAGACTTTAGGCACAACAATCCGAGAATAGCCGCTGAAATTCGCGCGAAAGCGGTCGGCATTCTTCCCTTCTTGTATATAGTCTATCTCCTGATATAGAATATAAAAAAACTCATCATAAATAGCGTCCAAGTCATACTTTCTTATCTCCTTAAAATGCCGCTGGCAGAACCGCATGAGTTTGCGCACCGCCTTAACGTCCACATCAAACAACTTTTTCAATCCCGGGCGCTGAACTTTCACGACCACATCTTCCCCCGTGTGCAGCCGCGCCTTGTGCACCTGACCCAAGCTAGCGGCGGCAATAGGAAACCGGTCGAAATCCCGATACAAAGCGTGAATAGAGCTGCCCAGTTCAGATTCAATGATAGCGATAGCTTCTTCAACACTAAATTGCGGCACACTATCCTGTAACTTCGCCAACTCCTCCACATATTCTAAAGGAAGTATATCCGCACGGGTAGACAGCGCCTGACCAATTTTAATAAAAGTAGGCCCTAAATCGAGCAGAGAGCGAACCAACCACTCAGCCCGACGCTTTCTCTGAGTGGGGGAACTGTTTCCAGTTAACCCATCCCACCACAAGTAGAACATGAACTTCCCCGCCGCAGCAAAAACATCTTTCTGACGTGCCAGCGGGGAATATCTAGACCTTTGCCAGCGAAGTGGCTTAGGCGCTGCTTTTACGAGCATACGGTTTTTTTACCAGAGTTGGCGCACCGCCATTATTCCATCGTCGCACATTATAACACTTCTAAATGATTTGTAAAATTCTCCCTCTTCTCTTTCCTTGGCGTTCTACCCTGCGGGAAGCCGCTGGCGCGTCTAAGGCGTCTTGGCGGTTATAAAAAAAATAACTCTCACAAATCAGAATCGCTACAGTTGGATGAACTCCTCTGCAAAAATACCCCTCCCGGAGTGCACCGGAGGGGGCTGGGGGGTGGGGTTTCCAGAGCTTCAGACCTTGATGGGGTCCAAGACCTGAGGTAAAGTCAGGGTGAAGCAAGTTTCCCAAGAGGTAGCGCCCTCCAGGGGGCGGCTGGAAACCTCAATCGCGCCATTAACGTGCTGGACTAGGCACTTGACCAGAGCCAGCCCCAAGCCGGTGCCGGCAATCGCCTGGTCGGTCACGCCCTGTCCCCGGCGAAACTTATCAAAGATATAGGGTAATTCTTCTGGGGAGATCCCCTGGCCGGTGTTGGAGAGGCTGAGGACAATTTGTCGGCTGTTTTGATGGGATTGGTGATAGCCGCGCAAAACCGCAGTAGTTCCCGGTGCGGAGTATTTGCCGGCATTAGTCAGGAGTTCTTGCAGAATGCGCTGCAAGCTGTCCTTGTCCGTCTGGAGTTTCAGCGATAGCTTGGGCAAATCCACGGCCAGCTTTAATCCCTTATCGGCCCAGCTCTCCTCAAAAGACTGGACTAACTCCGCGATTAAATCTTTGATGTCGATTTTTTCCAGATGCACCGGCACTTTTTGCGACTCCAGCTGCTGCAGCGCCAGCAAGTCATTAATCAGAGTGGTTTCCCGGTTGCACTGCTGCTCCAAAATATCCAAACACTTGTCGCGCTTTTCTGGAGGCAGACCGGGCTGGCGCAACAGGCGGATGGCCAGGGTCATGCTCGTCAGAGGAGTGCGCAGCTCGTGACTCATCGTCGCCAGGAATTCGTCCTTGAGCTGGTTTAACCGGCGCAGCTGGTCTATTTGCTGGCGGGTTTTTTCGTAAAGTTTAGCTTGAACTTCCAGACTGCGCTGCAGCTGAGAGGTGCGCTCCTCCACAAGAGCTTGGACGTGCTGGATTGTCTGGTTTTGGATGATAGCGGTGCTCAGTTGGGCCCCTACCAATTCTACCAGTTCCAATTCCTCTGCTGCCCACAGACGGGGTTGGGAGTGTTGCAGCACCAAGAACCCCAGAACGGTGGCGGAAACCGGCCCTTTGCTGGTGCCCCCCACCAAAGGGACTAAAAGCAGAGCCGGCATCACCTCTGGACTGAAGAGCTTGGCCACACTTAGCTCTGAGTCCGGGCTGATAGCGTCGCCAAAGTCGGCAATCGCCAGTGGCTTGGGTGCCTCTGTGAAGGCTTGCTGGAACAGAGCGCACTCCGACAGCCAAAAGGATTGGTTTAATATCGCGCCCGCCGGTTGAGGCTGGGGATTGGCCCGCTCTGGCCCCTGACCCGCACCCGACACAAGGCACACTATCGTAGCCTTAGCCTTGGGAATGCGTTTTGCCTGCGCCGCAGGTTGACGAGTGGCGAAGAGGGGGTCTGCATATTTCAGCATCAGGATCGCACCTCTTGCCACCTGGAGGGTTTGGGCAATCCCATCGATGGCCATCTGGAAAATCTGGTTCAGGTCTAGGGCATTATGGATGGCCACAGTTAACTGGTTGATCAGGGTTCGGTGTTGAGCGAAGGCACTCACCTGCCCCTGTAAAGACCCGATCTCCCTGCTCTGTACGACTTGAGAGATGGCAATCGCCACAGAGTCTGACACTGTTTTGAGTAATTCCGTTTCTGGTTCTGTCCAGCAGTATGGCTGCGCTCGCATCACAATAATCTCCCCATTCACCTGACCCTGAAACTGCGTCTCGATCGCCAAAACCGCCCTGACTTGCAGCGCTTCCCACAGATCGACCCTTAAGCCCTGTCCCGAAACTGCCTCCAGGTCAGAAATGGCCAACAGCTGGCAATCAGCCCGCCCGCCAGCGCACGCCGGCACCCCGACGCCAGGAATCGCCAGCTCGGACAGCACCGCTTGCAGGCGGCTGGGATATGCGTGTAGCGTTTGAGTCGTGGCTGAGTTTAGGCTCTCTTGAACCGAAACCAAGCAGCCGTCTGCCTGAAACACTTGCCCCACGGCAGTTGCCACTGCGCTGAGCAAGGTTTCCGCACAGGCGGCGGTGCGGATTATCTGGACAATTTGTCGCTCTAAATCAGCGGCATCTGCACGAGACTGCGTGAGTTGCGCATGGTGGGGCTGTGTGAGAACCGGCTCAACAGCGCATGCGGACTGTTCCGTGAAAGAGTCTGCCATCACTGGCGCAATCCCGTTTGTTTTAATATTGTGCTGACACACAGGTTTGCTCCCCCTTTTCGATCCAGAACCGGCCAGCTCAGCCTTCTGCGCCCGCCCGCCACCCTTCGCCCGCCCCTTGCCAGCCTTTTCACGGGGTCTCCGTGAATATACTGGCTCTGACGGCGGCACTTCGCCCGTCCTCTGCCGACCTGTGTCCTTTTCTGCGAATTTATCCGGCATTAGATAGCCCCAGGTGCCATCCTCGGCACAAACGCACATCGCCCGAACCTACAAACAGAGTTCCCATTTGACTCGCGCTAATCTCTCGCTCGAAGGCGTTCTAAATTAACAAAACAATTAGACCAATCAAACTCCCTCGCTCCCTACTAACGGTGTCTGATCCAGATTACACCGCACCCCACCCAGACAGCATCCGTGATTTCGCGCTCTTTTTCAGTTCGACCCTCTCACAGACGCGCCCGCGAGCGGCTGTTAATCTTTTTTTATTGTTAGTTCTTTATTTGCAACTGTCAAGGTGAGAGACTTGTGCGGCCATCAGCCGTGAGTCACAAGCGGCTAAAGTCCGTTAGCTGACCATTACCCCTGCAACTCCCCGCCACAGCGACCGCTAAATTTTATAAAAAGTAATTAAACAATCTTCCTGGTTTTTAACATTTTGTAACAGCCGCCCCGCTGACGCTGCCGTCCTATTAATTCTGATAAATATCCCTCTTTTATTCAAAAGAATACTACTGTACAGTCATCAAAAAGCCCAAAAGTCAAACAGACAGGTAACGGTTCTCGGTCAAGCCCACCTCAAGAGCCCCTGCCACCGGCAGCGCCGCAATTTGCCTTAACATCTTAATCGGTACTTACAGGTGAAAAATATAGCCGTGCTCAAACTGTATGGCGGTGCTCGCAGCCGCGCCTCGATTGTCCAGTGGTACTTGGAAGAACTTCAAGTTCCTTACGAATTTGTCTTGCTCGACATCCAAGCCGGTGCCAACCGGGAACCTGATTTCCTGGCCATCAACCCCATAGGGAAAGTCCCCGCCATCGTCGATGGCGACTTCAAACTCTGGGAATCTGGCGCAATTCTGCTGTATTTAGCCCACAAATATGGTAAAATGCCCGCTTCTCTAGAGAAGCAAGCTGAAATAACCCAGTGGGTGCTGTTTGCCAACGCCACCCTAGGGCCAGGGATTTTTGTCGAAGCCAGCCGAGAGCGGGAAACGCCCCGGTTGCTGACGCCGCTCAATGAGATTTTCCAGCGCCAGCCCTTCCTCACCGGCGACGAATTCACAGTGGCTGATGTTGCCGTCGGGTCAATTCTGGCCTACATCCCCATGATGCTAAAGCTAGACCTGAGCGCTTACCCAGCTGTTGTGGACTGCATCAAACGCTTGTCTGAGCGACCGGCATACCAGAAAACGATTGGCTCCCGCGCCCAATAGCGGCGTCTGGGCGATGGGATGGGAGGGGGGGAGAGGGTGACTCTTGAAGAGACGCGAGCGCTCGCGTCTCTTAGATCGATCGCCACCGCAGGTTTCGGGATCGCAAGAGAAAGGCTGTGCCTTGTTCCCTCGCCCAACTTCCCTGGCCCAATCGACCGCCCCCAACCCCCAACCAATGCCTGCGCGGGATTTAGCGGAAACCCACCGCTGCCTGCCACACGAAAGCCAGCAGCAGGAAAAAGACGGGGATAATCGGCAGAACGTCCACCAGGGGGTCAAAAATTGAGTAAGCTTCAGGCAGTTTTGCCAACAGCAGAGCCGCTTCCATCACTAAATCTACCTCTTCAACACAGCTTTAAGAATTGCGATATATCTTAACACGAGCCGCTCATATAGCGCGTCTGAATCATTCGTGTAAATTTCAGAACCCCGGTTTCTTAAAGAAACCGGGGTTCTGGGCCAAGAGCGGTTGCGCAAATCATTTAGACCTGCTATGTATGGGCCGGCTCGCGCCCGAGCCAGCCGGCAAATTCCGTCGCAAACCGGTCAGCCACAATAGCGTCCCGAATCCGGCGGTTGAAGCGAATCAGTTCCGTGACGTTGTGAATCGACAGCAACGTATAGGCCAGAACTTCCCGGACTCGCACCAGATGGCACAAATAAGCGCGGCTGAAGTGCCGGCAAGTGTAGCAGGGACACGACTCGTCCAGCGGCGAGAAATCCTCCCGGAACTGAGCGTTTTTAATATTCCAGCGCTCCCCGCGCACCATCACCGTCCCGTGACGGGCCCAGCGAGTCGGAATCACGCAGTCAAACATATCCACACCGGCAGCCACAGCCCTGACCATTTCCCGGTAAGTGCCCACTCCCATCAGATAGCGGGGTTTCTCCCGGGGGAGCAGGGGCGCTGTCACCCCGACGGTGTGTGAAATCTGTTCTGCCGGCTCCCCGACACTGACCCCCCCTATGGCATAACCGGGCAAGTCCAGCTCAGAAAGCGCAATAGCTGCGCCGGCACGCAAATCGAGATAGGCCCCGCCCTGAACAATGCCAAACAAAGCTTGGTCAGGACGCCGGTGCGCCTCAATACAGCGCAGCAGCCACTGGTAAGTCCGCTCCGTGGCCACCTCCACCTCTGACCGCGCAGCTGGGTAAGGCGGACACTCATCAAAGGCCATAATCACATCCGCCCCCAGCTGATTTTGAATGTGTACCGATAGCTCCGGGGTGAGGTGGATCATCTGGCCATCTCTAGCAGAGCGAAACGTAACGCCGTCATCGGTGATGCGGCGCAGCTGGCTCAAGCTGAAGACTTGGAAGCCGCCGGAATCCGTGAGAAGCGGGCCATCCCACCCCATAAACCGGTGCAGCCCACCGGCAGCCGCCACAATCCCTTCCCCAGGCTGCAAGTGGAGGTGATAGGTATTTCCCAGCACCATCGTGGCGCCGGTGGCGAGCAGCTGGTCGGGCGTGAGAGTTTTGACAGTAGCCACAGTCCCCACCGGCATGAAACAGGGCGTTTCCACCGGCCCGTGGGGAGTCAAAAACACGCCGGCTCGCGCCTGAGTTTGGCTGCAGCAGCTTACGCACTGAAAAGTAAAATTGTCAAGCAAGATTAACAGACACCAGGTAAATTGTCAAGTCAGAAGCCGGATCTCTGCAGTCCTTGAAAAATTTGTTGCCCAATGGGCAACAAATAGCTGAGGGAAAAATTTGTTGTCCAATGGGCAACAAACCGCCGCAAGCGCTTTCAGCATGAAAATCCCATGCCCAATGCCCGGTGCCCAATGCCCCACGCTCCTATTTTCAGGGTAGAACTGTAAATTTTCCCACCTCACCCCTCAGAATGGCAAAGAGCCAAAATCGTCAATTTCCGCATCCAACTTGGCGCAAAGCACTTGGGTCAGCAGGGCTTCCAAAGAAGCCGCATTGAACTGGCCACTGTCGCGCTCTCGGACGGGGTCAGACAGCGGTATCAGCCGCAGTTGGCGACCTTCCTGAATCAGGTCGAAACAAGCCTCTTGCCGGTCAGACTGTTTGAGTTCTAAACAGTCAAAACTGCAGACATTGAGATAGAGGGCGCGGTTCGCCACGAGGGTTGACCGCATGGGGTCGGCAAAAACTTCCAGCACATATCCCTCACCCTGACTTTGCAGTTGGCCATCCTGAGTGTGGCTGTAGCGAACCCGGCCCAGATCGGCCAGCAGCCGCAGCATATCTCGCTGGTTGACGACGGTACCAGTGTCGATGATGCAGGGAGCCGGCACCCCTGCATCTGAGCGAAAGACACTGTCGCGTCCCGCTTCGCTATCGGAATTCATAGGAAACAAGCCTCTGGAGTTTTATCCTCCCTGACGGCACAATCAGCAGCATTCAGTGGGTGCCTTGGGGAGGGGGACGGATGTTATCGCTACAATTCTGGCACACGTCAACGGGGCTAACACTCCCAAAGCACAGAAAAAAATAAGAATTGATATGGCGGAGTATCAGCGGTTCACAGACAGGGGTTTTGAGTTTTTGCGCTCCTCTGGGACAGCCCTGGCGGCGGCGGTGGCGTTCTACACCTGTTTGCCGGTTCCAGAGGCTTGGACAAAGGATTTTCGGGGCGTTGCCCGTCTGGCACCGGCCATCGGGGTGATGATTGGCGGACTTTTGGGGCTTTTGGATGCCGGCTTGCAGCTGCTCGGCATGCCGGTATTCACCAGGTCGGCGCTGGTGGTGGTGGCTTGGATTGCCCTCACCGGCGGACTTCACCTTGACGGCGCGATGGATACCGCCGACGGGCTAGCGGTGCTTGACCCCAACCGGCGTCTGGAAGTGATGGCAGACAGCCGCACCGGCGCTTTTGGAGCGATGGCTGCAGTTGCCCTGCTGCTGCTGAAAACAGCCGCCCTGCACGACTTAGACGCCTACCGCCCGCTGGCGATTATGGCCGCAGCTGGCTGGGGCCGGTGGGGCCAGCTGGTGGCCATCGCTCGCTATCCCTACCTGAAAGCCACAGGCAAAGGTGCGATTCACAAAGCCGCCGCCCGCTCCCCCCTGGATTTGCTTCCCGGACTGCTGTTGCTGCTGGGACTCAGCGGTCTGCAAATTGTCCTCGCTCCCGACCGGTGGCGGCTGGCTGCCGGCATGGCCACTGGCGGCGGAGCGATTGCGGTGCTCACGGGTGCCTGGTTTAACCGCAAATTAGGGGGCCACACCGGCGACACCTACGGGGCGGTGGTGGAGTGGACTGAGGCGCTGTTCCTCTGCCTGCTCACCGGTCTTGGCAATTGGCTTTAAATCACTGGGGGAAGTTGGGCATTGGGCATTGGGCATTGGGCATTGGGCATTGGGCATTGGGCATTGGGCATTGGGCATTGGGCATTGGGCATTGGGCATTGGGCCCTATGCCCCATGTCCGGTTTTTCAGATTTCAAAGCACCCCAAAACTATTCAGCGCGCTTTAAGGCGGCGCGGGCGGGCGACGCTAACACCCAGGCGCTGCAGGTAGTCCCAGCCTCGCTGATCCGGCACCTGACGCCCGAGCTTGTCCGCCATCCACTCCGCCACCTTGCGGCTATTCCAGGGCCCGCCATCGGGAGCGGGCCCTTGCAGAGCTTGCAAGAGTTCCTCCTGCTGCTGTTCGGACAGCAGCGGCTCTCCCCCTGGATTTTCGTGCCGCCTATCTCCAAGCCCATCCGGGCCATACTGGTTGTAGCGACCGGCAATTTTCCGCACCCAGGTGGCAGAGTAGCCGGTCGCCTCCACCACGGCGCGAGTCGGTTTACCTTGGGCGAGGAGCCAGACAATCTGCCAGTGGCTGCGGGCCACCGGGTCTTTGGCTTTGCGATACCGAGTCTCTAGCTCTTTCGGGCTCAAGTGGGGTTCGATTGACAGTCGTTTGGGCATTAGACAATTCTATAGTCGGAAATTGTCTGCTCAATCATAAACGATTTGTTCTGCGGTCATTTGTGGGCTGGTTTACCGGGGAGAAGCTGCGGTGTGGGGGCACTCAGCCAGCAGCACTTGTGTGCAGTCGGGAATCGAGACAGGCACAGGGCGAATTTTGTCTTCTGGCACCGATCCGATTTGCACAAGCCGCACCAGACGCGGGGTGAGGGGGCAGCCGGTGTCCGCACTGCAGCGGCAGCCAGTTGAGTGTGCTCTTCTTGTGTCGTGTTTACTGCGGACTTGCAAAAGACTGCCGGCACAGACAGTCCCCACAACTTCTTGCTGTCCCTGTTTTCTGAGCGACACGGCATTTGTCACTGCTCACTTTAGGGTTTTCTGCGCTCGCGCGCAGGTGGGCAAAAATAAACGGAACACCCACAAACCAAGTTTCTTAAAGAAACCCGGTTTCTAGCCGCCGCCGTTTTCTGTTGTATAATTGCATGTCAGGTGCCCTAACATCCAAAAATGAGACAGAAGAAAAACTCGCAGCCAGGGGCGAATGCCGGTGATTGCTCTGCGGGTAGGGCCACTCTGAGAGTTCATTTATAAAGAAAAAGTGAAGGCACAAGAAACCGGGTTTCTTGTACAGGGGTAGCCGGAAAACTGAGCCCTCCTACAGCAAGAAACGCCGTTTTGGACATCCTCGCAAGAAGTGAAGAAACCGGGTTTCTAGTGAGTCGAGGGCATTGCATCAGCTTGACTGTAAAAAGAACCCTGGTTTCTGGCCCTCCTCGCAAGAAGTGAAGAAACCGGGTTTCTAGTGAGTCGAGGGCATTGCATCAGCTTGACTGTAAAAAGAACCCCGGTTTCTGGCCCCCATTCTGGCTTAACAATTACTTTATATCAGCTCTGAGGGCTGGAACAAAGGACGGATGCCGAGCGCGAGATCGATCCAGTAGCAGTAGGGTGCGTGAAGCGCAGAATTCACCCTATTTTTGCCGAGTCCTCTGGCACTGCGGCACCCCACCTCTCGGTATAAATTTGCAGAAAGTCTCGCACTGCCTTTGCCGCCACTCAATCCCAATGCCCCACAGCGGCTGCTGCGCCAGATAAAATATAGCAGTGCAATTAAACGGAATAAATCTTAACTGAGTTGCAGGGGCTCACTGGGGCGATTCCGCCGGTGCCGGCTGAGTTGTTGCCGGTGTTCCCCCACCGGCAGCGGGGTCAGAACACTCACCCTCCGGCACAAGTGTCGGGTCGGGAATCTCGACCGCCACAGGGCGAACCTTCTCTTCGAGCAGCCATCCGATATCCCCCGGTCGCACCGGAGGCGGTGCCGGGGATTCGGAGGCCGGTGTTTGCAGGGTTGCGGTAGCTGACCTGCCAAGGGGGGGCGCTGTGCGCGGGGTAGGGGTTGCGGGTTTGCCGGCAGGTGCCGGTGCCGGCTTGTCCGAACTGTTCTTCTTGGGAGGCACAGAATCGCTTTCATCTGGCCCTGCTGCCGGTGGGCTGGAGTCACTGGCAGGCGTCCAGCAGACCTTCAGCTTTACCGATTTCAACCTCTCGTCTGTCCTGAGGACTTGCAAAACACTGCCGGCTGGCACAGTCCCCACAACTTCTTGCTGTTCCGGTTTGCTGAGCAAAACTAGAGGTTTGCTCTTGACTTCAGCGGTTTCTGCGGTATAATTAGAAATTCGTATCAGAGAATTCAAAGCCAGGGAGAGTTCAGGGGAAGGACTGGCAGCTGGGGTAGCGGGTGACGGCCTTGGGCCGGTGGAAGCGATCTCAGAGCTGGGATTGGGACTGCGGCCAATCAGGGGATCGATGCGCTCCCTGAGCTCGGGAATGAAGAAATAGGCCAGAGCGGGAAGCGCGAGCAGTACAGCGATTAACAGCAGGAGAGGCAGGGGGCTGGCGGCGGGGCCCTGCAGCATCAAAGTGCGCCCGCGCGAACCGGTATGGGCAGGCTGAACCAGAGTGGGGGCGGTCTGAGCGCTGATATCAGAGCCAGCTGCGCTTGGAGGAACGGCGTCGAGTTCAGCGAGCAAAGATTGAAAAGAAACCTCGGCGTTTTTGCTCGCTCTCACCTGAAAGTAGAGCAGAGAGACAGTCACATTGTCGTGGCCATTTTGCTTATTGCCGATCTCAACAAGTTTAGCGGCGCAGGCCGGCAGATCGCGAGAGCCGTCGATCACCGGCAGAATTTCGCTTTCCCAGGATTGCTCAACTCGGTCGTTGTCGCTCAAGCCATCGGAGCAGAGCAGGAAAATGCAGTCTTCGTCCACAACAAAGCGCTGAGCGGTGGGGTGGAGCATGCCGGAGGCACCCATTCCCAGAGCTTGAACCAGGGAGCCGGCTGCCGGCTGCTGCACGGCATCGCGGTAGAGGGCGTAGCCGAGGCGCACCTCGCGAGACGCCACATCATCGTCGAGCGTCACCTGATAGCAGCCACTGGGTGCGATCCAGTAGGCGCGACTGTCGCCGACATGGGTGATGTAGATTTCGTGAGCGCGGGCGACAGCCATCACCAGGGTTGTGCCCATGCGCTGGCGACCTTGGCGCTGTTCGTCATTGTTGCGATCGCTGATGGAATCATTGGCAGCGCGGGCTGATTCTTCTAATTCCGAGAGCAGGGTTTGAGGGTTTAAATTGGCTTCGCGAGACTGCAGCGTTCGGACACGCTCCTGGATGGTTTGAATCGCTGTTGCCGAGGCGACATTGCCGCCTTCATGTCCGCCAATGCCATCGCAAACAATAGTGAGAACCGGGGAAGTCGATGACTTGAATGCGCCGCTGTCCGGGTAGCAGGCGTCCTCATTGCGCCGGCGCATCGGGCCGGTGTCGCTGAGGGTGGCAATCTGACAGGTGCGTTCTTGGGTTCGCCCGCAAACAGCCAGAGCTTCATCTAACAGCTCCACTAGATTTTCGGGGTGCAGCCGACCCTGAACCAGCAGCTGGCAAAGTTTCTCTAGAAAGGGAAGAATCAGGGGTTTAGCCTGGGGAACCCATTTCGACCACAGCTGCCCGAGTTCCGACAGGCTTCGGGGCTGCCGGTCGGTCTGCAGCTCCAGCAGCCGGACGATTTGCCCTTCGGCACGCAGCAGTTCTGGGTTCAGCAGGCTGGAGGCGACGCCTTCGGCGCTCGCCGGCTGCCAGAGTTGGGCGAGCTGCCACAGCCAATTCAGCTGGCGCATGGCGGTGGCATCTTTCCAGGCGCTGGCCAGTGGGGGCCGCAGTTGGGGGGCGACCGGCGCGTTGGGTGTGGTGGCAGCTGCTTTTGGGGAATTTTCTCCAGCGATGGGAGCCCCCTCTAGCAGCCAGATGTCTTTTGTCTGGCGTCCCGAGCGGGGCAGATGCCCGTACACTTGGGGGACGTGCAGCCTGTAGGGGAAAAGTCTGAGATAGGGTGCGAGTTCCGGCGGAACTTCCTCGGGCATGGCTGGTGCAAGCCCGGGTTTGGTATCGAGCAGAATTCGGTCACGCTTGACCAAGTAGCGGTCGGCTAATATTTCCCCAGGCTTACAGGCGGCGGCACCTGCGCCGATTGCCCACAGGTAGCGAACCGGCAAGGGTGTCCGGCATTTCTCGCAAAACCTGTTGCTCTCGGGATTGGGAGCCTGACAGGTAGGGTTAGAGCAGTTGATCTTTGCCACATTGTGTTGCATGGGGATTCCTCGCGCCTATCAGCCTGAGTTGCAAAAGCTTTTGTTAGCAGACGCCAATAGAGGGCAGCTGGGTGCGACGCTCAAATTCTTAAATAGGAGTGCCGATTCCGATTGTAGTGCCTGACAAAGAGCGCGGATTGGGTTTTGACATTTGACTGGCGTGCCCGCACTGTTAGAGTTACCTTTATTGTGGCGCAGCAGCCCGCCGACTTTCACGCCGCGCCCGGGGTTGCCCGAGCTGCTGTTTAGAACTGTCCCCCTGGGGGCTCGCCGGTGAAACCCGGACAGTTTGTTCGCCTTCGGTGATTGTCTCAAAGCCCCTGAGAGCCGCTCATCCCCACAGAGGTAGAGGCCCACAAAGAGGTTCGACCCGACGAGAGGGGCTCCGACTGAACTGTGCCGTCAATAGCTGACAGCCCGGTAGGGGAGTTCCCCCTTGGAGGAGCGGCACGCCAGATTCTAGATTTGATGTTAAAGTGGCTGGAAATTTCCCTCAACAGCCCGCCCGTCAGAGGCGACTGTGGGGCTTCCCCGTGCGACGAGTGATGAGTTTAAAGAGTCCCTACCCCGATCGCTGAGGGTGCGTCTCAGAACAGCAGCACACATTTCTCTGATACCCTTCTGGGTAGGACAGGGAGCGCCCAGGGACTGGGGGGTGTGAGGCTGTTGCTAAAAATGTTCGGAGTTATTGACAGCCAAAGCACTCTCACAGGCCAGCCATCGGCAGCCCAGCACTCACCGAGGTCAGCAATCGCTATGCCCGCACCTAAATTCGAATCGTTCCCCAACCCACCGATTTTAGAGCCAGAATGGCCCGACAGCCAGGATATTGAGCAGTGGATCGCAGCGCTCAAGCAGTCTCAGGAGATGAATTATAAGATGATCAGTCTTAACGCTTGGGTGCTCTCTGAGACGATGGATCGGTTTCTGCCTGGTTTTTGGAGTCGCTTCATGGCGAATCGCCAAATCGCCCACAAACAGTTTTTGCAGCGAATGCAAAAGCGCCACCAGCAAGCCGGTGCCAACAGCGAAGACCTTCAAGCCGGCGGCACCGGTCAGGGGTTGGCAGAGCGCGATCCGACCGGCAGCAGCAGCCACTGAGGCTGTGCCACCAAGACTGCCTTCGGGCCCTTTGACATCAAGGGCCACTCAGATTTCATTCATTTAATTTGCCTATTTAGCTGCAGCGGGCCCTCCAGGTTAATTTAGCCTGCCGGTTGCAAAAATCAATAGCTTCTGAGATAATATATCTCAACTTCTGTCGGGCGCTATCGAGCGCAGCTGGGGCTCGCTAGGTTGTCTAATATGCAGATTTGATGCTAAAAAGTTTACGGGGTGTCTGGGGAAACTACCTGAGGGAGTCCCATACTGTAGTTGAGTGCCCGACTGTTAAGGTTGTAACTGATTTGGCCACTTTGGAGGAGGGAGCGCACAAAATGCTCCAAATCCGAACCAATCCGGCGGATGTTATATTCTGTCAAGTCTGCCCCGCTGCTGGAGTCCACCAGATCCTCAAATTTGCGGTAGACCTGCTGCAGGGCGTCTGGATTCCAGTTCAGTTCACTGTCTGGATCGACGTCCAAGGTTAAGACCCGCTCGTTCGGAACGAGCTCGTTGTTCTCAACGTCGGCGGCAAATATGTGAATGTGGCGAGTTGTGGATTTCAGCAACATGGGACTAGATTGTATGCAAATCTTTACAAATACGACTTAAATCATAGCAACTAACAGAGCCCCCGTGAACTTAGCAATCAAATCCCTGGAAGCTGTACTTGAGACGGCTGCTTACTCTCTATCCAGACGGCAAAAGCGCTATATACTGATGGCCATCGATGCTGTATTGCTGTTGCTGGCCATCTATTGTGCGCTGCTACTCCGCTTTGGCTCCCTCAGCCCCAGTCCAGAAATCTATCGCTATGCCTGGTTAATTGCCATACTGATTGGCATTAAACTCATCTGCTTTCGCGCTATGGGGCTGTACCGCTCCATTCTGCGCTATACCGGCTTGGAGTTTTTGCTGACTGCTGTCCTCAAAGCCGTCGGGATCAGCTCGGGGCTGCTGATAATTATTGCTTATTTGCTAGAATCCTGGCCACTGCCTCGCTCAATTCTGGCCATCGACGCTCTGCTGACCCTGCTGTTCGTGGTGGGTGTGCGGGTTTGTCTGCGCTGGCTGGTTTACGAGGTCACTGCTTACTCTCGTCGGGGTGCGTTTGCGGAGCGAGTGGTGATCTACGGTGCCGGTGCGACCGGCTCTCAACTGGCTCAATCCCTGGCGACTAACCCCGCGTATCGCCTGGTCGCCTTTGTGGATGACAGCCCCTCTCTGCACCAGCAAGTCGTTCACGGACTCACGGTGTACTCTCCGGCTGACTTGCCCAAACTCCGGGTGAAAAAGCCGTTTGACACTATCCTCTTGGCCATGCCCTCTGCAGACGGCAAAACCCGACTTCAGATATTGCAGCGCTTGCAGCCCTTATCCGTGGCGGTGAAGACCGTTCCCACCATTGGCGAGATTTTGTCCGGCAAAGTCTCCATCAGTAAAATTCGCAACATTGATATTGCCGACCTTCTCGGTCGCGAAGAAGTTGCGCCGAATCTAGAATTACTCCGGATGAATGTAACCGATAAAGCCGTCCTGGTGACCGGCGCGGGCGGCTCGATTGGGTCTGAGCTGTGCCGGCAGATAGCGTTCCAGAAGCCCAAATGCCTGGTGCTTTACGAACTCAGCGAGTTTGCCCTCTACAGCATTGACATGGAATTGGCTGAAACCCACCCAACGCTGAATAGGGTGGCCTGTTTGGGGTCTGTGACCGATTCCTCCCAGCTGATGGCCGTCTTGAGCAACTATCAAGTCGATACAGTGTATCACGCCGCTGCTTACAAGCATGTGCCCTTGGTAGAAGCCAATCCCCCTCAGGGTGTTTGGAATAACATTTTAGGGACTTTGACCGCAGCCCGCTGCGCGGTGGAGTGCGGCGTTAGCAAGTTTGTCTTGATTTCCACGGATAAAGCGGTTCGCCCCACCAATGTCATGGGAGCGACGAAACGGGTGGCGGAACTGATCTTGCAGGCGCTAGCAGAGCGGCCAAAAACCGCCACCTGCTTCACAATGGTTCGATTTGGCAATGTCCTCGACAGCAGCGGTTCCGTTGTCCCCCGCTTCCGCAAACAGATTGCGGAGGGCAAACCGATTACGCTCACCCATCCGGACATGACTCGCTATTTCATGTCCATCCCGGAAGCCGCTTCCCTGGTGATTCAGGCGGGAGCAATGGCCAAAGGGGGCGACGTTTTCTTATTGGATATGGGCGAGCCGGTGCGGATTTACGATCTGGCGGTGCAGATGATTTGCCTGAGCGGTTTGGAACCCGGGCAAGATGTTGAGATTCAAATCACCGGCTTGCGCCCAGGAGAAAAGATCCATGAAGAATTGCTAATTGACAGCGCCAAGGCCAGAGCCACCAAGCATCCCAAGATTTTCTGCGCCCACGAGTCTAAAATCCGCTGGGAATTTTTGCAGCCCCGGTTGGAGGCGCTGTTCGCACAAGCTCGCAGAGGGGACGGTGACGGCATCCGGGCGGAGCTGCAGCATCTCGTGCCCGAGTACCAGCCAAAAACAGGGACAGTGCGTGAGGGTGCGGCTCGGCGGGTATCCGCGCAATAGGTAAAAGTGTGGGCAGCCACACCCCTCTCCCCCTACAGTAAGGGGGAACTTTGAAGCGGTGAGATTGCCGTCATTGTGCCTTGCGAACCCCATCAGGATGGACTGGCGCTGGCAATCATGCCGGTATTGCGGGCGTAGGCAAAAATGCCACCGGCATCAATCACCGGCCCCACTTCTCCCAGGGGCTTGAGGTCATACGTCTTGCCGAGGCTGTGATTGATCAGTTGATTTTTTTCCATATCTATGGAAACCTCTTGACCGGTTGCGAACTGGTCGCACAGCCGCTCGACACTTTCGCAGGGGTAAAGCTCGCCGGTGGCGGCGCAGTTGCGGAAAAAGATGCGGGCGTAAGACCCGGCGACAACAGCCTGTACGCCCGACGCCCCCAAGGCAATCGGTGCGTGTTCCCGGGAGGAACCGCAGCCGAAGTTTTCCCCTGCCACAATAATGGGGTAGCGGGTCTTGATTTCGCCGGCACCGACAAACTTGCCGTAGCGGTCTGGCAAACCGACTAGGGCGTAGCTTCCCAGTTTTTCGTACTCATCCGGCTTCGAGGGAACTAGGGTGAGGTATTCTGCTGGGATGATCTGATCGGTATCAATGTTGTCGTCCAGCACAAAAATCGCGCCTGCAATGACTTTGCCCACTTTTCGATATCCCTGTTTTCCTTTAGCTGTTTAAACAAACCACTTTGCATTCTAACCTGCTTGCGGGGCAACAAGTTTACCCACATCAGGCGGCAGGGCGAGTCGGGGCGATCACTGCAGCAAAGCGCTTTGGGCGCTTTGGCCTCTCGGGCGCAAGTGAAACTGGAAAACCCCTCGGTCGTCCCCTGCGGGCACGGGCGTCTGGGGGGAGTGAGGCCAGAGCGGGGTGCCGGCGGGCGAGGGCCACGGTCTTTGAGCCGGTACTGGGGGACAGAAACCCAGATACTCTAGATATAACCGTGAAATCAACAAGTCAGGTTTAACTATCAATCAACTGCTGAACCAAACATGGCCAATTCCATCGATGACATTGCCAGACAGGCTCGCCAGGGAAGCGTTGCGGCGATTATTCAAATCCTCAATGAAAAACTCGCACACTGCGGTGTCAGAACCCGAGCCGTTTTGGACAATGGGGTGTTGCAACTGCTGTGCGAGGCTCACAAGGTGGAACAGCTGGAACAATCTACCTTGGTCGAACGCATCCGGCAGATTCTAGAGTCACTGGCACCGCGCAATATTCGTCGAGTCAAGATCAACAGCCGGCTTGTCCGAGAAAAGCAGTTACTCTGGCTCGAAGAAATTAGTCGCGACCCAGAAAAACACCTGCTCTGGTTCCAAGAAATCACCCTGGCCAAGCCCAACATCATCAAGCGGCTGGCAGAAGATATCAAAAACCTCAGCGCTAAACCTGACGAGCCACCTCTGCCTCTGCAGGCTTCTTCTTCAACTTCATCTTTGAGTTTGGAGCGCGAGCAGCGCCAATTCTGGCGAGGCATCATGGTGGGCGGTGCCGGTTTGGGCTTGTTACTGCTGGTTTTAGGCTGGGCTGTTTCTAATACTCTGGGTCTGAAACTGGGCAGCCCGACAGAAGCGCCAAAGCCGGCTCCTCTCGCTCAGTCCTCCCCAAAGCCAGACCAGTTTACAGAGGCGGTGCGACTGGCTCAGCAAGCTGACGCCGCCGGAAAAACAGCCAAATCTCGCGCTGATTGGCTGACTATCGCTGCCAAGTGGCAGCAAGCTGCGGATCTGATGGCTGCCGTACCGAAGAGCGATAGCCGCTACAAGACGGCTCAGGACAGGAGGAAGGTCTACCGTGAAAATAGTCAAGATACTCAAAAGAAAGCCGAGAAAAGGGGCTCCTAGCTTGTAGCAGCGACTGCCACCGGCCTTGTCCTGCAACTTGACCTCAAGGTCGCCGCTAGCACCTCATACCTTGGCAGCATTCCCTAGCGCTCATTGTCTCAGGCTGGGGAGAGTAATATGAAATCCGGGTGTACGCTCTTTTGAGCGCTCCATCGGATTTGATATAAAGCCCTGAATGGGAACCGGCATTCATAGCAGGGCGCTCAGAGCCGGTGAACCGCACAACATGACGGGACACTTGCAAAGGAGATCAGTGCAAGTCTGCCTCCCAGATACCGATATAGATCCGCTGGCGATCGTCCCGCTCAATCACACCTTTTAGGGACTCTACAGTCCAGGTGTACCGGCTGGACTCTCGCTGATGCACCTGCTGCAACCCCCGCTTGATTTCCTCGTTCATCCGGCAGCCTAACATGCTATTCAGCGTCACCAGGATCTGCCGAGAGTCCACCGAGTCGGCAAAGGATGCCTCCGTTTGGCGCAGCCGCTGGGAGTCCTTGTCAAATAAAAAGCCCAAGCTAACCCGGTTTGGTATTAAGTCATAGATCACCGCACTGGTATTTGGCCAATAGCCTGAGAGAATTCGGCTCGGGACGCCGAACATGCGGCGGACCAGACTTTTGGGTGTCCCCGGCTGAAATCCCGGTATCCCCACTCCGATTGGCTCTTTCCGGCACTCACTGTCGAGAATCCTCTCCAGTCGTGCGCCCTGATGTGTTAAAATTAGCTCAGTGAGGGAATATCCCAGCGGTTTCGACCTCAGCTTCGAGGAGAGAGAATAAATTTCTTTTCCCCGCAGCGTTTCTGACAGCAATTCGGAAGGCAGCGGGACTTGGGAAAGTCCGCTGAGTAAAAAACTTATACCGAGAGAAGCTTTGAACGCTATCATTGGTGAATCTCTTAGGAATAGGCGTTGCCGGTTTTTAGCCTTCTACAGTAATGCACCCTCTGACAATCCTTGATTCCGACGGGTGCCGCTAGCGATGCCGGCTTCTGGCGCAGGCTAAGTCCTACCGCTGTCAGCGTCGCTTTACCCAATTTCCAGTATATCTTAAATTGAGCGTTTCAGAACATTTGTAAAGGCTTTCGCAGGCGCTCACCGGCTTTGCCGAAGGACTGCCCCCTCTCTGCCGGGTGGCCACTGCCCCGTTTGTAGTTGGGCTTTAGCCCTACCGTTTGTAGTTGGGCTTTAGCCCTACTGCTTCGCAGCACTGCCGTTTGTAGTTGGGCTTTAGCCCTGCCGGTTCGCACCCCTGCCAACTTCGGGCTTGGCGCGTCGGGCGATGATTTTTTCACCTCCTTCTCCCCTTTTCAAAGTTGATGATGCTATAATTATATATGTAAGCATGGAGAGAAACAATATGGCACGGCAATCTCTACATCCCAATCGAGCCAACTCCCCGAATTTACCCAGCCCAGTCGCTCCCACCACTCGCACGAAATTCACCCTCTACAACTTTGCCGGTCAGGAAAAATCCTTCTATCTCGCCGACCGAATTCCTCTGGAAAGGAAGCAGGTCGCCCTTCCTGAAAACTCAGTCGCTCACAGCCTCATCATCCTCGACCGTTCGGGGTCAATGTCTGAGGACATCGGAGCATTAAAAACCACTCTTATCAAGCTTTTGACTCTGGATGAATATCGCAACATCCAGCTACTCGTTAGCCTGATATCCTACTCTTCTCGGGGAGATGTCACCTGTCACTTCCAGCGAGTTCCCATCGGGGAAGTGATGAAACCTAACTCTCCCTCCATCCAAGAGGTTCAAAAAATACAGGTTGCCGGTTTGACCTGCATGTCGCAAGCGATGAAACTCGCTCAGTCTCTCATCCAAAAGGGAGAGCTGACGGCGATAACCCTCCACAGTGACGGCTATGCCAACGATCCTAGCGCTCGTTCAGAAGCAACAGCGCTGGAGGAGATTTGCGAACAACTCAAAGGCATGGATGTCTTCGCCAACACCATATCTTATTCCTCAGCAGACTTTAAAATGCTCTCCAAAATTGCCAACAGCCTGTCTGGCTCTTGCATTCAAGCCGGCACCGTCAAGGAAGTTTACGACTCCCTTTACAGCACCTCCAAACTCCTGAGCAGTTCAGTCGCACCTCCAATTGAGGAACCCTTAATCAAAGATTACGATTACCAGGTTTTTGTGTCAAGGAGTGGCAAGAAAATCAACGGCTCGTCTGGAACGCTCAAAATTGTCGGTTTAAACGCAGATGATGACGCGACGTTCTACAAATACCGGCAGCTAACTGAGGAACAGTACAAGCGACTGGCGGACGTGACTGTCGCGCAGACAGATGAGTCAGTGTTTGCTTTTGCTAAGGCAAATCTGGCTGAGGGTAATCTGAATACTGCCAAGTACGCGCTGGCGAGTACCTTCGACGCCACCCTGACTGAAAAACACGCCAAGGCGCTGACCAATGCGCAAGTGGCTGAGTTGGCGCAAGACTTGGAGCGGGCAATTTTTGAACCGGCTGTCTTGCAAGACCATGAAATCTTAGATGGCGTTCAAGTCAGTGACAAGATTTCCCTGCTGGAGGTAATCCAGATATTAGAAGAACATTCTGACAGCATCATTATTAACCTGAAGCACTTGCAGGAAACCTATCAGCGAACAGGGCTGAAGAGAATTACCGGCGTCCGAGATCAGGATGGCAACCTTATCGAACCCACGCTGAAGACAGAAGCCTTAGATACGGGAGATTATGTTCAGATGGGGTCGTTTTCCATAAATCAAAATACGGCTACCATCAACATGCTGGTTCGCCGGCGAGTGAAGTTAGTCACGGTTGAAAGCGGAACGCCGGTAGTGGAAGTGGCGGGGGTTCTTCTCAATGACACCGAGAGTTTCAACAATTATACTATTGTCAGTGATGGCGAACTCAATGTTAAGTACCTTAAAGTCAAAATAAGCAACAAAAAAGTGTTTGAGTTGCTGAAGGAAAAGGGCGTCCTCGAACAGGATGGTGCGCCCGCCGGCGATTTTGACTTCCGAGTGGAGTGCGATCTCAAGCTTGACAATTTGCCACTGGTGCCTTTTGTGGGGCATTACAGCAGCCTTGAAGGGGTGTTTGAGGAACTGGCGGAAGTTAAAATTCTCTCCAGTATTGTGTCGGCTCATTTGAAAGAGGAGTCGGAGATTTACACGCCGGCTCAGTTGGATGAGTTGAAGCAGCACTACCTGTCGAAGAACCTCTATGTCAACTTCCCCACAACAACCGAATACACTGATTTAGAGGAGGCTATTAATAACGGCACGGTTGATTCGCGGGTGAGCTACAAGATTGATATCGGCAGCAAGGACATCCTCAACTTGGGGAAACTCTATTCGGCGAACAAGTTCCTCGACCGGCTGTATGAGGCTTACGATAAAGATACGGGAGAGAAGGTGGAAAAGCCGACTTTTGAACAGGCGCTGGATAGCGACCTCATTTTCGGGCACAAGGATTTGTCATCCCGCATGAAGATAACGAAAGTTGATGAGTTGATGCGGCGGATTTTTGATGACTTTCTCGGACTTCGGGAAACCGGCACGGTTGCGGGGATTTTGTCAAAAGTGGGTGCGGACAGTTTGCGGCGGGTGTTGCAGGCGAAGTGGAAGGGTGAGGGGGTGAAGCGAGACGAGTTTGTGGAAGCTTTGGCTGCTGGGAAAGAGAAACTTGAGCGCTATGCGGAAAAAATCTATCAGGAGAAGGTTTCTCCTCTGGTGTTCTACATCGGTGCGACGGGGCTTTTCCCGGATGAGATGGAGGCTAAGGCGATGACGGCTGAGGAGATTGGCGACCGGTATCCGAATTTGCAGTTTTCTAAGGATGAGCGAGAGGGGATGTTTTTTGATGCCGGTGAGTGTATAATTAGCGTGTACGCTAAGAATGAGTATTACACGAAAAAAGAGGCATAATCTCTAGTTCCCAGGCTCCGCCTGGGAACTAGAACGGATATCTCTTAGGACACGTCTCGCCTGTCCCAATGTCTCCACACCGGCTCTCACCAGTCATCCTCGGCGTCGGCTTCCTGGGCTTTGACAGTCAGCCGCAAAGTGGGAGTTTTCTCGACTTGCACGTCGAGTTGGCTAATGGCTTCTCCTAAGTCTTTCTGGAGAGCTTGAGTGAGGGTTACGGGAAAATCCAGTTTAATTCCGCTGGTCAGGACTAGCTTGGCTAGATCTGAAAACTCTGTTTTGACAGTTGTCCGATCGTAACTGGCTAGTTTGAAGTGGGGCGTTTCTGTGACTTTTTGCGCCTGCATGGCTTTTTTGATCCGCTCTTGGATGGCTTCGATTTCTGAATTGAGAAGTTTCCACTGTTCGGCGATTTCCTGATATCGTTTAGCTAAGGCGGTTAAGTTTTCGGTGGCTGGGTCTGGGCTGCACCGGCTGATGAGTTCTAGCAGCCGTCTGTGCGCCTGAGCCAGATAAACTGTGTCCATGTGGGCGTATTTTAGCTGTTTTTCGCTGAGGGGGCGCTTGCCCCAGTCGCTTCCCTGCTCTTCTTTGTCTGGGTTGGGGAAGTTGCAGAGTTTTTCGGCTAGGGTTTTTAGTTTCAAGTTGGGTAATGGCAGGAGATAGTAGGGGATTTTCTTTGCCATTTCCAAGGTGCAGGTGACGTTCTTGGCTTTAGTTTTGCCGAGAAATTTGATATCGTAGCTGGCGTTGTGGAAGACTTTCTCGATGTCTGGGTTGGCCATGATTTGGTCGGTGAAAGCTGCTGCTAAGTCTGGCCGGTCTAGGACATCGAGGATGTAGGTTTGAGCGCCGGTTAAGTCTGTGGGATCGTCGGAGACTTGAATGAGGGAGAGTCTGGGTTTTTTGGTGTTGTAGTCGGCGACTTCTGTGTCAGCCCAGAGGGTTTGGCACTGAGCGAATGTGCTGATGAGGGATTTGATTTCGCTGGCTGCTGTGAGGTACGGCATTGGCTGAGTTCCTGATTTCGGTGGGGGGAGGGTGTTGCACAAAGGCAGGATGAACCCCACCCCCCAACCCCCTCCCCGCGTGCGGGGAGGGGGAGTAAGAGGGGGTTTGAGAGCAGTGAAAAAAGTTGAAATCATCCTTCTACTGTGCAACGCTTTTGTCTCAAGGATTAAGGTTTTTATTATCTCATCTGAGGGGGCTGGAGCCAACTGCCGGTGGTGCCGGTGTCTGGGCGGAGGGGGCGATCGCAAGGTTTGTAGTTGGGCTAAAGCCCAAAAGTTTGTAGTTGGGCTAAAGCCCAAAAGTTTGTAGTTGGGCTTCAGCCCAAACGTTTGTAGTTGGGCTTCAGCCCAAAAGTTTGTAGTTGGGCTTCAGCCCAAAAGTTTGTAGTTGGGCTTGAGCCCAAAAGTTTGTAGTTGGGCTTCAGCCCAAACGTTTGTAGTTGGGCTTCAGCCCAAAAGTTTGTAGTTGGGCTTCAGCCCAAACGTTTGTAGTTGGGCTTCAGCCCAAAAGTTTGTAGTTGGGCTTTAGCCCCACCGGCATTCAGCTCTTAGCCAGGTGATATCCTGTCCGCCGGCAGTCTCTGGTGGTTGGGGCGGGGGCGGGTTGATGGCCATCTTTCGCGCTCGCCACAGATACAGGACTTACGCAGCGACACTTAATGTAGTGTGGGGTGGGTTACGCTATCGCTAACCCACCCTACAGATAGAGGCGCAAGCGTAAGTCCTGAGATATATGGGGTGAACCCGCCCGTGCAAATATGGAAAATCGATGCCGGTGGATATCACAGGATTGTGCTGTGAGAGAGTGTTTGTGGAGAAAACGTGATGGGGCCAGAGACTGGGGGCGGCCACGGGGGGCCGCCCCTACAGGCTGTGTGCCATATATATGTGGGGGCGGGGCGCACCCGAAATGTTTGCTGCTAGTCGAGGATGTCTGTAAACCCGCCCCTACCCGCATTCATAACCCGGTTTTTTGCCCCTGTGCTGTTTTTTGATGGGAGCTACCGCCAATTGGCGGGGCGGAATTGCCGGTGGCGCTGGGGGATGCGCCGTCGAAAGCCGGCAGCCGGTGAGATGGGCGGTGGGGCAAGGGCACCGGCAATGGCCCACTGCGCCCAGGGGTGCCGTGCGAGGCAAGCCGGAAGTCTGAATCCCTTTTGGCTGGGGGGTTCGGGAAAATTTCAGCTAGCCTCTTGACAGTCTGGAATTTTTAGGTTATGGTCAATTTATATCGAATGCTTCAAGGTGTTACACATGGGAGCAGACAGGGTGGAGCAAGGCTTTCCGCCGATTTTAAAGCCCTCCCTGTTGGCTGGAGCGCTCTGAGCGCAATCGCTCTGGGAAATCCCTGGGCTGAGCTTGACAGTATGATATTTTGAGCGTAGACTTAATATCTACCAACCTGTGATGCCTTAAGCCGTTTAGCAGAGCAAAAGGCGTTGAGAACCTTCAAGGTGTGTGGCTCAAACTAGGGCCAAGCTCGAAAGTTCGGAGCGGCAAGGTTCATTTATACCCTCGCTCGCTCGTCACCTCTGATGCCGTCAGGCGTTTAGCAAAGCACTTAATTGTAAAATTCAGGAGGGTTACTCCTATGTCTTTGTACGCCCAAGGTTCTATGCTTCAAGGTGTTATCGACGAGCCGTTTATTGAACTGAGTTACCCCGTCAGGGGGCGCTCACTTCCAGCGGATCATGGCTATGCCTTATATGCCGCGATCGTTCACCTGCAGCCGGCGGTGCGTCAGGAGAGCGAGCTGAGTATTCTGACTGTCCCCGGCATTCCCGACAGAGAGGGCAAGATTCTGCTGACAGAGCAATCGCACCTGCGAATTCGGGTGCCGGTTTCCAAAAGCCGGCTGGTTTACGCACTTGCAGGGAAAAAAATCCGGATTGGCAAACATGAGGTTCTCATTGGGATTCCGGAGGTTTCTCTGTTGCAACCGGCACCGGCTCTCAGGGCGCGAATTGTCACGCTGAAGGGACACACCGAGCCTGAGGATTTTTTAGCGGCGGCTCAGCGCCAGCTAGATTCCTTAGAAATTACAGGCGACATTCAGATTCCTCTGAATCGCGATAAAGCGCCCAGCCGTAAGACGATCAAGATTAAATGTCACACCATCGTTGGCTTCACTATCGAAGTGACAGGTTTAAGTGACTCCGACTCCCTCACGTTGCAGCGAGAAGGATTGGGAGGGCGGCGTCATATGGGTTGTGGCGTGTTTGTGCATTCAAACTGATTGACTGGCCAAGCCATCTAGTTATCACGAGGAGATTATTAATGTTAAATAACAACATCGACCTGCAGCTGCTCCGCAGCCTGAATGGCCTAGTGATTGATTTAATTGAAGAGGAGCGGCGACAGAATGCTGTTCAAGATAGTCGCCTTGATGCGATTGAACACCAATTTCAGGAGTTGGAAGATCGGATAAATTCTTTAGCAGCCGAATTCAGGATAGTTAACCGCAGTCAAGCTGAAAAAATAGCCGAGCTTGAGTGCTTGCAAGATCCTTATTCTCCAGATGGAGATCCGATTTCCAATCGCTCGTATTCTGTAAGCTAGATACTAGACTTATGACACAAATGAGTTTGTCGTGGGGACTTCAGTCCCCAACCCCCTGTAGGCAAGGGGTGTTCGATACTTGCTACAAACGAGTCTTCAGGACTTTTACAAGAGGTCTACTGCAAATAAAGTCGAAGGGCTGTAAGAAGAAATGAATTTTAAACGCTTACTCGCCAAATCCTTGCCACAGCGAGAATCCAAGACCGCGCCGGCAAGTAAGGCGGCTAGATACGCTGGTCACTTGGCGTTAGTGAATCAGTCTGCCGAGGTCTTGCTCCAGCAGTTAGGGCCAACTATTATCCAGCAATTAGGATTAGAGAGCATTGACCCGGATTATTTTGCCAATACGGTGAGGTTGGGGGCTTATCTCCACGACTGGGGGAAAGCCAATCAGCACTTTCAGGAGATGGTCTGCCTGAAGTCTCTTGACTCCAAATCTGCTGATGAAAAAATTCGCAATTACCGGAAGAAGCTGCAAAAGTCCTGGCAAGATCACGACGCTAGGCAAATGCTGCGCCACGAGGTCTTGAGCGGTATCTTGGCTTTGCGAGTCCCTAGCTTTAGACACTGGTTAGAGCAGTGTGCGGATGCAGATTTTATGGTGGCCGTTTGGGCGGCAATGGGACATCACCTGAAACTGGGGGAAGAAGTTGCTGAAATCCCCGATGGCACTGGGAGCGAGCTGAAAATTTACACCGATCACGAGGATTTTAGAGCTGTCTTGAAAATGGGCAAGCGGTTGGGGTTGCCGGCTCCATTGCCCGAAAGGCCCCAGCAAAAGTGGTCAAAGTCTCAACTCCAGAAAGAGCTTACAGCCTTGCGGGATGAATTTGTCGAAATTGAAAATCAGATTATAAAGGAGGAGGACTGGAAGCGCCAGAAGTTTATTGCCGCAGTTAAAGCAACGGTTATCGCAGCTGACCTGGCCGGCTCAGCCATACCTGTTGCTGGGTACAGTCTCAAGGACTGGATGCAACAAGTCCTGGGATTGGTGCTATCTGATGAGGATATTCAACAGCTGTTGGATGAGCGTCTCAAAGACAAGCCCCTACGCCCATTTCAGGAACAAATTGCCGGCACACCCTACCGAGTCACATTGGTTAAAGCTGGATGCGGCACCGGCAAGACTGTCGGCGCTTACGCCTGGGCGAAAAAATGGGCAGCCGGTCGTAAGTTATTTTTCGGATATCCGACAACCGGCACCGCGTCTCAGGGCTATATGGACTACGCCGCTGAGACTGAAATCGAGACGGCTTTAATGCACTCCCGCGCTGAGATTGACTTAGAGGAAATTTTGTTTTCTGGTGACTCGGAAGATTCTGAAGGCATCGATGCGCGACTGGCGGCATTTAGGGCGTGGCAAGCCAAGCTGATTGTCTGCACGGTAGACTCGGTTTTGGGATTGATTCAAAACAATCGCAAGCCTTTGTACTCATGGCCGGCTATCTGTCAGTCCGCCTTTGTGTTTGATGAGGTTCACGCCTATGACGAGTCTTTATTTGGGGCGCTTCTCTGCTTTCTCAAAACCTTTGGCGGTGCGCCAATCTTATTGATGTCCGCTAGTTTCACTCAGGGACAGCTGGACGCTATCGGGCAAGTTATGGATGAGCTGGGAGAGCCGGTTGAGATAATCGAAGGGCCACAAAATCTGGAGATTCTCCCCCGCTATCAAATCCAGTCTATTTCTCAGGTGTCTCATCCAGAGGAATTGCCGGAAATTTTGCCGGCTGTCTTGGAGGCTTTGCGGGAGAAACAAAAAGTCCTGTGGGTGACTAACTCGGTAAAGAGTTGCATTCAACTCTACCGGCTGGCGGGGACAAAGATTGCTGAAAACTTGTCCGGGGTGCCGGTGAACCGGCTTATCTATCACAGCCGGTATCGCTATAAAGACCGGCTGCAAAAGCACAAAGCGGTGATAGAGGCGTTTGATCAGGAGCGGGATGGGCCGGTTTTAGCGATTACAACGCAAGTGTGTGAGATGTCTCTCGACTTGAGTGCGGATTTGCTGGTATCGGCAATGGCACCGGCGGCTGCCTTAATTCAGCGGTTGGGAAGACTCAACCGGCGCGTGATAGAAGATGAGCTGGGTAATGTTCGCCTTGCTTCTGGCCGGATTTGCTCGGCTATCATTTATCCTTGGAATAATGACAAGCCTTATAAGCCGGCAGAACTCTTGACAGGCAAACAGTTCGTTGATAAACTGGCAGGAGGGGCTATTTCACAGCTGGATTTATCTGAAGTGGCGGCTGAACTGGCGTCCAACACACCCACTCCTGTAAAATCTAACTGGCTGGAAGGGCATTGGTGCACTTATCCTGGTTTTCTCAGGGAAGCCGGTTACACTATTACTGTACTGCTAGAGGAGGATTTGGCTGATATTCGGAAAGCTGCTAATCAGCGCAAAGATAAATCTTTTATGAAGGAGGCGCAGCGGTGGTCAGTGCCTGTCCGGATTGTACCCGGATTTCAGGAATGGCGGCGAATTGGCTTTTACCCTGTTGCCCCACGGGAGAGAGTTTGTTATACTGAGGAGACGGGGGCTGAGGAACTGTGAAATTAGAGTTTGATTTGGGGAATCCCAGTTTTACCTTACTGCATGGCGCTGGTTTGGCTGGGTTATATATGACTCTCCAACAGCTAAGGAAAGCAATTCCTGCTGAAAAGTGCCCAGGAAGGCTGGACTGGCAACTTTCCCGCCGGCGGGTGACGCTGAACTGGCAAGGAAATGATTTAGAGGTGCTGGATTGGCTGCTGAAGTCGTCCTTTCAGTTAGACGACGGGATTATCTCTCTGAAAGGTTTGGACTCAAAAACAATGGACATTCAACCCCGGCTGATTGCTCACCAGGGAATCCTTGGCACTTTCTTGCAGCACAACAGCACCCACAAGTCAACCGGCACAGTTTCCAAGTCTTTTGTGCTTGAGGAAGATAAACCGGAGATTGTCGTGACTTACAAGTCCCTGACAAGTTATGTTTATCAAGACTTTGCTAGCGACCTTTGCGACAAAAATGGGCGGCTGCTGGACAAGCCAATCAGTGTTGCCGGCTGGTTAAATCCCGGTGCGGTGGTGCGCCACATTGCTTTTCCTGCGGACACAAGTTTTGAGGAACCGCCAGAGCAAGCGCTGCTGCTGCTCTTTGCGCCGGTGGCGTGCTATTATTATATATTGAGGTCGAAGTTGCGGGACAAACGGGCGCAGTACGCGCTGGTGGTTCCTGAAGTCACCGATTTAGAGGTGTATGCCAGCTACCGCCAGCAGCCCAAGTTGAGAAGTGCCGGTTACAAGGATTTCTTTGCTTCTGGGTTGGGAGATGCCGGTTTGAGGTTTTTGACTTACCAAACTACAGTCAAGACGGCTGAAACTTACAATATTCAACGCTGTCAGGTTTTGACTTTGGGCACGGTGGCGTGGTCAACTCAACAAAAAACCCGCACGGATTTGTATGTGGTAGAAGCCAAGGCTGAGATTTGCGAGAAATATCAAGTCTGCCGTGACAATTTTTCTGATGGCGTAGTTGCCGGTAAAGACGGCGGATTTGTAGCTAGTAGCTTTGCCCGAGAGCTGATTGCCGACAATCTGGCTAAGTCTAAACCGTGGTATTCGGGTTTGTCTGATAAGGTGAATAGCAATGAATTGTTCGAGCGATTAACCTACGAAAAAAAAGGACTTTGCGCGATGATACAGAAAGCAGAAACAGAAACAGAAAAGCTTGAGAAGCTGTTTGTTGAGGCTTTTCATGAAGCTATATATTTTCTTCGGGGGAAAATAAACACGCAAGTAAAAAAGAAAGGAGGAAGCCCTGAATTCCAAAAGGAGTTGCGCAATAGCCTGTTTAACAGAGAGGCAGTAAGAATTCGGTCGGAATTAGTGCGAGCTAGAAGTGCTGATAAATTCAGAGAATTTATTGTGCGCTTTTTCAGCAGAGCTGGGCGAGTTCCTAAGTTGAAGGAAAACTGGACAGAATTGATGCAAATGACTATGGGACGTGGGGATTGGAAATTAACAAGAGATTTGGCTCTCTTGGCACTGGCTAGCTACAACGGGAAGGGCGTGAAAGATTCAGGAGAAGATGAGAATCAGGTAGAGCAGGAGGTAGAGGAAGAAGATGAGGTGTTTGATATCGGACTGTAAAGGTTTTATTCTCAAATGCCGGCGGGCATTAAAGAATCCCACTATATCTATATAGGAGGTTTAAAAGTGACGTTCCATCTTTTCGGCAACATTCTCACTAGCTACGGTACGGCTGCGAACAATCGCGGAGAAAATGAAGGGAATATTACCACCCTGCAGAAGTTACTCTGGAAGGGAGAGGTGCACACAACGGTTTCAGCGGAGGCGATTCGGTGGGCGCTGCGCTACTACTGGCAAACTGCCGGAGAAGGCTATAAAGTGAACCGGCACTGGGATGATGACAAGAATGATAATGTCTGGCAAAATGCTAATTTCGATGATGAGACATACATCGATGATGATGTTCTCGGCTTTATGCGGGCGGAGGGTGCTAAAATCGAAGCCTCTGACGAACCCAAACAAAAAGGCAAAAAGCCTCCCAAGGGAACAACGACAGCAAGGCGCGGGGTGTTGGAGGTGACTCGTGCGGTTTCCACCACTCCCTATGCTGGGGATATGACGTTTAATTCTGCCAGCGGGCAAAAGGGAAGGACTTCTCTTTACGGAACCGAAGTTCACGCGACGCGCTATCAGTACGGCTTTGCGCTGACACCCGACCGGCTGAAGGATAAATCCCGCACAATTTCCGTTTTGGATGGGTTGATTTCTCTGGGGGAAGTGGCGGGGAATCACTCGCGTTTCTTGTACGATTTCTCGCCAGACAGTCTGGTGCTGCGGTGGACGCACGATTTTTCTCCCCGCTTCCTTTATTGCTTCGCAGAAGATGAGGAGGGCGAGATATCAGCACCCGATTTGCTGCGGCGAGTCAAGGAGGGCGATATTGAGCCGGCGGAGTTGTGGGTTGCGGGGGCGATTTCGTATTCAGATGAGATAGATGCGCTGGAAGAAATGGGTGTCAATGTCTTCACCGGCATTAAAGCAGCTGTAGAACATTTGAAGCAAACAATCGCCGCCGATTTAGGTTTTCCACAGCGGAGGTGAGCGAAATGATGCCTGTTGCTTTGCAAGTAGAAGTGCCGGTTGCCTGTTTCCGCCAATCCCGCGCACGGGAATATGCGGAAACCTATCCCGTACCGCCGCCTTCAACGGTTTATGGAATGTTGATCTCGTCGGTTGGGGAAACGGATAGATATAAACACTGCGGGGTTCGGCTGGCAATTGCCCTCCTCTCTCATCCGGAAAAATCAACTATTATCCGGACGTTTCGCCGGTTCAAGAAAAAGGATATCCACGATCCCACTAATGCCAGACCTGACTATCAAGAACTGCTGACAGATATTCGATTTGCTGTCTGGGTGGATGCCGGTGGGGACAGGGCAAAACCGGCTCTCCCACAACGCTTGCAGCAGGCTTTTTCTAACCCCGCTTCTGTGAGCCGGTTTGGGGGGTTGTGCTTGGGAGAAAGCCGCGATTTAGTTAATGAGGTTACGCTGCTATCTGAAAATTATCGCGGCGAATCCTTACAGTGGTTAGTGCGGGATGAAAACGGCTTGCTGACGCTTCCTTACTGGGTGGATCATGTCGGAGCTCAGGGGACTCGCTGGCACAGATTTTCCCTGCTGTCAGTTGATGAATGGCAGCCCCCTGAGCTATCATGGACTGTAATTGAGCCGGCTTAATTGACTGAACCTGTAATCCCCTTGTTCAGGTGTGCCGGTGCGCCACTGAACGAGTAAAATTGACCTAAGGCGCACAGCCGGCTAAGGGGCAATCGCAGTAGGATTGCCCCCAAGTCGATTCACTTCTTAGTAGAAGGTTTTTACCTATGGTGTTAGTCAAAGATAAACTCACACTTCAAGAATTTCTGGCTTTGCCAGAAGCAGATATAACCTGCGAGCTAGTTGATGGAGAAGCTGTACCGAAAATGTCACCAAAATTATTTCACTCTACGCTGACTGGGGCTTTGTTTGTACTCCTGAGCCAGTGGAGTCAAAATCGAGGCAGAGTGGGTATTGAATGGTCAGTAACGCTCACTCGCAGAGGGCAAGATTGGGTGCCAGTGCCAGATTTGCTCTATGTGTCCTACAGCAGACTTGCTGCAGATTGGATGCAAAATGAAGCTTGTCCTGTCCCCCCTGAATTAGCGATTGAAATCATTTCTCCCGATCAAAGCTTTGGAGAAATGAGCGAGAAAGCAACAGATTACCTCAATGCCGGTGTGTCCAGGGTTTGGGTTGTCGATCCGCGAGCTAAGAGCATCACTATTTTCTATCCGGATGCCCCCCCTCAGACAAAAAGAGGCGATGCGGCTTTAACTGATTCCTTGTTTGAAGGACTGCAATTGACTCCCCAGCAAGTTTTTCAACAAGCCGGCATTCCCTAGTTTTTTAGTGCTAAAAATGGAACAGGCGAGACGCCTGTCCTACAATTCCTCGGATGCCGTAAGGCGTTGAAACATTATACCTTTTCTGGCATCTTTTATGCAAACACTAGACTTTCTCGAAAAAACCGCACAAGAAACAATTCGCGTCTCCGCACTCCACGCTATTGCCTACTGCCCTCGGCTTTTCTACCTGGAAGAAGTGGAGGAACTCCACACCCAGGATGCGGCAGTTTTTGCCGGACGCCGGCTGCACGCTGAGCTGGAAAAACAGGAAGATGAGGAGTGGGAAGAACTCTTCCTCGAAAGTGAGGAGTTGGGATTGCGCGGTCGGGTTGACGCTCTCCGCACGCGCGATGGGGAAACAATTCCCTACGAACACAAACGAGGTCGCTGCTTCCGGGATGAAAACAATCAACCCCAAGCTTGGGAAAGCGATCGGCTGCAAGTTCTCGCCTACTGTTGCTTGATTGAATACGCTCTCAAAATCCGGGTTAAAGAAGGCCGAATCCGCTACCACGCTGATAATATTTTAGTTCATGTGCCGCTGGATGATGCGGGGCGGGAAGCGGTTCGAGAAGCGGTAAAACAAGCAAAAGCCCTGCGAGAATCGGCACACCGGCCCCCTGTAATTGACAATGAGCGCCTGTGCGCCCGCTGCTCTCTCGCGCCGGTTTGTCTGCCTGAAGAAGCGCGACTGGCGCACAACCGCGAGTGGCAGCCCATTCGTTTATTTCCGGAAGATGATGACCGGCAAATTCTTCACATTTTGGAACCGGGAACGGCTGTGGGGCGCACGGGCGAGCAAATCAAAATCTCCCGCCGCAACCAGCCGGTGGAAACCATTCCCGCCCGACAGGTGGGGCAAATTGTGCTGCACAGTTTCGCCCAGATTTCTACGCAAGCGCTGCACTTCTGTGCCGGTGAGGGGATTGGGGTGCATTTTATTTCCGGCGGCGGGCGATATCTGGGCAGCTTTGACAGCCGGCAGGGTTCTATTCACCGGCGCATCCGCCAGTATGCCGCGCTGAGCAATCCTGAGATTTGCTTGGATTTGGCGCGGAAGCTGGTGACTTGTCGCGGTGAGAGCCAGCGCAAGTTTTTGATGCGTGGGCAGCGGGGGGTGAAGAAGGTGCCGGTGGCGCTGAAGGCGGCAATTTCTCAGATGAAAGCGGTTCTGAAACAAGTTGCAAAAGCTGATTCGCTGTCATCTCTGTTGGGGGTGGAAGGCAATCTGGCTGCTCTGTATTTTGGGGCGCTGCCGTGTCTGATTTCTGAGGCGGTTGCGCCTGAATTGCGCTTTGCCGGTCGCAATCGCCGCCCGCCTAAAGACCGGTTCAATTGTCTGTTGAGTTTTGGCTACGCTTTGCTGCTCAAGGATGTGATGAATGCGATCCTGACGGTTGGGTTAGAGCCGGCACTGGGATTTTACCACCAGCCGCGCACTCAGGCACCGCCGCTGGGGCTGGATTTGCTGGAAATTTTCCGTGTTCCGCTGGTGGATATGCCGGTGATGGCATCTGTTAACCGGGGGCAGTGGGATGTTCTGGCGGATTTTGACGTGCGGGGAGAGCAGGTTTGGCTGAAGGATGCGGGAAAAGAAAAGTTGATTGATATTTACGAGAAGCGCAAGGAGGAAAGTTGGAAGCACCCAGCTACCGGCTATTCTTTGACGTACCGGCGTCTGTTTGAGTTGGAGGTGCGGCTGCTGGAAAAAGAGTGGAGTGGGGAAGGGGGTTTGTTCGGTCAGTTAGTGTTGCGGTGAGGTGGTATTGTGGCTGAAGCGAAAAACTGGTATTTAGTGGCTTATGATATTCGGTGCCCGAAGCGCTGGCAGAAGGCTTACAAGCTGCTGCAAGGATATGGGGAGCGCCTGCAATATTCGATTTTCCGCTGCTGGCTGAGCCAGCGGGATCGGGAGAAGCTGCGCTGGGAGTTGGAGAGGGTTTTGGCGGCGGAGGACAGTCTGCTGCTGATCCGTTTGCCTAACCAGTGTGTGGAGGGGTTGCACGCTTATAACCGTGCTGGGGCGTGGCCGGTGGCCCAAGAGGCGTACCGGATTGTCTGAGGCAAGCACCTCTGGCTGTGAAGTGGCTGTGCCGGCATTCGGGGCGGGAAACTTCCAGCCGGTGTGCTTTTTGGGGTTTTGGGAGCGGTCAGGGGTGCTTGCAATTTGGTATAATGTAGGTGGGGTAAGGGTTTGAGAGGAGGGGATTTGCTGTGAGGCGGGGGTTTTGGAGGGAATTTGCTGTGCCGGTTGCTTTTCCGGAGCAGTGCTTGTATAATGGCGTACAGGCGGTTATGGAGCAAGGGTTTCAGCCGGCGCTCTGGACACACCTTTGATGCCGTAAGGCGTTGAGCACGCCAACGTTTCTGGCAGAAGAGAGGCACTGGGATAGTCCCTGGACACACCTTTGATGCCGTAAGGCGTTGAGCACATACTCTCCTATGGAAGTCTCTATCGAGCTTTCTATTCTGGACACACCTTTGATGCCGTAAGGCGTTGAGCACTGCCCCAATATCCATGACGAGGCCAGCCGTGGATCTGGACACACCTTTGATGCCGTAAGGCGTTGAGCACCAAGGTGCCGATGTGACAACTGCAGCTGAGCCTTTCTGGACACACCTTTGATGCCGTAAGGCGTTGAGCACATCTGCCGCAAATCAGGAAGCACTTCGCTTACTTATGTCTGGACACACCTTTGATGCCGTAAGGCGTTGAGCACCATTGAAGCGGCATTAGTTTTTCTCGCAAAATCTAGCTGGACACACCTTTGATGCCGTAAGGCGTTGAGCACCTGGGAATTGCTGGAAGACAACTCGCGAGACTAGGACTGGACACACCTTTGATGCCGTAAGGCGTTGAGCACACAGGTGGGGGGATGGGGACCAGAGATTTCAAGAACTGGACACACCTTTGATGCCGTAAGGCGTTGAGCACAACCACGCTAACACACCCCCAGTCGGAGCCAAAACACCTGGACACACCTTTGATGCCGTAAGGCGTTGAGCACGGTTCTAAGCCGTACTTTTGCGTCTATTTCTTGGATACTGGACACACCTTTGATGCCGTAAGGCGTTGAGCACCTTTCGAGCTCGCTTGACTCCTAAGCCTTGGCGCGCCTGGACACACCTTTGATGCCGTAAGGCGTTGAGCACGATTTGGAAGAAGCGGGAGTAGAGACGATTGTCACCTGGACACACCTTTGATGCCGTAAGGCGTTGAGCACAAGCTTTGCAAAGGGCAGGGGATGACGCCCCCAATCTGGACACACCTTTGATGCCGTAAGGCGTTGAGCACAGATCAAGCTGTGGGTTGAGGCGCTCGTCGCACCAGCTGGACACACCTTTGATGCCGTAAGGCGTTGAGCACAGGCGATTGCAAAGTATCGGCTCTTGGGTAAGTCTGGACACACCTTTGATGCCGTAAGGCGTTGAGCACTGTACGCGACTTGCGAGTGATGAACCTACTCAAAGTCTGGACACACCTTTGATGCCGTAAGGCGTTGAGCACCTAAAGGAGTCTCTCACAGAGAGGCATTAGAGCACTCTGGACACACCTTTGATGCCGTAAGGCGTTGAGCACTCGTCAGGAAGCTCCTCTAGCCTCTTTCCCAGGACGCCTGGACACACCTTTGATGCCGTAAGGCGTTGAGCACATCGACCGGCGCGACGTAGGAGATTTTGTTGGGACTCTGGACACACCTTTGATGCCGTAAGGCGTTGAGCACATATCCGACTCCTCCCCAGAGGAAGTGTTTAATCTTGCTGGACACACCTTTGATGCCGTAAGGCGTTGAGCACTCACCACGGTGCCCTACCTCCAGGGCACCGACTTCCCTGGACACACCTTTGATGCCGTAAGGCGTTGAGCACTGTCACCATCCCGAAATAGCAATCATGAATAAAGCTACTGGACACACCTTTGATGCCGTAAGGCGTTGAGCACGGTTTTAATATATTTGGCCTATTCCCTTCCGAATGGACTGGACACACCTTTGATGCCGTAAGGCGTTGAGCACTTAGAAAGAGTACTGCCGCGATCCGCTGAAGATGCTACTGGACACACCTTTGATGCCGTAAGGCGTTGAGCACATTTGTTATCGCCGAAAAGAGGTGGACGCATTAAACTGGACACACCTTTGATGCCGTAAGGCGTTGAGCACAGTCCCCTTGTTGGTATGGGCTCGTAGCGCTAGAGGCTGGACACACCTTTGATGCCGTAAGGCGTTGAGCACAACGATATTTTTGGCCCAATTGTCCCCTCCCGCGCCTGGACACACCTTTGATGCCGTAAGGCGTTGAGCACGAAACCTATAGGTTTCCGATATTTGGAGATAGGCTGCTGGACACACCTTTGATGCCGTAAGGCGTTGAGCACTTCTGTCAGCAATCAAGAAAGGACAGCTCTTGCTGCCTGGACACACCTTTGATGCCGTAAGGCGTTGAGCACATTTTAGTGTGGTTGCCTGCAGCGTCTCTGTTTTTCCTGGACACACCTTTGATGCCGTAAGGCGTTGAGCACGCCGTCAATACCACCTATCTCGCTGCCGGTGCAACCCTGGACACACCTTTGATGCCGTAAGGCGTTGAGCACCATTAGCGTCCCCTTCCCATTCAGAGTGCTGGAACTGGACACACCTTTGATGCCGTAAGGCGTTGAGCACCATTAGCGTCCCCTTCCCATTCAGAGTGCTGGAACTGGACACACCTTTGATGCCGTAAGGCGTTGAGCACTATTTAGAGGATCTGGAGTGGGCGAAATCGAGCGCCTGGACACACCTTTGATGCCGTAAGGCGTTGAGCACCTCTAGACGCCGCTCAAGCGCAGTTAGGGGGCAGATCCCTGGACACACCTTTGATGCCGTAAGGCGTTGAGCACGACACTATTAGCAAAAAGTGGGAGGCGGCCAAAGCCTGGACACACCTTTGATGCCGTAAGGCGTTGAGCACCAACTCAGCGCACTGAAGAAACGGCTCGCCCTAGAGGCTGGACACACCTTTGATGCCGTAAGGCGTTGAGCACATTGTTGTAGTTGGGTTCCCTGAGGTTCTGCCACGCCTGGACACACCTTTGATGCCGTAAGGCGTTGAGCACTTATTAGGCAAATTCATAATCGCTCTGTCCGGGAACTGGACACACCTTTGATGCCGTAAGGCGTTGAGCACGGCAGGCGCTGGCGTGAAGGTCAAAGGCTCAACCCGACTGGACACACCTTTGATGCCGTAAGGCGTTGAGCACATCGCCCTCGCAACAGTGTTCGCCTTGTCTTCCCGCTGGACACACCTTTGATGCCGTAAGGCGTTGAGCACGGAGAGGAGCGGGACGCCGGCTGGGAAGAAGAAGCCTGGACACACCTTTGATGCCGTAAGGCGTTGAGCACTCTTGTTATTCCCAAGAACTTTCAGGGCTTTGCTGCTGGACATACCTTTGATGCCGTAAGGCGTTGAGCACGAGTCTGGGAAGAGTCGGGTACAGACGAGTTATCCCTGTCCACACCTTTGATGCCGTAAGGCGTTGAGCACCACCAATCGCTCTGCTCAGTGAAATTCTTCCCGTCGAACTGGACAGTTTCTCCGCAGCACACTAATTTGAGAACCGCTATATACGCCCCATTAACATCAGCATTTATCACAGAGCCGCAAGCCGTCTTAAACAATCCTCTTTTCACCCTCACGCCCAGGTAAATGCTGTGTTACCTCAGCGTTTCTAAATCCACAAAGCTGCACCGGCTCGTATAATATTCCTCCGTCACGATTACCTGCCAAATTACCTGGTTGCTAACCTTGCGAGGCAAACCCCTGTAAGCCTCAGAGTCTTTAATCCGCCTGTAGATATCACTAATCCCCAAAACTTGCCGGCAGCCAAAGAAATGCTGGCGCACATAGGAGTTAGCCAGATTGAAAATATTCTTATAACGGAAAGCCAGCCGGTCGCATGTGAGCCAATCCTTATGCCCCCTCTTAACAACTCTCTGTTCTCCGAGTTTAGCCACCCTTATCTTCCTCCCCTCTTCTCGCACCATACATCTTTCTCCCCTATAATTATAACCCACGCCCTCCATTATTAGAAAATTCCGCGCCTGCGGACTTTGTTTGTCGCAGTGAGTTTCCAATCGCCGGGGTATATGCCCACAAGTGTTCCCCACCCCACCCCTTCCAACCCTTTGCATGCTGCTGTCAACCGGCACCCGGCACATGCCGGTGAAATTGCCACTAATCATTCTAAAACGTCCGCGAAGGCAGACTTCCTTTGTCGCAGTTAATTTCCAATCGCCGGGATTTTCTAAAAAGAAGGCAAACCCTTCACAAAACCTGCCGGATAACCCTCAAACCGGCAACCTGAACATGTTATAATAACTCAATTTGCTCCTTAACCAAAGTTGCAACTTTTGGAGGCAGTCGCTTCGGAACTGCGCCAATTAAAATGTGTGGGCGATAACCCGACGGTAGGGCTAAAGCCCAACTACAAACATTTTCAAGTCAGAACCTCCTTAGGTAGCAACTTGGGTTATAATAGATTGCTATACTGCTCAATATGAACGGCAACTCCAGCCATACCATTCTGAAAACCCAGCCTCACAGGAGGAATCCATGAACGCCTTACAGACAAAAGTGCCGGCTGATACTTGGGTGACAGCCACTTGGGAGGAGTACATCCAGGCAATAGAAGACCCCGCCTGCAAAAAAGCCAAAGGCTACTACTACAATGGACAAATGAGGATAGAGATGTCCCCAGTCGGAAATGACCACGCCAGCGACCACACCATTATTATCTTAGCCGCTAGCCTGTTTGCTGGAATCAAGAATATCCGCATGAATGGCAAAGATAACTGCACCTACCGGAAAACCGGCTTCCAAGACGCTCAACCCGATGTGTCTTACTACATTGGCGAAAATGCCGGTGTAATTCCCTGGGGAACTTCCATCATCGACCTAGACATCTATCCACCCCCAAATTTAGTTATTGAAGTAGCCAACACCTCCCTCCCCGACGATCAAGGCGAAAAACGCCTCCTGTATGAGGAACTGGGAGTAGCTGAATACTGGATCGTGGACGTGCGAAATGTCCGCGTTATCCCTTTTGCCATTGCTGATAAAGGTAGCCGGCGGATTGCAGAGTCTCAAGTCTTGCCCGGATTATCTATTTCCTTACTAGATGAGGCTTTGCAGCGCACTCGCCAGATGGATCAAAGCCAAGTCCTTACCTGGCTATTAACCCAATTTCAGCAATAGTTAGCGAAATCATCTCCTCACCGAGAGATTGATTCATAAACCCGGTTTCTTAGCCCCTAGAAACCGGGTTTCTGAGACTTTCCTTCGCATCCCACCCAAAAGATTGATTCAGAAACCCGGTTTCCGAACTTAATATCACACCCGCAGCGACGCCAAACCCAAATAGCGGACACCCACCGGCGACACCTCAAACCGGCACGGCAAAACCCCCACGCCCAAAGCGATCGCATCCCGCAACAGCTTCCCATAAACCGGATCGGCAATATCCCCCGGCGCAAACTCCGCGCAATCCCCCCGATTAATAAAAAACAGTGCGATCGCCCTTCCTCCCCCCCGCACAACCTCCATCAATTCCCGCAAATGCTTCTGTCCCCGCTCCGTCACCGTATCCGGAAAAAGAGCCACCCTACCGTTCGCCCAAGTCGTATTCTTCACCTCCAGGTAAATATCACAAATTCCACTTCCTGTCAACAGAAAATCCACCCGACTTTTTTTATCCCGACCGTACACCACCTCAGCCTGTATTCGCTCATACTCCCCCAACTCTGGAAACAGATATTGAGCCAAAGCCAGCTCAACCACCCGATTCGGCAAACCCGTATTAATCCCCACCCAAGTCGGCTCATTATCCCTCACCTCCACCAACTGCCAACTATAAGCCAACTTCCGCTTCGGATCGCTATGGTGCGACACCCACACCCGACTCCCAGGCGCACAAACCCCCAACATCGGGCCGGTGTTGGCGCAGTGCGCAGTCACCTTCTCCCCCGTATCCAGCTCAATATCGCAAAAAAACCGCTTGTAGCGCCTAACCAGAACACCAGACAGCAGTGGCGGGTACTTATAAACAAAATCCGTCATTACGCTTAAATAGTGTGGAATAGCTTTACATATTTTTAACCATTTGTGTCTCAAGCCAAAAAACCCGCTCGCTCCCTAGCCGGCATCGCCGGCATCGTAGCAGCAGCCACCCTAATCAGCAAAATCTTTGGCCTAGTCCGCCAGCAAGCGATCGCCGCCGCCTTCGGAGTCGGTGCTGCAGCTGACGCCTACAACTACGCCTACGTCATCCCCGGCTTCCTCTTCGTCCTCCTCGGCGGCATCAATGGCCCATTCCACAGCGCCATCGTCAGCGTCCTCGCCAAACGCAAACAAGAAGAAGCCGCACCCCTCGTCGAAACCATCACCACCCTCGTAGGCGGCGCACTCCTCTTCGTCACCATCGCCCTGATCATCTTTGCCGAACCCCTCACCGACGTAGTAGCCCCCGGGTTAAGCAAAACACCCGCCGGCGAAACCATCCGCCAGATTGCCATCCAGCAATTTCGCATCATGGCCCCGATGGCCCTGCTAGCCGGCCTGATTGGCATAGGCTTCGGCACCCTCAACGCCGCCGATCAATACTGGCTCCCCTCCATCAGCCCCCTCTTCTCCAGCGCCGCCGTCATCGGCGGACTGGCCATCCTCACCTTCCAGCTAGGGCCCAAAATCACCGACCCCAAATACGCCCTCCTGGGCGGTCTAGTCCTAGCCTGGGGAACCCTAGCCGGCGCAATCCTCCAGTGGGCCATACAGCTCGGTGCCCAGTGGCGTGCCGGTATGGGCACCCTGCGCCTGCGGTTTGACTTCCAGCAGCCCGGAGTCCGCCAAGTCCTCAACGTCCTCGGACCGGCAACCTTCTCCTCAGGCATGCTGCAAATCAACGTCTACACCGACTTGTGGTTTGCCTCCTTCATCCCCCAAGCCGCCGCCGCCCTTGGCTACGCCGGCTTGCTCGTGCAAACCCCCCTCGGCATCATCTCCAACGTCCTCCTCGTCCCCCTGCTGCCCGTCTTTTCCCGGCTAGCTGACCCCCAAGACTGGCCCGAACTCAAAATGCGGATTCGCCAAGGCTTAATCCTCACCGGCATCACCATGCTCCCCCTGAGCGCCCTGATGATCACCCTAGCATTCCCCATAGTGCGAGTCGTGTACGAGCGCTACGCCTTCAACAAAGACGCATCCAACTTCGTCGCCGCCGTACTGATCGCCTACTCCGCCGGCATGTTTGTCTATCTCGGGCGCGACGTACTCGTGCGAGTCTTTTACGCCCTGGGCGATGGCGAAACCCCCTTTCGCGTCAGCGTCGCCAACATCTTCCTCAACGCCGTACTCGATTACCTGCTCGTTGGGCCCTTCGGCGCACCCGGCCTAGTCCTGGCCACAGTCACCGTCAACCTGATCTCAATGGTAGTCTTCCTAATCCTCCTCGACCGCAAACTCAACGGCTTGCAGTGGCACACCTGGGGCTGGCCAATCCTCGGCTTAACCGGCGGCAGCGTCCTTGCCGGTGTGGCCAGCTGGGGCGCACTCTGGGGCGCACAGCGCTTAATGGGCACCGAAGGACTGCTGATTCAGCTCCTCCAGCTCAGTCTCGCCAGTCTTGCCGGCTTGGGCGTATTCGCCCTAGTCGCCAGCCAGCTGAAATTGCCAGAAATTGACATCTTCCTCTCCCGCCTGCGCCAGAAGTTTGCCAGATAAGCTGTTACGCTTTTAATCTGCTTATCTGCCCGAAGGAGGCAGAGCCTCCAGGACGGCGTTCCCAGGCAGAGCCTGGCAACGAGGGTATAGAGATGTATAGTGCAAATTAAATGCACCATATCTAGCGCGAAAGCCAAGTGGGGAATGGGGACACAACAATCCCCAAATCCCCAAATCCCGGCTTCTAACAAAATTAGCCCAGCTTGCGCTGGCACTCCTCCAAAATATCCATCAGCTGAACCTGAGACTGCACCGGCAGCAAATCCGCCAGAGGGACTTCCCGCCTGCCGCCGCCCAGTTTCACCGAGATGCCTTGCAGCACCTCCAGCACCCGATCTTCTTCCAGATTGCCACCCGTCAGGAGCGGGTAGAGCTGTTCGGCGAGAGGCGTGTGCAGGTGGGCGTCACTCAGATACAGATGCCACTTGGCGATATCAATATAGATGTTTTCGCCAATTTCAGCGGCTAAGGCTTCGATTGCTTCTGAGGCAGTTTTTTTGACCATAAAACTTCACACTCACTCAAGAAAAGTCGAGAGCGTCACCGGAGTATCCGCCCTTATTCTAGAATTTCTCCCCCTTGTTTGCCTTTAGGGCGCTGCCGCCCCGGGGATTAAATTCTTAAAGTTGCCTGGACCCTGGTAGCCTGACAGCTCGCCCAGTTTTTGCAGCGAAAACACTCCCGGATACAGCTGGCCCTTGATTTCCCAGGTTGGGTAGCCTTTGATTTTCGCCTCCGCGCACAGCTGGGGACGGGCGTTCTTGCCGCTGGGGTCGCACTCCACGTAATCCAGGATCTCAGACGCTTCTTTGCCGAACAGCTGCTTCTGGTCGTGGCAGTGGGGGCACCAGTAAGCCCCATACTCCTTAGCGCCTATCGCTCTGAGGTGACGCGCCAAAGCAATTTCGGCCTCCCCAGAGATAGTGGTAATCGGCTGGCCTGCTTGTCCGGGCGCACTGGAAGCCGTGGTCGCTCCCGGAGTTGCCACCGGCGCTTTGGCGCTGGCGTACAAACCCAAAGTGCCAATCAGCGTCACCATGCCCACGATGACGCCGTTAAAAAACAGCTGGCCCATATCCTCCCACTCCCGACCTGTCAAACTCAGCACAAACAGAGACAGCGAGAAGACAGCCGAGGCGATGCAGTAGGGACAGAACGCCTTGATTTCAAAAGCCTGCAGGTAAAACAAGTAGCTGCTGAAAATCACCATTGCCGTCCCGCCGGCAAACAGCAGCGGCCAAGTCTGTTTTTCCAGCTTAGAGCGGAGTTCTTTTTTATTTACTGGGTCAATTGTCAGGGGAGCGGCTGCCAGCACCCCCATGCCGGTGTAGGCCAAAAAACCGAACAAGGTCAGGGGCAAGCCGAATACTTTCCCGTAGGAGCTAGAAAGCACCTGCACGCAGCCGCTCGTGGGGCAAACAGCAGAGGCGCTGCCGGTCAGCTCGACCACCGTCAGAAAGGCCGTTTCCAAGGCACCGGCTGCTGCTATCGCGGCTATCAGCAGGCGGGAGAAGCGATGAATCCAGGGAGTTTGGCGTCGGCGAACCATATCAATTTTAGATTTTAGATTTTAGATTCTAGATTTTAGAAAGTTCTTTCTACCTTGTCCTCTCTCTACTGTCAAGTGTTCCCACAACCGTCCTGAATCCGGGCAGACAAAATCAACCTCACAAGCTGCGGCATTCTGCTGTCCGATCCCCCCTCTCCGAAAAGCGGAGAGGGGGTTAGGGGGTGAGGTTCCTTTGCTGAAACAGATGAGTTCAGTTGCGGACAGCTTCCAGGGAACTTTCACTGGAAATTGCTTTGGGCTGGGTCTTTGTCGCCAAGCTGCGGCGCGTAGCTTCCACGAACTGGCTGACCCGAATCGGATCGATCGTCTGCTCGATGCGCCCGTGCCGCTTCAGGGAACTGGAGACAATCACCCCGTCGGCAGCCTGCATTAGGGTCGAGATATTTTCCCAGCTGGCACCGCTGCCGATAAACACCGGCGTGCCCTCGGCTGCTGCCTTGGCCAGCTCCAGGTCTTCCAGAGTCGGAGGGCTGCCCGTGGCCCACCCGGAGAGAATCACCCCATCCGCCAAACCTCGCTGAATTGTCTCTTGCACTGCTGTGGTGAGATTGGGGGAGCCCAGGGGGCGAGCGTGCTTGACCAGCACGTCTGCCAGTATTTGGACATCGCTCCCCAGTTCCCGCCGGTAGCGCAGCAACTCGTGAGCTTGTCCCTCAATTAAGCCCTGGTCTGTGGCCATGACGCCGGTGAGGACATTGACGCGGATGAATTTGGCCCCCACACAGGAGGCTATGGCCAAACCGCTGTGGGCGTCGTTGCGCAACACGTTGATTCCCACCGGCAGCGTCAGCAAGTCCATCAGCTGGTGGACAATCAGCGTCATAGCGCTGACCACAGCTGGATCGACTTGCCCTTTGGTAAACGGAGCGTCGAAAAAGTTCTCAACGATAATGCCGTTTACCCCACCGGATGCCAGGGCTGTTGCCTCTTGTGCCGCTCGCTCCACAACCGCTCTCAGGCTCCCCCCCCAGCGGGGAGAAGTTGGCAGAGGCAGTAAATGCACGACGCCAATAATCGGATTCGCTGTTTTGAATATCTGAATTAAGTCCACGAGTTTACTATTCGGACTCGCCATTGACACTCCCACATCTTCAAGAGGTGGGATTTTTCAAGCCTTGGGCTTGGATGTGCAGTTCGAGACTCAACTGCTCTGCCTTCCTGGCACATCACCTAAGCCCAAAAGGCCGCAGTGCTGTTTCCAGGCCCCTGCTGGTTCAGGGTCGGGCGCTGACCTCTATTTTAACTGTAGAGGGTTCGCGGAACTCCCACTTGGGCCACCGCAATTCCTTCCTAGAAAGGGCCGGCTTTCTTGAGGAGAATTCTGTCAAATCACTCAACGCACCACAACTGGTGGCACGCCTCGATCAGTGTGTCTCTCCTTTGCAGGTGATATGAAGCCACATGTACTTTACTATATTTCCATCCCCGATAGGGGTTGGTACAAAAGAACTGCTCACCGTCTCTAAAAATAGGACAGTCCCAGACCCCGGCTGCACTCCACGCCGCGTCAAAACCGCTATAACTGACCATGAGCCGCAAGCGGGCGAGTTTGACTTTCAAACGCTGCCACCAGAGCGGGCGATTTTCAGGGCCGGCCTGTTCGCTCGCCGCCCTTTGGCCCGCTCCGGCGGCTGGCTTCCTCCAGACCGGTGAGCGCCCCCGCACTCGCACAGAGGGGTTAGTTTTGCCAATTACGCCTAAATACTTTACTTATATAGCTCGCGCGTTCTGGGAATCGCGCTTTGCATGTAAACCCTATAATTTACGCCCCTATGAAGTTTGCGATGATAGTTATTGCGGTAACAGCCGTATTGGTGCTGGCGCTAGAGGCATGCTTGCGGCTGTTCGCGGGCTTTGGCAGTCCGCTGATTTACATTGCGGATGCGCGAATCGGCTATCTGCTAGCGCCTTCCCAGCGCACTCGCCGGTTTGGCAAGCGCATAGAGATCAACGAGTATTCCATGCGCAGCCCTGCAGTAGCGGTAACACCACCGGCACTGCGGGTGTTGCTGCTGGGGGATTCGGTGGCCAATGGGGGCTGGTGGACAGACCAAGGGGATACGATTTCAGCAATTTTAGCCCGCCAGCTCAGTTTGGTGGCGGCGGAGGGGGGAAAAATTCCCCCAACCGCCAGCCCCAATGTGGAAGTCCTCAACGCTTCGGCCAACTCTTGGGGGCCACGCAATGAATTGGCCTATTTGCAGCGGTTTGGCACCTTTGAGGCTCGGGCGGTGGTGCTGCTGATCAATACGGATGACCTGTTCGCCACCGCGCCCACTTCGCTGCCGGTGGGGCGAGATCGCAACTACCCTGACCGCAAACCGCCCTCAGCTCTGGCAGAGGTGTTCAGCCGCTACTTGCGACAGGCTGAGCCGGTGCCAGAGGAATTAAAAGCGGTGCAGGCAGAAGGGGGAGATCGCGCCGGTCGCAATTTGGAGGCGATCCGGCAAATTCAGGAAATTGCCCTTGACAAAAATAGCCATTTTCTGCTAATGATGACTCCCTTATTGCGGGAAATCGGCAATCCTGGCCCTCGTGACTACGAACTGCAGGCTCGCCGGCGTCTGGCGGAGTTTACCCAGAAGCAAGGAATTACCTACATTGATTTTCTGCCCCTTTTCAACTCTGAAAAGCAGCCAGAAACCCTGTACCGCGACCACATTCACCTCAGCCCCACCGGCAATCACTTTGTCAGTGAAGCCCTCAGCGCTGCTCTGGCACAGCTGTTGCGAGGGAGCGGGGGCAAATGAGTTTTATCGGTTTTGTGAGTAGAAATAGGTGCGTTCCTCAGGGAGGAACGCACCCTACTTCTGGAAAAGAAAATAAATTATTAAAACGGAAATTGTCTGAGGGCTACCTTTCTCAATCAGGCGACCGGGAGCGTGGAAGGATTCAAGGGACTGCGCTCCCAGCCCGGGGGATACCAGACTTGGCCATCGATCGCCATCTGCTCGATGGCACTCGCCAAACGCAGGGCTTTGAGAGCCTGCTCTCCGCCGACGGAAGGTTGATTGCCACCGCGCACGCAGCTGACAAAGTGCTCTAACTCGGCGTGCAGCGGCTCAATGTTGCTCGTGTAGACCTTTTCAATCAGACCGTCCTGCCGGTAAAGCACTTGGCCATAATCCGTCATGCAGCTGGCAGTCGTTTGCCGGTGAATCAAGATTTCACTGTTGAGAAAATCCGCCTCCGTCAAAGAGTTTTTGCAATGGGCCACAATTCGGCGCTGTTTGCGATGCGTTACCTTGCTGGCTGTCAGAGTGGCGACAATGCCATTGGCCAAGCCAAGGGTAGCGGTAACATAATCTAAATAGCCAGAGCCCGAAGCGCGGCTGCCGCTGGCTGTGAGCTTGACCACCGGCGACCCGGCCAATTCCAGCAGCAAGTCAATATCATGGATCATCAGATCCAAAACCACAGACACGTCGTTGGCTCGGCTGGAGTAAGGACTCATGCGATGCGCTTCCAAAGCCAGCAACTCCTCGGTCTTGAGCACCTTGCTGAGTTCCTGGAAAGCTGGGTTGAAGCGTTCAATGTGGCCAACTTGCAGAATGCAGCCGGTTTGGGCTGCCGCATTCACCAGCGATTCAGCTTCGGCAATACTGGCAGCTATCGGCTTTTCGATTAATACGTGGACGCCGGCATGCAGGCAAGCCATCCCCACTGCGTGATGCAGTTTCGTCGGAACAGCAATGCAAACGGCATCCACATGGGGTAGCAAATCCCGATAATCTTCAAAAAAGCGAATCCGATACTTGCTGGCAGTGTTTAAACCGCGTTCGACATTAATATCGGCTACACCCACTAGATCGACATCTTTTAACAAGCTCAGAACTCGGGTGTGATGCTGTCCCATGTTGCCAACCCCAATCACCCCAATGCGGATGGGTTCAGGTTGGTTTCGCGGCACATAAGCGTTTGAACATCTCACTGACATGCGATCTGGCACTCCTAGATTCTCCTCCACCACCACAAGGCTTGAGCCACTTGGCAGCCTGATGCCGCCTCAAACCATCCAGATACTATCACAGCCATTCTATTTGTGAAGAATAACTAAGTGACTGTCCCCATTCTGGCACTCAGGGGTGGGCTCGCCAGACTTCCGGAGTCATCTGGCTGGGGGGCTGCCGGTGGCGGGACTGACACCGGCAGCGCCCCCGCACAAAAACCGCTGCTTGACAGCAAGCAGCGGCAGTGTGGCGCTTACCGGCACCTACTGGCGGGACGGGTTGGAGGGTACCGGCACTACAGGGTTGCTACTGCCCTCGTTGAGCTTGTAACAGGGGGTGCAGGGGGTCTGGCCCTGATAAGGGCACTCCAAATGACCGCCAATGCGGACGATGAAATCGTCAAAGTCTCTTTCTTCCAGCGCCTTGACTATCCCCGTATCGTCCCAGCGGATCGCAGTACCGCCCTGAGACAGACCGCTCATGCCACCTTCAAAGAGGGTCTGCTGTCTGCGGTTTAGGTTTTGAAAATCCGTCGAGTAGAGGATGCCCGCGGTCCTGCCGTTGTAGGTCGATTCCAGATAGAAGCTGTACCTCGTCTTGGCCTTAAACTCGAACTCAGCCAGTGGCTGCGGCACGGCGTTGCCAGGAGTGCCCACAAAATCATTCTGCCGGCCTGTGTTGGTGTCGTCTATGAAATCCGAGGGGCGGTTGGGATCTTGCACGATGTCAGAGGGTTTGACCTCGACAATCAGGGGCGTCTTCTCACCTGTATCTAAGTTGATCACCCCAAAAGTTGACTGGAAGGCTCCATTAGATTCGATAAATTCAAACTCGACAATCGTATCGGTATCAAACTGAAGGCCGCTATTTCCAAAAGTGTCCTCGGCTTGAACCGCTGTTGAGAAGGTGCTGACTAGCCCTCCGGCAAGCGCTCCTAGAAGAGCGGGCCATCTGCTAAAATTATTCTTGCCTCTGTTGCGCCTCATAATGCTATCCCTTTCTTTCTCCTCACTGAGACATAGTTTTGCTAGAGGCACCCAAAATTTGTAAAATAAAGAAGTCTCTCGACTTGTCTGACATCCCGAATTGCGGCAGACATTAACCCGATATTTAGAATTATTTCTTCTACCAAATTCGGGTTCTATAGGCTTTTAGATATTCCGCGTACAGAGTGTCAACTCTATTTAAAAATATCCGGGCTTCTTCCAGCAATCGATTCAGGCGCTCGCACTCAGGACTGACACAAACGGCGTTGGGATCGCCAGGGCCTCGGGCGAACCGGCGGAGGGCCGGCGGGGTGCCGCCACACGAACAAGCTAAATAAGCGTCCTCTATTTCGTCGGCCAGACGTCTGGCTGTACTGAGAATTTCGGGATCAATTCCGCCGCCGCGCTCGATTAAGATAATCAGACTGTTCCAGATGTTGGTTCCCTGAAGATCGGACTGCTGGCCGGCTGTCTGGGCAGCAGCAGGAGTTACTGTCATCGCTGCTGTGGCGAGAGAGATTCCAATTGCAAAACCGAGAGATTTGAGCCTTCGCATAACTGCCTCTCCTACTTCAGCACTTAAAACTTGAATGAGTACCCGACGCCGAGCACAAACCGGGCACCGTCTCCAGCGCCGGCAACGTCGCGGAGGGCGGGAGTAATCACCAGAGGAAGGTTTTTGAACGGAACAATCGAAGCCCCCAGCGTTAAGTCCTGTCCTGTCCATTCGGCAATTAAACTGACAGGTTCAGCCGCCCGGACGGCCACACTGCCAAACAGGTTGACCGCGCTCCTGTCATTGGCGATGTCTTCCTCTGACCGGAACTGGCCATTGCCCAAGCCGGCGGTGACAGCCACGCGACTGAAGGGCGATTTGATATCTTCTCGCAGCGGGAAAACTTTGGTAGCGGCTGCATAGAGGGAGTTTTCAAAGTCATTGTGGCCTGTATTTAAAAGACCGTTCCAGCCGGCGGCTACAGAAAGATCGTCAGCGAGACGCCGGTGAAGTTTGACGTTAAATCCGCCCCGCCCAAACTCGGTATTGTCTCCCGTAACGCTGGCGAGTGTGTAGGAAAGCTCGACACCCACGGATTTGCGGGCGTCGCCCAAGCCGACTCCGGCAAATAAAGCGCCATCGGGCTCGCTGTCGGTGTACCGAACTCGGGAGACATAGCTGGCACCGATATAGCCGGTGTTGTTATCCGCGCCAAATCCGGCAGGGTTGGTGACCGCCATTGACGGTGAGGCTCGATAGGTGTGGCCTAAATCGCCGATTTTGTCTTCGACGCCGCGCAGGTGGTTCCGCAGGTCTTGAATTTCTTGTCGGGAGGGTGTGCCTGGTTTGGGGGCTGCCGGCTGGTTTTGAGCCGGCTGCGCAGAGGGGGGTGGGGGAGGGACTGCTGGCAGCTGGCTGACAGGGTACGGCCCGGAAGCGATTAGATTTTGGGCCAGAGTGCTGGAAGCAGGTGGGAGAACTGGGGCACCGGCAGCAGTGGCCATTCCCACCGGCAGGGCTGCCGGCTTGAGCAACTGGGCGCTCCTGGCGTATGCCGGCGGTGGCATCACCGGCGCGGCGGAAACCGCTGCCGCCCCCACTCTCGGCTGGACAATAAAGGCTAGGGGATCTCCCCGCTCGGGCGCGACAGCCGCCGGAATCAGGAAATCAGCCGCTGGTGACATAGCGCGGCTGGCGAGCGCCTCCCCCGCCACCGGCCTTGCTGCCACAAGAGTGCGGCTAGCGTCGGGCTCGGCTGGAAGCGCGATATACTTCAGGGGGTCTTGATAATTGCCAATTTCAGTGCTATGGTGCGTTGCGTAGGCTGATGCCGGCATTTGTGCGGCCCCAACGATTGCCGGTGGGGCGAGCGACACAATCTGTGCGGGTGTGGCCGCAGAAAGGGGCTGGACAATAAAATCGCCAGCCTCTGGTGCCGGTGGGGGAAATGGGGAATTTGGACTGGCGCTCACCGGGGCGGTTAACCCCTGAGCAGCGATGGCCGTGACGGCACAAATTGCAGCTGCAGTTGGGACATGCATAAACTATAAAATTTGTCCAGATCAAAGTGCCAACTCATGCTTCGCAGCAGATGCGAGTCCGTCAGGATACAATTAGCCTTTAGCAAGTATTAAAAAATTCCACGTTAATCTCAGCCACCCGTTTGACAGAATTAAGAGATATGATTTATTAGCGCTCGGATAAGACTGCACGCCAGGGGAGAAGAAAACAGATTGAAGGCTCAAAATTTAAAGGAAACTAAAAATCAGGAACTTTTCCTGGCACCGGCTGTCTACATTGTGGGTGCCGGTCCGGGCGATCCCGATTTGCTGACGGTTAAGGCTCAGAAAATCCTGGAGCGGGCTGATGTGATTTTATTTGCGGACTCGCTGGTGCCCGAACAGATTTTGCAGGGGGTTCGCGCGGGGGCGGAAATTATTAGAACGGCGAATAAAACTCTGGAAGAGATCCTGCCGGTGATGGTGGAACGGGTGCGAGCTAACCAGTCTGTGGTGCGGCTGCACTCCGGGGACCCCTGTCTCTACGGGGCGGTGCACGAGCAAATGCAAGCGCTGGGGGAAGCTGGAATTCCGTTTGAGGTGATACCGGGGATTAGTGCGTTTCAGGCGGCAGCTGCTAAGCTGAAAATTGAGCTGACTGTTCCGGGTGTGGTGCAGACGATTATCCTGACGCGGATTGCGGGTCGCACCGGCGTCCCGGATACGGAGGAATTGGCCAGTCTGGCGGCGCACCGGGCGAGTTTGTGTCTGTACCTGAGCGCCCGTCATGTGGGAGAGGCGCAGGAGAAGCTGATGCAGCACTACCCGGCTGACATGCCCGTGGCCATTTGCTACCGGCTGGGGTGGCCTGATGAGAAAATTTGGCTGGTTCCCCTGCACGAAATGGCGGCGAAAACGAAGCTGGAAAAGCTGGTTCGGACAACGCTTTACGCGATCAGCCCCGCACTGGGGGAGGTGCCGGCGCGCTCCCGCCTCTACCATCCGGAACACTCCCACCTGTTCCGTCCGCTTTCCCGCGAGAACTGATAAACTATTCCCATCTGCATTAACTCAAGTTTGTTTAGATTCACAGGAATAGCAAAATGAGCCAGATGACATGCCCGAAGTGCGCGGGGAATTTAGAAGCTGTTCTGCACGCAAATATCGAAGTGGATCGCTGCGGGAACTGCAAAGGGATTTGGTTTGATTCCCTGGAGGCTCAGGCGCTCAAGAAAATTGAGGGGTCTGAGAGTCTGGACATTGGCGACACCCAAACAGGCAGTAAGTATAATGAAATGGGGAATATCAACTGCCCGAAATGTCACACGAAAATGACTAAAATGGTTGACCTCAACCAGCCTCACATTTGGTACGAAAAATGCCCGGTTTGCTATGGCATCTGGTTTGATGCCGGTGAGTTTAAAGATTACAAGGAAGAGGACGTTACCGATATCTTTAAGGACATCTTTAGCAAAGAGAGACGCTGAGGAGCGGGGGTTTTAATGGCGGGCTCTAGCTTGGTGCTGATTGGCTGAGGCGGGAATCAGATTGTCTGTAACCTTTAGAGGGCCGCTCTTGCAATACCAGAAACCGGGTTTCTTTGGATGGGATAAGAGAAATTATCGCCTGATAGCCTAAAGAAACCCGGTTTCTTACTGCTTCAGTAGGGTGCGTTCCCCTGGGAGGGGGAACGCACCCTACTTTTGTCAGGGAAGATTGTACCTTAAGTTGGTTGCCATGTCAAAAGGAATTGGTATACACTGAGCGGTGTACTGTCGGAGTGCAAGCCCGTGCTGGACGAACAAGCGAAAAAGACTTTACTGCGCAAGATTCCCCACGGAATCTATATCTGTGGCGTTAAGGATGGGGACGATATTAACGGCTTCACGGCAAGCTGGATAATGCAGGCTTCCTTTAAGCCGCCTTTGGTTGTGAATTGCGTGAAGCAGGACAGCAGATCCCACGCGATGATCAAGGCGAGTGGGGTTTTTGCTCTCAGCTTCTTGGAAGCGGGACAGAAGGAGCTGGCGAAGAAATTCTTTCAGCCGCAGCGCTGGGTGGGGGATAAGTTCGGGGACGTGCAATTCTATCGGGGAGAGGAAACCGGCTGTCCGATTATCTCGGACTCCCTGGGCTATGTGGAGTGCAGAGTGGTGGGCTCGGTTGAGCATGGCGATCACACGGTCTATGTGGGTGAGGTGATTGCTGCCGGTGTCCACCGGGAGGGCGAGCCCCTGTTGCTGGAAAGCACCGGCTGGAATTACGGCGGCTGATCGGGCGTCGCTGGTGCCTAGTGGCTGGCAAAATTTAGGATTGAGAATAGGATTGAGAAACCCGGTTTCTCGCACACTCTCGCTAGATTAATCTATGCCTCTGATCAAAGTTCAAACCTCTGTGTCCGCTCCTGAGAAATCTGCTGTTGAGGGGCTGCTGAAAAGCCTGTCGGCTAAGTTGGCCAAGCATCTGGGCAAGCCGGAGTCCTATGTGATGACGGCTTTTGAGCCGGAGGTGGCCATGACGTTTGCCGGCACGGCGGAGCCGGTGTGCTATGTCGAAATTAAGAGCATTGGCAGCATGAGTCCGGCGCAAACGAAGGCGATGAGCCAGGATTTTTGCCAGCAAATTAACGAGGCGCTGGGGGTGGCTCCCAATCGCGTCTATATCGAGTTTGCGGATGCGAAGGGTTCGATGTGGGGCTGGAATGGCTCAACTTTCGGTTGAGGTCATCCCAGAAACCGGGTTTCTTGAAGAAACCCGGTTTCTTCTGTTTCTTGTGGCTAGATATTTCTCTGGGTCTGGTAAACTAGAACTGGCCGGTCAATTCCTTTGAAACGGTGCTCTCCCATCGGCTGAAAGCCTTGAGGCGCTTGCAGCAACTGATAGGTTGCTTCGCTCACCACACACTCACCGGGGGGACAGATTCCTTCCATGCGGGAAGCGAGATTAACCGTCGCGCCCAAGACGGTATAGTCCACCCGCTGAGAGCTTCCGACATCTCCAATTACGGCTTTGCCGCTGTTGATGGCAATCCGCAATTGCAGGGGTTCGCGCAAGGCGCGACTGGCGTTGAGTCTTTCGAGCCGGTCGAGCATTCCTTTGGCGGCTGCGACGGCGCGTTCGGCGTGATCCGGCTGCGATTCAGGAGCGCCAAAAAATGCCATGATGCAGTCTCCGATAAATTTATCGAGCGTGCCGCCTTGGGCAAAAACTTCGTAGAGCATTTCCTCGAAGAAATCATTGAGCAATTGGGCAATCTGGGAGGGAGTGAGCCGTTCGGAAAGCGCTGTAAAGCCAACGATATCGGCAAACAGGATGCTGATTTCGCCTTCTACAGGACGCAGGCGACCGTTTTCTAGGGCTCCTGCGGCGATTAGCTGCTGCACAACGCTTGGAGAGTGATAGCGCTCTAGCTTGTGGCGGATGGTTTCTTCGTTTCTGAGTTTGCGCGACAGCAGCCAGCGCTGCACGCTGGAAGCGACAAGGTTGGCTAAGGCGGAAAAAAAGCTTAAATCTTCTTCTGCTTTCTGGGCGAAATCGCTGCTGTAAAGTTGGGCGTCGGCATAAAGTACGCCGACTACTTTATTTTCATCCCACAGAGGGACAGCCATCGCGCTGTGAATGCCTTTGAATAAAATGCTCTCTTCGCCATCAAACCGCTCGTCTGTCTGCGCGTCAGCGGTTTGAAGGGCCACTTTTTCCGAGAAGACTTTTTGGCAGATGGTGCGGCTAATCCAACTTCCATCAGCGGCGAGATTCTTCTGTTGCGAGGCATCTCTGGCGGCGGCGTTGAGCAATTCAAGTTTTTCTGTCCCGCTGATGTCGATTAACAGGGCCAAGCGGTCGATAGAGTTGAGTTCGCGGAAAACGACTTTCTGGACTTGGGAGAAAATCGCTTCTATAGATTCCGCAGAGTTCAGACCTTTGGCGATATCTACGAGGTCTTTGAGGCGGGCAATTGCTTTTTCCTGGTTGCTCGCCCCATCGCCCTGTTCGTCAGCCCGTATCCACTGCTGTTGCAGCTCTTTGGCATTGCGGAGGATGGTCATTCCCGGACCGAGAGTCGTCATTTGCGGTGGGGTTTTGCTGGCAACGCGAGCGGGCCAAGCCGTCTGGGTTTCTGGACGGTTGGCGAAAATAACATTCAGCCCAATATTCCCCAGCTGAACAACGTCGCCGTGATTCAGCTTTTGAGGGGAGGTGACCAGGCGATCGTTGAGCAGCGTACCGTTTTTGCTGCCCAGATCCTCAACTGTCCACTCTCCGGCAGCTGTTTTCACAAAGCGGGCGTGACACCGGGAAATGGCCGCCAATGGCAACTGTAAATCGCATTCCGGCGATCGCCCTATCTTAAATTCATCCCGATCTACCGTAACCGTTCTTTCTGTCTTTCCCTCAATTTGCAGGCGCAGCTTGAGCTCTGCCATTACTCCCAAACCTCCTTAAACCCTGGCGAACAAGGCGTGCGAGAACTCCAGGAGCACTCGATAGGTAAAATTTTACCCCCCGATGATTGCTGTGGCGTTCTGCCGGCAATTCCTGCGACTGTATTAACCTTGAGGAAAATCCTTGAGTTGGTGGTAAGCAGTATTTTAATTTGCCGCAACTCTAAGGGTAGCGCACCCATACCCTCCCCTCTGACAATCACTGTACAGTTGCCGCGCCGTTCGCTCCTTGTCTCCTTAATAGCACAGGTCAGGGGCTGCCCGCACCCCGCCGGTGCCTTGAGCCACTGTTGGGTCTAATCCACGGGGCATTGCAGGGGGTTCACCGGCTGCTTTCCCGACGCCGGTGCTATCCGGTGCTATCTCAGCAAATTTGCCAAACCATCTGCCACCCCCGGGCTGTCCCAGTACGCTTTAGCGCTCTCCTCACACAGGGATGTTTTTAGGTATTTTTTATCTTAGACTATTTACAGCTTTCTCGCCATCGCTGATTTTGGGACAGGCGGGACGCCTGTCCGGCGTCTGGGAGAGGGACTGGACCGGCGCGACGCCTGTCCGGCGTCTTGGAGACGGACTGGACCGGCGGGACACCTTTCCGGCGTCTTGGAGACGGACTGGATCGACCCCTCTCCCGCTCCCAGACAGACTCGTGTCCCACAAGTGGCGTTTGACTGCCCCCGGAGTGCGGAACGCGCCTTAATTCACGGCAGCCTTATAGATTTTTGATTTTGGATGCCCGGATTTTGGATTGGAAAAGGCTACATGAATGCCTTTTCAGCTATAAAAAACTATAGCAGTTCTAAATGATTTGCGCAACGGCTGGGGGCCCAGAACCCCGGGTTCTTAAAGCAACCGGGGTTCTGAAATTTAGACGAAGGTATAGGAGGCGCTATATCTGTCTAAACGTGGCCTTATAAATCGCGGCTCATCAAACTTTACCCGCAAGGCCAGGGTTTCAAGAGTTGCTCTCAGGCGGATGCCTCCTTCTTCCCTCTTGGCGTCCCTGGCGTCTTGGCGGTTCATTCCCAAACCCCCTATCAACTCGCCAACACTCTCTTACAAATCCCGGCTCATCAAACTTTACCCGCAAGGCAAAGGTTTTAAGAGTTGCTGTCAAGCAGACGCACCGTGCATTTGAACCGCCCAATTCCGAAATCGGGACGCTCCCATTCGCCGCAGGCGGTGGGGCGGCTGTGGGGCATTAGCCCAACTGCAACCGGCTCACCGGCTCGCTTAACGGCGCGGGGGGCGGGGGAACGGCGGCGCGGGTTTGAAACGTCTCGGAACCAGAGCTCAGCCACTGGTAAATAGGATGCAGCCTTGTAATCCCTGGCGGGTGAGTGAGATAATGCAAGAGGTTAGGTTGACGGTCAAATTATGAACTTTCTCTATGGATTGCCGGCAGCGCTGATAGGTGCGGCGGCGACAGTTGCGCTGGTGCAGCCTCACATGGCAGTGGCGCTAGAGCCATCAGAGGTTGCCGCTAAAGCCAAAGCCTTTACGGTGCGCATCGACGGGCCAGAAACCGGCTCTGGGGTGATTTTTGAGCGCAATGGCAAGACTTACTCTGTGCTAACCAACCGGCACGTCATCTATACAGAGGGGGATTACCAAATCACAGCACCCGATGGCAAGAAATATCTCGTTCCCTACAGCCAAGTCAGATATCTGGCAGATGTGGATGTGGGGGTGCTGCAGTTTACCAGCGACGAAAGCTACCCGACTGCGCAATTGGGCAATTCTGCGGAACTGGCGCAAGGGAAGGCGGTTTATCTGGCCGGGTGGGCTGACCCGATACCGGGCATTCCTGAACCCACCTATCAGTTCTTGGTTGCTAACATTACCAGTATTGCGCAAAAAGCAGAAAAAGGCTACGCTCTAGTTCACGACAATCCGGCTACTCCGGGGATTTCCGGCGGGCCGGTGCTGGACGCCAACGCTAGCGTGGTGGGGATTAATGGGCGTTTCACTTCGGAGGCGAGCACGGGAAAAGTGTCTGGCTTGGGGATTCCGGTGCAAACCTTTTTGGCGGAAAAAAATAATTGGGTGCTGCCTGCCAAGATTGTGCCGGTGGAGGATTTTGTCAGCCAGGGGCTGCAATTGGCTAAGGCGGGCAAGTACCGGGAATCAGTCGCTGAGTACAGCAAAGCTTTGGAGAGCAATCCAAATAATTTTGAGGCTTTCTACCGGCGGGCTGAGGCTTACTTACAGATGGAAAATTACCTGGCTGCGATTGGGGATTTTAGCCAAGTTCTGCGGCTCAATCCCAACAGTGCGGCTGTTTACTTCTACCGGGGGTTCGCCCGCGCCCAGATGAAAGACTATCAGGAAGCGATCTCGGATTATAATGAAGCGATTCGCCTCAATCCTAACGATGCCGGTGCCCACAACAGCCGGGGGCTGGCTCGCTCGGAGTTGAAAGACTATCAAGCGGCGATCGCCGATTACAAGGAAGCGATTCGCCTCAGTCCCAATTTTGCAGAAGCTTACAACAACCGGGGTGTGGCTCGCTTCAACCTGAAAGACTATCAGGCGGCAATCTCCGATTACAGTGAGGCGATTCGCCTCAATCCCAACTATGACTATGCCTACAATAACCGGGGGAACGCCCGTTACGATCTGAAAGACTATCAGGGCGCGAGGTCGGATTACGATGAAGCGATTCGCCTCAATCCTAACTACGCCTATGCCTACAATAACCGGGGGGTGGCTCGCTTTAACCAGAAAGACTATCAGGGCGCGATATCGGATTACAATGAAGCGATTCGCCTCAATCCCAGCTATGCCTATGCCTACAACAACCGGGGAAATGTCCGCCGCAAGCTGGAAGAGTATAAGGAAGCGATAGCGGATTACGATGAAGCGATTCGTCTGATTCCCAATTATGCCGGTGCCTATGTCAACCGGGGGAATTCCCACCGGCAGTTGGGAGAGAAGCAAAAGGCAATTGAGGATTTCCAGAAAGCCGCAGAGATTTTTCAGCAACAAGGACGGAAAGATTTTTACCAAAAGGCGCTCGATCTGATTCGGGAGTTGCAGCGATAAATAGCGCAGTTTTTCCTTCCCGCCTCGCCGCACGCACGAACGCCGGTAGCGTTAGCGTGCGGGCGCGGAGTGCGCTAGCGGCGTGTTTTAGCGCGTTATGCCGCGTCTCTACAAGACGAGCGCCTGCCGAGATCGTTCCGCTGGGGGGAACGGCGGTTCGCCCCAAAAGCTCCATCGTTCGAGCTCCGAGCTCCATCAGTCGAGCTCGGAGCTCCATCGTTCGAGCTCCGAGCTCCATCAGTCGAGCTCCGAGCTCCATCGTTCGAGCTCCGAGCTCCATCGTTCGAGCTCGGAGCTCCATCGTTCGAGCTCCGAGCTCCATCAGTCGAGCTCCGAACTCCATCAGTCGAGCTCCGAACTCCATCAGTCGAGCTCTGAGCTCCATCGTTCGAGCTCTGAACTCCATCGTTCGAGCTCTGAGCTCGGACATCCGCCGGCTGTCGCAGCAAGCCTTACCTCTCCCGTCACAGAGTTTTATAGCGGTTTTCATCTGAGTGAGGTACTGAGAAACCCGGTTTCTTGAAGAAACCGGGTTTCTAGCATGTTATACCCCCCGCAGCAAGCGGAATATCGCTTAATTCGTTGGAGAGAAGGAGGCAGTCACTTCGGAACTGCGCACACCGCCACCAATGAAAATTGTCGCCAGGGCGGGGCGAGCACGGGGGCATCGCCCCTACAAGACTATTTTCAAGGCAGTCACTTCGGAACTGCGCACACCGCCACCAATGAAAACTTGGCCTGCAGCGGGCTAGCCGGTAGGGCGTGCAGCCCAACTACAAACATTTTCAAGGCAGTCACTTCCGAACTGCGCACACCGCCACCAATGAAAATTGTCGCTAGGGCGGGGCGAGCACGGGGGCGTCGCCCCTACAAGACTATTTTCAAGTCAGAGCCAAAGGAACACCTCCCGGGAGGCGCTGACTTGAAGAGGGCTAAAGCCCAACTACAAACATTTTCAAGGCAGTCGCGACGATCTGCGCACACCGCCACCAATGAAAACTTGGCCGGCAGCGGGATAGCCGGTAGGGCTAAAGCCCAACTACAAACATTTTCAAGTCAGAGCCAAAGGAACACCTCCCGGGAGGCGCTGACTTGAAGAGGGCTAAAGCCCAACTACAAACATTTTCAAGGATCTGCCTCCTTTCAGGCGTTCCCAGGCTGCGCCTGGGAACGAGGATAAATCAGCCCTTAGAGAAACGTAAAGTAGCTGGCGTCAAGATTGAGGCTGTCAGCCCCTTGCACAATAGCGATCAGTTCATCCTCACCGGCACCTGTCTGGAAAATCGCTGTGCCAGGTGCGTTCGCCACTGGGGAAGCGACCAGCACATACTCAGATCCACTGCCGCGCAGGGCGAAGATATCCTCGGTGACGTCAAAGTCAACAATCAAAGCGTAATCATTCAAACCGGCACCGGCATTATTGCCATCATTGTAGTAGGCTTTGCTGCCATCCCCGAGCACGAAAGTATCGGCACCGGCACCGCCGGTGAGGGTGTCAATTTCGCCCAGTCCCGGATTGGCCGCATTGGGATCTGCACCGACGAGGAAATCGTTGCCAAGATCGCCGCTGAGGAAGTCGTTGCCAGCGCCGCCGGTGAAGGTGTCATTGTCCTTGCCGCCTCCGAGGGTGTCGCTGCCGGTGCCGCCATCAAGACTGTCCTCGCCTTGATTGCCGAACAGTGCGTCGTCACCGTTGCCGCCCAAAACAGTATCAATTCCCAAATTGCCCAGGACAGTATCGTCGCCAAGGTTGCCAAACACGATATCATTATCCTGTCCTCCAAACAAGACATCGCTGCCGTCACCCCCATCCACATAGTCGTCGCCTTGGTTGCCGTTGAGGGTGTCGCTGCCATCCCCGCCAGAAAGGGTATCGGCGTCCAGATTCCCCAGCATGATGTCATCGCCGCTGTTGCCCAGAAGGGTGTCAATTTCTTTCCCGCCAGTGACGGTATCGCTGCCGGCACCCCCATCGGCGAAGTCATTGCCCTGGTTGCAGCTAATAAAGTCGTCTCCGTCACCTCCAGTCAGGATATCGTCTCCCAGCAAACCCAGCAGAAAGTCGTTTCCCTGGTTGCCCCGGATATTGTCCGCACCGTCAGCGCCCATTAGACTGTCGGCGCTGTTAGTTCCTGTAACAGCAACAGCCTCACTGTTGCTGGGGGGGGTAAAGGTGACGCTGGTCCCTTGGATGGTGTCGGTGCCGGTATCTCCTGTGGAGGTGTCTGTGCCGGTGTCTCCGGTGAGGGTGTCGCTGTCGGTGCCGGTGGTGGTGTCGCTGCCGGTGGTGGTGTCGCTGCCGGTGCCTCCTGGCGGAATAGTCGTGCCGCCCCCGCCTTGGGTGGTGTCTGTGCCGCCCCCGCCTTGGGTGGTGTCGCTGCCGGTGCCGCCTTGGGTGGTGTCGGTGCCGGTGCCGCCTTGGGTGGTGTCGGTGCCGGTGCCGCCTTGGGTGGTGTCGGTGCCGGTGCCGCCTTGGGTGGTGTCGGTGCCGGTGCCGCCTTGGGTGGTGTCGGTGCCGGTGCCGCCTTGGGTGGTGTCGGTGCCGGTGCCGCCGGTGCCGGTGTCGGTGCCGGTGCCGCCTTGGGTGGTGTCGGTGCCGGTGCCGCCTTGGGTGGTGTCGGTGCCGGTGCCGAGGACGAAATTGGTGAGAATTTCATCTCCTGAGAGAGTGCCCACCGTTTCGATAAACCCGGCACCGGCAACTGTCTCACCTTCTGCGAAGAAGTCTAAAATCAGCAAATCATCGGCTGAGTTAGTTACTCCGTCAGAGTTGAGGTCGATCTGCAAGTTGGCACCTTCCCGCAGCAACCCCTCGAGAGACAGGGTGATGGGTGCGCCGGTGCTGTCCTGGAGGTTTAGCGTATCCTCACCGGCAGTATCTTGAACCTGACCCCCAACTCCTGCGAAAATGTTGTAGGTGTCCGCTCCCGCTCCTCCCTGGAGGACGTTGTTGATGTTGCGGCTGCTGTTAGGATTGGCGGTGGCTTCCAGCGTGTCATCGCCTTCGCCGCCGTCTAAAGTATTGTTGCTGCCGATACCCAAAAGGCTATCCGCACCGGCACCCCCACTGAGACTATCGGCACCGGCACCCCCAAGCAGGGTGTCGTCTCCCTCGCCGCCATCGAGACTATCATCTCCTTTCCAACCCCGCAGCAAGTCATTGCCGATCTCCCCAACCAGGGTGTCATTCCCGTACCCGCCGGAGAGCAAGTCATCCCCATCGCCGCCAGTCAGGGTGTTATCGCCGCCGATATCAGAAAGGATGTCATTCCCGGCACCCCCGCTGAGGGTGTCATCGGCACCGCTGCCAAAAATCGTGTCGTCACCGTCAGTGGCGGCAGTCGCTGTCGCTGTTGGCTGTATACTGGTGAGGATATCGCTGCCGTTGAGGTTGCCCACCGTTTCGATAAACCCGCCACCGTCTGCGTTCTGCCCGTCGGCAAAGTAGTCTAAAATTACTAAATCGAAGGTTGCAAAAGGCACCCCGTCAGCGTTGAAGTCAATCGTCAAGTCATTGCCGAGACGCCGCAGCTGGTCCTGTGACAGGGTGATGCTGTCGTTGCCGTCTAGCAGGATAAGGGTATCCGTGCCGGCAGTATCTTGAATCAGATTCCCACCTGTGGTCAAGCTGTAGGTGTCGTCTCCCGCACCCCCGAAGAGGAAGTTGCCGAAGTTGCTGGCACTGGAGCCCTCGACACCGGCTTGAATGCTATCATTGCCCTCGCCGCCATCGAGGGTATTATTGCCTTGGATGCCATTGAGGGTGTCGCCGTCGTCGCCGCCTGATATGGAAGAGCTGCCGGTGGCAGAAAGCAGATCGCTGCCGGCACCCCCATCCGCCGTGTCCGCACCTGTTCCGCCGCTGAGGGTGTCATCACCGGCACCGCCAAGCAGACTGTCATCACCGGCATCGCCGCTGATGCTGTCGTTCCCATCCCCGCCGTCTGCGGTGTCACTGCCGGCATTCCCCAAAATGGTGTCGTTCCCGCCACTGCCGGCGAGGAGGGTATCATCCCCACTGGTTCCGGTAATGGTGTCGTCACCCTCTGTTGCGGGAGTTGGGGCGATCCCTCCCGTGGTGGTGTCGCCAGGGGTTGCGCCTCCCGTGGTGGTGTCGTCAGGGGTTGCGCCTCCCGTGGTGGTATCGTCAGGGGGTGCGCCTCCCGTGGTGGTGTCGTCAGGGGTTGCGCCTCCCGTGGTGGTATCGTCAGGGGGTGTCAGAACTATGTTTGTATCCACCAGGGTGAGAAGATCGCTCCCTGAGAGATTCCCCACGGTTTCAATGAAACCGGCACCGGCAATTGTGTCCCCCTCGCTGAAGAAGTTTAAGATTGCCAAGTCATCCGCCGAGGAAGCCAGTCCGTTTTGCTCCAAGTCAATCACCAAGCTGGTTCCCTGGCGGGCGGTGCCGGTGGAACCTTCCTGCAGATTTAAAGACAGGGTGACGCTAGCGCCCAGGCTGTCTTGCAGCGTGAGGGTATCGGTTCCGGCGCTATCGTCTATCTGGCTGCCGGTGCCGGTGTCAAGCAGGATATAGGTGTCGTCCTCCCCTCCTCCCTGTAAGGTGCTGTTGGTGCCGGTGCTAGCGAGAGTGTCACTGCCATCCCCGCCCAAAAAGGTGCTTGTGCCACCGGCAACCAGGCTATCATCTCCCGCACCCCCATCGAGGGTGTCATTTCCGCCACCGCCATCGAGGGTGTCATTTCCGCCACCGCCAAATAAGCTGTCATCTTCGGTTCCCCCAGTCAGAAGCTCATCTATAGAACTGCCCTGAAAAAGCGCCATAATTTTTTTCTCCTGCAATCCAAAACCCCGCCGGACAGGCGTCGCGCGTGCCGCGCCCGCACGGAACGGCCTGTCCCAGACTGTTTGTTACTAAGTTTCCCAGAAAACCCGCTCTTTTTAAAGCTTCTTTGTAAAGAAAATATTAAACCTTAGATCCGCTGTTAGAGATGTAGAGATTTTATGAACCGCAGAGGCGCAGAGTGCGCAGAGGGAGGATAAGATGTACGAACGCCGAATGTCGCGTCTCTACTTTTTAGGGTTGGCGAGCGCTTTTACCCTGCGACAGGCTGAAACCCCGCACTCGGCTGCTTGGCAGAACCGGCTCCTCCCAACCTTCGCAAAAATTAACATTCAATCGCGGTAAACTGTGCTATCTTGTTAGTCAGTTAAGGCTGAATGTAGCCAGAAACCGGGTTTCTAAAAGAAACCCGGTTTCTCACCTAGCGTGGGGAGTGAGTTAATGTCAGAAGTAGAAAACCAGCCCTCAGTGCTGATTGTCACCGGCATGCACCGTTCGGGAACTTCCCTGACAGCTGCCTTCTTGCAAGCGATTGGCGTAGATTTGGGAGACAAACTCCTGCAAGAGAACTATGGGAATCCCAAAGGTTACTTTGAAGATATTGATTTTGTGGAATTGCAGCGCTCGATTCTAAAAGCTTGCTGTCGCGCGGGGGAAACCGGCTTTCCGGAGTGGGGGTGGACAGAAAGTGAGTTGCTGCACCGGCAGCAGATAGAAACCTACAGGGAACAGGCTGAGCGATTAGTCGAATGCCGGCAAAACCATGCGGGTATTTGGGGGTGGAAAGATCCCCGCACCTGTTTGCTGTTAGACTTCTGGAATCAGATCATCCCTGAGGGGCGATATCTGTTTGTCTATCGCTCTCCCTGGGATGTGGCTGATTCTATTTTACGGCTAAACATCCCGTTTTTCAACGAAAGACCTGATTCCGCTTTGCGAGCGTGGAAATTCTACAACCGGCACCTCCTTGATTTCTATCAACGGCACTCCCACAAGTGTCTGCTGGTGAGTTTGAATGCTTTGCTGGAATCACCATCTAAAATCTTAGAGCTTGTCAGGGTAAAACTCAAGATGCCGGTCAGATTCAGTGGAGATAATGAGAGAGAGATAAAAGACACGCTCAATTCTATCTATGACCCAAAACTTCTGAGAGGGTTGCCGGTGAGCCATCCGCTGATTCAACTGCTACATGTCTCCTCTCCCGGATATTTTGAGCTGCTGAGTCAATTAGAGGGAGCGGCTGACTTGCCGAGCGGATTTTTCCGGGACTTCCCGCAGCGGGATGATTGGCAATTAGAGCGCCTGTCTCTATTATTGCATCGCGAGACAATTAAAGCTAGTCTGAATCCAGATTCTCCGCAATTCCTCAGTTTGGTTTCGGGTTGCGCGAGTAAATATCAGAGTTATCCCTCGCCGGAATCTGCGCTAGACGAGTTGCGACAAGCACGCCGGCAGCTGGCAGATTTTTGGCTGGCGACTGCAGGGGATAATCTGAAAAATGCCTGGATTAGTTATGCGGGGAAAGCCCATCAAATGCTGGTTGCTTGTGGTGTGAGAGATGAACAGCTGAGTTATGCCGAGGAGTTATTTGCTGGTGAGTTATCGGCGCAGGTGGCGAAAGGATTTGATGCGCCACAGGCGATTCAGTATTTGCTGGCAGCGATGCTGTACCGGCGTGCTGATGAATTGCCCTTGCAGTGCGATCGAATTTCTGTCCCCCAGTGGTTAGTCAACGACTTGCTGGCGTTTATGTTCTCCTTCCCAACTTATTTTAAGGAGGTTGGAGAGGTGGAACGTTACTGCACCTACATGCAGCGATTAGTCGATTTGATTCACAGCCGGTTCCTCAGCAATCCCAACTCCCCCGTCTGGCGGCGTGTGGCCTTAGTGTTCGCGGATACGGTTAACTTTGTGCCTCTATATTTTAGCACAAATAACCTCAAGAATATTTACACGCAGCGGGGGGATATGCTAGAATTGATATTGAAAGCTGGGGGGCACCAGATTGAGTGGGTGTTTGCGGAGCGTCCTGCCGGCAGGACTAAAATTCGCCTGGGGGTGCTGAAGGCGAATTTCGCTCCGATTTCCGAGACGTTCACGACTGTGCCGGTGTTCGAGTATCTGGACAGAAACAAATTTGAGATTGTGCTCTATGTCCTGAATTTCACGGGTGAGCCGGTGGAGAAATATTGCCAGAGTCGGGCGGATAAACTGGTTCAGTTACCGAAAGACCTCCGCGCTCAAGTGGAGATGATTCGGGGGGATGATTTGGATATCCTGTTTGTGGGGTCAATTGTGACAAATGCGGCTCAAAATATCATTTTACTGGCGCTGCACCGGCTGGCGCGGGTGCAGGCGACCTATTTTGCGTCCCCTGTCACCACCGGCATGCGCCAGATGGATTACTATATTTCTGGGAGTTTAACTGAACCGGCACAGGGGGCGCAAGAGCACTATCGCGAGAAGCTGGTAACAGTTGATGGCACTGGTTTTTGTTTCAATTACAGCATACAGCCAGAGGTGGCTGGGATTAAACCTGACAGACAAAGCTTGGGGATTCCTGAGAGGGCGGTGGCTTTTATTTCTGGGGCAAATCTGTTGAAGATTATACCAGAAGTCAGGGAGACTTGGGCGAAAATTATGGCGGCGGTGCCTGATTCTGTGCTGGTGCTGTATCCCTTCAGCCCCACTTGGTCTAGTTCTTATAGCAGGATGCCTTTTGTGAGGAAGATGCGTGCTATACTGGAGAAGTATGGGGTGGAGAGCAGCCGGCTGATTTTGCTGGAGGCTTTGCCGAGTCGTGCGCAGGTGAAAGCGGTGTTGAAGGTGGCGGATGTTTATCTGGATTCCTATCCGTATGCCGGTGCGAATTCCACCGCCGATCCGCTAGAGGTTGGGATGCCGGTTGTGGTGATGGATGGGAATTGTTTGCGGGCGAGACAGGGGGCGGCGCTGCTGCGATCGCTGGGGCTGTTTGATTTGATTGCCGGTGGGGAAGAGGAGTATATTCGGTTGAGTGTGGCGCTGGGTTGCAATCGGGAGTTGCGATCGCACTGGCGGGAGCGGATTGTGCGAAGAATGCAGGAGAACCCCAGTTTTTTCGACAGTCGCGCTTACTCGGCGCAGATAGGTGCGGTATTGCAAAATATGGCGTAGCACAGGCGTCTCGCCTGTGCCCACCTTGGACATCTGGGACACCGGTTCGCGCACCTTGAGGGATATATGGCGTAGCACAGGCGTCTCGCCTGTGCCCACCTTGGACAGGCGGGATGCCGGTTCGTGCGCCTTGAGGGATATATGGCGTAGCACAGGCGTCTCGCCTGTGCCCACCTTGGACAGGCGAGACGCCTGTCCTACGCCTGGGTTTGGCCAATTTGGGACAGGTGGGACGCCGGTGCCCGCACCTTGAGGAATATATGGCGTAACACAGGCGTCTCGCCTGTGCCCACCTTGGACAGGCGGGACGCCTGTCCAACGCCTGGGTTTGGCCGATTGGGGACATCTGGGACGCCGGTTCGTGCGCCTTGAGGGATATATGGCGTAAGGCGTCTCGCCTGTGCCCACCTTGGACAGGCGAGACGCCTGTCCTACGCCTTGGGTTAGAACTCGTGCAGATGAGTGCCGGTTGATTAGTCATCAAATCGCTGAGACTGCTTTTGCCGCACAGCAATCACTTATCTGGGAGAACACCTCTACCCCCCGCCATCAATATTGCAATGCAATTTAACGGAATTTATCTGATGCAAATGTTCGCAGCCCCTCCCTGTCGCCGCTACGATTCCTGACGGCAAAGTCTTAATAATAATTAACAGTTATAAAAAAAAATTATGTATACTTGTCAGTGTGATAGCTTTTGCTAATCAGACAGCAGCCAAGTCTGGATTGGAAAGGCTAAACGACGGTGCAATTTGAGGTGAGGAGTGCAAAGATGGCCAAATCTGGCTGGATGTCTTGGCTGACAAGTCCAGCAATTGTGGGTGCAGCGGTTTTGGTTTCTGCGCTGCCGGTTGCTGCAGAGGATGCAATGTCCCAGGAGGGGCAAAGGGCAGTAGATGGGCCCGCAGGAGAAGCGGTGAGGGAGGTGAGTTCGCCTCTGGAGCTCAGTGCGGGAGACACCGTGCCCCCCGCGCCGGTGTCCAACCTGGAAGGGGAGAGTGCGGACAGCGATCCAATGGCTCAAGTGACGTCTGTCTCGCAGCTGTCTGATGTGCAGCCGACAGACTGGGCGTTCCAGGCGCTGCAAAATCTGGTGGAGCGCTACGGGTGTATCGCGGGATACCCGGATGGGACATTCCGGGGGAATCGGGCGATGACGCGATATGAGTTTGCTGCCGGTTTAAATGCCTGTTTGGAGAGGATAACTCAGCTGATTGGTGGGGTTGACACTTCAAATTTGGCCACTAAGCAAGATTTAGCAACGCTGAACCGGCTGCTGGAGGAATTTCAGGCGGAACTTGCTACGCTGCGGGGGCGCACGGATGTTTTAGAAGCGCGAACGGCGGAACTGGAAGCGAACCAATTTTCCACGACTACTAAGCTGACGGGTGAGGCGATTTTTGCCGCCACGGATGGGATTGGGAGTGGGAGTAGCAGCGTGCCGGTGTTGCAGCAGAGGGTGCGCCTCAATTTGAATACGAGTTTCACGGGATCTGACTTGCTGATAACTCGGCTGCAGGTGGGGAACAGCACTGCTTTAGACCACACGAATATTAACCAGGGGATAGCTTTTCCCACCGGCACGTCTGAGGGGTTCCAGACGCATCAAGTGTTTGGGGATACGGGCAACCAGGTTATCCTGGAGACGCTACAGTATCAATTCCCGCTGGGGGACAGGATAAGGGTTTTCGTTGCTGCCAATGCCGGCATTTTTGAGGACTTTACGCCGACGCTCAACCCCTACTTTGAAAACTTTGACGGGGGGAATGGATCTATTAGTACGTTTGCCCAGAGAAACCCGATTTACCGTTTGGGGGGCGGGCAAGGAATTGGGCTGAGTTTGAAATTGAGTCAGGCGCTGGAGGTGACTGCCGGCTATCTGGCGGCTGAAGGGTTCAGTCCGAATGCGGGGAATGGCTTTTTTAAGGGCGATTTTGCCGCTTTGGGGCAGATTACTTGGACGCCGAGTGAGCGATTTGGGGCGGCGGTGACTTACAATCACGCTTATTTTGGCCCGGGAAGGTTTGGGTTTGACAATGGTGCCGGTCATTTGGAAACGGGGACTGCGCCGTTTGCCGGTACGGCGCTGGCAAATCGGGTGGGTGCGACGCAGCCGGTGACCAGTGATTCGGTGGGTTTGCAATTGGCGTGGCGAATTTCTTCGGGGGTGCAGTTGAATGGGTGGGCTGGGTACACTCGCGTGGATTTGCGGGACGATGATGTGAGGGGGGAGATTTGGAATGGGGCGATTGGTTTGGCTTTTCCGGATTTGGGGAAGGAGGGGAATGTCGCCGGTGTCCTTGTGGGGGTGGAACCTTATTTGACGAATTTGGAGGGGTTTGGCCAATTCTTCAAGGACGACTTGCCTTTGCACGTTGAGGCGTTCTACAAATATCAGGTGACGGACAATATTTCGATTACTCCGGGGGTGATATGGTTGACTGCTCCGAATCAAGATGGGGATAATGATGATGTCTTTGTTGGGACTGTACGGACGACGTTTAGTTTTTAGATAGCCAGCAATTCGCTAGTTTGATTTCAAACAGGAGATTAAGTTATGGTTGATAGCGCATTTCTGAATGATCCCAAATTTTCTCAGTTCTTAGATATTTTTGGGATTGCCCATCCCAGCGTTAGCAGCGATCTGAACACAGAGTTTGATTTGGGCATCCTGAGAGAGAACCGCACTTTGAGTGGGTTCGTGGGGAATGTTGAACCCGTTGACACCTACAGCTTTAGTATTGACGCTGCCACTAGCTATTTCACGTTGAACTTGGACGGGATGAGCGCAGATGCCGACCTGGAATTATATCAAGACGCAAATCGAAATGGGCGAATCGAGGGGGATGAACTTATTGGGTTTTCTAAAGCAGAGGGGAACGACCCTGAAAAGATTGACATTCTTTTAAATTCTGGGACATATCTGCTTGCTGTTGGGCAGTTTGAAGGCGAGACGAACTATAACCTCAATCTGTCAGCAACCCCCCTAGGCGATTTTCCAATAGAGGGACAAGTGAGCCTTGCTGGTGTGTCCGAGACAACCTTCAACCCTGTCAGCAGCACCGTTCGGTTCGATGTCTCTGGCGCGACTTTCACGACCGCTCCAGTCAATTTCCTTGTGTTTAAAAACGGAGAGTTGCTTCCTGAAAGTGCTATTCAAATATCGGCAAACGCTATCTCAATCTCATCCCTGCTGACGGAAGGCCGGAATGATATAGACATATATGTCAAAGATAACCAAAGCCTTCGTCTGCTAACAGATACAACTCTATGGGCGGGCAGTCAAACACTCAATGTTACCCTCCTCGATGAGAATGGCCAGCCAGTGAGCGCAACAGTTGTGAATGCTAAGCTTAATGATGACCAGAGCGTGTTAGCAGAAGCAACGAGTTCTAGCGATGGCCGGGTTAGCTTCCAGAACCTACCAGACCGCACAATCCTCTTAGATGCTTTAGCTAGCGGAAATCGCTTTGCGTCCTCTGGGACAATTGGAAGTGCTGGAGAGGTGGTTCTTACCCTAAAAGGGTTTGATTCGCCAAGCCCCATTAGTAACAATGATTTAAGCCAGGGTACAGAGGGTTGGAATATCGGGAACGCACCAGTAAGTCTTCTCCAGAATGGAGAACCTGTAAATACTGCTCAGCCGCGAGCGCTGGTTTCTACGATTGCGGCTGACATCCAAACTGCCAACCAAAACGTATCGAACTTTAGCACTAACCGACGGGATATCGAGGCGACACCAGCAGAGTTGACCCCGACTATGGCCAGATTAGCCAGATCCAAAGCGGTCACTGATACCGACTCGGATACAGACTCAGATACAGGCATCGATTTAGTGTTAGGCACATCTGGGGAAGGCGAACAATCGATTTCCCGAACCTTTACGACTAAACCTGGCACAGAGAATGTGACTTTGCGTTATCGGTTCATTACCAGCGAGGTGCCCGGTGGATTTTTCGGAACTCAGTACAACGATTATTTCAATGTTTCGCTCCGCAGTCTACAGGGCGGAGGCTTGGAATTTGAAAGTAACAGCATGAACGGACTTGGCCTCGGCTCCTTTGATGCCAGTGGTGCAACTGATTTTCGTGAGGTTACTCTACCAGTCAATCCAGAGGGTGACACGGTACAAGTGGACATTGCTGTTGCCAATGTTGCTGATGGCCTGTACGACTCTCAAGTGGTTGTAGATGAGGTTAGCGAGGAAGATCAGACTGATTACAAAGATGTCGAAATTAGGTTTATGAGTTTCATTCCTAGCGAGATTGTTTCAGTAACAAATAAGGGGTTTAATGCGGCGATAGCAGCCGCATTAGGCTTAGCGACTAAAAATCCTCGTTTGGGCCTATCCTCTTATTTACTTGCGGAAAAGATTGCGCCGATTTTCAATGGAGATAATCGGAGCTTTTTATATGAGGCCCCACTGGATAACTATAAAAGCTACCAGAATGTAGTTGTAACTGCTGACCCTGAAGTTCCGTCAGGGCAAGTTACTCAGCCCGATCGTGACTGGGGTAAAAGTAAAGGATACTACTCTTTTCAGGGTTCGCAAGTCCCAGGAAAGCCCTTTTGGTGGTGGCAGCTTAATCCTGGCGAGCAAGACAAAACATGGGGCGTTGATGAGCTGCCAGTCTTGGACAGCAATAACTCAGTTTTAGTCGGGCGGCTAGAAGGTTCTGATACAGTTACAACAAGGCTGAAAGTAGCCGGGGGCATCGCACTATTGCAAGGATTTCCACTTTCTTATTTTACTGGACTGGCCAATCTTATTCCAGGAGTGGATATTGACCCTCCCACCAACCCATTTTCCAATTTTTCATTGGCTCCGTTGATTGACGCAAACATTGAGGTGACTGTCCAACAAGAAAAAGGTAAAAAGCCCGAATATAAAATAGAAGGAGAACACGACGGTTTTCCCGCCTATGAAATATATATCAATGGCGAGCTGGCTCATCACTACGACCCCCAAGGAAAGTTCTGGGGGCCATACAACCTCTTCGGGAGCGGTGACGTATCCGTGAATGTCCCTTGGACAAAAATTAACAAGTTTATTAATTAAACAGGCATTTTGGGCTAAAGCCCTACTACAAACTTTGGGGCTGAAGCCCTTTGGGCTTTAGCCCAACTACTAACCTTTGGGCTAAAGCCCAACTACGAACTTTGGGCTAAAGCCCAACTACGAACTTTGGGCTAAAGCCCAACTACGAACCTTTAGTTCAGAGCGAACCGAAATAAAATGTATCCGTATTCGGGTCGAGGGCAAACCGGATTCTTTCCAGAAATCCCGTCAAACCGATAAAAGACGGAAAATCCCCCCACAACGCCTCTGAATCTGGCACAAAAACCGTAGCGTCTACATTCAAATCCTCTCCTTCTCTAGCTACTAATCGTATGTTCAGGCGAACGACAAACCCCGGCAGTCGCATCCCTCGAATCAACATTGTCTTTCGTTCCAGTGCCGATGCGGGATCGACTCCCGCCTCGGACGCAACTTTTGGCGCACAGATTACATAGGGCGCACCCGTATCAAGGACAGCCAGAGTTGGGATACCTTGAATCTCTACTTGAAAGATAATCCGATTTGTTGTTTCTGTTTCCGTCACCGGCACATATTCGTACCCCAGTGCGCCAGATGCAAAAGTTTCCCCGTTGGCAAAAAAAAGCAGTGTCATTAGTAGATTTTAGTTACAAGTATGCCAGTATTTTTCACAGGGCCAACCTGTGCGCTAACTTCATCGTAACTTTTGCCGGTGGCCAAAAGCTGGCCATTTTTGATGGCCACCCAGCTCCCCCGATATTCAGCCCGATTCTGCTTGAGCCACTTCATATCTGCCGCGACATCTCTGTTGGTATCTCGCGGCACAACTGTCACCTTTGGGGGAGCCAAAATGTGCGCGTACTTCTGGAGTTCCGCATGCTCCGGGAAGTGCTGCAACCCTTCAGTCGCTATCTTCCAAGCTCCATTCCAATCCCCGCGCTCAAACTCGATGTCTGCTGCTTTGATGAATTCTTCTGGCGTGCTGTACGTCATATTGATTTGCCATTTAATCTTTGGAATTATGAACTTATTATATCACATTTTTGGTAAACTGAAATCAACCAGTTTTCTGGTGTCAGCCCCAGCGCTGATAGTCTTGGGTGCCGGGTAGGAAACCCGGTTTCTGCGTAAGTTCTAAATCTTAAAAAATCCATACAACTCCCAGCCCGCCCCCACAACCCCTCAGTAGATTTGCTATACCGAGAGTAAACCCTCTTGGAAGCGCCCTCCGACAATGAAGCCCGTCTATTGCAGCAAAGGACACGAAAACCAACCCGGCAACCGCTTTTGCCAGCAGTGCGGCGAACCCCTGCCGGTGCCCGCCCCCCCGCCGGCGGCAGCGCACCCAGGAGTTGCCGTCAGTGTTTCTCCGGGAACGCTCCTCGGCGAACGCTACCGCATTGTGCGCCAACTCGGACAGGGTGGCTTTGGGCGAGCCTACCTGGCTGACGATATCAACCGCTTCGAGGAACGCTGCGTTCTCAAAGAATTCGCCCCCCAAGTGCGCGGCACCTACGCCCTGCAAAAAGGCAAAGAACTCTTTGAGCGGGAAGCCGGTGTTCTCTACAAACTGCAACACCGGCAAATCCCCCGCTTCCGAGAAATGTTTCGCGCCAATATCAACAGCGAGGGACGCCTGTTTTTAGTGCAGGACTTCGTGGAAGGGGAAACCTACCGCTCTCTTTCGGCAAACCGGCGGCAGAAAAACCAGCCCTTCAGCGAAGAGGAAGCGATCCAGCTGCTGCAGCAAATTCTGCCGGTGATCGAATACATCCACTCTCTCGGCGTAATTCACCGAGATATCTCCCCAGACAACCTGATGCTGCGCACCTCTGACAGCCTGCCGGTGCTGATAGACTTCGGCGGCGTCAAGCAAGTGGAGGTGGAGGTGGAGTCGGAATTCAGCGGTGCCGGCAGTGCACAGACTCCGGGAACGCGGGTGGGCAAGGCGGGATACGCCCCAGACGAGCAGATGCAAATGGGGTTGGTCTACCCCCACAGCGATTTGTACGCGCTGGCTGTGACGGCTTTGGTGCTGCTCACCGGCAAGCCGCCGCAAGAACTGAGAGACAGCCACGCCCTGACTTGGAAGTGGCGTCAGTATGTCAGTCTCAGCCCCGCTTTCAGCGCTGTCCTCGATAGAATGCTGGCGCACCGCCCGGGCGATCGCTACCAGTCCGCCGGCGCTGCGATCGCAGCGCTGCGAAATTTGGCGTCTCTGCATTCTGGCAGTCCGCCGGCTCCCGCTCTCCCCCCTGTCGCACCTCCGGCACCGGCACCCCAACCGCCTGCCGGCGCAACCCAAACCACCCAACCTGTCTCGCCACCGGCTCCCCATGCCCCCACTGCCGCCCCCCCACCTGCGCCAGCACCGCCGCCTGTTCGCCGCCGGTCATCCAAATGGGTGAACTTTCTGTTGATGTTCCTGATCATTGCCGGCATGGGTGGCGTCGGCTTGCTGGTCGGGAAAATGTGGCCACCCTCCGGGAATAGCGATGAGCAAATAAAAGGAATTGAGAAATTATCACCTGAGGAGCGGCAGCGCAAAGAAGCCTTGCGAGAGCGCAGGCGCTCGCTGGGTGTTGATTACAAATTTTACGTCGCCCTAGTGGATGATGTTTATTACGCCAAATACCCCGACCAGCGGGGACGCACCCTCAGCGATGACCCCGCAGACGCCGGCTGGCGGGAGCGGTGGGACAGCGCAGCTGCTGAATCGCTCGACAAGCTGGCAACTCTCAGCGCACCGGCACGCCAAAAACTTGGCAGCTATAGCAAAGATGACATCGACCGCCAGAAGGTGGAAATCAACAAATTGCACCTGAGCAGCCGCTCTCTGAATGACTTAACAGACGCCCAGTTCTTCCGCCTTTTCCCAGAGTTCAAAAAAGATGAGAATTTGCTGAACAAGCAGGTCGGTCAGGTTTGGCAAGCGATCGCAGCCGAGCGAGTGGAAGCCGTGAAAAGCGGAACTGCCTTGGAGGTGATTAAATTTCCCCTGGGTGCCACCGACACCTCTGTGACCGGCACCCTCTCGCCAGGTGCCGGTAAAGCTTATATTGCCGAGCTAGCCAAAAACCAATTGCTGCAGGTGAAGCTGAATGCCGGTGGGGCGATGCGGCTGTCGGTGTATCCCCCTAGCGGTAAGAGAGCGCCGCTACTGGAAGATTCAAAACAACTCAGCTGGTCTGGGCGGTTGCCTGAATCGGGTTACTACGAATTTGTGGTGGTGGCGGAAGCCAGTGAGCCGGTTGCTTACGAGTTGAGTGTTGAGGCGAAGTGACCTTGGGCACGCTCGCACGCTCGCACGCCGCTCCTGCGGAGCCGCTACGCTAACGCACGCTCGCATTGGGGGATGCATGGATTTTGGATGCCCGGATTTTGAATTGGGGATTTTAGATTGGGGATTGATTGTTTTACCCCATGCGCTATGCCCCATGCCCCATGCCCCATGTGCTATGCGCTATGCCCAATGCCCCATGCGCTATGCCCATCTGGCTTGGCCTCAGTACAGCGAACTCGGCCTCTGCGTAAAAATACGATATCTCACAGTTCCGCATTATCACGGAGAACACTGGGCAAAATTTGAGGTAAGATTGTAAAAGATTGGTAAAGTACGGATAACAGGGGGGGAGCTTGTGCTAGTGCTGCGTGCCGAAGAATTAGAGCTTCAGGGGTTTGCCTTCCAGACAGCATCCCAAATGGCGTTTAATAACACAATATTTACAAAAGGTCAATCCTTTTCCGAACAAGACCGTCAAGAGGCGCTCGGAACTTGCAATAAATATCTCAAATCAGATATTCTCTGCCTGATTGTCGAAAGCGAGGGAAAGTTGACGCTGTGGCGCGAGAGCAAAGACCTGAACCTGCCTGAAGAAAAAATCCCAATCAACAGCGGCGCATCTGCCAAATATCAAAATCCCTTTCTGTCGTTTCCAGAAGAATCTCAATCTGAAAGGTTGGCCCGCAGAGCCAGTGTGAGAAATTCTGATGGCGGTTACGCACCGCCGATTTCCTCACTGGGCGGAAAGATTAAAAAATCTGCTCGGGCTTCTTGATAGCAGCTGTGAGACCCGATAAATCGAGTCTCGATAAGAGCGCTAACCCCCGCCCCCCATGCCGGTGCCGCCCACAAAACCTTCACGAGCGGGACTCTTGCGTGAAATTGCGGATGAGCTTCCGGGGGTTTACGAAAACTTTACAAAAGGGCTTCAGCGCCGGTGGGGATTGCCGGTGCTGGGGCTAGCCGGCACTGCGCAGCCACGAGCGGCGGAGAATTTTGGATTCAGTGCCATAAGGGACAGAAATTTGCATTAGACTCGATCCGGTTCCCTTTTACGCAAATTTTCCCTTGAGTCAGCTGAGTTGCCATGCCGCTACCCCTTCCCCTCGGGACTGTCTTGCAAAACCGCTACTATTTGATTGACCTTTTGGGTCAGGGGGAGTCGGGCCGCACCTATCTGGCCAAAGACCAAGAACGCTCGAACGCGCTGTGCGTTCTCAAGGAGTTGAAGCCAAAGGGCGCTACCGGCTCCCCCCTGTCTGGCGAGCAATTGCGAGAGCGAGCCTTTCACCTCTACCGCATTCGGCACCCACAAATTCCGCAGTACCGCACGACGTTTGAGCTAGACGGACACCTGTTTTTAGTGCGGGACTACGTTGAAGGCACAAGCTTTCGCAGTCTGCTGTCCCAGCGCATGGCAGTCGGCGGCGCTCTCTCGGAAGCGGAAGTGCTGCAATTGCTGCAAAAGCTGCTGCCGGTGCTGGACTGTCTCCACGAAATGGGGATCGCCCACGGCAATATTTCGCCAGAGAATATTATATTGCCGGCACAGCCTGGCGCTGGGTCTGAGAATGAGACTGGGCTGCCGGTGCTGGTCAGCCTCGGCGCGGAGAAGGAACTGGCTTCCTCTGAGACAGCCGCCGGCAAACCGCAAGAGGGCTTGCTTGCGCCACAAGCTACTGACTCCCCCAGCAGCGATCTCTATTCCTTGGCTGTCACAGCTATTATCCTGCTCACCGGCAAAAACGCCTTTGATTTGACCGACAGCAGCGGTAATATTGGGGACTGGCAGCAATTAGCGCCGGTAAGTCCTAAATTTGCTCAGATTTTGAACCGGATGCTCAGTGACAGGACTTCCCCTCTTCCGGGGATGTTGAACCCCACCCCCCAACCCCCTCCCCGCCAGCGGGGAGGGGGAGAAAGAGATAGGGGTTTTGCTGAGATCGTCTTGTCTGGCTGCAAAGCTGCAAAAGAAGCGCTGCAGCAGCGACGGGCGCAGGGGGTTGCAACCCCCGGACGCCGGCTGCCGGTTCGGAATCGCCCCAATTGGCCTGTTTCTTGGGCGTTCGCAATCACCGCCGGTCTGGTTCTGGCGGTTGGGGCTGGCACTTGGGCTGTATTCAACTTAGTTCTCAATCCAGAAAAGCAGTCACCTTCCCCAACCCCCAGCCGCCAAGCGCTCGCCTCTCCTGAGCCGGTGAGTGTGGTGCCCAACCAAACAGCCGCCGTTGAGGGGAGTCTGAAAGCAAAAGAAACCCGCACCTACACGATTTCCGGGCGTTTCGGGCAGCAGTTGAGCGCTTCCGCTACCGGCACGGGGGTGTCGGTGACGGTGCTCAACCCCAACTCGCAACCGCTGAGCGACCCAAAGGTGCCGGCGCAAAGCTGGAAAGGGGGGCTGTTCGCATCTGGAGATTACTCGATTCAGGTCAGCCCTGTCAGGGGAGTTAGCCAGAGTCTGTACAAGCTGGAGATTAGCTTGAGCGAGTATTTCCCTCGAAAATTGTGTCAAGAGCCAGATGCCGGTGGGGTTGGCACTTGGTATCCGGTTTTGCTGGAGTACAGCGCTGAAACCCTGAAGCGGGTGCAGTCGAGGTACTGTCGCGACACCTTTATTGTGTTCGGGGGAGAGGCGAGGGAAACCTTTATCCAGGTTGCTTCTTTTGCCAATCGATTCCAGGCTGAGGCGTTCGCGGATTCGATCTCCGGCGCTGCCGGTCGGGCAAAAGTGGGCCGGCAGGCTGCCGGCAGCCCCCGCCGCTCCTGCAGCGATCCCGATCCGGGTGGGGAAACGGCGCGGTATCCGGTTTTGGTTGAGTACACCAAGGAGAAGTACGTTCAGGTTCTGTCCTATTGCCCGAATGCCTCGGTCAGGGAGGGCGGGGATAAGGCGTATATTCAGGTGGCTGCCTTTGCGGACAGGTCACTGGCTGTGGAGCTCGCGGCTTTGATCGCCAAAGAAGTTGGCAGCGCCTCGGTTGGGGAAGCCGCAACCGGCCCTTTGTAGTAGGGCTAAAGCCCAAAGTTTGTAGTTGGGCTTTAGCCCTACCGGCTGTCGCTCCCTCACGGCAGGCGCAATTGGCCCGCCAGCGGCAGCCGCACAAGACGCGATTTATCCGGTTTCTACAAGATTGTTGTAAAAATGGGATGTTCTGACTGTCACAGGACTTGCGCAAGCTTGAGTCTCATTCCTCAGATCCCCCCTAGCCCCCTTACAAAGGGGGGAAGAATACTAGCCCCCCTTTTTAAGGGGGGTTGGGGGGATCTAAGACGCTGCAGTTTTGCGCAAGTCCTGTGTCAGACACTCGCCCAGATGCCGTCCGCTCAGTTGAACTGTTAACCTGCAGTAGGGTTAAAGTGATGAGAGTCACAGTGCGTCAGTTGAATGTGGTCAAGTCGTGGTTCAAAGGCAAGGTCGATGAGTGATAGTATGGCATTTTTGGCCGGAGCTGCCTTCACTGGGCTTGCGGCTCTCGTCTTGCTCAAGGGAGGATTGAATTTAGATCCATCTTACTTGTCCAATTCCTCTGCGCCGCCCGCTCCGCCGGCTCTGCCCTCTGCAAGTACGCCTTTGCCGCCGCCGCCCGCCACACCGGCTGTGACTGCCTGCAATCCGGAGCAGCGGCTCGATGTGGAGCGCCTCAAAGACCGGCTCGAAGAGCAGCGCAATGATATGGCGCAGCTAAAAGATATCATGCAGAGCCAGCAGCGGCAGATTGAGGCTCTGACGGCGCAGCTGAAAGAAAATGCCTTGAGCGTGAGGAGCAACCCAGCGCCGGCACCGGCTCCCGCTCAGCAGCCGGCAAATGCAATGGTTTTGGGCATAGTCTGGGCGCTAGCCGGTATGGTATTAACAATTATTGTCGGCATCATTCTGGCGATGGTGTTCGTTTTGCTCTGGCAGCAGCAGCGCTCGACGCGCACAGTGCAAGTGATTCAGCCATTCAACTCCGGGCACCCGATGCCTCCGAGAGGTCGCTCAGAGTTTCTGCCCCCGCGCATTCGGGGGCGGCAAGTTGACCCGCCTGATTATCCTTATTAGAAATTGCTGGTAAAGTTAAGAGAAATAACTGCTATAGCGCCTCAATAATCTTCGTGTAAATTTCAGAAACCCGGTTTCTTTAAGAAACCGGGTTTATCAGGATATCACTAATATGAGAAACGCTATAAAATGCACTCTCAGCTGTTTAGCGGAGAGCCGGTGTTCGAGACGCGCTCTTTGAGCCGGTGGTACAGGGGCGCGTTTGTAAATATATTCTGTGAGTGACAGATATCCTGGCTGAACCCCCCCGTGCAAAGAACCGGGTTTCTTTTGGCAGTCCCGGGTAAAATGTCGAGCGGCGCTCAGGGAATCCGCAAAGAAGTTCCAGAACTCTACCTTTAGATAGATGCGGGCCGGGCGGCAGAATTTTAAAAAATTATGAAAGCACTGCAGAGGTGCGCCGGCAGCCAAAAGTGGGCCCTAAACCGAGGGATACCAATTTGGGATTTTGGATGCAAGGATTTTGGATTGAAAAAGGCGGCAGAAAAGCCTTTTCAGCCCTAGTAAAAAATACTATCTATGTCTGCTTAGAGGAATTCCGGCGCGGCTATCTGGGGGGCTATTTCCCCCCCTATCGATCTTCCTCGCCCTTAGGAAACCGGCAAGGCGCTGTCGTCAACGAGGACAGCACCTGTTACCGTTCCGGGGAAGTAGCCGGTGAGGTCTGCAACTTTGAGAGCGGAACCTTCCACTCTCACCTCATTTAATGGCCAGTAACCGACCAAACCGGACTCTTTTCCAGTGAGCCGCTTGGACATATTCGCCTTAATTTCTGCTTGGGTGAGGGCTTTGTTCCAAACCCGAACTTCTGCTATTTTGCCTTTGAAATCATCGTCTGTATCCCCCCAGTTGCTGCCGCCGATATAATTTTTGGTGCGATTGATTTGGTTTGGCAACCAAAGCTTGCCGGTAGAAACCTGCTCACCGTTTTTATAAAGGATGGCATTTTCAGCCGTATCGATTGTCAGGGCTAGGTGCGTCCATTTTCCGAGTTCTAGAGCGGATGGAGTCAGAAAGTATTGATTTTGATCCGCCCGGTATATGGCTACTAGCAAATTGTTATTATTCTTTCCATTGTATACAGTAATGTTATCTTTACCTGCAGCATTGCCGAAATCGATAAGATTCGCATACTTGCGTAAGGCGTCATACCACGCCCACGCTTCGAGAGTGAAACCTCCCGAATAGTTGACGTTCATCTCAGGGAGAGTTATATAATCATTATCCCCGTCAAACTGCATCACTTGAGGCATTAAACTGATGCCTGTCCACGCCACTTTGATGCTGCCACTGTTATTGCCGTAGTCCCAACTCCAATCATTCAGGACAAAGCGTAAAGTTTCTCCCGGTTTGAGAACGATGGTCGCTTTTTTTCCGACTTCGGTCACTTCCCCAGTTGCCTTGTTCTCGGCGAGTAAAGCATAGGGAGTTTTGCCCGGATACTTTGTCCAGCTGGAAAACCCAGGCAAATTTTGTGTGAAATAAGCCTGAACGGCAGAGTTGAGACTGGGAAACCCCTCAGCAGTACATCCTTGGAAGGCGGGATTATTTTTATCGGGCATCCACGTTCCCGATGCGGAAAAGGTATAGGCGACCGGCCCGCTTTGGCTGTTGGTAAAGTCAATCCCAGTATCGGAAGTGACTGGCACTTCAAATTGTCCTGTTATGGCCATGATTGTGTTCGGCTTTGGAGACTTTAGGAGGTTGAGGCTCAACCCTCAACTACTCTGTCAGTTTAACCAAAAATTTTGCTGGTGTCGAGTTAATTCAACTTTTTTTCAGAAAATCCTCGAACGTTTCTGCCCCTTGAAGGAATGTGCTAAAATCAATAACTTTGGATTGCAAGAGTTCAGGAGTTCAGGAGTTCAGGAGCGCCCTGGGTAGGGGTGAGGCACCCATTCCCAGTCGGGACGCCTGTAACTGGCAATTCGGGTTAGGTATGCTTGTAAAGGTTGAATTACAACATCTCTGCGATTTTTAAATAAAAACTGTACTAGCGGATGCTCTATTCGGCGGGGGGGCGCGGTGCACCGGCGCGGGTAGCTTGTAGGGTGCGTTCCGCAGAGCGGAACGCACCCTACTTCTGGCAACAATCAGCAGGAACCGGTTTACAAAAGATATCCGCACAAGGCAGATAATATCTGTACGCCCGGCTCCGGCTGTCACCGAATTACGCTTCGTCGAGTGCGGCAATTCCGGGCAGGACTTTGCCTTCCAGCAGCTCCAAGCTAGCGCCGCCGCCGGTGGAGATGTGGCTCATTTGGTCAGCTAAGCCGACTTTTTCCACAGCCGCCACGGAGTCGCCACCGCCGATGATGGTGGTGGTACCCTTCGGGGTGAGCTCCGCCAGGGTGCTGGCGATCGCTTCGGTGCCAACGGCAAACCGGTCGAACTCGAACACGCCCATCGGCCCGTTCCAGATTACAGTCTTGCAATCCGCCAGGGCTTCTTGGAACACTGTCACGGAGTCGGGGCCAATATCCAAGCCCATCCAGCCGTCGGGGATGTTTTCAATGCTGACAGTCTGGGCTTCGGCATCCGCCGCGAACTTGTCGGCAACGACGACATCGGTGGGCAAGAGGAGTTGCACGCCCCGCTCTTTGGCTTTGACTTCCAGGGATTTGGCGAGTTCCAGCTTGTCTTCTTCGACGAGAGACTTGCCGACGCTCAAACCGCGAGCTTTATAGAAGGTGAAGATCATGCCGCCGCCAATCAGCAGCTTGTCGCACTTCTCCAGCAGGGTTTCAATGACGCCAATTTTGCTGGACACCTTGGAACCGCCGATGATGGCAGCCAGGGGGCGCTGGGGGTTTTCAATGGCGGCTTGCAGGTACTGCAGCTCTTTCTCGATCAGGTAGCCGGCGACGGAAGGCTTCAGGTAGTGGGTGACGCCTTCGGTGGAAGCGTGGGCGCGGTGAGCGGTGCCAAAGGCGTCGTTGACGTACAAGTCGGCAACGGAGGCCAGTTTTTTGGCGAATTCGGGGTCGTTCTTTTCTTCTTCTTTGTAGAAGCGGACATTTTCCAGCAAGGCCACTTGGCCATTTTGCATGGCACCCACTTTACTGGCCACTTCCTCGCCGATGCAGTCGTCGCACTTGATCACTTCTTGGCCCAGCAATTCAGAAAGGCGCTTGGCCACCGGCGTCAGGCGCAGGCTTTCGTCTACGCCTTTGGGACGCCCGAAGTGGCTGCACAGGATGACCTTGGCTCCCTTGCCGGTTAAATCCTGGATAGTCGGCAAAGCCGCCCGGATGCGGGTATCATCGGTGATGCTGCCCTTGTCGTCGAGCGGCACGTTGAAGTCGGCACGCACCAGCACGCGCTTGCCGGCTAAATCGGATGCCGACAAATTTGCTACAGTTTTCTTGGGCACGGATAAACCTCCTAATTGCGTCAAATCGTCTGATTTCCACCCAAACAGTGCGCTAACGGTCGCTCCCACTTCTGCCCTTATGCAAGGCCCAAACTGGACGGAGATAACGAAATCTACCGGGTGGTTCGCCGAGAACATTTTATCGAAGAGTGTGTCCTGGAGAGGGGTGTTATGTTTAAGACTGTTCTGTTTCCGATAGATCAAAGCCGAGAGTCCCGCGAAGCCGCTGATACGGTTGTCAACGTGGTCAAAACCTATAGCAGCCGGCTGGTGCTGCTCTCTGTGGTGGAAGCGCCGGGGGCTGGGGAGGAAGCGCCGCCTGCGGAGCCTCGGAGATCCCCAGAAGCGATTGCGGAACTGCTGAAGAGCGCCCAGAAGATGTTTGCCCAGCAGGGGATAGAGGCCCAAGCCATTGAGCGCGAAGGCAAGCCGCCGTTTACAATCTGTGATGTGGCGGACGAAATTGGCGCAGATTTAATTATCATGGGCTGCCGGGGGATGGGGCTGACTGAGGAAGGAGCCTCTGAGAGCGTTACCTTTCGGGTGATGAACCTGTCTCCGTGCCCGGTGCTGGTTGTCCCTTAGTCCTTATTCTCGTTCCTGGGCTGTTATATTCTCGTTCCCAGGCGGAGCCTGGGAACGCCATTCCAGAGGCTCTGCCTCGTCTGCCTCGTTGAAGTGGGAACGCCATTGCCTCGTGCCTGGGGGAGGGGAGCCAGGGAGCCAGGAAACGAGGGGAACGAGGGGTTACGAGGGGTTCGGGAGGCAGAGCCTCCCGCAGAGCATTCCCAGGCGGAGCCTGGGAACGAGGGGAACGAGGGGAACGAGGGGACGAGGGGAGTCAATCCAAAATTGGTGTTACCGATGACCATTCAGTGGTATCCAGGCCATATTGCTAAGGCTGAGAAGGCGCTCAAGGAACAGTTAAAACTCGTGGATGTGGTGCTGGAGGTGCGGGACGCCCGCATTCCTCTGGCGACGCACCACCCGCAAGTGCCGCAGTGGGTGGGCGCTAAGGCGCGGGTGCTGGTTGTCAACCGGCTCGATATGATTTCCCCACCGGCACGCCAGCGCTGGGAGGAGTGGTTCCGGGCGCAGGGAGAAACGCCCTATTTCACCAACTCACAAAACGGTCAAGGTGTCAAGGCGGTGGCGAAGGCGGCTCAGGCTGCCGGTGTGGCGGTGAACCGCAAGCGGAGCGAGCGCGGGATGCTCCCCAGGGCGGTGCGTGCGGTGGCGATTGGCTTTCCCAATGTGGGGAAATCGGCACTGATTAACCGGCTGTTGAGCCGGCGCGTGGTGGAGAGTGCGGCTCGTGCCGGTGTGACGCGCCAGTTGCGCTGGGTGCGGATTTCTGAGGAGATTGAGTTGCTGGATGCGCCGGGGGTGATTCCGGTGAAGATTGACAGTCAGGAAGATGCGATGAAGTTAGCGATTTGTGACGATATTGGCGAGGCGTCTTACGACAATTATTTAGTGGCTGCTGAGCTGGTGGATTTGCTGACTTATTTGGAGGCTACCAGTGAGGGGGTGGTGTCGCTGGAGCTGTTAAAGTCGCGCTATGATTTAGACGCGATATCGATGACGGGTGAGGAGTACGTGCAAGGTGTGGCTCGGTTGAAGTATCAGGGAGATGTGGAGCGGGTGTCGCGCCAGTTGCTGACTGATTTTCGCAAGGGTTTGCTGGGGGCGATTCCGCTGGAGTTGCCGCCGGTGTGAGCGCCAAGTCAGTAGGGTGCGTTCCGCTTTGCGGAACGCACCCTACAAGGAACTTAATGGCATGGCGCATGGGGCATGGCGCATCATGGAAGAATCACAGCTTTTGCCCAATGCGATGATGCCCAATGCGATGATGCCCATGTCCGCGCCCTAAGTGCATACTGCTATAGCTACCGCAGCAATTCCCTGATTCGGTCGAGTGCATATTGGTAATCTTCTTTCTTTCCTTGCTGCCAGTAGAGGTCTGCTGCTTTCTGTAAATCCGCAATTGCCCTTTGCTTGTCGCCAAGTAGCCGGTAAGTAAAACCCCGTCTGTCGTAGGCAACGGCATAGTTTGGATTGAGGTAAATCGCTTCGTTGTAATCGTATATCGCTCCCTGATAGTCTCCCTGGTTGCGGCGGGCATTCCCCCGGTTGTTGTAGACTATCCACGGTTCAGGATTTTTGCGTCGCAAAGATTCGTTGTAATCGGATATCGCTGCCTGATAGTCTCCCTGCTTAAAACGGGCATTCCCCCGGTTGTTGTAGGCTTCGGCATAGTTGGGATTGAGGCGAATCGCGCTGTTGTAATCGGATATCGCTGCCTGATTGTCTCCCTGGTTCAAACGGGCAATCCCCCGGCTGTTGTAGGCTTCGGCATAGTTGGGATTGAGGCGAATTGCTTCGTTGTAATCGGATATCGCTGCCTGATTGTCTCCCTGATTAGCGCGGGCATTCCCCCGGTTGTTGTAGACTATCCACGGTTCAGGATTTTTGAGTCGCAAAGAGTCGTTGAAATCGGATATCGCTGCCTGATTGTCTCCGAGGTTAAAACGAGCATTCCCCCGATTGTTGTAGGCTTCGGGATAGTTGGGATTGAGGAGAATCGCTTCGCTGTAATCGGATATCGCTGCCTGATAGTCTCTCAGGTAAAAGCGGGCAAGACCCCGGTTGTTGTGGGCAGCGGCATCGTTAGGATTGAGGCGAATTGCTTCGTTGTAATCGGAGAGCGCTGCCTGATAGTCTTTCAGTTCGGCACGGACAAAACCCCGCCAGTGATAAGCGAGGGCATTATTGGAATTGAGCCGCAGCACCCGGTCAAAGTCGGCAATCGCAGCTTGAAAATCCTTTAGCCAATAGTAAGCCTCACCGCGCCGGTAGTAAGCCTCAAAATTATTGGCATTGCTTTCCAGAGCTTTATTGTACTCAGCAATCGCTCCCCGGTAGTTTCCTGCGTTAGCTAATCGCTGTCCCCGACTGACAAAATCCTCTGGGGGCGCAATCCCCGCCGGCGGCACCAAATTATTTCTCGCCGCCAAAAAGATTTGCAGCGGAATGCTCAAACCAAAGGCTTTCCCCGTGTTCGGTTCGGAGGTAAAACGCCCGTTTATCCCCACCAGGCGAGCGTTGCTGTCCAGCACCGGCCCGCCGGAAGTCCCCGGAGTAGCGGGATTGTCGTGCACTATAGCATAGCCTTTTTCTGACTTTGGCAACCGGCTGGTAATTCTAGCTTCCAAAAACAGATAGCTGCGTTCAGGAATACCGGCAAATGGGTCAGACCAACCGGCCACATAAACCGCCTTCCCCTCTGTCATTTCGTCAGAATTGCCCAGTTGCGCTGTCGGGTAGCTTTGGTTGCTGGTGAACTGCAAAACCGCCAAATCCACATCCGGCAGATATTTCACCTGGCTGTAGGCAACAGCATAGTTCTGGCCATCGGGCGCGGTGATTTGGTACTGTCCTTCCGTATCCACAACGTGCCAGTTTGTCAGCACGGAGTAAGTGGTGCCGGTGCGCTCAAAAATCACGCCCGATCCGGATTCTGGGCCATCTATGCGCACAGTAATTTCTTTGGCTCTAGCTGATATCTCGGATGGCTCTAACGCCTCAGCCATTTGTGGCTGCACCAGGGCAATTGTCGCCGCCGCACCTATGAGCGCCGCCGGCAGTCCACGGGGAAAGTTCATCGGTTCGACCTTCTACCAGATTTGTTGCATTATCTCACGTCTCCCCCTGGCAGTGCAAGGGGGGTATTCCATTTTTTCTGGAATTGTTCAGGGGCATCGCAGAACCCCACCCCCCAACCCCCCTCCCCGCTCGCGGGGAGGGGGGCTAAGAGAGGGATTGGTGCATTCTATTAATGTGCGGTTTGTAGTAGGGCTTCAGCCCCAAAGTTTGTAGTAGGGCTTTAGCCCCAAAGTTTGTAGTAGGGCTTTAGCCCAAAGGTTTGTAGTAGGGCTTTAGCCCCACCACCCCTTTATCGTAAAGACGCGGTAAATCGCGTCTCAAATGCCAATAGGCGACGCTCAATTGAGAGAGGGGGGGTGGGTGACGCGAAGTGCGTCACCCACCCTACGTTATCCTACTTCTCCTGATTGCGCCAGAAGTTGCTGAAATTCCTCCACCGAGGCAACCGCTATTGCCTGTCGGAGAAGCTGTTTCAGCCGCGCCACATCGGAGATTGAATTGACGGCTTCAACGATTGCCGGTGGCGCGACTTGAAACCGCGCCTGCAAGATTTCAATCACCGACTCCCGAGCATTTCGCACGATTCCTTCCTCACGCCCCTCTTCCTTTGCCATTAGTTCCATCCGGCTGATTAAAGGCATCTGGCTTTCCTCCTGATAACGCTTCAGCTCTTGTCGCAATTCCCGCTGCAACTCCACCGGCAGTGCCATCATCCAGTCAATAAACTGGAAAAGTGGCACCACCTGCTCTCTATTATACCCCCGCTCAAACAGCCGGCGAATCAAACTCCACTTCCACTGTTTTCGCTCTTGGGGCTTGCCCGTTGTGGCCTTCGTCTTCAGGTGCGCCATCACCATCACCGCAAAGGGATTGATGCTTTGCTCCAAACCCTCCCACTGCGCTTCGTAGTCCACAAGTTTCACAATCGGAAACTCCAGACTCAACCGAAACCCGTCATAAGCGTACCCATAAGAAGAAGGACGCCAACTCGCCCGCTCATCTCCCAACACCGCCAAGCTGATCACCGGCTTGCGATATCGGTCAAAGCAGCGGTAATTGTAAACATACATCCGCTCCGCAAAACCTGACTCTTCTTGACTCTGCACCTCCACATGAATCAGCACCCAAGCTTCCTCACCGTCTTGCAGCCACACTCGGAACAATTTATCCGCTATGCGCTTCCCCAACTCAGCATCCCGCAGCACCTGTTGCAGTTCTTTCTCCAACGACTCATACCCGCGACTCCAGTCAATCAAAGCATGGATATCGGGAAAAGCAAACTCCAAGAACTGCGGTAAATACTGCTCGATACCTTCTTTCTAAGGGCTGTCATAGTCCGTCTGGACTTCCCCGGTCTTTAAGTCTTCACCGGCTTTTTATTCTGTCATATCTGCTCCTCACAGATTCTCTCTTCTCCATCTCAACCTGTCCCGCCTTCTGCCGCTGACCTCCCCAACTCCCAACTCTGTAAATATCCTATAATTATACCAATAGACAGCTCAGGAATCGACAAGGCATCTCACTTGCTAGTAGGGAAAGGGACAGGCTGTTCCGTGCGGGCGCGTAAGCGCGACGCCTGTCCTACGTCCTAACCTATGCCGGTGAGAGTTAAAGCCGCACAAAGGTCTGAATTGGAATGCTCCAACTGTAGCGAACCATCTGCTGCTTGAGACTTGGTTCCGGGTGGGAGCCATCTTTTAACACATACGGATCGCCCCAAAGGGTATAGGCGTGCATGCCAAACTGGTTATAGATAAGAATTGCCACCGGCAGTAGGGTGCGGGCTGACAGATAATCTTCGCTCCCCACAGATATATAGCAGTTCTAAATGATTTGTGAAACCTCAGGGGGCCAGAAACCCGGTTTCTCAAATAAACCGGGTTTCTACGCTTTCACAACTCAAATAAAAACGCTATATAAGGTGAAACTGGCTACGTCTCGCTTCTAGGGCACTTGTGGGACAGGTTTCCCCAGCCGGCGCGAGGGGAGAGCCATTCCCGCAGAGTAGGCGGGCGCAGTTAGGGGCTTCCCGCCGGCAGTATCGCCGCGATCGCGGCGGCGGGAAGCCCCTGCGCCTCTGCAATCGCCCGGTATCGCCCCTACCGCAATCGCCCAGATATATTTGCCAAAACGGGATGCTCCCCCTGTCCTAAAACCGGCTATTGCCAAAAACCTGTCAATAGTATAAGCTAAAATACTCCCTCAAAATAGAACTCTGCGACCAGAGCGGGAAGACGTGCTGCGACAGCCGGTGCGTCTTCGAGTTCAGAGCTCGACTGATGGAGCTCAGAGCTCGACTGATGGATCTCAGAGCTCGACTGATGGAGCTCAGAGCTCGAACGATGGAGCTCAGAGCTCGACTGATGGAGCTCAGAGCTCGACTGATGGAGCTCAGAGCTCGAACGATGGAGCTCGGAGCTCGAACGATGGAGTTCGGAGCTCGAACGATGGAGTTCAGAGCTCGAACGATGGAGTTCAGAGCTCGAACGATGGAGCTCAGAGCTCGAACGATGGAGCTCAGAGCTCGAACGATGGAGCTCAGAGCTCGAACGATGGACCTCTGAGCTCGAACGATGGAGCATCTCGGATGCGTTCTGGTCTAGCAATAGACAGCTCAGTAATGGACAAGGCATCTCACTTGCTAGTAGGGACAGGGTCGGAGGGAACGCAATTCCTACGTCCTAACCTAAGTGGCGAGTGCTATAATTCCCCAAGGCGGAACGCACCCTACTTATACAGGGAAAGCTTGACCCCTGTTTCGGCTAGTTTATCGGCGGCGATCGCATACCAAACCTGCTGCCACGTTTCTGCCTGGAGAGTCTGCCCCTCCAGTTCAGGAAACAGCTTGTAGAACCGAGCGTCAACTTGCCGGTTGAAAGTGGATTTCTTGAGTTTTCCGCTCGCTGTTTCAAAGTTTTTTGGGGTATAGCTACCCAACAGGCTGCGAGCTTTTTCACTCAGGTTGGCTCGCTCTAGCTTAGCCAGCAAGTTATCAGCAATCTCGCACCACTTGCGCCGCCAATAAGCATCTTTTGACGAATTTGTCAAGAGACGCCCGCGAAGAACTGGGTTCCGCTCATAGAAGAGTTCATTGACCGCGCGATTAAAAAACTGTTCGGGAATTTTCAAAGCTTGCCGGCGAGCCAGAATCTTTGTCAGGCTAGCCTCTGGTGCGAGACTCTGGGAGGCAACAGGTGCTTCAGGGGTATATGAGGTTAAATTGGAAACTACCCGAGCGCTAATCACAGCCAAGAACAGCACGCAGGTGGCAATGGTGGCCATTGGGCGCACGGGATGCCAAAAAGCAGGGAGAGGAAAGAAAGGAATGCCGGTTTGGGCCGGCTTGGGGGCGCTTTTGGCAGCAGGGATGTTTGCCGGCACTTCAGGAATGGCAGGCGGTTGGGGCGCAACCGCCAGGGTTCTGATCTGCGACAGGTTGGTCGGGAGAGCCGGCGGGACAGCTTGCAGGGCTCGCATCACCTCACCGGCATCCTGGTAGCGCTCGCTGGGGCTGTGCGCCAGCATTTTATTGAGCACCCCTTCCAGCATCGGGCTCAGACGCACTTCCGAGCGCCAGCGCCAAACGGCCATAGAACTGTCGTACAATTCTTGGGGTTCCTTGCCGGTGAGCAGAACTGTAGCCGTCACTGCTAGGGAGTACAAGTCGCTGGAGGGGAAAGCGCGTCCCAGACGCATCTGCTCCTCTGGGGCGTAGCCGGGCTTCCCCAGCTGGGTGGAGATGGCAATCAGCTGGGCGAACTGAGACAGAGCAGATGTCGCCACTTGCTTGACGCCGCCAAAGTCGATCAGCACCGGCAGCCGGTCAGAACTTCGCAAAATCAGGTTCTCCGGGGAGATATCCCGGTGAATCACCCCTTGCGAGTGGATGTAGCCCAACACCGGCAGCAGGTCCAGCAGCAGCTCGATCGCCTCCGCCTCACCAAACCGCGCACCGGCATCGAGCAACTCGCGGCAACTTTGCCCCCCCACAAAGTCCTGCACCAAAAATAGGCGCTCTTCGCCGCCCATCTCGCACCGGCACAGCTCTCGGAAGCGGGGAATCTGCGGGTGCTGCAGCTTGTAGAGCACAGAAGCCTCCCGCTCGAACAGTTCTTGGGCTTTTCGCAAGGCGCTGGGGTTTTGCACTTGCGGCGCGAATTCCTTTAAAACGCACAGTTCCCCAAACCGGTTAGTATCTTCCGCCAGATAGGTGCGCCCAAAGCCGCCCTGCCCGATTTGGCGCACCAGGCGGTAGCGAGACGCCAGAATTATCTGGCAAGCGGACGCGGCAGCAGGGGGGGCGCAAGAAAATTCCGCCGGCAGCTTCTCCCCACACTGGCTGCAAAAGCGATGGCCGGTTGGATTGTTATGTCCTTTACTGCAAGTGCGGGGCACCATCTTTTTGACTTTCCTGCCAAGCTTTAGTAGATATAATAGCTGTACGGAGAGGGTTGAAACGAGTCGGGACTTCCCGCAGAAAGCCCGCCTCACGCCCACTGCTGCCAGTCGTGGAATCGGCGCGGTGGGGCACCTGCAGCGGGGACGGGCTGGAGTCAATCTGGAAAATGGCTGTGAATTGCAACACAGTACCTGCAATAATGCAACTGCCGGTGTGAGCGATTGTGGGGCGATCGCCCCCTTCCACCGAGAGCGAGAATGTGATTTACTGTGTCGGTGCAGCCGCTAACTGTCAGCCGGTGAGATGGCATTAATTATTTCAGGGCAAGAGGAGCGGATTGGAGAGCGGCAGGCGCGGATAGTAATCTGTGTGGGAGCATCCCAGTTGTGCAAAGAAGGCCAAATAAATGCGACAATGATTTCAGCAGGTTGCAGGAGGAGAATAATTTTGGCCAGCGAATCTTTGGAAACGGGATTGAAACTTTTGCTCTCCGTCTCTCCTGCCCAACCCCTGCGCGGTACTGGGAGATGGGGTCTGAAAACGAATTGCGGGGTGGGAACTCGCAGGTGCGAGCGTGATGCAGGAACACGCTCGCAGGAACACGCTCAGGTACAGCCCGCTTTTGTTGAAACCGCTGTTATTGTGTAAAGAAATCTGAACGCTTCTCAATATGACCTCGACCGTTGAAACAACTTCTGCAAAACCCAGCACAGCCCCACTCGGCATCGGTGGTACGGTTCAAGAATATCTGTGGACTTGGAAAAAGCGCCAGGTGAAGGTGATTTACGAAACCCTCGGAGAGGGGACGCCGATATTGCTGCTTCCAGCCTTGAGCACCGTTTCCACGCGCTGCGAAATGCGGGGGCTGGCCGAGCGCTTGGCACCGGAGTTTAAAGTCGTGGCCGCCGACTGGCCAGGGTTTGGCAGCTCAGAGCGCCCCGCTTTCAACTACCAGCCGGCACTGTACCGCCGCTTTTTAGCCGATTTCGTCAGAGACAACTTTACTGAACCGGTCGTCGTCATGGCAGCCGGTCACGCCGCCGGTTACATCATGCAGCTGGCTGGGCAAAAGCCGCCGCTGTGGTCTTGGGTTGTGCTGATCTCCCCAACCTGGCGCGGTCCGCTGCCAGCCGCAATGGGCGAACAGCGGTGGCTCTACCGAATCCTCAAACAGATAGTGTGCTTGCCGGTGGTGGGCCAGATCCTCTACTTCCTGAATACCCTGCCCCCCTTCCTCAGCTTGATGTACCGCCGCCACGTTTACGGCAACCCCAAGAACATAACCCGCAGCCTGATCAAAGAAAAACGGGCCACCACTGCCAAAAGAGGGGCGAGATTTGCTTCCGCAGCTTTCGTCACCGGCTCCCTCGACCCCGTGACCACTCGCGGCGAGTTCCTGGAACTGTTCCAGCCCCTGCCGGTGCCCGTGCTGGTGGCCATCGGGGAGCAAACCCCTCCCAAATCCCGCATGGAAATGGAAATGCTCGCCAGTTTCTCAGCCGTGCAGAAATGCTGGCTGCCCGGTTCTTTGGCGCTCCATGAAGAATACCCAGATGCCCTGGCAGATATTATCCTGCCCTTTCTCAGAAAATTTCTCTCGCGCCACAATTATTCCAGCGCCGAGTAGCTGACAGTCCGCGCCTCCTTTGATTTTTTTCAATTCGGCTTGCCGCAAAGCCGAGTTCAAGGTTAAGCTTGTAAAACTGAGTCGGTTCTGGTGGGGAGCAGCCACCAGACGCAAGGGGGAAAGTCCGGTGCGAGTCCGGCGCTGTCCCGCAGCTGTAATGAGACTCCCCGTCTCTGAGTCAGAATGCCCGCCGGCTTTTAGGCCCCTTTCCCACACATCTGCGAGGTACAGATTCTATTGAGAATTCCCACAATCAGCTGTAGGGTGGGTGACGCTCAGAGCGTCACCCACCTAAACTCATGGTAGAGACAAAGGCACACCCTTGTCCCCACACGCTCCCGGATTCCAAAGGGGGGCGCTCCCGTGTCCACAAGCCTCCGGTTAGAGAGCATTCCCACAAGAGGGCTGTAACTTGCCGTGGCGGACACTCGCTCTGCCATCTCATCTCTTCACGTCAATCCAATCTTTATTTAGTCAACTCGAGCGCGATTCGCTATTAGAAAAGAACCCTAATAGCGCCAGGATACCTATTGATGAAACCACAGCACACCTTATTTGTTTGCACCACCTGCGCCTCGGTTTGGCGGGACGGAAAGCGGCAAGGCACAAGCGGCGGAGAGCAACTGCTCGACCGGCTGTCGCACCTCGCCAAAACCTGGCACTTGCGAGATGATTTTCCCATTCAGCCGGTCGAGTGCATGAGCGCCTGCAGCCACTCCTGCACCGTCTCATTTGCCGCTCCCGGCAAATACACTTATCTGTTTGGCGACTTGCCGGCCAGTGCGGAAACCTTGCCCGAAATCTCAACTGCCGTGATCCAGTGCGCCAGTCAATATTTCGCCAAACCGGACGGGCTTCTCCCCTGGCCAGAACGCCCAGAACCCCTGAAAAAAGGCATATTAGCCAAAATCCCACCCCAACCCCAACCAACCCACACCTAATTTCTTCTTCCTCTGGCGCTGAAGCGCCTCTGCGGTTCATTAATCCTTTTATTCCATGAGTGCAAAAATACCCGTTACCGTAATCACCGGCTTTCTAGGTGCCGGCAAAACCACCCTGATTCGCCACCTGCTGCAAAACAATCAAGGCCGCAAAATTGCCGTTCTCGTCAATGAATTCGGCGAAGTCGGAATAGATGGCGATCTGCTGCGTTCCTGCCAAGTCTGCGACGAGGAAAGCGACGCCCCCAGCAACATCGTTGAACTCACAAATGGCTGCCTGTGCTGCACCGTTCAGGAAGAATTTCTCCCCACCATGCAGCAACTTCTCAAGCGGCGAGAGCAAATTGATTGCATGCTCATCGAAACATCCGGACTCGCACTGCCAAAACCCTTAGTGCAAGCCTTCCGCTGGCCAGAAATTCGCACCGGCGCAACCGTCGATGGCGTCGTCACTGTGGTAGACTGTCAAGCAGTGGCAGCCGGCACCTTTGCCAGCAACCCCGGCGCACTGCAAGCCCAGCGAGAAGCTGACCCCAGTTTAGAGCACGAAACCCCGATTGAGGAACTGTTTGAAGACCAGCTGGCTTGTGCCGATTTGGTGCTGCTGACTAAGGCGGATTTGGTGGACTCCCCCACGCGAACCGGGGTGCGGGAGTGGCTGCAGCAGCAGCTGCGAGCCGGTGTTAAAATTGTCCCTTGTGAAAATGGCGAAATCAGTCCTGAAGTTCTGCTGGGATTCAACGCAGCAGTGGAGGACAATTTAGACAGCCGCCCCAGTCACCACGACACCGAAGAAGAACACGAGCATGACGACGAAATTAACTCGGTTCACTTTGCCCTCAACCAGGCTTTCCAGCCGCAAGCGCTGATTGAGCAGCTGCACAAGCTAATCCTGCAGCAGGAGATTTACCGGATTAAAGGCTTTGTGGACGTTCCCAACAAGCCAATGCGCATGGTTTTGCAAGGAGTGGGCGGGCGTTTCGACTATTTTTACGACCGGCTGTGGCAGCCCTTTGAACCCCGCGAGACTCGCTTGGTGTTTATTGGTCGCGCCCTCGACCTATCTCAAATTCAGGCAGTCTTTGCTGCTGTTTAAATTTCTCTAGTAGGGTGCGTTCCGCCCTTGGCGGAACGCACCCTACTGTTTTGGGAATTTTACGAAATCTCAGAAACCGAGTTTCTTTTGACTTGACCTCGGAGAAATTGGTCTTGACAGGGAGAGAAACCCGGTTTCTTCAGCTATATTTTATGAGAAGCGCTATATGAGAAACCGGGTTTCTTTTGGCTTGACCTCGGATAAATTGAGCTTGACAGGGAGAGAAACCCGGTTTATTCAGCTAGATTTTATGACTTGACCGGCTGGGGTGACGCCCTACTGTTTTAGTAATTTTGCTTTCGAGAGTTTCTCCGCATAAGAGATAGGGACAGCGACAGGCCAAAGAACAGTAGCTATGGCCAAAATAACCCTGGATAGCTGCTTATCCTCTGCTGACATCTTAGTATCTTGCTTGTACAGTTCAAACCAGCCCTTGAAAAAATAGCCAGCGCACAGCAAGTAAACCGCACCTAGGAAAACCATAAATATTTGCACCATCATTGATTTTTTCCAAATCGAGCCGGATTGGCATCTGCAAGAATATGATTTAATAAACCGCACGAACGCCAAGGGCGCAGAGGGAGAGTGAGAAGAGACGGCTCCACGCATATTTGCCGGTGCGCACACCACTCTGAGTTGATTTTTGCGAAAAAAAACTTTTTTTTCTTCCGTATAACTGCGGAATCCAGTCATCACGTTTTGTGTGTCGCGCAGGGTTTTTACGGAAACCGCCCGACCGGGCTTTTCGCCGCACTGCCACCCAGCCCTCATGCCGAGGCCGGTTGCCGGTGGGACAGAAACGGGCGCAATCGCCGCCAGCGCGGGCTGTACAGACCGGGCTCGACTTCTGGTCTGCAGGTATTAGGCCCTAAAGAGTCTCGGCGGATTGCTTTAAAATTGTTTAACTTTATGATAAAACTTAACAATAGATCCCAGGGAGAAACAGCAATGGCTTCACCCGTTGCCCATCCAGAAATTGACATAGCGCCCTTTATCGATCACGCCTTGCTCAACCCAGCAGCCACTCCCGCGATGGTCGAGAAGTGGTGCGAAGAGGCGGACAGGTTTCATTTCGCGACGGTTTGCGTGTATCCCGCTTATGTGCGTTTGGCGGCGAATCTGCTCCACGGCAAAAAGCCCAAAATATGCACTGTGATTGGCTTTCCCACCGGCGCGACCACAGCAGCAACAAAACTTTACGAAGCGCAAGAGGCGGTGGAAAATGGGGCTACAGAACTGGATGTGGCGATCAACTTGGGCTTGCTGAAGACCGGCAAAACCAGAGAAGTCCACCGGGAAATTGCGGAAATTTGCGACTCAACGGGTCAAACGGTAAAGGCCATCTTAGAAATGGCCCTGCTCACCAACGCGGAGTTGCGCCAAGCGGCAGAGATTTGCGCCGATGCCGGTGTCGCCTTCCTGAAAACCAGCACCGGCTGGCACGGCGGAGCCACGGTGGAAGACGTGCGCCTCCTCAAAGAAATCACCAAAGGGCAAATTGGCATCAAAGCATCCGGGGGAATCCGCATCCACGAGCAAGCCGTAGAGTTAATTCTGGCCGGCGCGACACGGCTGGGCACCTCTCGCAGTGTGGATTTGCTGCGCCAGCGAGATACTGCGGGGGTGGCTCCTGAAAGCTAGCAGCCTGCGCCATAGCGTGCCGGTTGCGTAAAAATACCGGCTAGCTGTGGCTTGGAGTGCGGTTTTTTCTCTCTCCGGCTCCCCCCCTTCCCCAGTTGCCCCGTGAGAAGATTTACTGGAGTGGGATGCTGCCGGCACAAAGCTCTCAGGCAATGACTTTTTGACCAAAGACGATTTAACAATAAAATGAGTCGAACCTACAAAGCCACTGGAATTAACCTTAAGGGAGTGCCGATGGGCGAGTCCGACCGGCTGCTGACGGTGCTGACGCCAGAGTGTGGCTTAATTCGGGCGGTGGCGCACGGGGCTCGCAAGCAAAACTCCAGCTTCAGCGGGCGCAGTGGCTTGTTTGTTGTCAACGAGCTGCTGGTGGCCAAAGGGCGCTCCCTCGACAAAATCACCCAAGCTGTGACGGTAAAAACCTACCCCGGTTTGAGCCGCTCTCTAGAAAAACTGGCAGCGGGACAGTATTTAGCTGAACTGGTGCTCTGTCAAGCGATGAGCTCCCAGCCGCAAGAGGAGCTATTTTCCCTGCTGTGCGAGCATTTGAGCCGGCTGGAGCGCTGGGAGAAGCCGGGGGGTGGCCAAAGGCACCTGCCGGTCGTCGCCCTATTAGCCCACGGCGTTTTTCACATGCTAGCTCTGGCGGGAATTGCCCCGCAAGTTCAAAGCTGCTGCCTGTCGCAGCGCCGGCTGACCCCAGATTTCACCCATCCCAACTGGCGTGCCGGGTTCAGTGTCTCCTTAGGCGGAACCGTGAGCGTCTCTGAAATCGCGCCACTGGGAACGCCGGCACACCCGCCCAAGGAGGCTGTAAAAACTGCATTCAGCAGCCACCGGGTTTCGGTCAGGTGCGGAACGCCAGTCAAGCTGGACGCCCAGCTCAAGGCAGTGGAGCTAGCCCTGCTGCAGCAGCTGGCGGCTCCCCAGCTTTTTTGGCCAGATGCCGCCTCAGATACGCACCCAGCCGGCACCATAGAGACGGCATGGGTTTCCGTTGAGCGCATTTTGCGTCAATATGCTCAGTATCACTTCGACCGGTCGATTCGCTCTGCTGCCCTAATGGATAACTATTTTGCCTCACTCGCCGATTTCCCCGCCAGCCATGATGCGACTGTCTGATTCTGAGCTGAAAACAGCTTTTTCACCCCAGCACCACAACCGCAAGCCTGCCCCTCAGGCAAGCCATTCGGGCAATTTGTGTGCAAATGGCACACAAATCCCCGATCGCCAGTCTGCTTGCAGCCCTGAAGTGGCCAGCAAAAACCAGCCCGCTAAATCTGAGACGGTAGCCGAAAAGATTGCGGAACCGGCAACTGAAAAGCGAGACGCTTCGGAATTGGCAAGCAACGGAGCTAACCCCTCTCCCCCTCCTCCCCCGGAACCGCCGCCACCCGAGAAGGGTTTTGTGCCGGTGCTGAAAAACCGCAACTTCTTGGCTCTGTGGGGAGGGCAGGTGTTTTCCCAGCTGGCGGACAAGGTTTATCTGGTGCTGATGATTGCCCTGATCGCCAGCCGCTTTCACACCGGCTCCCCAACAATAAGCAGCTGGGTGTCGGCCATTATGATAGCCTTCACCATTCCCGCCGTGCTGCTGGGCTCCCTTGCCGGGGCTTTCGCAGACCGGTGGCCAAAAAAAACCGTGCTGGTGGCGACAAACCTGCTGCGAGGCATGCTGGTTTTGGCCCTGCCGCCGCTGCTGTGGCTCTCGTCCGGGAAAGAACTGGCTGGATTGCCCCTCGGCTTCTGCCTGATGCTGGCGGTTACATTCCTGGTTTCGACGCTGACCCAGTTTTTCGCACCGGCAGAACAGGCGGCGATTCCGCTGATTGTGGAGCGGCGTCACCTGCTCTCAGCCAACGCCCTCTACACCACTACTATGATGGGGTCGCTGATCGTTGGCTTCGCCGTCGGGGAGCCGCTCCTGGCTCTGGCAGACCGCCTGATTGGCTTTGCTGACACCGGCAAGGAACTGGTGGTGGGAGGCAGCTACGTCCTGGCGGGACTGCTGCTGCTGCTGCTGAGAACGGGTGAAAAAATCAGCCCCGCCGAAAAAGAATCCCCCCACGTCCTAGAAGATATCCGCGACGGGCTGCGCTACCTGAAAAAACAGCCTCACGTCCGCGCCGCCATGATTCAACTGGTGATTTTGTTCTCCATTTTTGCGGCTTTGGCGGTTCTGGCGGTGCGCTTGGCGGAGTTAATCCCCGGCATGAAAGCCTCCCAGTTCGGCTTTTTGCTGGCAGCTGGGGGCGCGGGTCTGGGCTTGGGTGCCGCTGCGATCGGTCATCTGGACCTGCGGCTGTCCCACTTCCAGCTGAGTATGGCGGGCTCTGCCGGCATGGCGGCGTCTCTCGCCGGCATGTCTCTGTTTTCCCAGCAGCTGTGGCCAGAACTGCTGCTGATCGCCCTGCTGGGGGCGTTCGCTGCAGTCGCAGGCGTGCCGGTGCAAACCGCAATTCAGGCAGAAACGCCGGAAGAAATGCGGGGGAAGGTGTTCGGACTGCAGAACAATGCGATTAATATTGCCCTGAGTTTGCCCCTAGCTTTAGCCGGTGTGGCGGAAGCTTTCTTCGGTTTGAAGGTGGTATTTCTGGGGTTAGCGGGACTGGCAGTCGCCGGTGGGTTCCTAACCTGGTATATTTCCCGTAATTAGGCATCTGCCAGTAAAGTGCGGCCCACTTGTTTCAATACCGTTGCCGGGATTCAGCTGGCCAAAAATATTCTTCTCCTGCCTCCTGCTGAAATCATTATCGCATTCTTTTGGGCTTCTTTGCACAAACCTTGATGCTCCCGCCCACTTTACTGCTATTAACCCCCTAGCTTCTCCCACCGCAATGCACATCGCTTGGCTTGGAAAAAAATCACCGTTTTGTGGCAATGTTACTTACTCGCGCGAAATCACGAACGCACTGCTAGATCGGGGATATCAGGTCAGCTTTTTCCACTTCGAGCAAGAAGCTTCTGACCCGGATAGCTTTTTCCCTTCCTGGCTTGCCGGTCAGGGGCAAACCCGCAAGCCGCCGGTGGCTGCGGAAACCAGCGGCTGGACTCTCGCCTGCGAAGTTCCCCTGCCCTGCCTTTATAAATCTACAATTTACACGGTTCCCACCCTCAGGTCGAGCAAGGTGCTGGCAGAGTCGCTGGCGCGGCTGAAACCGGATTTGGTTCACGCTTCTCTGACTCTATCTCCCCTGGACTTCTTGCTCCCGGAAATCTGTGAGGAACTGGATTTGCCTCTGGTGGCGACTTTTCACCCGGCGTTCGAGCGCAAGCCTCGCACTCTGACTTCTAGCACCCAGCAGCTGACTTACCAGCTGTACGCTCCTTTTCTGGCGAATTATGACCGGACGATTGTGTTTTCCCAAATGCAGCGGGAGTTATTGGTGAAGCTGGGGGTGCCGACATCTAAGGTGGCGGTGATTCCTAATGGGGTGGATGCGCTGAAATATTCTCCTGGCCCTTCGCCGCTGAAGGCGGAATTGGGGCGGGAACGCATTTTTGTCTATCAGGGGCGGATTGCGCTGGAAAAAAATATCGAGGCGCTGCTCAAGGCTTGGAAAAAGTCTGATATGGGGCCAGAATGTCAGCTGGTGATTGTGGGAAATGGTCCGCTAGCGGCGTCTCTGATGCCGTTTTACGGGGAGGAGTACGGGATTACTTGGCTGGGTTTTATTGGTGACGAGCAGCGGCGCATTGAAATCCTCCGGGGGGCGGATGTTTTTATTTTGCCTTCTTTAATGGAGGGGCTGTCTCTGTCTCTGCTGGAGGCGATGGCTTGCGGTTTGGCTCCTTTGGCAACGGATGCCGGTGCGGATGGGGAAGTGCTGGAAGGGGGTGCCGGTGTGGTTCTCAGAACTGAGGGGGTGGCTGCGCAGTTGCGGAATTTTCTGCCGGTGTTTCGGGACCAGCCTGAGTTTAGTGCCCTGCTGGGGCAAAAGGCTCGTCAGCGGGTGCTGGAACGCTACACTCTCAGCGGAAATGTCACTCAGTTGGAAGGGCTTTATGAGGAGGTTGTGCGCCAGCACCGGCGCTCTTGGCTGAAATGGCGGGTTTAGCTGCGCCGGGAGCGTTTTCCTGTAATATCAATTTAGTTTTGTCATCAAACGTTTAGATCCCCCCCAGCCCCCCTTAAAAAGGGGGGAGTAAGAAACATCTGTTGCACGAGAAAATCAAATTGACATTCGCTATCCCAACCGTTTTAAGAATAAACTGAAGCATTTAGCTCCGGCAATTATTTACGTTTCGGGAAAAATACCATTGCTTTGTGATGGGGGGTTGGCTGTAGTGGGTTATCGGGATGTGGGTGAGGAGGAAATCCGCTATACCGAAAAATTAATGGAGATTTGTGCGAAACAGGAAATTCAGATTTTTTCGGGTGGGGCGCGGGGTGTGGATAAAGCGGCTGTTCTGGGAATAATAGATGCCGGTGGAACTGCGGTGGAGGTGCTTGCTGACAGCTTGACTAAGACATTGTAGGGGCGGGTTCTCCCAATATGTCTGTGACACAAGGCAGAATGTTAATAAACCCGCCCCCTTTCCCCGCCCCTACTGCCGGTGGGTTTTGCTTGGTAGGGGCGGGTGAACCCGAGATGTCTGTGACACAGCGAAGAGTCGAAATAAACCCGCCCCCAAAACCCGCCCCCGCCGCCGCCCTTATCCCTAGCCATTTTAAATGATGCCCGGGGACATGGTACGATCTGGCAGTACCGCATTATTTGTTACCGCCGACACATTAATGTGGTGCGCAGGCTATACTATTGTCGTTTGGGTGCGTTTCGGAGGAACGCACCCTACTAGGCAACCGTTTTGGAACGCAAGTATGATGACAAAACAGGAATTGTTGCAGCCGCAGGTGTTCGTCACACCAAATTTGATAGGACTTCTCTCGTTATTTGTAGCCTTAGTTCCTATATCTCTAGCCCCATCTCTGACCAAACTGTGCGAGCGCGAAATCGGGGCCAATGCGGTAGCATTTCATCGCGCTTGGATTGCCACAGTCATCTTTGGGCTGTTGAGCGTAATCGAGGCTTTCCGCCGTGACAATTCTGGCGATATACCCGCAGAGAAAAAGCCTTTTACCAAATGGGAAATAGCCCTATTGGCGGCTATGGGAACTGCGGCTACTACCTATTTCCTCATGTGGGCGTGGTCACTGACTAAAGTCAGCGTGGCCAACGTGGCGCTCCTTTCTAATTTGAGTCCCTTATTCGTCGGTTTGGCGGGTTTTTTGTTATTTGGCCTGCGCTTAGATAAAAAATTCTTGATTGGTATGGTAATGGCGGTGGGGGGAGCGATCGCATTTGAACTCGACCGGGCGGAATTTGCTGCTGACCAAATACAAGGCAACATGCTAGCATTAACCACTGCGATTTTTTTCGGCACTTATCTGATGCTGGTAGAGCGACTCCAAACCCGATTTAGCACCGCAACCATTATGCTGTGGCGCTGCGGCGCTACAACTGTGATTCTGTTGCCCCTCCTCCCGCTGATCGAAGACCGATTGTTGCCCTATACCTGGATGGGGTGGTTTTTCATAATTTTCCAAGCTCTCTTCTGCCAAGTTTTTGGTCAGGGACTTTTGGCTTACAGCCTCAGCAGACTCCCGTCAAGAATCGTCGCCGTCACGCTTCTTCTTGAACCGGTTATTGCTGCTATCTTTGCTTGGTTTATTTTCTCGGAAAAGGTCAGTTGGTTTGACTGGGTGATGTTTGCCGTTGTTTTGGGGGGTATTTATCTGGCTCAGTCGAGTCAAGCTGAGGCCAAAAAACAAACTGCGGCTATTAGCGCAATCACAGTCAGCGAATCTCCCTCGCCCGAAGCGTAATTGCGATTAATGAACCGCACAATCTTGGAAGTCATTACCCATAATCTCGTTCCCCATAATCTCGTTCCCAGCCTCAGGCTGGGAACAGGGTTTTGGAGGCTCTGCCTCCTTTATGTAATAAGCAGATGAAAAGGGTAATATCATGTCCGGTGGCACCGTTGTTGTACCCTGTGCCGGGGCGGGTTTATTCATATTCTGGTCTGTGCCAGAAATATCTTGGCAGAACCCGCCCCTACAAAGCTATGTAACCCAAGTTGCTACTTACCAGTAAGTCAGGTGAGATCCCCCCCTAGCCGGGGCGGTCTCCGTGGGTGGCACCGCCCCTACAAAGGGGGGGGAAATACTCAAAGCCCCCCCTTTTTAAGGGGGGTTTGGGGGGATCTAGATGCTTAGACTTGTAGGTAGCAACTTGAGTTATGTATACAAAACCGATGCAAGCGGACATGATATAACAGCTTATCTCCCCTGGATGCAGTTTTATATCCGCGAGAATCCGGGATAGGGAGACGCGATGTATCGAGACGCGATAAATCGAGAGGCATCGAGACGCGATAAATCGAGACGCGATTTATCGAGAGGCGATAAATCGAGAGGCATCGAGACGCGATAAATCGCGTCTCTACAAGAGAAAAGTGAACTCACAAGGGAGAGATGGAAGCGTTATCTGGGCTGTTGAGTGAGGTGTCCAGTGCGGGGGCGTCGGGAACTGTATCGGGCAGATCGTCTTCCACTTGGCGCAGAGGGGCATATAAGTAGGCAATGCAAGTTAGCAAGAGAGTAAAGATTCCCGCAATAACAAACATCAACGCCATGCCGCGACCCCGACCAAAACCAATAATTTCTCCAATGCTATCCGCCAAGGAACCGCCAGAGGCCATCAGCGGTTCAAAAACTCGGTCTGCGAGCGGTCCTGCAGCAAGATAAGCAAGCGGGAGGGAGCTTTGAGCAATGGTTCTCCGGAAGGAGAATACCCTTCCCTGTACCTCCGGTGCGACCTTCCTTTGATAAATGACTTGGATGGAACCATTGATAATGGGGATGAGGAAAAACAGACAGAAATCCGAAATGCTGAACAGAACTGCAGAAGCGCGCAAGCCAGAAACTAGACAGGATAAACCGATCAGCAACATCGAGATAAATACGGTGTCCATCTGGCGCTTCAGTCCTCCCCAGAAGCTCATCGCGAGACTGCCGAGTAACATTCCTATGCTGTCGATAGAGGAGATTGTGGCAAGAGCTGTCAGTGAAGCGAAAGAGAGCACTAGGGGTGCAGTTAGAGCTTCAGCTAAACCGACGAGGAAGTTGCCGCAGGCAATGAACACCAGCAGCCCCACTAAACCGGGGCGCTCCATGAAGTAATTCCATCCAAAGACGGCATCTTCAAGGAGAGAGCCCACTTTCTCCTCCTGAGCTTCTTCGGTCTTAACTTCGGGAAATTGAACCAGTAGCAGACAGAGAAGCGCAAAGCACAGCGTGGCAAAATCGAACAGGATAATTCCCTGCAATTGGATGGTGGCTAGCAGTGCAGTTGCCAGTAATGGTGAGATGATTCCCGCTACTGCTGTCCCACTTTGCACCATGCCGCTGGCACGACCCAGCTGTTCTTTCGGCACCATTAATGTAGTGGCGGCGCTGTAGGCCAGCCCCTGAAAGGTACTGAAGCTGGAGCTAAGAGCAGTGAGCAGGCAGAGGTTCCAGACTTCCAATTTGCCGGTAACAAATAGTCCGGCAATGCACAAGGTACACAGACCGGCGCAGAAGTCACTGAGAATCATAGTCCAGCGACGACTCCAGCGATCTACAAAGACGCCTGCGACTGGGGAGACGAGGATAGCGGGCAAAGTCGTGGACAGGATGAGCAGAGCGAACTGCGTGGTTGAGTTGCTGCGCTGGTAGAGCCAGATACTGAGGGCAAAGTTGGTCAAGCTGGAACCAACGAGAGAGAGTACCTGACCACACCAGATAAAGATAAACGTGCCCATGTTAGCAATGATAAATATCTCTGTCAGTTCGATGTCATATTAGACGCCTTATTCTATCGCACTTCCCCGGGCATTGCACAATTGCCGGATGAAACCAGCACCCCAACTCCCTCTCCGCGTGCTTTCGGGGGTGGGTTTTGTCCACAGGGTGCAACTGCCGGTTGGGCTACCTGGCGAATGGAACGAGACTCTTGGCGAATCCGTGAGGGGTTAGACAGAGAAGGAGGCAGTCGCTTCGCAGCTGGGCACACCGCCACGAATGAAAACTTGCCCCACCGCGGGCAAGCCGGTTGGGCTTTAGCCCTACTGCGGCGGGCAAGCCGGTTGGGCTAAAGCCCTACTACAAACCTTTTGATTCATTCGTTCCCAGGCGGAGCCTGGGAACGAGGCACTGCGGGCAAGCCGGTTGGGCTAAAGCCCTACTACAAACCTTTTGGGGGTTTGCTGTTTTTAAAGCGTGGGCTTGGGGATAAAATTCCTCCTGGTGAAATCGGACACATACTTTTCTATTAGCCCTCGCTCGACAGCAGGGAAAGCAATATCTGTGCCGGCTAATCCAGAAAGGACATTGGTAAAGTCGAACTCAGGTGGTTTTTTCGCTCCCTCCATGTTCTTTTCAGAAAAAATAGGCACGAGATACTGCAACACTTCGCTGGAAGAGACTTGATTATTTCGGATGAGGTGCGAGCGCCACTCTTTATAGGAAACCTCTTCTACAGGATAGCCCAAATCCCGAATCCAGTTGAACAGCTCATTGAGCGGAGTGGGCTTGGGGTTGACCAAGTGAAACGCTTGGCCCAAACACTCCTTCTGTCGCGAGAGATGGATGATAGCACGGCTCATATAGTCAGCCGGAATAATGTTTTCTACCCAAAAGTCAAGTTTGGGCACCATTCCTAACTGAATGCAGCCGGGAATGAATTTGGACAAGAAATCGTCGGGATTGCAGATCCCTGTTTGGCTGTGTCCTAAGATTCGGCTGGGCCTGTAGATCCCAACCGGCAGTCCGCGATCGCGCGCGTTCATCACCAACTTCTCCGCTACCCACTTACTGGCGGCATAGCCATTATTAATATCTGGGCTGTGCTCAAGGAGGTCAGATTCGTCAACGCTCTTCATTTCATAATAAGCGGGTGCAGAAAAAACCGAAAGCGTTGAAATGTAATGGACAGGCTTGAGCTTGACTTCGCTGGCCAATCGCAAGACTTCCTGCGTTCCTAAAACATTGGCCGGTTTGAGAGTTGAGTAAGGATAAAGTGCATTCACCCACGCCGCATTGTGATAAATGGCATCAATCTGGCTGGCAAACTCTTGAAACCGCGCTGCAGAAAGACCCAGCAAGGGTTTGGACAGATCTCCCACCACCGGCACAATCCTCGAACTGAAAGCTTCCTTCCAAAGGTGGAACGATGCCATCTGGCGGCTCAGTTTCTGAAGGGCCTGTTTTTCGCTGGCTGAGCGGATCAGGCAATAGATATCAGCCTGAGTCTGTTCCAGGAGTCCGTAAAGTAGATAAGTTCCAAAAAAGCCACTGGCCCCGGTCAGCAATATACTCTTGGGTTCGCTCGTATCCGTAAAAGGCACACCCCGAGAGTGAATGGTTGGGTCTAAAACAGCTTCCGCATTTAAATCCCAGTGTGTGTGGGCCTGAATTGTAGCAGGGTTTTGAGCGGTGGAGGCAATTGTCGCTGCTAGCTCAGCCACAGTAGGGCTCTCAAACAGCTGGCGCAAGGGCAACTCAATTTTAAATGCTGCCCGCAGTTGAGACATCAGTTGAGTGGCTTTTAAGGAGTGCCCTCCCAGTTCAAAAAAGTTGTCGTTAATTCCCACCAGCTCAAGATTCAGAACTTCAGCCCAAATGCAGGCTAGCTTTTCCTCAATTGCAGTGCGCGGGGCGACAAAAGATCCGTCCAGTTCGGGACGCAGATCGGGTGCCGGTAGGGCGCGGCGATCGACCTTGCCGTTGGGTGTCAGCGGCAGCGCTTCCATCAGCACAAACGCACTGGGAACCATATAGTCGGGCAGCTTTTGCTTCAGGGAGTCGCGCAGGGAACCACTCAGCGTGCGCTGTAACGTTTTCCACTTTTCTTGAGTGTCCAACAGATAGGCTGCGCTTTGGTTAGGAACGACATAAGCGATGAGGCGCTTGTTGCCAGGAGTGTCTTCTCGGCAAACAACTGCCACTTCTCGCACGTCAGGGTGTTGGCCTAATGCGGCTTCTATTTCCCCAAGTTCGATGCGGAACCCGCGAATCTTAACTTGCTGGTCAATCCGACCGAGATACTCGATCTCACCGTCCGGCAGGTAGCGCACTTTGTCGCCGGTTTTGTACAGCCGCGCTCCTGGTTCATTGCTAAAAGGATCGGGAATAAATTTCTCACCTGTCGCTTCCGGACGCCCCAGATACCCGCGAGCCAAACTCGCACCGCCGATGTGCAATTCCCCAGCCACACCAAGAGGGACAGGTTGCAGGTTGCCGTCGAGAACATATAGGGTGTAATTCCCCAGGGGAGTTCCAATGGGCACTGCGGTGCAATCCGGATTTGCGGCCATAAATTCAGACAGCACACAGCAAGTTGCCGTGACAGTTGTTTCCGTTGGCCCGTAGGCGTTGAGCAATTGCGGGGGTGCCGGCAGATTGGCCACGCAACGCTGCCACAGCTTTAAGGTTTCTGGCATCGCTTGCTCTCCCCCAATAATCACCAGGCGGACAGATTCTGGAAGTGTTTCTTCTGCTGCCGGCAACTCTACCATCAATTGATGCCAGTAGGATGTCGGCAAATTCAGCACGGTTAATTTCCAGTCGCGGCAGCTTTGCACAAATCGACTTGCAGACACGATCATCTCCTCGGTTCGCAGCACCAGGGTTGCGCCACTGGTCAGGGAAGAATAAATCTCTTCCGCAGCCACATCAAAGGCAATGGTAGCAAACTGGAGGAGCCGGTCGGCATGAGAAATCTTGTATTTCGCTTTCACCGCCTCAATGCAATTGACAATCGACCGGTGCTCAATCATCACCCCTTTGGGCTGTCCGGTAGAGCCGGAGGTGTAAATAACATAGGCCAAGTTATTCGGTTGAGCGCCACCGGCAGGTTGGCGTGCCGGTTGCTGTGAGATCGCCTCCCAATCTCTGTCCAAGCAGATGCAATAGCGAATCTCTCGCTCTGGCAGCAATGACAGCAGCTTTTCTGCCGTCAGCACCACAGCCACCTTGCTGTTGGATAGCATGAAGGCGAGGCGCTCTTGGGGATAGTTTGGATCGAGGGGAAGATAAGCGGCACCGGCTTTCAGAATCCCCAGCAATCCCACAATCATGGGCAAGTCGCGCTCGACACAAAGGCCCACTAATGTTTCCGGCCCCACGCCCAAGGTTCGCAAATAATTGGCCACTTGATTGGCCCGATTGTCCAACTCCCTGTAGGTGAGATGTTGCCCCGCAAATTCCACCGCCACGGCATCAGGGGTTTGCCCCACCTGACGCTCAAATAGCTCGTGAATACAGCGATCTTGCGGGCAGTCCTGTTGGGTGCTGTTCCACTCCACCAGCATCTGATATCGCTCTCGCTCAGCAAGCAAGGGCAATTCCCCTACGGTCTGCTGGGGATTGGCCACAATCGCCGCCAATAAGGTTTGAAACTGACTGGACATGCGGGCGACTGTCTCGCGATCGAATAGGTCGCTGCTGTACTCCCACTCTCCCCGCAACCCTGCAGAGGTAGTTTCGACAGTCAGTGTTAAATCAAACTTGGCCATGAAATGTTCTTTTTTCACCGGCGTCAAACTCAGACCGGGCAACTCCCACTGCGGTGGCTCGTGTTGCAAATCGAACATCACTTGGAACAGCGGAGTGTGGCTGAGGGAGCGCTCTGGCTGCAATGCTTCCACCACCGCCTCAAAGGGCGCATCTTGGTTCGCGTAAGCCAAAAGGGCCACTTGGCGCACGCGCTCGAGCAATTCTGAAAACGCCGGATTTCCTTGCAGCTGTGTGCGCAGGACCAGGGTATTGACAAAAAAGCCAATCAGCGGTTCAGTCTCGCGGTAGTGGCGGTTGGCGACCGGACAGCCGATAGGAATATCCTCCTGACCGCTGTAGCGAAACAGCAAGGTGGCATAAGCTGCGAGGAGGGTCATAAACAGCGTCACTCCCGACCGCTGGCTCAGGGTTTTTAATTCCTGGGCGATCTGGGGGTCGATTTCAAACAGTACGTTGCCACCCTGGAAAGCCTGTACTGCTTTTCGCGGTCGGTCAGATGGCAGTTCTAGAAGTGGCGGTGCCCCTGCCAACTGCTGCTTCCAGTAGTTGATCTGTGTTTCTAATGCCCCTGCGCTCAACCATTGCTGCTGCCAGACTGCGAAGTCAGCATATTGAATGGCTAACTCCGGTAAGGGAGAGGGATTTCCCTGAGAAAAGGCTTGATACAAAGCGGACAGCTCTTGGATCAAAATCCCCAAAGACCACCCATCAGCAACAATATGATGCAGGGTCAGCAAGAAAAGATGCTCTCGCTCAGAGAATTGCAACAGCTTGACCCGCAGCAGGGAATCCGTTGCCAGGTCAAAGGGTGTTTGCGCCTCTAAAGTGGCGGTGCGCCGCAATTCTTCCTCATCAGGGGGTAAATCCCGCACGCTCGCAGCGGACAGGGCTGCGGTTGCCGTGGCTTTGATAACCTGCACGGTGGAACCACTGACCGCCTTAAAATTAGTCCGCAGGATGGCATGACGCCGCACGATTTCCTGGACGGCTCGCTCAAGGGAATTTACATCCAGATTGCCGGTTATCCGCACCGCAAACGACATATTGTAGGTCGCACTTTCCCCTTCTAGCTGGTTCAGGAACCAAAGTCGCGCTTGGGCAAAAGACAGGGGGAACTCGGTTCGCTCTTTGGAAACAGGCGCGATCGCCGGCGGGAGCTGTTGCGAATCCGTTTGGCGCTGCGCTGATATCTCCCGCGCCAGTTCAGCCACGGTGGGCGCTTCAAACAGACAGCGCAGCGGTAGCGAAGTCTGGAAGGCTTCCTGCAAGCGCGAGATCACTTGGATCGCCAACAGCGAATGTCCGCCCAGTTCAAAGAAGTTGTCGTGGAGACTCACCCGTTCCAACCCCAAAACCGCGCCTAGGATGTTGGCAATCACTTCCTCGGTGGGGGTGCGTGGGGCAACAAATTGCTTCTCCCGGATCAGCTCAATATCGGGAGCGGGTAAAGCCCGCCGGTCAACTTTGCCATTGGGAGTTACAGGTAGAGCCTCCAGCACCACAAACGCGGCTGGCACCATGTAGTCCGCCAGTTTCTGCTGGAGAAAACTGCGCAATTCGCTGCCGCTAGGTGTTTCTGTCTGGGGAACGAAATAGCCAACAAGCACCTTATTGCCGGGATGGTCTTCTCGAACGATGACCGCCGCCTGTTTCACGTTGGGGTGCTGGTTGAGGGCGGCTTCAATTTCACCGAGTTCGATGCGGAAGCCGCGAATTTTGACTTGACTGTCAATCCGTCCCAAAAATTCGATATTGCCATCCGGTAAGTACCGGGCCAAATCCCCCGTCCGGTACAGGCGCTCGCTGTGACGCTCCCCACCGGCAAAGGGGTTGGGAATAAATTTTTCAGCCGTTAAAGCGGGCCGGTTCAAATATCCCAGCGCTAAACCGGCACCCCCGACATAGAGTTCGCCCGCCACACCCACAGGAACGGGTTGAAGGTGCCGGTCGAGAATATAAGTTTCGCTGTTGGCGATCGCTTTCCCAATAGGAATCGTCGCGGCTCCTCGCTCCACTTTCTCAACGCGATACCAGGTGGAAAAGGTTGTGTTTTCGGTGGGCCCGTAAACGTGCAATAAGTGCTGGGGCCCGCCCGACTCTAACGCCTGTAGCACGCGGCGCTGGTCAACTGCCTCACCCCCAAACAGCAAGAAGCGCAGCGATTGAAACGCAGAAGGCACTTCCTGAACAATTTGGTTAAACAGAGCGGTGGTGACGAACAGGGTTGTAATTCCCTGCGCTCGCAAGCTGCTCGCAAAATATCGCGGGGAGAGGACTGTTTCTTTCGTAAAAATTACCAGTTTGGCCCCATTGAGCAATGCGCCCCAGATTTCAAAGGTAGCAGCGTCAAAGGAGGTGTTTGAAGCTTGAGCGATTACATCTGTGGGCCCCAAGCTCACATAGTCTGTACTGACCGCTAATCGCATCACTGCTCGATGGGGAATCATCACGCCCTTGGGCAGGCCGGTTGACCCCGAAGTGTACATCACATACACCAAATTCTCTGCAGTGGTGCTGCACTCCAAATTCTCCGGGCTCTCAAGGCCAATGACAGGCCAGTCCGCATCCAAACAAATCACCCGAGCGCCTGTCTGCGGCACTTTCCCCAGTAGCTGCTGTTGCGTCACCAACACCGGCACCTGAGCGTCTTGCACCATGAACCCCAATCGCTCAGAAGGATAGGTCGGATCGAGAGGGAGATAGGCACCGCCGGCTTTGAGAATTCCCAGCAGAGCCACAATTAAATCGGGGGTTTTCTCCAAACAAATTCCCACCAGCGTTTCCGGTGCGACGCCCACGGACCGCAAATAGCGAGCGAATTGATTCGCTCGTGCGTTGAGTTCCCGGTAAGTCAGCTGTTTCTGAACCTCACCGGCACCGGCACTCTCCCCGGAAGCCAGCACCACGGCTATCGCATCGGGCGTGTTCCGCACCTGGCGTTCAAATACCTGATGAAGGCACTCGCCTGCAGGATAGTTTGTTTGTGTTTTATTCCACTCCACCAAAATCTGATGCTGTTCGGCAGCGGTTAACACCGGCAGCTGCGCAATCCGCGACTCAGGATCAGTTGCGAGCGCCCCCACCAGAGTTTGAAAATGCCGCACCATCCTCTCGACTGTCGTGGCATCAAACAGCTGAGCGTTATATTCAAACGCTCCCCTCAATCCCAACTCAGTCTCTTGCAGTGACAGAGTTAAATCGAAAGTCGCACCGGCAGTCGGGCGGTCTAATTCCACCGGCAGAGCTCTCACCCCCGGCAGTTCCAGCTGTTCCACGGGAGAGTTCTGCAAAACGAACATCACCGAAAACAGGGGACTCTGATTCGAGTGCCGCGCCGGCTGGAGAGTTTCTACCAGTAAATCGAACGGCACGTCCTGATGAGCGTAACCGTCAAGCGCTATCTGCCGCACCCGCCCTAAGACTTCCAAGAAAGTCGGATTTCCCTGAAGTTGGGTGCGCAATACCAGGGTATTGACAAAAAACCCAATTAGTGATTCTAAAGCTCTGCGGTTGCGGTTCGTTATCGGACTGCCGACAACAATATCCTCCTGACCGCTGTAACGGGACAGTAAAATTACAAAAGCCGCCAGCAGAGTCATATACAGCGTAGCGCCCGACTTCTGGCTCAGCGCCTTCAGTTCCTGAGTTAATTGAGAACTCAACTCAAAGCGGTGGATACGGCCTTCAAAGCTCTGCGTGGGAGAGCGAGGTCTGTCCACCGGCAGTTCTGTAAAGGGCGGTGCCCCAGCTAACTGTTCTTTCCAGTAATTCAGCTGAGTTTCTACTGCCTCTTTGCTGATATACTGGCGCTGCCAGTACGCAAAATCTGCATACTGCACAGGCAGTTCTGCTAGCTGAGGGGCTGTTTCTCCTGAGAGAGCCGCATAGAACGCCGATAAATCTTTGAAGAATATCCCCACTGACCAAGCATCGGAGATAATGTGGTGCTTGGTGACGGTCAGGACATGAGACTCTGACTCTAAACGAATCAGAGTTACTCTCAGTAAAGGCCCTGCCGCTAAGTCAAAGGGCCGGCTGTATTCTTCTGTAACTAATCGCAGCGTTTCTGCGGAACGCTCTACTTCAGGCCATCCCTGTAAGTCCACTACAGGTAATGTAAATGGCTGGGGAGAAGCGATAACCTGCACCGGCTCCCCACGCACGGTCGTAAACGAGGTGCGCAGCGTTTCGTGGCGCTCAATAATTGCCCCGATCGCTTGTTCCAGAACACCCACCTTGAGCGGGCCAACCAGACGCACCGCCCGGGTAATATTAAAAGCCGCATTTGCGCCTTCGAGTTGATCCACAAACCAAAGGCGCTGCTGGGTCAAAGATAGGGGCAGTTTCCCGGAACGCTCCACCGGTTGCAAAGCGGGTATTTGCTGGCTCGGATTCTGGCGGACAGCTGTTTCCAGCCGGTCGCTCAAACCGGCTACTGTGGGTGACTCAAATAAAGCCGTGACGGGGAACTGGACACTGAACGCTTCATTCAGCCGAGAAATTACTAAGCTTCCCAGCAGGGAGTGTCCGCCCAGTTCCAAAAAGTTGTCATAAATGCCGACTTTTTCCAGCCCTAAGACTTCCGCCCAGATGGCAGCTATCTCTATTTCTGTTTGGCTGCGGGGCGCTACAAAGTTGCGCTGATAAGAAGATAGATCGGGTGCCGGTAAGGCGTTCCGGTTTAACTTCCCATTGGGCAGCAAGGGAAGCGCTTCCATCAGCACAAAGGCGCTTGGCACCATGTAATCGGGCAGCTTCTGATTCAGAAAGCTGCGCAATTCCGCCATATCGACTGCCGGTGCGCTATCTTCTGACGCTAATTTGGGAACGATATAGGCGACGATGCGCTTGTCCCCCGGCACATCCTCTCTCCCTGTTACCGCCGCCTCTCTCACACTGGGGTGGAGTCCCAAAGCTGACTCTATTTCTCCCAGTTCGACTCGCATTCCCCGGATATTGACCTGAAAGTCTATCCGGCCTAAAATTTCTAGGTTTCCATCCGGTAAATACCGGCCAACATCCCCCGTTTTGAACAGTCGCTGTTGGGGGTTAAAAGGATTTAATCCAAATTTCTCGGCGGTTTCTTCAGGCCGGTTGAGATAGCCACGGGCCAAGGTTAGACCGGCAACGTGCACTTCCCCCAATTCTCCCTCAGGCACTGGCTGCAGGTTAGCGTCCAGTATGTCCACCTGCTGCGCCCGCTCCAGGCAAGAGCCAACGGGGACATTCCCCTGTTCTTGGCTGAAGTCTTCCAGAACGGCATAAAACCCGTGGCCAATACTTTCTGTCTGGCCTAATATATTGAAAAATCGCACTTGATTTTTCAATATACTTCGCAGCTTTTGCAGTAATTGACAGGGCAGCAATTCCCCGCCAAATACTATCATTCGCAATTTTGATTGGCTGAGGCTGTGCCCTTTGTCCAAACTTTCTAGCGCCATGAGTCCATAGCGCCACACCGACGGCACGCCGTCCGAAACCGTCACCCCCTGTTTTTGGATCAGCTCAAATAGACTCAGGGGAGTTCTCGTTTGTTCGCGGGTAGCGATGACACAAGTGGCTCCTCGGGACAGAGGCAAAATCAACTGTCTCACTGAAGCAGTAAATGAAAACGAGGCCATGTGCAGATAAACATCGCTGTCATTTACCCGCAACACTTTGTTGATTTCTTCAATATAATGCCACACACTTGCGTGCGGCATCTGCACCCCTTTAGGTTTGCCGGTGGAGCCAGAAGTATAGATGATGTAGGCCAGGTTTTGCGGTGTTACCCCACTGGCGGGGTTTTCTTGATTCTCTCGCGCAATGTCTTGACGCTCTTCATCCAGGCAGACTGCCGTTCCCTCAAATTCCGGAAGCGCCTGCATCCATTGCTTCTCAGTCACAAGAACTGATAGCTGGGTGTCCGCCAGCATGAAGGCTAGGCGTTCTTTTGGGTAGGCTGGATCTAGCGGTACATAAGCCCCACCGGCTTTGAGAATACCTAATATTCCCACCACCATATCTAAAGAGCGATCCAGGCAAATTCCCACCATCACCTCTGGCCCAACTCCCAACTTTTGCAAGTAATGGGCCAGCTGATTTGCTTGCTTATTAAGCGCCCGATATGTGATTTGCCGGTCTGCAAACACTGCCCCTACCGCATCCGGTGTTCGCTTGACTTCAGCCTCAAACAATTGATGAACGCAGCTTTCTTGCAGGGATGCTTCCCCACCCAAAATCTTTCGCTCTGAAATTAACATTCGCCTCTCTTCCTACTGAACAAAAAATCAACCTCTCAATCTGGCCCTATCTCCGGGCAGTCGTACCGACCAATTCATTCTATCACAGAATATCACCTGGAGCTGATGTAGGGGCGAAGCATGAGCGTGAGTATCTTTACAATCAGTGAAATGCTTACATAGCTGCTGTAGGCGTTAGCCGTGCTCAAGAGCGCATGCAGCCGCTGCGCTAACGCTCATGCTTCGCCCTTCCCCTAACGGGAGCATCCCGTTTTTGAAACTCCCCTGGTGAGGGCGAAGCATTCGGATTATCAATTGCTGGTTTTGACCGAGAGATTATTCGCCCGAATGCTTCGCCCCTACATAATCGGGATGATCGCGGAGGTCTCCCCCATTCATTCGATCGCATCATCATTTATTCTATCACAGAATATCGCCTCATCCTTCCAACCACCTCAGAAAATTTTTGCCCCTATTTTACTGATTGCTCCCAGCAGTTTTTCGCAGGCCCAGCCCAATGGCCCTAAAGGGCTGCAGCAAGATATTGCTCACACTATTATACAGCTCGCTCTCGCCATCTGATAAACCGAAATTAATTTTTTCATACTGGCGCGGCACATACAGCGTCCCGAACAGCCAGTCCCAGAAGGCAAAAATATAAGCAAAATTCTTGTCATAGTGCTTTGGGTCAGTGCTGTGATGAATCTGGTGCTGAGCCGGACTTATCAAAATATGGCTGAGCCAGGAAGGATACGCCAGCCAGATATGAGAGTGGCGCAAGTTATAGCCAGCCAGATAAAATGCGAACGTCAGGACGTTGACTCCTTGAATCAGTAGCAGCGACATCTGACTGCCGAACAGATACATCCACAGTCCCATTGCCAAGCCGGTGATTGCAGCAAAAAATGTCGCCCCAAAAAACAGCTCGACCGGATGGGCGCGGTAGACAGTCAGGGGTGTCAGGACTTCCGCTGAATGGTGCACTTTATGGAATTCCCACAGCACGGGAATTTTGTGGCCCAGATAGTGGAAATAGAACATCCCAAAATCTACTACCAGCGCTATAAAAACCGTAAAGGCAGCCTGATGCCAGAATTGCGGTTCTGTGACGGCAAATAGCGCGGTTGCGCCCGTTAACTGTGTCAGGGCGAAGCGCACCCCATTGGCCAGATATTCTGAAGATACTATCGCGGGAAATACGACAAAGCTTTGGAGCAGCGTGTAGACAAAATAATACTTATACCCTGTAACGGTCGAAGGATGCAGGTACACTTCTTTGGGCAAAATGTACTGTAAGAAGTTTGTCTTCTTTTCTGACTTGGCCGAGTCCAGTATATAGAGAAGCGCCACCAGGAACACCGCCGACACCAGGTACATCCAGTAAATCACACTGTCCCCTAAAAAGGGAACTTCCAGTGGGTACAAGCCGCGCTTCAAGATTTCTATCGCTGTCTCCAAATTCTTCACCTTCTATTATTGCAGTCGCTCCCTTCTTTTAACGCACGCGCTTGTCACAAGCACTATTACTCTACCCGCCACGACTCCCCGCCACGACTAATGTCCTAAAAAGCCGTGACCCCAATCTTCATACAGATCTGTCTGGGTTACGCCATAAAAGCCTAGCCCCAAATCTTCGTGACTTGTTTCGGTATTGCAGACAGCCGCTGGCCGGAATCATGGCCCAAAACGGACTGCAACGCTTCGTCAGCAACGCTTCTTATGAAAATGGTTCTCTTTGTGGCCAATGCTGGGACAAACAACCTTTCAACGACGCTAATAACTTTAAAACATAATTTTCGCATCTGTCTAGGGGGGGATTGTAAATTTTTGTTAAGCATTATACCGTTTTGCCCTCGACGGATCAGAACGGCTCCCCTCTTCACCCCTAGGGACAAGCTGTTATGCTTTTAATTTTCTTTAAATATCAAGCTGGCAGATCCGACAGGGCATTTTTACCAAAAGCTGCCTGGTAAGAAGTGTGTAGAGATAGATAGGGTAAATTAAATGCGCACATCTGGGCGGGGGGCAAAAAAGGGTTTCCAAGAATTGGACTGCCGGCAGCTTCAGATAGGCAAACCTTCCTAAGGATTGGGGTAGCGGGCTTTGATTCTTATCCCTAAAAATGGCCACTCCCACCCTCACCGGCACCCCTTTCGGGGGTTAACTCACCCCCGAAAGCTCCGAGACTGTTGGCTTGCTTCGTGAGGGGTGGGGGCGGGTTTTTCGGCGGCACGGGCTGTGTGGCACAGTTTTCGGGTCAGCCCCGCCCCTACATTGGCTCCCTTTCCTGGTTTACTCGTTCCCAGGGTATGACCCATCATTAATTCGCCAATAGCATTAATCTACTCGCCCCCCTCCGGAAATTGCCCCTCTCTCACCTCAGAGCAAAACTCCCGCACGGCTTGCCCTATCGTCTCGCGCAGATTAACATAAGACTTAGCAAAAGGCGGCTTGCGCTCCGAGAGACCGAGCAAATCAGCCGTAACCAGAACCTGACCGTCGCAGTCGGGTCCCGCGCCAATTCCAATCGTGGGAATCGCCAGTTTTTGCGTAATTCGCCCAGCCAGATCCGCCGGTATATGCTCGAGCACCACCGCAAAGGCACCGGCATCCTGCAGCGCCTCCGCCTCCGCCAAAATCCGCTCGCCGGCTTCTTTTGTCTTCCCCTGCTGCCGGTATCCCAGCAGGTGCACCGACTGCGGCGTCAGCCCCACGTGCCCCAGCACCGGTATCCCCGCGCGCACCAGCCGGTACACCGTTTCTGCGATCGCTGGATATCCCCCCTCCAGCTTCACCGCCATTGCGCCGGTTTCCTTGAGCACCCTGCCGGCTGAGCGCATCGCCAGCTGCGGGCTTTCTTGATACGTCAAAAACGGCAAATCCACCACCACCAGCGCCTGCTTGACTCCCCGCCGCACCGCCAATGCGTGGTGCAGCATCTCGTCGAGCGTCACCGGCAGCGTCGTCTCCATCCCCAGCGCCACCATCGCCAGAGAGTCCCCCACCAAGATCACATCCACACCGGCACTATCTAGCAGCTGCGCTACCGTCCAATCCCACGCCGTCAGCGCTACAATCCTGCGCCCTTGCTGTTTCCACTGCATCAATTGCTGCGTCGTTACTGCCATCGCTTTTACTTTTTAATACTGTTTCTCTGGCGGCGTTTTTCTCGCAGAGGCTGCTTGCATCTCGCCGCACGGCATAACACCCTTACCACAAAATCCCTACTTTGTCAACTGCCGCCCTTCGGATGTTAAGTTCTGTAACGAAAACTCGCGCTTCCTCCGAGTGCGAAATAATTTCGCCTCCCGCCCCATTACAGAAAAATTGTACGGCAGAATAAGGGCTTCAGGCTATAAATAGGCCAACCACTCACCTTTTAGCTATTTTTGGCAAAACGGTGCCCCTGAGAATACCAAATTGCCAAAATTGTAGCAAATCGCCTCAAATAACGCAAATCCGTCAGCTAAATGAGAATTTTTCCTGTTATTCACAAAACTTAACGCGATTTTTGGTAACAATTCTTAACGTTAAGTTTAAATCTTCAAATAAAATCGGAGAATAAGATTAGGCGGGCTTATGAATCGGGCCAGACCGGCAGCAGGGGAGCGGGGGGGCTTTCGGAGGGGAAAAAAAGCGTTTCTTGTTTCTTCCTTCTTCCTTTTTGCAGCAGATTGCGTCAGGAAGAGATATAAAGTAGGATAGACAGGACTTACGCACAACTGTGAGACGAAACCGGGTTTCTGGTTCGGGAACGAGGGCTGACAGTCTTGAATGCTGGTTCAGAAACCCGGTTTCTGCGTAAGTCCTAATAGAAAAAACTTGCCGGCTGCCGAAAGTTAGCGGTCGGGTTGGGTGCTGAAGTACACCCTCGGCAACACCGGCTTGCAAGAAAGCCGGCAGCCCCACCCCCCCCCAAGACAGCCCAATCCAAAAAATAGCAATGAAACTCGATATTCGCCACCTATGGATATTTGGCAGTCTGGCAATAGCGTGCCTGGTTCCTAGCAGCCCGAGTTGGGCGCAAATGGCTCCCGACGCCACACTGCCGGTGAACTCTACTGTAACCCCAAAAGGCAGCACCCTCAGCATCACCGGCGGCACCCGTGCCGGGGGCAATCTTTTCCACAGCTTCCGGGAATTCTCCCTGCCGGCAGGCACCACAGCCCACTTCAACAATACCATCGATATTCAAAACATCATCACGCGGGTGACGGGAGGGTCAATATCCAACATAGACGGCACAATCAAAGCCAACGGCACCGCTAACTTATTCATGCTCAACCCCAGCGGCATCGTTTTTGGCCCCAACGCCACCCTAAATATCGGCGGCTCATTTCTGGCGAGTACCGCCAGCAGTATAAAATTTGCGGACGGGATGGAATTCAGCGCCACAAACCCCTCAGCGCCGCCCTTGCTGACGGTTAGCGTGCCGGTTGGCTTGCAGCTGGGGCAGAATCCGGGCGGGATTGTCGTGCGGGGTGCCGGTCACAATGTTACCATTGACCCAGACAACTTTCAGATAGATGTAGCCGACCTCTATATTTTGCGAGACCGGCCCCCCGGGCTGCAAGTCAGTGCCGGCAAAACCCTAGCTTTAGTTGGGGGAGAAATTACCCTCGATGGCGGCAATTTGACAGCCCCAGACGGACGCATAGAACTGGGCAGTTTGGCGGCGGGAGAAGTCAGCCTCGCGCCCGATCCGTCAGGCTGGGCCCTCCAGTATCCAGTCGGGCAAACTTTCTCCGACACCCGCTTCTCAAACGCAGCTTCTGCCAGTACCAGCGGGGAAGGCGGAGGCAGCATTCAAGTGCGATCTCGCCAACTTTCCCTCCGTGACGGGAGCGGGATTTTCGGTTTGACCTTGGGGGGAAAAGCCGGTGGCAATATCGACATCCGCACCGCAGATTCTGTAGAAATGGGGGGCTCTAGCCCCTCAGGACTTTACACCACGATCGTCACAGAAGCCTATCCGGGGTCCACAGGAAAAGCCGGCGACATTACGGTGGAAACCGGCAGATTGCTCCTGCAGCAAGGAGCCCTGATCTCCTCTTCTACCTTTGGTGCCGGTGATGGCGGATCTGTAACAGTGCGCGCCTCCCTATCCGCAGAACTTTCCGGAGTAGACGGCTACGGACTGGGCAGCTTCCTGACAACATCCACTCCCGCAGGCTCCCGAGGAAATGCCGGCAACCTCACCATTGAAACCGGCACGCTGACGGTCAGGGATGGAGCCTTGATCAGCTCCGCCACGGGCGGGATAGGACAGGGTGGAGTCCTGACTGTGCGGGCGACAGAATCCGTGGAATTGAGCGGTGCGGATGGCAGCGGCACCGGCAGCCGGTTGCAGACCCAAGCCCGTCAGGGCTCAACAGGAAATGCCGGCAATTTGACCGTGGTAACCGGGCGGCTGAGCGTGCGGGATGGGGGGCTGATATCCGCCGGCAGTGCCGGTACGGGTTCCGCCGGCACCCTCACCGTAAAAGCCCGGGATTCTGTACAAGTCACCGGCACCTCCCCAGACGGCAAAATTCCCAGCAGCATCTCCACTTCCGTGGAATCCGCCGCTGCCGGTGGCGGTGGCAATATCACCATTGAAACGGGCCGGTTAATCCTGCGCGGGGGGCTAATCTCCACGAGCACCACAGGAGCAGCACATGCCGGCAACCTGACAGTAAACGCTGCCGGTTCCGTAGAGCTCACCGGCACGGGAAGATTTGTCGGGGGTTTTGCGCGGCTTGCCGATTTTAACACCGGTCTGTCTGACTTGCGCAACGGCTTGTATGCCATGAGCTTCTCTTCCGGAGATGCGGGGGACATCACGATTAACACGTCCCGACTCACAGCCGAAAATGGAGCTTTCGCCGTCACATCCACCACCGGCACTGGCAAAGGTGGCTCTTTAACTGTAAACGCCAAAGATTATGTAGAATTAGATAGCTCCGGCTTGATCACCGGCAACAGACCTGAAAGCACTGGAGTCGCCGGCAACCTGACCATTAACACGCAGAATTTGAGAATGCAGAATTCCGCTGTAGCGATCACCAGCACCGCAGGCGCGGGAGCCAGCGGCACCCTAACTGTAAACGCCACCGAGTCAGTAGAACTGATCGGAGGTGACATCTTTTATATCCTGGGCATCCCCCTGAACACAAGCTTAACTACTACTACGATTAGTCAGGCAAATGCCGGAGATATAAAGATTAACACCGGCAGCCTGACGGTCAGTTCGGGAGCGAGAGTTTCAGCCAGCACCTTTGGCTCAGGGCGGAGCGGAACGGTACATCTGACAGCTACCGATTCTGTTACCGTAACAGGAACCTCAGCCGACCCCAGATTTCCCAGCCTCATACGCACCAACTCCGCAGGGAGCGGAGATGCCGGCGACATCAACATTGCCACACCAAGGCTTGTTGTGGGGAATGGAGCTCGCGTCGCCGTAGACAGTTTTGCCGGTGGCAAAGCCGGCAACCTGGAGATTGCAGCCCCCTCCGTGCGGCTGTTCAATTTTGGAACACTCAGCGCCCAAACCGCTGCCGGCAATGGCGGTAACATCACCCTCACCACCGGTGACATCCAGCTGCGCGGTGGCAGCGCCATCACCACCAACGCCCAAGGCACAGCCACCGGCGGCAATATTGCCATCACCGCAGACACCATAACCGCCTTAGAAAATAGCGACATCACCGCCAACGCCCAACAGGGTTCCGGAGGGCAAGTCAGTATCAGCGCCAAAGGCATCTTCGGCACCGAATACCGCCAGCAGCAGTCAGACGCCACCTCCGACATCACCGCCAGTTCCGAACTCGGCGCTTCCTTCAGCGGCGTCGTGCAAATCAACACCCCTGACGTTAACCCCGCCTTTGGGCTAGTCCAACTGCACCCAGAACTCCTTGATGCCACCCACTTAATAGACACCGGCTGCGCCGCTTACCGCAACAGCAGCTTCACCGTCACCGGCAGGGGCGGCATCCCCCCCAGCCCCACCGAACTCCTCACCGGCAGCACCGTGCTCCTCGATTTAGGCTCTCCCCCCCTTCCCAACCCACCCTCCCCGCCGCAAACCCTCCCCAAATCCCCCAATCCCGGCTCCCCACCTCCCCTCGTAGAAGCCCAAGGCTGGATTATTGGCCCCACCGGCACCGTCACCCTCACCGCCAACCCCCCCGCCGGCACTCCCGCCCCAAACCAGCCCCCCACTCCCTGCCCGCAAAGCCGGTAGCTTCCCATTACCACATTTTCTGTTTTTTGTCAAGCCTTCGGAAAATATTGCAGATTGCCAACAGGATCTAAATTGCAGTTGAGCCCCACATCGGGTAGAATTGCCACAATTGGCACTTGGCAAAGTGCAGTCAGGCGTTTAATGTGGAAAGCTCACCATTCCCCCCACCCCGGAAAACACCCCTATCAAAAACAGCAATGAAACAGGGTATTCGCATTTGCATATTCGGCAGTCTGGCAATCGGGTGCCAGTGGATGATCCGCCCCTTGTCCGCGCAAATTGTGCCCGACGCCACACTGCCGGTGAACTCTGTCGTGACGCCACAAGGAAATACGCTAAACATCACCGGCGGCACCAGTGCCGGTGCGAATCTCTTCCACAGCTTCCGGGAATTTTCTCTCCCCACTGGCGGCACCGCCAACTTCAACAATTCCCCCGATATTCAAAATATTATCACGCGGGTGACAGGGGGTGCAATCTCCAACATAGACGGGATAATAAGAGCCAATGGAACCGCCAACTTATTCCTGCTCAACCCCAGCGGAATAATTTTTGGCCCCAACGCCTCCCTCAATATTGGCGGTTCATTTCTGGGAACTACAGCCAGCAGCCTTAAATTGGCGGACGGCAATGAATTCAGCGCCACAAACCCCGCCGCGCCCCCCTTGCTGACAGTTAACGTGCCGGTAGGCTTGCAATTTGGGCAGAATCCGGGAGGGATTGTCGTGCGGGGTGCCGGTCACAATCTGAGTGTTGACCCAGAAACTGGTGCCATTACCAGGGAGAGCAGACCGGCGGGACTGCAAGTGAGTGCCGGTCAAACCTTAGCCTTAGTAGGCGGCGACATTTCCCTAGTTGGGGGAAATATCACAGCAGAACAGGGGCGCATCGAACTCTTGAGTGCGGGAGCTGGGAGTTATGTCAGTCTCATTCCAAACAGTGCCGGTTGGGCGCTAGACTATTCAGGAGTGGGGAACTTCCAAGATATCCACTTATCCCAGGCAGCTTCGGCTGATGTGAGTGGCAGCGGGAGTGGCACAATTCAGGTCACAGGAAGGCGCGTCACCCTCAGTGAGGGATCAGCCATTATCGGGCTGACAGAGGGTAGCAATGCGGGAGGTTCATTGAGTGTGCGAGCGGCGGAGTCGGTAGAACTGATCGGGATCACAGCTGACGGTTTGTATCTCAGCGGTTTGTATGCTGAGGTCAGCCCGGGCGCAACCGGCAGTGGGGGCGATTTGACCGTGGAAACAGGCCGGTTGAGTGTCCGGGATGGGGGGCAGATTAGCACTATCACTTGGGGTGCCGGTCATGGAGGAACTTTGAAAGTGCGGGCTGCGGAGTCAGTAGAGGTGATGGGCACCACAGCTGACGGTTTTTATTTTAGCGGTTTGTTTGCTACAACTACTCCTGACGCAACCGGCAATGGAGGCGATTTGACGGTGGAAACAGGCCGGCTGAGTGTCCGGGATGGGGCGGTGATTGACGCTAGCACCTTCGGTGCCGGTAATGCGGGAAGGCTGACAGTGCGAGCTGCGGAATCGGTAGAGATCGAGGGCACCACACCTGACGGTGAGGTTTACAGCGGCTTGTTTGCTTCAGCTGAATCTGAGCTAACCGGCAATGGGGGCAATTTGACGGTGGAAACAGGCCGGCTGACCCTCAAGGATGGGGGGCGGATTACCGCTAGCACTTGGGGTGCCGGTAATGCGGGAAACGTGACTGTGCGGGCTGCGGAATCGGTGTACCTGACAGGCACCACACCTGACGGTCTGTCTTCCAGCGGCTTGTTTGCTACAACAGAAATTGGCTCCACCGGCAATGGTGGCGAGTTGACCGTGGAAACAGGCCGGTTGACTGTGCGGGATGGGGCGCGTATTGGCGCTACCACTCGCGGTGCCGGTAACGCAGGAACGCTGAGAGTGCGAGCCACTCAATCGATAGACCTGATTGGCACCTCAGCTGACGGTCGGTATGCCAGCGGTTTGTTCGCTTTCGCAGGGCGTAACGCAACAGGCAAAGGGGGCAATTTTACGGTGGAAACAGGCCAGCTGACTGTCCGTGATAGGGCGAGCATCACTGCTAGCAGTGATGGCACTGGAGTCGCCGGCAACTTAGAAATCACTGCCAGCGCCATCCGCCTCGACACTGAGGCTTCTGTCAGCTCGGACACTCGAGCCGGCGGTGGCAACATCACCCTCAACACCGGCACCATTCAGCTGCGCCGCAATAGCGGCATCACCACCAACGCCACCGGCAGCAGTTCTGGCGGCAATATCACCTTCAATACCGACACCCTAGCCGCCCTAGAAAATAGCGACATCAGCGCTAATTCTGAAGAAAACTTTGGCGGAAAAGTCACCATCACCGCTCAGGGTATTTTTGGCACAGAGTACCGGCTCAATTCAACCTCAAACAGTGACATTACCGCCACCGGCGGCAGTCCCGAGTTAAACGGCACCGTCACCATTAACACCCCTGATACTGACCCCACCTCTGGGTTAATCCAATTGCCATCACAGCTGCGAGATGTCACCGGCTTAATCAACAACCCCTGCACACCACTCGCCAGAGGCAGCAGCTTCACCGTCACCGGCAGAGGCGGCATCCCCCAAAGCCCCACCGATCCCCTCACCGGCACCGCTCTTGCCGTAGACTGGATCTCCCCCCCAACTGGAGCGCCGGCATCCCCCACACTGACCCAAGAAATCCCCAAATCCCCCAATCCCGGCTCCCCACCTCCCCTCGTAGAAGCCCAAGGCTGGGTGATCAGCCCCACCGGCACCGTCACCCTCACCGCCAACCCCCCTAATGGCACTCCCCACGGGACTTGGCAGCCGCCGGCAAACTGCCCCGCCATACAGTAGCCTCCTTTACCACACTCTCCCTTTTTTGTCAACCCCAAAGCAGCAGATTGCAGATTGCCAACAGTATACAAACAGCGCTGTGCGATGATGCCCTTTGGGCGGAGGTAGAATTGCAACATTAGCAGGCAGCAAGCTAAAAGTAAGAAGGCGGGTGAGGTGAAGAAAAAAGCCGGCAGCCCCAATCCCCCAAGACAGCCCAATCCAACCAACATCAATGAAACAAGGTATTCGCAACTTCTGGATGTTCGGCAGTCTGGCAATAGCGTCCCTCATTACTAGCAGCCCGAGTTGGGGGCAAATCGCTCCCGACGCCACCCTGCCGGTGAACTCTATGGTAACCCCACAAGGAAATACGCTCAACATCACCGGCGGCACCAGTGCCGGTGCGAATCTCTTCCACAGCTTCCGGGAATTCTCTCTCCCGGCAGGCACCACAGCTCACTTCAATAATAGCATCGATATTCAGAACATCATCACGCGAGTCACAGGAGGGTCAATCTCCAACATAGACGGCGTAATTAAGGCAAATGGCACCGCCAACTTATTCCTGATTAACCCCACCGGCATCGTTTTTGGCCCCAACGCCTCCCTGAATATTGGCGGTTCGTTTCTTGCCAGTACCGCCAGCAGCATTAAATTGGCGGATGGCAATGAATTCAGCGCCACAAACCCTGCAGCGCCGCCTTTGCTGACAGTTAGCGTGCCGGTTGGCTTGCAATTCGGGCAGGAACCGGGTAAAATAGAAGTAGCCGGCACCGGCAACAATCTCAAATCAGATCCGGAAACCTTTGCCACCCTCAAAGACGATCGCCCACCCGGACTTGAAGTTGCCGGTAAAACCATCGCCCTTGTCGGGGGTGACGTCACACTTGCCGGCGGGAATTTGACCACAAAAGGCGGACGAATTGAACTCGGAAGTGTGGGTGCGGGCAGCACCGTGACGCTCACGCCAGTAGAAAATGGCTGGACTTTAGGATATTCTAGCGCACCCAATTTCCAAAACATCCAGCTGGCAGCAGCAGCTTCCCTAGATACCAGCGGTGACAGCGGCGGCACTGTCCAAGTAACCGGCAGTCAAATCTCCCTGAGCGACGGCAGTGTTATAATGGCAACAACAGCCGGCTCAAAATCCGGAGGTTCCCTGACACTGCACGCGACAGACTCTGTGCGATTGAGCGGTGTGAGTGCCTTTGGATATCCCAGCTCTTTACTGACGGAAGTCACAAAAGGAGCCACTGGCAGTGGCGGCACCCTCACTGTAGACACGGGCAAGTTGGTTATGGAAAATGGAGCGGTTATATCATCAGCAACCTTTGGCGCAGGCAGTAGTGGTTCAGTGACAGTCAAGGCAAAAGATTCCGTAGAAATGAGAGGGATTAGCTCCCAAGGCTTGCCCAATTTCTTGCTGAGCGAAGCCAACGAAGGTTCCACCGGCAGTGCCGGCAGCATCACCATAGAAACAGGCCGGTTAATCCTACAAGACGGCGCTTCAATATCCGCTTCAACATCGGGAAAAGGCAGTGGGGGTTCCCTGACAGTGCGGGCGTCAGAATCTGTAGAATTGAGCGGTGCGGTTGGGGAGAATTGGGGGAGCATCCTGCAAACTCAAGCGGTTCAGGGTTCCGCAGGAAATGCCGGCAATTTGAGCGTTGAAACAGGGCGGTTGAGCGTGCGCGATGGAGGGGCGATATCCGCCGGCAGTGCCGGTGCCGGGAAAGCCGGCACCCTGACGGTAAAAGCCAGGGATTTTATACAAGTCACCGGCACCTCTCCAGACGGCAAAACTCCCAGCACCATCTCCACTTCAGTGGAGTCAGCCGCTGCCGGTGCCGGAGGGAATATCACCATTGAAACGAGCAGGTTAATCCTGCGCGGGGGGCTGATATCCACCAGCACCACAGGAGCCACACATGCCGGCAATTTAACAGTCAACGCTACAGATTCCATAGAGCTCACCGGCACGGGAAGATTTGTCGAGGGGTTTACCCAGCTAGCTGATTTCACTACAGGTCTTTCTAACTTGCGCAACGGCTTGTATGCCATGAGCTTCGGTGCGGGAGATGCGGGGGACATCACAATTAACACATCCAGATTCACAGCCGAAAATGGAGCTTTCGCCGTCACATCCACCACCGGATCGGGTGTTGGCGGAGCTTTAACTGTAAACGCCAAAGAATCTGTACTGTTGGACAGCTCCGGCTTGATTACCGGCAACAGACCTGAAAGCACTGGAGTCGCTGGCAACCTGACGGTTAACACGCGCAATTTGAGACTGCAGAATTCCGCCGTAGCGATAACAAGTACCGCAGGCGCGGGAGCCAGCGGCACCCTAACCGTAAACGCCACCGAGTCAGTAGAACTGATCGGAGGTGACATCTTTTATATCCTGGGCATCCCCCTTAACACAAGCTTAACTACTACTACGATTAGTCAGGCAAATGCCGGAGATATAATGATTAACACCGGCAGGCTGACTGTCAGGGAGGGAGCGAGAGTCTCAGCGAGTACCTTTAGCTCCGGGCGGAGCGGAACTGTACATGTGACAGCAGCCGATTCAGTAACAGTAACAGGAACCTCTGCCGACCCCCGATTTCCCAGCTTCATACGCACCAACTCTCAGGGGAGCGGAGATGCCGGCGACATCAACATTGCCACACCAAGGCTTGTTGTAGAAAATGGAGCTCGCGTCGCCGTGGACAGTTTTGCCGGTGGCAAAGCCGGCAACCTGGAGATTGCAGCCCCCTCAGTGCGGCTGTTCAATTTTGGAACACTCAGCGCCCAAACCGCTGCCGGCAATGGCGGTAACATCACCCTCACCACCGGTGACATCCAGCTGCGCGGTGGCAGCGCCATCACCACCAACGCCCAAGGCACAGCCACCGGCGGCAATATCGGCATCACCGCAGACACCATAACCGCCTTAGAAAATAGCGACATCACCGCCAACGCCCAACAGGGTTCCGGAGGGCAAGTCAGTATCAGCGCCAAAGGCATCTTCGGCACCGAATACCGCCAAATGGAATCCCCACTCACCTCTGACATCACAGCCAGTTCCGATCTAGGCGCTTCCTTCAGCGGCGTCGTGCGAATCAACACCCCTGACATTAACCCCGCCTTTGGGCTTGTGGAATTGCAGTCAGGATTCCTGGAGAGCGCCCGCTTAATAGACACCGGCTGCGCCGCTTACCGCAACAGCAGCTTCACCGTCACCGGCAGGGGCGGCATCCCCCCCAGCCCCAGCGAGCCCCTCACCGGCGGCACCACGATCCTCGATTTGGGCTTTCCTCCCCAAAGCAGCCAACCTTCCCCGCCGCAAATCATCCCCAAATCCCCCAATCCCGGCTCCCCACCCCAACTTGTAGAAGCCCGAGGCTGGGTGATCAGCCCCACCGGCACCGTCACCCTCACCGCCAACCCCCCCGCCGAGTTTCCAACCTCTTGGCAGCCGCCCGCTCCCTGCCCGCAAAGCCGGTAGCCTCCCATTACCACAATTTCGCTTTTTTGTCAATAACTCGGATAAAATTGCCGATTGCTGTAGGGGCGGGGCTCACCCGAAATCTTTCTCACACAGCTCACCCTACCAATAAACCCGCCCCCAACACAGTGCCAGCATCTCGGGTGCGATTGCAAATTGCCCACAGTATGCAAACCGAAGTTGCAGCTCACAGAGATATCGGGTATAATTGGCACGCATTGGCAGGCGGCGAAGTAGGGGCGGGTTCACCCGAGATGTTTCTCATACAGCTCACCCTACGAATAAACCCGCCCCTACTTAGGGGGCGTTTAAGGTGGAGATCTCACCTGCAACCCCCACCCCGCACGCGACAGCAGAGTACAAACACAGCAATGAAACAGCGTATTCGCATCTGGATATTCGGCAGTCTGGCAATAGGGTGCCTGACGACTAGCCCCCCGAGTTGGGCGCAAATTGTGCCCGACGCCACCATGCCGGTGAACTCTGTGGTGACGCCACAAGGAAATACTATCACCATCTCCGGCGGTACGAGTGCCGGGGCGAATCTCTTCCACAGCTTCCGGGAATTTTCTCTCCCCACCGGCACCACCGCCCACTTCAACAACTCCCTAGATATTCAGAACATCATCACGCGGGTGACGGGGGGTTCAATATCCAACATTGACGGCGTAATTAAGGCAAATGGCACCGCCAACTTATTCCTGCTCAACCCCAACGGAATAATTTTTGGCCCCAACGCCTCACTGAATATTGGCGGTTCCTTTCTGGGAACAACCGCCAGCAGCATTAAATTGGCGGACGGGACGGAATTCAGCGCCACAAACCCAGCAGCGCCACCGCTGCTGACAGTTAACGTGCCGGTAGGTTTGCAGTTAGGGCAGAATCCGGGAGGGATTGTGGTGCGGGGTGCGGGAAACAATATGAGTCGTGACCCCAAAACTAATGCTATAATTCGGGATAACAGGCCGGCAGGACTGCAAGTGAGTGCCGGTCAAACTTTAGCCCTAGTTGGCGGTGACATTTCCTTGGTCGGGGGAAATGTCACAGCAGAAGGAGGGCGCATCGAACTGGGAAGTGCGGGCGCGGGAAGTTATGTGAGTCTCATTCCAAACAGTGCCGGTTGGGTGCTAGACTATTCAGGAGTGCGGAACTTCCAAGATATCCAGCTATCGCAGGCAGCTTCTGCAGATGTGAGTGGCAGTGGGAGTGGTACAATTCAGGTTACAGGAAGGCGCGTCACTCTCAGTGATGGGTCAGTCATTATCGGGCAGACAGAGGGTGGCAATGCGGGAGGTTCCTTGAGTGTGCGGGCGGCGGATTCGGTAGAGGTGACTGGCACCACACCTGACGGTCAGTTTTCCAGCGGTTTGTTTGCTAATGTCAGCCCGGGCGCAACCGGCAATGGAGGCAATTTGACGGTGGAAACAGGCAGGTTGACGGTTCTGGATGGGGCGCGGATTTCCGCTTCTACTTTTGGTGCCGGTGACGCGGGAAAGCTGACAGTGCGGGCTGCGGAGTCAGTAAACTTGATTGGCACCTCAGCTGACGGTCATAATTCCAGCGGTTTGTTTGCTTCAACTCAGCCTACCTCAACCGGCAATGGAGGCAATTTGACGGTGGAAACAGGCCGGCTTACCCTGGCGGATGGGGCGCAGATTCTCGCTGATACTTATGGTGCCGGTGGCGCAGGAACGCTGACAGTACGGGCTACTGAGTCGGTAGACCTGATTGGCACCTCGAGCTTAGGTCAGTATGCCAGCGCTTTCTCTACCTCAACTGGGTATAACTCAACCGGCAAGGGCGGCAATTTGACGGTGGAAACAGGCCGGCTTACCCTGGCGGATGGGGCGCAGATCAGCGCTTCTACTTTAGGTGCCGGTGACGCAGGAACGCTGACAGTGCGGGCTACTGAGTCGGTAGACCTGATTGGCACCTCAGCTAACGGTCAGGCTGCCAGCGCTTTCTCTACCTCAACTAGCTCTAACTTAACCGGCAAGGGCGGCAATTTGACGGTGGAAACAGGCCGATTGACCCTCCGGGATGGGGCGCAGATTAGCGCTATCACTAGGGGTGCCGGTGGCGCAGGAACGCTGACAGTGCGGGCTACTGAGTCGGTAGACGTGATTGGCAGCCGTTTGTTTGCTTCAACTGAGCCTGACTCAACCGGCAATGGCGGCAATTTGAGGGTGGAAACAGGCCGGCTTACCCTGGCGGATGGGGCGCAGATTACTGCGGGTACTAAGGGTGCCGGTAACGCGGGAACGCTGACAGTGCGGGCTACGGAGTCAGTAGACCTGATTGGCAGCGGTTTGTTTGCTTCAACTGAGTCTACCTCAACCGGCAGTGGAGGCAATTTAATCGTAGAAACAGGTCGGTTGACAGTGAGGGATGGGGCGCAGATTGCCGTTGGTACTTTTGGTGGCGGTAACGGAGGTGCGCTGACAGTGAGGGCTGCGGAATCAGTAAACTTGATTGGCACCTCAGCTGACGGTGTGCATTCCAGCGGTTTGTTGGCTTCAGCTGACTCTGGTTCAACCGGCAATGGAGGCGATTTGACGGTAGAAACTCCGCAGCTAACTGTGCGGGATGGGGCGAAAGTCACTGCTAGCAGTCAGGGCACTGGAGTCGCCGGCAACCTAACAGTCACTTCCAGCGCCCTCCGCCTAGATAACCAAGCTTCTGTCAGCGCCGATACTCGAGGCGGCGGTGGCAATATCACCCTCAACGCCGGCAGTATTCAAATGCGCCATAACAGCGGCATCACCACCAACGCCACCGGCAACAGTTCTGGCGGCAATATCACCTTCAATACCGACACCATAGCCGCCCTAGAAAATAGCGACATCAGCGCCAACTCCCAAGAAAGCTTTGGCGGAAAAGTCACCATCACCGCTACTGGCATTTTTGGCACAGAGTACCGACTGTCGCCCACCTCAAACAGTGACATTACTGCCACTGGGGGAAATCCCCAGTTAAACGGCGTCGTCACAATTAACACCCCTAATGTTGACCCCACCGCTGGGTTACTACAATTGCCATCACTACAGGATGTCTCCGGCTTAATTACCAACCCCTGCGAAGCAGTCGCCAGAGGCAGCAGCTTCACCGTCACCGGCTTTCGTCGGCATCCCCCAAAGCCCCACCGATCCCCTCACCGGCACCGCTTTGGCAGTAGACTGGATATCGACCCCAAAAGAAGCATCCCCGCCCCCCAAACTCACCCGAGAAATCCCCCAATCCCCTAATCCCGGCTCCCCACCCCCCCTCGTAGAAGCCCAAGGCTGGGTGATTAGCCCCACCGGCACCGTCACCCTCACCGCCAACCCCCCCACCGCCACTCCCCACCCCTTCTGGCAACCGCCGGCAAACTGCCCCGCCAGCCGGTAGCCTTCCCTTAGCACACTTTCGCTTTTTTGTCAATGACTCGGATAAAATTGCCGATTGCTGTAGGGGCGGGTTCACCCGAAATCTTTCTCACACAGCTCACCCTACCAATAAACCCGCCCCCAACACAGTGCCAGCATCTCGGGTGCGATTGCAGATTGCCAACAGTATGTAAACCGCTCAACTTACCGAGGTGCCGGTGGATCGGGTGCGATTGCAGATTGCCCCGGAAACAGCCACTCTTTATAAGAGTTTAGGGCAATTTCAAGGAAGCTTGGCAATTTGGCTTGCCGGCACCACCGACGGGGTAGTGCCCTTATCCCACTGCACTATATAAGCGTTTCCGCCCTCAATCTTTTCCGTAACAGTGCCGGTGTACATGCGGTCACCTTCCCAGACGCCTAGAATGAAATCGCCGGCTTTGATAGAGCCGGCAGATGGGGAAATGGGAATCATATCGCTGGCGCTGAGTGTGGCGGTGTTCCCATCTCCGTGAATAATATGATAACTGTCGCCCTTGACGCTTACGATTCGGGCAAAGTAATAACCGCCTTCACTCCACTTGGCGGCGACTGTATCTCCGGGTTTCAACAGAGGAATAGGGAATTTGGCAATTTTGTCTGCCGGCACGACAGAGGGTTCTTCGCCGCTATCCCATTGTACGCTGTAAGCTTCCCCGCCGTCAAGTTTTTCAACGACAACACCCGGGTACATTTTAGATCCTTCGCTGGCGGCGAGGACGGGATCGCCAATCTTGGTACTGCCGGCTGGGGAAATGGGAACGATCTCTTTTGGGCTGAGGGTGCCGCTATCCCCATCTGCATAAATAACGTCGTATTCATCTCCGCTGCCCCCTACAATCCGGGCTAAGTAATAACCGCCCTGACTCCACTTGGCAGCGACTGCATCTCCTGGTTTCATATCTGATATTTTTGGGCATAATAGTGACAGTTTCTGCTATTTTAACTCAAGTTGCTACCTACAAGTCTAAGCATCCATATCCCCCCAAACGGGGCGGTCTCCGTGGGTGGCACCGCCCCTACAAAGGGGGGCTTTGAGAATGTCCCCCCCTTTTGAAGGGGGGGCTAGGGGGGGATCTCGCCTGACTGACTGCTAAGTAGCAACTTGGGTTATTTTACACTCCTCCTGTCTGAAATGTCAACTCAATAAACCGGGTTTCTGAATAAAGATTTCCGCCCCGATGCCAAGGCTATTGCAGAAACCAGGTTTCTGGCCTGGAAGAAAGAAACCGGGTTTCTGAATAAAGATTTCCGCCCCGATGCCAAGGCTATTGCAGAAATCCGGTTTCTGAAGGTTAGCGGAAACCCAAGAAGCGCAAGCAAGGAACGAGGAGATAGTAGCTGACACCGAGACAGAAGGCGCAGGCACTCCCCAAGAGAGCAAAAAAGACGATACTGTCCGCCAGCTGGATACCGCCGGCAGCCGTGGGGAGAAGGTGGGGGAAAAAGGAGGAGGGGGATGGGGAAACCAAACCGGCAATGAGGGTGGCAGTTCCGATTGCGGCGAGAGAGGCGTGCAGCAGGAGAGGTCCGCGCAATCCCAGACCGAGGGTGAGGGCTGCGATCGCGATGGCAGTAAATGCCATCCAAGCTTCAGTTAGGCTGCCGGCGGTGGCGGCTGCCGGTGCGATCGCATGCAAGGCAAACCACCCCAAGACGTAGCCCAAAATTCCCATCAGCCCAGCCGGCCCAAACTGCCGGAACTGGCCAAAACTTCCCGCCTCGGTCAGTCCCAGGGCTGTGCCCAACCCAGCCAAGCCAAATACGAGAACCGCCCGCTCGACTGTCAGGTGGGTGTCGGGAATCCACCTGACAAGCTGTTGAGAGAGGAAATTGACTATCTGTATGCCGGCAGGCACCTTGTACGCCAGCCAAAACCCGATGCCGGCACCCACACTGCCGCCAAATCCCGCCATCACCATGCCCAGCAAGGTATCGAAAAACCCTCGCACCAGCCACCAGACAGCGCCGGTGATGGCTAGCACTGTGCCGGCAAGTATTTCATATAAGAAGATAGCTATGGCGGTGAGCGCTTGCCACAGCGGTTTGAAAATGGCCCGCAAGACGACCGTGACGCTGCTGCCGGTGGCCCTCACCTGGGCGGTGACTTGGGGGCGCTGCCGGCTCGACCGCTGCCGCAGACGCTTAGCAATCTCAGCGGCGCTTGCCGGTCGAAACTCCGGTGCCGGCTGCACCATTTCATCTATAAGAATAGCCAAGACTGGGCTGACGCGGGCGTGATGGTGCCACCGGCACTGTCCAGTCACGGGATCGTCGAGATCGGCGGGGTAGCGCCCGGTGAGCAAGTGAATGCAGGTGCGCCCCAGGGCGTAGAAATCGGCAGCCGGTCCGATGAGTGCGCCGGCAATCTGCTCCGGGGGGCTGTATCCTGGAGAAACCACCCGCGTGGAGCTCCGCTGAGATTTCTGCAGGGCGGTGGCGATTTGTTTGACTCCGCCAAAGTCAATCACCACTAATTTACCTTCCCCAGCCCCTCCTGGGTGAGGGGGGGTGCGCAGCATGAAGTTGGCCGGTTTCAGGTCGCGGTGGACAATCTTGCGCCGGTGCAGCACCTGCAAAATGTCCGCCGCCTGACACAGCCAGTCGAGGACTAGGGCTTCCGGACACCCTTTGGGATAGCGGTCGAGAAAGTCCTCCAGAGTCTGGCCATTAATTTTTTCCATCACCAGACAGGGCAGAGTGCGCCGGTGCGGTGCGGGAAGCTGCACCTGAAAATAGCTGCCCGACTCCACCCGGGGCACGCCCGGATGGCGCAGGCTGGCCAAAACGGCGGCTTCTTGCTCAAACAGTCGCAGCGCTTGGGGGGAGGTTTCCACCAGCAATTTGAGCACCCGCTCAGTCTGGAACTTGAGGTCGCAGACGGTGTAGGTGACAGCAAACCCGCCACTGCCCAGTTTTTGCAGGGGAATGTAGCGATTGTTCAATAGCAGGGGTGTCCCGCAACTCTGACAGAACTTATTGCCGGCAGTCTGAGAGGCGGGACGCAGACAGTCGGGATTGATGCAGTGGACGGAAGTCGGAAAAGACAAATTCACAACCGGCTGCAAAAGTCAAGGGGGAGACAGAGCGCCACACCAGCGCCACGGTCTTCTAGATTTTACCTTTAAGGGGTTAGGGGTTAGGGGTTAGGGGGTAGGGGGTAGTGGGTGGGGGTAGTGGGTGGGGGTAGGGGTTAGGGGTTAGGGGGTGGGGGTGAAGGGGCAAGTGAGAATTGACCCCATGCGATGATGCCCCATGCGATGATGCCCCACGCCCCACGCCCCACGCCCAGTGGCCAGTGCCCCACGCACATCCCATCGCTTACGGGCCCAAATGTAACAAAATATTAAGCATTATAATGAATCATAAACAATGGTTATGTTTTACAAAAAGAGATTTGAAGTTTAACTTATCGCATACCCTGGTATATTTAGAGGAGCTTAAGAAAAGCAACCTGCTTATTCCATGATTCCTAGGAAGGGGGATTATGACCTACGCCTCGACTCAGACACAAGCAAAGACTGGCTACAAGGCCGGCGTTAAAGACTACCGGCTGACTTACTACACCCCGGACTACACGCCGAAAGATACGGATATTCTGGCGGCGTTCCGCGTTACGCCCCAGCCTGGCGTTCCTCCGGAAGAAGCCGGCGCTGCTGTGGCTGCTGAGTCATCCACCGGCACATGGACGACCGTGTGGACAGACCTGCTAACTGACCTGGATCGCTACAAGGGTCGCTGCTACGACATCGAGCCCGTTGCCGGCGAAGATAACCAGTTCATCTGCTACGTTGCTTATCCCCTCGATCTGTTTGAAGAAGGGTCCGTCACCAACATGCTGACCTCGATCGTGGGGAACGTGTTTGGTTTCAAAGCCCTGCGGGCGCTGCGTCTGGAAGACCTGCGGATTCCCGTTGCTTACCTGAAGACCTTCCAAGGTCCTCCCCACGGCATCCAAGTAGAGCGCGACAAGCTGAACAAGTATGGCCGTCCCCTGCTGGGCTGTACCATCAAGCCCAAACTGGGTCTGTCTGCGAAGAACTACGGTCGCGCCGTCTATGAGTGCTTGCGCGGCGGTTTGGACTTCACCAAGGACGACGAAAACATCAACTCCCAGCCGTTCCAGCGCTGGCGCGACCGCTTCCTGTTCGTCGCGGACGCGATCAAGAAGGCGCAAGCTGAAACCGGCGAAATCAAGGGCCACTACCTGAACGTCACTTCGCCCACCTGCGAAGAAATGATGAAGCGGGCTGAGTTCGCCAAAGAACTCGAAATGCCGATCGTCATGCACGACTACCTGACTGCAGGGTTCACCGCCAACACGACTTTGGCTCGCTGGTGTCGCGACAACGGTCTGCTGCTGCACATCCACCGCGCCATGCACGCCGTGATCGACCGGCAGAAGAACCACGGGATTCACTTCCGCGTATTGGCCAAGACCCTGCGGATGTCCGGTGGCGACCACATCCACACCGGCACTGTGGTGGGCAAGCTGGAAGGCGAGCGCGGCATCACGATGGGCTTTGTGGACCTGCTGCGCGAAAACTATGTCGAGCAAGACAAGTCTCGCGGGATCTACTTCAGCCAAGACTGGGCCTCTATGCCTGGGGTGATGGCAGTGGCTTCCGGCGGTATCCATGTATGGCACATGCCGGCACTGGTGGAAATCTTCGGCGATGACTCGGTGCTGCAATTCGGCGGCGGCACCCTGGGCCACCCCTGGGGCAACGCTCCTGGCGCAACCGCCAACCGCGTGGCGCTGGAAGCCTGCATCCAAGCCCGCAACGAAGGCCGCAACCTGGCCCGCGAAGGCAACGACGTGATCCGCGAAGCCTGCAAGTGGTCTCCTGAACTGGCTGCAGCTTGCGAACTGTGGAAGGAAATCAAGTTCGAGTTCGAGGCGATGGATACCGTCTGATACAGACGTTGAGAGTGCCCAGTGCTGGGTGCTGAGTGAAAAATCTCGCTCAGAACTCAGGACTGGGGATTCGAGACGGGGGAAAAGCTGGAGTTAGGGATAGGAAAGCGCTGGCGCTCTCAGTGCATGGCGATTTTTGGCAAAATCCTGTGGAAATGGGCCTGAAGTATCCCGAAAGCTTTCTGGGCTGTCGCCTGGAAATGTCAGGGGAAAGTGGGTAGAGAGTTGTACCCAGTAAAGGAGGCAACAATCCTTTACGAAGGATTTTGGTAGAAGACAAATACCTATATCAAAATTCACAACAACATGGACATAAGAGAAATTGCCAAAGAGACAGCCAAGGTGCTGGCGAGTTACCTGACTTATCAAGCGGTGCGAACTGTTTTGGCTCAGCTGAGCGAGACGAATCCGCCCTTGGCGAGCTGGCTGAATGGTTTTTCTTCCACGGGAAAGATCCAGGATGGAGAGGAGTACCTGCGGGAGTTACTGCAGGTGCAGCAAGACCTGGCCTTTCGGATCATGACCGTGCGGGATCACCTCGCTGAGGAAGTGGCCAACTCTTTGCCTGAGTTGGTTCGCACCGGCATCCGTCAGGCGAATATGGAATATCGCCGGCAGCATCTGGAGCGCATGACGCACGCCAGCTATCCTTACTCTGCTAGCCATCCCGAACTTGAAATTAGCTCTGAGCCTAATTTGGACAATCGCTCCAGTTAGGTGCCAGTGGGCGAAAGCCGACGGGTAATGGGTAAGGTCAATCCCCAAATCCCCCAATCCCGGCGTCCCAAATCCTAAAAAAGAATCGTAGATCCCAGCAACAGACGAAGGAAGCAACAATGAAAACCCTACCCAAAGAGCGCCGTTACGAAACCCTTTCTTATCTGCCCCCTCTGACGGACTCGCAGATTGCCAAGCAGATCCAGTACGTTTTGGACAAGGGTTATTTTCCTGCGGTGGAGTTTAATGAAAACTCCGATCCGACTCTGTTTTACTGGACGATGTGGAAGCTGCCCCTGTTCAGCGCCCGCAGCCCCCAAGAAGTCCTCAGTGAAGTGCAGCAGTGCCGGTCTGAGTACCCGAATTGCTACATCCGCGTGGTGGCTTTTGACAACGTGAAGCAGTGCCAAGTTCTCAGCTTCATCGTCCACAAGCCAGCCGGTGTCCGTTAGTAGATTTGCGATAGCACATTTACGCGCTTAATGTCAAGTAGGGGCAATTAAATTGCCCCTATTTTGTTTTTGAGGGGGGGAACTGCCGGCGAGTCAAGCCGGCGGCTTATCATTTTAATAGGGATACCAGATTCCAACTGAGTGAGGTACAGAATTGATCCCCCCCTTACCCCCCCTTAAAAAAGGGGGGGAAAAAGTAGAGCAACCCTTGTAGGGCGGCTACCGACGACTGCCCGTTGGGTGTACTGAACCCCACTCCACGCAAGTGAATAGTTTAATTAAGGGGTCAGTAAGCAAGAGCAAGCATTTTAGCTGTTGGCTCAATTTTGGAGAAAAAACCATGAACCAGCGATGGAGAAAATACACCCTTGTTTTGCTGTGCGTATTGTTGATTTCTCTTTCTGTCGCCCCCGCCGCTTTGGCATTTTGCGGCTTTTTCGTCGCCAAGGCAGATAGCAAACTTTACAACTCCTCGTCCCAAGTCATCATCGCCCACAATGGAAAACGCAATATTTTTTTCATGGCTAATGATTATCAAGGCGATGTCCAAGATTTTGCCCGCATTGTTCCCATTCCAGTTGTCCCAAGACGCGAACAAGTGCGAATTAGCAATAATGAAATCATACAAGCGCTCGACAACTTCACCGCTCCTCGCCTGGTGGAATATGTCGATAAACCTTGCCAAGCAGAATTTGATTTATATTTATTGGTGGCGGTAATTGCCACTGCAATTGGCAGCGCTGTCTGGTTTATTCGCCGGGGGAGATGGATAGGAGTTTTACTGTGGTTCTTCTTTATCGGCTTGCTGTTCACTGTTGCTTTACCTTCTTTGTTATCTCAAACTAACAAAGCCAAACAAGTGTTTGAGAACGCTTTAAATGTCGTCACTGTTGAAGACCAGTTTACTGTTGGAGAATATGATATTACTATTCTCAGCGCCAATGAGTCTAACAGCCTGACAAATTGGCTGGTTAAAAATGGTTACAAAATACCAGCCAAGGCTGAACCAATGCTGGAATCATACATCCAGCAAGGGATGAAGTTTTTTGTGACAAAAGTGAACTTGCAGGCTTTTCAAAAACAAGGCTACGGATTTTTGCGCCCTATTGTGCTGGATTATGAATCTGATAAATTTATGCTTCCAATTCGTTTGGGAACGCTGAACGGACTGGCTGACCAAGACTTAACGGTTTACATCCTTTCGCCCAAGGGATATGCAGAAGTCGCCAACTACCGCACGCTGTTAATTCCCACGGATGCAAAATCTACTAAATCCGAACCCTCGGGCCAAGAATTGCCAGAATTTATTAAAAACGATTTTGGCAATTTTTATCAATCCCTGTTCCAGCAAGAATATGAACGTTCGGGTAAAAATGCTGCCTTTTTGGAATATGCCGGCCCGCTACCAGGGGAGTATTATCGGGTGTGCGATCCCTGTTCTGTACCCTTCCAAGAAATTGCGCAATTAACAGAATTATTAAAGCAGGAGGGTTTAGAAAATTTCTCTGCAGTCACTCGCCTCCATGTCCGCTACAACCAGCCAAATTTTCCCCAAGATTTGATATTCCGGGAAGTCAGCGAGGACGATATGTTCTTACAAGTGACAGAAGCGGGTAAATGGTTCCGCAACTTTGCGAATGTTATGTTTCAGGGGCGTTATGTTATCCGCCGCCCTGCCGATGGTGCTTTTTGCCTGTCAGCAGCGGGCTATCGCAGTTTGAAAACTCAGTGGGCAAACAATCTGGCTAAATTAACCGGCTGGAACTTGCAAGACATCCAGAAAAAAATGCAATAGTGACTGGGGATTGGGGATTGGCGATCCCAATTTTATTTTGTGATGAAACAGTTGAGATCCCCACCAGCCCCCCTTAAAAAGGGGGGAGCTAGAACTATCTGTTTCACGATTTAATTAAATTGGTATGACGGGTGACTTCGGATCTTCCGTACTTGCGATAAGCGACTGGAATCTTTGCTAGCACAGATAGACCGGCTGCTTTCTGAGGAAGAGTAAGTCCTGTTTTTAAGGGATCTGGCGCTTGTTTGGTTAAGATTGATGGAATACCGGGTTGTAGCATCGCCCCAATATATGCCAGCTATTTATCTACCGGCACTATAGCGGTTATCATATCAGTGCGGTACGTTTTTCGCTCCCACACGACCTTGGGGATGGGAGACGCGATTTATCGCGTCCCTACAAGAGACTTATGAAATTGAGAATCTGGTATAGCAAACTTATTTGAGAACCGCTATATATGATTATAACAAACAGCTGTCACCGGTGGCTGCCGGTGCTGGCGCGAAAGGTGTTTCAGTATTGGAATGAGGAAACGGTGCGAGAAATTGAAGCTGTGACGCCGGCGGATGAAGACACGCCGGTGGAAGCGTTAATCGAGTTTTTCGATTTGGAGCGGTTTGTCAGTAAAATGGGGGCGTCACTCCCCCAGATGAATTAAAGGGGACAACTATGTTAATGTTGCTTTTCCAAGTAGGCAATGATTTGTACGCCATTGATAGTTCCAGCGTTGTTGAGGTAATTCCGCGCGTTCCGCTGAGGAAAATTCATCATGTACCGGAGTATGTAGCGGGTTTATTTAATTATCGGGGCGCGATCGTGCCGGTCATCGATCTGTGCCATTTGATTCGGGGGACACCCAGCCGGTTCTGCCTGAGTACGCGGATTATTATCGTTAGAGCCCCTCTTAAGAATAACACGCTGCAATACCTCGGCTTAATCGCCGAAAGGATCACAGAAACCTTTAACGCGCCAAAAAAGGACTTTGTAGACTCCGGGATTCGAGTCAAAGAAGCCCCTTACTTAGGTGGAATGAAGATGGATGAGAAAGGAATAATTCAGTGCATTCAGCTAGAGGAGCTATTTTCTGACGCAAAACATACCTATTTGCTGGCGGCGGGAGAAAACTGTGCGAGTGAGTCTGGCACCCATTGAGAGCCTAGTGGGGCAAAAAATAGGTATGTATGCTAAGATTAAGGGGCGTCGCAAAATTGCTAGGGCAGTGGAAAGTCGTCGCTCTCTCTGTGGGAGTGCCGAGCTAGATGCTGATCTCAAGGTTTTGACCGGCAGCCCAGCGCCAGACCTCAGACTGGGGAGAAGAACGCTTTGAGCAACTTGAAAAGGGCGAGCGCAACTAAGCCGAGTTCCGAAACAAGGGCGATCGGACTGCTAAGCCTCAATATTAAACGGTTCTTAAGAGAGAAATCGGGAGCAGTTTATGCTAAAGAACATGGGTTTACAGAAGCGGCTGACCGGCGCGTTTCTGTTCATTGGTTTAATTGTGTTAGTTGTGGCTTTAGTGGGTTGGAGTGTGAATGCCAGCCTGAGCCAAGCCCTAAACACGCTCAGCACAAATAGTCTGCCCAGTGTAATAGGTCTGTGGAAAATTAATGAAGGCCAAACCCAAATACAATTAGCGGAACAAGTTTTACTGGATATTGACCTCAGCCAAGCTGAAAGAACTGCTGAAATCAACCGAATTCAAAGCGCTTGGCAACAGATTGAGAGCGGATTTAAACAGTACGACCCAACTTACAAAACTGATGAAGAGAAGAGAGTCTACGAACAGCTAAAGACGGCCTGGAATCAGTGGAAACAAAATCATGAAAGATTCATGCTAGCGAATCAACAATTCGAGAGCTTGGGGATTCTCAACCCAGTGGCAAGGGAACTTGAACTGCTCCGTCAAGGCAGAGACAATTCTCCTGAAATGGCAGCCGTAAAAAGAGCCACTGCTGTTTGGGAGCAACTGCGCCAACAATCCCAAAATAATCGCCCCTCCTTTGAGGCGGCAACGAAATACCTGCTCGAAGATATAAAGATCAACGAAGATTTTGGTCTGGACACTGCTACAACCGCTCAAAAAAATGCGGCTAGCGGCACATTCTGGCTGATTGTCGCTTTGCTGATTGGCCCTATTACTGCGGTTGTTTTTGGATTTTACTTCAGCAAATCAATAACAGCCAAGGTGGCGGATTTGGTGAATCTTTCTTGCAAAATATCCAGCAGCAAAAATTTGACGGGGAGGAGCGTGCTGGCCTCGGAAGAGCAGCTAGACGAAATCGGCCAATTGCAAACCGCATTTTACAGCCTAGCCGGCCAGATCAGTGAGGTGGTAGAGGTGGCCCAAAAAATCTCCAGTGGCGATTTGACGGCGCAGATTCAGGCGTCCAACCGGCCAGACGAAATCGGCAAATTGCAAACAGCCTTTGCCACGATGAACAAGAACTTGAATTCCTTGATTCGGCGCATTCAGAAGTCTGGCGTGCAAATTACCACCTCTTCCACTCAAATTGCTGCCTCTGGCAAGGAGCTGGAAGCCACAGCGACAGAACAGCTCGCTTCCACCAATGAAGTCACAGCAACCGCTCAGGAAATTGCCCGCACCTCCCAAAAGTTAGTGAAAATGATGGAGCAAGTCGCCACCATGACGCAGAACACGGCAGCGGGAGCCAGCAACAGCCAAGACGAGCTGGAGGAAATGGAAAAAACGATGCGCCAGCTAACAGAAGCGACCAACTCTATCACGTCTAAATTGGGAGTGATGAATAAAAAAGCCGCCAACATCAACAATGTGGTGGTGACGATTACCAAAGTTGCCGATCAAACCAGTATCCTGTCGCTGAATGCGGCGATTGAAGCGGAAAAGGCTGGAGAGTACGGTGCCGGCTTTGCGGTTGTGGCGCGAGAGATCCGCCGGCTGGCCAACCAGACTGCCGTGGCCACTTTGGAAATTGAGCAAATTGTCAAAGACATGCAATCGGCGGTGTCGGTGGGGGTGATGGAAATGGATAAATTCAACAAATCGGTGACGGATAGTGTGGGGCGGGTGAGCAAGATCAGTCACCAGATTGGTAAAGTTATCAATCAAGTGCAAAGCTTGCCCCCTCAGTTTGAGCAGGTCGGTCAAAGTATGGAGGAGCAATCTCAGGCGGCACAGCAAATCAGCGAAGCAATGGAGCAATTAACTGAGGCTTCCCAGCAAACAGTGGATGCCTTGCGGGAAACCAATAGCGCCTTGGAGCAATTGGACGATGCCGCCCGCTCGTTGCGGGAAGAAATTTCTAAATTTAAGGTGCAAAATTAGGTTTAAAACAAGGCAGAGCCTCTGGTAGGGCGTTCCCAGGCAGTAGGGGCGGCCCCCCGTGGCCGCCCCAGGAACGAGGGAATTGGGCTAAAGCCCAACTACAAACCTTTTCAAGGCAGAGTCTCTGGTACAGCGTTCCCAGGCAGTAGGGGCGGCCCCCCGTGGCCGCCCCAGGAACGAGGGAATATACTGAACGCGGAACCAAATGCTTATGAATGAAGAAAACCTTGGCAGCGGTCGCCCCATCTTTAATGATTGCTGGAATCAGATAGGCGTAATGGGGGATCGCTCCTGCAGTCAATTACCCGCCGTAATCCACTGCCATGAATGTCCCGTTTATGCCGCAGTGGGCGATAGTTTGCTGGAACGGGAACCAGCTCAGGAGTATCTGGAAGAGTGGCTCGGGATTCTGGCAGAAACGCCTGCCGGTCAGGAGATATCTGAAGCGAATGAAGCCATCATCCGCACACCCGATGCGATTTCCATCATTATCTTTCGGCTGGGAAATGAGAGATTGGCGCTGCCGGTGCGGATGCTGCAAGAAGTTACCCACCCTTCCGTCATTCAACCCCTGCCTCACCGGAGCAACGAGTTATTTTTGGGGCTGGTCAACATTCGCGGGGAAACGCTACTCTGCGCTTCTCTGAGTCATCTTTTGAATATACAATCAACTGAGGAGACTTCCCGCGAACTCAACCGGCTCGATCTCAAACGAATGATTGTGGCGGGACAGGGCGAGGACAAGTGGGTTTTTCCCGTTGATGAAGTGCACGGGATTTTCCGGTTTCACCTCAAGGAGTTACAGCCGGCACCCGTGGTCATCACCAAAGCCGACGAAGGGTACACCCAAGGAATTGTTTACTGGGAGGGCAAGAAAGTCAATTATCTCGACGGCGAATTGCTGTTCTACACTCTCAATGATAAAATATTGTAGAAGAGCGGGAAGCGGATATGAGCGATTACACGATTCTGGAACTGTTTCGCCAGGAAGTTGAAACTCAGGTTGCCACCATCAAGCAATGTTTGCAGGCCCTCAGAACGCAGCCAGTCTCTGCGACTGAACTCGACCGAGCCGCACAAGCAGTCCATTCCCTGTTGGGAAGCTGCCAACTTGTAGAAATGGAGGCTGCCTCCAACTTGGTGCAGCTGGTGAAGGAGTGTTTTATTGCAGCTCAGAACCGGACTCTTACTTTGGAGGGGGAGCAGATTGAACTGTTGCACCACGCCAGCGATTTGCTTTTGGGCATGAGCTCTGCGGCTCTTGGCGAGTTTGAGCGCTGGATGGCTGACCATACCTGGGAGCTGACGCTCGCGCAGAGAGCGATTTCCGTTATACTGAGTTCTGGGGGGGCGGCTTCGGCGGCTTTCCCTATTCAGAATGCTGGAGAGATTTCAATTCCTCAATTGCCTGCTGCAGCCCAACCGGCATCCTCCCCAATTATATCAGCTCCTGCGGTGGGAGCAGTCAGCTCGCCGGTGCCGGCTTTCCAGCAACCGGCAGTCAATCCAGAAATAGCTTCTTTTCCGGAGGCGAGTGCGCTCACCGGCTCCCGTCAAGAAAGCGCCTCAATTGCAGCATCTCGCTCAAATACAGTTCCTGTTTTGAGTGAAGAAGACAGTTCCATGATGGATTTGTTCCGCCTGGAAGTGGAGGCGCAAGTTGCCATCCTCAATAACGGACTGCTGGCTCTGGAGATCCAACCTCAATCGGGGCAGGAATTGGAAGCCTTGATGCGGGCAGCTCACTCGATTAAGGGAGCCGCCCGGATTGTGGCGCTGGATGTGGCAGTCAATCTAGCTCACGTTATGGAAGACTGTTTTGCCGCCGCGCAAAATAAAACCATCACCCTGAATCCCGATGATGTAGACGTGCTGCTGCAGGGTGTGGATTTGCTCGCGAATATCAGTCAGGTGAGCGACGCTGAACTAGCCGGCTGGCTGGCGGAACATCAAGCAGATTTTCAAGGGACGCAAGGCGAGATCGCTGCGATTTTGAACCCTGGAGCCAAACCCCAACCCGTCAGGGAGAAGGCAAAACCGGCAGAGGGGCTTCGGGAAACTCCCGCATCTTCTGCGTCTTTTCTTCCGGCTGTTTCCGCTCCGTCAGCAGTGGCAATTCCCAGCCAAGTTAGCGCCCTGCCAAGTTCTGATATGGCAGCCGCCAGCAGCGCGTCTCCCCCGCCGGCACCCCCGCAGGACAGGAAGCGTCCGGAGCGAGCCAAAAAATCCAGTCTCGCCTCGGAAAAAAGCGCAGCTCAGGATCGAGTGGTGCGAGTCAGTGCCGATAACTTGAACCGCATCATGGGGTTAGCCGGGGAGTCATTAATTGAAGCCAACTGGCTGCAACCGTTTGCCGATTCCATGATGTCCTTGAAATCCCGCCTGCGCGAACTTTCCAGAAACCTAGAACAGTTGCAGGATGCCTTCGATCGCAATTTGGAGCGCCAAGAGGGAAAGGAATACCTGGAACAAGCGCGGATCTGCGAACAGGAGTGCGTTCAGCTGCTGGGCGCTCGCATAGATGAACTGGAATTATATGCCCGCCGGACTGCAAATTTGTCCGACCGGCTCTACCGGGAGGTGATTAGCTCCCACATGCGCCCCTTTGCGGACGGCATACAGGGTTTTCCCCGAATGATTCGCGATTTGGCACGCAAGCAGAACAAGCAAGTAAAGTTAGACATTGTTGGCATTTCAACGCCGGTCGATCGCGACATTCTCAAGAAGTTGGAAGCCCCTCTGACCCACATTCTCCGCAATGCCGTTGACCACGGACTTGAACTGCCCGAAGAGCGAATTGCAGCCGGAAAACCTCCGGAAGGTACGATTCGTCTGGAAGCTTTTCACCGGGGCGGAATGCTGGCGATTACCGTTACCGACGACGGGCGAGGGATCGATCGAGAGCGCTTGCGCAAGAAGATCGTCAGCCAAAACTTAGTAACTCCAGACATGGCGGCTCAACTCACCGATGGGGAGTTGATGGAGTTTCTATTTTTACCCGGATTTTCCACAGCCAAACAGGTAACGGAAATCTCAGGGCGAGGAGTGGGACTCGATATCGCGCAAACTATGGCCCATGAGGTGGGAGGAACGGTCAGGGCGATTTCCCCGCCAGGAAAAGGGATGAGTTTCCACTTTCAACTGCCGCTAACTCTGTCGGTTGTTCGCACGCTATTGGTAAAAATTTCTGGAAAACCTTACGCAATTCCCCTCGCTCGTATCGACCAGATTGTCACCTTGGTGCGGGAGGAGATTTTCGATGTTGAAAATCGCCAATATTTCACAATGAACGAGCAAAATATTGGGCTGATTGCTGCCCATCAGGTTTTAGAACTGCCGGAACCGCCTCCCAAGCAAGGGTCGGTTGCTGTCGTGATGATTAGCGAGCGAGACAGCACCTATGGGTTGACGGTGGAAAAGTTTCTCGGCGAGCGCGATTTAGTGGTCAGACCGCTAGATCCGCGCTTGGGCAAAGTTCCCGATATCAGCGCGACTGCTTTGCTGGGAGATGGAACGCCGGTTCTGATTCTGGATGTGTCGGACATGGTGCGCTCGATGGATGCTATACTGAAAGGGGGCCGGCTGGCCAAGGTGAGTGTTCAAAGCGAGCGAGAAATCGCAGACAAGCGCAAGAGGATTCTGGTTGTTGATGACTCGATCACGGTGCGGGAAATGGAGCGCAAGTTGTTGGAGAATCGGGGCTATAATGTGGATATTGCCATCAATGGCGTGGAGGGATGGAATGCGGTTCGCACCAAGGAATACGACTTGGTGATCACTGACGTTGACATGCCGCGCATGAATGGAATTGAACTGATCCGGCAAATTAAGAGCCATCCGCGCTTGCATTATCTTCCGGTGATTGTTGTCTCCTACCGCGACCGGGAAGAAGACCGCATTCAGGGGCTGGAGGCTGGCGCAGATTACTACTTGACCAAGAGCAGTTTCCAGGACGAAACGATGATTAATGCGGTCGCTGATTTAATAGGTCGTTAAGTATGAAAATTGCCATCGTTAACGACATGACGACCGCTTTAGCGGGACTGCGACGTGTCCTGGAGGCTGTGCCCGACTGTCAGGTGGTTTGGACGGCTCGCGATGGGGCGGAAGCAGTTGCTAAGTGCCATAAAGAGCCTCCCGATTTAATCCTCATGGATTTGCTGATGCCGGTGATGGATGGTGCCGAGGCAACTCAGCACATTATGAAATGCTATCCCTGCGCGATTCTGATCGTGACGGCTTGCACTGAGACAAATATGTCGAAAGTCTATGAAGCGATGGGGTACGGAGCGCTGGATGCGGTTGATACGCCGGTTTTGGGTGCCGACGGCAGTGCTGAAATGGCCAGCAAGCTACTGGCTAAAATTGCTAGGATTCGCAAATTGCTGAAACCGGCTTCCCCCGGCAGCAAAGCTGGGTTTGCCTCTCGCTACGCTAAATTAGAGCGGCGGTGCGAACCGTCGTGTACAGTACCATTAGTGGCGATTGGCTCGTCTACGGGGGGACCGAAAGCGCTGGCGGCGATCCTGTCGCAGCTCCCTGCCGGTTTTGGCGCTGCGCTCGTCATTGTCCAGCACGTTGGCGGTCAATTTTCTAGTGGGTTTATTGAGTGGTTGGCACAGCAAACAGCACTGCCGGTGCGCCTAGCTGCTGCCGGCGACCGCCCGCTCAAAGGCACGGTTTTGGTGGCGGGGACGAACGATCACCTCTACTTAAAACCCGATTTAACGTTTGGTTACACCAAAAATCCTGCCAGCTACCCCTACCGTCCGTCCGCTGACGTGTTTTTCAAGAGTCTCGCGGAGCACTGGAAAGGCAAGGGGACTGCTATTCTGCTCACCGGCATGGGTCGGGATGGCGCTCTTGGATTGAGGGCTTTGCGATTGCAAGGCTGGCATACGATCGCTCAGAATAAAGAGACTTGCGCTGTCTACGGGATGCCCAAAGCTGCTGTGGAGCTGGATGCCGCTGTGGAGGTGCTATCTCTGGAGGCGATTGCCACAACCCTGCTTGAGAAGTTAACCTGAGTTGCTAGGATGCTGCATGTTTAATAATGAACCGCCAAGACGCCAAGGACGCCAAGAAGGAAGAGGGACTAATCGTTCCCAGGCTCTGACTTGAAAAGGTTTGTTCACTCGTTCCCAGGCAGAGCCTGGGAACGTCGTTAGGTCGGCTCTGCCTCCTTTCTGCAACCAGCAGCATGATTAGCGTAACAGCTTAACTTTCCTCTCTCCTGTCGGTTTCTGTTCTTCCTGCCCCACCTATTATAACTGTTATGGACGAGCAAATAACCGTTTTACTGATTGACGACCAATCGATTATTGGTGAAGCGATTGGCCGGATGCTAAAACCGGAAGCGGATATCGTCTTTCATTACTGTAACGACCCCACCAAAGCGCTCAAGGTAGCCAAAGAATGCCTGCCCACCGTTATCCTGCAAGACCTAGTAATGCCGCAAATGGAAGGGTTGCTGCTGGTGAAGTACCTGCGAGCCAAAGACGTGCCTACCTCTAATATGCCGCTGATAGTGCTCTCCAGCAAGGAAGACCCGGTTATCAAAGCAAAAGCGTTTGCACTGGGGGCGAATGACTATTTGGTAAAACTGCCCGACCGTGTGGAACTGGTCGCCCGCATCCGCTATCACTCCAAAGCTTATATCAACTTTCTCAAACGACAGGAAGCTGAAGCTCTCTTCAAGGCAGAAATTATGCGTCAAGCCGCCTACATCGAGCAAGTAGGTAAGGTGACGACGGCTGCTGCAGAGGTGGAGCGAGATGCTTTTCAACCCGATCTTCTGACGGAAGTCGCCAAACGCAGCGACGAACTGGGACAGCTGGCAAGGGTGTTCACCCAGATGGTTCAAACCGTTAAATCGCGGGAGAAAGAGCTAAGAAATGCTAACCTTCAGTTAGAATCTCTGCTGAAAGCTTACGGGCGGTTTGTGCCTCACGAATACCTGCGCTTTCTCCGCAAGGAAAGTATTACGGACGTTAAGCTCGGCGATCACGTCAGCAAGATTATGGCGGTGATGTTCAGCGATATTCGTTCCTTCACGACCCTGGCTGAAGGGATGACACCCAAGGAAAACTTCGATTTTGTCAACGCCTACCTCAAACGTGTCGGTCCCGAAATTCGCAATAATTATGGGATTATCGTCAAATTTCTGGGGGATGGGATTATGGCGGTTTTTCCGGAAGGTGCGGATGATGCGGTTGCTGCCGGTGTTGCCCAACAGCGGCGAGTTCATGAGTATAATAAGGCGCGGGAAAAGAAAGGCTACTTGCCCCTGAAAGTTGGCATGGGCATCCATGTCGGGCACATGATGTTGGGGATGGTGGGAGAGGAAAACCGCATGGAGGGAGACGCTTTATCCGATAATGTCAATCTCACCGCTCGCCTGGAAGGGCTGACCAAGTTTTATGGCGTGTCTCTGCTGATTTCCGAGCAGGCGCTGCGGAATCTCAGCAACGCTGAACAGTATCAAATCCGGTTTCTGGATCGAGTGGTTGTTAAGGGGAGAAATGAACCCCTCTCTGTTTATGAAGTCCTGGATGCTGAAGTTGAGGAAGTTTTAAATTTAAAACTGCAAACTCAGCCAGATATGGAGCGGGGGATAGACTTATATCGCCAAGGGGCATTTGAGAAGGCAAAATTTTATTTTGAGCAGGTTTTGGCGGTGAATTCGGCGGATAAAACCGCCGCGCTTTATCTGAGTCGGACGAATTACCTGTTAGAGCGAGGTGCGCCAGAAAATTGGGATGGGGTTTGGAGGTTTACGGAAAAGTAACCCCTGCGAGAGGGGCGCAGGCGTTAGCGAAGCGGCGCGTCAGCGCGAAGCAGGTGCTGCGCCTTCCGACGTAGGACAGGCGGGACGCCTGTCCATTTCCGCGCTGGGTGCACAGGCGAGACGCCTGTGCTACGCCTTCTCGATGATTGAATTTATGGTAACATGCAGACTAGCAAAAAAAAGCTAACACCTCAAGAGCCGGGAACCAAGTAAGTAGCCAAATGATAGCATTAATTAATTGCACCGGCAACACCCCTTTCCCCCTGGACGCACCCGATACGGTGTGGGTCGTGAAATCAGGAACAATGGCGGTGTTTGCCATCCCCACTATCAGCGGCGTACCCCAAGGAGCTAGGCGCTATGTATTCGATGCCAGTCCGGGGGATGTGCTGTTCGGGATAGCGCCGGTTTGGGAGGGTCAGTCCCACAAGCTGATTGCGGTTGCTTACGAGGAAACGCAGTTAGTGCCGGTGGCGCTGTCGGATTGGATAGAGCAGGCGCTGGATTTGCAGCCTTTGCCCGAGTGGAGCGATCGCCTCGCCGGTGTTTTGCGGGAGGCTGGTATTACTGTTAATAGTATCGAGGCTGGACAGCTACAGGCGCGGGAGTCTCTCAGCGAGCGCCTGGAACAATTCCACTCCGACTTTTTACTCGGCTTGCACCAACTCGACAGACAGGAGCAACAGTTGCAAGCCGAGCAGTTGCGCTCCCGTCTGCAGCTCAACGAAGCCGCCAGCGAAAGGGCGCTCTCCCACCTCACCGCTGTTTTTCGCCGCAAACAAGAGAATTTTTCCCAAGAAGGAACGGCGCTGCTGATGGCGGCGGGAGCGGTGGGGCGGGCGATGGGAATCGAGATTCGCCCGCCGGCAAAATCGGAAGACAGCCAGCGTGTGAAAGATCCCCTGGCTGCGATCGCTCGCGCCTCCAGAATTCGCACCCGCCGAATTCTTTTGCGGGGGAGTTGGTGGCAGTTCGATTGCGGCCCAATTTTGGCTTATACTGCAGAAAGTGAAGCTCCTGTTGCTATTCTACCACGAGGCAGAAACAACTATGAAATTTTTGACCCGGAAACTCAGCGCCGCATCCCGCTGACTCCGGACACAGCTAAACTCATTTCTCCCGTCGCCTTTGTTTTTTATCGCCCGTTCCCAGACAAGGTGCTCAAAGCCCTGGAGATCCTCAAGTTTGCCACGCGCGGGACACTGCGAGACGGAGCAATAATTTTCGGGCTGGGGGCGTTTGTGTCGGTGTTGGGAATGCTGACTCCCCAGGCGACCGGCATTTTAATCGACCATGCCATTCCCAGAGGCGATCGCGGACTGATTTTTCAACTCGCTTTGGGGTTGCTAGCCGTCAGTTTTGGCAGCACGCTGCTGGATTTAGTGCAAAATGTCGCCACGATTCGCTTGCAAACTATCGCAGAAATTCAGACTCAGGCGGCAACTTGGGACCGGCTGCTGAAGTTGCGGGCCAATTTCTTTCACAAGTTTATCCTCGGCGACTTGCAAATGCGGGTTTCTGGAATCGCGCAGCTCAACCAAATCCTCAGCAGCACTGTCATGGCAACTGTATTCAACAGTTTCTTTGCGCTGTTGAATTTGGTTTTGCTGTTTTTCTACAGTTTCCAACTGGCGCTCGTGGCGATCGCAATCGCTGCGGTTAATCTGGCAATAACGCTGTTTTCTTTCTTTATCTCCCGCCAAAAGATGATTCCCATGCAAGAACTGAGCGGGGAAATATTCGGGCTGACGGTGCAGTTGATTGCCGGAGTTTCGAAGCTGCGAGTGGCGGATGCGGAGGAGAGGGCGTTCGCCCACTGGGCGAAAAAATTCGGCTCTCAGCTGGAATTAATGCTCAGTACGGAAGCGATCGAAGATGCCGTGACGCTGTTTAATATGATTTTGCCCACTGTTAGCTCGATTTTACTTTACGGGCTGGGGGTGACGCTGATTGCCCAGGCGCAAGCCCAAGGAGAGACGGGTTTTTCTACCGGCACTTTTTTGGCATGCAATGCGGCTTTCGGCACTTTTGTGGGCGGCGTTACTGGTTTGAGCGGCGCGTTTGTGAGCGGGATGCAAGTTTCGATCATCTGGGAGCGAGTCAAGCCGATTCTGGAGGAAAAACCGGAGGTTGACGACAGAAAAACCGATCCGGGCAGGCTGGCGGGTGCGGTTAAGCTAGAGCGCGTCAGTTTCCGCTATCTGAAAGATACGCCCTTAACGCTCAATAAGGTGACAGTCGAGGCTAAGCCGGGAGAATTTATCGCCTTAGTGGGACCTTCTGGCAGTGGCAAATCAACACTTGTGAGATTGCTATTGGGTTTCGAGCAGCCGGAGGAGGGAAAGATTTACTATGACAGTCAGGATCTTTCTGAGTTGGATATTTTGGCGGTGCGGCGACAGTTGGGGGTGATGTTGCAGGATGGGCGGATTAATACCAGTTCCATTTTTAATAATATTTCTGGCGGCGCTTTGGTGACGTTGGAGGAAGCGTGGGAAGCGGCGAAAATGGCGGGGTTTGCCGACGATATCGAGCAGATGCCGATGGGAATGCACACGGTAATTTCGGAAGGGGGGACGAATATTTCGGGCGGGCAGCGCCAGCGGCTGTTAATCGCGCGAGCGCTAGTTCTCAAACCGAACATTCTCATTTTTGACGAGGCGACGAGTGCTTTGGACAATCGCACGCAGGCGACTGTCAGCGAAAGTTTGGATAGTTTGCGAGTGACTCGCATTGTGGTGGCTCACCGGCTCAGTACGATTCGCCACGCCGACCGCATTTATGTTATCGTGGCAGGGGAAGTGGTACAGGTAGGCAATTTTGAGGAATTGATGGCGCAGCCGGGGATGTTTGCCGATTTGATGGCGCGACAGATAATGTAGAAACCCGGTTTCTCACAGAAACCGGGTTTCTCTCAGATTCTTTTACGGCGGGAGAGCATTCGGGCGAATAATGTAGCAGTCAAAACCGATAATTGATAATCCGAATGCTTTCCCACTACGCACGGGGACAATCGCGCATCGAGATCGCACTTTACCCCGAAATCCACAGCCAGCCCTCGCTCGCCCGCTCCGCGAGCTTTCATCCCTTCCTCACCCCCGACAACAATCTCCAGCACGCTCCCGCGCAGGCGTGTTATAATAAGGCAAGTAAACCGCCCCTGCGCCGCAGCGCGGGAGCGCGATCGCAACTGCAACAACTTCTATGCTGGTAATAACTTATGTCTGAGCAATACTCAATCGAAGAAATTCCGGTTAACTTCAATAAAATTGTTCAGGAAGTCGAACAAGGCGATAGCATCGAAGTGACTCGGCAAGGCAAACAAATTGCTGTGATTATTTCCGCCGCCGAATATGAAAAATTGCGGCGCAGCCAGGGTTTTGGGGAATCCCTAGAACAATTTCGGCAGGAATATAACGTAGAAACAGCAGAAATCAACCCTGATGAAATTTTTGCTGGAGTGCGGGATTTCTCACCGGGACGGGAGGCAAGTTTTTAGATTTATGCGCTTTCTATTAGATACTAACATCCTCTCGGAACCGCTGCGCCCTCGCCCAAATCCAGCCGTTATCAAGATGCTACAGCAAGAATCGGGCGCGATCGCCACCGCCACAGTTGTCTTCCATGAATTGTTATTTGGCTGTTATCGCCTGCCAGTCGCGTCAAATAAACGCCTGATTATTGAAGCCTATTTATTGAGAGAAGTCAAACAAAAAATTCCGATCCTCCCCTATGATATGGCTGCGGCTGAGTGGTTCGCGATCGAACGAGCCAGACTGACAGCGATCGGTAAAACTCCGGGGTACGCAGATGGACAAATCGCAGCTATCGCTCGGGTAAATAATTTGACATTGGTAACAAACAACGTTGTCGATTATGCGGGGTTTGAAAATCTTAAAATTGAAAATTGGTTCAATCTCTGACTTATTCTACAAAGGGATGTCATTCCCGCGAATGCGGGAATCCACAAGTGGCGCATCGGGGGGTGCCCGGTATGGGAAAGGGAGGAGAGGGGGGAAAATAAAAAATCACCCCCAAGTCCTTGACAAAAGCCTTGGGGATGATTTATAGCAGTAGGCAGTCAGTTTAGGACACGGGCAGGACGCTGTCGCGTCCCGCTTCGCTATCGGAGGGAAGGCGTAGGGCAGGCGTCTCGCCTGCCCTCAAGGTTTCTGGGATCGGAGGGAACGCCTGTCCTACGTCCTAATCTAAGTGACTGCTGCTATAATATTATGCTCTCGTGTTGGTCATTTTTTGATGGCACGGTCGCGACCGCCCGAAACTGCTGCCAACTGCTCTTCCGACAGCTCTTCTACTTGGGCTTCTTTAGCTGACAGGTTCTTTTGTTCGATCTTAGAATTGCGTACTTTCATTTTTTTGTCCTCTAATAAATAGCACTTAATTTTTCAGTGCTTGATGCCATTATGGCCGCTCCCCCCCCCCGACATCAGTAAATTCACTGAACTTTTTTATAAAGCATCTTCCCCATACCTAAATATTTTTGCATATTCACCGTCGGCCCCAACCAGGCTGTTCCGTGTTATTGCGGATAAATCACGTTTTATCTTCACAAGAACTTTAAGGGATACAAGAACTTTAAAAAATGATTTCCCCACCCCTACCGGACTCTGGCGAGGATTCCAAGCCGACGAGCGAGCTGGAGCTTTACCGGAACTTCACACAACGCCCTCAATACCTTCGCAAAATCACTCAGCCCCAATCAACCGCGCATAAGGGCCATCTCCCCCCTTCATCTCCTCATGCGTTCCCCGCTGCACCACCTTCCCCCGTTCCAGCACCACAATCTCATCGCAATCGCGAATCGTGCTCAGCCGGTGGGCCACAATAATGCAAGTACAGCCGCGCCGCCGCAGGTTCCTGTCTATCCGCTTCTCCGTCTCGGCATCCAGCGCCGAAGTCGCCTCATCCATCACCAGAATCGCCGGATTGCTCACCAAAGCGCGAGCAATCTCCAACCGCTGCCGCTGCCCCCCACTCAAATTGGCCCCACCTTCCAGCAACTTGCCATTCAACCCCCCAGGCATGGCCATCACCACATCGAGAATCGCCGCATCCCGACACGCCCTCATTAACTGCTCATCGGGAATCGTCTCATCCCACAGCGTCAAATTTTCCCTCACCGTCCCCTGGAACAGAAAAATCTCCTGCTCCACCATCGCCAGAGAATTGGCCATCACCGGACGGGGAATCTGCCGCCGGCTCACCCCATCGAACAAAATCTCGCCCTCCCAAGGTGCGTAAAGCCCAGTCACCAGTTTCGACAGCGTGGACTTGCCCGAACCGCTACGGCCCACAAAGGCCACCCGCTGTCCCGGTTGCAGCGTGCAGCTGAAATTTTCAATCAGCGGCGCATCCACCCGACTGTAGCCGAAAGTGATATTCCTCAGTTCCACATATCCCTGCAAGCGATAGCGGTCTGCGGGCCAAGTCGGGGCCGGTTGAGCGGAAATATTTGCTGTAGCGTGGATAGTTGGCGAACCCTCCCCCACATCCAGCGCCGGATCGGTGGGATGGCGCAGCACGTCATCCAACCGTTTCATATCTCCATCCAGGTTTTGAATCGTCGTCGCCAATCCCACCAAAGTATTCACCGGCCCTTGAAACCGGCTCATCAACCCCTGAAAAGCAATCAGCATCCCGACAGTCAGGTGTCCGTCAATCACCCGCAACCCCCCAACAACCAGCAGCGCCATCGAACTCAGAGACGACATCAGCGGCGGCAGCAGCGACAGCCACTGCTGATTTTGATTCATTTCCTGCTGAGCTGTGGTTACCTTCGCGTAATATCCCGCCCAGCGAGCGAAATAATCCGACTCCAGCGCCCCCGCCTTAATCGTTTCGATACTTTGCAGCGCCGCAATTTCCACCCCCGCCAACTTGCCGCTATCGTAAGACAACCGCAAGCTTAAATCCTTCCACTGGCGAGCCATGAGCTGAACAAAAGCCATATTAACCGCGATCGCAGCCACACCGATTAATGTCAGCACCCAGTCATAAGCCAGCATCGCCGCGCCATAGAAAAATACCATCACCGCATCGATCGCCGTTCTCGCCAACTGTCCCGACAGCACCTGGGCAACTTTATTATTAATCCCAATCCGACTGCTAATTTCTCCCGCGAAGCGCTGGGCGTAGAAACTCACCGGCAAGTGCAAGACGTGCCAGAAAAATTGCCCCGTCATGCTGATGGACAAGCGCAGATTCAAGTATCTCAGCTTGCGCAACTGCAACAAACTCATCGCCGCTTGCACGAGTGCCAGCCCTCCCATCGCCAGCAACAAGGGTTTCAGCCACTCGTAGCGCCTTTGAATCAGCACGCTATCGACAAACACCTGGCTCATAGCTGCCAGCGCCAAACTGGGAATCACCAAAAGAAACCCAATTATAACACAAAACAGCAGTTCTTTCCAGGAAGTTTTCAGGCGAGCATATAAAGCGCCGACAATACTGGGATTGCGCCCGCCTTTTTCAAAATCTGGCCCCGGTTCCATCACCAAGACGACGCCGGTATAGCCCTCGTCAAACTCCTCCATCGTAACACTGCGGGGACCTGTTGCCGGATCGTTGAGCCAGATGCGATTCCCGACAAACCCCTCCACCACCAGAAAGTGATTGAAATTCCAAAACACAATATAAGGCGGCTTTAACTCTTGCAGAGGTTCGATTTCCTTCTTTAAGCCCTTCGCCACCATCCCGTAGCTGCGAGCTGCCTTAACGAGGTTCAAAGCATTAGAACCATCGCGAGAAACGCCGCAACTAATTCGCAGTTCCGGCAAAGACACAATTCGCCCGTAATAGCTGAGTACAATCCCCAAAGCCGCCGCCCCGCACTCAGTAGCTTCCATCTGCAATACAGTCGGAGTTTTAGCGCGAGTGTTATAGTATTTTGGTTTTTCGGTTGGGTTGAATAGATTTTGGAAAAATTGCATAATTTGAGCCTTCAAATAATATTTATTTGTCTGAACCGCACGAACTGGTAAAACGCTTATTATGGCCAAAAACCTCGTTCCCAGGCTCTGCCTGGGAACGCTGCTTTGGAGGCTCTGCCTCATTCGGTGCTTTCCTTGGGTTAATATTAATTCATCCCAGCCAGTTCGCGCAAGAAAGGCAGCACGAAAGTAATCGGCGCTCGCTCTTCAACTGTAACCCGCACAGTCGCCGTCGTTCCTGACGTAATTTTCGAGTCAGGTCCCTTAGAAGAAGACCACTTGTAGCCGCTAGGCGTGCGGGGGTCAGTTTCCAACTCAGCCGTAATTTCAATAGCCGCACCCGCCTCGCCGATGAGATTTTTCACCACCTGCGAATTGCCAATTGCAGCAACCGTTCCTTCTGGAGTCACCGGGAGAGGGGAAACGCCAGTCACTTTCCCGACAATCCCGCCGAATCGCTCTCGCTGTACCGTATCTGGAGTTATATGAATCGACATCTTCGGTTTAATCTGCTTGCCATCCTTAATCATAAAATAAGCCAGTGCTTGCCCCTTATGATCCTCACCTCCTACCCGCATATTGCCCAATCGACTCCCAGGCTGAACCACTTGTCCCAGAGCAGCACTGAATTCTAAAATGCAGCCCTCTTGAGCGCTTAAAATGCGGCTGTTACTGGAGATATCCCGCTCCAGCTTAGTAATCCCTCGACTCACTTCTTGAATTTATTTCTGGCGCTGATTTGAAGTTTCCAGACTTTCTTGATCCAGGCGTTTTGCTTTAGTATCGAGTTCTTGCAATTGAGTTTCTATGTCCCTAATCGCGTTCTGGTTATCTAAATATTCGCGTTCAGTTTTGGCACGCTGCACTTCCAGCTCTTGCAACTGCGCCTGCATCTCGCCGATTTTATTGACGCTCTCTTCGTAGGTTTGCTGAGTTTGAGCTTCAGTCAAATCCAGCTCTTTCAACTGAGTTTCCAGCTCAGCTATTTTCTGCATTCCCTCTTTGTATTCTTGCTCAACCTGTAAAAGCGAGTCTGTCGATATGCCTCCAGTTTCGGCCAGTTCGCGGCGTTTATGGAGTCTTTGTTCGAGCATGGGCACTAGAGATTCTGCATCTTTTAAGCGTTGCTGCAGAGAGATTCGCTGTTGCGCGCTCGCTGTCAGTCCTTTCTCTTTCAGTGCGGGTGCGAAGGCTTGAGTTTCCTTTAAGCGCTGCTCCAGACTCAGACGCTGTTTTTCAATCGCACCGGCACTTTTTTCCTTGAGAACAGGAGTCAGCGATATAGCGTCTTGCAAGCGTTTTTGCAAACTCGCTTGCGTCGCCGCAATCGCGCTTTTTTCCAATTCCATCCGCTGCCCCGAAACCAGAGTTGCATCCCGCTCTTGTCTTTGCAACAGCTCCAGCTTTTCTTTAGCCAGCCTTAACTGTTCGAGCAGATCCACCGGCTCAACAGTGGCCAGCACTTCATCTTTCTTAACACACTGTCCGTTCCTGACATTTATAGATTTTAACTGTCCGCCAATAGAAGATTGCAGCTCAACAACTTGACGGGGCTGCATAAAGATCCCCCGACCTTCCACAGTGATGGGAATGCGACCGGCAAAGCTCCATCCCAAACCGAGAATAGCCAAACCCCCAAAAACAGTTACAGCCAGCCAATCTTGAGGAGCGAGCACCTGCATCAGCTGGTCGAGACGCTCTGGCGAAGACAGGCGCTCTAGAGACGCCGGTCGGAAAATATTCCTTTTTGTGTCCTTGTTTTGGCTGTCTGGATTAAAACCCATTGTAGATTTCCGAGGCACTTAGCACTCATTTTTTATTAGAGTACCCAATTTAGCCGCAAAAATCAAGGAAGTTTTCCAAAAAGTTCCGGTGCCGAGCCAAGGGATTTCCTGGAATCAGCAGTATAGCAGTAGCCACTTAGGTTAGGACGTAGGACAGGCGTCTCGCCTGTCCCAGAGATGTTGAGGGGCCAGAAACCCGGTTTCTTTGAGAAACCGGGTTTCTACCTTTTCACAACTCGAATAGAAACGCTATAACCTCACAATTATATCCCGAAATGTCTGCTGCCGACAGTCTCTTAACAAAATTTAACAAATTTTTCACAACCTGTGGCGCGAGCCTCAGCTGAAGGAAAGCTGCAAGCCGGCGGGTGCGCACCCGCCGGTCGCGCCTCAACCTACCGCAGCCCACAGCCGGTTACTGTGGAGCTGCTTGCCTGACTTGCTCCACCTCCAACCCCAATATCTGGGCTACTTCCCCCACACTAAAGCCGCGCTCTAGCAGCCTGGGCACAGCTTCTAACTTGGCCTGTAGCCGGCCTTCTTGCTTGCCTTCTTCCAAGGCTTCCTGCCTGATTCCTTGATACAGCCTTGACTGTTTAAACTCCTCTAATCCCAACATCTGTTGTACCTCCTGGGGACTTAATTTTGAAAATTTATACAGCAGGACAGTCTGTATCAATTCTAGAATGTCTCGCTGGCTGGCGTCACTCTCAAGTTCCTGCTGCACTTGGGAGATTAGCCGGCGAGCCCGGTCAACAGCGGTGGCTTCCGCCTCTACAATTAATTGCACAATTCCCAGTCCCACCGACCGGTCAGCTTCTGGCCCTAACTCATCCAGGTACAAGCGCTGCACTCGCCGACTCGCCAGCAACTCCTCATAGGGGCCGGTGTCGCTTGACTCCACACTCCTTTTGGGATAGAGTACAGCAGCACGCCAGCGGTCTACCCCTCTGTTTTGGCGCAGGTAAAGGAAGATTTCCGAAAAAAAGCGCCGGTAGAAGTCACTGTCAAGTTGAAACTGGACTTCCACGAAGTAAACCGGCAAGCCCTCAGTGCCGGCAACCGGCACAAACACGCCATCAATTCGGAAAGCCGTTTGCTTGATTTCAACGGAGGCGAATTCATAGGCACCGGCCTGGGCAGCCGGCTGGCCAATCAGTTCAAAGAAGCTGCCCGGTAAAGTCTGGAACAGTCGATAAAAAATTGAGTCAGTTTTCACAATACATTCCTGAACTATCTACGCTCACTTTTTCCATCGTTACAAGGTTTCACGCCCGTCTATCTCTCTTGATTATTTTACTCACGGCGAACCTGCGGTAAGCAGTCCAAGGGCGGCTACAATCCCCAGGGTATATGCGCGAAAACGGGAGACTCCCTCCCTGATGTGCCGGTTCTGTCATAAAATCATAACATTAAGGGTATTTTCAGCCCTCACTAACCACAGACCGCAATGACCTATTACATCTCGCCCCGCTTTCTTGACAAAATTGCCGTTCACATCACCAAAAACTTCCTGGACTTGCCAGGATTGCGCGTTCCCCTGATCCTCGGCATTCACGGGCGCAAAGGAGAGGGCAAATCTTTTCAGTGCGAGCTCATCTTCCAGAAAATGGGAGTCGAAGTGGTTCACATGTCCGCCGGCGAACTGGAAAGTCCGGATGCCGGCGATCCCGCACGCCTGATCCGCCTGCGCTACCGGGAAGCTGCCGAACTGATTAAAGTGCGCGGCAAAATGTCCGTGCTGATGATTAACGACTTGGATGCCGGTGCGGGGCGGTTCGACGCCACCACGCAATACACCGTCAACACCCAGCTGGTGAATGGCACGCTAATGAATATTGCCGACAACCCCACCAACGTGCAACTCCCCGGCAGTTATGACGCAACCCCCATCCACCGCGTCCCCATTCTCGTCACCGGCAATGACTTTTCCACCCTCTACGAACCCCTGATTCGCGACGGGCGGATGGAAAAATTCTACTGGGAACCCGACCGCGAAGATAAAATAGGCATTATCGCCGGCATTTTTGCCCCAGACGGACTCTCTGCCAGCGAAATTGAACAGCTCGTCGATACTTTCCCCCATCAGGCGATTGACTTTTTCGGCGCACTGCGTTCCCGCATTTACGATGAACAAATCCGCCAGTTTATCTACCAAGTGGGGATTGACAAAGTATCATTTCGTGTGGTAAAGAGCGCCGACGGGCCGCCAACATTTCCCAAGCCGAATTTCAGTTTGTCTCGCTTAGTGGAATTTGGCAATTTGATGGTTCGGGAACAGGATCGCGTGCGGGAAATGGGGCTAGCCCGACAGTACAATCAAGTGCTGCGAGCGGGCGGTCAAAGCGCTGAGCAAAGCAGTGCGCCCAGCACTCAAGTAGCGCCGCAGTCAGGCGCGGGCAATGGTTCTGCCGGTCAGCTCACCCCCAACCCCGCAAAGGCAGGGGGGAGTAATGGTAACGCACCTCGTTCGCGACTGAGCGCCGAGGTGCAGCAGCAGGTGCAGCAGCTTGTCAGCGGCGGTTACCGGATAGGCGTCGAGTATGTGGATGAGCGCCGGTTCCGGACTAATTCTTGGAACAGTTGCGCGACGATAGCTGCCGGTCAGGAGTCGGAAGTGATCGCCGCTCTGGAACAGTGCCTGAGCGAGCACAGCGGCGAGTACGTGCGCTTAATTGGCATCGAACCCAAAGCCAAGCGGCGGGTTGTGGAGACGATTGTCCAAAGACCGAATGGCTATAGCACTAGCCAAATTGGTTAGGACATTAGACATTCTGCGGACATACCCCGCAGGACAGGCGTCTCGCCTGTCCCAAAGCCAAAGCGCGGATATTTCAGCTTGTTCCGTTTGGCCTCAAAGAGCGGCGTTCCCAGCGTCCGCCTGGGAAGCCGGTGGAAAGGGAAACTCGGCGCAGATGTCCCACCGGCTTCCATTGTGAGTGAGCAGCGTCAGCTCGCCGGCCATAAAGTTATATTCCAAGGGCCGGTCCCTAAATTCTGCCCACGCGGCCTTGAAGTTTTGCTTGCTCAAGTCTTTGGAGGCAGCGGTCATGTGGGGAGAGTAGGGGCGTCCCTTCGACTTGGGGTCTGTAATGCTCAGTTCGGTTTCCAGGTGCGCCATTAACTCGGCTTGCAGGGTGAGCAGTGCCGGTGATTTGAGGACATTTATATAGATGACGCGGGGGGGAAAGGCTGCAAACCCGGAGAGGAGCACCGGCACCGGCGCACGAGGTTGAGCAAAAACACTCAGGCACTCTCCCAGCGCCGGCAGTCTGTCAGGAGGCCACTGAAACGGCGGCTGCAGGGTAATGTGGGGGGGAGACTTGAGCGCGGCGCGGCTGCTGTAGGTGTCGGCAAAGTGCTGCTTGATGCCGGTGACGCGATCTTGAAAGTCCTGCGGCGGCAGGAGGGCGATCAACAAGAGGCGGCTAGACATGTTCATAGGCTGGTATCTTAAGGGAGAGGGGAAAGTCCCCCACCTAAAATCTAAAATCTAAACTCCAAAAGCGGTTATGCCTTGGTTTGTCAAGATTGAAGAGGGCATCGTCGATAAGCCGGCCTTTGACGAGCATGTGCCGGCGCACAAAGCCTATGTCCGCGAGCTGATTGCCAAGGGCCACAAGGCGCGCACCGGCTACTGGGCGCAGGGGGGCGGCGGCATGTTGCTGTTCGAGGCGGCGTCCCTAGCAGAGGCCCAGGATATCGTGGCCCAAGACCCGCTGGTAAAAAATGGCTGCGTAAAATATCAACTTTTTGAGTGGCGAGTTGTTGCGGAATAAAAAAACTGTGCTATATTAAGAGTGGCTCGGATCTACGCGATTTCAACGCCCAAACCTTGTCAGGACCGGAAGGTAGCAGCAATACGGGATGCTTGGGATAGGCGTGGCCTCCGGGTCACTTTTTTTTTACGCCCTGAGGCCGGTGGGCAATTGGCCAGCTTTCCTCGTATGCTGGAATCAATAGATACTTGTGTCTCAAGGAGCCTCGGTTGCAATGGCTGGTTTAGGAGATATTGTTCAAAAAGCTTTTTACCTGGGCGTTGGGCTAGCTTCCTTAGCGGGTGAGAAAGCCGGCAGCACACTGGCGCAACTGCGAACCCAAGCGCAAAAGCTGGCAGATGAGATGGTGGCGCGGGGTGAAATGACGGCAGAAGAAGGCCGCAAGTTCGTTGACGATATGATCGCCCGCGCCCAACAGCCTCAGGCTGAGCCGCAAAAGGAGGAAACCCGCGCTGAGCCCCGTCGCATTGAGATCCTCGATGAGGAAGAGCCCTCAAAGTCAGAGGGGAAAAATGTGGACAACCTTCGCCAACAGGTAGAAGCGCTGCAGGACGAACTGCGCCGGCTGCAGCGGGATTAGGATTGCCGCACGAGCTCGCCAAGATGCCGGTGGCAAAAAACAGGCCGGCAAGTTCCCCCTCTGTGGGGGACAGGCTCTGTGAAGATATGTAACGATCCACCTAGCCCAGTCAGCGCTCACAATGGATATAGAGGTGCTGGGGAGCCCACTCAGGTGGGCGCTACCGCACCTTCTCGCAGTCTTTCAAGAGCAACCGTCAGATCCCAATGGAAGAGTGGCAAAAAAGTTTCTTTGAGATGCTGGAAACAGCATCTCGCGAGGTAGAGCAGTTTTTCCAAGAAGTGACTGAAGAAGTTATCGAAGTGGTAGACTCGCTCTTCGAGCTCTCTGAAGAAATCACAGAACAAGTGCAAATCACCCTGGTAACAGAGCTTGACCAGTTTTTTAATCAGCTCGTCGAGCCGGTGATTGATGTTTATCTAGAAATCGAACAATTTGAAACGGCTTCCCCGCCGGAGCAGTTCGTCAGCTATGTGGAGCCACAACTGGACAAAAATCCTGTCTGTATGGGCTGCCGGCACTACCACGGTTATGTCTATGGGGGCAATTTGCTTGTCTGCGGCATGCACCCCTACGGTTGGGAGGGGGAGAGTTGCCCCGACTGGGAATCCCACTATCCGGATGACTGTCCAGACAATCCATTTTAACCTGGAGATGGCAACCGCAGCAGAAAGTGTCTGCCGGCTTCCTGCCTTTAATGCTGGTGCCGGCGCGGCTTCACTCATCTTGTGAGTGGGGGCGGTTAATAATGGACGGCTGAATTCTTAAGGTTTTTTTTAGGAATAACATCTAACTGTGCGGCGGAAATCTGCTAGAGTTAGAGGAGAGTTAACCTGTGGGCTTCGGAGCGCATAAAATCTATCTTTAGAGGCGAGGCGGTTTCAACCCCACAGGGTAAATGGGTATTGGTTTTACTAGCGCCAGCAATCATCCTGCTGGCGCTACAGTAAGAGCGGGGTTGCATTAAATTTCAATGACTTTCCCCTGCAAGAGGGGAGCAAAAATAACAAAAGAAGCTAACAAAGGACTTTGGCAATGAAACTTCTGCCTTTGAATAAACTTGGGGCGCGAGAAGTAGAACCTGGCACAATTGAATTTGGACTTTTACTGCCTTGGGTTTCCGCTAAGGACGGGAATAAGCTGCGGGTAAAAGTGATCCACGAAGCCGATCAATTTCTGCAAGATATACAGCCAAGTGAGTTCGACCTCGCTCATTCAATAGACGAAGAATATGGGGATTATTGGTCAGCAAAAGTAGAGATAAATAGCCGGAATAAGCCGCACCACAAATCTGCATGGGGAAGTCCTGGAAGGTACGTCTACCGGTATTGCCTGAACAACCCCAATCACCCAGAAATCGACTGGATTATCGACCCGTTTGCCAGAGAGTTTGGCACCGGCAAGCTGTCCGCCTTCACCCTGGGATATCAAGACTATGTGTGGAGCGATAGCGAAAAGGTTTGGAAAACTCCTGCCTTGAACGAGCTGGTCATGTACGAATTGATGATTAGCGAGTTCGGCGGAGATATCGAAAAGGCAATTGAGCGGCTGGATTATCTGGCGGATCTGGGAATTAACTGCATTGAGGTGATGCCGGTTTCCAACGTTGCCATGACCGTAGACTGGGGCTTTTTGCCCATTGGCTACTTTGGTGTAGATGAGCGATTTGGCAAGAGGAAAGATTTCCAAAAATTCATTGACGCGGCGCACCAAAGAAAGATTGCCGTGATATTGGATGCTGTTTACGGTCACACCGGCGACAGTTTTCCCTACAGCTACGTTTACAGGAAACTGGGTTACACTCAGAACCCATTCATGGGAGCCTTCGCCAAGGATTATTTTGGCGAAAGCACCGACTTTAACCGCAAGTTCACCCAGGACTTTTTCTTCACAGTCAACTCCCACTGGCTCGACTGCTATCACGTCGATGGCTTCCGCTACGACTGCGTGCCCAATTACTGGGACGGCGCTGCGGGAAAAGGCTACGCTAACCTGACTTACAGTACCTACCAAACGGTCAAAGAAAAGAAGGACGCCGGCGGACACTGGCAGAAGTTCTTTAACAGCGGTGCTATCCATCTCATTCAGTGTGCTGAGCAGTTGGAAGCGCCACAGGAAATCCTGTGGAGTACCTATAGCAACTGTACCTGGCAAAACGAGACACTGGGAGCGGCTAAGGCGGTCGCTTATGGAGATCGCGCTCGCGTCACCGATCTCGGCTTTCGTTTCGGTCTTGACGGCTATCCGGCAGAAGTCACAGCCAACAATGACAAAATCGCCAAAACCGCGCTGCAATATATTGAGAATCACGACCACTCCCGCTTTGTTTGCAACTTCGGCACGATTAGTCGCGATAACGATATATTGCGAGAGGGCAATCGCGACCTGTGGTACAAAGTCCAGCCGTACTTGATAGCCATGCTCGCCGGCAAAGGAATTCCCATGCTTTGGCAAGGTCAGGAGTTGGGTGAAAACTATTACATTCCGGAGGCTGGTTTTGGGCGGGTGATGCTGTTCCGCCCTGTCCGCTGGGACTATTTCTACGATTCGATTGGCAAGAGCGTGATTTCCTTAGTGCGCACGCTGATTAAACTGCGCCGCGAACAGCCCCAGTTCCAGTATGGCAATTATTTCTTCTACAACCACTATGACCGTTACCAGTCCAAGAACGTCCTGCTTTTCTCTCGCCAACACGGCAACAGCTTCAGCCTGGTAGCTCTCAACTTTGGCGATTCGGAACAGTGGGTGCCGTTCTGGTTCCCAATTAGTGGCTATTATCAGGAAGAACTGCACGGAATAGATAACTTGCCCAATGTCCCAAGTGATTCTGAATACTGGTTGAAGCTCCCCAGCAACTACGGAAGTATCTGGACGGTGAAAACCGCTTAGAGAACAGTTTGGCGATCTCGCAGCGGACACGGGGAGCGCTCTCCTCGTGTCCGCGCTGTTCCAATAGGTGTGGTTCCTTCTGGTGTTTGCAAGAGGGCGTCGCTGCGTGGGCTCAACCCCACCCCCAACCCCCTCCCCGTTCACGGCTCATCATTGACTCGTTCCCAGGCGGAGCCTGGGAATGTCCTCTGGTCGGCTCTGCCGGCAGTGACAGCCCTTGCAAATTATATGCGTAACAACTTATCAGCTAGAATCGATACTCCTGTCAAGGCAATCAAAAATTAGCTGAGGTGAAAAATCTTTATAATAAGTTTTGCTAGATAACAGGGGTGATGATTGGCTGCCATGAATTCAACGACCGGCTCGCACACTGAAACTCGCTGGCAATTCTGGATCGACCGGGGCGGGACATTTACCGATATCGTGGCCAGACGCCCCGACGGGCAGTTGGTAATTCACAAGCTGCTCTCGGAAAATCCCGAACGCTACACTGACGCGCCGGTGCAGGGGATTCGGGACATTCTGGGGATTCCCGCTGGGGTGCCGGTGCCGGCAGAACAGATTGAAGTGGTAAAAATGGGCACAACTGTGGCGACGAATGCCCTGCTGGAGCGCAAAGGCGACCGCACGGTTCTAGCAATCACCAAAGGTTTCCGCGACGCCCTGCGCATTGGCTATCAAAACCGGCCAGATATCTTCGCCCGCCAGATTGTGCTTCCAGAAATGCTCTACGAGCGCGTCATTGAGGTGGGAGAACGCTACACCGCTCGCGGCGAGGAACTCATCCCGCTAGACGAAACAAGTGCTCTGGCGTCTCTGCAAGAAGCTTACAATGCCGGCATCCGCTCCTGCGCCATTGTATTGATGCACGGCTATCGCTACCCCGACCACGAAAATCACCTTAAAATTATAGCACAAGAAATAGGTTTTAGTCAAGTATCCGTTTCTCACGAAGTCAGCCCGCTGATGAAACTGGTGAGTCGGGGGGATACCACCGTGGTTGACGCCTATTTGTCGCCGATTCTGCGCCGATATGTGGAGCGGGTTGCAGGGGAACTCGCAGGGGAGCGGGATTCGCACACCCTCACCCCCAACCCCTCTCCCATCAAGGGAGAGGGGAGAAGCTATGCGCACCCGACTCTGATGTTTATGCAATCTAATGGCGGGTTGGTGGATGCCGGGCAGTTCCAGGGGAAAGACAGTATTTTGTCGGGACCGGCGGGCGGGATTGTGGGGGCGGTGGAGACTTCTCGCCTGGCGGGGTTCGAGAAAATCATCAGCTTTGATATGGGCGGGACTTCCACCGATGTCGCTCACTATAACGGGGAGTACGAGCGGGAATTTGAGACGGAAATTGCCGGTGTGCGCCTGCGAACACCGGTGATGGCGATTCACACGGTCGCTGCCGGTGGGGGTTCGATTCTGCAATTTGATGGCTCCCGCTATCGTGTCGGGCCAGAATCAGCGGGGGCCAATCCTGGCCCAGCTTGCTATCGCAAAGGCGGCCCATTAACGGTGACGGATTGCAATGTTATGCTGGGCAAGATTCAACCGGCATTCTTCCCGAAGGTGTTTGGGGTAAATGGGGATTTGCCGGTGGATGTTGAGGTGGTGCGGCAAAAGTTCTCCGCACTAGCGGCGGAAATTGGGGATGGAAGAACGCCGGAGGAAGTGGCGTCTGGGTTTCTGGCAATTGCTGTGGAAAAAATGGCGAGTGCGATTAAGAAAATCTCTCTGCAGCGGGGGTATGATGTGTCGGAATATACGCTGTGCTGCTTTGGGGGTGCGGGCGGTCAGCACGCTTGTTCGATCGCGGATGCGCTGGGGATGAGGCAGGTGTTTATCCATCCTTTTGCTGGTGTGCTGTCGGCGTATGGGATGGGTTTGGCGGATGTGCGGGCGATTCGGCAGCGGGCGGTTGAGGAGAGGCTGTCTGAGGGGTTGGTGCCGGTGTTGGATGGGGTGTTGCTGGAGTTGGAGGCGGAGGGGAGGGGGGAATTGAACCGCCAAGAGGCCAAGGAAGAGGGGGTTGAGGTTTTTCGGAGGGTGCATTTGCGGTATGAGGGGACGGATGCGCCTCTGGTTGTGGATTTTGGGGATCTTGGGGGGATGCGCGTGCGGTTTGAGGGGGCGCACCGGCAGCGTTACGGGTTTGTTGCGCCGGAGAAGGGGCTGATTGTTGAGGCGGTTTCGGTTGAGGTGGTGTCCCGTAGCACAGGCGTCTCGCCTGTGCCCCTTATGTCGCGCCGCGCCGGCCTTGAGCCTGTGCCGGTGGGGCTAAAGCGGATGTATGCGGCTGGTGGGTGGCGGGAGACGCCGGTGTTTCGGCGGGAGGATTTGCAGCCGGGAGATTGTGTTGTTGGGCCGGCTATTATTGTGGAGGGAACGGGGACGAATGTTATTGAATTGGGCTGGCAGGCGGAATTGACTGAGGGGAATTGTTTGATTTTGAACCGCAGATGCACGCAGATAAACGCAGATAAGTTGGATGCTATTGGCGTTAATCTGGTTCCTCTGGGATCAGCCGGTGGGGCTGCATCTGGGGTTAAGGTAGATCCGGTGATGTTGGAGATTTTTAATAATTTGTTCCGGGCGATTGCGGAGCAAATGGGGGTGACGCTGCAAAATACGAGTTCTTCGGTGAATATTAAGGAACGGTTGGATTTTTCTTGTGCTATTTTTGACCAAAATGGCGAGCTGGTTGCGAATGCTCCGCACATTCCTGTACATTTGGGTTCGATGAGTGAGAGTGTGCGGGCTTTGATTGCTGCGCAAGGTGATACTATTAAGCCGGGGGATGTTTATGTGTCGAACAATCCCTATAATGGCGGGACACATTTGCCGGATATTACGGTAATTACGCCGGTGTTTGAGGATGCCGGTGAGCAGTTTGTAGTAGGCGCTTCAGCGCCGCAAATTCTGTTTTATGTGGCGTCGCGCGGGCACCACGCGGATATTGGGGGGATTACTCCGGGATCTATGCCTCCGCACAGCACGACTGTGGAGGAGGAAGGGGTGCTGATTGATAATTTTATGCTGGTTCGAGAGGGGTGTTTCCGGGAAAAAGAGGTGCTGGAACTGCTGGCATCTGGGAAGTATCCGGCTCGCAATCCAGGGCAAAATATTGCGGATTTGCAGGCGCAGATTGCGGCGAATGAGCGGGGGGTGCGGGAACTGCGCAAGATGGTGGAGCATTATGGGTTGGAGACTGTGCGGGCTTATATGGGTTACGTGCAGGACAATGCTGAGGAGTCGGTGCGCCGCGCGATTGAGGTTTTGAAAGATGGGGAGTTTACTTATCCGATGGATGCCGGTGGGCAGATTCAGGTGGCGATTGCTATCGACAAATCGAGTCGCAGCGCCAAAATTGATTTCACCGGCACGTCGGCGCAACTCCCCAACAATTTCAACGCACCGGCTGCTGTTTGTCAAGCGGCTGTGCTGTATGTTTTCCGCACGCTGGTGGATGACGATATTCCTTTGAATGCCGGTTGTATGAAGCCGCTGGAAATTATTATCCCTGAGGGTTGCGTGCTGAATCCGCGCTATCCAGCTGCGGTGGTGGCGGGGAATGTGGAGACTTCCCAGAATATTGTGGATGCGCTGTACTGTGCGCTGGGGGTGATGGCGGCGTCGCAGGGAACGATGAATAATTTTACGTTTGGGAATCAGCGGTATCAATATTATGAAACGATTTGCGGAGGTTCGGGTGCGGGGGCTGATTTCGCCGGCACGGATGCGGTTCACACGCACATGACGAATTCTCGCCTTACAGATCCGGAGGTGCTGGAATGGCGGTTTCCTGTGCTTTTGGAAAGTTTTGCCATTCGCCCGAATAGTGGGGGGAATGGGTTTCATCGCGGGGGGAATGGGGTTGTCCGCCGGCTTCGTTTTCTGGAACCGATGACTGCTGGGATTTTATCGGGGCGTCGTCTTATTCCGCCTTACGGGTTGAATGGGGGGGGTGATGCTGCTGTTGGGCGAAATTATGTTGAGCGCCGGGATGGAACTGTGGGGGAATTGGGGAGTGCGGGGGTTGTGGAGATGGGTGCCGGTGATCTGTTTGCGATTGAGACGCCTGGTGGTGGGGGGTATGGTTTGAGCGAGAATTAGTGTGTTTCTGGCGAGTTACTCGCCTGGTTCGTTTGGCTCAACCGGCGGATGTTCTCCTATCCCATACAGCACCGTGCGCAGGTTAACTACGCCTTCTCGGTTCAGTTGCAGTGCTTCTACTGTAGCGCGTCCCGTCGCAGTCAACCCAACAATGAGAGTAAAGTCGTCATTCCAGGCAAAATGGTCACTCCACTGCTGTTGGCGTGGATGGTAGAGGGGCACAATATTACCGCTCACCAGATCGCGCCCTTCAGTCTTATTGTACTTGTGATTGTTGCACCCCTGACAGGATAAAGCCAGGTTATCCAGTGCAGTTTCTCCACCTTTACTTTTGGGAATAATATGCTCAACCGAAAACGGTTGAATAGCGAAACGTGCTTGGCTTCTGCAATATTCGCAGCATCCTTTAGCGCGTTCTCCTACAGCCTTTTTCTGTTGCTCTGTAACTCGACTGTCAGACATAGGCTGGCGTATGAATGCCTAAATTTTCCATCACTGCCGCAAGCGAAGTCTGCCGCAGACGCGCCAACTCTACCAGGTATTCCAGGCGTTGCGCTTGCAGTTTTTCTATCTGTTCAGTCAAGTGCAGCAACTCGCTATGCTCCTCTGGCGTGAGAGTTTCAGCCTGTCGCTTAGCAATAAATTCGTCGTAACGCTGCTGAGTGTCGGAGGGGATGCCATGATTTATTTTTAGCAACAATTCGGCTTCGGCTTGCGGCAGGTTGGGGGCTTTGCGCTGCGCCTGTAAAGCGATGACTTGAGATACAAATCGCTCTAAATCTGGCAGGCTCAACTGCTCGACGGCTTTTAGCAAATCTTCTGAAGACAGGTGTACTTCAACTTGAACTGTTGGCATTTTCCGCCTCCCGCCGGCTAATCTGCTTTCATAGCTTATATTTTACTGCGAGTTGCCGCTCTCAGACCGTCCGGATCTTCCGCCTGATGGGTTGCAGGGTGGGGGGTGCCGGTGGTGCGGGGCGCAAGTGGGTTGAGCGCTGTTGCTACCTCTTCTATCCCAGAACTTCATCTGCTATAATATTTATATCAGGAAACGCAATAATTGACAAACTTTCGCCCCGCCGGCACTTGCGCACCTCCTGGTAGCCAGCCGGTGACGGTTGCCGGTAAACTTCCACACATCCCTCATTAATATCCACCAGCCAAACTTCCAAAATTCCCTGTTCCGCGTAGAGCGGAATTTTCACTTGCCGGTCGGATTCAACCGTTGTATCAGCCACCTCTACCAACAGGAAAATATTCTCTGGCTGGGGATGTCCAGCCTCATAGAAATCTGGGCGCGGTTGCAGCAGCGCCACATCTGGCTGGGGTTGAGATCGCTCCCCTAATTCTACAGGATTTTGGATGTCAACTAAGGCGCGTCTGCCCAATCTCTCAGAGAATAGTAGACCTACTCGCCTCACACCCGCCGCATGCCGTCTTCCAATAGGTGCCATCTCAACAATCTCTCCTTTTATAAGTTCCACCCTGTCCTCGTCCGTAAAGATACCCGCCTCAATCATTCTCTGATAATTTTTTACAGTGAACTGCCGTCTGAGTAACTGTAGAGACATAACAACCTCCCCAGGTTTATCCAATCCAAGTTCCTGCTTGTCCTTATCCTATCCTTTGACACCGGCACCGCTTGCTTAGCCTCAGGCAATTCTTAACTTGCTAGTGTCAGTTAAACTTATTATAGCAGAGCGTCAAGGCACAGCGACCGGCTCGCACAGTTTGTAGTTGGGCTTTAGCCCACAGTTTGTAGTAGGGCTTTAGCCCACCGTTTGTAGTAGGGCTTTAGCCCACAGTTTGTAGTTGGGCTTTAGCCCACCGTTTGTAGTAGGGCTTTAGCCCAAAGTTTGTAGTAGGGCTTTAGCCCTACCGTTTGCAGTTGGGCGCAAGTAGGTTGAACTCACCCGCCACTCTCCTCAGATATTGCGCTGTTATCGCTGGACTTGTCCTGCAGCCCTTTGCAATACCGCAAACGTGTTAGGACAGTGACTGCGATATTGTGGCTTAAAACTCGCCAACCTTTCCTTTACTAACACTTCTTGAACCAGTGTTCCGTTAGGCAATCTCACATCTGCTACCCAGCGTTTATAGCGATCTTGCGCATTAAAAAATAGTTGGACGCTCATTCCGGAACCCTGCAATATTTGGGTCAATTCGTCCTTCGCTCTCACCCCCTGCTCTCTTTGAGTTCCTTTGATTTCCGGAGTATCTATACAAGCAAAACGAACTCGGATATCCTCTCCACCGTATGGATTGGCTACTCTGATAGTGTCCCCATCAATAATCCTCTTGACAGTATATTGCCCATTAGCAGGGGGCGGTTCATTAGCGCTGGCTGTGTCTTGAGCAGCCTGGAGAAGGGCGCAGTTTGCCGAAACAGCGAACAAACCAGCAATTACAGACAACTCTCTGGGAAATCGTTTAATCTTTTTCACCGGCACTCTCTAACTTCTTTGTCGCTTCATGTCAAGTATTTTCTCAAGACAAAGCTTCGTCAAGCCCGATTAAGTCGGAAAAAGTAGGTATTTTTACAGCCCCAGCCAGGTCGGAAAAAGTCGGATTTAGCCGCTCGGGTCGTAAAAAGTCGGATTTAGTAGGTTACAATAGGGTTAAATACCAGCATCTACCAGAACAATGGACGTTGAAGAAGCCTTAGAATTTGCCGATAGCCTAGTTTTTGGCATCACCGGCAAACACCTGGACAGTCTGCAAAAGGCTATACTGCGCGGCGCTTGGAACAATCAGAAGTATAAGGAAATCGCACAGCTTCACCACCGCTCTGAGAAATACATTAAAGAGGTTGGCTCGGAATTGTGGCGGCTACTCTCACTTGCATTAGGCGATGGAGAATTGTGTAAAGCAAATTTTAGAGCTACAGTGGAGAGGCATTCTAATAAAATCTCATACTTCGAGAAAGGAATTGTCAATATTAATAACAGCGTCAACATCTGTAGAGACACTTCGCACTCCCCTAAAGTCCCGGATTCCGAAACCGCAGATAAGCGAAATCACCGGCAAGATGCCTTTACCACAAACGAACCAACCGGCACCGCCAAACCCGAGGTGCGTCAAGATTTAGGTGATGCGCCTGATATCTCCCTTTTCTACGGAAACACCGGCTTCCTAACTGAACTCGAAAAGTGGATTGTGCTAGAGCACTGTCGCCTAGTCGCACTGCTGGGGATAAGCGGTATTGGCAAAACCGCTCTCGCCGTGCGCCTGGTAAAGCAGATTCAGGATGACTTTGAGTGTATCATTTGGCGAAGTCTCCGCTCCTCCCCACCCCTGGAAACAATTCAGACAACCCTGATCCAATTCCTCTCTAACCGGCAGGAAACCGAGTTGCCAGCAAGCGCCGACGAGCGACTGTCGCAGCTGCTGGAATATTTGCGAAAGTACCGCTGTCTGGTGGTGATCGATGACGTGCATATGGTTCACAGCAGCGAACAGCTTGCCGGTTACTACCAACCTGGATATGAAGATTATGACTCCCTATTCAGACGTGTGGGAGAATTATACCATAACAGTTGCTTATTGCTGCTCAGCTGCGAGAAACCTAGAGAAATTGCAGCCTTAGAAGGCGAAAACCGGCCTGTTCGCTCATTACAGCTGGACGGTTTGGGCAATGCAGCGCGGGAAATCCTCAAGGAGAAAGGTTTAGTTGAAGAGGAGAAGTGGGACTGTCTCATTGACTGCTACCGGGGCAACCCCTTATGGTTAACTCTAGTCGCCACCCTGATTAAAGATTTATTTAGCGGCAGGGTTTCTGAATTCTTAAAATATGATACCCTGTTCCTGGGGGAGGATTTGCAATCTGTATTGCGCCCGACGTTTAATCGCTTATCCGAGTCAGAGAAAAAGGTGATGTCCGCTCTCGCGAGTCAAGCAGAGCCGGTTTCCATCTCCGAATTGCTAGAACCACTTATCGCCCCCGACTTATTCAATGCCGTGCAATCTCTGAACCGGCGTTTCTTGATTGAAAAAAAGGAACAAGGCAGTGAAACACTTTTCACCCTCCAGCCGGTGGTGAAGCAGTATGTGAAAACCCAGTATGGTTTATGATGCCGCTTCCTACCCTTCCTTCTGCCAAATCACAACGCTCTCGCGCACCGGCACGCGCCCGTATTTGCCCATATGTTGCGAACTGTTTCCCTTATAACGAGCAGCAATCACTTGCTCAACTTTAAAACCAACCTCTTCTGCCATTTCTGACAGCACCAAATCCACCGGCACCATCTTGGCTTCTGTGGCGAGAGAGTATTGTGGAGACGATGTTACAAACATTAAGATAAAAGTCTCGCACTGCGCTCGTTTTTTTGCTTTTTCTGTAGTCTGGGTAACAGCGGCGAGTGCCGGCATCCAGTAAGCCGCCCGGGCAGGTTTGGTGGCCAGATGTCGTGAGAGTTCCACAGCTGACCTATCATCTTCCCCCAATGCCGCTCCATCAAGTCAGTCCAGTCCTCAGAAGCCAATTGCAGATAAGCCGGTACGCACAAAAAAACGAGTGCTACGAAAAAGGGGAAAAAATCAGTTTTTCTTATTGGCGCGATCCAAAATTTAATTTTTATCCCCGAACCGACGATATTTCGTTTCTTGATATTCCGTTTTTTTCGTCCGGGCTTTCCTGAATTGCTATAAAAATTGTGACAGTGCCAGCGCGGTGAAAATTTTTGCAGTTCGCAACAGATGTGGGAGCTGGTGTGAGAAACCCGCGTTCCTTGTGGGAAAACGGGTTTCTGCAATTTGGTTTTTTTTAGAGCGCATCTTGCCCAGCTAAGCGCAGCGGAGCATGCCAGCCGGCATAACGGCCCCATCGAGGATAGCATCGCGCCAGTTTGCCCCGGTTAGGGATGCGTCCCGCAGGCTGGCACCCCGGAGGTCCGCACCCGTCAAGTTGGCCCCATCCAGCTCTGCCCCCCACAGGTACGCTCCCTGCAAGTTAGCCCCACTCAGATCCGCGCCGGTGAGGTTCGCCAAGTTCAGATTGGCCCCTCTCAGGTCTGCGTTCCTCAAGTCCGCTTCCCGCAAGTCCGTTTTCATCAGGTTGGCCTGATTGAAGTGAGCGCCTCTGAGGTTGGTGTCATGCAGGTCGGCATTTTTGAGGTTTGCCTCGTCCAAGTCGGTAAACCGCATTTGAGCCTCCGTCAGGTCGGCACCGATCAGGTTTGCACCGTGCAATTTGGCCCCGCTGAATTTGGCGGAACTCAGATCGATGCCGCTGAGGTTGATACCTTCCAGGTTGAGCCCGTTCAGAAATGCCCGACTGAGTTTGACTCCGTTGAGCTGGGCCCCTTTGAGCGTGGCTCCGCTCAATCTGGCCCCACTGAGGTTCGTCCAGTTGAGGTTAGCGCCGGTGAGGTTTGCCGAGCGCAGGTTGATGCCATTGAGGTTGGCACCGCACAGGTTGACACCCGGTAAATTAGCCCGAAAAAGGCTGACCCAGCTGAGGATGGAGCCGCTCAGTTTCGCGCCGGTCAGATCCACATTGGCCAGTTGAGCGCCTCTGAGATCCGCTTTTGTCAGGTCGGCTTCCATGAGGTTGCTGCCCTTGAGCTTGACAAAACTCAGATCGGCCCCGTAGAGGAAGGCTCCCATCAATTTGGCTTCCATGAGGAAGGCCCGGCTCAGGTCAGACCTGGCCAGGGAAGCTTCTTTCAGATTTGCTTGTGTGAGGTTGATGCTGATCAGATTTGCCCCAATCAGGTTGGCCTCTGCCAGATTTGCTCCCTTAAAATCCCTGTGCCCTTCTGCATATCGCTTCAGCAGTTCATCCGCATCCATACTGCTTACCTCTGACTTACTCGCGATAGATCTATGTAATTTCTAGGGTTCCCGAATTTCGAGCGGGGATCGCAGAATTACGCAAGAGATTTGGGAGTGGAAAGGCAAAGGAGCCAGACGGGATGGAGAAGTTAGCTGGGGAATGTTAGAATTTGGCTGCAAATCGATTCCCGGTTGGCGGTGCAATCCAGACTTAGCGCAGTGTCCGGGCTTGCCGGCACCCAGCAGTGGCCAAAGGAGAAGTGCCCTCTCAGGGAGCCGGTGCCAGCCAGGTGCCAATTTTCGGGCCTGTTTTTAGGCGCGTTGAAGGTTATGACTCATAGATGCGAGCTTCTGCAGCGTCGGGATTCTCCTCGCAATACTGCTCGAAGGCCGTTTTTACCAGCTTTTGGCCCCGCTGGTGAGATGCCTCGGCTTGCAGTTCTTCTACAATATCCCAAGCGGCGGCGCACTCTTTGGAGGTAGGGCCTTTTTGGGTGCAGATGGCGCGGGCTTCTTCCACGGCTTTCTGGATTCGCTGTTCGAGCAGGAGGCTTTTCGGCTGTTCTACGAAGTCGCTCTTGGTGAGGATGTCGGTAACGGAAATTATGCCGAGCAGTTCGCCTTTGATGACTGGGGCGCGGCGGATGCCGGTGTTGGCAAACAGCCGGGCTACGTATTCCACACCGAGATCGGGATTGATCGAGATGCAGGGCTTGGTCATAATTTCGTAGACCCGCACCTTTTTGGGATCGTGGCCGTAGGCGGCGACTTTGTAAACAATGTCGGTTTCGGTGACAATCCCGTAGGCATCTTGTTCGTGGCGGCGATCCACTATTAGGGCGCGGAGTTTTTTCAGTTTCATCAGCGCCACCGCTTGGGCTACCGTGGCGGAGCCCCGAATGGTGACCACATCTTGGGTCATGATATCTTGGGCTTTCATCATGGCTGTTTCTCCATAGGAAGTTTTGGGATCGGGCCGGTGTGCCGGCAGATCCCGGATCAGGCATGTTTAGATCATAGGTAAAAATGACCTCCTGCGTGCGGGGTGCCGGTGGGGGGTGCCGGTGCCGGTTTAAGGTGGCACTGACGGGCAAGCAGATTTGGGCTGTCGGGACGCGACGGGCGTGTATTTACACGCCACCGGCTTGAGCGAGGACTGGAGTCTTTACTGCAAACACGATCCCCGGAAGTTGGCGCTATTTCGGGGCTGGGGAATTTGCCGGTGAGAGGAGTTCGGTAAAGAGAGATAAGTAGCGGCGGGCTTGCAGTTCGACTGTGAATTCTTGTTCGGCTTTTTGGCGGGCGCGCTGGCTGAGTTTTTGATGCCGGTCTGGGTTTTCTAGCACCCAGGCAATTCCGAGGGCTAAGTCTTCAATTTCATAAGGTCGGGCTAGGTAGCCGGTTTGCCGGTGTTCGACGATATCTTTTAATCCCGTTGCGTTAAATGCCACAACCGGCGTGCCGCAGGCGAGTGCTTCAAAGGCAGTCTGGCCAAAAGATTCCTGAATTGATGGGACGACCATGACATCGGCAGCTGAATAGACAGCTGCCAGGGAAATATCGTCTTCAAACCGGCCTAGATAGTGATATTTAAAACCCGTATCAATTGGGTTTTCTGGTTGAGATGACCCAAAGATAGCGAGCTCTATCCTATCTTTCCATCCGGACTTGCTGAGGCTTTGCAAAGCCGGCTCCAGTAGCTGAAATCCTTTTCGGGGCTCGCTGGTATAAATGGCCCCAAAAAGGACAAGTTGCTTGTCTTGAGGCAAATTCAGTAGGGAGCGAGCGACCTGGCGGTCGATTGGCTTGTACTTTTGAGTGTCCATGCCATGAGGGATCACCTCTACTCGGAAATCTTTGAAGAGGGAGCTGGATTTAGCGCATTCAGCCATCCACGAGCTGGGAGAAACTAGAGTTAGATTCAGATTTTTCCAAGCTTTGGCTTTGCGCTGCCACACCCAGCGCGACAGGTCCCAGTCTTTGCTGCTGCCAAGCTGAGGGCAAGCGCCACAGGAATCCGTATAGCGCTGGCAATCCTGAGGGTAGTGGCACCCGCCGGTGAACGGCCACAAGTCGTGGAGCGTCCAGACGATGGGTTTATTAAATTTAGCAAGGGATTCTATTTGCAGATAGCCGTGGCAAACCCAGTGCAAATTCACCACATCTGGATTCAGTTGAGAAACTTTGGATGCCATTCCATCTGGAAGCCACTGAAGTGAAAAATTAGTGCCCTCCCGCCCGCGATAAAACTGTAGCGGCAAAGCATCTAAACGCTCACTTATTTTTAGCTTGATGAGCGCCTTGTCTAAAGTTTTGTCTGGCTCAAACACGGCTCTATCATCACTCGCCTTAAATTGCACCAGCATTTTGGAGTCCACACCCAGGCTCTTTAAGCCCTGATGCAATCGATAAGCAGCGCGACCCGCCCCGCCGCTATCAGAATTAATAATATGCGAAACCTTCATTTAAATCTTCCCTGGTCTCTGCTCTCTTAGAGTTGTGGGTTTGAATGCGGTAGCATTCCCAGTCCTTATCAGACTGGTTTCAGTTTTTGGTTTGAGACTTTATGCCCCTAAAATGATCCTGTAACTCCTAATTTTTTCACCTTACTTCCAAAGCAAAAGAAACTCCACTGAGAGCCTTGTCTCTGAGATCGTTGAGAATATCAGGTGACACTTTTGACGCTTCGTTCTGAAGAGACTCAAGTTTTTCACCAGTTACCGGCAGGTTATGATAGGGGATGCCAAGTATATCCGCCAGAGCAGCAACTTTGGAACTGCGGCTTATCGCTGCAACTTTACAGCCAGCCCACGCCGCTGCAAGCAAGCCGTGATAGCGGGTGCTGATGACTGTTTCACACGCACAGATAGGATGAATTAAATCGTAGAGTGAGCATTGGCTGTACAGCGGAACTTCCAGACTAGCCTTGCCTCTAACACGAGACCAAGGGAACCGCGTCAATTTGGCAAAGACACCCCGCTCGGCATAAGGCACCATGCGTGTCTCTCCAGCAATAAAGCCTACCGGCTCCTTTTGGGAGGCAATGAATCGTCCCACTTCGCTGATGTCTTTATTTGAGAGAGTGTCGCCCGCAACGATCAGCCCCAGAGCAAATTTTTTCTCGATGCGCCGTTCATCCAGGATATTGGGCAAGCTAATATTGGCTAAATCAGCTCCTGTAAAGACTAGGCTGCTTGGAACGCCTACCATATCTATAAGAATTTGAGAGCTATGTTCATCGCGGGTAGAGATTCGCTCAAAAACGCTAGCTACCCGTGCGAAATCTTTTGCTCTCGGCTGGATTGCTGTCTCAGCTCCAACGCTGACCATGACCCGACTTTTAAATTTTTGTATTGTCTCTAATTGCGACAGCATATCTTTAAGGCACCAATCTCCACTCGTAAGCTGAAACGGGGTGTCCCCAACTCCAGCCCAACATTCTACATCCGAAAGAAGAGAAACCTTCTCTTTTGGCACACCGGCGGTATGTCTCCAAGATATTTCCGGAAATCGGATGCGCTGAGATTCCACGTCCCAGTGGGTATTGCAGTAGACTTTTGTGGTAGAGGCTGGATTTAGAATTGATAAAGCTTGAACAAACCCCGCCACCATGAGATCGTCGCCGATGTTGCCCGCACCGTAAAAATCTAGCCCAACCAATAGGGATGATGGATATTTGGCCGGCACACTATTAATCTTAGCGTTCATTCCCTCACCTTATTTTATAAAAAAGTCAAAATAGCTATCGATCGCTGGCTAGTAACCCTTTCAATTTTCGCTGAATTCGCTCTGGCACACTCTTTTTACTGAACTTCTTGTTGTGCCCCTCACCATACGCGCGGTCTGGGGCCAATCCGCATGGCTCTTTCAAAGGAAACGACATGGACTGTAATTCCAGATTAGAGAAGCCCTCAACCGATCCCGTGAAGTGTGTTGCGTCTTCTGTGAACCCAATATTTGTAATCAAATTTACTGCGGGAATAGCTGACAGTCCTGACTGCGAAAACCGAGTAAAAGCCCACTGATAATCCCAGGTATCAACTTTTCCTGTATAAGCTTGTTCAAAAACTCCCTTGACTCTCTCATAGTGAGACTTCTCGCACAGTACGTCCCTGATTCTGTTCTTGATCTCCGGTTCTGACCACAGCTTCATATCGACATCGTAGTAGCTCCACGCTCTCCTCCAAGAAGCCCACCCCCAAATCATGCCATAATGGGAAAAGTGATAGCTCTGAATGTTCGATTTCCATTCCCCCAGTATGTTAGTCCCGCATATCATCATTATACGCTTGTCGTCGCGGTACTTTTCTAGCAACTCCTCGCAGAACCTGAAAAAAGTGTGGTGTGGCCAACAATCATCCTCAAGAATAATCGCCTCTTCCACTGTGTCAAAAACCCAATTTAGGCCACTGGATACGCGCTTCTTGCAGCCCATATTCGCATCCGCATAGTTTTTTATAACTTCGCAGTCCCAATCCACGCGGTCAATAATGGCACGCACAGCTGCGCACTTTTCCGCTTCACCGGGCCGGTTTGCGCGGGGCCCGTCAGCAACGACTAAGAGCTTGGGGGGTTTAGCTTGGCGAATAGCCTCAAACACTGTCTCAGTTTGAGCGGGCCGGTTAAAGACTAGGAAGGCGACAGGGGTTTTCAATTGCCAATCAGACATATAGTATCCTTCACGATTTGACCGGGGCGGTTGCGAGGCATCCGGCTGTATAGTCACTTAGCACACCCTCAAAACCCGGGTATATCCTCATGCTTTCTCCCTGGTACTTGCTGAGCGTTATAACTTGATTTACATCAAGCCTACCACAGGTTGACTCACCGCGCCCAAAACTGTGACGGTTATCAAATCTTAGCAGCGCTGCTCTTTGAGGCTTTTGTTAGCCGAGCCTCTTTTTGAAGAAATCTTGGAGCAGGTCAAGCGCAATAAGCGACCTGGTTTGCTTGATAAAAATCTTTCTCGTTTTTGGATAAAATGCGTTAGCTCCATAAGAAGCGACCATTTGAGCGATCACAGTAGCAATCCCTGCGCCCAGCCCGCCATAGGGGGGTATTAAAATGAAGTTTAAAACCATATTAACACCCGCTCCAACGGCAGTTGTCGCAGCCGCAAACTTCATATAGCCTTCTGTTATCAACCAAGGGCTTCTTGCCAGCCCCAACGATACAAACAGTCCCGCCCAAATGAGAACCGCTAAGGAGGGAGCAGCTGCCGCATACTTTTGTCCGTAAAGGACTGTGACAATCTGGCCAGAAAAAATGGTAAGGGGTATAGCCACAGAGTAAGAGATTAACGACATTATATCAAAAAGTTTTTGCAGCCGCTCCTCATACACAGTTTCATTAATTTCCTTGGCTTTGACAATCGACGGGAAAACGGACTGGACGATGGCCCCGGGAATAAAATACCACAGTTCCGACACTTTCACCGCTGCCGAATAAATTCCCACCTCGGTATTGTCTCTCATCTGGCCCAGCATCACCTGATCTATCCGCATATAAATCATAATCACAAAGCCGGACAGGATCAGCGGCCAGCTCTGCACGACCAGTTCCTTAGCGCGGGCCAAACTGAATCGCCACCCTTTCAGGAAATGGCCCTTTCTGTGATAGGTAATGGTCAGCGCCACCGCCCCCATAGCCTTCTCTGCCATCAGGGCGCAAGAAAACGCAATCAGCGGCGCTCCGATCTGGATCAGTGCAATCTTGACCCCGTTAATCAGCAAATAGGCTGAATTCGTAGACCAAACAGTATATTTTGATTGAACTTGGGACTGAAACCAGTAATCGATGCAGTCAAAAGCCAGAAAAATTGTCCCTGTTGCTGCAATCCCCACCAACCATTGAGTCAGGGTGTCCTCAGGCTTGAGCAGGACAACCGTCCCAACCGTTAACAGTAATGTTACGATGCCGCCAAGGAGTTTTAGCACAAAGGCCGTACCGAGAGTTTCCTCCTTGCAGGACGGGTCTTTGGCCAGGTCACGCACCAAGATGTTACCCAACCCCAGGGTAGCGATCGGACTGAACAGCCCCACAAAGGCGATGGCGTAGTTGAGCAGGCCAAATTTCTCCGGTGTGAGATAGCGAGCCACCCAGACCCCCACCAGAAGACCCAGCCCCATTTGCAGGATTTTTTCCCCAAACAGCCAAGCTGTGTTGCTGATAATCTTGCGCAGACCCGGGCTGAGCTGTTGACTGACTGCGGTGAGCTTGTCTAACATCTGAACTTTGCAATTCGTTACAAAACAGGGTTGAGGACTGGATCTGCGGGCACTAACTGCGCACAAGAATGACTCTGCCATCACCGGCCCTCTCGGAGGCAAGGTCTGTCCGGTGCGCCGCTCTATTATAGCACAGCAGGAGACCGGAGCAATTTTCCCGCTTATGTCTTCCCAGCAGTGTCCAGGCTCAATCGAACTGTTACTACTATATACCAGAACCAAATACTGGACACCGCAAAAACACCGGTTTCCGTAAGGTTCGTCATAAGTATATACGTTAACAGCAGTAGCGGTAGGCCAGCCTCGGGCATTTTAGCGCGAGTCAGATAGACAACTCCCTTAGCAATATTACTAAAGAAGGAAATAACAAATAAGGCTAACCCACCCCACCCTAAGTCACAGGCCAAATCTAAAAAGCCGTTGTGAGAGTGGGGCGGTTTAAATAGGCTTTTAACTATTATAATATTAGCGGCGGGATTGTCAATACCTCGCCAAGGCTGCCAAAAGCCAGCCACCCCATAGCCAAGCAAGGGACGTTCGTTTATCTTATCCACTATCTGGGGCCAGAAGTCCGTGCGCCCAGTCAGCGTCATATCCTTGCCGAGACCATCTACAACAATAGCCTCCAGGTTGTTTAAGATCACCATACCAAAACAAATGCTGACTATTAGAAAAAGTATGACGGACACAAAGGCAACCCTGACGGGCAATTTTTTGACTGCTCCAAGATAGCCCCACAGGCTAAATAATACAATAACTAAAACTTTACTCGCCCCACTCCCTCCTTTTTGCACCCCAATCAATGCCAAAAGAAATATCACCATAGAAAAGTTGCGCTGTTTCGGTGAATACAGGGCGTTTACCAGCCACAGAACGGCTGTTTGAGCCATAAAAAATGAAAACTGGTTTTTGTGACCTAAGATACCCGTCCAATTTCCGTCCGATCCAGCTGACGGTTTAGCCAAACTGTAGAGAAGTACAAACAAGCCGACAAATCGAATCAAAGAATAGAGAGAATCCCACTTATGTTCCTTGCTAATGTAAATAGCTACTGCCGCTGTTTCTAAAATAATTAAACTGGTTTTAAGCGTGGCTGAAGGAGTGTCAGACCAAAACAGTGACAGGCTGATAAGGAATAAAAGAACTGCCAGGTAGGGGCCGGATATAATTATCCTAACTACAGCTCGAAGTAGGTCTTTAAAAGTCTGGCTGAGTCGGGGGGACAAAAGAATAAGAAATACGGCATATATGCTGAGCTGCAGGATTATAGTCATTGCCGTAGTGTTTTGATTTGCCAAATTTTGGGGGTGCAACTTCTTGAAAGGCATTATTGTAACCCCTGTGGCCCCGGAGATGCTAAAAATAAATATGCCTGCAAAAATTTTTTCCGCAATTAAAGCCAGCTTGGGATTGCGAGCGATGGCCTGATATATAAGCAGGACATAAATCAAAGCCATGGCGGCGAGAAGGGACAGTATAAAAGGATCTTTAAGAAGTTCTTTCATAAACTCAGGCCCCGGTACTGTAAATTTGGAAAATCATCGGCGACAATTCTTGCAGGAGTATTAGAGGATGCTTGCTCGCCTGCTAGCCCTACCCCCCCCTCTCTACCGACTCGCTCACGGCTATGCACGCTTTGCACACGCCCCGCAAAATGCTAGCAATTTCCAGGTGAAACGCCAAGAGAGAATCCCTGACCGCGCCAGCGAAGGGGAAAAAGGTATATGCTTGAGCCCGCTGCGTGATTATTTGCTGGAAACCACCGGGCAGTCTGTGAGGGAGAGTCAAGCCGGTCTGTCTTGAGGCCACTTGGCGCACTGCTTACAGTGTACCCGATTTCACCGGCCCGATAGCGGTGAGCCACTGCCTGTGGCCCCAAGTTGGCAGTTTCCTGCTGAGGAGGTTAAATTGAAAGAATCAAGCAAAGGATGTAGCGTATGGTCGGTGCAGGTTTCCCTAAACCCATCACCCAACCGGTTGCGGCTCTGACCGTCATGGCTTTCATGGCCACATCTGGCCCATCTCCTGTCCTGGCTCAGCTGCCAACTGTGCCAAAGTATCCCCCAGCACCACCTAATGCCACCCCCGCCCAACAACCGTCGGGAACTTACACCTTGGGAGGCGGTGACAACATCCGCATCGATGTATTCGACTTGCCCCAATTCAGTGGCGAGTACCAGATTCCGGCAGGTGGCGCAATACAGCTGCCCCTGATTGGCAGCATATCTGTCCAGGGTATGACACTGGAGGAGGCTGCCAATGCTGTTTCAGCCGCCTACTCACGCTTCCTCAAACGTCCCCTGATTACGGTCAGCCTCCAGGCCACACGTCCTTTAAATATCTGGATTTCAGGAGAGGTGAACCGTCCAGGCTCATACTCCATTCCCCTGGCATCCGGGGGTGGCAACAGACCTTCGGTTCAATTCCCAACTTTGGTGCAGGCCCTTGAAAAGGCTCTGGGTGTGACGCAAGCCGCCGATATTCGCAGGGTGCAGCTGCGCCGGCAGCCCGGATTGGGGCCACAGCAAGTCATCACTTTGGACCTCCAGCAATACCTGCAGACCGGCAATCTGACTCAAGACATCACCTTACGGGATGGGGACACGATCTTTGTCCCCACGGCAACCAGCGTCAACCTGGCACAAGCCCGCCAATTAGCAGATACTAGCTTTGCCGCCCCTGCAGAGCAACCTCGCAATGTGGCTGTGGTGGGGGAAGTCAGCCGTCCTGGAAACTATGTTGTCCAGGGGGGAAACACGACAGTGGACATAAAAAACGTGGGGCTGCCAACCGTAACACGGGCCATTCAGCTGGCTGGGGGCATCAAGCCACTGGCTAATATTCGCCAGGTTCAGATACGCCGGCCCACAAAAGCCGGTGCCGAACAAATCTTTAATGTGGACCTGTGGCAGCTGTTGCAGACGGGGGATGTCAATCAAGACACCATCCTGCAAAGCGGAGATACAATTCTCGTTCCCACTGCAACTGCGGTCAACCCGGCAGAAATAACTCAATTAGCTGAGGCTAGCTTTTCTCCCCCTGTGATTCAAGTGAGTGTGGTAGGAGAAGTTAGAGGTCCCGGAGTGCTGAGAGTCCCACCCAACACAACATTGAATCAAGCTCTGCTAACAGCGGGAGGATTCTTGCCCGGTCGAGCGCAGAGGGATTCTGTTGAACTGATTCGCCTCAATTTTGATGGCACGGTTTCTAAACGTACTGTGGAAATCGATCTGGCCCAAGGAATCAATGAGGGCACCAATCCCGTAATGCGCAATAACGACATAATTGTCGTAAGACGCACCGGCATGACCCGGTTCGTGGACAACGTGAACACTGCAGTAAATCCCACAGCCTCCGGCGTACTCGCACTTTTCAGCATTCCTAATGTAGTTTTGGGACTTCTTAACACGTTGGGAATTATTAAGCTGAATAACTAATAATTTTCAGGGAGGATATCAATAAAAAGATGGATACAGATTACCAGTTTCAGCCAATTGCCAGCAAGCGGAATGGCCAGCCGCCTCGCTCCTTGCCTCCGCTCTCCCCACCGGCTGCCGAAGAAAGTGACCAGCAAACGCTGGACATGGCTTGGCTGTTTGCCGTCGTCCGCCGCAGAGCACTGGTCATGGCCGGCGTGGCGATCGCCATGAGCGTAATAGCAGGCAGCGTCATCGTCTTGAAATCGAAGCAGATTGTTAGAGTGTATGAAGGCGCGTTTCGTGTCCTAGTTGAGCCGGTCACTGCTGAAGGCCGGTTGGCTAGGCTTTACTTGCAGGCTCAAAGCGCCAATGAAGGGGTGGCAGACCTGAGCAAAATAGGCTCCTCGGTCGAAGAAACAAGTTTGGTGGATTACCAAACTCAAATTCGGGTTTTAAAAAGCCCGGAAATTCTGGAGCCACTGGTCGAAAAGCTGAAAGCCCAGTATCCAGACATTAGTTCTAAATCCCTGGGGTCAGCGCTGATGATTAGCCGCGTCAACTATGAAAGAGATGGGAAACAAGCTGGCACAAAACTTCTAGATGTCCGCTACCAAGATGAAGATCCGAAAAAAATTAAATGGGTCTTAGAGCGAGTGGCTGAGTATTATCTAAATTACATCACACAAGAGCGCCTGATAACCATCAATCAGGGAATTAAGTTTATAGACTCCCAGCTTCCCAAACTGCAGGAGCGAGTTGACCAACTCCAAGGAGAACTGCAAAGGCTGCGGCAGCAGTCCCGGCTCACCCTTCCTGAAATAACCAGCAGAAGCCAGGCCGATCAAGTTAGCTCTATCCAGACGCGGCGAATAGACGTCCAGGCTCAAATCGCTGAGGCCAGACAGTTTTACGAGAATGCAAAACAACAGTTAGATAGCGGCAACATTATGGCGCTGCTAACTTTAAATCCTAAAATTAACGACACGTTAATATCACAGCTTAATGGAGTAGAAGCTCAGATTGCAGTAGATTCAGCCCACTTTCGTGAAGACAGCCCGCCTATGCAGACTTTGCGGGAAAAGCAGCAAAATTTGCGTCTACTGTTGCAGCGAGAAGCTGAAAAAGCAGTGGAAAATATTGCAGATCAAGTACAGCAACTAGAGGCTCGCGAGAAAAGCCTCGCCCAAAAAGAGGACACTCTAAATCAACAAATCACACAATTTCCAACCGTTCTTCGCCAGTACGGTGATTTGGACAGAGAATTATCCGTCGCAACGGAGAGCCTGAAGCTATTTTTAGAAAAGCGAGAAGCGCTGCAGCTCGGTGCCGCCCAGCAGCAAGTGAACTGGCAGATCGTTGCCAAGCCGGATATCATCCGCGATGAAACAGGCCAGCCAATGTCTATTACCGTTAAACAAACTTCCCGCCAGCTGGCTATAGCAGTGATTCTGTGCACCCTCTTGGGCATCGGGGTTGGGTTTCTCGTAGAGGTTCTCAACACCGTCTTCCACACCCCCGAAGAAGTTAAAGGCGCAACTAAACTGCCCCTACTGGGGGTGATTCCTTTGGCCAAAGGACTTCAGAAAATCGCTCCCGCTCCTGTCCCAGAGGCTGCCGATGTGGCCCCACCCTCTGGCCGCACTCTCGTGCTCGGCAAGGTTCGCAAGCCGGTGCAGTACACCAGCTCTCCGGCTTTAGAAGCTTTCCGCTCTCTGTATACCAATATCCGTTTGATCAGCCCTCAGGCACCTGTCCGCTCTCTGGCCATCAGCTCCGCCGCACCCGGAGATGGTAAATCTACTGTTGCTATCCACCTGGCCCAGACGGCAGCCGCAATCGGTCAGCGCGTCTTGCTGGTGGACGCCGATCTGCGCCGCCCTCAGCTCCACACCCGGTTGGGCATACCCAACGTCCGGGGACTCAGCGATGTCATCGTTTCAGACATAGGTCTCAATGATGTTATCCAGCGCTCGCACAGCGTCTGGTCAGAAGAATTGCCCGGAGAGGACAATCTCTTTGTCCTGACTGCCGGCCCGATCCCTAATGACCCCATCAAACTCCTCTCATCCAAAAAGATGCTCTATCTCATGGAGCAATTTCAAGCCTTTTTCGACTTGGTGATCTACGATACGCCACCCCTCGCGGGGCTCTCAGACGGAAACATCCTAGCCGCTCACACGGATGGCATGGTAATGGTTGTCGGGCTTGACAAGACAGACCGCTCTATGGTAGATAAAGCGCTGGATGGATTAAAAATTTCTGGAGCCTCAGTCTTAGGTGTAGTGGCCAATGGCGCTAAAGGATAAGCGCCAAAATCCTACCCTTCCTATCACCGCTAGTCACTAAGAAGCTGGCACCCAAGCCCAGCGCCAGCTCTGTCCGGCAAAAACCCGAGACCTCAGGCCAATCCAGTCTGATTGTCCAGAGAAGATAACTGTGGGTGAGTTCCCGTTTCACACGACACTGGACTGGCTGCGCATATAGAGACGCGACAGACATGTCGCGTCTGTGCCGGCGTCCGGCGTCCGCACCGCCGCCACCGATTTCCGCCGGCTCCCCCAGCTGCGCCCGCAGACTGGTTTTATGCCCTCTGAGTGCCAATCCGCAGCTCACAGCTTATACATGACAAGCAAATTACGGTTTTTAATCCTCCTCCTGTTGGCTCTCGGTATATTCTTTCGATTCTTCAATATTGACGGAAAATTCTACTGGTACGATGAAGTTTTTACCTCATTGCGGATTTCTGGATACACCGAGGCAGAAGCAGTTCAGCAAGTCGCCCAGGGTCAGGTAATAACCATCGAAGACTTGCAGAAATATCAGCGCCCCAATCCAGAAAAAAGCGTCATCGATACCATTAAGGGACTGGCGCAAGAAGAACCTCAGCTGACGCCCCTCTATTTTGTGATAGCGCGATTCTGGGTTCAGGGGTTTGGCAATTCTGTGGCCGTGACGAGAAGTTTGTCTGCCCTCATCAGTTTGCTAGCATTTCCTTGCCTCTACTGGCTGTGCTTAGAATTATTTCAGTCCTCTCTGACCGGCTGGGTCGCCTGCGCACTGATAGCCGTCTCCCCCTTCCACGTGCTGTACGCTCAAGAAGCGCGACCCTACAGTTTGTGGACAGTAACAATCCTGCTAGCAAACGCCTCACTTCTGCGAGCGATGCGGCTCAAACAAATCTCCAGTTGGGGCATTTATGCCGCTGCGGTTTCCCTGGGTCTCTACACTCATTTTTTGTCTGTGCTGGTTGTAATTGGACATGGAATCTATGTAATGGCAACCGAAGGCTTCCGGTGGACTAAAAAGGTAACTTCCTTCGCCTTAGCTTCTGGCGCTGGGCTGCTAACTTTCCTGCCCTGGATTGCCATCGCCATCGCTAACTCAACCAGCGCTTCTAGGAGCACAAGCTGGTCTGGGCTAGAAATAAGCATGCTGTCTTTGGTACAGAATTGGGCGGCTAATATCTGCCGCATATTTTTAGATTTTGGCTTGAAATCTGAGTCACAATTGATATATCTTATCCTTTTTACACCCGCTATTTTAAGTATAGTACTTATGGCGGTATATTCACTTTATTATCTCTCCCGGCACACCCCCAAACAAGTTTGGCTATTTATCCTAACCTCGATTGGTGTAACAGCGATAGCCCTAATCCTGCCTGATTTAATTTTTGGAGGTATCCGCTCAGCCAAAAGCCGGTATCTGATCCCCTCTTATTTAGGTCTTCAGCTAGCTGTTGCTTACCTCCTCGCCACTCAAATCAGCTCCTGGGGCAGCCGGCGACAGAAGCTGTGGCAAATACTCGCGGTTGCGCTGCTATCCAGTGGCGTCCTGTCCTGTGCGGTTAGTTCCCAAGCCCAAACCTGGTGGAATAAGGAATGGGGATACCACAATCCAAAAATCGCTCGCATAATCAACCAAGCAACTGCCCCGCTGGTGATAAGCAACCTCTCTGAAGCGAGTCTCGCTAATTTGGTTTCTCTCAGCTATCTGCTCAATCCTAACTCTCGGTTTCAGTTAACAGTTAACCCAAACACACCTAAGATTTCTCAAGAGTTCAGAAACGTATTTATATACAGACCTTCCCTGACTTTCCGAGACAAACTTGTAGAGATGAATCCGAATTATAAGATAGAGCCGGTTTACCCAGAAAAGCCGAGAATCTGGCTGTGGAAATTAGTCAAAATGTCGGGAGGAATTTAAATTCAGTTTCTCGCTCGCAGGGCAAAATGAAACAGCTCATCTGATTGCCCACACCAGGCGCAACGGCGGTTCCCGCTACTGCTGGGAGCATCCCCTTAAAGTAAATCTCTGTGGGGGTGGGCCGATATCGCCGCAGGGGCGGGTTCACCCGAGATAGTTGCAGCACCACTCAGGGTATTAATAAACCCGCCCCCGCCCCTACTGCCATTTGCAAAAATTATCTGTAAACCGCACCGCCAGCGTGTGCTTTTGATTATTGCTGAGCCCGCCCTCACTCCTTCAATGTATAGCAATGGACAGCTCACTAATGGACAAAAGCATCTCGCTGGCACTTCAGGACATTGGGACAGGCGAGACGCCTGTCCTGCGAGATATATCCGCAGGTACGGCATTTGCCTGGGCTCAATGTCTAATGTCTTAACCAATTTGGCTGGTGCTAGAGTGGGCGTTCCAGGAGGTAACGCACCCAAAGAGCCTATTTACAAAAGTGGGATGCTCCCCCAGACGCTTTACCAAACTGCAAAGTCAGGCAGATGTCCAGTAATGTCCGGGTTGGCTGTACGGATGTGCTGTCAGCTTCAATAACCTGCCACCTGCCGGGCTGGGGGACCGGCGCGGTGGGGGAACCTTGAGGATATTCGCTTCCGGGCTAATCTCTCGGCGGCTTTCCCTGTCTCGGTGGGGCTCTTCCCCGTGGCGGGAGAGCCGGCAGCCCCACCGTTCCCCAAGGGGGTTGCAGCCCACAGCAAAACAGCCGGTTGCCTCAGCCACCGGTGTTTTTGCTTTGCCTAATGCCGGCTTCTTGGTGTTGCCGGCTCAAGTGCGCCGTGCGGTGCTGGGCTTGCGGCAACTTTACATCCGGAGCCCGCAATTAATAACGCTCAACTCGACTGACCGAATTGCTCTGAACCCCTCAGTGACAGGCATCAGCCACCCCAAACACTGGTGCCGTCTATTTTCAAGGACTGAAATCAGCCCCACACATGATTGCTGTCACCTACCTTAAACGACTGAAATCACAAAAATGCAGGATTTCTGTCACAGTTCAGCCCGATGAAAATCACAGAATCAAAGGATTAATATCACAGTGGCTGAAGACTTTAACCCTCAAAATGGATGAGTATTATCGCCCCTGTGCAACTGCTTCCATCTCCCAGCCTCACAGGGAAATCGCCCACATTAGTAAGATCACCGGTCTCTTGGAAATAACGAGTTTCCGTAAAAACAATGCAATTTCCAAACTATCTCTACCAAGTCACGCTCGAAGAACTGTACGGTCAGGTCATGTTCTCTAATGTCGTGACTCGCACTGACCGGCAACTGCTCAAGGCTGCACTACTAAAGGACTCCCTTAGCGAAAATGAACACGACATCATCAATCGGCTGATCTACAACGTGCGCCGGGGATGGGTGAGGGTCGTGGATTGAAATGCCTGAAGTCCCCAGTTGGTGGCCAGCCGGCATTCTTGCCCCTTTCAGATTGGCACCGCCCCGCTGCGCCTTCCATCAGACCGGCACCCTCCAAGTTGGCCCCACTCAGGGACGCCGGCGTGGGGTCAACCCCTGTGGTCGCCTCCCTCAATTCCTGTTGGCCCACTGAGAAAAGCCAGCAGTTGCCCCGCCTCAGCCGCGCTCCCCTCTGACAAGCACCGAGACCACCGGCCCCTTATGCCGGCAAAACCGATCGCCCCTGACTTTTGCAACAAGCAACAACTAATACCAATTTAGGATTTTAGATGCCCGGATTTTGGATTAAAAACCCGGACATCAAGGGGTTTTGGTCGTGCTCAACTTGGTATAACAGCTGAAGCACTGATCTAGCCAAACAAACCGGCTTTCTGATTGCCAGTAGGGGCGGGGGAACCCCGCTCTAATGGTGCGGGGAGTAAAAGAACCCTGTTTGTGCGTAATATTATCTCCGGTAGTATCATAATATTTTTTTAGTGAGCGCTTTACCGCCGGTCGCGGTTCGGATAGCCTAACGGCGGGTAAACACCGAAACCGAAAGACTTGCCCGCCGCGCCAGATTACAATGCAGATGCATCCGGATTATAGACAATTTATAAACTCGTTTAGACGGGGGTGGCGGTGTTCCTCTGCGGCGGGTTTAACAGGACGCCCGCCGGTCGCCGCTGAGGCTCCCCAAGCATGACCACAGAACAGGTCAATTGCTGAACCAGCTGGGTCGTGAAATCACCGATCTCTGTCCCCGCTGAGGTGAGACGGGGCAGCGAACGCAAAACAACCAAATCAGCGGAGTCAGAGGCGTTGAGAATCGCTTTGGCCACATCCGCGTGCGGCTTGACGTGAATCTGAATCTCCGCCTTCCCTGGAGGAGCCCATTTCGACACCATTAAAGACAATTGCGACTCAATCCAGGCCATCTGGCTCGGTGAGGTTCTGCGCTCGCACACATGTAACAATGTTAGCTTTGCCTGATTCGCACCGGCCAGAACTTGAGCGAAGCGCACCGTCCGCACAGCTTGCGGCGTTAAGTTTTCCACCGGCACCTTTCCGGCGCTCCATTTTCAGCGGCGAATCGAGAACTCGCGCAATCGCCACCGGACAGTGAGCCCCCCACAAGACACCATCAATGACATTCCCAAACAAGCGAGCGCCAAACGAGCGTCCGGAAAGCCCCAGCCCATCACAATCAGACTGGCATTTTGTTCGCGACTAGCACGGCTAATCGCCTGCCGTAAAAGGATGCTCTGCCGGCCCAGTTCCCCAGTTCAGCTGGGGAGTTTCCGCCTCCAAGCAGGTGCTCGCCGCACTCAGCCCCACCGCCACCCGACTGACGATCACCGGCCCGAGGGTTGAGGTAGCCAGCATCAGCAAATCACGCAGTTTAACACTTCTTCAGTCAGCAACCCTGCCGATAGCCAACCAGCGTAGCCGCCAGAGTCGCACCCACCTGCGGCAGCGACAGCGACCACATCGTCAGCATTTCTTGGCGGCTGTAGCGGTAAATCAGTTTCGCCAAGAAAGCAGCCACAAATTTACTGCCAATCAAAGCCCCCACAATGGCAAGCGGCATCCAAACAGAGGCAACGCTCTTGAGGAAAGCGGGGACATCAATCTGTTACCCCAGATCCACAAAGAAAATGGGGATGAACAGCACATTCCCCACGACGCTAAATTAGATATATAAAAAAAGCCACCCAAAACATTTGCTTTGATGGCGTGTGTTTGGGTTTTAAATGTTATAAACCTTACCGATAAGTTCTAAATGATTTGTGAGAATCCTCTCTCTTTTCTTTCCTTGGCGCTCTACCCTGCGGGTAGGCGCAACGCCTAAGCGCTCTGTCGCTAAGAGCGCCCGGCGCAAGCGCCTAAAGCGCTAGCCGCTGGCGCGTCTATGGCGTCTTGGCGGTTTATTAAAACAATAATTTTCACAACTCAAGAACGAACCGCTATAAACCGGCATTATAACATGCCGGTCGCCCTCACCGGGCGCTCCCCAGCGGGACTTCCAGCCGGTCGGCTAGTGTTAAGGTTCGCCCAGCATCACCAGGGAACAGGGCAGCTGCCGCACCACCTGAGCTGTCACATCATTGATTTCCAAACCCGCCACTGTCCGACGCCGGACAGACTGCAGGAAATTCAACCCGTGCGAACCAAAGCAGCGCACCGGCAGCCAGCAGCTGGAAGAAGACCGGCACAATTAAAATCACGGCCACGAGGATGGGAAAACCAACCAGGGGTTGCTTATTCAGCAATTCCAGCACCGCTGCCATAGAGTTGTTAGCGGGTAGTGGTTAGTTGTTAGCTGCTAGCACCTCTAACAACTCGCCCCTAAACACTAACATGTCTCAAAGCTAGGCGTGGATTTGGCTCAAAATCGCCCTTAACCGGTCGTAGTCATCCTGGAGCAACACACTGAGAGCGCGTCCGGCTCGCACCAGCCACTGGCGGTCAGCCTTGCGAAACTGATAGATCCCGCGCATCACAGCCGCCGCCAGCGGATCGGCTGGCGCATCTTCCACTTGCAGCAATGTCCGCAAAAAATCCATCTGTTCGCTAAAATTAATAATCTCCTGAGGTTCGCACCGGTAAACTGCTTGGTGAATTTGTGGCGGTCTGGGAGGAATATACTGGTAAAACGTTGCGCTCGGTTTCCTGGAACCGTTTTTCCCCTGAACCGGCGGCGAAAACCCCACAATTACTGCCCGAAACTCGGCTGTCAGCATGGCAAAAATCTGGGGTTGCTCTTCCCGCAACTCTTCCAGAGACAGCCCCAGAGCCCTGGCCCTGTGCACGGAATCGATCGGGGTGGTGGTTGCGTGGTAAACCACCGCATAAATTTGGTTTCCCGATTCTTCATCCAGCGACCTCACCCAGCTGCCAAATTCGGGCATTTCTGGAAACTTCAAGTCGTCTGGATCGAGACACTGTGCCAAAAAATTCGTCGTGGCAGTTTCAATGACCTCGGCAATGTGACTGGGGTGGCGGTTGCCGGCAGCAAACTGTGGCAGGGGAAGGCGCATATTTGGTCAACTCTCAACTTTTAATCTTAACTTTCCTCGTGGTGGGGTCTGGGAACGCCCTGTAATAGCAAGTTTGTAAAAAAGTATTATAGCGCTTGTACTTGAGGGGGTAAAATATTTTTTTATAAACCGCCAAGACGCCATAGACGCGCCAGCGGCTAGCGCTTTAGGCGCTTGCGCCGGGCGCTCTTAGCGACAGAGCGCTTAGGCGTTGCGCCTACCCGCAGGGTAGAGCGCCAAGCAAAGAAAAGAGAGATAATTTCACAAATAATTTAGAACTTATCTATATATGGTATGCTGCGCCAAAGCGCGATAACTTTACAGGGCGGGTGTGGGTAGTTCCCGTCTGGCAAGGCACTTTAATTATACTCGCAATTGCAATTCGGCAAGGCACCCCACTTTTACTTTGAAACATGCATGTGAGGTGCGCTCCCCTCTGGCACGGCACCCCACTTCAAAGGGAGTGAGCGAGAGTTGGGAACGCACCCTACTTGTTTTATTTCCCTTTGGGGCGGCCTGCTGTGGCGTCAACCAGTTCTAATTCAGAGAGTCGAAATGTCACTAACTTATCCCAGTTACCCCCTTCAAATAGCACCGCTGCTTTGCCATCAGTTACCCGCTGCACTTGCCCTTGAAAAGCGTAGTAGGTATCGTTTGGGTTCTTGACTCGCACTGCCGATCCTGGTAGAATCATAATCCCTCACCGCTAGGTTTTCATCTAATAGTTTAAAACATTTTGGATTTCGGACTGGAATTGTCTGGGGAGCAATCTAAAATCTAAAATCCCCAATCTTAAATCCTTTAATAGCGCTGCCGCTGCCGGTGATTGGCCACAGATTCCACCAGCCCTATGGCGATAAAGTTGGTCAGCAATGCCGAGCGACCGTAACTGATCCAGGGCAGGGGAATGCCGGTGACTGGCGCTAGGCCAATGGTCATGCCAATATTGACGATCACCTGAAATACCAGCATAGACAAAACGCCAATGGCAAGTAAAGAGCCAAAGTTGTCTTTGGCACTTTGGGCAATCAGCACTAAGCGCAGGCAGATCAGCCAGAAGACCAACAGCACCGACAGGCAGCCAACGAAGCCCAGTTCTTCACCAATGGCTGAGAAAATGAAATCCGTATGCTGTTCGGGAATGAAATTGAGTTGGGTTTGGGTTCCGTGGTAGAGTCCCCGCCCCCACAGTTCGCCGGCACCAATGGCAATCCGCGACTGGATCAGGTGATAGCCCCCGCCCAGCGGGTCTTTCTCTGGGTCCAGGAACAGAATCAGCCGGTCTTTTTGGTAATCTTTCAGCAATCCCCACAAAATGTGACCCAGCACGCCGGCCATCCCGTTGACCCCCATTGCGCCCAGGGTTCCCAACCACGGCCAGGGCAGGCTGGCCAACCCGACCGCACCCATTGCGGCCACCCACACCAGCCAAGGCAGGCTGCGCCAAAGGGCAGCACCTATATCCTGAGTGGTTCCCCACTCCGACCACTCCGGCACGCACACGCCATAAATAATGGCGGAAACAAGCGGAGAAACCATCAGCAACAGCCAGCCCGGATTGGCATTTGCCCAGTATAGCATGCCAAGGGTGATAGCTCCAAACACAAGTGACGTTCCCAGATCCGGCTGTAAAAACACCAAAGCCCAGGGGACGCCGGTGATAGCCAGGGTTTTCACAACAGCTGGGATGGTTGAGGCGGAACGAGTGTGCAGCAGGGCGGCGAGAGAGATAATTATCCCTACCTTGGCAAATTCAGAGGGTTGAATGTTAAAGCCGCCGATGGTGATCCACCGCTGGGCCCCCAGGGCGGTGGTGCCAACAAACATCACCGCTAGCAGGGATAGATTGGTGAGCCCATAGATCGCCCAGTGCCACTGAATCAAAATCGCGTAGTGCCAGCGGGCGATCCCCAGCGCTAGTGCCAAACCAATCCCGCCGACGAGCCAGTGCTGCCACCAGTCCGTCCACCCGAGGTTGAGTTCTGTACTGCGGATCATTATCCCGCCAAACACGGTGAGGCCGATCGTCAGGGCGAACAGCAGCCAGTCCACCTGATGCCAGGGGGCCAGCATTGACTTCCAGCGAACTAGCAGGAACTTCTGCAACATTTTTCACGAACTAGGATAATTTTTGATTGAGTGTGGCAGCGGACAGATACATTTCACCCCGAAAGATATAAAAAAATGTGAGTGAGGCACGAGCTAGAATGAGACTGTCACGCCAGCTTTTCAAATTCCGGTAATGTCAGGAGTATTCGTAACCATCCTTCCTCTGGACTGGCTTTAGGAATTGAACCTCCCCCGGTTTAAGGTTCAATTGAGCCTTATTCGGTAAGGTGATGCAAAACCTTCCATCGGTTCTTGGGGTCAGTCTTCCTACTTTACCTTGGAAGCTGACGACATCCCCCGTAAACCAGCCCCGGATTGGACGGAGAGGATTGTGCCTTACGGGATAGCCGTACTTGTTCAAGGCGGCTTTTTGTCTTCCTCCCTGCCCTCTTGCCTTTATTGACAGAGGTTTTGAGGTGAGGACATTTAGGTCGTCAACTGCGCCAACGCACGCGGCATCTAACCAGTGAGTCTTAGGCAGTCCCAGCCGAATCCTGTTCCATTTAGTCCTCCCACCTGTAGCGGCGGACACATTTAGTCCAGTATCTTTCAGAGCACTGTACAGCGCCCACCTAGTAGCGTTGACGGCGGCGGCGTCTCTAAGTGGCGCAATAGCTAGGGACCTAATCTTGTTGAGAAGGTCTGCTTTCTTCTTGAGGAAGTCCTCAATAGGTCTATCGCCCTTCTTCTGGTTACATTGGTGGCAGGCAAGCGTCAGGTTAGATAGGCGGTCAGTCCCACCTTTTGACTTCGGCTGGATGTGTTCGACCTCTAAGCAGGTATTCTCTTTGCCACAGTAAGCGCATTTGCGACCCCACTTTTCCAGGAGATATTCCCTGACTTCATACCCAAACAGCTCTCCCCGCTGATACTCGACACCCGAGATTTCAGGATTTTGTAAAGCTTGAGTGTCAAACCGAACGAGTTCTTGCGCGATGGCAGTAACAGGACAGTACCGCATCAGCCTTTTGACCCAAGTCATTGTCGTTAATACTCTGTGCGCCAGACTCGGAGGGAGCGAGCCTTTGACAGAGGTTCTATTTAGGAATCTGGCTTGACGGTATCTTGTTTTCCGGGCTCTGCGGTTGCGACGGCGTTGGCTCCTTTGGAGCAACTTTTCTTTAATCTGGAAGCCCCTGTGAATTAGCTGTGCCGCCCACAGGACGTTCTGTCGGAGCAGCAGAGCAATCCCCGTAATCTTGGAGCCTGGGTCAATCTTGAGAACGTATTCGTTGACGGGTTGTTGCGCTCTGCTCTCCTTCAGAATGATGGTGAACGGATAGCGCCGGAAGACGGCAGCCAATCCTAGCGAAAGTAAGCGGCGTGCTTGACCTGGGTGGACTGGGTCGAGGGGACGCTTGCCTGCATCAATCACGAAAACGTAGTTAGACACGAATGTCCTCCGATTGCTCGGGTAATGTGTGCCTAGAAAATGTTGAGGGAGCTTTTTAGGCCAGCTACACTGCCAATCCAGATGGGCTTACTTAATAGCTGGCGATAGGGCTGCGGGCTGGCTACAAGCCGCAGGTATCATGGCCCTCCCCAACGGAGTCCCATTGCTGGGACTGATTGGTGCCTCCCACCTTGGTTTACCGGAATTTACCGGAAACTACTAGATTTTCGGTAGGAGGGCAGCCACAGAAACTCTGCCGGCAATCCGCCCGGCGATCTCCTGCAGCGCTTTCGCCGAAGCCGAATCAGGGGCGGCTATCACCACCGGCACGCCGGCATCGCCTCCCTCTCGCAGGTGAATTTCCAGGGGCACGCACCCCAGCAGCGGCACCCCCAGTTCCTGAGCGGTTTTCTGGCCACCCCCGGAACCAAAGATGTCGTACTGCCGGTCTGGCATGTCCGGCGGGATGAAATAGCTCATGTTTTCCACAATCCCCAGCACCGGCACCCCCATCTGCTGGAACATCTTCAACCCCTTGCGGGAATCCAGCAGCGCCACGTTCTGCGGCGTGGTCACAATCACCGCACCGGCCATCGGCACCGCCTGAGTTAAGGTCAGCTGGGCGTCGCCGGTGCCCGGTGGCATGTCCACAATCAAATAGTCCAATTCTCCCCACTCCACCTGGTAGAGAAACTGGCGAATAATGCCATTCAGCATCGGGCCCCGCCAAATCACCGGCTGGTCTTTATCGATTAAAAACCCCATCGAAACCAGCTTGACGCCGTAGTTAAATGCCGGTTCGAGCACTTCGCCTTGCTTGCCTTGCCGCACTTTCACTTGGGCGTCTGCCAGTCCTAGCATCATCGGCACGTTGGGGCCATAAATATCGGCATCGATCATCCCAACTTTGGCACCGGCGCGGGCCAGAGACACTGCCACATTCACCGCCACGGTCGTCTTGCCGACGCCGCCCTTGCCGCTGGAAATGGCCAGGATATTTTTGACCCCGCCAATCCCCTGCCGGTCGGGCACCGCTTTCTGCTGGGGCGTTTCCGCTGTCACGTCCACCACCACGTCCTCAACGCCGGGCAGCTGCTTCACCGCCTTTTGACAGTCCTCCACAATAAATTCGCGCAGCGGGCAGGCGGGAGTGGTCAGCACCAAAGTAAAGCTGACCTTTCCGCCGTCAATCTTAATGTTGCGAATCATGTTCATTTCCACCAAACTCTTGCGGAGTTCGGGGTCTTGTACCGGTCGCAATACTTCTAAAACAGCACCCGTATCCAGTTGGCTGGCCATTCGTGTTCTCCCCTCTGGCGGTGGAATCAATACAATTTGTTCCCTCTCTTCTTAATGGATCTTAACCTTTCTGGACGCCTAAAATCCGCTCTGGGACTTTGGGCATAATGCGCTTGGCCGTGTTCGTCAGGAGAATGGCGAGGGAAAGTCAGGTACAGTGGCTTACTTGACAAGGGCCAGTTTCTCGGCGGTGCTGGCAAGTGTTGAGTCCCACCTTCTCGCGCCCCTTATTTGGCATACAGCTTGAGGCAGTAGGGGTCTTGCGGATTGAAGATGGGTGGCACAACCCCTTTGGATGACTCCGGATAACTCTTGCCCATACTCCTTTTCCAAGGTATAATATTCTGAAAGCCAATTGCTCTGGCCAAGTTGCCTTCACATTGAGTCAACAGATAGTGGGCCGCTACTCGACCCTTAACACCAGTGGGGCAGCTCGCGGTGGAGTGCGGCAAATAGAGTGAGCTATAATCCTCTAGGAGAACCTAAGATGAATAATCTCTTAGTATGTAGAATGGAGCAAGTTGAGTGGAGCTAAAAAATGCTGCACTGCGGGCCCAAGATTTCCACGAGGCCCTCAAAGAAACGACTGCTTTCGGGCCGACCGCAGTTCACTTTAGAAAGACATTGCTGATTGGAAAAGTGGCGACTTTGGCCATGCACTTCAAGGGGTTGCCGTATATTCAGTACGGCGACAGCCTTTTATATGCTGCAGCAGAACTTGGAATAAGGGATTTAGAGCTCCCAGCAGTTTTGCGTGAGCTTGAAGTAGTAGATTTTGTCCGAGTCATCAAATCAGGTGATGACATTAAGCGAGTTGATATTCGCGTCCCTGAGTTTAGAGACGGTTACGAAGAACTCAGTAACCGCTGGACTGAATTAAAACCGACTGAAACTGAACAAGCCGGAATTTTAACCTTAAATCAACTTTTAACTCTCCCCGGGAAGGAGAGTGATTTAGCCAAGTTGGGGCTGGACTCAACAGAATTGTCAATTCTCAAAGACGTAATGGAAGCTGGGCAGCTTCTACGAACTCAGGCTGTATCTGGAGACAGATTTATTTACTCACCTCTGGCTGTTGATGCTAATCCAATTGCCTATTTAGAGTGGGCCAATAAATATTCAGATTCCGTAGCGAAATTGCTGGAGACTCTAACGGCTAATCAGGGATTCCCCCTGTCTTCTTTTCTGAACTCTGATAGTCCAGTAGTCTCAGATGCAATTCTGACAGGTGTTGTGATGCCCGTTATAATTCAGGGGTCAACTGGTAAACAAGAATTTATCTTTGCTCCCAGGGGAGGTCTTCAACCAGAAGAACGAACTATTATGGAAAAAGCTCGATCTATCCTTGCCAGTGTCCGGTACGGACAGAACTTTGCAGCTGGTCGCCCTATCAACTATCCTAGAGCAATCTTGCGGAAGCTGCGGGATAACAAGCGCTTTGGCAAGGGGCACCCAGATTTACACACGCAGTACAGTCTCTTGACAGAAAAGTTGATTGGCCGACCAGTTAAAGAAGGGTTTGGATGGAACTTTGAGATTATCGATACTCCAGAGAATATGAAGGCTTTAGATATAGCCATAGATATGCTGGAAATAGGAGAGTCTCCTACAGTCAAGCTCAATATAGAAGCTCAGAAAGCACTTTTGAGTCCTCACGGCTATCTCGGACCAACTTCTGCAAGACCGCGTTTGGCGCAAAGCATACACGGCTCAGCAGAAACCCAAGCCGACATTCTTCGCAAATTGACACTATTGACGCGAGGTGTTGATACGGATGTCTAAAACACCTGATGCAGACCTCAACTTCAAACTTCGCTTTAAGCGAATCTTATTTATGATGGGCTACTACTCACCTATTGAGGTCATGCTGAGCCAGTATTATGAAGATAGTAGCGGGACAAAAAAACGAAGCGATCTAACAGATTTGGACGTTTTGGGGCTGAAATATGATGCTGTTTTGAATCCACACAAGGTGGTTTGTGACTGTAAAAGTGGGCGACATGTTTCTGACGCCAATCGCTTATTTTGGTTGCGGGGAGTTTGCGACTATTTTGGAGCTGATTTAGGATACTTACTGCGGCCAAAAGTAGACAACCATGCCAGAGCTGTGGCTACCAAACTGGGCTTGCGGGTTCTCGATGAGAGGGAACTCTCTGATTTAGAGAAAACCCTCCAAGCTGAGAGTCTTGTTTTACCGCTCGCTGACCCTCAATTCCACGAAAATCGCCAGACTATATGGGGGATCAATGTACCTAAAGGAAGCAGTCTCACTCAGGAGCAGAAGCAACTAAAGGAGGTGTATTCATACCTCTCTTATTTATATTGGTTTTACGAGCCCCACAGGAATCTTTTCAACTTAATAGAGCGCTTTAACAGAGTGGCCAATTTATTGGTAAGCCTTAATCCGCGAGATGTTCTCCTTGCGTATGCGGGCTTGGAAAGATTTGCTCATTGCCTTCTTGAAATGGGAAGTTATATTCACGCTCGGGGATTGTCTGAAATTAAAAACAACGCACGAATTTATCTCTACGGTGGATATATGGGGCTTCGCGAACGCTCAAAATTTTTTGAGCTGCTTCGCAGAGCTACAGATATCAACGAAAGCTTAGATCCTCCTTATCTTATGGACACACTGGAAGTAACCAATCGGATGTTACGTTACCCACAAGCCGCAGCTTTGGTACTTCCATACATCGAGGCTATCTACGGTTGGTGCGTGCAATTGGGAAATAGAGATATTGAACCTGTTTTTGGTGGGAAAGTAGAAACGGGTGCAGTTGTTATTGCCAGAGATATGTGTGTGAGTTTTTGTAAGGCTACTGGACTTCAAGAAAATCTCTTTTCCGCTCTCTTAGCTCTCTGATTTGTTTATCTTGCAATAGCTAGAGTTCAGGTCTTGTATTCTTCTGAAGGGTTCATCAAACGGGCGGCTTGATGGCCTGAATTTCCTTGCTTTTCCGTTCCCTTGAACCCGGTTTCTGGTATTACTTGACCTGCGCTCTATGCGCCGTGCGGCTTGAGAAGCTTGTCTCCAAGTGTTTTTGGCTCAGGCAGACTCCTGATAAAATCTCTGATAAGTTCAGCGATTGTAACCCGCAAGTCCAGTCTGCCTCAGCCTGCCTAGTGGCCAATTCATGCTGCCTGAAGCGAATGTCAACCGCTTTTCGCGACTCATGTTGTCTTTAGTGAGTGTACTATAAATAGGATACATCAACGCGCGTCATGCTACTGGCCTACATCTACAAGCTGAATCCGTCACCCTCTCAGACAGCCCTCATGGAGCAGTGGCTGCACCTGCTGTGCTTGCAGTACAACTTCCGACTGCGGGAGCGGATTGAGGCCAACGCCCAAGCCAGAGCGCCTAAATTGGGAAATTACTGTGACTTAGAGTCTAAAGCCGAGTCCCGCCCACTCGCCCGCTCAGTAAGCAAAAATGCTCTGTACGGGGAGCTGTGGACAGGCATTGAGCATCGGGCCCCGCCAAATCACCGGCTGGTCTTTATCGATTAAAAACCCCATCGAAACCAGCTTGACGCCGTGGTTGAATGCCGGTTCGAGCACTTCGCCTTGCTTGCCTTGCCGCACTTTCACTTGGGCGTCTGCCAGTCCTAGCATCACCGGCACGTTGGGGCCATAAATATCGGCATCGATCATCCCAACTTTGGCACCGGCTCGGGCCAGAGACACGGCCACATTCACCGCCACGGTCGTCTTGCCAACGCCGCCCTTGCCGCTGGAAATGGCCAGGATATTTTTGACCCCGCCAATCCCCTGCCGGTCGGGCAGCGCTTTCTGCTGGGGCGTTTCCGCTGTCACGTCCACCACCACGTCCTCAACGCCGGGCAACTGCTTCACTGCTTTTTGACAGTCCTCCACAATAAATTCGCGCAGCGGGCAGGCGGGAGTGGTCAGCACCAAAGTAAAGCTGACCTTTCCGCCGTCTATCTTGATGTTGCGAATCATGTTCATTTCCACCAAACTCTTGCGGAGTTCGGGGTCTTGCACCGGTCGCAATACTTCTAAAACAGCACTCGTATCCAGTTTGCTGGCCATTTGTGTTCTCCCCTCTGGCGGTGGAATCAATACAATTTGTTACCTCTCTTCTTAATGGATCTTAACCTTAGTGATCCCTTGATGTTTGGGTTTCGCTCCCCAGCTTGTAGTAGGCTTAAAAATTGGTGTCCCTGGGGCAGGGCTCGTTCGGTTATCCCTTGAGGCGATTCCCCCAACAGCGAGCGCACTGCTCTATTCAATTCCTTGACCGCCAAGCCTGAACACGCAAGGGGCGCGACCGGCTGCCGGCACCTGCAACTATCCTTTCGGCGAAACGACATTAGCGTTGAGATTATGACTGCTTTTTTGACTAATGAGGCCACTCAATCCCAGTTTTTGCCTCCAGCTGACTCGCGAACCCGCGTCAGCCAGTTCATGCGACAGCTGCAAGATGAAATCTGTCAGGGATTGGAACAGCTAGATGGCACCGGCACCTTCAAGGAGGATTCCTGGGATCGCCCAGAAGGCGGCGGCGGGCGCTCTCGCGTCATTCGCGAGGGGGGGGTTTTTGAGCAGGGCGGCGTTAATTTTTCTGAAGTTTGGGGCTCTCACCTGCCTCCCTCCATTTTGACGCAGCGCCCAGAAGCTGCCGGTCACCAGTTCTACGCCACCGGCACCTCGATGGTGCTGCACCCGCGCAATCCCTACCTGCCCACCGTACACCTGAATTATCGCTACTTCGAGGCGGGGCCGGTGTGGTGGTTCGGCGGCGGCGCGGATTTGACGCCCTACTATCCGTTCGCGGAAGATGCCGCCCATTTCCACCGCACCTTCCAGCAAGCTTGCGACAAGCACCACTCCGACTATTACTCAGTGTTCAAGCCCTGGTGCGATGAGTATTTCTACCTGAAGCACCGGCAGGAAATGCGCGGCGTAGGCGGTATCTTTTTTGACTACCAAGACGGTCAAGGACAGCTCTATCGCGGGCCCGATGCCAGTGGCCCTGCAGCTGGGCGCAGCAATCAAATCGGGACGCTGGCACCGCGCGGTTGGGAAGAGCTGTTTGCCTTTGTGGTGGACTGCGGTCAGGCGTTTTTACCGGCCTATGGGCCGATTGTAGAGCGGCGGCGGTCGCTGGAGTGCGGCGAGCGCGAGCGCAACTTCCAGCTGTACCGCCGGGGGCGGTATGTGGAATTCAACCTGGTCTACGACCGGGGGACGATCTTTGGCTTGCAGACCAACGGGCGCACCGAATCGATCCTGATGTCTTTGCCTCCTTTGGTTCGCTGGGAGTACGGCTACCAGCCGGAACCGAACACCCCGGAAGCAGAACTGTATGAAAGGTTCTTGAAGCCTCAAGACTGGGCCAACTGGACGCCTGCCGGTTAAAATCGATCCAAACACACCGGCGCGTCCCTCGACGGCACCCGTCAGGAAAAGTGCGGCAAATTCGGCACTCCCAGGAGTTTGCTGTAAAATCGTAGACGGGTGCGGCGGGCGGAACGCGCCGTCTGGCACGACCTCTCAATGCCTCTGTGGGACAGCTGACTCACGCATCCGTGGCCAAAGCAAACGTTCCCGCACTAACCCGTGAACGGCGGCTCCCCTGTGATTTTACAGGGAATGGGAAAAAGCTGCGACGGCATTACACGGTAGTGCTGCTGTCAGTTCCGTTCAAACTCAACACCGATCTGTTGCCAGATCGACCCCAACATCTATCGAAACGAGGGGAGGGTTCGTGATTCATATCGAGCAGAAAACGCACACGACAGCGGACGGCACAACCGTGATTGTCCTGGCACCCACCGGGCGCTTGGACATCACGACGGCATGGCAGTTCCGCTTAAAGTTGCAGGAATGTATTTCCAAACTCAGCCGCCATATTGTGGTGAATCTGGGTCAAGTGAATTTTATCGATAGCTCTGGCCTGACTTCACTGGTGGCCGGTATGCGAGATGCTGATAAAGTCAAAGGCAGTTTCCGCATTTGTAATGTCCATCCAGAGGCAAAACTGGTATTTGAAGTTACGATGATGGATTCTGTTTTTGAAATCTTCGATACAGAGGAAGAAGCCCTGGAAGGGGTGCCCCGCGCCAGCTAAACCTTAAAGCCACTGCCCGCTCGGGACAGCTGCGGCAAACAGGTCTTCACTCGCACGCGGGCCTAAGGCAAGCTGCTCTGTCTGAGGGGTGCATTTAATTTGCATATAAATTCAGAGCGGTACTGCTGACAAATTTCCGCTCGCTCGCTAGATGGGCAGCTCAGCTGAAAAATCTTGGCACTTCGAGAATTGGAAAGGGCCTTGGAGCGCCCCCCAAATAGCCTGGCCCGTAGCTGGGTCAATCCCTTTGTCATAGCTGAGGAATTGTGCCGGTGTTGCCTCGAAGCCTAGCGAAACTTGGCGAATTTCGCCTTTATAGGTAAAGCAGCAGCGGGCGTCGGGGGGCAAAAATGCGGAAAAGTGATAGCTGTCGGGGGTGAGCGGTTGCGCCGTCACGGTGAGGGTGCAGCCTGGGAGGAATTCTATGTGTGCCGGTGTGAGCTGCCCCAGTAACGCCCGGTTGCTACCGGCACCCCGAAAAGCAGCCGGGTCTTTTAGCGCGTAATACTGCACTTGCAGCCCTCCGGGCTTCTCGGCGTGGGGCATGAGCCGCAAAATCCGCTGGCGGTAGGGCAGCTCCAGGTTGAGCGCATTGGCTTGCTCCGCAAACAGGGCGATGCTGTCTTCTGGAAATAGGGGCGCAGGCACCGGTCGCTGCCAGAGGCGGAGGTGGACATACCACACCGGCTCCGCGATCGCTTGGGCTTGATTGCCAAATTCACCGGCAAGGTAGCGAGCTAGGACGAGCAGTTCAGGAGAGAGGGTCATGGGCGGGGAAAGCGAGCAGCTGAGACAAATTTTATTTGACATTGCGGGCACGAGGCCATATAAATAATAGCATTTTATGAAATTTAATAGTTAATCGGTTCAGGCGCGCAGATGCGGGAGTCTGCTGGTTGCGGCATTTTAAACTGAAACGGCTGCCGGCAGTGTGCGTTCCGCCCGGTGGAGGCCAGCTGACACCAGGCACCTGACACCTCAACCCCTGACGCCCTCTTCAAAACTTGGGGATCTGCAGGAGCGCTGCGGGGCTTGGCAAAGGTGTCACAAGCGGGAGACAATGGAGTTACCTCATGTCAGGTTGATTAACCGCACAAAAGCGACAACACCCCCCAACCCCCTCTCCCACAAGGGCAGAGGGGGAGTAAGAAAAAGACTGGATTTTTTCTCCCCTCTCCCATTTTGGGAGAGGGGATGGGGGTGAGGGGATTTTTTAAGGTCAATTCACCCGACATGATATTACGTCCACCCCTAAACTGTCAAGCGCGTGAACAACGTCCGCACTGTCTCAGATACCAAGCGAACTTTCTATACCACTCACACCCGCCCCATCAACTCCATCTATCGCCGGGTGGTGGAAGAGCTGATGGTGGAAATGCACTTGCTCTCGGTCAATGTGGACTTTCGCTACGACCCCATCTACGCCCTAGGGGTTGTCACATCCTTTGACCGGTTTATGCAAGCGTATGTCCCCGAACAGGACAAGCTCTCGATTTTTAACGCCCTCTGTCAGGCGAGCGGAGACGATCCCCCACCCTACCGGCAGGATGCCGAAAAGTTGGAAGCCTTCGCCAGGCGTCTGTCGCCCCAGGAATTAGTGGAATGGCTGAGCCTGTCGTCGTTCCATCCAGAGGCGGGAGACTTGCAAGAGTGCCTCCAGGCCATCGGCCACAACCCGAAATTCAAGTACAGCCGTCTATTTGGCATTGGTCTGTTCACCCTGCTTGAACTTGCCAGTACAGAGTTCTCCAAAGACGAAAAGCAGCGGAACGAGGCGCTCAGCAAAATTTGTGCCGGTTTGCACCTCCCAGAAGAAAAACTGCTCAAAGACTTGGAGCTGTACTCCAGCAATCTGGAAAAAATGGCGCAGGCGCGGATTGTCATGGAGGATATCCTGAAAGCCGACCGGAAAAAACGGGAAGAGCGAGCCCAAGCCAAAGGCACAGTGGCCACTCCCCCAAGCGGGTCTTAACCCCAGAGCCACACCAGATTTTAGATTGGCCGGCAATCCAAAACCGCAGACACGCGCCACGCAGAGAGACGGGATCGCTATCGGCGTTTATCTGCGTTTATCTGCGGGTTAAAATCCGGTAGCCCTAACTCTAAAATCCCCAATCCAAGGGAGAGTTTCCACCCCAAATTATGGGTTTTCAATGCCACGCCGCACTCGTCACGCTAGCCGCTGCCAACTCTGAAGCGCTGGTGCAGTTTTACAGTCAGTTACTCGGTCAGGCACCGCAGACCTATATTCCCAATGTTTACGCCGAATTTCAGCTGCCCGGCTTGCGACTGGGAATTTTCAGACCGAAGGAAACACAGCGGACGGAGTTTGCCGGCACCGGCAAAAGTGGCATAAGTTTGTGTTTAGAAGTGAGTGACTTGGAGGCGGCAATTGCCCATCTTGACGCCTTGGGGTTTCCGCCTGCCGGTGAAATTTTAACCGCTTCTCACGGCAGAGAAATCTATGCCTGCGACCCAGCTGGCAATCGCCTCATTCTTCACGAGTCTGGAGAGTTTTGAGCTTTGTAGGGGCGGGTTTATCCGACATATTTGCTGGGGCAAAGGATATCTATAAACCCGCCCCTACTGCAACTTCAGCCGAAACATCGAACAGTCAATGCTACAGGTAGCGTGTCAATTCAGCAAAGCTGTACAGGCTGACAATTAACAGCAGGACAGCGGTCAGCTGAATCACTTGGGGATAGGGGGAGGGGGCGATTCTTTCCCGTATCAAAACAGAGGAAGACGATCCCACCACATAGCTCAAGCTCAGCACCAGGTATGGCCACTTTTCTGTAAGGCCCCAGAGCAAAAGCAGGGGCATTGCCAGGATTAACATAACCATCTCAATGAACCGGGGTGGACTGTGGTGGCTGAGCAGAATCAGCGCCTCCCGCCAAAATTGCCAAAATCTCATCGATTACATCTCAGCTATGAGCTTTTAGGAACCGGCCTTGCGCCCGCCCCGAGCTTTTAAATTTTATACGCCCGCTCTACAATCGTACCACCGCCGGCGCAGCAACGCCAGCCTCTCCTGAAGGCATCAGGGCGAGATATCGGCGCTGCCTTCCCAACGCAGCCGGTAGGGCTAAAGTCCAACTACAAACTGTAGGGCTAAAGCCCAACTACAAACTGTAGGGCTAAAGCCTAACTACAAACGGCCCACCGGCAGCGCCACCTTGCGGATCGCCCGTTCCGGGCACTTGATTTTGCTGTCAATGGCATCAATTCTCGCATTTATATACGGGAACTGCTCCCCGACACAAACGGCGGCGATAAGTAGGGTGCGTTCCGCTTTGCGGAACGCACCCTACAAGTCTGCCAGCCTTTTTAAATAGCACAAATTTTGTTGCATGTCAAGCGCTTGCAGGGGATTTTTTAGATGTTTTGCCTGGGAATTGAGCGGCAGAGTTGGCACCGGCAGCAGAGCCTTTGTATAATACAGGCAAAGCATTTCCTCTCTTGACGAGTGGGAAGCAGCTGTCCTGTCGCAGGCTAGTCCTGTCCAGTTATAAGGCAATCCGAGCTGTCCAGTATATGATAGATAAATTGCCGTCGCTGCGGGTGCATTTCCAGATATCATGCGTCCAGGAATGATGTTACCTGAGTCCCAGATATAGCCTCTCTGATCTTAGTGAGGTACTGAGAAACCCGGAAGAGGGCGGTTTCCGTGGGTGGCCCGCCCCTACGAAACCGGGTTTCAAAGGCCGGAGTTGATCAAACTGAGAAACGCTACAATAGCCGGACGCGCTCGCCCTATACCAAATCCGGAAAAAAACGCTTTGGCGGGAAACCGCACTGGCACCCTGACAGAGGTTGTGCGATAAAATGCAAAAAAGTAAGTAGAAACAGTCCGGACGCGCCCCTATCCCTGTGAAGAGTAAAGAATTATCAGAGAGAGTGGAGTCGGATTATGCTCGCCATCCCTGGATACCAGATAGCAGAAGCAATTTATACGGGTGTCAGTACAGTGGTTTACCGTGGGCGCAGACAGCGGGACTTTGAGCCGGTTGTCCTGAAGCTGCTGAACAAGGAGTATCCCACGCCCGAAGAGCTGGCCAAATTTAAACAGCAATATGAAATCACCCAGAATCTGGACTTGCCAGGTGCGGTCAAATCCTACAGCCTGGAAACGTACCAGAACAGCCTGGTTTTGGTGATGGAAGATTTTGGCGGTCAATCCCTAAAAGATTTTATCACCGCTCACCGGCTGAATTTATTAGAATTTTTGCGAATCGCTCGCCAGCTAGCGGAAACGCTGGGGCAGCTGCACCAGGAGAGTATTATTCACAAGGATATTAAACCGCAGAATATCATCATTAATCGGGAGACAGGCCAAGTTAAAATTGCCGATTTCAGTCTGGCAACGCTCCTGTCGAGAGAGAGCCAGAGCGTCAGCAATCCAAATCTCCTGGAAGGCACCCTCGCCTATATGTCCCCAGAACAAACCGGTCGGATGAATCGGTCGATTGACTGCCGCACCGACTTTTATTCCTTGGGCGTCACTTTTTATGAAATGCTGACGGGTGAGCTGCCGTTTCCCACCAGCGATCCGATGGAGTTGGTTCACTCTCACATTGCTAAGATGCCGGTGCCTCCGCGCGAAGCGGGGGAGCTGGAGAGCAAGGGAGTGGGGGAGATCCCCAAGCCGGTTTCGGATATTGTGATGAAGTTATTAGCCAAGACGGCTGAAGACAGATATCAAAGTGCCTGGGGGCTAAAAGCTGACCTAGAAACTTGCCTGAATCAGCTGCAAAAGACGGGAAAAATTTCTGACTTCCCACTCGGAACCCAAGATTTTTCTGGGCAGCTGCAAATCCCGCAAAAACTCTACGGACGGGAAAAAGAAGTGGCGGCGCTGATGGCCTGTTTCGATCGTGCCGCTGCCGGCACAGCAGAGATGACGCTGGTTGCCGGTTATTCAGGGATTGGCAAGACAGCCTTGGTGAGTGAAATTCACAAACCGGTCGTGAGGGAGCGGGGGTATTTTATTGCCGGCAAGTTTGACCAATTTAAGCGGAATATTCCCTACAGCGCCCTGATTCAAGCATTTCAGGATTTGATGCGGCAGCTGCTGACGGAAAGCGAAGCGCAGATTGAAGCTTGGAAAGAAAAACTATTAGATGCTCTCGGGACAAATGGGCAGGTGATTGTCGATGTGATTCCGGAAGTGGAACTGATTGCCGGCAGTCAGCCGCCGGTGCCGCAGTTGGGGCCAACGGAGTCCCAAAATCGGTTCAATCTGGTTTTTCAAAAATTCATTCGCGTCTTCGCCCAAGAAGAACACCCCCTGGCTATCTTCCTAGACGATCTGCAGTGGGCGGATTTGCCATCTTTGAAGTTGATTCAACTGCTCGTGGCGCAGGCGGAGAGCGCCGGCACTGCGGGAAACCTGTTGCTGATAGGGGCGTATCGGGATTCGGAAGTGGATGCGGCTGATCCGCTGATGCTGGCGCTGGATGAGATTCAAAAAGCCGGTGCGAGGATAAATAGGATTAGCCTCCGACCTTTAAATCGCCGCGATGTTCGCCAATTCATTGCCGACACTCTCAGCTGCAAGCCAGAAAAATCGCAGCCTCTGGCAGAACTCTTGCTCCAGAAAACCAGCGGCAATCCCTTTTTCTTGACTCAGCTGCTGAAATCTCTCCACTCAGAAAACCTGCTGACCTTCAATTTCAGCACCGCTGAGTGGGAGTGGGACATCGAGCGGATTAAAGGGATGGGACTCACCGATAATGTGGTTGAGTTAATGGCCGGCACCATTCAGAAACTGTCGGAAGAAACCCAGAACGCACTCAAGCTAGCCGCCTGTATTGGCAGCCGGTTTAATTTAGAAGTTCTCGCCACCGTTAGTGAAAAATCTGTGGCGTCCACGGCAGCTGAGCTTTGGGAGGCGCTGGAGGCCGGCCTGATTTTGCCAATGAGCAATGGCTACAAACTTCCGATGCTTTTGGAAGAGTTTGTCGGGATGCCATCTGTCGCGTCTGGTATCGCGTCTGGGATAGAATACAAATTCTTGCATGACCGGGTGCAGCAAGCCGCTTACGCTCTCATTCCCGAATTGCAGAAGCACGCAACGCACCTTAAAATCGGGCGCTTGCTGCTGCAAAACACGCCGGCAGAGCGAGTTGAGGAGAATATCTTTGAGCTTGTAAACCAGTTGAATGTTGGAATTGGGTGCGCCAGCCGCCAGTCAGAGAAACTCAAACTGGCACAATTAAATTTAATTGCGGGACGCAAGGCAAAAGCCAGTGCCGCCTACGAACCAGCCCTCAAATATTTTACCGCAGGTATAGAGCTTTTGCCCCCTGACCGCTGGCAAACTCAGTATGACCTGACTCTGGCACTCTATGCGTCAGCAGCAGAGGCGGCGTACCTCAGCACTGACTTTGAGCAGATGGAGACATGGGCGGAGAAAGTTCTGCAACACTCCAAAACCCAACTGGACAAAGTGAGAGTTTATGAAGTAAAGATTCAGGCTTGTCTGGCGCGGAACCAAATGCAGTCAGCCGTTCAGATGGTACTGCAAGCCATCTCGATATTAGGGGTCAGCATTCCAGAAAAACCGAGCAAGTCAGATATTCAGCAAGCTCTCTCAGAAACTGCAGCGAAACTGAATGGCAAGGCAATTTTGGACTTAATCGACTTGCCGGTCATGTCCGATCCTGCTGTCCTAGCCGTTATGCGGCTGTTAGCGAGCGCCAACGCTCCTGCTTATACCGCAACTCCTAAACTGTTGCCCCCGATCGTGTCCAAACAGGTTAATTTATCAGTTGAGTGCGGTAACGCTGACGTCTCTCCCCTGAGCTATGCCTATTACGGTGCTATGCTCTGCGGGACAGTGGACTCCATTGAGTCCGGCTATGAATTCGGTCAAGTAGCGTTGAATCTCTTAGAAAGATTCGATGATAAACAGATTCAAGCCCGGACGATGGATCTCGTCTATGGAATGATCCAAAGTTGGAAGCTTCACCTCCGAGAAACCTTGGAACCTTTAAAGGATGCCTATCAAATAGGCCGAGATAATGGAACGTTTGAATATGCCGGCTATAGCATTCTCAAGCACTGCTACTATTCGTTTTTAGCGGGGACGCCCCTCCAGGAACTCGAGCAAAAACTGGCGCTGTACACTCAGGATTTAAAGGCTCTGAAGCAAGGCCACGCGGTTAGCTATCTGCAAAGAGACCGGCAGGCTGTTTTAAATTTAATCGAGGAGTCCCCCCAGCCTGGAATCTTAACGGGTAAAATCTGTGACGAGTCGATAGAACTCCCCCGCTATCACCGGGCAAGCGACCGCTACGGGCTGCTGTACTTCTATTTGAATAAGCTGCTACTCAGCTATTTATTTGAGGAGTTTGATTCTGCCGTAGAGAATGGCAATATCGCCAAAAAATACTTAGACGGCGGGACGGGGTTAGCGCTGGTTGCTGCGTTCCACTTCTACGATTCTCTGGCGCGGTTGGCTGTGGCTGCATCTTCCTCAAAGGCTGAGAAAAGACGCCAGATCCTCAAGGTGAAAAGCAACCAGGAAAAGATGCGGAAATGGGCGCAGCACGCTCCGGTGAATTTCCAGCACAAATATGATTTGGTTGAAGCTGAGAGAGCCCGAGTGTTGGGGCGCACTCTAGAAGCAATGGAGTATTACGACCGGGCGATTGCCGGTGCCAAGGAACAGGGCTACATTCAGGAAGAAGCGCTAGCCGGTGAATTAGCTGGAGCATTTTACCTGTCTCTGGGGCGGGAAAAGGTTGCCAAAACCTACCTGACTGAGGCACACTATTGCTATACGCGCTGGGGGGCAAAAGCCAAGGTGGCGCATTTGGAGTCAAAATATCCGCAGTTCTTAGGGGGAGTACCGGCTGTGACTAAAACTGAGCTTGGAATAACGATCAGCAGCACCGCTTCGACAGCAGGCGGCAATTCAGGCGTGCTAGACTTGACCGCAGTCGTGAAAGCCTCTCAAGCTCTAGCCGGTGAAATCGTGCTGGACAAGCTGCTGGCGAGGTTGATGAACATTGTAATTGAGAATGCCGGCGCTGAAAAAGGCTTTCTGATTCTGGAGAAAGAAGGAACCTGGGTCATCGAAGCGTCAGGAACGGTGGAGTGCGATAGCGTGACCGTACTGCAATCGGTTCCCGCAGACTCAACAGATGAAGCCACCCAGACTCCCCTCCTCTCAGCCGCCATCATTAACTATGTCGCCCGCACGCATTCAAATGAGATCTTAAATGACGCCACCCGCGAGGGACAGTACACGCGAGATCCTTATATTGTCGCCACTCAACCCAAGTCCATTCTCTGCACTCCCCTCATCCATCAAGGCAAGTTAAGCGGTATCCTCTACCTGGAAAACAATCTCACCACCGGCGCGTTTACCCCAGACCGGCTAGAGGTGCTGCAACTCTTATCCTCTCAAATTGCCATTTCGATTGAAAATGCCCAACTCTATGCCAACTTGCGGGAGTTCAACCAAAATCTGGAACAATTAGTTGAGGATCGCACCCAGGAACTGTCACAAACGTTAGACAATCTCAAAGCCACCCAAAAGAAATTGGTGGACGCGGAAAAAATGGCGTCTTTGGGCGGGCTGGTGGCGGGTGTCGCCCATGAAATCAACACTCCCATCGGCATCGGCGTCACCGCCGCCTCTCTCTTAGCTGAAAAAGCCAGAGCGTTTTTCGAGACGTACAAAGCCGGTCAAATGAAACGCTCTGACTTAGAAAAGTTCCTGGATACCGCCATGCAAAGCAGCAGTATGGTTTTAGCCAACCTCAACCGGGCGGCAGAACTGATTCAGAGTTTCAAGCAGGTGGCGGTGGATCAGTCCAGCGAGTCAAAACGCACCTTCAATGTCCGGGATTACCTGGAGGAGATTTTGCTCTCCTTAAGAGCCAGACTCAAAGCCACGAAACATCGGGTCGAAATTCATGGCGCTCGAACTCTCACCCTGGACAGCTATCCGGGCGCGTTTTCTCAGATTGTCACCAATCTGGCGATCAACTCTCTCATCCACGCTTACGAGCCAGAAGACTCCGGACTTATCCGATTTGACTTTAAACAAGATGGCGAGCAAGTCATCTTTGAATATACCGACGATGGCAAAGGCATTCCCCCAGAGCACTTAAGCCAAATCTTTGACCCCTTCTTTACCACCAAGCGGGGTCAGGGAGGCACCGGCTTGGGCTTGCATATCCTTTACAACCTCGTCACCCAAAAACTCAACGGCACTATCGAATGCGAAAGCCAGGTCGGTGCTGGCACAAAGTTTATTATTAAATTGCCGGCGCAAATGTGACCTGAGAGATTATAATAATAGTATTTACTCGCGCCTCCAGGAATGGCCATCCAAACTCAGTCGCTGAGGCGGGGAATGTCAAGGCAAGAGCCAGCAGAGAGAGCAGCCTCGGGAACCCTGTCCGCTTTTCCGGGCGGCTCCCTGGAACCGAGGGTGAGCGGCTTCGCCCTTCCTCCGCCCTCCGCTCCGCTGAAAATAATATCTAAATCTGATTTACCATCAAGGAGACTCATCAATGATAGAAGAAAATCAGAAACCGCTTTTTAGTGATGAGAGCGACGAAGTGATTTTTGCTGAAGAAGAAGAGGAATTGAGCTTTGCCGAAGAAGAGGAAGAGGCGCTGGAACAGGCAAAAGGCACTTGGAAAATTTTAATTGTAGACGATGAGCAGGAAATTCACAATGTCACCAAGCTCGCTCTGAATGACTTTAGATTTGAAGGGCAATCCTTAATTTACTTGAGCGCTTTTTCCGGGAAAGAAGCCAAACAGTTAATCCAAGAACACCCCGATACCGCCCTGATTTTGCTGGATGTGGTCATGGAAAAGGATGAGGCAGGCTTAGAGGTTGTTAAATATATCCGCGAAGTGCTAGACAATAAGTTAGTGCGGATTGTTTTGCGCACCGGCCAGCCGGGACAAGTCCCGGAAGATGTCGTGATTGTTCACTACGATATTAATGACTATAAGACAAAAACTGAACTCACCACTAAAAAGCTTTTTACAACAGTATTAACAGCCTTAAGAGCGTTTCGCACTCTCACGACGCTGGAAGCCAGCCGGAGAGAGCTGGAAAAGATCGCAGCCGCTTCCGCCCGCTTTGTGCCGGCTCAATTTTTGCACTTCCTGCAAAAAGAAAGTATCGTAGAGGCCAAACTGGGCGACTCCGTGCAGGCAGAAATGACCATTTTGTTTTCGGACGTGCGCTCTTTCACTACCCTGTCTGAGAGCATGTCCCCGAAAGAAAACTTTGACTTTATCAACGACTACTTGAGCCGGGTTGGCCCAGTCATCCGCGAGCACAATGGCTTTATTGATAAATATATTGGCGATGCCATCATGGCGCTGTTTCCGGACACCCCTGAAGAAGCGGTGCGGGCGGCGCTCGCCATGCAAAATCAGGTTTCCCTCTGGAACAAGTCCCGCAAAAAAAATGGCGAATCTCTAATTTCCATCGGCATTGGCTTGCACAGCGGCAGCTTGATGCTGGGCACCATTGGCGAGGAAGAGCGCATGGAAAGCACCGTGATTTCTGATGCGGTGAACTTGGCTTCTCGCCTGCAAGACTTAACAAAACTCTACGGGGCGGGCATCGCGATCAGCGCCAAAACCCTGACGCAACTGGAGGAGCCGGCAAAATACTCCCACCGGTTTCTCGGTCAAGTTCAGGTGAAAGGCAAAAAAGAGCCAGTTCCAGTCTTTGAAATTTACGAAGCTGATCCGCCCGCCCTGCGAAAGCTCAAGCAGCAAACCCGCGCCGACTTTCAGCGGGGCGTCGCTCTCTATCAAAAACAGCAATTTGCTAACGCTGAGCAAATTTTCCAGGAAATATTGCAAATAAATCCCCAGGATAAAGCAGCTGCGCTCTATCTGAAACGCTCTTGCAAGTTCCAACAATACGGCCCACTTCAGTGGTGGGATGGGGCCGAATGTTTCGATGAGGAATAACAAGAAGGAAGAACAGTTTGTAGGGCGCTTCCAGAGGGAGCGCACCCTACTCCTGATGGCAAATTTTCACGCAGCAATTAGGCATTAGCCAGCAAGCGCGTTCTGTTCCTGCAGGCACGCCAGAGCTTCTTCCATCTCAACCTGGGGAAAGTCGGCATAAAACCGGCTGACACTCAGGAACCGCTCGGGAGTGGCTAGCACGATAGCCCGCTCGCCCCACTGGCGCAGGGATGGCAGCAAGTCCAGCGGTGCCACCGGCGCAGCCACCCACACCGCTCTGGGCTGTTGCGCCCTCAAAGCTTCCGCCGCTACGGCTACCGTCATGCCGGTGGCGATCCCATCGTCCACCAAGATAGCAATCGCACCCTGGGGGCTGACGCCAGGGCGTGCCGGTGCCAGCTGAGCCAGCTGATCCCGCGCTTTCTCTAGAGCGTGACGCAGCGCCGCCTCCCGCACCTTGGGATTGAGCCGGCAGAGTGACGGGTGCTGCGACCACAGTACGTGGCCATCTGCTGTGCAAGCGCCTATGGCCAGTTCTGGGTTTTCTGGGCGGGCAATTTTTTTCGCCACCACTACATCTAGGGGGCAACCCAGGAGACGCGCCACCGGCGCAGCCACCGGCAACCCACCCCGAGGCAAAGCATAAACAACCGGCTTGGCAGAGCCAAGGGCGTCATCCAGCTTGCCGAACTCAGACAGAACCCGCTCAGCCAGTTTCTCGCCCGCATCGTCGCGATTGCGGAACAGTGGGCAAGGTGACATAGATCCCTCCAGCCCTTTGCAGTCCATTTGCTTCTATGATGCCTGATTTTTTGACAAGTGGTGTTGCGGTGCGAGCCGGTGAAAATATAGCCTTTCTTAATTCTATGGGGGCGCACCGCTCTGAAGCTGGGGAACACAAGAGCGGGGGGGAATGTACGAACCCGCCCGTCGCCTCTCCAAACTAGGATCACCCCTTTACGAGATATATAGAACTTCTAAATGATTTGTGAAATCCTCTTTCTTCTCTTCCCTTGGCGCTCCTTCACGGCGGCGGTTTATTAAATTTTAATAACTCAATTGTACCCGCTATAGCTGTGCAAAATAAAACTAATAAGGGCTATAAATTTTCACTAAAACCTCAGGAGTAGGGTGCGTTACTTCGTAACGCACCCTACTGGCGCACAGTGCCGGCGCGACAGTCTCTCAACCAAGTGCTGATAGCCTGAGCGATCGCTCCGTTACTGTTATCTCTCGGAGGCAAAGGCGGGTTGCCGGCGGGGTAAGTTCCCAGTCGGGAAAACATCATCGCTAGCCGCCAGCCACTTTCAGTTTTGGTGAGAAACAGCCAGTGGTAATGCTGCAATTGCACCGCCTGACCTGAGGAATAGTTCCGCTCCAAAGTCGTAATAAAAACTTGCCGGGGATCGTCCTCTGAGCGACCCGCCGGCTTTTCCCCACTCGGCGAAGAAATTGCCGGTTCCGACCGGCCCGGGCCGAGAGGCAGAGGCTCAAACTCCGGACGCCCCGCCAGAAGCACATAACTCGACTCGTAGTTCAGACCTCTGAGTCGAGAGCGCTGAATCACGCGATTTGCGTAACTGGGCAAGTCCCGCAGCAGCGGCTGAATCAGGGTTTCCAAATCTTTTGGGCAAACAAATTTTCGATTTTGGGTGCTGGCTTTCTCCCGCACCTCCCTCGGTATTTCCGCAGCGGACGAAACCTGAATTGGAAAGATAAAATAAAAAATGAAAAAATTAATTAATATTTTTCTCATTTTTTTACAAACTTTTAAATTTCCGCAATTTCTTGACAAATCCGCTCAAAAGCAGCAGCGGGATTGGGTGCGGCAGTAATGGGACGCCCGATGACCAAGTAATCGGCACCGGCTTTCAGGGCGTCAGCCGGCGTCATCGTTCGCCGCTGATCCCCCGCCGCAGCCCATACCGGACGCACTCCAGGACAAACCAGCAGAAAATCATCCCCGCAGACACGCCGCAGCTGCGACACCTCCTGCGGCGAGCAAACAGCGCCGGCAAGACCGGCCTCTTGAGCCAAAATTGCCATTTGCAAAGCGTATTCTGGCAATTCCAGAGGAACTTTGAGGTCAAAAGCCAAATCTCGCGACGACAGGCTCGTCAGCAGCGTAATCGCGATTACCTTGGGAGGCTGCAGCGCACCGGCACCCTCGCGCACAGCCGCTTGCGCCGCAGACAGCGCCGCCCGACCGGCAGCAGCGTGAACAGTCAGCAAGTCCGCACCGCAGCCCGCCGCCGACCGGCTTGCGCCCGCCACCGTATTGGGGATGTCGTGGAACTTGAGATCGAGAAAAATTCGCTTGTGCCGGTTTTTTAAGATGGCCAGAATTCCCGGGCCGGTGCTGACAAATAGCTCCAGTCCGACTTTCCAGAAACTGACGCCTGGCAGCTTTTCCACGAGGGCGATCGCCTCTGCCTCGGTGGAAACATCTAGGGGGACAATAATGCGGTCTGCGACTGACATACGGATGCAAGGATTTGGGATTTTTGGATATAACCCGCTGAAGTACGGGGATAAACGCGGATAAATCCGGTGACATCTGCGTTTATCTGCGTAAATCTACGGTTGCTAACGGCTACTTACGGCACTAAGCGGACAAACTTCTTTTTCCCCACCTGCAAAACCCGCCCGTGCAACTCAGCCGGTGAGTCAAAAGTCAGGTTAACATCCTCGACGCGCTCCCCATCGAGCTTCACCCCACCCCCTTGAATCTGCCGGCGGGCTTCGCTGGTGCTTGGGCACACGCCGCACGCGCCGAGGATGTAGAAGAGCTTGGCGGGGAACTGCACCGCCGCTAGAGAGAATTCTGGCACCGCATCGGCACCGGAGGCATCTCCTCCCAGGACAAGCGCCTGCGCCGACTGCATCGCTTGCTGTGCTGCTTCTTTGCCGCGATACTGGGTGACGACCTCCAGGGCGAGAAGTTTTTGCCGGTCGCGGGGATTTTCTGGCAGTGCGTCAAGTGGCAAATTTGTCAATAGCTCGAAATACTGTTCGACCAGACGGTCAGGAGTTTTTTCCAGCTTGGAGTACATGGTGAGGGCGTCTTCCGACAGACCGACGTAATTGCCCAGGGACTTGGACATTTTCTGCACCCCATCCGTCCCCAGCAAAATCGGCGTCAGCAGGCCAAATTGGGGTTTTTGGCCAAAATGTCGCTGCAAGTCGCGCCCGACGGCAATGTTGAATTTCTGGTCGGTTCCGCCGAGTTCCACATCAGCTTTTACAGCTACGGAATCGTAGCCCTGCATTAGGGGGTAGAGGAACTCGTGCAGGTAAATGGGGTTGCCTTGCTGGTAGCGTTCGGCAAACCCTTCTTTGGCCAGCATTTGGCCAACGGTCATCGTGGCCAGCAGTGACAGAATTTTAGACAGGTCAAGCCCGGAGAGCCATTCGGAGTTGTAGCGAATCTCCAGGCGTCCCGGTGTGTCAAAATCGAGGATCGGGCGCACTTGGTTGAGGTAGGTTTGGGCGTTAGCCGCCACTTCCTCTGCGGTCAGCTGCTTGCGCACCTCTGACTTGCCGGTGGGATCGCCAATGCGAGCGGTAAAATCGCCTATGATCAGTACCGCCGTGTGACCGGCATCTTGGAAGGCCCGCAGCTTGCGCACAGGAATGCTGTGACCGAGATGAATGTCTGCGCCGGTGGGGTCAATTCCCAACTTGACCCGCAAAGGCCGGTCAGAGGTGGCCAGCAGTTGCGCCAAATTCTCCAGGGGATCGGATGAATCCGGCTGGTCGGGAAAAATCTCACTGACGCCACGACGCAGCCAGGAGAGGTCTGCGCTGACACTTTGGGGGTTTCCTGAAGCCCGGGTTTGCAGATCCACAACTCGATTCGTTACACTCACGGAAATAAAAATCCTTTGGATATGGCAGTGACATGGCAACGGGGCAAGTGTTCCCCTGCGCCCTAACCTTTAAATTGTCCTATCGCCAGATTACCATAAGCAAAAATGGCAGAAAAATCTGTGAGAGCCGGACTTGGCAAAAGCAGGGTGTCAACACCTGGCTGGTGCGTCAGGATAATGCTTAATCATGGTTAATCCGCACCCCTTTCTGTCCTGATGGCTGTGGGGGTGCCGGTGAAATTACTAAAGCTGGGCGGACAGCCAGGTTTTCCTGCCTCAAGGTGGCGCTCTCAAACTAAAATCTCAAAGAGGAGAGCTTGCCCACTGACACTTTTTCGGATTGAGCCTTTATCGATGAGGATGTGACATCGCCGTGGCAACTAACACAATAAGACGACAGCAGCTGAGAGACTCAGCACCGATTTTTGACTTTGTTCAGGGCGTCAGTAAGGTAACAGCCGGAACGCTGCTGGGCGTGACCATGCTGGCCAGTTCCGTAGTGGCCGGTGGGCTGGTGGGCTTGGCGATCAGCTTCCGGAACCTCCCAGATGTTCGAGTCCTGCGCAACTACACGCCTACGGAAACGACCCACATCTACGATATTAAGGGCACGCTCCTCACCAGTATCCACGACGAGGCGAACAGAGAAGTCGTCCCGCTCACCAAAATCTCTCCGCAGCTGAAGCGGGCGGTGATTGGCATAGAAGACAGCCACTTCTACAGCCACTACGGCATTAACCCGGGCGGCGTAATGCGGGCTATGGTGAAAAACTTGGAAGAGGGCAGGACGGTTGAGGGCGGCTCCACCCTCACCATGCAGCTGGTGAAAAATCTCTTCCTCTCCCCCAAACGGGCTTTCAGCCGCAAGCTCGCCGAGGCAGTGCTGGCCATTCGTTTGGAGCAAATCTTTAAGAAAGACGAGATTTTGGAGCTGTACCTGAATCAGGTCTACTGGGGCCACAATTTGTACGGCGCTGAGATGGCCGCCAGAAGTTATTTTGGCAAGTCAGCGTCTAAGTTAACCCTGGCGGAAGCGGCGATGATGGCCGGCATGATCCAGGCTCCAGAAGAGTACAGCCCTTTCGCGAGTTACAAGGTGGCGAAACAGCGACAAGCCACTGTACTAAATCGCTTGAAGGAGCTCCAGTGGATCACGCCAGCAGAAGAAGCGGCAGCCCTCAAGCAGCCGATAAAACTCGGTAAAATTACTTCTTTCCCCGGAAGTAAGGTGCCTTACGTCACCCAGGCTGTGGTTCAAGAGCTGACCAAGCGCTTTGGCAGAGACGCTGTTCTCAAAGGGGGCATGCGAGTGCAAACCACTATCGACCTGCAAATGCAGCGGATCGCTGAAGACACGGTGCGCTACGCCCACCAGCGGCTTTACTACCAGGTGGGTGCTGACCAAATGGCACTGGTTGCGGTCGATCCCCGCACTCACTTTGTCAAGGCTATGGTGGGTGGCGTCGATTACGACAAAAGCCAATTCAACCGCGCCGTCCAAGCCCTGCGGCAGCCCGGATCGGCTTTTAAGCCGTTTGTCTACTACACTGCTTTTGCCAGCGGGCGGTACGGGCCCGACTCAATCGTCTATGACTCGCCGGTGGGCTATCCCGACGGTGACAGTTACTACTATCCCAGAAATTACGGCGGCGGATTCTCCGGTGCTGTCAGCATTCGCAGGGCTTTAGAGGTATCGCTGAATGTTCCCGCTATTAAGGTAGGCCAGGACGTGGGGCTGAATAAGGTGATTGAAACCTGCCGCATCCTGGGTGTGAAGAGTCCGATTGAGCCGGTGATTTCTTTGCCTTTGGGCGCTGTCGATCTGACTCCGCTGGAAATGGCCGGTGCTTTCGCCACTTTCGCCAACAATGGCTGGCACTCTGACACGACGTTTATTGTGCAAGTGACGGACAGCAGCGGCAACGTCCTCCTGGACAACACGCCAAAACCCAAGCTGGTTCTCGATCCTTGGGCGTCCGCTTCCCTCAATAGCGCCCTGCAAGGGGTGATTTATCAGGGCACGGCAACCGCCGCTCAGATTGGGCGTCCGGCGGCGGGCAAAACGGGGACAACTTCCTCAGAACGGGATATTTGGTTCGTGGGCTATGTGCCGCAGCTGTCTGTCTCGGTTTGGGTGGGCAATGACGATTTCACTCCCCTGTACTCGGGCTCGACGGGGGGCAATTATGTAGCGCCGGTTTGGCGCGATTTTATGCTGCAAGCGCTGCAAAATACGCCGGTGCAATATTTCCGCTCGCCTTCAGACTTTGAGCCGCCCTCTCCCAACTGAGGCATAGCCCTCGCTGGATGCGCCGGTTTGGGATGCCTGGATTTTGGATTGTCACCCCTCAGCGGTCATTGGCCACCTGTCCCTGGCCATGACAGAGGACTTGGCACAAAGCACTTTGGACAATCTAAAATCTAAAATCCAAAATCTAAAATTGTCAGGGCTGCTTGTCCAACTCGGCTTTCATCCGCTCTAGGGTGAAGTTCATCTGATCGAACATTTGCTGCGGCGTCATGCCAAATTGACTCAGCTGGGTCTTCAGCTGCTCTACGGTCATCTGGGCCATGAAGTCCTCAGACAGCTCAAAGCGCTTCATAAAAATCCGATAGCGCTCCATCATGGCTTCCATCTGCTCTATGAACAGCTTTTTTCCCTCGCGGTCAAATTTGCCGTAGTTACTGCCGAGTTTTATCAGGGCTTGATAGTCCTCAAACAGCTGTTTGGCTTCTTGCTGAACGATTTCTGAATCAAAGAATCCCATGCTCAAGTCCACCCAATTGATTTCATGACTAGATGGGAAGTCCCGCTGTACCTGAATTATCTAGTCCTATTTTAGAGCAGCGCCAAGTTTCGCTTCCAACTCGTCAGGTGCGGAAAGCCCTACTTTCCCCGCAAGCACTGCCGGAACGGGCGCGGGACTCTCTCAAGGCCGCGATCCATCGCGTCTCTGCAAGATTGCCCCCGGTCGGGCCCTCACACCGGCCCGATCCGGTTTGGGGGCCAAAAGCGAAAGGCGGCGCGGCCAATAATTCTCTCTTTCGCCAGAAACCCCCAAATGTGGGAGTCGTTGCTATTGTTACGGTTATCCCCCATCACAAAAAACTGATTCTCCGGAACTGGCGCGGGTCCCCAGTCATAGTCGGGCGGTTCAGCAATGTAATCTTCCTGCTGGGGTTCGCCATTCAGCCAGACTTGGCCATTCTTGACTCCCACGGTTTGGCTCGGTTCGCCAATCACCCGCTTGATGAAAACTTGCTGCAAGGCTTGCTTTTGGGTTAATCCCTGAAATTGCAGGTATTTTTGCAGCTGTTGCGGCGGGTAAAATACCACAATCTCACCGGCAGCCGGTGGCCTTAAGTGGTAGGATATCTTTTCCACCACCAGCCGGTCGCCCACCTGCAAGGTTGGCAGCATCGAATCTGACGGGATGTACCTCGGTTCGGCCACAAAGGTGCGGATCAGCAGGGCTAAGGCCAGCGCCATGACTAGAATCTGTATATTTTCCCGCTGCGAGCGCCACACCCGCAACCATGCAGGAGAATTTTCTAAGTCTTTTTCCTCTAATTCCATCTCGTCCTCCCTTACAGGTACTCCCGTTCTTTGAAAGTCTGGTGTCTTCCCCAGACAGTCGCCTTGCAGTTTTGGCATTGTAACCTGGATTGTGCCGGTGAAATCAACTACCTGCAATCAAAACTAGGGTGCGTGACGCTCTCTCGCCACTACTTCTACGGAGAACTCTCAAGGCGTCACGCACCCTACACCAATCAACAGTAGGGTGCGTTCCGTCCTTTTGCCATTGCTTCTACGGAGAAATCTCAAGGCGGAACGCACCCCACAGCAATCAACAGTAGGGTGCGTTCCGCTCTCTGGGCAATGCTTCTACGAATAACTCTCAAGGCGGAACGCACCCTACAGCAATCAACAGTAGGGTGCGTTCCGCTCTCTGGGCAATGCTTCTACGAATAACTCTCAAGGCGGAACGCACCCCCCACCAATCAAAAGCAGCGCTCGACTTTCATCCCCCCCCCCTCACAGGCTCCAATGACGCTGGTAAATCTTTCGTCCGGTCTTATCCCCCCTCCCAAGAGCGAAGGGTGCCGGGGATGTTTAGCTCTCTGGGGGCTTGACAAGGACTGCCGGCTGATTTTCAATTAATGAACTTCTCCCGCTGCCTAGAGGAAAACTGAAAAGGCCGATTGCGTAAAATTACTGAATTAGGGAACCCGGGAAAACCCCCAAAATGGGCAGCCGCAGGCATCTGAAAACTTCACGATAAATTCATATAAAACGCCCGTTTTCCCCTTGCAACTTCACACTTTATTGCTTAAGCTCTTAATCAAGACAGAGTTGCTCAGCAATCAGGAGACTAGCAAATGAAGACTATAGGGATGCGCACTTTACTCGGAACCGCCGCTGCCAGTATCTGCCTCATCGCTGCCACCGGCCAGGAAGCTACCGCCGGACAGCTGTATAACGGCTGGAACTATGGCATCGATTCCTTCAATGATGGCTCGGGTGGGTCGAGCTATGAAATCAAGGGCCTGGCCATCAAGGAAACGACTGATAGCGTTTTCGTCGCGCTGACCGGCGGTATGCCCTTGGCAGGAGTTGCAGCAAGCGGTGCTGCTGACGGGAATATTGGTTGGGGTGACCTGTTCTTCAACTTCTCAGGCAAGGATTTTCAGACCGCCAGTAATCAAAGCAGTTTGTTTGGGATTCGCTTTGCCGGCACTAACGATTCTAACGCCCCCTCCACCGGCGTTTACCAGAATGTCCAGGCCAAGAGCGTTACTGGAGTGAACCAGGGCTACACCAGCTTGCGGTGGTACTATGACGCCGGGCATAACCAACCCAACACTCAAGGCACCGATCTCCCCACAGCACAGGCTGCCTACAACTATTTCTATCCGGCTGCCGTTGCCAGCAATCCCACCACGGGAAATACCCCGATTCTCAATGTAATCAACTCTGGCACAAAGGTGGGTGACATTACAGCGCTTGCCAGTAGTGACCTGAGCGCTGCTGGTCTTGACTTTGGCCACTTTGGGGCGACCGGCACTCAAACTATCGGGTTCCAGTTTAACCGGTCTTTGATTGGCAGCGGCGACTATCTAGCCAATGTGTTTGTTGAGTGCGGCAATGATGGTGTGGCGCTGAAAGTGCCCGAACCATCAAGCATGGCCGGTTTAGCTTTGGTAGGGTTAACCGCCGCCGGCTCAATGCTGCGCAAGCGTCGCCCGCTCAGCGCCAGCATCACCGAGTAATATCATTTCCCGTCAATTAACCGCAATTAATTTTTCTCCCCCTCTTCCTCTTCCTTCTTCCTTGGCGTCCTTGGCGTCTACCCTACGGGAAGCCGCTGGCGCGTCTATGGCGGTTCATAAAATAGGGTGCAGCACAGAAAAAGCAATCCGATGATAGGGAAAAATAATCAACGCAAAAAAGCGGTAGAGAAGGAAACTTCTCTACCGCTTTTAAAACTTCACCCTACTTTTCAAGTAGCTTGAGGTTGCAGTTCCGGCTTTTGGCTGGGCAGCACCTTCACCTGACCGTCTTCACCCATATCGACAACAGCAGTGTCGCCTTCCTTGACGCGACCTGAGAGGATTTCCTCAGCCAGGACATCTTCCAGCAGGCGCATGATAGCGCGGCGCAGGGGTCGAGCGCCGTAACTGGGGTTGTATCCTTCTTCCACCAACCGGTCTTTGAACCGTTCTGTGACTTCCAAGGTGATGCCTTGGTCAGTCAGGCGCTTGAAGACATCCTTCAGCATGATATCTGCGATTTGCTTGACTTCCTCCTTGTTCAGCTGGCGGAAGACGATAATCTCGTCAAGTCGGTTGAGGAACTCTGGGCGGAAATACTGCTTGAGTTCTTCATTAACCAGAGAGCGAATGCGGTTGTACTGCGTCTCAGCTTGATTTTCCGAGGAGAACTCGAAGCCGATCCCGCCGCCACCCTTTTCAATCACCTTGGAACCGATGTTGGAGGTCATGATCAGCAAGGTGTTCTTGAAGTCCACCGTGCGACCCTTGGCATCAGTCAGGCGACCGTCTTCCAAAATTTGCAGCAGCATGTTGAAGACGTCGGGGTGGGCTTTTTCGATTTCGTCGAACAGCACCACGGTGTAGGGACGCCGGCGCACAGCTTCGGTCAGCTGGCCACCTTCGTTGTAACCCACATAGCCCGGAGGCGAACCGATGAGTTTGGAGACAGTGTGGCGCTCCATGTATTCGGACATATCCAGCCGAATCATGGCGTCTTCGGAACCGAAGAAATAAGCCGCCAGTGATTTAGTGAGTTCCGTCTTGCCGACGCCGGTGGGCCCGGAGAAGATGAAGCTGGCGATAGGCCGGTTGGGGTTTTTCAGACCGACGCGAGCCCGGCGAATGGCGCGAGAGACAGCCTTGACAGCTTCTTCCTGACCGATGAGACGCTGGTGCAGGGTGTCTTCCATGTGCAGCAGCTTCTCGGATTCGGATTCAGTGAGCTTGTTCACCGGCACCCCAGTCCAGCTGGCCACGATTTGGGCGATGTCCTCTTCAGTGACCACCGGCAAGATATCTTCACCGCGAGGGGAGTCTGACTTTTTGTTTTGGGCGATAGCGCGAATTTCGGCTTTAATTTCCATTTCGCGGTCGCGCAGCTCGCCGGCGCGGTCAAAGTCTTGAGCGCGGACGGCGTCGTCTTTTTCTTTGAGGACTTGGCGCAGCTCCTTATCCAGTTCTTTAGCTGCCGGTGGCAGCTGGGAGGTGAGCAGGCGGACTCTGGAGCCGGCTTCATCAACCAGGTCAATTGCCTTATCTGGCAAATAGCGGTCTGAGATGTACCGGTCAGAGAGCTTGGCGGCGGCTTCCAGGGCGGCGTCGGAAATCTTCAGCTTGTGGTGTTGCTCGTAGCGTTCGCGCAAACCGTAGAGAATCTCAATTGTTTCTACCACGCTTGGCTCGCCCACCATCACTGGTTGGAACCGGCGTTCCAGGGCGGCATCCCGCTCGATGTGCTTGCGGTACTCATCCAGGGTTGTTGCGCCGATGCACTGCAGTTCGCCCCGCGCCAGTGCCGGTTTGAGGATATTGGCGGCGTCGATCGCGCCCTCAGCCGCACCTGCGCCGATCAGGGTGTGAACTTCGTCTATCACCAGGATGACGTTGCCGGCGGAGCGGATTTCATCCATAATTTTCTTGAGGCGCTCCTCAAATTCGCCCCGGTACTTGGTGCCGGCCACCAGCAGACCGATGTCCAGGGTGACGACCCGCTTGTCTTCCAGGATGTCCGGGACATCGTTGTTGGCAATCCGCTGAGCCAGACCTTCGGCGATGGCGGTTTTACCGACTCCGGGCTCTCCAATCAGCACGGGGTTGTTTTTGGTGCGACGTCCCAGAATTTGAATCACCCGTTCAATTTCCTTCTGGCGTCCCACCACCGGGTCAAGCTTGCCTTCCGCTGCCATTTGGGTCAAGTTGGCACCAAACTCATCCAGGGTTGGAGTTTTCGTGCGACCGCCAGTAGCGCCGGGGGTGACTTCTGCAGTTTCGCCCAGCATGCGGATGACTTGCGTGCGGACTTTGGACAGGTCAACTCCCAGGTTTTCCAGCACTCTTGCTGCCACGCCTTCCCCTTCACGGATAAGGCCAAGGAGCAGGTGTTCTGTGCCAATGTAGTTATGTCCCAGCTGGCGAGCTTCTTCTAGGGATAGCTCCAAAACCCGCTTTGCCCTGGGAGTGAACGGAATTTCAACAGCGACGAAGCCCGAGCCTCTGCCGATGATTTTTTCCACCTCTATCCGGGCGTCTTTCAGGTTTACGCCCATAGATTTCAGCACTTTGGCGGCTACACCGGTCCCTTCTCCAATCAGACCCAGAAGGATCTGCTCAGTACCTACGAAGTTATGCCCCAGGCGACGTGCTTCCTCCTGGGCTAGCATAATCACCTTAATGGCTTTTTCTGTAAAGCGTTCAAACATGGCGTTTTTCCATCACCTGCTGCGTGCCCGTAAGCTGATTCTAGCACAGTGAATCTAGCTGTCTGTGATGGGCCTGATAGCCTAAAGGGTTCGTTTCGAGCTGCAGCCTCTGCGCGTGACAGTGTTGAAACGCTGGCTAATCAAGCCCTTTGGCAGTTTTGCAAGCCTAGCAATTAGGCGATGTGGCAATTTCCCAATTTGGCGCGTTCAAAAATTATTGTGTAATTAATGTAACGGATCGGTTGTCGGTGAGAACAGAAGCTTTTCGGAAAACCGATCTCTTCCGAAGCGGTTATCTGCCATTGTTTAGATTTTACTGGAAAAGCGCACGCTCGGAGGGGCTGCCACTCTCACGGCGCAACATCGCTGACAATCGGAGCTTCCTGCTTGCCTTCCCTGCAATTCAACTCGGGCGAGCGCTGGTGACTTAAGTCTAAACGCCAGCCAGCTGAAGCCAGACGCTGGCCACTTTCTCGGTGCCAGATGGCCAATGTTTGGCCAAATTCGGGGTGCTGCAGGCCGGGACGCCACATAATAATGGCATCTTCATTGGTGTCTTGGTAGTAGCTGCGGCGGCGACCGGCTTCCCGAAAGCCAAATTTTTGGTACAAACAGAGGGCGGCGCGGTTAGAGACTCGCACTTCTAGGGTAGCCCGCTCCAGGTGCCTTTGGGCTGCTGCCGCCAGCAGGTATCCCAGCAGCGCCTGACCCAAGCCTTGGTGCTGGAAGTCTGGATGAATGCCCAGCAGGGTGATGTGAGCCTCATCCAAAATCGCCCACAGGCAACCCAGCCCAACCAAACGCTCTGACTCGCCGCGATCGAGCCTGTCCGGTGGGGGAATGGACATAACCAGCAAGTGGCTGTTGGGGCTGGCTAACTCTCGCTGGTAGCCCTCATAAGTCCACAGTCCGCCAAAACACAGCCGGTCTAGCTCCAGGACGGAGGGCAGCAGCTGTGATCTCAGCGGTTTTAATTCCAAAAAATTCACCAGATGTGGGAGTGAATGTTTTAGCAAGGCACAATTGTCAATTGTACACTGAAAAACGAAACCCACTCACGTCCGTTCTTCGACCGGCGGACAACTAATAGGATTATGGTATCGACTCGCCCTGTAGGGGTTGAAAATTCTGGCCGTAAATATTTGCCTTCTTTGGCCAGCGCATCAGAATCTCGCTCACCCAACCAGGAACTTATGCCGCTCACAGCCCGGGTGAACCGCCTTGACCACCTGGAAATTGGGGGCTGTGACGTGACGACGCTGGTTGAGCGATTTGGCTCTCCGCTTTATATTGTGGATGAGGAAACCCTGCGGACGGCTTGCCGGCAGTACCGGGAGGCTCTCAGGCGCTACTATCCCGGTGAGTCGCAGGTGCTGTACGCTTCTAAGGCTTGGAGCTGTTTGGCTATTGGCGCGGTGGTGGCGCAAGAAGGCTTGGGGATCGATGTGGTGTCAGGCGGAGAACTCCACACCGCTGTCACAGCCGGTGTCAGCCCCGACAAGATATATTTCCACGGCAACAACAAATCCCGTGAAGAACTCCAGCTGGCCATTGAAACCGGCTGCACTGTGGTGGCGGACAACTGGCTGGAGTTGCGGACTCTGGCAGATATGGCCAAGACTGGCGAGCGACCGATCCACATCATGCTGCGGTTTACCCCGGGCATTGAGTGTCACACCCACGAGTACATCCGCACCGGCAACCTGGACAGCAAATTTGGCTTTGACCCGGACTGGGCTGATCAGGTATTTAGTTTTGTCAGCCAGCAACCGGCTCTATCCTGTACCGGTCTGCACGCCCATATTGGCTCCCAGATTTTTGAACTGCAACCCCATGTGGATCTGGCCGCTGTCTTGGTGCAGTGGCTGAAGAAAGCCGCCCAGTACGGGCTGCCGGTGCGGGAACTGAATGTGGGCGGCGGTTTGGGGATTCGCTACACGGAATCGGACGACCCGCCAAGCATCGATGCCTGGGTGAAAGCCGTGTGCGTTTCGATTGCCGGCGCACTCGGGTCCGAGGGGCTGCCGCTGCCGAAGCTGCTGTGCGAGCCTGGCCGGTCAATCGCTGGCCCGGCTTGTGTGACGGCTTACACTGCCGGCAGTCAGAAAGCGATTCCGGGAATTCGCACTTACCTGTCGGTGGATGGGGGCATGTCGGACAACCCCCGCCCCATCACTTATCAAGCCGTCTACCGGGCCGTGGTGGCCAACCGCATGGGAGAGCCCTTGACGGAGAAGGTTACGGTTGCCGGCAAACACTGCGAGTCCGGAGACATTCTGATACAAGAAGCCCAGCTGCCAAAAACTGAAACCGGGGACATTTTGGTGGTTCCCGGCACTGGCGCTTACAATTACAGTATGGCCTCTAACTACAATCGGTTGCCCCGACCGGCAGCGGTTTTGGTCAGCAATGGGGAAGCGAATCTGATCTTGCAGCGGGAAACCTACCAAGACTTGCTGCGACTCGATCGCTTGCCCGAAAGGCTGATTCCCGACAGCGGAATGACTCCTAAGCTTCCAGGAGAGTGACTTGTGAGGGCGAATAACAGGTTGGTAAAGGGCTGAGGGGGGAAAGAAAAAACTCTCCCTCTCTTGCGGGGTTGAGAAACCGGGTTTCTGTTCCCCGATTCGACCGGTATTTCCGCAGCGCCACCCAAAGAAACCCGGTTTCTGAGATGATTTGACCGGCGCTAATGCCTCCAGTCCCCAGCCCCTAGCCACTCAAGTGGCACAGGCATCGAGCCGGTGGGTCAGCGTGGCAGTGGCCGGTGGTTCCGGGCAGTGCCTGCAGCCCAGGCGGCACCTCAGGCGATGCTGGCCTCAGTCTGCAGGCAGAGTGGAGTGAAGGTGCAGCCCCCGCACAAAACGGCGGGGGCGGGCACGGGGGCCTGCCCCTACGAAGTTTTTGTCGGCTAGTTTCCCCTGCTGTCAGGGGTGCCTGATGTCAAAAGCTGGCGTAACTAGCGTCCCTATTGCAGGGGTGAGGTTGAGGTGCCGGCCTGAAATATATCTCGGCTGGCATAAAATCAAGCTAGTAGGGACTCAGCGTGCTGATCCCGTTCCAAGCAAAATTCAGCTAATCGTTGCTTAAAGTTTAATGATTTCGTCGGGTCCCGGTTCTGACCCTAGCTGGACTCAGTCCTTGCTGCGTCACCTGATGGATATTTGGACGCATTGGCTGAAAGGCCCAATCGATATTGGGCTGGTTCTGGCCCTGACCTACATGGTACTCGTGATCATTGGTGAGCGCCGCACGCTGTGGATGGTGCGAGGATTGATTGTCCTCATGCTGTGCACGGCCATCAGCAGCAGCCTGCAGCTGAGGCTGTTGAGTTTTGTGCTGGAAAAGTTGGTGATCGGCTGTGCGGTGGCAATGGCTGTGATCCTGCAGTCGGAGTTCCGCCGCTTTCTAGAACAACTGGGTCGGGGAGAAATTGTGCAGCTGTTTCACTCTCACCGGGGAGCCGTTCCCAAACCCGACAGCGTGATCGATGAAATTGTGGAGGCGGTTAAGGAACTCTCCCAAAACCGCACGGGCGCTCTGCTGATTCTGGAAACTGGCCCTCCCATAGATGAGCGCGATTTTTCGGTTCCGGGTGTGAAGCTCAACAGTGAAGTTTCTAAGGAACTGCTCCAGACGATTTTTCAGACGACAACTCTGCTGCACGACGGGGCTGTGCTGATTCGCGCCTCCCGCATTGTGGCTGCCGGCGTGATTCTGCCCCTGTCTGACCGCACTGCTTCCCGACAGCTCGGCACCCGCCACCGAGCGGCGATGGGAATTACTGAGCGTGTCGAAAATTGCTTGTGTGTTGTTGTATCTGAAGAAACGGGCTCCATTTCGCTCGCAGAACGAGGGGGCCTAAATCGACCTTTGACTAGCAGTAAACTTAAGGAACTGCTAGAGGCTCGATTCTCTCAATCGGTTGAGCGGGAAGCCGTCGCCCCGAATCTGCGCACTTTGGGTCGCCTTAGTTCCCGAATACTGGCTTTTGTTTCGCGTATTCTGAGTCTTCCATCATCGGCTTCGGGTGAGAAAAAATGACTGCAAAGCCAACTGTCTTACAAGACTTGCCTGCTGACCTTGACCGAGAGCGCCTGCCTTTGCATGTGGCGGTGATTATGGATGGCAATGGCCGGTGGGCCAAACGTCAGGGGCTGCCTCGCATTTTGGGTCACCGGCGGGGTGTGGATGCGCTTAAGGATCTCCTGCGCTGCTGCAGGGACTGGGGAATCCAAGCGCTGACGGCTTATGCCTTTTCTACGGAAAACTGGGGCCGGCCCCTGGAGGAGGTGGATTTTTTGATGGCCCTGTTTGAGCGGGTCTTGCGGCAGGAACTCGAGGAGATGATGCGGGAAAATGTGCGGGTCCAATTTGTGGGCAATTTAAACTCGCTGCCGCCCTCGCTACAAGCTGAGATCGGGCGCTCGATGGAGGACACCCGCCACAATCAGGGAATTCAGTTTACTGTGGCCACAAATTATGGGGGCCGTCAGGAGATTCTCCAGGCGTGCCGGTCGATCGCTAGGCAGGTGCAGCAAGGTTTAATCCAGCCCGAGCAAATCGATGAGGCTCTGTTTGAGCGCCATCTCTACACCGCCGGCATTTCTGACCCTGACTTGCTGATCCGCACCAGTGGCGAGATGCGCATCTCCAATTTCCTCCTCTGGCAGGTGGCTTACTCGGAAATCTACATCACGGACACCCTTTGGCCAGATTTTGACCGCGCCGAGTTTCACAGGGCTCTGTGCGCCTACCAGCAGCGCGACCGCCGGTTTGGAAAGGTCAAAACTTAAAAGGAACAGCCCAAAAGGAAAAAGTTCGATTTTCCCCTTTTTCCTTTTTGATTTTTCTGAGGGCGGGTTTATAAAGTAATTGTTAAAACCGCGAGTGGCCAGAAACCGGGAATCTTTCTGCAATCAAGCTGAGGCAAGACCGCTGACCCACCGCAAGAAAGCCGGTTTCTTGTGACTTCACTTTTTCTTTATAAATCACCTCTAAGGGCCAGAAAAAACGGCTTGTTCAATGTCTCGCCGCGAAAGCGCGTATTTAAAAGACCGCTGAATATCTTGCCCGTCCGCACCTGCTTGGAAATATCGCACGGTCAGCTGGTCGATATCTAAGACTATCTCCGCTTCCCAGCTTGGCCGCTGTATGTGCCAGCAGTGCAGCTGTTTGCGATCTTGCTGGCACCCTTGCGCTCTCAGCCATTGCTCGATTTCTGGCAGGGGATGGTTGTACAGTGGTGTCTCGGCGCTAGGCAGAACCATAATCTTGTGAAAAATGTTGAGTTTTGCTTGGGTTGGGTTGGAGCAGTGTTTCCCGCTCCCGCCTATCTATTTCCTCCTTTAATTATCTACCCATTTTTACCCTTTTTTACCTTATATAGCAGTAGGCAGTCAGTGCGCGGACATAGGCATCATCGCAGTGGGCGATGGGGCATCTGCGCATGGGGCATTGGTCAAAACCTGTGATTCTTCCATGATGCGCCATAAGCCATGCGCCATAGGCCATCCGCCCGGGGATTAATGTCCGTTCCCAATATGACTGCTGCTATACAATCTCTTTTCCCGAATCTCTCCCACCTCTGGGGGCTGACTTGACACTTGCTGACATAAATTTGTTGCCCATTGGGCAACAAATTTTCCATCACCCGCGCGGGGGCTGTAAACCTCGCGGCTGCCTGTCTTGCCATGCCCCATTTTTCAAGGCCAGCCAGTTTTAAAGGTCTTGTGGGTGTCCCGGTACAATCTCTTTTCCCGAATCTCTCCCACCTCTGGGGGGCGGACTTGACACTTGCTGACATAAATTTGTTGCCCATTGGGCAACAAATTTTCCATCACCCGCGCGGAGGCTAAATTTAATTCAACTGCACTGCTCACCGCTGGCTCACGCCTTTTGGGGGCTGAGCAGTTACAGGGCCGGCATGTCCTGTCCTATTGCTCGCACAAGCACGGTGCTGGGGGGGGTGCTCAATGCCACCGGCTCTGCGGTGGCTCCCTCTGTGACCACCCCAATGGCAATCGCTATGAGCAGGCACCCCAGGAAGGTCACCCCCAGAATGAATAGGGCGAAAATCTCGCCGGCAGACAGCGGGCGATCTGTAGGGTCCAGGTATGCGGCGGAGTGCTGGGTTTGCCGCTGCTGGGAAACAGGCCGGTTTAAGGCCACAGGTGGCACGATCGCCGGTATGCGCGAGTAGCGAATCTTTTGGTCGTAAGCCATCCGCCGTTCTGGGTTGCTGAGGGTGGCGTATGCTTCGTTCAGTTTTTGGAACTTTTCCGTGGCGATTGCCGGTGGGAGTTCAGTCGTATCGGGATGGTAGCGCTTGCTCAATTCCCGATACGCTCGCCGGATTTCTATGACTGACGCTGAGGGATGCAGTCCTAGCAGGGTGTAGTAACTGTTCCCTAGGGCGGTTTGCTGGCACACCCCAAGTGGATTCTGATCTTTTTCAGTTGCCCTCTTCTGAGTCACGGAAACTGCTACTCTACCTAGTTCTGAATGGTTTTCGACTATTTTAACGAGGTTGCGCTTTCTTGGCAGTAAGCCCAGCTCTGGCGCGTGCAGCCCCGCAACTGACGGAAACTTGGCCTACAGCTGGCTCGCCGTCCACCGGCACTGGTTCCATCGCTGTTGCAGCGCCTCTGTGCTCGGTCTGGCGGCCCGCTCAGCTGGAAGGTTCAGGGACTGCCCGCTGAGAGCGCTGTAGGCTGTATTGCTTAAGCTGGGGGCGAGGCGCACGGTTAAGGTGTTTGGCTCGATGGCAATCAGATTCAGGTCAAAGAGGGTGTGGATGTCCGCCCGCAGCAGCAACCCATTGCAGGCACTGCTGCTGTCAGGGGTGCCGGCACGCAGGATGGGAGCCGCTTCTAGGGCGGCTTCGGCGTTGCAGCCGGTGATGGCGCACCGGCATTTGTACGCTTCTAGCAATTTTTGCCGAAAGGCTGATTTCCCCCGCCGGCGAGCTATGTCTAGGGCGCTGCGCTCTGCGGCAAGTGCCACACTTTCTGAATCTCCCTCGCTGTCAGCCCGCTGCTGGGCGAGGGCCAGCAGCTCCAGTTCTGCCGCCGGCTGCCGGTCTGACTGGCTTCCCTCTAAATTGATATCTTGCAGCAAACCTAACCCCCCAGCCCTCTCCCCCAGGAGGGAAGGAGTATATGTCTCCAGGGTGGGTGAGGCGGGCGTGTCAGGGGCATTGCCGGTGGATTTCTTGACAATCTGCGCTTCTTTTGCTATAATGTCTGCGCTTGTTGGTGAACTAGCCAAAGACTGCATCGGGGCAGTGTCTCGGCTGTCTGGTATCTGCCCGCTAGGCAGTATAACGTCGTGCAGGTTTTCCCCCTCTGGCAGTTGAATGCCCTGGAGATTGGCCTCAAGCAGATTTGCTCCGCACATGTTTTTTAGGGATGGCAGTGCTGCCCCTTGGAGGTTGGCCCCTTGCAGGTTGGCGCTCGCTAGGTTTGCTTTGCGCAAGTCTGCCCCTTGAAGATTGGCCTGCTGGAGGAACGCCTCTTGCAGGTTGGCGCTCACGAGGGAAGCTTGCTGCAGCTCTGCGCCGATCAGAAATGCCTGTTGCAGGTTCGCGCCGGTGAGTGAAGCCTGTTGCAGGGAAGCCTTTTGCAGCTTGGCCTTTTGCAGGTCGGCCTCAGCCAGGTTGGCTTGTGCCAGTCCTGCCATTCGCAGATCCGCACCGGCAAGGGAAGCTTTTTGCAGGTTGGCTCCCTGTAACGACGCCCACCGCAGGTTTGCGCCCCTGAGATTGGCGTTAGCCAGGTCTGTCTTGGGGAGTACCGCTTCTTGCAGGCAAGCCTCTTGCAGGTTGGCCCACTGGAGGTTGACGCCTCTGAGGTGGGCTTTTTGCAGGTTGGCTTTTTGCAGTTTGGCGTCAAACAGGGTTGTTTTGTGCAAGTCTGCGCCGGTCAGGGACGCCTCTTCCAAGTTGGCTCCTTGCAGGTTTACCCAATGCAGGTTGGCTCCTTGCAAGTTGACTCCTTGCAAGTTGGCCCGCTTCAAATCGGCCCCACTCAGTTCTATGTTGGGAAAGTTTCTTCTGCCAGCTGCGTAGTGCTTCTGGAGTTCGCCGGCGCTCATTTTGTCTGCCATAAGCTCGCTTCTCGTGTCGAAGGGACGGGTCTGTATAAGTTTTCCTAATAGCAATGGCAGATTGGCGTCGCAACTTTTGCGGCTGTCGCTCCCGCAACCGGCTCTCGCAGGCGAGAGAAACCTATCCGCATGGAGAGTTTACGAATGTTTTGTCGGCGCGGCAAGACAAAGCGCTTACAAATTTTGCGAAGTAGCTTTGCTGCCGGTGGCTCTATAGATGCACTAATGAGAGCGATTTTTATCCGTTGCGGTGCGTGCGGCTGTGTTGGAAAGCCCCGCAAAGCGCGAATCGCTGTCTGCCGGTGGCACCCTGACTGTCTGGATTTAGCTTACCCGATTTGGGTGGCGCTGACACTGCAGGGGCAATCGGGGGGTGTGCCGGTGCTGGGGTTGTGGTATAATTGGGGCTAATCAAAAAAAGAGATGAGCGGGGCCACCGTGGCGATTCGCCCTTCCATCAAGAAAAACGCAAAAAGAACTGGTCTAAGCCACTCTCAACCAACTTGTCAGCAAATTAAGGAAAGCTGTCTGTCATGACTCAGGAAAAGTTGTCCGAATTAACAAAGAAACTGAACGACACAGAATTAAAGGTCTACCTTTATATAAGGAAGCGTATGGAAGAATCCGGCACTACAGACATCCGCATTCAGTATGAGCCAATTATGAAAGAATTGGGGATTAGCTCGCGTACCTTAGACAAGGCAGTGGCAAAGTTGCATAAAGTTAGGTTATTCAAGTGTGAAACCATTGATTTAATAGAAGTGCGATTGCCACCGGAACCAGCCGCCAACGCGCCGGCACAGCCCGCTCACCGGCTCCAGCGCGGCCCACAATCTGGGGCTGTCCCGTCACAGCAGTCAGGGCTGGCCCCAGATGACCGTGACGAGTTGCCGATATAAGTGCGAGAGTGGCGCGGAGGCCCGGAGAAGTTGACCAGGCCCTAGAAACGGCGGGCCAATACCTTCACTGACACCGCCAGTCACCGCAGCCAGAGGTGGCCATGATTAGCGACGCGCCGGCACAACCGGAACCTGCAGCTGAAAACACCCCACCGGCACCCCCTGCCGAGCCGCCGCAGCCAGAGTTGGCCACCATGAGCGACGCGCCGGCACAACCGGAACCTGCAGCTGAAAACACCCCACCGGCACCCGCTGCCGAGCCGCCGCAGCCAGAGTTGGCCACCATGAGCGACGCGCCGGCACAACCGGAATCAGCAATCATTACCCCACCGGCAGCACCTGCCGCCCCATCCGCAAATTAGGGGTTGCACTGGAGGCAAACTTGTGCTATCGTCGGTAATCAAGCAAAAAAAAGATGGTGAGGCCAAAAAAGTGGCCAAGCCATCCAAAGAAAAATTACTAATTAGCAATATGATAGCGGCAGTCACCTTTTTTCAGCAAGGTAGCGATCTTGTATATCCGGTGAGTCGGGATAAACTGCAGGAGTTGACCCTGAAGTTGGACAAGAACGCAGTCGTATTTTACCAGTACATCCAGACGCATGCCTCCACTGGCCATCGGGTCTTCCGGTTCAACCCACAAGAGGCGATCCAGGCTTTGCGGATCAGCCAGGATTCGCTGCGCAAAGCGATGATTGCTTTGCAGAACGTTTTTGGGGACAAGTTTGGGCCAATTAATGACTGGCAAATGGAGCTGCCAGAGGGGCCGTTATCCCCGGCACCAAGACCCTGGAGGGGCAAGCGAGCCAAACGGAAATCACCAACCTCCCTCACCCCACCGGCACCGGCTGCCGAGCCGCCGCAGCCAGAGTTGGCCACCATGAGCGACGCGCCGGCACAACCGGAACCTGCAGCTGAAAACACCCCACCGGCACCTGCTGCCGAGCCATCCCCAAATTAGGGGTTGCACTGGAAGTAGGCTTGTGGTATGATCGGTAATCAAGCAAAAAAAAAGATGGTGAGGCCAAACAATCGGGCCAGCCATCAAACAAAAAAATAAGTGCTTATTATGTTAGCAACAATCAAACCAATTCGGCAACCTGACGCTCCGATTAGTTTTTGCACTTGCGCTCTATATGAGGAAGTAAGTCACAAGGTGGACAGTGACGTCTTCAAGGTTTACTTCTACGTCAAGACCTGGATAGAGAATGGGGATGGCCTGCTGCGCCTCAAGGTGGAGGACTTGGTGGATCTTTTGGGGATTAGCGAGTGGAAAGTGCGCAAAGCGTTAAGGATCTTGAAAGAAGAATTTGGCTACGATGTAGAGCCGGTGAGAGAGTTGGAGATAAAGTCACCAGATTACAAGACCTCACCGGCACCAACACCCAGTAGCGGCAAGCGGACAAAACCGAACTCTGTTACGGAAAACACCCCACCGGCACCCGCTGCCGAGCCGCCGCAGCCAGAGTTGGCCACCATGAGCGACGCGCCGGCACAACCGGAACCTGCAGCTGAAAACACCCCACCGGCACCCGCTGCCGAGCCGCCGCAGCCAGAGTTGGCCACCATGAGCGACGCGCCGGCACAACCGGAATCATTAACCGAAAACACCCCACCGGCACCCCCTGCCGAGCCGCCGCAGCCAGAGTTGGCCACCATGAGCGACGCGCCGGCACAACCGGAATCACCGGCTCAAAGCAGCCCACCGGCACCCGCCGCTGAGTCGCAGCAGCCAGAAATCTATATATATAAGGAAAGCGAGTCGCCAGAACTGCCAGAGACAGCGGTACAGGCGCAGCAGGAAGTGGGGCTTTCCCCGGAAACCGCCAGCGTTGAGCAAGTTTTAGAAACCCAGAACCCTGAAGCAGGCATGTCCGCAACTCCTGAAGAGGAGCAGGCACAAACGACAGTTGAGTTGGAGGACGCACCGCACCCCGCAGAGGAAGAAGCCGCACCCAGTCCAATGGTGGGGACAGACAGTGGGCCTTCTGCCGGTGGATCTCAGACACCGGCGGAGCACAAACCCCAAGTCATGCAGGAATTGAGGGAGAAATTTTTGGCGGCTCCCACCCTGGCGGTGCTCAAGCAAATTAAAGCCGCTTACGGCGACGAGATTTCAAATGCCGTCTGGCACCAGTTAGCCCCAGAGGAAAAAGAAAAAATTCGGGCCATTGTCCAGCGGGATTCCCAAGAAGGGGCGCAGGCGGAAGAGCCAGCACCAGCACCGGCACCGGCACCGGACAATCCTGCCGGTCCTCCGCCCAAACAGGCAGAAGAGCCAGCACCGGCACCGGCACCGGACAATCCTGCAGGTCAGCGGCTGAAACGGGGCATGCCGGTGCAGATTTGGCGGCGTGGCTTCTGGGGGAGTGGCTATCAGTACGTCGGGCCCGGCCAGGCGCTGGCCAACAATGAGCGAACGGGGCAGTTAGAAATTGCCCATCTGGTTCAAGACTACTCGGGGGATCTGTTTGAAGTCGCCGAAAATAACATTAGGTTTGAGAACTCAGCCTAAGGCGGTTGGGGTGTCCGCACACCGGCACCCGCAAGGAGGGCACCCACAAGAGGTGCCCCCTACAGGGTGGGGGCGGTTAATGGGAATTAGCCTCATTCCCTCCCTTCTGACAGACAACCCCAAAAATCCCCGACAGCAGCAACCACCCCAAAATATTCACCCGCGAATCAAACAGCGTCACGTCAAACAGGTGAAATAGCGTGCAGCCGGCAAAAGCAACTAAATAGCTGAAAAAAATCAATTTATCGGGATTGGAAACGGGGCCGGCCCCCTCCGCCGAACAAACAGCCGGCCAGTCCCGCAACAGCAGGACCCCTCGCGCGACAGCCCAGCCAACCAAACTGCAAAATAGGAGCATTCCCGGAATGCCGGTCTCACACGCCAGCATCACAAACAGATTGTGGGGGTGCGTTGGCCAGCTTAACGCCTGCCCCTGGTAGAGTGGGGCGAAATGCTGCTTGTAAAGTGGGGAAAAATTCCGCAACCCCCAACCCGTCCAAGGACGCAGGAGCACCATCTCCCAAGCAAACTTCCACTGCGTTACCCGCAACGTGGGCACCGGCCTGTTTGGATACATCTGGTCAGTCAGCCGCGCCCAGAAATACGCCGGCACAATCCCCCGCAGCCAGTCCCTGACCGGCACCGGCCCAAACGCGGCCAAAAACACCCCACCAGCCGCCCCAGCCACCGCCGCCACCAGCGGCAGCCAGGCCAAATACAGCGCAAACGCAAGACTTGCCAAACCGGCAATTGCCCAAGCACTCCGCGAATTCGTCAAAATCAGCGCCGCCGCATTCCCGAGCACCGCCAGGCTCAAAAACCCCAACCGCCGCCACACTTGCTTTTCATATTCCGTCGCTTCCGTCTCCACAACCCTGACGATGCGCGGGTCATTTTCATCGCGGACTTTTTGCCGGCGCTCAGACGCGAGATGGCGCAACTCCTGAACAGCGTCAACCCACAGCCCCAACCCCAGACTGAAAACAATCACCTGATAGTTCGCCAAAACATTCGCATGGGCAAACACAGAAGCCATCCGCCCGGGAGGGGTGCCTGCCGGTTCCAAAGGCCAATCGACCAGAGCCCACAGGACTCGCACCGGCCCACTCCAGCCCCAAAACATCTGCCCGAAGCCGACGATCGCCACCGGCACCGAACCCGCCAGCAAAATCCACGCTATCCGCCGCAACTGAGCCGGTGTTTGAATCAGAGTGCTTAAAGCCGCAAAAAACGCGAAAAACGGCAAGAAATTAAACAGCCCCAGCAAAGCCGACCGCTGGTCAGCAGCCAAGCCGGCGGTTATCGCCAGCCAGCCGGTGAGAGCAGCAAAGCCCCAATTGAGCGGACGCCGGACAATCACGCCAAACTTCTGCCGCCAAATGAGCAGCATTGCCAGACCCAGACCCGAACTTCCCAGCAGCGGGCTCAAAGGCAAAAGCAGCAGCGACAGACCGGCGCAGCTCCAGGCAACCTGCAGGCGCGGTTCAGGATGCCGTGAACTCAGAAAACTTAAAGGTTTGGTATTATATCTCAAAGCTGATTAATTGTCAAGCAAGCTGCCAGCACTCAGCGCGGGTGAGGCGAATTTGAGCCAAGGTAAAGATAGTGGGGATGATGCGGGCGTAGTTGGTGGAAATGGCACGCCAGCCCAAGTCAGCCAAAAACGCGGCCCACAGCAACGGCCCCATAAAGGCAAAAACAGTGCGGACTGCGCCGTAGCGGGCGGCACTGACCGCCATGCCTTGCCGGGCGGCTTGCAGGGCGACGTAGCTTTCAAACCCCGCCGCAGCCGCTGCCCCGCCCTCAAGCAGGGTGGCCTTGGCCATTTGATAGGTGGCGAAGTGAATGGCAAACTGGCGGGCAATCTGTTGCAGCACCAGCGGCTGGATCACAGAACTGACAGCCAAAGCGCTGCCGCCTTTGAACAGCAAGCCCAACGGATCTTTTTGGGCCAGCAGCGGCAGCGGTTGGGAGAGGTTGGATTGCGCCAGCGCGCAGCGCACTCGCTGCGTCAAAGCTTCCTGTTCGCTTGCGGGCAATTTTTTCCAAGCTTTGCCCATCAAGAAGAGAAACACCTCAGCCTCTAAATCAGTGGTGGAAAGCTTGTTGGAGTAGGAGATTTTCAGGTAGCGGCACACCTGAATCAGGGCTTGCCGGTAGGTGACTTTATCGGTGCTGCCCCGCAAAACCGTCACGCCATCGGCGGCGAGATAGCGAAAGCGCTGTTCGAGAGTGTCCAGCCAGGGAAGCCGGTCTCGGCTTTTAACATCGATCGGATCGGGGGTTTGAATGTAGTCGAGGGGGTTGAACCGGCGGCAGAACAGAATGTCCGTCAGCTGCTGCAATTCTTCGTCGGTTGCCAGTTCCAGTGCTGCTCTTAGCTCGTCCAATGTCCGCTTCCTCCCTGGATTGTCCTGCGGAGAGGCGCAAGCTTTCCGCAGATTCTCGGTCTGACTTATTGTACTATTGTGGCTCAGCCGCCAGCAGAAGGGTGAGGGGGGCGGGGCCACCCAAGGGCGCTTGTGCCCGAGAGCGCTTGCGTTTCAATCCGGTTTCCTTTGATTCGCTGGCCAAAAATCTTCTCCTCCTACCCCCTGCTGAAATCATTGTCGCATTCATTTGGGCAACGCTCCCACAACCGGGATGCTCCCAGAGCGCTTGCTACTGAGATAGGGGCGTGTTACTTTTAATCTTCTTTACTTTCTGACCCTAATGGCTGCAAGCGACGATATATTGGATGTTGCCGTGATTGGTGCCGGCATAGCTGGGCTGACTTGCGCTCAGCTGCTGCGCATGGCGGGTTATTCGGTGGCGGTTGTGGAAAAGTCTCGCGGGCTGGGCGGACGTGTTGCCACGCGCCGGTTGCAGGGAACTTGTGCGGATCACGGGGCGCGATACCTGCAACCCACAGGTTTGCTGTTGCGGCGTTTGGTTCAGGTTTTGTGCGACCGCAAGATTATTGAGCCTTGGACTGACACCATTTACGAAGTGGGGTCTGACCTTCACCCGCACATGCTGGCTGCGGGGAACTGGTGTACCTATTACACCGCACCGGCAGGGATGAGTGCGATTGGCAAGTTTCTGGGCACCGACTTGGATATCTGGCTGAACCGGCGCGTCGCCTCCATCGCCCCAACCGGCAGCCAGACGTGGCATCTCACCGCAGAAGCTACCGATTCTGCTGCTGACCCCCCCAAAGACTTGACGGCCAAAGCTGTCGTGGTGGCCATACCGGCACCCCAAGCGTTAACGCTTCTGGAGCCAAATCAGGGTGCTGTTCCCCTTGACTTCTTGAACAAATTGCGGTCTGTGGAGTTCGATCCTTGCATCAGCGTCATGGCTGGCTACCCTGCAGACCGGCAGCGCGATTTAGCTAGGCGAGACACGGCATGGCGTGCGGTTGCCTTTCCCTCGGACGAGAGGCTGGCGTGGGTTGGCTGGGACAGCAGCAAGCGACCGGCGTCTGAGGTGCCGGTGTTTGTGCTGCAAAGCACTCCTGCGTTCGCACAAGGTTATTTAGACGCGGAAGACTTCCAGCCGGCTGGCGAGCAGCTGCTAGCGCGTGCGGCCAAGTATCTGCTGCCTTGGCTGGACAGCCCGGATTGGGTGCAGGTGCACCGCTGGCGGTATGCTTTTGCTCGCCGCCCTTTGCCAGAGGCGTGTTTGAGTGCTCAGGTGCCGGTGCCGGTGGTTTGCTGTGGCGATTGGTGCGGGGGAAACCTGGTGGAAGGTGCTTTGGCGTCTGGGATAGCCGCAGCGGGCTGGGTGAATGGCCGGTTGCAAGGGTTGACTCTGCCTGGTGTTGGGTTTTGGGATGCGATTGGCAGGGAGTAATTAACCGCCAAGACGCCAAGGACGCCAAGGAAGAAGAAAGGAGGTTGGGTGCGAAACTGAGGGGCTGGGCGGGTTTATATGCCATATTGTTGGGAGAAACGGCTTGCTCTGCGAGCCCGCCCCTGCAAATCTCTGGGGCGCTCCATTCAGGGAACGCACCCTGCTGCTACTCTTCGTCTTTGTGGCTTTGCTCACCGCCCTTGCGGCCAATCTCAGCCATGTGTTCGCGGTCTTGGCTGACGGTTTCTCCGCCCTTGCGGCCAATTTCAGCCATGTGTTCGCGGTCTTGGCTGACGGTTTCCCCGCCCTTGCGGCCAATTTCAGCCATGTGTTCGCGGTCTTGGCTGACGGTTTCCCCGCCCTTGCGGCCAATTTCAGCCATGTGTTCGCGGTCTTGGCTGACGGTTTCGCCACCCTTGCGACCGGCAACTCTTGCTTCCTCTGGTGTGAATTCGTGGGCGGTTCCTTTCTCATGGGCGGCGTGACCGCCTTTGCTGGCTATCTCGCGCTGTTTATCGTCGTCCATAGACGCAAATCCGCGATTGCTCTTGTTTGCCATAACTTTACTCCTAATGTTTCAAGCATTTGAACTTCTGCAAGCTATCCTAAAAACCTTGGAGGGGCGAGTTCATCTCGCTGGGGGAGCATCTCTTTTTGTTACCTTATATACCGCTAGAGGTATATTATCCACTATTTCTAACTTTCAGGTCATTAAGTATTGCGCCTGTCACTTCCTGCCGGGTTTGATTTTTGCCAGCCCGGATTTTAGATTTAATAACTAGAGAACAACTGCTTTTCACGCACCCGACGACGACGAGAGGATACTATCTCTCTCAATTTTTATCTAAGGAAATTACCGGCACTAAATCCTTACATAAAAGGCCATAATACAGCGTGAGGGGCGGGTTTGGAGAATTATGGCAAAGATAGAAGATTGGGGAACAGGCAAACAATATCGCGTTTTGCGCCTGTGGCTTTTACTGTTTACTTTTGCCTGAGAAGGTGTGGCGGGGCGAGATTCGCGCCCCGCACTCTCCTGCTTGGAAGGCAATCGCCCGCAATTCTTCTGTGAATCCAGGATGATTGGCAATCTGAGCGATTGAGCTACCCGCCACAAGCTTGTTCAACCCGATTTGGTTAGGTTGTTTAATTATACCAGGTTTGGCGATAAACGTCAAGACTGCCGGTGCAAAGCTTTGGGCGTTGCCGGCAGCTGACACTGCCATGCGCTCGCCCGACAGCACAGTGCTTGCTGGTGCGTCAAAAGCTGCAAGGAAGTCTGTCTCTGACGCGCGTGCGTCAGGGGAAGGGCCAATATCTGGCACCGCTCAGACGTTGATGTCCTCGGCGCTCATGCTATCTTTTTCTTCTCTGGTGTCTTCCTGGCGATTGTCGCGCCAGAAGCGTCTTTTACCAAAACTGCCTGGAGCTGTTCTTTTGCGAAACCGGCGAGCGTAAGCTAGGTTGCGGAGAGCTTTTTCTTTTTTAGGGTTGCGGCGTTTAGCCATGATGGCCTCATAACGACAGTAGGGCGCGAGTAACTTTCGTCACCCGCAACGAGCGAGCGCCCAAACGCTGCTGCAAACAGCAGCCCGGGCAGTCGAACGAAATGTTTATCTTAGCACGCAAGGGAATAAGTTTCAAGTATTTTGGTGATTTATTCGAGTCGCGCTCTCGCCGCGCAGTTGCTGGAAGGCAAATTCTAGGGCTGCTTCTGGTGTGGATATGCGATTTTCGGCGCGTGCTATGGCAATTTCTGTGAGCAGGGAACCGATTTGTGGCCCGGGCGGCAAATTCAAGGCGGCCATTAAGTGGCTGCCGGTGAGGAGGGGTGCGGGATGGGCGACGGGATCTTCTGGGGTGAGGTAGCGGCGGATCAGGGGGGCGATGGCACTTGCCGGTGTGCCTGCTGCTACCGCCGCCACGGCTAGGGCGGGAAACACCGGCCCGAGGTTGCGAAATAGGAAATACTGCTCTCGCACCGGCATGGATTCAGGTGTTGCTTGCAGTTTGGGCAAATTTTTTACCACGGCGAGGGCGGCTTTGATTTCGGGGTTGCTGTACTTCAAATTCAGCAGCTGTTCCTCGGCTTGCTGGGGGTCCGGATCTAGCAAACTCGCCAGTTTCGCAATGGCGAGCAAGGTGGTTTTCAGGGTGTCGCGAATCTCGCGGCACAGTTCGGCACCTAATTCTGGCCAAGTTTCTCTTAGCTGAACGGCTGACCGGTCAATTTTTGCTAGTGGAGGGAAGCTGGGAAGGGTGGCGCTGGGGAACCAGGTTTGCAGCAAGTTATCTTCTAGGGCGGCTTGCAACTGGGGGGTGCCTCGGGGGGTGGCGAGGAGATAGCTCAATTCTGTGCGGACTCGTTCGGCTGCTATTTGGGCGAGTGAGGGTGCCAGCTGGCGAATGGCGGCGGCGGTTGCCGGTTCGATGGTAAAGCTGAGTTGGGAGGCTTGCCGGTAGGCACGCAATAATCGCAATGGGTCATCTTGGAGATTTGCCGGTGAGATCATGCGGATTAAACCGGCTTGCAAGTCGGCACAGCCTTGCAGGGGATCTATGAGTTCGCCGGTGTGGGGGTTGCAGGCGATGGCGTTGACGGTGAAGTCGCGCCGGTGCAGGTCTGTTTCGAGGGTTGGGCCTTCTTGCTGGGCGAAGTCGGCGGTGGCGTTTTCAAAGACAACGCGGGCGATTTGTCTGCCGGCATCGAGGAGGACAAATCCGGCGCGGTAAAGATTGGCAATCTGGCGGGCGGTTTGCACTGCGTTTGCCGGCAGGACAAAATCCAGGTCTAGGTATTGTGACTGGCGTCCGAGGAGGGCGTCTCGCACTGCGCCGCCAACTAGGTAAGCCGGTTGGGGCAGGCATTCGGGGCTGAATGGCCAATTGTCGGGGGAGAGGGCAGAGGTGGCTGCCGGTACTCGGTTTGGCATGGCAGGAAAAATCAATCCAGCAGGGGAGCAAGAAATGGTTTGTTTGAGCTAGATTAACTGTAATCGCTGTTATAGCGGTTCTCAATGATTTGTGAAACCTCTGGTGGCCAGAAACCGGGTTTCTTCTAGAAACCCGGTTTCTACGCTTTCACAGCTCAAAGAGAAACGCTATATCGATTTAATAAATATTTGCAGAATGGCAAGAGGGTTTTAATTATGTGTATTTGTGTGAACTGCCACTATGTAGACCGCTGCTTAACTTACCACATGGTAGAAATGCAGCACGAACAGCCGCATTTGACTGAAACTCCTGATTTTGAGCCGGTGGAACCTAGCATTAATGTGAATCACTATTTTCCGCAGGTGGTGGTGACAGATGACGGGCGGATAGTTCAGGAGGGGGATTTTGGTAAGGAATGGGATGTTGTGGGGTGCAAGAGTTTTAAGTTGGAGGCGGGTAAGTGGGCGAAGTTGCGCCCTGGGGAGTTGATTCCAACTTAGGAAAGGGGTGAATTTGTGTCTTGGTTGAGCACAGGGGGGCACAGGGGGGCACAGGCGAGACGCCTGTGCTACGTCGGGGGAAAGGGGGTCGGTGGGAATGCCGGTGCCCCTGCGTCGGGGCGCGTTCGAGACGTAGGACAGGCGTCTCGCCTGTCCTGCCGCTGGGGGGCGCAGGGGAGATGCCGGTGCTGCGCATTTTTTATATTGCTGCTAGACGACAACTTGTGTTAAAATTGTAGCCTCTATCTTCCCCACACCTTTTTCGCTTGCAATGGCACGAGTTCCACTTGCCTATCCTAAAATCCCAGATAGCAAAAATTGCCCTCTGGAAAAATGTATAGCGTTCGAGAAATACGACGGCACCAATCTTCACTGGGTTTGGGAAGCTGAACTTGGCTGGTATGCTTTTGGCACACGCCGTGACAGGTTTGATTTGGATGATATGGGCATTGCAGACTTCAATGCCGCACATCCTGGTTTAGAAGCCGCTCCAGCTATTTTTCGGAGAGACTTTGCCACATCCCTAGAAGCTTTGTTTACAAATAATCCGCACTATCAATGCCCTGAAATTACAGTATTTACAGAGTTTTTGGGGGCAAATTCGTTCGCGGGCATGCACAATAAGGATGACCCAAAACAACTTGTTATCTTCGATGTGCTAACTGATAGAGGTCTTGTCCATCCTGAAGAATTCATCCGTGAATTTAAAAATTTAAATATTGCGCGAGTCGTTTATCGAGGCAAGCTAACTGGTCAATTTATCGATAATATTCGTGTGGGGAAATATGGGGTGGCTGAAGGTGTGGTCTGCAAAGGAGGCACTAACCCTAATAACCTGTGGATGGTGAAGATTAAAACTTACGCTTATATGAACAAATTGCAACATACTTTTAAGTATGATTGGCAACAATATTGGGAGTAAAACCCGATTTCGTAGGGGCGGTGCCCCCGTGCCCGCCCCTACCGAGTTTCTCCGTATCACACTAATCTGAGAAACGCTATATATGCGCCATAGCTTAGCAAGGGACAGTCAGTTTAGGACGCTGGAACCGGCGTTCTCTCAGTACGCGCCGCTGCGATGCAAGCGTAGCGGCTGCGCCAGCAGCTACGCCTGTCCCCCCGCCTGTCCTCTCGCCTGTCCTCAAAACCCCTCAACCCACCGGCACTCTCTCAAGAAATTCAATCCCAAAAAAACCGCCGCAACGCTTCCCGAAACGCAAATCTCCCCCGCAGAGATTCTCTCCATCACCTCTCCCACCGGCACCAGCACCACTTCAATCTCTTCCGTAACATCTAAAACTTGATCCTTCGCCCTCTCTGCCTCCTTAGCAACAAACAAGTGAATCTTATTCGTATCTTTTACCGGATTGTCATAGAGCGTTGCTATCTTAATTAGATTCTGGCAAACATAACCCGTTTCTTCTGTAAATTCCCGGGCAGCAGCTGAGGCAGGAGTTTCAACCTCTGGATTAAAAGCGCCGGCGGGCAGTTCCAGCAAAATCTCCCCCACGCCGTGCCGGTACTGGCGCACGAACACAATCTCGCCGGTCTTGGTAGCGGCAAACACCAGGGCTATATCCGGTCTGAGATTTACGAAAAAGTCATCAATCACGTTGCCCGCCGGCAATTCTACTTCATCTCGCCTGACTTGGCACCAGCGATTGTTAAAAACGACTTGCGACCGCAATATCCGCCACTTCTTTAAATCTTTCATAGGGTTCTCTCTATGGACAGCCGGCCCCTGTACAATTGAGACTGGATCGAAACTCAAGTAAATGGTATGACTGATCGATTGGAACTGATTGAAGGCGATATTACCACAATCAAAGTGGATGCTATCGTCATTCCCGCGCTGTCTTCTCTCGTGAAGGGCACCGGCATCTACAAAACCATTCACCAGGCTGCCGGCCCAGAATTGTTAGAAGCGTGCCGCCAGCTGAATGGCTGTCAACTCGGCGAAGCTAAAATTACTCCAGGCTTCAACCTGGGAGCCAAGTGGGCGATCCACACCGTTTGCCCAGTGTGGCTGGACGGCAAACATGGAGAGCCGAAGATGCTGGCTCAATGCTATCGCAGCTGTTTGACTTTAGCAGATCAGCACGGCCTCCGCACGATTGCCTTCCCACCCCTGAGCGTGGGCATGTATCGTTTCCGGGTCAAACGCGCGGCTAAATTTGCTACAGCTGAAACCCTAGCATTTTTGGAGACAAACACCACGATTGAGAAGGTTTTCTTTGTGGTTGTTGGGGAACTGATGAGGCAGCGCTTCACCAATGGTATGGCGGAAGTGATGGGATAAATTTCCCCAACTGGGGTGGGCGTTCTTATTGCCCGCCCTCCGCCCAAGCACGCTCAGCTGTCCAGTGCCGGTCGCTGGATTGATAGATTTTCACACCCTCTAACTGGGCGGCGAGTACGAGCTGATTCACCTCCTCTAGAGTGAGCGCCGCGTGCAGGGAATCCCGGAACAGCTGTTTCTGGTGGGCGCTGTATTCGGCACCGATACCGGCAACGAAGGCATCGACTGTCGCGGAAGATGCCGGTCGAATCAAATCCCGGATCAGGATAGCGCCGTTGGGTTTTAGCACTCGCTTGAGTTCCAGGAAAAATGGCAGCGGATCTGGCAAGTGGTGGACGAGGCTGTTGGAAATCACCATGTCAAACCGGCCATCCTCATAATCCAGCCCCTTGGCGTCAGCGAGTTCCAGCTGAATCTGCCCAAGCAACCCAGCTGTCTCAACATTCCTGGCACCCACCAGGAGCATGTTTTTTGACAGGTCGGTGCAGGTCAGCTGCCACTGCGGGCGCATCTGGCTTATTATAATTGGGATGCGAGCTGTGCCGGTGCCGGCGTCCAGCACTCGACCTGCCGGTGGCCCTAACTCCACGGCACGTTGGGCAAAGGCAGTATTTATCTCTATGAAGTCCATTGAGTCATACTCAATCGCTTCTTCCCAGGTGTCCATCACTTCCGGTTCTAGCACTCGCTCCATCACGGGTCCCCTTAAAGGCGGCTTACATCAAATCCATTTTATTACTCATTATTAAATAGGCGCTACCTCAAAGTGGGGATAATAAAAAGCCTCCCGCAGCAGCACTTGACTGGCGGGAGGCTCTGTACCACCCTTGTGTAATTTAAAATTCTTCAAACGGAATTGTGGGGCGAATAGCAAGAAACCCGGTGAGCGTAGGGGCGGGCACGGGGACCCGCCCCTACGAAACCGGGTTTCTGGGGCGTTTCTGGGAGAGGCGGCGCGGAGCGAATGTTTTGTGGGCCTATTTATTTGCCCAGAATTCTTTTGGCCTCCTGGTCGAGTTTCAGGCGAACTGGCAGAGTGGCGATGCCGGTCTCTGACAGTTTATATTGTTTCTGAAAGGCTTTGACGGCTACCTCGGTTCGCGGGCCATAAAACTGGTTGCGCGGCAGTTCAGGACTGGGTTGGACAACCAGGTTCAGCGAGCCCTGAAGATTTTTGACCAGATCTGCTGCCACGTCCTGGGTTTGCGGTCCCGCTACGCCATCAGCCGTTAGCTTGTAAGCCTTCTGAAAATCACTGATAGCTTTCTTGGTGGCTTCATCTGTTAGGGTATCCCCCAGAGTGATGTTATATCCCAAGCCATTCAAAACAGACCGGAACTCGCTCGGACTGTAGTCCCTGGCGCGGGCGGCATAAGCGGCATCAAAGCTCATAAAGCTAAATCCCACAAACAGTATCACGGCAAAGATTGCTTTGACAAACTTGCTGTGCATCAAATAACCCTCCTTCATGGCGAATCGACTCACATGTTGATTTCCTAGCAGGTTCAATCTCCCAGGAAGCCCACTTCTTGAAAGTCTTTGCTCTATTCAGTGAGTCAGTTAGGCTATCCGGCACAGCCTGAGGGAACCCCCGGCTTCTTCTCGTTGCCCAGCCCCACCGGCACCTCGGGCCACATATCCGCCGCTCGGTTCGGCTGTCTGGTAAAGGGGAGTTGTGGTATATTAAGCGTAGTCGTTATGAGTTTGAGTTAGTGCGTATGGCAAGCCCAACTTTAGAAAACTTGGTGATTATTGGTTCTGGCCCTGCCGGCTATACTGCGGCCATCTACGCAGGACGGGCCAACCTGAAGCCCTTGGTGTTTGAAGGCTATCAAATGGGGGGCATCCCGGGTGGCCAGCTGATGACCACCACCGAAGTGGAGAACTTTCCGGGCTTTCCGGAAGGGGTTACAGGGCCAGAATTAATGGACAGGATGAAAGCGCAGGCGGCGCGGTGGGGGGCAGAATTAGTCACAGAAGATGTGATTTCTGTGGACTTGAGCCAGCGTCCTTTTATTGTCCGCTCCCAAGAGCGAGAAGTCAGAGCGCACGCGATAGTGATTGCCACCGGCGCAACCGCGAAACGGCTGGGCTTGCCAAGTGAGCAGAAATTCTGGAACCAGGGGATTTCGGCTTGCGCGATTTGTGACGGAGCCACCCCAATCTTCAAAGGAGTGGAGCTGGCGGTGATTGGCGGCGGCGACACGGCGGCGGAAGAGTCCATCTATCTCACCAAATACGCCACCCATGTCCACTTGCTGGTGCGTTCCGACAAAATGCGAGCCTCCAAAGCCATGCAAGACCGGGTGTTGAGTCACCCCAAAATCACCGTGCACTGGCACACTGAGCCGGTGGATGTTTTTGGGGAGGAAGGCGGGCTGATGCAAGGGCTGAAAATCAGAAACAGCAAGACGGGCGAAGTGAGCGACTTGCCGGTGAAGGGGCTGTTCTACGCCATTGGCCACACTCCCAACACTCAACTGTTCCAGGGGCAGGTGGAACTCGACGCAGTGGGTTATATTGTCACCCAGCACGGTTCGGTGGGAACCAGCGTCGAGGGGGTTTATGCTGCCGGTGACGTGCAAGATCACGAGTTCCGCCAAGCGATCACAGCTGCCGGCACCGGCTGCATGGCGGCGATGCTAGCCGAGCGGTGGCTGTCCGAGAAGGGGCTGGCCCAGGAATTCCATCAGGCCGGTGAGGTGGAGAAGCCGGCTGAAAAGGCTGCTGAAGAGAAGCCGGTGGAGACAGAGGAGACATTTGACATCTCGGCGACGCGCCACGAGGGGGGTTGGGCGCTGCGCAAGCTCTACCACGATAGCGACCGGCTGATCGTGGTAAAATATTCCTCACCCACCTGCGGGCCATGCCACACCCTCAAGCCGATTTTGAACAAAGTTGTGGATGAGTTCGATGGCAAGATTCACTATGTCGAGATCGACATTGAGCAAGACCCAAACATTGCCGAGGCTGCCGGTGTCACCGGAACGCCCACCATTCAGTTCTTCAAGCACAAAGACAAAGTGGGCGAGTTCAAGGGCGTCAAGCAAAAGAGCCAGTACCGGCAATTGATTGAAAGCAATCTGTAGCAGTAGGGTGCGTTCCCCTTGGGAACGCACCCTACAACTGGTTGAGAGATATAGCGCGTCTAAATCCTTCGTGTAAATTTCAGAACCCCGGTTTCGTAGGGGCGGTGCCACCCACGGAGACCGCCCCTTCCGGGGTTCTGGGCCCGAGAGCGGTTGCGCAAATCATTTAGACTCGCTATAGCCTTCGCGCCAGACGTGCCGGTGCAGTAAGTCAGCACAAATATCTGTAGAATATTAAGCGGGGAGATGATGCTGTGAACATACTGTACTGCGGTATTTTTGACGGGGCGGCGTGGAGAGCGGAGTATGCGATGCTCGAAGGGTTCCAGCGGATAGGTCACAGCGTCTCCTGCTGCAACTACATGGACAGTCGAGCACTCTTTGAGGCTTTGCACGCTTGTCAAACCAGCTCGAAGAAACCCGACATCGTATTCATCCAGTACGGTCCGGGATTTCCTGCAGAGGCGCTCAGTTCGATCGCAATCCCCGTAGCTTTTATGGCGTCCGAATTTTCCATTGATTCAGCGCGGCATCTCCTGGATGCGCCAAGAAAGCCCGACCTAGTTCTGGCACACAGCCAGCAGGTGTGCGAATACGCTCTCAGCAAGGGGATAAACGCTGTCAGGGTTCACCACGCCTACAATCCCAGATTCTACAATAAACTTGACGTACCCTACAAATACGAAATAAGTTTCGTTGGCAATTTTAGCGAACGGAGGATGCTGGTTCTTCTAGAAACCATGCTAAAAGGCTATGATATTCATGTCGTTACCAGCACGAATGCTGAAGAAGTAAATCGCATCTATAATGAGTCCAAGATAACGCTGCACATTCACGCCTCCGAGGAAACCTACATACCGACCCGGTTTTTTGAAGTCATGCCGACAAAAGCGTGCCTGCTGTGCGAGCAGCTGGGAAATAATAACGACCCCAGTCTGGGCAGCGACTATTTTGAGATGTTTAGCGACCTGTCGGAGCTGTGCGAGAAGATAGATTTTCTCCTGGCTAACGAAGATAAACGTACCGGCATGGTGACGAAATCGATGGCTCTCGCTTCTCGCCACACTTGGGCTGCTAGAATGGAGGAGTACACCCAACATTTCCAAGCCCTTCTTGGATGAGGCTGTGGCCTATCTAGGAGCGGGCAGAGTCTCTAAATTTTCCGAAATAATCAGGAAAATGGCTATTTGTAGTTCAACACAGTGTCAGGGCAAGCCAATGCAAAATCAAACTGAACAGGCACAGAAGAAGAGAGTTTTGGTCGGGAGTCCCGTCCATCAAAAGCCCAGAATTTTAGAAGAGTTTTTAAACTCGTTAAAGCAGCTGGATCGAGAGAGTCTTAGCTTAAATTTCTTTTTTGTGGATGACAACCGCTCAGAAAGCTCCAGTCAACTCTTGGAGGAGTTTGCTAAAGAGATAGAGGGGGTATCTATCCAGAAAAGCAAAAGAGATGACCAGTATGTCTGTAATGAACAGACTCACATCTGGCAAGAGCACCTAATCTGGAAGGTAGCAGCTTTCAAAGATTTGATGATTCAAAAGTCCCGTGAAGGGGGGTACGACTACTTATTTTTGGTGGATTCAGATTTACTGCTAAACCCCCAGACTCTTGAACATTTAATCGGCACCGGCAAAGAGATTATTTCAGAAATATATTGGACGAGCTGGCAGCTAAATGCACCTAAATTGCCGCAAGTGTGGGTTTCGGATTTCTATACGCTTTACCGCAAGGAAAGGGGAGAGCAGCTCTCTGAGGAAGAAGCTGCCAGGAGGCAAGCGCAGTTTATTAACCAATTGCAACAGCCAGGAGTTTATGAGGTTGGGGGATTGGGAGCCTGTACTTTAATCAGCCATAAAGCCTTATTGGCGGGAGTCAGCTTTCAAGAAATCAAAAATATTTCGTTTCGGGGGGAAGACAGGCATTTTTGCATTCGAGCGGCGGCGCTAGGGTTTTCTTTATTTGTGGACACCCACTATCCAGCTTATCACATTTACCGGGAATCAGATTTAGAAGGTGTGGGAGAGTTTCAACAAAAAAATGGGTTGAAAAGCCTTAAGGCGAGCCAATCTGTTTTAGAACCGGCAGCGAGAGCTGAAGCGGAGAGCAGGAATAACAGAGGGGAGGGAAAACGCAAGCCGGTTTTGTCCCTTTGCGCGATTGTCAAAAATGAAAGAGAGAACTTGCCCCGCTGTTTAGCCAGCGCTAAACCCTACGTTGATGAAATGGTGGTAGTAGACACCGGCTCTGAGGATGGCACACCGGAGATTGCCGCTCAATATGGGGCGAAAGTTGGCTACTTTGAGTGGTGCGATGATTTTGCGGCAGCTCGCAATTACGCTCTCTCCCTGGTATCGGGGGACTGGATTTTAGTGCTGGATGCGGACGAAGAGCTAGTCGTTGAATCAGATAAATTTTGGGAAGAAATAACTGCCCAGCCAGAAGTTATAGCCTACTCTCTAATCCGAACTGAAGCGAAAGATACAGCCGACATGACAGAATTACATGCCATCAGACTGTTCAGGAATATCCCCGAAATCAGCTATACAGGTCGCTTTTACGAGCAAGTCAAGTATGAGGCTAAATATATTAGCAAGGAGCGGGTAAGTTCCTTAGAGAGTTTGAGGCTGTTGCATTACGGCAATACCCAGGAAAACTTACAGCAAAAAAATATCAACCGCAATATTCCCATATTGGAACGCGCCCGACAGGAGGAAGGGATCAGCCTCTTGCTGCTGTACTGCCTTGCCGGCATGTATGGGGCTACCCAGCAGGCGGAGAAAGCGCAAGAATGCTATGCGGAAGCGTTCGACCGGCTGATGCCAAATTTGATGGATGGCAAACCACCGGAAGAATTTGGCTTCATTCCTTCCCTAATTTTTATTTTGGGAGTGCAGTCAGTGGAAGAGGAAGATTATGAAACCGCGCGGTTACTTTGCCAGCGAGGGCTGGAGTGGTGTCCCAATTTCCCGCCCCTCAACTATCTTGCCGGTGCGACCATCAGAGCTTTAGGATTCCCGCTGGGGGCAATGGCTTATTTTGAGAACTGTCTTAAGCTGGGTCGAGAGGGCAGCTACTACAAAGGAGAACCGTTCGACGGGAGTTATATGACAACCTATCCGGCTTGCGATATGGGTAGCGCCTACATGAATATGGGACGCTGGCAAGAGGCGGCTGCGGCATTTGATCTGGCGCTTTCCTTCGATGCCAACTGCACAGTAGCTCAGCAGAAATTAGAGGAAGTTAGGATTTTATTAACTGCGGTTAATAAAAAAAAAACCTCTGCGGAACTCCCAAATTTTGCTGAATGACAGCACTAACATTCAAATCCTGACAGCATGATTTTGACTCTCGCTCCATGAGCGGAAGGGAGCTAACAAAAATAGGCGTTGCTGCCTGGAAATTATCCCAATCAGCAACGCCTGAAGAGACTCTATCTAGACGGGTGCGCCTTAACTGAGAGGGTTGAGTCTAGACGTACAGGAAATAACTGCCGGTCAGAGTCAAACCGGTGACACCGGCTACCCGCCCAATCAGCTCATCAGTGGCACCTTCATCCCGGTAGATTTCAGTATCGCTACCGACGACAGACAGAACGTAGTTAGCTGCCACACCGGCAAGCTGGATGAAATCTTCGCTGGTGCTAAAGTCCGCCAGCAGAGCGAAATCCTCAGTGCCGGTACTGCTAGGAACGCCATCATTATAGTAGGCTCCTTTAACAGCATCTCCCAGGACAAACCGGTCAGCACCGGCCCCACCCGCGAGAGTATCCAACTCGTCAAGTCCCGGCAAAGCGTCGGAGGGGTCAACCCCAATCAGACGGTCTTTGCCATCGCCGCCGACGAGGGAGTCATCGCCTTTGCCGCCGGTGAGAGTGTCTTTGCCGGTGCCGCCATAGAGGGTGTCGTGGTCTTCCCCGCCATAGAGGATGTCATGATCCGCCCCGCCATCGAGGAAATCATGGCCAGTACCGCCATCCAGGGTATCATAGCCCGCGCCGCCCAGCAGCGAGTCATGGCCTGACCCCCCGATCAGAGAGTCATAACCTTCCAACCCCTCAATAGTGTCGTGGCCTTCTCCGCCATCCAGGGTGTCATGGCCCGGAGTGCCAATCAGCCAGTCATGGCCCGGAGTGCCACCGGCAGTGTCATCATCCAGGATAGTGCCCACACCCTCACTATCGGCGATCGTTGCCCCCGTCGGGTCGATCAAGTTGACAGAGAAAGTTTCGTCAACCTCATCTAGCGTGTCGCCAAACACCGGCACAGAGATGGTTTGGGCAGTTTCGCCCGGGTCAAAAGTCAGCGTTCCTGCCATTGCCGTGTAATCCTCCCCAGCGGTAGCAGTGCCGTCAGCAGTAGCGTACTCCACCGTCACAGTTTCAGTGCTCACCGCCGACAGACTGACAGTGAACATCGCATTGACAGTACCGGCATCGCCTTCAGTCACAGACACGTCATCAATAGACAGTGCCGGCGGCGGGGCAATTTGCTGGTTGCCAAAGTCAATGCCGGTAACAGTATCACCCGGCTCAATATTCACCATGTGGGTGCCGGGAAGTCCGGCGTCAGCAAGCTCAAAGACATAGGGCACACTGTTTTGCAGGATAACCCCAGAGTCTTGTCCGTTGACGTATCCGAACTCCAGCGTCTGGCCAAACGCCACCACTTCGCCCGCACCATAATCGTACTCGACCAAGGTTGGCAAGCCACTGCTCTGACCTTCGGCGATAACAGAGGCATCTTCCGGCAGGTTCTCAAAGACAGAGTGGCTGGCAGAGCTGCCATAGAATGGGTTAGGCACACCGGCCATCAGGGGATGAGCCATATCGACGACAGCGTTGTAATCTTCGTAGATATTGCTGACAGTCACACCGGCGGGCAGTTGGCCACCGCTGAAGTTGCCTCCGTTCCACCCCCAAGCCGCCGCGCCAAACCACAGGGTTCCCCCGTCACTGACGTAATCGGCGAAGGCAGACGCGGTGGCGGTGTAATTGTTATAAAAGTTCTGCGACTGGTCGTTGGAGATGAACACCACATCATAGGACGACATGTCGATATCGCCCATTTGGGAGGAGTCAGCCACAGTTGTGTCGATGCCGTTGGCATCAAGCACTTGCAGGAGCGCATCACTGCCCCAGGGCAGGAAATCCATGAACACCAGCGCTTCGTCGATACCGTCGTCGCTCGGATAGGTTTGCACCCAGCCATCTTGCGGCACCTCAGCCACAGTGTAACTGCCCGCGTCAAGGTCAGTAAAGCTGTACTCGCCATTATCTCCCGTGACAGCAGAAACTTCCCCATCGTCCAAATTGCCATTCTGGTTAGCGTCAAGATAAATCGTCCAACCGGCAAGTCCTGACTCCTCTGGGTTTTGCACACCGTCGCCATTGACATCATTCCACTTAATCCCGTGGATTTCACCCGGTAGCGGATCGTTGCCAAAATCCATGCCGGTGACAATCTCGCCCGATTCCAGATTTACCGTATGCGTGCCTGGAGCTCCCGGGTAGGTTTGCACCCAGCCTTCCTGCGGCACTTCCGCCACAGTATAGGTGCCGGGAGGTAAATCTGCAAACGAGTAATCGCCATCAGCATCAGTTGTTGTGGAAGTCTCATCCGGATCGAGAGTGCCGTCGCCGTCAGCGTCGAGATAGATCGTCCAACCTGACAGACCGACTTCCCCAACATCGCGCACGCCATTACCGTCCGCGTCTTCCCACTTGCTACCGCGAATCTCACCCGGTGTCACCCAGTTGCCGAAATTGACGCCCCCAAGATTTTCCCCCGGATCGAGAGTTACAATGTGGGCACCAGGCAAAGACGAGTCGAGAGAGAAATTGTCAACAAGCAGCCCAGAATCCACAACAGTATCTCCCACATCGACAACTCCCACACCTACCGTGTAAGTTCCGCCGGTAGTGAAGGTGTAGGAAAAACTGTCGAATCCGGTGTGTTGAAAGAAACTGGGGTTGGGAGAAGTCACCAAAGGACTGTAGGTAGAAGCCAGCGTACTTGATGTGTCCGGCGCGACCGACACAAAGGCAAAATCGTTGAAGTAGCTGGACATTCCCTCATTCGTGAGAAAGTCCCAATCGAAGGTCAGCGTGTCGCCAGCTTGCACCGCAATTGTTTGTTTGATTGCCGAACCTTCCGTGGCGTCACCATTGCCCAAGCCGTCCAAACTTCCCTGAGTCAGCCCCAGGAAGGTTTCCAAATCCGCATCGCTCATGGAACCATAGCCATTTGTCAGCAAAGCCTGATAGGTGCCGTCCGTGGGGCCGACTCCAAACTCAGCTGTTTCGATGCTGGCACTGCCGGCGGTATCCCAACTGCTGAAATCTCCGGTTTCAAAACTGCCGTTGGGCGGATTGCCGGGATAAGTTTGCAGCCAGCCTGCCGGCACCATTTCGGCAACAGTGTAGGTGCCAGGGTCGAGGTTTGCCAACTCGTACTCGCCGCTAGCGCCGGTGAGGGTGGAAGTTTCACCTGGATCGAGAGTGCCGTTGCCGTTAGCGTCGAGATAGATTGTCCAGCCCGGGATTCCAGGCTCATTTGGGTCTTGCACTCCGTCGCCGTTGAGGTCGTTCCATTTAATACCGGCAATCTCTGCGGGTAGCGGATCGTTGCCAAAATCCATGCCGGTGGCAACATCCCCAGGATCGAGATTCACTGTGTGCGTGCCCGGATCTCCCGGGTAGGTTTGTTCCCAGCCCTCCTGCAGCACTTCCGCGACAGTATAAGTGCCGGCAGGTAAATCTACAAACGAGTAATCACCATCAGCGTCAGTTGTTGTGGAAGTCTCTTCTGGGTCGAGAGTGCCGTCGCCGTCAGCGTCGAGATAGATCGTCCAGCCTTCCAGTCCAGGCTCGCCCTGATCTCGCACTGCATCGCCGTTCAAATCACTGAACTTTGTGCCTTTGATGACACCGAAATCGGTGTTGCGGTTGCCAAAGTCAACGTCTTCAACAATCTCGTCCGCACCTACTGCGATCATTTGGCTGCCATCACCGCCGGGGTAGGTTTGCTCCCAACCGGGCTGTGGCACTTCCGCCACTGTATAAGTTCCCGGTTCTAAGCCGTTAAAGGCATAATCGCCATTGACATCGGTTTGAGTGAATGGCTCGATCGCCTCAGTAAAAGAGAGCGACCAACTGTTTAGAATGCCGACATCTAGCTTGGCGTCATCGGTGATTTTCAACGTCCAGGTGCCGTTGGGATCTTCGCCATCCAAAGCGGCTAGACTCCCTTCCGGCTGGAAGCTGCCGGTAAACGGCGCAGAACCTTCAGTAATTGGTGTGGCGGCCTCGTCATCCAAGGTAGTATTGGTGAAGTTGTCGCCATCTGCCCCCACATCTGTGAACAGTTCGAACTCGGTGCCAGACGGGCTGACTAAGAACACGTCTAAATCTTTGTCCCAAGTGTGGTTGATGTCTAAGGTAACGTTGACGTCGGTCACCGTTCCGCTGAAGTCGCTTAAGGTCAGTTCCGAGGTGACTGTTTCCTCATCGATAATCGGTGTGGGAACGTCGGTGGAACTGTAGTTGGTGACTTGCTCATCCAGGACACCGTTGTTGTTCAAGTCCAGATAAATTTTCCAGTCCGGCAACCCGGGTTCGCTGAGGTCCCGCACGCCGTCAGCGTCTTTGTCCTCCCACTTGCTGCCGCGTATTGTACCTTTACCGGCTTCTACAAGTGCGCTGAAGGCATTCAGCCGCCCCCCGCTTACTGTTTTGCCGTCTAAGGCGGCAATCGGATCTGCCGAGGCGAGAATCCGATTCTTCACCTGCTCGGGTGTCATGTCGGGGTTTTGAGCCAAAAGCAAGGCAGCAACTCCCGATACATGGGGTGTGGCCATAGAAGTGCCGCTCAGGGTGCCGTAGCTGTTCCCTGGAAAGGTGCTGTAGATATCAACACCGGGCGCACCCAGGTCTACGGATGCGGCACCGTAATTGGAAAACCACGCCAGCTGGTCGTTATTATCTGTGGCTGCTACGGCGATGATGTTATCCAAGTCGTAGCTGGCAGGGTAATGTGGATATGTATCGTTATCCAATCCCCAATTTCCCGCTGCCGCCACAAACAGCTGTCCGGCATCACCGGCTGCAGCGAGCGCATCGTACAGCGCCTGGGAATATCCGCCTCCTCCCCAGCTATTGCTGGTCAGTTTCGCGCCCATCATGGTGGCATATTCCACCGCTTGAATCGCACCGAAGGTGTCTCCCGAACCGTAGGCATCCAGGAATTTTATCGGCATAATCTGGGCTGACCAATTTACGCCCGCTACGCCGGTGCCGTTATTCCCCTCAGCGGCAATTGTCCCCGAAACGTGGGTGCCGTGAGAGTTATCGTCCATCGGATCGGCGTCATTATTAACAAAGTCATATCCGTGGATATCGTCTACATAGCCGTTGCTGTCATTGTCAATGGCATCTCCGGCAATTTCTCCGGGATTTGTCCAGATGTTGTTTGCCAAGTCTGGGTGGTTGTAATCCACGCCGGTATCAATGACGCCAACTACGACATCGCTGCCGGTTTGAATATCCCAAGCTTCTGGGGCGTCAATGTCGGCGTCAGGGGTTCCACCTGTCTGTCCGGTATTGTTTAACCCCCAGAGTTGGTTAAAATCTGGGTCATTGGGGGTGGCATTTATGGAGACGCGATAGTTTGGTTCGATGTATTCGATTCGGGAATCGCTGGCAAAGTTGGCAATGGCTTCTTCAACTGCCTGCTCGCCATTGAGTTGCAAAAGTTGAATGCCGAGGGTTTGAGTTGTCCCTATAACTGAGGCGTTCATGCTTTGCTGCAGGGAGGTAATCGAGCTAGCTGAAATTCCCGGTTTGAGTTTGATGATTATTTGATTGGGAACGTATTCTTCACTTTGAAGGTAGTCGGGAATGCCGATCGTGTTCTCTTGTGCGCTGCGCGGCGTTTCGCTGAGTGGGAGAGGTGGCGAGAGCGCGTCAGCTGAGGCTGCAGGTGCTGTGTTGCTTAACTCCCGCTCGCTTTGAAAGCTGGTGCTGCTTGACTTGAAGTTATTGGGGCTCGAAATACTCGATATATTGTCTAACTGCTGCTCTTTAGGCTGAACGCTGCTGCTGACATCACTGGCATTAGCCTCACCGGCATCCCCTTGACTCGGAGCGGCGCTATCGGGGGTCGCTTTTACCAGCTCTGTCCCCATCAGGTCGTCTGCAGGGGCTTTCATGATGTCGTCAGTCAAGTTGTTGCTTTCCATGTTTGGTCACGTTTAAAGATTGCTAACAAAGTAGGAAAGATGGATTTGACAGCATTGCCGGTCACACTCGCCAATTCCGGCGAGCTGCGATCTAATAAGGTCAGTGCTTTTTCAGGCAAATATATGCCTGTCGCGTGCGGGCTTTCACCCGCACGATTCCCCGCTCCGCAAGACAGGCGATATGTCTGTCCGGAAACACAGGACAACCCTGTGCCATAACAATGTTATCAGCGGACAAACAAAGGCTATCTCTTGCGCCTGAATTCGACTTCGTGGCTCGTGGCTGCGAGTGCCGGTTAAAATTTTGTCAAGTCCTTAAATCGGGCTTTCAGTGCCGGTCAATCTTGTGTCGATTGCCGGTCGCTGTCACAATAAGTGTGGGATGACTTTTTCCAGAAACCACATCACACTCCCCCACCAAAAAAGTCCCGCTCGCAGATATGGCACCCATCTGTCAGTCAAGCTGGACTATTGCGTGCAATCCCTTCACCTCTGACAGCTCTGTATCTCTGTATCTATGAACCTAGGCGGTGATTGTGAAGTTCTCGTGAAGACGCTAAAATAAGCCTCGGTTATTACTGAGACTTTTATTACTGTATAAATCGCTTTTATCATATACCGCAGTCAGTCAGAACTTCTGTAAGGGGAGAACCGCAGCATGAGGGGCAAACTAACCCTGAAATCGTTACCTTATTTTACAGGCAGCAACACAACTTTACAAAACATTTATAAAATCAGCCTGTTTATTCCGTGAAATTACCGAGCGTCCAGGAAACCCCTTCCTGTTTGGGGAATTGCCATCCCCGATGGACGGGCTGGCGCTGCTGAAATCGTGATCGACGCAAGCAGATGGTTATCAGCCCTAAATTTTGGCTTTCCAGGCAAGCAGGCAGAGGGTTAAAGTGGGGTGCTGTGCACAGGTGTGCCGAGGTTGGCGTGCCGCCTGTCTATAATCATGGCTCAGCCATAAGCGAGAAGGTTGCCATTTTGCCCGAACAATCAGGCAGACGCTCGCAAAGGAGCCGGTTAAATCAGAGGTTAAAGCTGATCGCAAACTTGGCCTGCTGAAAACCTGTGTGCGCTATGCCTTGACTCTCTCAGTAAAATAACGGATACGGCAAGACCGGCTCGCGCTTCCGATTTAGAAGCCCATTTAAACACCCAGTAACACCTTCTATGGCTCCTAGCAGACTGCAACTGCCCCGATTTTTACGTCTTTCCGCTCGCCCCAGCCTCTCCATGCAGATGATGTGGGCGGGACTGGCGATTACTCTGCTTTTCGTGCTGACCGCCATATTGGCTCCCACTTTCCAGGCGCGGGGATGGATACAAAGCCCAACGGAGTTCCTGAGTAACCCCGCCCTGCAGCCACCCTCCCCCAGCCACTGGTTCGGCACCAGCGGCCTGGGCTACGATGTATTCTCGCGCACCCTGTTCGGCAGCCAAGCCGCATGGCAAGTGGTTATCCTGGCTACAGCACTCAGTCTGGTTGTCGGCGTCCCCTTGGGTATGGTGAGCGGCTATCTGGGCGGCAGACTCGACCGGGCGCTGCTGTTTTTGATGGACACCATCTACACCCTCCCCGGACTGCTGCTGTCGATTACCCTGGCCTTTGTCGTCGGGCGGGGAGTGCTCAATGCCGCCATCGCCCTGAGTATTTCCTACATCCCGCAATACTACCGGATAGTCCGCAACCACACCGTCAGCGTCAAAACTGAACTGTTTGTCGAAGCCGCCCGCTCGATGGGTGCCGACACTTGGACAGTGCTCAGCCGCTACCTCTTCCTCAACGTGATTCAAAGCGTGCCGGTGGTGTTCACCCTCAACGCCGCTGACGCGATTCTCACCCTCGGGGGTTTGGGATTTCTCGGTTTGGGTTTGCCGGAAGAGACAGCGGAGTGGGGGCACGATTTGCGCCAAGCGCTGGAGGCGCTGCCCACCGGCATCTGGTGGACTGCCCTATTTCCCGGTTTGGCCCTGACGCTGATGGTTGTGGGGCTGTCGCTGGTGGGAGAGGGGTTGAACGAGTTCGTCAATCCCAAGTTGCGGCGAGAATAGCTGGTGGAAAGGTGGGAGCCGGGATTTGGGGATTGGGGGATTTTTTGTCTCTCGCTATCCCTGTCTGGCTTTCCGCTCAATACCTTCACCGAAGACTGCCGGTCTTTTCTTTCTTCTCCAGAACTGGAATTCTGCCACCGGCTGCTGTAGCTAAACTCTGGCGACCGGTGGCGATCCGCGTTCCGCACATCTAATTTGCTATTTTAGCGGGGCTGGCAAAAAGGCCCGCACTCTGATTATTTCTAGAGACGCGACATGTCGAGCCTTTACCTGTCGCCTCTTCACACGAGGGACGTACCGCGCCGCGACACAAAGCAAATTAAATGTTTAACATTTGATTTATCTGGGGGTATCTTCTATGCGAGTCAACCGAGCTTTTCTGGCAGCCGCTATTCCTTTAGCGCTGGTTCCTTTTACCGTCGCTGGGATGTTTTGGTCGGTTTGGAAGCTGCCGGCGCAACAGGCAGCCAGTGCGATCGCCGGCACGGCACAGCACGCCTCTCCCCCAGCGGTGCAGTTAACCCAGCGCCCGGTTTCTCCAGACGAACCTGTCAGCGACACTCTCAATCAAAGGTTTTCTTTGCAAAACTCTCTGAGCCGCATCCAGCAAATTAAGGGGGCTTTAGAGAGCTTTCGCCGGCTGACAGCAACCGCGAAAGCCAAGCTCGGAGAGTCGGCGCTCAGGAATGCCGGCAATACAGGCCCGGAGACGCAGACTCTGGGGTTTACTAATTGGGTTGGCTCCGTTGAAGGGACTCTGAAACAGCAGAATTACCAAATCAAGAAGCTGGAATTTGAATTAGCGCAAAAGCAATTCCAAGACAGAGAAATTACCAGGGCTGCGCTTGACCAGAAAGCAGCCGCCTACCGGCAGGCAGAGAAGGATTTCCAAGCCTTCTTGAAGACTTTCAGGATTGCGGACTAGCTGAACTCACCATTATCTGCGTGCATCTGCGTTCATCTGCGGTTTAAAATATAAAATTAAAACTACAATAGAACAAAAGATATTAAAGGTTCTAGTATGGGCGAAGTGATTGGAATTGATTTAGGGGGGACAGCGATTAAGCTGGGGAGATTCACCGAGGATGGCAGCTGCAGCCAATCTTTGAGTGTGGCAACGCCGCAACCGGCCACACCGGCAGCTGTGTTGGGCGTTATGGCTGACGCAATCCGGCAACTTGACCCCGACCGGCAATGCTTGGCCATAGGGGTGGGGACGCCTGGGCCGGCGGATGCGGCGGGGCGGGTGGCCAAAGTGGCGATTAATCTGGCGGGGTGGCGCGATGTGCCCCTAGCTGACTGGCTCGAAGAAAAGACCAAAAGACCGGCAGTTCTGGCGAATGACGCCAATTGCGCGGGTTTGGGAGAAGCTTGGCTGGGTGCCGGTCGCAATTTCCGCAATTTGATAATGCTGACTTTGGGCACGGGAGTGGGAGGTGCGATTATTATAGATGGAAAGCTGTTTGTTGGTTACACTGGCGCTGCCGGGGAGCTGGGGCTAATCACGCTGGATCTTTACGGACCGGAGTGCAATAGCGGCAATCGCGGTTCGCTGGAGCAGTTTGTCTCGGTGCAGGGGATTCGCCGGCGCATGGGTTGCGAGCCGGCGGAACTGGGCCACATGGCGCAAGTGGGGAACCGGCAAGCTTTGGAGTTCTGGGAGGCTTACGGACACCAGCTGGGTGCCGGTTTGGCCAGCCTGATCTATGTGCTGGGGCCGGAAGCGATTATCATCGGTGGGGGTGTGGCTGCGAGTGCGGAGTTTTTCTTCCCGGCAACTCTGGCAGAAATTGAGCGGCGGGTGCTGCCGGTGTGCCGCCCGGATTTGCAGTTACTGCGGGCTGAGTTGGGCAACTCTGCGGGGATTGCCGGTGCGGCTAAACTCGCTTGGCAGCTGGTTAGGGTTGATCAACAGCAGCCGAATTGCTAACACCCACTAAGGGCTGCCAGCAGCAGCCGATGTGCGTTCCGCTTAGCCACTGTATGCTATACTTTGCTTAAGGCAGCCGGCACTAGCCCGAGAACCAAAGGCGGACGGTTGCCTTGAAATAGGGAGCCCTCTTAACCTGAAAACCAAAGGTAGGTGGACTTTCCTGAGTTTAGATACCCGTTTCTTTAACTTTATAAAGTGGTAAATGGGATCTAGATTGCTCTGATGCATAGTGCTCGTGGGATATTCCTGCGGGCATGGGTTGATACGCCTTGGTTGAGAGATGCTCTCAACTTATGTATTTGTTAGCGCTGGTTAGCAAAAAAGTATCGGAAAAGGAAGAAGCAACAAAGATTGAGGAAGAAGGCTAGTTTTGACGCCGCACACCGGGGCGCGGCGGGACGCGCCCCTACGGGGATTCCGCCTGGGAACGAAATAAAGTTTTGACGTAGCACAGGCGTCTCGCCTGTGCCCCGCCATATTGTCCTGGAAAATCCCAAATCCCAAATCCCAAATCCCAAATCCCAAATCCCAAATCCCAAATCCCCATTTAAGGTAAAGGAAACCCAGTGGTTTCTTTGATGTAGTGGAGAATCTTGTGGTAGGCTTCTGGATCGCTCTGCTGAGTAATCTCAATGCCGGTTTGGTGATTGGACAAGTAGAGGGTTAGCCGACCGTTCCAAGACAAGCTGAAAGCGCTGATGCGGTCTAGATCGATCACATATACTTGTTTGTCCCGCTCATAACTTATCTTGATCCAGTAAGCCACAAGACCTCCTCAGATGAAAGCCGCCGCAATTCCGGCGTCAAGATACTTCAGCTGGCACTGCCGGTGCTGCTGGTGCTGGTTTTTTTCGGGCCATCGCGGCTTTGACAAACCCTTTGAACAGCGGGTGAGGCATGCTGGGGCGGGACTGGAACTCTGGGTGGAACTGGGTGGCGATGAAGAAGGGGTGGTTGCGCAGTTCAATGATTTCCACCAAGCGCCCGTCAGGGGATGTGCCGCTGATGGCGAAGCCTGTGTCTAAAAACAGGTTGCGATAGGCGTTGTTAAATTCGTACCGGTGCCGGTGGCGTTCGTAAATCACCTCTTGCTGGTAGAGATTGAACGCCAGGGTGTCCGGCGCAATGCGGCAGGCATATAGCCCCAGGCGCATCGTGCCGCCTAAATCTACCACATCTTCCTGTTCCGGCAGCAAGTTGATCACCGGATTGCGCCCGTTGGGGTCAAACTCGGCGCTGTTGGCATCTTGCAGTCCGGCGAGGTGACGCGCCCACTCTATCACAGCGCACTGCATCCCCAGACACAAACCTAGAAAAGGTGTTTGGGACTGGCGGGCGTACTCAATGGCGGCAATTTTTCCATCCACCCCCCGGATGCCGAAACCGCCGGGAACGATTATGCCGTGGACGCCTTGGAGATAGGTTTGGGCACCGTCAGTTTCGATGTCTTCTGAGTTGACCCAGCGCAGGTTGAATTCGCCGCCCATCGCAATGGCGGCGTGGCGCAGGGCTTCCACTACCGAGAGGTAGGCATCTGTGAGCCGGACGTATTTGCCCACAATGGCCAGCTCTATCTTTTCGCCGCCGCGATACAGCCGGTCTACCAGGGTTTGCCACTGTTTCAGGTCGGGCTGGCGCTGCTCCAGCTGCAGCAATTCCAGGACTTGCTGCGCCAGTCCCTCCCGTTCTAGGATGAGGGGCACTTCATAGATACTTTTGGCATCTTGGCAGGTAATCACGCTCTCCACCGGCACGTCGCAGAATTCTGAGAGTTTGTCTTTCATGCCCGGCTGCAAGGGCCGGTCGCACCGTGACACCAAAATATCCGGTTGAATGCCTATGGAACGCAGTTCTTTGACGGAGTGCTGGGTTGGCTTGGTTTTCATCTCGCCGGCAGAGGGAATCCAGGGCACGAGGGTGACGTGGATATAGAGGACATTATTCCGCCCCACATCCTTGCGGAACTGCCGGATCGCTTCTAAGAAGGGCTGGGATTCGATGTCGCCCACCGTGCCGCCAATCTCGGTAATCACCACATCTGGGTTGGTATCTTTGGCCACCCGGCGGATTCGCTCTTTGATTTCGTTGGTGATGTGGGGGATGACTTGAACTGTGCCGCCGTGATAGTCGCCTCGGCGCTCTTTGTTGATGACTGCTTGGTAGATGGAGCCGGTGGTGACGCTGTTCAGGCGAGACATGGAGGTGTCGGTGAAGCGCTCGTAGTGCCCCAAGTCCAGGTCTGTTTCTGCGCCATCCTGGGTGACGAACACCTCTCCGTGCTGGAAGGGGCTCATGGTGCCCGGATCGACGTTAATATAGGGGTCTAGTTTCAAGATGGAGACGGAATAGTCCCGCGACTTGAGGAGCCGGCCCAGACTTGCCGCTACAATTCCCTTGCCAATGCTGGAGACGACTCCGCCGGTGACGAACACAAACTTGGTCATAAACTTCCGAAACGCTTAGATTTCCGCGCCTACGCCTGCTGTTCATTGTGCCACAGCCCAAGCGCCTGCGTGCCTTTACCGGCTGTCCGCAGTCAGCGCTTGCTCGCAGACAACCCAGATGACAGGATACCATTCTTGTCACAGCACCTTGGGTAGTGGCCAGACTGTTTAGCTGGCCGGTTGAGGTGTAGCTGCATTTAAATTATATATTTTAGAGATAGTAGGGTGGGTTCCGCCTCCCGTCACTTTTTATTCGGTTGCGAGCCTTGATAAGGCGGAACCCACCCCCCTGTAGCGGTGCTTTCTGCGTTACGCTTGCGAGTCGAATGATGTGTGGGAGAATGGATGAGGCGGAACGCACCCTACTCTACCTGCCGGTTGCAGAAAAGTAGAAATACTGCTACAATTAAAAAGCTAGCCAATTCCCACCGACTATAAGCTGTGGATTATAACTTTGATTGGAATCCAGCCAAGGAAAAGCAAAATATTCGCAAGCATCAATTAAATTTTCGTTTGGCATCAACGGTTTTCCGCGATCCTTACCAATTAACAATCTATGATGAAGATCACAGCCAAGATGAAGATAGATGGATTACCATAGGCTTAGATGAGACAGGGATTTTAAGGGTTGTTGCTCATACCTTTGAGCCAACGGATCGAGACTCCTGTATAATTCGGATTATTTCAGCCCGGAAAGCTACTTTGACTGAAGCACAATGCTATCAAGAGAGGAAAATATGAAATCAGAGTATGATTTTTCCAAAGCAGAACAAGGCAAGTTTTACCATCCTGATGCTAAGTTTCACTATCCGATTTATCTGGAACCCGATGTCGAGGAGTTTGTCACTAAAATAGCCGCCCATAAAAAGATAGAGGTGCAAGTTTTGGTCAATGAATGGCTGAGAAATAACATGAAACTTATTCAAAGTGCTGAGTAGGTTAGAAACCGGGGTTCTTAAAGACCCCCGGTTTATGGTTTGATTTGGGGTTGGTGGAATCATATCATGTCCGGTAGTTGTTGTACGCGAGGTAGGGGCGGGTTTATTCCTATTCTGCCCTGTGTCAGAAATATTTTGGCGCTCACCCGCCCCTACAAACATATGTACACACAACCCATGCAAGCGGACATGATATCAACCGGCTTTCTGACCTATTCAGGAATTTGTTCAATCAAAACTACCAGATCGTCTGTACATGAGGAGAGTTCAAAGTTGCAGTAGCGGTGCGTTCCGCTTGCGAGTCGAGTGAAGTGTGGGAGAATGGATGAGGCGGAACGCACCCTACTTTCGGTGCGTTCCGCTTGCGAGTCGAGTGAAGTGTGGGAGAATGGATGAGGCGGAACGCACCCTACTACGCCAAACCCTGCGATACAAAACCTGACCAATAATGGGGACTGACAAAGGGCAAAGTTTCCCGGCGAAGGAACTCTAACCGCAATCGCACATTGGCCATAATTTCGGCTTGGTTTTCTCCCCATTGCTGCCGGTCAACATAAGCCTCTAACTGCGGTTTGTACTTAGCATATAATTCGTCGCCTGTCAAGTTACGCAGCTTAAATTGGGCTTGGCGGATGGCTTCTGACCGGCTTTTATCCCGCTTCTCCTCATAGTACAAAATGCAAAATAAAGCGGTTGCTAAGTCATCCACTGACCATAAGGTACTGACGACATTACGCGCACCCGCACAGAGGAAACCAGCAGCAATACTCAGGGGATCATCGGTAATTGGGGTGAGGGTTAAGTTGGTTTCGCAGCAGGAGAGGATAACTTCGGCTAGTTGCGGAAATCTCCAGGTGAAAAGGCGAGCGAGGTTGATATCGCCGTCGAATAATTTCAGGATTGATTCGAGGGAATTATTGAGGTTAGAAGCCGCGTGGTGGCTGGAATGGAGGACTTGCACTTGGTGGAGTAAGTTTTGATAGTTGCTGATAGTGGCTTGCTGGTATTGCAGGCGGCGGTTTTTGGGAACTTTGTGCGTGGTGGCAAGAGTTTCGCACTCGTAGCCGGTGAAAACGAGGTCGCCGGTGGCATTTTCCACGATACCCATATTTTCAATTTTCAGGTTGCCCCGTTGGTGGCAATAATTGAGAATTTGGCAACTGGGAACGATGCGAATGCGGAATTTATCGCTGAGGTATTCTGGTTGTTGGGGTGGGGTTTTGGCGGCTGCGACTGCGGCTGGGTCGGGTTTTTTGACAGCTTTTACGCGAGTATTGTCGTAGGCTGTATTGCTTTGGGGAATGGGAGTGTTGTTTAAGGGCAAGGCGGCAAAGGGAATTTGATGCAGGTACAGGTGCGGGATGATAATCAGTTCTTTGATGCCGGTGAGATGTTCGGCAATCAGCTGATTGAGTTGCAGCCGGTTGGCAAGTTCCGGGAGAAAATCCCGCATTTGACTTGACCAGATATTTCGGTTTTCCAGATAAGGGTTTAACCAGTTGTTGATTATCCAATTTTGCGTTGCATATCCTTGTCCTTCGCAGGTGTGGACTTGGGGCGGTTGATTTTGCCGCAAGATGAAAATGTGGGTATGGTCGGGAGTGGTGTAAAAATTGAGGATGGCGGTTTCCGTATCGGGAATTAAGGCTTGCATTTGCTGGAAGCTGAGGGGGTCCGCTTGCAATTGGCCCGCCAAAACCTTGTCTTTGCTGCGAATTTTCAGCCACGCTTGCTGCTTTTGCGCTTCTAAGTCTTCAATCAGTTTTAAGATAGCGTCGCTGTTGGGGGTTGGTTGGTGAGTGGCGGCGAGTGCTTTCATCCCGTCATTGTCAGAGGAACGCAAATGGTAGATTTGCTGTTGCAGGCGATAGTATTCTTCCACTTCCGGGGGAATTTCGCCTTGGGGGTAGAGGTCTTTGCTGGCGAATAAGTCCGCGAGGTGGCGGGAACGGGAACGATCTGCGGTTTCGACGGCTTTATCGTATTGTTGGAGGTTGATGTAGCATTGGACGGCGTTGGCGTAAACGGAGATGGCTTCTTCAATGATTTCTTGGCGGCGTTTGTCGGTGGTTGAGCCTTTGCGGAGTTGTTCCACTGCTTGCATAGCCGGTTCGTATCCTTCTAAGGCGAGTTGCCAGTTGCCTTGGAGAAAGCCGAGGTTGCCGAGGTTGTTCCCGGATGCGAAGCATTCAGGTGGCATAGTTTCGGGAGTGGCAATTTTGAGACTATCTCGATAGTTTTTAATAGCTTTATCTGGTTGCTGTAATTTGTTGTAAACATAGCCGATATTGATCAGAGAAGCCGCTTCCCCCGGTCGGTGTTTAATTTCCCGTTTAATAGCTAAAGACTTTTCATGGAAAGCGATAGCTTGTTCAAATTGTCCCAGAGACTCGTAAGCATTGCCTAAACTTCCCAGAGAAGCCGCTTCCCCTCGTCGGTGTTTAATTTCCCGTTCAATAGCTAAAGACTGTTCGTGCCAAGCGATAGCTTGTTCAAATTGTCCCAGAGACTCGTAAGCATTGCCTAAACTTCCCAGAGAAGAAGCTTCCCCTTGGCGGTGTTTAATTTCCCGTTCAATAGCTAAAGACTGTTCGTGCCAAGCGATAGCTTGTTCAAATTGTCCCAGAGACTCGTAAGCATTGCCTAAACTTCCCAGAGAAGAAGCTTCCCCTTGGCGGTCTTTGATATCCCGTTGAATGGCTAAAGACTGTTCGTGGAAAGTGATGGCTCGTTCAAATTGTCCTAGGGAACAGTAAATATTACCTAAATTTCCTAGAACAGCCGCTTCCCCAACGCGGTATTTGATTTCTCGACAAATAGCTAAAGACTTTTCGTAGTAACCGAGCGCTTGTTCAAATTGTCCTAGACATTCGTAAGCATTGCCTAAACCTACCAAAGAACGCGCTTCCCCTTTACGGTCTTTGATTTCTTGACAAATGGCTAAAGACTGTTCATCGAAAGTGAGTGCTTGTTCAAAGCGTCCTATATCTCGGTAAGCGCCCCCTAAATTTACCAAAGAAGTCGCTTCTCCTTGGCGGTGTTTAATTTCTCTACAAATGACTAAAGACTTTTCATGGAAAGCGATAGCTTGTTCAAAGTGTCCCAGAGAGTCGTAAGCATTGCCTAAACTTCCCAGAGAAGCTGCTTCCCCTCGTCGATCTTTGATTTCCCGTTTGATAGCTAAAGACTGTTTGTGGAAATCAATCGCTCGTTCAAAGTCTCCCAGAGAGTCGTAAGCATTACCTAAACTTCCCAGAGAAGAAGCTTCCCCTTGGCGGTCTTTGAGTTCCCGACTAATGGCTAAAGACTGTTCGTGGAATGTGATGGCTTTTTCATATTGTCCCAGAGAGCTGTAAGCAATGCCTAAATTTCCCAGAGAATTTGATTCACCCTGGCGGTCTTTAATTTCCCTACTAATGGCTAGATGCACTTCGTGATATTCGATTGCTTTTTCAAAGTCTCCCAGAGAGTCGTAAGTAATGCCTAAATTTCCCAGAGAACTCGCTTGCCCTTGGCGGTCGTGAATGGCTGTATAAATGATAAGGCACTGTTGCCAGCATAAAAAAGCCACGATAAGCTGGCTAATGTAAGCTTGCTTAATTCCCCAATTGAATAAAATATCGGCTGCATGTTTTCTGATTGCTGTTGGCTGCTGGTCACTCCCGAGAAATTCTCCCAGTTCTAAAGCAAGGTTTATTAAAAAATCAGCTGCATTTTGGTGGCCGTCATCATGATTTTTTTTAGCTACTGCGATTACTATTTCCAAAACTCCGGGATCGAGTAGCTCAGAATTATCGGTGAATATTTTTGATTCTTCCCCACTGGGACATTCGATCCGTTTTTGGATGAGTTGCCAATAGGCATTCATGCGTTGTTCGTCCATTGTTGTTTTCCTTTTCCTCTAGGTTCAGATATTTCATGCTGTCCCCACACCATGATTCTTAAACAAACCCGGTTTCAGACACCGGGTTTCACCTGCTCACCCATCTGCGGGTTTCAATTCCACCACTTCAAAACTTTGATAAAAAACCGGCCATTCCCCTGGCTGTTCCAAGTGTTCCAAGTGGTCAAATAAATCCATAATCCGCTCACAATTCCATTCTATCAGTTCTTCATCTTCACGGGGAGTCAACCAAGGTAAATTCAAAGGTTGCTTCAAGACAATTGCTAAAAACTCCTCCTTTCCCAGTTTGTCAAACTTAAAATTTGTCTTTTCCTCATCCAGAGCCGCCCAAGAATCCTTTTGAGGCAGCAAAAGCGGCGGTTCCTCCATAATAGCATTCGGTGCATAAGCAGAAGATGGACAGAGCAAACATTCCCCATCTTGACTGCGATTCAACAACAGCACTGCAGACTTATCAAATTTTAAATCAATTACCATCCAAAGCGACTGGTTGGCGGGAATCGTTGCGGGATGTTTCTGCACCGCAGGGGGAGCCGGTGGCAGAATTGGGCCTCTATCTACCCCTAGCTGGGCTGCCTCCTCGTTTGTTTTAAACTGTATCCAATTGGCAGGGGATTTTGCCTTTTCCCGCAAAAGCTCCCAGCTATTCGCCTCCAGCCATTGCCTATTTGCCTCCAGCCAGCGCGGGTATTTGTGTTTCCACAGCCACTCATAAGCTAAGCGCCAAATGACTCCTTGTCCTTTTTTTCGTCCTTTTGATTTAGTGCCTCCTTGCTCTCCTTGTTCAGTGCCTCCTTGCTCTTCTTGTTCAGTGCCTCCTTGTCCTTTTTGTTCATTAAGTAAGATATTAACATCCACCCCATCTTTTGTCATCTCTTCTTCATATTTATTTACAATCGCCCGCAGAACATTTTGCGACGTTGTGCCAATTGACGCTGCATACTTTCCATCCCCAAGGCGGGGGTCTTTTTTCATCCACTCAGCAATTTTTTTGTGTTGAACTGTCAATGGGCAATTTTTCGCGTAACGCAGGGGAAAAAACACTTCCTCTCTTATATTATACCCAGGCTGCGTTTTCAGTTCGCCGGCGATTTCGTTAATAAACTTTTCTGCGGGAGTCATCAGACACCTCCAAAATTAGATTTTTCAGTTATATCCCCCCCCAACGCCGGGGCAGAAGCGCCAGCCCCTACAAAGGGTGGGAATTCTCAAAGCCCCCCTTTTTAAGGGGGGTTGGGGGGGATCTGGCCCACGCCAAGAGGTTTCCAGCACCCGATTTGGCACGAACCGGCCAGACGGGGGCAATTCCCCTTGGCCAACCGCGAGAACCGGCGTTTCCGATCGCCCACGCCAAGAGGTTTCCAGCACCCGATTTGGCACGAACCGGCCAGACGGGGGGCAATTCCCCTTGGCCAACCGCGAGAACCGGCATTTCTGATCGCCCACGCCAAGAGGTTTCCAGCACCCGATTTGGGAGGAACCGGCCAGACGGGGGCAATTCCCCTTGGCCAACCGCGAGAACCGGCCTTTCTGATCGCCCACACCAAGACCTTTCCAGTACCCGATTTGGCACGAACCGGCACTCTCAAACCAGGGGCAATTCCCCTTGGCCAACCGCGAGAACCGGCATTTCTTCAAGCTTCCTTTTAATATACCACCTTCTTAGGAGGAAGACAAGCCACTAAAGCCCTTACTATTTAAACTATTTCGCCTATTTAAGCTATACAACCTATTTTAAATACAGCTCATATTTCGCCTACTTAAACTACAAAACCTACGCGACTGCAAAAACAGCTATTTCTTTTATTCGCCAAAACATTGCCAAAAAAATTGCCGGTCACTAGAGTAGTAGTGAAGGGTAACTTCGGCATCGGGAGGATGCACATATGAAGGCAACCAATGAATATAACCAGTGCCAAACCCACGAAATAGAGCGGGTGTTAGAAACCAGCCACCCGAATTACAAAGCTGTCTTAGCTGAATCCAGCCTGCTGGAGCAAGTGAAGCAACTGGTAAACCAAAAAAGCCAGTCCTCTGCTAGCCCCAGCCGCGAATTAGTCATCTATGAAGCGGTTTGCAGCGTAATTCAGCAGCACGCGAATCTCGAAGTCTCAGTCTGGTTTGGGTAAGGTTCAGAAACCGGGGGGCTAACCAACCCGGTTTCTGACAAATCAATCAATCTGGAGCTAATCAAATGAAAAAGCAACTCGTTATTTTTGGGGCGACAGGGAATCTTGCGAGGCTCTACCTCATCCCTTCCCTTTATCAGCTTTGGCTGCAAGGCGAAGAGGTGAAAATCATCGCTGTTGGCTTAGAACAGTGGTCAAAAGAAGAGTTTTGCGATCGCACCCTCGCCGCGATGAAAGACAAAGGCTCTGCCCCAGAAGGCATCGAGCAAAATTGGCCATCCTTCTCTCAAACAATCGTTTACATCCCACTAGATTTGGAAGCAGCTACCTATGAGTTACCAAAAGTTGCGTGAAACGCTCGAACCCAACACCCCAACCAGCTTTTACCTCGCTCTACTCCCCCAGCACTATCCGCTGGCGATTCAGGGATTAACCACTAATGGCTTGTTGCGATCTGACAGCGAAGTTATTCTGGAAAAACCTGTCGCAACCACACAAGCTAAAGCCCAAACTCTGCTGAATTTGCTGCGAGAACTGCAGATAGAGAATCAAGCCAGCTTAGTTGAGCACTTCAACCTAAAAGAGAGCCTCATCAATGCCCTGCACTTTCGATTAAGTACGCCATTTGAAGCCTGGTTGAACCGAGACAATGTGAAGGAACTTCGCATCTATGCTATCGAAAAAATTACCGTCCCTAATGAGCGAGTGCCATTCTTTGACAGTATTCGCTCCCAATTACGGGACATGATCACCCACTTGTTAGCCATGAGCTACCCATTGCTCATAGACTTGCCCCCTGAAGGCTTAGAGGTGTCCAGTCTCCGCCGGCAAAAGGAAAAAATCGCCCAGAGTTTGCGGGTAGTTGATGCCGATACAGCTGTGTGGGGACAGTATCAGGGTTATCCAACACCCACCACTTCTACCTTTACAGCTTTCACCTTAGAATGCGACACTCCCCGCTGGAAAGGCGTTACAATTAAAGTTGTGACGGGGAAAGGCTTACCTGAAAAATATTGCGGGATGGAGGTAATATTTCGGGAACAGTCTCAAGTTAAAAACTTGTTTGGCAACATTGCGCCGCGTCTAGTCTTCCGGCACTATCCCAACGAGGGAATCGCGTTTTACTTCCCTGTCAAGCGACCTGGATCGGGGCGGAAACTGGTGCCAGCTAAGATGGAATTCACCTATCAAAGTGCTTTTCAGCAGGTAAATCAGCCCGCGTATTTACGCCTACTTGCTGATATCTGCGCTGGAGATAAATCGAGCTTTGCCAGCCCCCTCGAAGCCTTGCAAGCGTTGCGAATTGCTGATGAGTTAGAAGCCGGCGGGCATTCTTTTGTCAAATATCAGGTGGGCACTTATCCTGAAGAGGCCAAAGACTGGTTGCCATCAGAGGCTGAATGGTTGTAGAGAACGTCTAATCACTCCCCCCACCCTTGGCAAGGGTGGGTTTTTTATGCTATAATGTTTGCGCCGCACAGTAGGATGATTGAAACTTTTTCCACTCATAGAAAATCCCTTCTTACTCCCCCTCCCCGCACGCGGGGAGGGGGTTGGGGGGTGGGGTTCATCCGGCAAATGTGCAACGCCAGCATGTCTGGGAATAGCGCCCGACATCCACCGGCGCGGCATCCTTTTTCCCCCAATATCCCCTCTTCGCTCGCAGAACCGTAACACCGGCGTCTCGCCTGCGCACCCTCCCGTAGCAACTAAAAACCGATTGCACTCCGGAAACTGACACCCTCAGGGTGTATAATCAGCTTCAGCCTGGTGAGGTCAGCGGATGGCAGCCCGAGGCAGAAAAAATGCAAATTTTGGGTTTTAAGGCTTAAGTGGCTTGAGGGCGGAATGCAAAAAATTCTAGCATTGAGTTTGTTGTTAGGGTCTGTAATTATGTCTCCAGTTCGGGCAGAACAAGTTCGGGCAGAACAACCGCTTTTTGTGGCGTACCCACCGGCTGACCACAAGACTGTATCAGACCGGATTTTCTTCATAGGCACAGCGCCGCCGAATGGGGAAGTGCTGGTGAATGGCAAGGCGATTGAGCGCAGTCCAGCCGGCCATTTCGCCCCCAGTTTTCCCCTGCAGCTGGGAGAAAATGAATTTACGCTGCGCTATGAAAACCAAGAACTAAAAATTAAGGTGACGCGGGAGTCGGCAGCGCCGGTACTGCCGGTGGGGCTGGGATTTGCAGAAAATTCTCTCACACCGGCAGTCGATATTGCCAGAATGCCGGGAGAGTTGATTTGTTTTGGCGCGGTGGCACCGGCAAACGCTACGGTTTCCGTGCGCCTCGGCAATCTAACCATTCCCCTGATACCGCAGTCGCAAGCAGAACTGCCGGCGAATAGCGCCGTGCTGACGGGGCAAAATCAGCCGGCCACATCAGGTGGAGACTACCGGGGCTGTGCGGTGGCACCGGCAGCAGCGGGGGATTTGGGCCAACCCCAGTTCCAGCTGGCGCTCAATGGCCAGACAAAAACCCAAGTAGGGCCAGGGAAAATTTCGGTGCTGTCGCCGGTGCCGGTGGAGATTGCTGAGGTGACGGCAGATGCCGGTGTGGCGCGAACCGGCGCGAGTTCCGATTATTCTCGCCTGACGCCTTTGCCCAAAGGAACGCAGGCGGCGATTACTGGGCGCGAGGGCGAGTGGGTGCGTCTGGATTACGGCGCGTGGATAAATCAAAAGGAAGTGCGCACCTTCACTGGTGGGGTTCCGCCTCGCTCGCTGATTCGCGGGATCTCTTCCCGTGAGGTTGGCGACGCCACAGAGGTGAGATTCCCGCTGCAGGTGCCGGTGCCGGTGACTGTGCGCCAAGGCACCAGCACCCTGACGCTGACGCTGCACAACACCACCGCCCAAACAGACACGATTCGCCTCGATGATAACCCGGTGATTTCTCGTCTCGACTGGCAGCAGGTTGCGCCCGGACAGGTGGAATATACTTTTAATCTCAAATCCCAGCAGCAGTGGGGCTACAAATTGCAATACGAGGGCACAACTTTGGTGCTGTCTTTGCGGCACCCGCCGGCAAAGAGCAGTGGAGATCAGCCCCTTGCCGGTGTTAAGATTGTGCTCGATCCGGGGCACGGCAGCAAGGAAGACCTTGGTGCCAAAGGGCCGAATGGCTATCCCGAAAAAGACGTGACCCTGATTGTCTCGAAGCTCTTGCGAGATGAGCTGGTCAAGCGCGGGGCGACGGTGTTCATGACGCGGGAGGGGGATGAGGATTTGTTTCCCCAAGACCGGGTGGTGATGATTGAAAAACAGGAGCCAAACCTCGCTCTTAGCGTGCATTACAATGCTTTGCCCGATAGCGGGGATGCCATGAACACTAAAGGCGTCGGGATGTTTTGGTATCACCCCCAAGCGGAAAGCTTGGCGATGTTTTTGCACAACTATTTGGTGGACAAATTGAGCCGGCCTTCTTATGGGGTGTTTTGGAATAATCTGGCGCTGACTCGTCCGGCGGTGGCTCCATCTGTACTCCTGGAATTGGGGTTTATGATTAATCCGTTTGAGTTTGAGTGGATTGTGAATCCGGAGGAGCAGGAAAAATTGGCGGCGGCGCTTGCGGATGGCATCGTTGAGTGGGTTGCCAATTCCCGATAAATTAAGTAAGCCCAGAAACCAGGTTTCTTCAAGAAACCTGGTTTCTTGATTCCCAGCGCACCCTGCAAAGCCAACCGGCGGCGAGTGTGGGGGCGGGTTGAGGTGCCGCACTCTCGCTAACGCACCCTACTGCTGTTCCAAATCGGAAGTTTGTTAACTGCGTCGAGTGTTAACCCTACATAGGTACTCCCGTTTTGGCTGCAAATCTCTTCACCAAAATAACCTTTAGGGCCATCATGGGCTTGGGGGCCAATGTTAATTTCAGTATAGCGCCCGTGCAGACGCGCTTGATTGTAGGGGGAAGCAATATTCCACAGCCAGCGCGTCGGAAACACAATCCCGCCTATATCGTCAATCGGGTCTCGGTCGCCGTGCAAGTGGTACAGCCGCTGGCTCGCATCAAATCCATTGGTGCCGTGGAAGACACCACCCAGAGAAACGACGGTGATTTCTGCGTTTAGCCATTTCTTAAGATAAGTAGCTGCGCCCAGGGAAACTTGCACGCCACCGCTCGTACCGAGGAGAATGATTTTAAGAGGTCGGTCGGGGGAAGCAGGTAGGGGAGCCTTGGCATTCATCCGGCTGACAATTGCCTTTGCAATCCCCTGATTGTAAACCGGAGCGTAGCGAGGATCTGCGGAAATTGCGAAGCGCCAGAGATTGCGGATTTGAATCAGCACACTAGCTATTTCTAACCCAGCTTTTGGGTGTCGGGCAAAGCGCCACAGCGGAGCCATCAGTCGATCCCCTCCCAGACTCTTGTTCGCCGCTGAGTAGGGAAAAACATCCGCAACCGTTACGCAGTTCGGATGAAGCTGCTGCAAGCTATTTAGAAAAAAGGTCTCACCCGGATCTAATTCATCTGCAGAAAAATCCCCCACTCCGGGGAGAAAGATAATATAACAATTTTTATTGGCAGATTTTGCGGCTGTCTTGGCTATCTTTTGGGCTGGCGGAAGTTGGGGCCGGTTCTCCCTCAAACCCAAACTCTCCGCTCCTTCCCTCAGCCACCACACCAGAGTTCCCAACGGCGATATCGTTCCCGAAATTAGGAGTGCGATGCCGGCGAGCATCAAGACATTCAAGGTTCTCTTCCGAAGCCACAGAAGTGTGCGCCCTGTTCCCTGAAGCATTTAATAACCTTCCCTGCGAAAAGGCATTTTTGTCAGTCAATCGCTCCGGCGAGGTTGGCTGACCTTTTTGCGCTAGTTGTCTTACTGATATACTATAATAACCCAAGTTGCAACCTACAAGGTCTTTGCATCCAGATCCCCCCAAACCCCCCTTAAAAAGGGGGGCTTTGAAAATTCCCCCCCTTTTTAAGGGGGGGCTAGGGGGGGATCTCGCCTGACTCACTTGTAGGTAGCAACTTGAATTATAATAGCGAATTTGTCAAGAGCTGTCAGCGGCAGGGACGCAACATGAGTGACGGAGAGTCAAGAGTAAGTTTCAGAGCCACCCTCAGGAGCGCACTGGCTTTGGATGGACATTTTTACGAAAATGCCAGAAATACTTATGGTAACCGCCGGATAGCCCGAAGGATAGTAATTTTAGCAGCACTCTCCCACATGCTGGGCAGCGCGGTGATTTTGCTGATTAATTTGGCACCTATCCCCGTCCTGACTTTAGCACTTCTGCTGGATGGCCTCAGCGTGGTGGGAGGTTATTTTTTCTGGACGCGAACTATTGCCAAGATCGGTCAGTGGCTGAAACCGAATCACGTCACCTATGAAGAGTTGCTGATTCCTATTGGCTTTGCCTACGCTCCGCAAGTGCTGAACTTTTTAACGCTGGTTCCCTTTCTGGGACAGCCGATTGAGCGGGTATTATCCGTCTGGAGTTTGCTGGCTGTGATTGTTGCTGTCCGCCAAGGTTTGGATATTACCACTCTTGGCTCTGGGCTCATCTGTTTGGCCGGCTGGCCGGTGATTCAGCTCACTATTGGCTTTGTGCAAGTCTTTCAGCAGGAACTTGTGAAGCGTTTTTAGGAGGTGGGGAATTTGGGCGTCACCGCACGGGTTGTAGGGCTAAAGCCCAACTACAAACCGCTTGTGCTAAACTGACTTATACCAGACTCACGCCAACCCAGCCGGTTATGTCTCTCGCCAAAGATATAGAAACAGCCAAAGATATCCGACGAGAGTAGTTCTTAAATTACTGGGCTTGCGTTACTCCCCCACAAAAGCGTTTGCGATCTAATAATACGGTGATTCGCCCTTCTCTCCCTCTAATTTTCTACACTCCACTCTTCACCCCCAGGTAACTGAGCTAAATACTCATCGATCGCAGCCGGCAGCTCCTTGGCTGCGTGGCTGTATGTCAGACCTAGCAAACCAGTTGCAGTCAGTATGAGCTGCGGTTTATCCAGCATCTCTGACAGTTGAGCGCGACTCAGGCGTCCATTCATAACTTCCAGACTCGCAGGACGAATCGCTAACTCAATTGCCTTTTCCAGAAATGGCTCCCATTCATCCGGTTTGATGTAGTAAGATGTTTGATTTTCTTTGATATTTAGCTCTTTAATCTCAACAACTGAATTTTCAATTGAAGCCGCCCAAGAATTGGTTAAGCGCCGCTCAACTTGGTTTTTAATCAAGTGAACCATCAGCCTGATTAAAAAGGATTGGATATTCCGCAGAATTGCTTGTTTGCTCATGCTCTCTATATCGTCCACGATTGCCAAAGCATCTGCGTACCGCCCTTCCACAATGCTATTTCTGAGGTCTATTAATTCCTGAGTCATCTTTATTGCCTTCCAGATTTGACTCTGCCCTTGCTAATTATAGCGCAGCCCCGGCATCGAAGCCAGCAGTTTATCAACCGCAGCAAAAATAATATAAAGGGCGGGCGAGAACGCCCGCCCCACAAATATCTACACAGTCGCAGGGACTGGGTAAGGAGCCGTCAGCAGATCCAGGTGCTTCACCAGCAAGCTGAGGAACAAGCCGACATCCGTAACCACGCCAATGGATTCAATCGAACCCCGATCGCTGAGTTTTGTCACCACTGCGGGGTTGATATCCACACACACCATCTTCACGCCAGCCGGCGTCATATTCCCCACGCCGATCGAGTGCAGCATCGAGGACAGCATCAAAATCATGTCCGCGCCTTGCAACAGGCGGGCGTACTCTTCTTGAGCCTTAATCAGATCCATCTGGGTGTCCGGCAGGGGGCCATCATCGCGGATAGAGCCGGCGAGGCAGAAAGGCACGTTATTTTTCACGCACTCGTACATCACCCCACGGGTGAGCATCCCTTGCTCCACAGCAGCGGCGATACTCCCACACCGGCGGATCGTGTTAATCACCTTCAAGTGGTGCCGGTGTCCGCCGCGAACCGCAACCCCCCGCTTCATATCCACGCCCAAGGAAGTGCCCATCATCGCTTGCTCGATGTCGTGGACGGCGATCGCATTCCCGCCTAAGAGCGCTTGCACGTAGCTTTCCCGGAGCAGGCGAGACAGGTGTTCCCCGCCGCCGGTGTGGATCACCACCGGCCCAGCTGTCACAACCACCTTGCCGGCGCGATCCCGGATTTGCCGCAATTCCCACGCCACTTGCTCAACCACCAATTCCACGCGGCGCTCGCTGGAAACGCTTCCCGACATAAAGCTGAATTCCTGGCTATTGCGCTGCTCGCGAGATTCTGGCTTGCGCACGGTGCGGATGCCAACCACATCCACCACCACCTCTTCCCCGACTTCCAAATCCCGCAGGATTTTGCAGCGAGCCACCGGCCCAGATAAGGTGTGGGTGATGGCGATTGCCCCATCCATGCGCTGATTTTGCACCCGCACCCACTGTCCGCTCACCCGCACTTCAGTCGGATAGATAGTGCTGACATAGAAGTCATCGGGAGCCACACCGGCAATCAGCACCGGTTCTAGCTTGGCATCGCGCTCGTCTTCAGGCAGATTCACCGCGCCCAAGTCGATCAGCTGAGCCAGGATCTCTTCCATTACGTCGTGGGAAGGAGCCGACACCTTCACCTCTGCAGAGGAAGTGCTTTGTTTTTGCTCTCCCAAATTGAAATTCAGCACTTGGAAACTGCCACCAGCTTCCATAATCCTGTCTAAAGCGCGGCTGATCAAACCCGTGTCCAGCAGGTGCCCTTCCAGGCGAACGATGCGGCTTTCCACCGGCACATTGGCGTGGCGCTCTTCCCGCACCGGCTCAGTCACCCGCAGCGTCAGGCACTTCGCCGCCCCCCCTGCTTTGAGAAATTCCGTCAGCTGCGTTTCGACAACTTCAAACCCAACTGCGGCGAGACGCGCCTTAAGCTCGTCACTCGCCAAGTTCATCACCACAATTTTGTCGATGTTGACGGCGTTGCAGGCAAACTTTACCGCATCCGCTTCCCCAATAGCAATCCGCTTTTCTGGCGGAACCCGCATTTCAATGATGCGGTTGGAGTAGAAATCAAACGCCGGCGGGTAGTAGAGCAAATAGCCGCCGGTCAGGGGACAGAAGCAGGTGTCCAGGTGATAGAAGCGCTCATCGACCAGCTGCAGGGACACCACTTCGATGTCGAGCCATTTTGCCAGATAGGGGTGAGAGTCGAGTTCCGAGCGGAAGCCGTATCCCGCCCACAGCCACCGCCCCTCCCGATCCAGCAGCGCATCGCCCGCTCCTTCAAAGGGCAAGTCTTTCGGCAGTTCGTGCACCGTGTAGCCTTTTGACTCGAACCACTCTTTGAAGAAGGGCTCCTCGCCTTGTCGCTCTTTGTGGAAAAAGCGGCTGAGCACCAGATTGTCTCCCAGTACCAGACCGGCGTTTGCCGTAAACACCATATCTGGCCAGCCCTGCTGGGGGTTGACTAAATCAACCACGGCCCGATCTTTGAGAATATAGTAAAGCTTTTGCCACTGCTCGACGGCCCGATCCCGCGAGGACTTGTGGATATTGCCCTCCATCCACGGATTAATCACATAATCCACATCGTAGTGGTCGGGGGGGCACATGAGGAAGCGAATGGAATCGTTCATAAAATGAAGCTGTAACGGGTTATACTTCCGCTGATCGAATCTGCAGTGCAGCCTCCGCAAAAACCACTCCTTTCCTCTGGAACAAGCAGTGGCTCCAAGATCGGGGGCTGACTGGCGGCTTAACGGCCAGCGGTCTATTCTATCACAGTGCCGTGCCGGTGTGTGAGCCGGCAGCGCTCTTTCGCCGGCTTTTTGGCGGCGGTCGGGGCGGAGGAGCTGGGTAGACGCCAAGACGCCAAGAGCGTGTGGGAGAGAGGTAGAGGGAAGCTGGCGATCTCGGCATTGGCCAGCCACTGTCCGCCGGCAGTTCCCCCTAGGAGCGCCCTTCCCGGCGGGTATAGCAGCAGTCATATTGGTTAGGACATCAGTGGCCTAGGGATAAAAGGCGTAGGACAGGCGTTCCCTCCGATCCTAATGTCCTAATAAAAGGCGTAGGACAGGCGTTCCCTCCGATCCTAATGTCATAACCTAAGTGAATACTGCTATACTGGCAACCGCGCCGGCAAGAAAAAACCCCCTCTCAGTTTTGCTGGTGAGGGGGGTTAGTGAGTGTATCCTGAGGAGCCGGTTGGGCAGTGCCCAACCCACCTAATTCACACAGTCATTCCGCAAGCGAAAGCCTAGACGAATGTGAAATCTGTGGCCAGAGATACCGCTGTTTGGTCAACCAAAACACCGATGACATCAGTGCCCTTCATAACATAGCCATCCGCAACGGTGGAGCTGCCGGCTCCCGGCTCGAATCCAGTGAGCAGCGAATAGTCACTTGCAGTTCCAAGCAGTTGGATTTTATCTTCAGCAACCACAAAGTCTTGAATAATTGCCCAGGTATTGCCTTGGTAGAAGACGCCGGTGGAATCGCCCAGCACAAAAGTATCGGCTCCCAGCCCACCGGTTAAAGTGTCAACCTCCAAATACATGTTCGTGCTGGTTGCGCCGGTGAGTTTATCATTTCCATCACCGCCATCAAGGCTGTCGGAACCCGTTCCGCCCAGCAGGTTATCGTTCCCAGCGCCTCCTGACAGGGTATCATTATCTTCGTGACCCCACAATTGGTCGTTCCCATCGCCGCCCAACATCAAGTCGTTCCCCGTGTGGCCGTACAGTTCGTCGTTCTCAGTGCCGCCATCAAGGGTATCGTTACCGAGTCCGCCATAAAGCAGGTCGCTACCAGAATTTCCTAATAGGCTATCGTTCCCGGCGTCGCCCCACACCCGGTCGTTACCAACGTTGCCCAATATCGTGTCGTTACCTGCGTCTCCCCACAGATAGTCGTCACCAGACCAACCATCTATAAGGTCATTGCCATCACCGCCGCGAATCGTGTCATTGGCGGTATAACCAAACAGCGTATCATTTCCGCCAAGACCATCCATATCGATGGATTCTGCGCCTTTCCAATACTGTGAATCGGCAGCAGCTGTTCCTGTCCAAGTTGCGTTTGTGATTGCCATTTTATGGAGTGCTTATTGCTGTACTGCTACAATCTGTCACGATATTCAAAAGGTATTCCGGAAAATTCGGTAAAATTTTATCGAAACTATGCTAGGACTCACCTATTTGCCCGGTTAAGGCCACGGGGTCGCTCCCCCCTGACTTCAAACAGTGGGTGCTTTTCAAGATAAGACCGGCAAGCATCGGACAGAGGGGGAAAAATTCCGATTTTGGGCATCCGGGCTTTCCCGCAATCGGGATCTTTCACTATCCGGAGGCTAGAAATAAGCGTCCGTATGGTTCACAATGAATATTTGGGCGCTACCGGCGTCTGTCACGGACGCAATCAATGGCGTCTTGACCGCAAGGACATACCTAACGAGCAGACTCTTTACCATGCACGCAGCGAGCTGGCAAATCACCGGCAAACCACTGATCAGTTTCACCCTGGGCTTAACTTGGCTGGCGTCATTCATCCCAGCAGCCACAGCCACCCCCCCCCGCACCCCCGACAAACAAGAAACCTGCGAAATCTTAGTGGTCGGTGGGGGGCTCGCCGGCGCAGCCACCGCCTACGAAGGCTTGCTTGCCGGTCGCACGGTTTGCATGACGGAAATCACTGACTGGGTGGGCGGTCAAATTTCATCCCAAGGAACCTCCGCCCTCGACGAACGCCCCACCCAGCGCCAGCTGCTATTCTACCCTCGCGGCTATCTGAAATTTCGAGAGCGAATTAAGGAGCGCTACGACCGGCTCAATCCGGGCGCTTGTTGGGTGAGTGAGTCCTGTTTTCTCCCCTACGACGGTCACAAATTGCTGTTTGATATTTTGAAAGATGCCGCCAAAGAGGGCAAAGGCAAGCTGAAATGGTATCCTAATACTGTAGTAAAGGAAGTGGAAATTAGCCCCTCTGGGCAACAGATTGCCGGCGCGATTGCCATCCAGCACCAACCGGCGGCGGGCGCACCCCCTGTCAATACCGAAACGCTCTCTCAAACCATCGAAGACGCCTACCGCTACGAGAATTCGCGCCGGTTTGACAAAACGATTATCCGCTTTATGCCCTCACCCCCAACCCCTCTCCCAAAGGGGGAGAGGGGAGCAAACCCGAACTCTCCACCGTGGTACGTCGTGGACGCCACGGAAACCGGCGAACTCGTAGCCCTCGCTGACGTTCCCTACCGGCTGGGTATCGACCCTCGCTCCAGCTTGGAACCCTCCGCTTCCAGCGCCACCGCCGACCCCTACTGCACGCAGGGCTTCACCTATACCTTTGCGATGGAAGCCACGGCGGAACCCCAGCAGCACAAAATGCCAAGTTTCTATCCTGAATATTCGCCCTACTACAGCTACGAATTGCAGCGGCTGGCTAGTTTTCCGCTGGTTTTCACCTACCGGCGCATTTGGAGTGTGAAGCCGGATGAAAAACTGTCGCCAGACCCAAAAAAGAACCCTGTCTATCCGGGCGACATCTCCATGCAAAACTGGACGTGGGGCAACGACTACCGGCCAGGAACTGAGGCAGATAACCTAATTTACTCCCGCGAGCAACTGCAAGCAACCGGCCAGCTGCAGCCCGGAGGCTGGATGGGGGGACTGCGGGTGGAAAGCTTGCGCAAAGCTGAAGAAAAGGCGCTCGGCTATTTTCACTGGCTCGTCGCCGGCACGACAGATTCCCAGCTGGGTGATGGCGTCAAAAAACCGCAACCCAACAACCGCTTTCTGGCTGGGTTCGACACGCCGATGGGAACGGCGCACGGACTGTCTAAATACCCGTATATGCGAGAAGGACGCCGGATCGTTGGCCGGCCCTCATGGGGACAGCCTCAAGGGTTTATGGTGTGGGAAGTGGATATCTCTCGCAAAGACTTCCGGAAGGAGGAGGAGTGGTATCGCGCGAACCTGGAGCCTGACTTGTATCGCGGGTTGTGGGAGGGGCTTGCCGGTTTGGACGCCTTGAAGGTGATCACTGACAAGCAGCCGGTGGAGGACACCAAGCAGCGAACGCGCTCTACTATCTACCCCGATTCTGTGGGGATTGGGCACTACGCGATTGACTTTCACCCCTGCATGGCGGCAAGCCCTCCGGAAGCTCCTGGCAATAAAGAGCGCGAGGGCGAGCGCCGGGGTGCCGGTACGGCGTATCCGTTCCAAATTCCCCTGCGGGCGATGATTCCCCAGAAAATTGACAATATGCTGGTTGCCGGTAAGAGTATTGCCACATCCCACATCGCCGCCGCCGCCTACCGGGTGCATTCTTTTGAGTGGTCCGCCGGCGCTGCAGCCGGCACTGCGGCGGCTTTTGCTTTGGAAACCGGGATAATGCCTTACCAGATGGTGCAGTCATTTCCTGTCTCAGATCCGGCGCTGCTCGCGCTGCAGCAGCGCCTGCAAAGTAATGGCAATCCGGTTGCTTTTCCCAATACTTCGATTTTCAATCAATCTTGGGACAGCTGGAAATAACTGAGCCTGCCGGTGAAAGTTTCCAGAAACCCGGTTTCTTAAAGAAACCGGGTTTCTGAACCCTTTGCAGTCAGGACTTTAGTCCTCTGACGCTGGTGGGGTGAGGAGCTGAAGTGAAATTCCCCCGCAGCGTTCCGCAAAGCGTCACGCACCCTACTTTTCTTAAGTAAAATTTAAGGAACAGATCGCCAGGGGCAGGCTAGATTGGAATAGATAAAGCTGGTAAGGAATGGCTGCAAGATGCTGCAAGCTGAACAAGTTTTTCAGGGGCGCTATCAACTCCACCGGCAGTTGGGACAGAATGCCGGTCGTCAAACTTGGCTGGCGGATGACATTGTATCACACCAGCCGGTGATTGTCAAGCTTCTGGCTTTTAGCCCGCAAATGCAGTGGGAGGAGTTGAAGCTGTTTGAGCGGGAAGCTCAAGTCCTCAAACAGCTTTCCCATCCCAGGATTCCCCACTATCGGGATTATTTTTCGGTGGACAAGCACGCCGGCAGTGGGCTGTGCTGGTTTGGGCTGGTGCAGGATTATATTGCCGGTGAATCCCTGCAACAGCTATTAGACACCGGCAAGCACTTCACGGAAGTCCAGGTTCGCTCAATTGCCACCGGCATTTTGGAAATCCTGACTTATCTGCACGAGTTGAACCCGCCGGTGCTGCACCGCGACATTAAACCCAGCAACCTGATTTGGGGAGAGGGCGAGCAAGTCTATCTGGTTGATTTTGGTGCGGTGCAAGACCCAGTAGCAATGGAGGGAGCCACTTTTACTGTTGTGGGAACAGCCGGTTACGCGCCGGTGGAGCAATTTTGGGGACGCGCCGTGCCGGCATCCGACCTTTACGCGCTGGGAGCCACCCTTATCCACCTGCTCACCGGCACCCCACCGGTAGATTTGCCGCAGAAGAATTTGCGCATTGAATTTAGGGACAGGGTGAGCGTCAATCCCAATTTTGTCCGCTGGATTGAAGACCTGACAGAGCCAGACCTCAAGCGGCGATTCAGCAGTGCCCGACAGGCGCTTGAGTACCTGAAAGCCGGTTGTAAAAGCCGCCAGATGCCAACAATCCCCAAGCCTGCCGGCAGCCGCGTTCAGCTGAGCAAGTCTGCGAGTCATTTGAGGATTGTAATTCCCCCGCAGAGGATATTGATAGGAGGCGTATTTAGGATATTTTGGAGAGGGATGCTGTTGGCATGCTTGCTGCTATGGCAGTTATTTATAGGTCTGCTGATAGTGAGTATAGCAATAATAGGGGTACTGTTGCTAGGAATACCGGTGCTATTTAGGACGATAGTGGCTTTTTATGTGTTCGTGACATCGCTGAATATTTCTTTTTTTATAACCGAGATAATTTGGGTTTTTATTGGAATTGGGTTTTTGGTTGGGCTGTGTCAGTTATGGATATCTATGAACAAAGAGTTGGGGAGAGTGCTAGATGACTTGCAGCATGTGCGGCGGCTGCATTATTTTCAGGAACAGTGCCTTGATTTCGAGAGAAGCTCATTGGAATTTCACAACCATACTTTGGTATTTAGCAGTGGCCATGATCAGCTGATAGTGCGGACTTCAAAAATTAAGAGTGTTAAAAACATTCCGGCACACGGGGTAACTATTGATAACGGCAGTAAGCTATATTCATTTGGTCAGAACTTGACTGACGCCGAACGCAACTGGTTAGTAGGAGAGATAGAAAATTGGCTTTCTGAAGGATGAGTGACCGTGAGCCGGAGCCTCACGGCTGGCATTCCCAGGCGGAGCCTGGAAGGGGAGTCGGCTCCTCTTGTAGAGACGCGATTTATCGCGTCTCATAACGGACAACTGACAAAGGAAAAATTAATCATGCTGCAAACACAACAGGTATTAAACCAACGCTACCAACTCAAACAGCAATTAGGGCAGAATGCCAGCCGGCAAACCTGGCTGGCAGACGATTTGGAAGCACATGAACAGGTAATTGTCAAGCTGCTGGCTTTTAGCCCCCAAATGCAGTGGGAAGAACTCAAGCTGTTTGAGCGGGAGGCGAAAGTCCTCCAACAGCTGAATCACCCCCGGATTCCCCGCTATCGGGATTATTTTTACCTGGATGAGCGAGAGGGTGAGGGTTTGCCCTGGTTTGGGTTAGTGCAGAACTATATTCCGGGCGAATCCCTGCGACAGCGGCTAGATAGGGGCGAACGCTTTACAAAAAACAAGGTGCGCTCAATTGGCATTCAAGTGCTGGAGATTTTGATTTACTTGCACGAACTCAGCCCGCCGGTGCTGCACCGCGACATCAAACCCAGCAATCTCATATGGGGAAGAGATGGCAAAATCTATCTGGTAGATTTTGGTGCTGTGCGAGACAAAGCCGCTGCAGAGGGCGTCACCTTTACCGTTGTGGGCACCGCCGGTTACGCGCCGATGGAGCAATTTTGGGGAAAAGCCGTACCGGCATCTGACCTCTACGCGCTAGGAGCCACCCTGATTCATTTGTTAACCGGTGTCGCACCGGCAGACTTGCCACAGAGTAATTTGCGCATTGAATTTAGCGACAAAGTTAGCCTAAATGTCGAGTTTTACTGCTGGATTGCAACCCTAGTAGAACCAGCCATAGAAGAGCGATTCAGCACAGCCCGCCAAGCACTTGAGGCACTTATTATTATTGATAAGTACGGACATGAAAGCGAAAAATTATCTGAGACGAACAGAAAAGATATTAGTTTCGGGCGTCTGTTTTGCTTGTCTTTAATATCGGTGACTGTTGTAGGTTGTGTTTTTGTGTTTGCTTGGGCCTATAGTGAGTGGCTCGGTGACTGCGACTCTTTCTTTGATGGCACGATGGATTTTGTCTCCTGCTGCGTGGAGCGAAAAGAAAAAACATTTGCTAAGTTTTGGAAGTCCGAGGACTGCGAGAGCAATCACTTATAAGCTATGGCGCATTAAATTTACACTATCCATCTCTATCTCTCGTTCCCAGCAGAGCCTGGGAACGCAATCTGGAGGATCTGACTTGGGGAGCATCCCGTTTTTGAAACTACCCTGGTGAGGGCGAAGCATGAGGATTATCAATTGCTGGTTTTGACCGAGAGATTATTCGCCCTCATGCGGAGCCCCTACATAATCGGGACGCTCACCTGACTTGAAAATAGTCTTGTAGTGCCGATGGCACCGTGCTCGCCCCGCCCATCCTGTGTGAGGCGAAGTCCCCCGGGAAAAATCTGCCGGCACCTCCAACCTATCAAAATAATGTCCTAGCCTGTGGCCACAATACCATAAAACTGGGCGAGTGCCCCTGTCAAACACCAGAAGCGCTAGTCCCGCTTTAACCGGCCAGTGCTGAGTCCAGACCGCCGGGGGCTATGACAGTCCTTGTGACAGTTGAGCGGGCCGAATCTGAGTTTTAACCGGCAGTGAACCGCCCTCACCCTTCTCTAGTCTAACCTTACACAACAAACAAATGCGTTGTTGCCACACACCTAAAATCTATAATTTTCTCAGTTATGAAGACGATGAAAGCTTTGTCCTTCTTGCCGGGAGCTCTTGCTTTGATGCTAGCCGCTTCTCCCATCATTCCCGCATTTACCAATCCGGCTTTTGCTGGCCCGGGCGGGATGGGTGAGCGGGGAATGAAATTCAATCAACTGAACTTGACCGAGGCCCAGCAGGCACAAATGAAGCAAATTCACGACGCCGCTCGGCAGCAAATGGATGCTATTCTCACGGACGAGCAGAAGGCACAAATGCAGGCGGCTCGCGATCAGCGGCAAAGGCCCAACCTTAATCTGACTGAAGAGCAAAAAGCAAAAATGAAAGCGATTCGGGAAAATACTCAGAGCCAGATGGAAGCCCTTTTGACTGCTGAGCAAAAACAAAAGCTTGAGCAATTGCGCCAGCAATGGCGCGAACGCCGGCAGCAGCAACAGCAATCTAACTAGGGCTACAAAAGTAGGGTGGGTTAGGCGTCAGCCGTAACCCACCGGCAAAAACTAGCAAAAAGTAGGGTGGGTTAGGCGTCAGCCGTAACCCACCGGCAAAAAGTAGCAAAAAGTAGGGTGGGTTAGGCGTCAGCCGTAACCCACCGGCCCAGCTCGTAAATTTCAAAAATTTTTTACCCTTTTCATGGGCAGAGATATATAGCGCCTCTAAACCATTCGTGTAAATTTCAGAACCCCGGTGTCTTAAAGACACCGGGGTTCTAGGCCCCCAGCAGTTGCGCGAATCATTTAGACCTGCTATATTTCTAAGCTGTTAAGCTTTTAATCTGTTTGTTAGAAAAAAGAGGCAGAGCCTCCTGAGCAGCGTTCCCAGGCAGTAGGGGCGGGCCCCCGTGCCCGCCCCGGAACGAGGAGGTAAAAGGAGGCAGAGCCTCCTGAGCAGCGTTCCCAGGCAGTAGGGGCGGGCCCCCGTGCCCGCCCCGGAACGAGGGGAAATAATTTCTCCTTCTAAGCAATCACCAAGCCATCTTTGACGTGAATCGTGCGGCGAGTTTTGGCGGCAATATCGGGCTCGTGCGTGACGATAACGATCGTGATGCCTTGACGGTTTAGCTCACTCAGTAAATCCATCACTTCCTCAGAAGTTTGCGTGTCTAGCGCTCCAGTCGGTTCGTCTGCCAGAACAAGAGCGGGACGGTTGACGAGAGCGCGGGCGACCGCAACTCGTTGCTGCTGTCCGCCAGAAAGCTGACTGGGACGATTTAATAACCGCTCTGCCAAACCGACGCGAGTCAGCGCTTCCTCTGCGCGGCGGCGGCGCTCAGACTTGGGAATGCCGGCGTAAACCATCGGGAGCATCACATTTTCCAGTGCGGTAGCGCGGGGGAGCAAATTGAACTGCTGAAACACAAAACCAATCTGCTGATTCCGAATATACGCTAACTCATCGTCACTCAGCGCAGTCAGGTTTCTGCCGTCCAGAATGTAGTGCCCACTTGTGGCACGGTCGAGACAGCCAATGATGTTCATTAGCGTGGACTTGCCAGAACCCGACGCGCCCATAATGGCGATATACTCGCCCTCTTCAATATTGAGATTAATTCCCTTGAGAACGGGGACTTCCATTTCGCCGAGACGATAGTTTTTGGTAATCTCTTCCATCCAGATCGTAGTTGCCATACTCCGCTCCTAATTTCTGCGTTTTAAAAGTCCAAGGGAGGCGGACTTCGTTTGTGGCAGTGAATTTCAATCGCCAGGGGGGATCTGCAAAAACGGGACGCTCCCCCCTTTAATCGCTGCGCAATGCCGCGATCGGATCGAGCCGTGACGCATTCCGAGCGGGGATGACTCCAGCAATCAGTCCAACGCTCAAGGCGAGGGCAAGACCGGCGAACACTGACCACAGGGAGACGACAAAGGGAAAACTAAATGCCTGAGAAGCTGCAAAAGCCAGACCGACACCGATAGCGACGCCGAGCGCCCCTCCCAGAACAGACACCAAAATCGCTTCGCTCAGAAATTGACTCATAATAGCGCTGTTCGTCGCTCCTATAGCTTTGCGGATGCCGATTTCGCGGGTGCGCTCCACAACAGAGACCAGCATGATGTTGGCAATGCCGATGCCTCCAACAACCAGAGAAATGCCGGCAATCGCGCCCACGAGAACCGTGAACATTCCCACCACGCTGCTGAAGGTGTTGATGATGTCAATCTGATTGCTGAGGCGAAAGTCGTCCGGTTTAGGCGGCACAATGTTGTGGCGAATTCGCAGCAAGTTAGTTACCTGAAACTGCGCGGCTTCCAGCTGTATCTGGTCTTTGGCTTTCAGCCAAAATCCATTAATTGACGTGCCAGTAAGAGAGTTGTTGCCCACTATCCGGGAAGACATATTGGTCAGGGGAATGTAAACCCGGTCGTCCTGATCCTGTCCGCCAACAGAGCCTTTGGACTCCATGACGCCAATCACGGTGTAGCGTCCGTTCTGAATCCGGATGCTGGCACCCACCGCCGGCTCTCCCGCAGCGAACAAGTCACTGTAGACTTTACTGCCCAACAGCACAACAGGTTCTGCATTATCCAGATCGTCCTGGGTGAAAAACTGCCCTTCTTGGGGGTAAATTTCTTTCACAGTGGGGTAGTTCAGGTCAACCCCCAGGATGAAGGTGGAGGTATTGTTATCGCCATACACCACCTGTCCATTTCTCTGCAAATAGGCAGTCACCGCTTCCGCCGCCGGCACCTGTTTGGCGACCGCTCGCGCATCTTCCCAAGTCAGCGTGGATGCCGAACCAAATCCCTGACCGATGCCGCCAGCACGCGCTGTTCCTGCCAGCACTAGCATAACATTTGTTCCCAGGGACTGGATCTGTTGCTCGGTTGCCTTTTGCACTCCCTGCCCAACTGATGTTACGGTAATCACAGAGGCAATGCCGACAATCACTCCCAGCATCGTCAGGCTCGTGCGCAGGCGATTGCTCCACAGCGCTTCCACGGCCATTGTCACCACTTCCAGCAGGGAAATCTTCACGGGACGAATGCGATTTAACTTTCCCATAATTCCCTCATCCCCCACCTCTTCTGCCGCCGCCAGAACCGCCGGCACCTGGCGGGCCCATACCTGGGAACATCGAGGGCGTTCTGGAAGCTGGGCGTTCTCCCCGGGGAAAGCTAATCAGAACTTTGTCCCCTTCTTCTAGCCCGGAAACAACGACCGTCTTGTCCTCCACCGTGACGCCGGTGGTGATGGGTTGAAATTTAGGCCGGCCATTCTCTCCTTTACCGGCCAGATAAACGCCGGTTCCCTGCTGCTGGCGCACGATTGCTATCGTTGGAAGCACCAGGGCATTATCCAGCTTGCCCACGTTAAACTTGACGCTGACATTCATGCCCACCTGCAACAGCTTCTCGGGATCGTCCAGCGATATGTGAACCTCAAAGTTGGTGACGTTCTGCTCGACGGTGGACTGGGTTGCTACTTGCGTGACTTTTCCCTGAAAGGACTTTCCAGGATAGGCATCCGCTTCAATCGTGACGCTTTGCCCGAGTTTGATTTTTGGCAGGCTCGTCTCGGCCACCTTGGCAACAATTTGGTTAGCTGAAGCTAGCGCCAGAATAGAAGATGAAGTGGCTGAAGAAACCGAACTGCTAGAGGTGGTTGGCGTAACAAACGAACCCGGATCGGCGTATTTGCGCGTCACAATGCCGCTAAAAGGAGCGCGAATCACAGTGTCGTCAATTTGTGTTTGGACAGAAAGCAAAGATCCCTCAGCACTCATCACTTGAGCGCGAGCTTGTGCGATTTCTTCCTTTCGGGCACCGGCTTGCTGCAAGTTGAGTGCCTGTTTTGCCTGTTCTACCTGAGCTTTTGCCTGTGCGATCTCTTCGGGACGGGCACCGGCTCGCTGCAGGTTGAGTGCCTGTTTTGCCTGTTCTACCTGTGCTTTTGCCTGTGCGATCTCTTCCGGACGAGTGCCGGACTGCTGTAAATTGAGCGCCTGTTTTGCCTGTTCTACCTGTGCTTTAGCGCTCTCATAGGAGGTGCGGGAGCTGTCAAGTTCCCGCAGGGAGATAGCACCGGCTTTATAAAGCTCCTGGTTCTGATTGTAGGTGAGTTCCGCCTGTTGCAAATTGGCTTGTGCGGAAGCGACTTGAGCTTGCGCTTGGCCGATTTCTTGGGGGCGATTGCCCGCCTGCAGCCGGTCGAGATTCGCTTGCGCCGATGCCACTTGCGCTTCTGCTTGGGCGATTTCTTGGGGGCGATTGCCCGCCTGCAGCCGGTCGAGGTTCGCCTGTGCCGATGCCAGTTGCGCTTGTGCTTGGGCGATTTCTTGGGGGCGATTGCCCGCCTGCAGCCGGTCGAGGTTCGCCTGCGCGGATGCGACTTGGCCTTTGGCCTGAGTTAGCTGTCCCTGGAACTGGGAGTCATCCATATATGCCAGAATTTGCCCCTTTTCGACCCGATCTCCCTCTTTCACCAGCAATTCCTTGAGCACGCCAGAAGTCTTCGGACTCACATTGACGGAGAGCTCAGGCTGCACGGTGCCATTGGCTGAAATGCTCACCGGCACATCAATACGCTCCACTGTCACCGTTTGAATTCGGCGTCTGGCTTCCTGGCGCTGAGTGGCGGCTAGCTGAGTGTACCCAACATAGCTCCCACCGGCTAACAGGCTCAGAACCAGAAGTCCGAGCAACCATTTCGGGACTTTCAGTGGAAGCTTAACCCTGTCTTTCACAAGTCCAAGTCTCTCCTCACTTTCTTGAGCCTCGACTCGCCGCACAGGGCGGTCGAGACTAGATCCAAGCATTCCGAGCCAATGGTTCATGTTCAGTTCAAATTTTTTTTTTAGACTGGAGAATTTTGCCTGGGGTTCAAGCTAAGGTGCTAGCTCTAGGGCCAGCGGCAGCTCCCGCTGTTCAGGCCGGCTCTGTGTTAAAGTAGGTTAATATAACTTGCTACAGCTATGGTAAATGATTTGTGAAATCCGCCAGTAGGGGCCAGCGACCGGAAAGCCCCTACTGCCTGAGCTGTTTGCGCCGGGAGCAATCTCCTTTATTTCACGATTCAAAGAGGATGGCTACCAGCACTGTGCCCTAAAACGTATTGCCTTCAGCCACACAGCTGAAGATACTGCTGTTGAATCGGGATTTCCAGGGAAAACTCCGTCCCCTGACTGGGTTGCGAAACACATCCCAACTTGCCCCGATGCTTTTCTACCACAATTTGCCAGCTAATCGACAGCCCAATTCCAGTGCCTTTGCCTGGGGGTTTGGTCGTAAAAAAGGGGTCAAATATGTGGCGGCGCACCTCTTCTGACATTCCCGGGCCATTGTCGGCAATTCGGACAGTTATCTGATGCCGGTCCGTCACCTCGGTGCGAATCCGGATAAAGCTGGGATTTGCTTTAATTTCTTCTGCCGTCCTCTGTTTGTTGTGTTCATCTATAGCATCGATCGCATTCGCCAGGATATTCATAAAAACTTGATTCAATTCGCCGCCATAGCACTCTACCAAGGGCAGATTTTGGCCATACTCCTTAATCACCTCAATGCCAGGGCGGTCGGGCTTAAATTTGAGCCGGTTGTGCAAAATCATCAGCGTGCTGTCAATGCCCTCGTGGACGTTCACCGGCTTCATTTCTAAGGAATCTTGGCGCGAGAATTGCCGCAGCGACAGAACAATCTGGCGGATGCGCTCGGCTCCTATTTGCATGGACGAGAGCATTTTCGGCAAGTCTTCGACAATAAAATCTAGCTCGTTTGTGTCTAATTTTTCAACAATTTCTGGCCCTGCATCGGGATAAATCTGCTGGTATAGATTGAGGATATCAAGCAGATTTTTTGTATAGTCGCGAACGTAGGAAAGATTTCCGTAAATGAAATTAACCGGATTATTTATTTCGTGAGCTACACCAGCCACCAGTTGCCCCAAAGCCGACATTTTTTCGCTTTGAATCAGTTGAGCTTGCGTTTCTTGGAGCTGCCGGAGCGAGCGCTGCAATGTTTCCTCAGCTTGCTGCCGCTCTCCTATTTCCTGATGCAGCCTCAAATTAGCTCGCGTCAGTTCCACCGTCCGATCTTCTACTCGTCTTTCTAACTCCGCTGCTAGTTTTTCGCGCTCGGCAACCTCTTGTTGCAAACGCTCATTTTGAGCCTGGAGTTTTTTGGCCATAATTCGGATACTCAGATGGGTTTTAACCCTCGCTAAAACCTCTTCCTGCTGAATCGGCTTAGTGATATAATCCACCGCTCCAGCATTAAACCCTTTCACCTTGTTTTCCGTGTCGGCTAGGGCCGTCATAAAAATCACGGGAATGTCTTTTGTTACCTCCGAAGCTTTCAAGCGCTGGCAAGTTTGAAACCCATCCATCCCCGGCATTAGGACGTCAAGCAGGATAATATCCGGCAGAGAATATTCCACTTTCTTGATAGCGCTTTGACCGGTGCGAGCTACCAAGACCTTGAAGCCATACAGCGTTAAAAACTCAAACAGCAATTGCAAATTATTTGGATTGTCATCTACGACTAAAATCGTGTCCTGTTCTGAAGATGATTCCCCACTCATGTGTTCCCCTCCATATACTGCTCTACGAATTCTAGAATTTTTTCTTCTTCAAAATTTTTGGCCAATTGGCTCAAATGGCTTGCGAAAGGCCCATACTTAGCTTCTAACTGTTGGAGTTTTTCAACCTGTTTCTGGATGCCTCCGAGGTCGCCACTCATAGCGAGATCGAAAAGTACAGCCAACTCTTCAACAGGAGGAGCAATAATCTCTGGTTCTGAGATTTCTCCAGAGGGAGTCTGGGCTGGGTCATCAGGAGCGGACATCTCCGACTCTTCATAAATCCATTCTAAACCTAAATGGAAGCGCAGGCACTCTAAAAGTTCTTCGGCTCGGACAGGTTTGGGGACAAAAGCGTTGCAACCTGCTTCCAAACTCCCCTGATATTCGGTGGACATAACGCTGGCCGAAGTGCCGATCACTGGAACCTCTTTCAGTTCAGAAGACTTGCGAATTCGCCGCGTGGCTTCAAAGCCGTCCATCACCGGCATCACCAAATCCATTAAAATACAGTCTGGTTTAAAGGACAGGGCTTTATTCAGGCAGTCTTGCCCGTCGGTGGCCTCAATAACTTCAAACCCAAGAGGAGCCAGCAGATTGACGAGAACCGAGCGATTTTCCCATTTGTCGTCCGCGACCATAATTTTCCGCTTAGCACCGGCAAACCCCCTGACGATTTTTTCCGTTTTGTTGTGACGCGCTGCCCAGTCTTCCACTTGGGGCAACTCCAGATCGAACCAGAAAGCGCTGCCTTTCCCTAAAGTGCTTTCCACTTTCAGTTCGCCGCCCATCATCTCGACGATTTGGCGGCTAATGGCCAGCCCCAGTCCGGTTCCTTCTATCTGGCGAACGGTGTCGCCCACCTGCTCGAAGGGCAAAAATATCTTTGACAGTTGCTCGGCGGCGATCCCGACGCCGGTGTCTTCTACTCGAAAGCGAATTTTCGGAACTGCCGGTCGCCAAGATGGCCCACTCCCCATTGCCCATTCCCCACTGTCTGTGACCCCTACCTTGAAAGTAACCCCCCCCGCTTCGGTAAATTTTACCGCATTGCCGAGCAAGTTAATTATAACTTGCCGCAACCTTTTCTCGTCCGCGCGGATGCCGGTGGGCAGTGGCGTCACCGGCTCGTACATCAGCGCGATTCCCTTCTGTTCGCCTTTGATGCGGCAGATTTCTACAATCCCTTGCAGAAAATCCGAAAAAAGAAACTCGCTCGGGTGGAGTTCCATTTTGCCCGCTTCAATTTTTGACAAATCTAAAACGTCATTGATTAAGGTAAGCAGGTGATCGCCGCACTGGTGAATGATGTGAACTCCAACGTTTTGCTGTTCGGTGAAATTTTTGTTGCGTTTGAGGATTTGAGCGTACCCCAAAATCCCGTTGAGCGGCGTTCTCAGTTCGTGGCTCATGTTGGCGAGGAATTGGCTCTTGGCGCGGTTCGCTGCTGCGGCTGCTTGCTCGGCGAGCTGGCGCTCTTTGATTTCCACTTCCAGACGCGAATTTTTTTCTTTGATCTCCTGGGTTCGCTCCTCAACTTTGGCTTCTAAAGTGTGGCTGGATTCCTCTAATTTCTGGTTAGCGGTTTCTAAATCCGCATAGATGCGGGCATTTTCAAGCGAGACCGCAGCCTGAGCTGATAGCATGCGCAACACTTCCACCCGTTTCGGCGTAAAAGCCCCGGCAATTAGGTTGTTTTCCAGATAAAGAATTGCATTGAGTTTGCCTTGATAGAAGATGGGCGCACACAGGAGAGATTTTGGTTTGTGTTGGGCGATGTAGGGGTCAGTGTTAAACACGCTCTCGCGGCTGGCATCGTTTACAACCACATCTTTCTGAGTTCGGGTGACATAATTCAGCACCGAGACAGGAAGCAGCCCAGAAGTGGCCACCGGCAGCGATTGCAGCACCCGCACCTCATCTTTAGTCCCGGACGCTTCTACGACGAATTCGCCGGATTTTGAGAAAATGAGCGCTCCCGTTTCAGCGCCAGCATTTTCTATCAAAATTTTCATCAATTTGTCCAGCAGGTGAGCGAGAACAATTTCGCCGGAAATCGCTTGCGACGCTTTCATCAGGGTTGCCAAGTCCAGAAATTCTGTTTGACTGCCGGTGCTCGTTAAAGAAGCAATCGTCACCGCGCGATCTGGAAGAGTTTCTGTAACCGGCGAGCGCATAATTAATTGCGGATATCGCGCTTCCAAATCTTCGACTTTAGCTTTGGCACCCCAGCGGACATAGCCATAGTAGGCATCCGTCATATAAGTTTTCGCAATCTTTTCTCTACCGAGGGATAGCTGAAACTCCGCCGCCAGTTCATTCGCTAAGGCTTCTTCCTGGGTACAACCCTGTTCCCTGGCTCCAGCTATTGCCCGTTCGTAATAATCCATTGCTTTTTCATTTTGTTCCAAAACCCCACTCTGTACTGCTTCCACTAGGTCATACTTATGCTGGAAGTTAGACGGAGCGTGGAACGCCCAAGTCTTCATCTTTTCTTGATTGACTTCTACTTCGCTCAGGTACTGTTCTTTTTCTTGCGGTTGGGCTTTCGGATACAGCGCTAGGAGAGCCAGAGAGTGGTAGAAGTTGTAGAAGACACTGTGCATTGACCCACTTCCGAAGCCGGCATATTCTGACGCTAATTTTACGCTCGATACTGCCCCTTCATAATCTTTGAAGGAGTAAAGGATAATAATTTTAGCGACCCAGTAAAGAAATAGCACCGTCCCATTTTTCGACTCCTTTAGAGAGGAAATAATTTTCTCTTCCCTGCCGCCGAGCAAGCGATTATTGTCCCGGACTTTGCCGAGCAGTATTAGAACTAATTGCCGGTATAAATCGATGCATAAAGTGTCGTGTTCTTGCTTCAGCTTGACAGTCATAGCGACATATTTGGCCTGCTCGCGCTCAACTTTTTCCAGCTCCTCACCACTAAAAATAGTGAAATAGCAATAATGTGCGGCTGCGTGACAAGCAAATTCTAAATCTCCCACTTCTAAACCGATTTGAATGCCCTCAATCAAAGGCTCTAGATTTTCCCTGATTGGCTCTTTCCAGTGTCTGGCAATTCCATAATATACAGGAATAATTTTGCATTTAATTTGTTTGGCATCAATTTTATCTAGCAAAGTAACGGCTTGTTTGCCAAATCGATATCCAGACTCTATATCTCCCATTGGCCCACACAAGACCGCCCCATACCAAACATAGGCATAAGCAGATTCGGGCGAATTTCCATACTCGATCGACAAAGAGATCATCGTAAACAGAACCGGCAGCAGCATCGCTGCATTTCCCAGATAAGCCGCTATGACGATCGCCATTAATATCCGCATGGCGGCAAGTTTATCGAGATCCGTCATTGACGGCAGGTCAGCTAGCTCGTCAATAATCAATTCTTGCGGAGGTTCTTGTTCCAGGCGAACACCTAACATTTCCAGAATCTCTATGCCGGTATCCACAGCTGCTGGCATCCGGTTTTGAGCGATATTAAACTGAATTTTTAGCTCGTACACCTTGACTTTTTCAAGGATGGTTTTCGCTTGTTTCAGGATGGCATCAGATAACTGTTGCGAGCGCTCAAAGTTGGTGGTTGTGAATTCTGCTTCTGCCGCTTCCAGATAAAGGCTTAACGTCAGGTCATACTGACTCTCCCAGCTATCCGCACCAAGCAGTCCCAACCCCACATTCAAATATTTGACAGCGGACTCATACGCAGTTGCAGCTTTCGCTTTTTGACCGGCGGTGAGATTGAGTTGGGCAAGTTCGTATCTTTCCGCTGCAGAGGTGAGTAAGTCAGTCCCGTAATTCAGTTGGTTGACGAGAGCGAAGATATTTTCTTTTCGTTCTTCGGGCGTTGTGCTTTGCAGCAGCAGTTGGCCAATTCTCAGGTGGGTCTCTTTTTTCTGGTCATCGGGAATCAGAGAATAGGCAGCTTGCTGCACTCGGTCGTGCAAAAACTTGTAGTCAACCTTGACATCCGTTAAACTCATCCCGCCGGATTCCTCCTGACTGAATACCAGCGGAATTTTGTACTCATTGCTTAACGGCAAAATCAAACCGGCCTGAAGTGCCGGCCACAACTGTGCTGCAGTCACTAAGGACGATTCCTCGCTGACAACGCTCAAAACGTCTAAGTTAAACGTGTTGCCAATACAAGCTGCCAGTTTTAAGACTTTCTGCGTATCGCTTGACAGCTTGCGAATATTTCTGGCAATCAACTCGACAACGTTATAATCGCTAATGCCAATCGCTTGAATTTGCGCCAGTGACCACTCCCACGCGCCCGAGTACAAGTCATAGACTAACAAGTCTTCCTGGTAAAGGGTTTTAAGCAGTTGCGTTAAGAAAAAGGGATTCCCCTGAGTTTTGTTGAAAAGTAAAGCCGCGAAATTTCGCGTCTCTACAGACAGAGATTCCGAACGCTCAGATTCATTTAAAGTATCGGCGATTAATTCTTCAACGTGAGCGAGCTGTAACGGGCCGAGTAGGAGCTCATTTACAGTCGCACCGGCCAGGCGAATTTTTTCAATGCTCTGAACGGTCGGGTGCGCCGGAAAAACTTCGTTATCTCGGTACGCGCCAATCAGCAATAAATATTGGCTGTCGCTGTCGGTTATCAGCAGTTCGATTAATTTCAGCGATGCCGAATCCGCCCACTGCAAGTCATCTAAGAAAACAACGAGAGGGTGTTCTTTGGCTGTAAATACGCCGATGAATTGTTTAAATACCCGACTGAAGCGGTTTTGCGATTCAGTGGCCCCCATTTCGGGTACGGGTGGCTGCTTGCCGGTAATGAGTTCGACTTCGGGAATCACGTCGATGATGACTTGGCCGTTAAGACCCAAAGCCGATAACAGTTTTGCTTTCCAATTTTGAATTTGCGCTTCACTTTCGGTTAGCAGTTGCTGAACCAGTGACTGGAAGGCTTGAATCAGAGAAGCGTAAGGAATATTCCGCTTGAACTGGTCAAATTTCCCCGCAATAAAATACCCGCGCTGCCGCACAATGGGTTTGTGTACTTCATTTACCAAAACGGTTTTACCGATGCCGGAATAACCGGAAACTAGCATCAGTTCGGTGGTGCCGGCAGAAACTCGCTCGAACGTTTCCAGAAGAGTGGCAACTTCCGCCTCCCTCCCGTACAGTTTTTGCGGGATCAGCAATTGCCCCGCTTTATCGGCACTTCCGGCTATAAAGTCGAAAGTTGCGCCGAGCGTTTGCACCTTCATCAGACAGGTTTCCAGGTCAAACTTCAGCCCCAGGGCACTTTGATACCGGTCTTCGGCGGTTTTTGCCAATAATTTCATCACAATATTTGAAATCGCCTCTGGGATTTCCGGATTCAGCGCGTGAGGCGGCACCGGCATCTTCGCAATGTGGCTGTGCACCAATTCCAGAGGCTCGCTGGCGTTAAAGGGCAACTCCCCTGTCAGCATTTCATAAAACGTGACGCCCAGGGAATAAAAGTCTGTCCGGTAGTCCACTGACCGATTCATTCTGCCCGTTTGCTCCGGCGACATGTAGGCCAGCGTGCCTTCGAGCAAGTCAGGATGGCTGAGTGTCGGGTTTTCTTTCTCCAGCCGCGAAGAAATACTAAAATCAATAATTTTTACTTGCCGATTGGCCGGACTTATGATAATATTCTGCGGCTTGATATCTTTATGAACAATTTGATTTTTGTGAAGCTCCTCCAGGGCAGACGCTAGCTGAATCGCGAGCCCGAGAAACTCAACAACTGGCACCGGCTGAGAATTCATCCAATTTTTGAGGGACTCGGCCCCCAAATCTTCTAAAATCAGCGCCAAGCCATTTTGATAGCTTTCTAAGCTATAGGCTTTGACAATCCCTTTACTGTCGAGCGATTGAAGAATTTTATGCTCGTGCCGCAACCGGGTAATATCTTCTAGGCTGGGATACTCGGACTTTAGGGTTTTGACAATAACGCTCGCACAATCGGCCTCGCGCCGACCCCGATAAACGACGGTTCTCACTCCCGCGTGAATGGATTCGATGAGTTGGTAACCCGGTAGGGTGATGTTCATTAAGGTTCTCCCGATCAGTACAAGTAACGCCAGTCAGCGGCACCGCGCTAAAAATGTCCCAGTTTTACCGGAAAGCCTCGCCAAGCCATTCAGAGCCACCCGGACATCTACTGCTGTCATTCTTTCTATATAATGCCCTGGAATTTTTAAAATGACACGGTTTTTAATAAAATTTAATAAATCCGTATTTTCACTCTCCTGAAAACTTAAAAAATCTTGCGGGCCGAAAAGAAGCGATGGCCATGCAGAGGCCAAAAAAGTTTAACCGCTTCCAGCCCATTAACTTTTGCTTGCGCAGGCTTTGGGCAGCTAGAGCGCCGCTCTTGTAAGAGTTTCAAGGAAGTGGACAGGTGATCGGCCTGGCGATCCCTATTTTGATATCCGCTCCCACAAATCCACTCCCACAGGCCCAAAGGTCAGCCTGTCCCCTGAGCCTCAGATCGTGAAGCCACTGTCTCCCCGCTCACTGACTGCCTCGCTTCTCTTGGTACAAGACTTGCCTCCATTCTGACAGCCCCTTCTTTGCCAAAACGACTTTGCTGAGTTTTCCCACTGACAGTCCAGTCAAAGGTCGCGCCTTCACCGGCTCCTTGAGAACCGGACGCCAGACAGGAACCATTACCGAGACTGGAGCCAAGCATTCCGATCCAGTGATTCATCTTCAGTTTTAAAATTATCTTTTCTGAACGGATAATTTTGGCCAATGTTCAACCTGGGGAATAGATTCTCATCCCAGCGTCAGCGCTTGTTGTTCAGGCCGGCTCTGTGTTACACTCGATTCATCTGATTTTCCAGTCAGACAAACATGTCCGCCCTCCGCTCCCCCCAAACCCGCTCTTAAACAAGCTATGCCTCTCTCATCTCTTTCTTAACTCTTCAGAGCCAAACCCCCGTCAGGGTTAGACGCGATAGCTTCAAAAAACTTAACAAAAAACTGTGTTACTTTGGTTGTAGGGTGCGTTCCGCACCCTACTGCTTACTTTCTAGCGCGTTAAGGAATCGCAACATTATGCTGCAAGCCGGACAAGTATTGCACGACCGTTACAAACTGAAACAAAAGTTAGGACAGAATGCCGGTCGCCAAACCTGGCTGGCTGAGGATTTAACAGCACAGCCCGCAGGGGAGCCGGTGATTGTCAAACTCCTGTCCTTTGGCGGGGATGTGCAGTGGGATGACCTCAAACTCTTTGAGCGAGAAGCCCAGGTTCTCAAACAGCTTTCCCACCCCCGAATCCCCAAATATCGCGATTATTTCTCTATCGATGACCGAACGCTCTGGTTCGGGTTGGTGCAGGAATATATCCCCGGTTCATCCTTCAAGGAATTGCTGAATCAGGGCATAAAGTTCACGGAAAAGGAACTCCGCAAAATCGCTGAGGAGATATTAAAAATCCTGGTTTACCTGCACGAACTCAATCCGCCGGTTCTCCACCGCGACATCAAGCCCAGCAACTTAATCTGGGGTGAGGACAAACGGGTTTATCTGGTAGACTTTGGCGCGGTGCAAGACAAGGCGGCGGCGGAAGGAGCTACCTTTACTGTGGTGGGAACTTACGGGTATGCGCCGGTGGAACAGTTTGGGGGGCGAGCGGTGCCAGCATCGGATCTCTACGCCTTGGGAGCCACTCTAATTCATCTAGCCACCGGCACCTCACCGGCAGATTTGCCCCAGCGCGATATGCGGATTCAATTTAGCGACAGGGTTAGCCTGAGTCCCAGCTTTGCCAGCTGGATCGGACACCTGACAGAGCCCGCCTTGGAGCGGCGATTTATCAGTGCCGGTGAAGCGCTGGCGGCTCTCCAATCTGGCTTTACTGCGCAAAGCAGCTCTCAACTGACTAATTCTCCCCACACTGGAAAAATCCTCCCGCCCACTGGAAGTCAACCACTTGAGGCGGTTGATCCCGAGGGTTTTTCTGCCTGCGTTGCTAAAACAATCCCTCAGCCCTCTAATAGCAGTGTGCGGCTCAAAAAATCTCATAAAAAGTTGAGTATTGAGATGCCGTTTAGATGGTCACTTTTAAGGTTTATGTTCGCCAACAATAAGAAGGTTTTGGTAACGCTATCAACAATATATGCATTTTTTATGGTTTCCAATTTTTTTATTTTATTGATTTCGGGTTTTTTTAGGGGCGCGAGCTTAGAATTTATTATCTGGATTGGCCTTGCATTTCCTTTACTGGAATGTATGCATGGCTTCCTGGGAGCGCTGGCGATATTCGGCAGTATAGGAATAGTAGACGGCCTGGTTAATATGCTGATCCCGACAAAAAATTTTCGGGCTGTTTTCCAGAGGAAGGTTTTTACTCTGGAGTGGTATTGCTGGGGATTTTGCTATTCCCAACAGCAGGAAAGGACTGCGGATATTCAAAATGTTTTAAAAAGTGTGATTGAAATCTCTCCATCAGTAGAAAAACCGATAGTAGAGATCCACACCAGCCAGCAGGAATACTCATTCGGTCAGGGACTGACCGAGGCTGAGTGCGCCTGGCTGGCACAAGAAATCCAAACCTGGCTGAATCTCAAATGAGCACCGGCTCAGAAACCGGCACAGCCGCATTCACCAAAGACAGCAGCGGCCCAGTCTGCTCCTGGCCACTCACAGCCAGGTCACTGTGACAGAGGAAAAGACGCTCACCGGCACGCCCCAGCAAATCCAGCAAAATCCGCCGCAGCCGCGCCTCGTCAGCAAAAATGGCCTCTTCCTCGCCCCAAGGCCGGCCAAACCGGCTCTGGAGAAACAAAAAAGCACCAAATCGCACCGCTTCCCCGCTACTTTGCCACAAAGGCGAACCGGCATCCAGCCAGAAGTGCCAGCGGTGAAACTTGCGATTGAAGCGGTACTGAAAAATCGTGCCCAAGGTAACAGCGCCGCCAGTTGGCCAAACCGGCAATTTCGGGTAGGGGCTGGCGCTGATAGTTCCCCGGCGCAGCAGCTGAATAAATTGCTCAACGCCGGTGGAGTGCGCATCTGAGACAGATGCGCCTGCGCCGCAATCGCCGCCTGCATCTAGCATGCCGGTGCGATCGGAACTCTGGCGCAGTCGCCCATCCACTTCCCAGTAGTGCAGAGCAATCTTAATCAGTTCCCGCAAAGCCGTCAGCTGATCGTAGGGAAGATTGCCCCCTCTCCACATAAACTGCTGGATCGCTCGGTCGATAACCGAAACCGGGCTGGGAATCAGCCGCTGTTCCAGTTGCAGTCTCTGTGTTTTTAGCCAGCCGACAATCTCCTCGTAGGCGCGGGTTGCCCGGTATCCCAGCCGGTCCCAGCGGGGAAACGCCGTCACCGGCAGCAAGCGGGGGTGCTCTATATCTGGGTAAAAGCAGTGATCCACCAGCAGACCGGCCCGCACCGGGTCAATGTCAGCAGTCAGCGGTGAGCGGGTTTGAAGCGTCAGCCCTGAAGTGTCAAGGGTGAAGGGTGAAATTTCATCCTCTTTTTCTCCCCCCCTCCCGTGCTCCCGTGTTCCCGTGCCCCCTTCAGACTGCCGGCTCAGCACCACGAGCATTTCAGCCACCGCATCCCTGTCCACCAAACGCCCCAGTCCCGGATATACCAAAGCCAGCAGCGTCAGCAGGGCCCGAATCACAGGGGAGCTGGCCAGGGGGCGCTGCTCGTTGAGGGGCTCAACCGCTATCCCCTTGCTGCCAAGGATTTCCATCAGAGTGTAGCGGGCGATGGCGTCCAAACCGGGAGTAATCACAGCGATGTCTTGGGGCTGCACCTGTCCCGATTTGACGGCATCAATAACGATCTCGGCGGTTCGCCGCAGCAGTTGCGCCCGCGAAGTGGTTTGAATTAACCGCACCGAATCGTCAAGGGGGAAAGAATTCCCGTAAACAGTTAAAGAATTGACAGCCAATTCCACCGCCGGCTCTCCCAAGACTTTTGCTAAACCGCTCTGCCCGGTTAAGGTTTCCACCTCACAGCGCCCAGCCAGACCGGCCAGATACTCGGGGTCGGCGTCCAGCCCCAGCCGCACGGCACCGTCGGGATTGTAGGTAAACGCGCCGGCGCACCCGGCATCCAGCAGGAAGTCGAACAGGTGGCGGGCGATAGCGGGGTATTCATCCACATCATCCGCCAGCACAGCTCGGAAGCGGCGAGTTAAGTGCTGCCGGTAGGTGGGATCGGGCAGCAGGTGACGCCAGTAGAGTTCGCAAATAATCCCGTAAGTGAGCAACCCCCGCTCCAAGCACCAGCTCCGCCAGCGCAGCAGCAACTCACCCGCACCCGCCGGCATGCCGGGGGAATCTTCCCGCTCTGCCAAGCCCTGCTGTAAAATCAGAGGAATGTCTTCCACCGGCGTGCCGCTAGCAGCCGCCAGCTGCAGCAAGTCCAGGGTGCGGCGAACCTGGCGCGTTTCGCTGACACCCTCTTGGCGCAAAGTTCCGGCGTCTAGTTCGGGACGCCACAGCCATGTGGCCAATTCCTGCTCGGTTTCCGGGCGCAGTCGCAAGGGGAATTGCGCTCTCAGGTTTAATTGCTGGATTAATAAGGGCCAAAACAGAATGACTTGATCTCGGAAAAAGCGCAGGGGTGTGGTTGAGTGGACTGGATAGGGAGCGGGGGTGGCGGCTGCGAGCAGATCTGCCAATTCCACCCAGCCATTGGCGGCAAATACTAACATCCCCGGCTTGCTGGGCAAGGGAGGGAGGTCGGATTTTGGATTTTGGATTTTGGATTTTGGGTTTTGGGTGCTTCTGTTCTTTTGCCCCCCCGCTCCCCCGCTCCCCTGTGCTGGAACACCGGCAGCTGTTGAGAGTGAGAGCCGGTCGAGAGGCGACATCTCGCTCCTGAACATCTCCACCCAGAGCCGGTACTGCTCCACCAGGCGAGTCGTCTTGCCGCTGCGAGTTGGCCCAGTAATCCAAATGGAACGCGCCTGCACTCTCGTCTCCTCCCGCATCAGCTCTGGGGTTGTTGCCGGCAGCCCCCAATTCCCCCCTCCCCCGAATGGGGGTTGTCAGCAGCAGTCGATTTACTAACGCTGGCTGAAGTATACTATAGTTTACTCATGCCATACGTTCCCTTAAGAAAAGCGGTCGAGTTTCTGGGACTGCATCCAAATACACTCAGGAAGTACGCAGATGAGAGGAAAATCAAAAGCGTCCGCACGCCCATCTGTCGGCTGCGCCTCTTCGACATCGGGTCGGTGGGAGGGGAGGCAGCTCCATCTGCCACTGTTTGCTACTGCCGAGTCAGTTCAGAGCAGCAACGGGATGACCTCGCCCGTCAAGTCCAGTTCATGCCAGAGCGCTACCCCGAAGCTGAAATCGTCCAAGACATCGGAGCCCGACTCAACTTCAAACGCAAAGGACTGCGGTCCCTACTGGTCAGAATTATGCGCGGCGATAAGCTCACGGTTGTGGTTGCCTGCCGTGGTTGACTGTGCCGATTCCGATTCGAGCTGTTCGACTTCATGGTCAAACAAAACGGTGGGCAACTCTTGGTTCTCAACGAACCTGCTCACTGCCGGGAATCCGAGCTCACAGCAGATTTGCTCGCCATCCTCCACGTTTACCGCTTCGCTCAAGCAAGCTACAGCTGCAGGATGCACGGGCGATTGCGATACCGCAAGGAAATCTCGGAAGCTCCGGATATTCCCAAGTCCTGAGCAAAGGGCTCTCTTGAAGCAGTGGTTTGGCGTGTCCAGGTACGTCTATAACGCCACTATCAAGCACCTACAGGAACCGGGGACAAAAGCAAACTGGATGGCTGTTGCGCCTATCATTTTAGGGGCGCTGCCTGAATGGGCCAAACCCGTCCCCTACCAAATTAAGAAGATTGCCGTCAAGGACGCCTGCATTGCTGTCCGAGAAGCCAAGCGCGGCTTTATCAAAGACAAGCAAATTCGCTTGTGCCGGTTCCGGAGTCGCTCTGACAGGCAGCAGACGGTTTATATCCCTAAGTCAGCAATCAGCGAGCGCGGCGTCTACCACACAATCCTAGGAGAAGTCCGCTTCGCCGAGTCATTGCCCCTGAAATTTAGCGATGGCCGGCTGACCCTTGCCTACGGGGAGTATTACCTGATAGTCTCCGAAGAAGTGCGGCCACTCCGGCCCGAGAACCAAGGGCGAGTGGTCGCCTTAGATCCCGGTGTTCGCACATTCATGACTTTCTTTTCCGAGTCATCCTGCGGATGGATTGGCAATGACGCCAACTTGCGGATTCAGAAGCTCTGTTTCAAACTCGACCGCCTTGTCTCAAAGATGAGCAAGGCCAAGTCAGCCCAGAAGCGGCGTTTCAGGAAGGCCGCTGACCGCATCCGGTGTAAAGTACAGCACTTAGTTAAAGAGCTGCATCACAAGACCGCCCGATTTCTGGTCGAGAACTTTGACGTAATTCTCCTGCCTAGCTTTGAGTCCTCTCAGATGGTGGGCAAGTCGCGGCGCAAGATTAAGTCCAAGACTGTGCGCCAGATGCTGACACTGTCTCACTACCAGTTCAAGAAGCATTTAGAGTGGAAAGCTTGGGAAACAGGTAAAACAGTCCTGTCGGACATCAACGAAGCCCACACATCAAAGACTGTTTCGTGGACTGGCGAGATTGTCAAGATAGGCGGGTCGAGAGTCATAAAGTCAAAAATCGACGGGCGGGTTATGAATCGGGATCTAAATGGTGCTCGCGGAATTTTACTGCGGGCATTGGTTGATACGCCTTGGTTGAGAGACTATCTCAGCTTATGTATTTGTTAGCGACTGTTAAAGGTTGTTAGCAAAAAAGTATCGGTTGTCATGGCAGCACCGCTATACTACAAATTATGAACCACAACCCAATCAGTCCTGTTCTGTTTGTATCTCGCTCCTCCAACAGACCCAGGCGTGCAGTTCGCTTCCCACGGCCCCGGCTGGCGGGCCGGTGCCCAGCCGTTTGTAGTTGGGCTTTAGCCCTACGGTTTGTAGTTGGGCTTTAGCCCCACCGGCCCCACTGAGATTCCTTCCCGGCACGTTTCCTTAAGAAAATCTGTGAATTTCTTACCGGGTCTACCTTTCAGACTTTAATGGCTGAAATTCCATAAATACAAGCAGGGTCTGGGTTTCTAGATTTTTATCGGTCGGAGCCGCATTTCCTGCTTGAATGTATCTAAAATAACAGAAGACGCGCAGCAATTTTTTGGCATGAAAACACCTCTGTTTAAAGCGATTAAAGGAGTCATGCAGTCAGCCGGGCAGTGGCTCACCGAGACACCGGAAAGGGCGCTGGATGACGCTTATGATGCCGCCTTGAGAATCCGAGCCATCGAAAATGAGCATTTTAATGGCCAAAAAGTTTCCCCGGAATCAGCTAGCCACAGCGACAGCGTCCAGGCGTACTTTCAGGCTGAGCTAAATAAAAATTTAAATCAGGCAAGGCAGAAACTTTCTGAATTCAAACTCACCCGTTCTTTCGTTGAAAACGCTCCGGGCAAGACTCCCAAAACAATCTTGTTTGAAACGCCGGCAAGTCCCCCAGACTGGCGCACCCGAGAAAGCAAGGAGAAAGAGTTATTAATTCTGGAGAAGCTGAATTTTATTGATGAGGTCTTATCCAGGTACAGCCCTGAGAAAGTTAGCTCGCAACCAACAGCTGCTCCTCCGTCGCCAACGCCGTCCACATCCTTAGTTCCATACAACTCTGTGCCGATTGAGTCAGCCTCTAAACCGGCACAGAACAGCGGTACGAGCGCACGTTCCTCTGGTGCTAGCCGAGTCAAAGCATCTGACACGATGTCTGAGACCAGTTTCTTGCCGAGGTCAATTTTGAGAACTCTCGACCGGCTCAAAAGAGAGCTGGACCCGAAATCGGAGGAAGAAGTTGTCAAGACTTTCCGCAGTTCCAAAACTAAAACAGTAGTTTCGCTCAAGTTCATTTTATTGCTGATTTTGATTCCGCTCCTGACGCACCAGATTTCCAAAAATTTCATCGTTGGCCCGATTGTTGACCGCGTTCGTGACACCCAACATGCGAAAATTTTTATCAACGAGGAAATGGAAGAGGAAGCATTCTCTGAATTGCAGCACTTTGAAAATCGCCTCAAATTTAAAATGTTAGTTGGCTCCGCCCCCCAACTCACTCGGGAGGAAATGGAAGAAAAGGTGAAGGAAGAGGCGGAGGAAATTGCTGAAGAATTCCGGCGCGAAAGTTCGAGCGCAATCAAGAATGTTTTTTCGGATTTGCTGTCGCTTTTCGCTTTTGGCTTCGTCATCGCTAACAGCCAGCGGGAAATCACGGTTTTAAAGTCGTTTATGGACAATATCGTGTACGGGCTGAGCGACAGCGCTAAGGCGTTTATCATTATCTTGTTTACGGATATTTTCGTGGGATTCCACTCGCCCCACGGCTGGGAAGTGATTCTCGAAGGCATATCCCGACATTTGGGAATCCCAGAAAATCACGCCTTTATCTTTTTGTTTATTGCTACTTTCCCGGTGATTTTGGACACGGTGTTTAAGTATTGGATTTTCCGCTACCTGAATCGCATCTCGCCTTCCGCTGTGGCGACTTACAAGAATATGAACGAGTGATGTCACTTCCGGTTGTGTAATTTTTATTCGGCAGACTGAAGTCTGCCGCTATACAGGCTTTCGCCCGCCTGCGCGGGCTAATTTTTACGCAGGTATCTCAGAAACCGAATTTCTTGTTTACCGGAAAAGAAACCCGGTTTCTTAACCTCGATTTTAATACTTGACCTGCCCCAAACGCCAACCGCCCCCCGGAGCCTTGTTGCAGATTGCCAACAGTATGCGAGCGGCGTCACCCTCAACCCTTCATCACCCTGGCATATCTGGGCTTGCAAGGAGTGCCCCAGCAAACCTGACTCGCCGGCATATTGGCGAACACGCAGCTGCGAGCCCCAATCACCGCATTCGCCCCAATCCGCACACCCGGGCCAATAAAGCAATCCGCCGCCACCCAGACGCCATTGCCAATTTCCACCGGCGCAGTCACCAGCCCAAAAGCCGGATCTCCCATGTCGTGGCTGCCGGTGCACAGGTAGCATTCCTGGGAAATCACGCAATGCTCCCCGATGCGGATGCGGTCGAGACTGTATAAAACCACATCATCCCCAATCCAGCTGAAATCCCCAATTTCAATTTTCCAAGGATAGGTAAACCGCGCCGTCGGGCGGATGAGGACACCGGCACCGATGCGAGCCCCGAACAGCCGCAGCAGCCACCGGCGGAACCCGTGCGAAAAGTGGGGGCTGAGGGGAAAAGCCACCCCTTGCACCAGCCACCACAGCACAATAAACCAACCGGCACGCCCCCTGTCAAACCAAGATTGGTCGTATTTGCGCAAATCCACCCAGGGTTTTGCGTCGGGCACCGGCATTTCTACCGGACTGGGATCGCCGGCATCTTTTGCCCCCCCATCCGGCTCGGGGTGAGAAGCTTTCACAGAACCTGTCATATTAAGTCCGCTTATTTCGCTGTAGGACAGGCATCTTGCCTGTCCTCTTTTCTCTGAAATGCCTGTCCTCTTTTCTCTGAAATGCCTGTCCTCTTTTCTCTGAAATGCCTGTCCTCTTTTCTCTGAAATACCTGTCTTCTTTTCTCTGGAAGGAGGGCTTTAGCCCTCACTACAAACTTTTTCAAGACTCCTTCACTGACACTGATTGCGGCTTTTGCGCTGGCGCAGCTGAGACATTCAACTTACCGCCAAACTTGCGCAACTCATAAAATTTCACACCAATTTGATACTCGTACTGACTCAGCAGCCGCCCGTAAATGTAGCCGGCTCTCCCATCTAAAAAACCCAGCTGAATAAAGTAGAACAAAATGAACCGCAGAGTCGGTTTAAACGGCAGCCGCACCCACAGGTTTTTGAGAAAGCGCTTGCGCTGAACGGCATCTCCGAACAGATTGGCACCAATCGTGCCAGACTCTTCGGTTCCTGCTATCACATTGTAATAAACCCTCGCTTCCCAGTTGGAGTAACGATTGTGGCGCTCTAGCCAGTGGTAAACGTCCCGAAAATCTTCGTGGATCATATCATTTTTCAGATATCCCACTTGGCCTTCTAAAATCACATGTTCGTGGACTTCATTGTCGCCAGTGTTGGGCACCTCTTCAGTGCTCAAGTTCTCGTAGCGTCCATTTTCATGCTTAAACAGGCGCAGATTCCAGTCAGGGTACTTCCCGCCGTGGCGAATCCAGGTGCCCAGGAAGAACACTCGCCGGTTCAGGTAGTAGCCGTTAAAGTTTGGATTCTGAATAGCCTCGGCAATCTCGTCCCACAGTTCCGGGGGGATGCGCTCGTCACAATCGACAATTAGCACCCACTCATTGCGGAAGGGCAGGTTTGACAGCGACCAGTTTTTCTTTTTTGGCCAGCGCCCGTTAAAGTAGAATTGCACCACTTTTGCCCCGGAACTTTCTGCGATTTCGCAGCTGCGGTCGCGGCTTTGGGAATCCACAACAAACACCTCATCAGCCCTGGCCACGCTGGCCAGACAAGCTGGCAGATTTGCCTCTTCGTTCTTAGCGGGAATTAGAACTGATACCGGAATCTTAGACTGTTTGGAGGTCATGATAGGGAGTTTGAACAGAAAGTCTGGGTTGTGGACTGTTTTTTTGCCAAAATAGCTGTTTTCTTTTAGATGCCATTAATGGGGATATTCCCTTCAAAGTAACATCAAAAATCAAACGTTACTCTGGCTGACTGCTTGCCGATTTGGGCGGGAAGAGCATGCCGTTAAGGGCGGCACTAAGATAGCCAATCTGACCGTAGGCATACACAAAATTGTCAAAGCGTTGGGCGGGGTTGCTAAAATATTTAACAGACTTGTAAAGCCCTCGCACAAACCGTTCCCCCCCTCGCGCCAGCTGGCTAGGGCCGGCGCGACCGGCCAGCTGTTCCCGGTAGCACTCGCTGATGCCCTGCCACCAGCCCCGCTGCAAAAACCACGACCGGTTGATGCGCTCTGGAGCGACGTTGTGGGCCACAACGGCATCAGGGAGATAGGCCACCTGCCACCCCAGCTGGAGGGCGAGTTCCGTTACCTGCAGTTCTTCATTTGATAATAACTTTTTGCCAATGCGACCGAGATTAATATCAAAGCCGCCAATTTGCTCCAGGAATGACCGGCGGATAGAGTAGTTCAAGCCTCTGGGCGTCAGTCCGGGCTCCTCGATGTAAACGACCTCATCCCCCAAGTCGTAAGCTCCCAAGTTGCCGGCCAGTCCCGGAGAGAGCCACGACGGCGGGTGCAGTCCCGGAGGCCAGAGCAAAGTGACTTTGCCGCCGGCAACTGCCAGTTTTTCGTTGCTTTGATACGCTGCGCAGAGGCGGATCAGCCAGCCAGGGCTAGCAACGGCATCATCGTCGAGATAGGCTAGAATCGCGCCGCGCGACTCTTTTGCGCCAGTATTGCGAGCCACAGAAAGACCGATTGCCGGTTCGTAAATGTACTTCAGGCGCGGGTCACAGAGCCTTTCTGCCACGACAGAGCGCGTGCGGTCATTTGAGGCATTATCTACCACCACGACTTCAAAATCTGGGAAATCCTGTTTGAGCAAACTGTCAGTGGCAGCGCCTAAATAGGTATCCCGATTGTGGGTGCAGATAATCGCAGAAACCAGGGGAGCCGGCATAAACTGAATCTCTAAGTAGTTGTTAGTTGCTATTTGTCAGTCGGTGCCAAAAGTGAGAAGTTATATCATGTCCTGTTGATTAACCCCAATTAGCAGCAGGGCGTGGAGGATTAGCAATGCCCTTTTGCGTGATGCCCAATGCCCCCACTCAACTATATTAGGGGTATTCAACAGAAATTGATATTACAAGTGTGTGGGGCAGCCCTTGTTGGGGAGAGCGGGGCCACCTCTGGGGATGAGGAGCAGGGGGAAGTAAACAGGTTTCTCCCCGCTTTGCTGTCCAAACTCCCTTGCCAATCGCCCCTGACCCGCACACGAGCCGACGAATAACCCATAACCCCGATAAAATCAATCTCCAGTTTAACCTTGATGAACCCTGAAGTTGCACCTGCAAGGCAAGTGATTTTGGTAACGGGCCCGGCGCGGTCTGGCAAAAGTGAGTGGGCGGAAACCTTGGCCATGCAGTCGGGCTTGCCGGTACTCTATGTGGCTACGGCTCAGGCTGACCCAGCTGATGTGGAGTGGCAGGCGCGCATTGAAGGGCACCGGCAGCGGCGCTCCCAAAGTTGGGCTACCCTGGAAGTGCCTGCCGAGCTGCCTGCCGCCATCGCCGCCGCGCCAATGGCCAGCTGCTTGCTGGTTGATTCCCTGGGAACTTGGGTTGCCAACCTCTTAGAGAGCGACAGTGCCGGCTGGGAGCGAACCCAGCAAGAGTTGCTAGCAAGTTTGCAGGGGACTTGTGCCGGTCAGGTAATTTTCGTTGCCGAAGAAACCGGCTGGGGCGTCGTGCCCGCCTATGCCGCCGGGCGGCTGTTCCGCGACCGGCTTGGCCAGATCGTCCGCCGCTTGGGTGCCATCGCCAATCCCGTTTACCTCGTCACCGGCGGTCACGCTCTCAACCTCAGCGCCCTCGGTTCGCCCCTGCCGCCTGAGAGCCAGCGCTTCCGGCAATGTTAAAACATCTTGCATTCTTTAAAGTGTTATACTCGCAAGATTATCCTTGGCAACAGCTAGGATAGAACTGGGAGCCTTACATTCTGGTGATTTGTCACACCGGCAGCTGCTGGGGCTGCCACCCCTGTCCCTTAAAGACAGAGAGCGAAAATTTAAGTAATATGAATATTTTTTAATTTTTGTAAAGAACGGGCGAGCGATTGATTGATTTACCCAGAGTTGGAACGTGCCGTGAGTTCGACAACAGGAGCCGGGGTGGCAGCCCAGACAAAAATGGCAAAACTGCGCCGCTCTGGGGAGCCGGAGAGTTCGGTTCTCGGGCGCTCTGGCGAACGACCGCCAGCCCCTACAGAGAGGGAGAGGCGGGATTCTTGCCTTTTATTTCGGTAAATTTTCCAAATCGTTAAGCACCAGACATAACAAAATACGGCTTCGGGTGCAGGCCACAGCGCTCGGTGAGGAGGAAACCAGTTTTGGAAATCAGAATATTAGGGCCGTTATTGATAATTTTTTACTCAAAATTACTCTAACGGCCTCAGGCGATATACAAGCAGTTTGCCTAGTTTTATTCACCCATTTGGAGGAGTGCGAAACCCCGCCTTGGCAAATTATAGATAGAGAAGCATCAATCCCCCCGCCAGATGCGAATCGTCGCATTCGCCCGCAGCCAGAAGGGGTTGCAGTCATTATTTTTTGTATTTACCTCAAGTCAAATCAGCTATGGCATCCGCAACACAAGTCAGACAATATCTCGCCTATTGGTTTCAGCTGGGAAAGAAAGTTTTGATTGGCAACGGTCAGGAAGCTTTGCTCCCTGTGCCGGTGCTTAAAAGCGATCAATACAGCCGCCAATTTGAAGACTGCTGGCAGAGAATTACCTCCCCCGAATCGGGAGACTGCTACTTGGAGGGCACCTCGGAAACCATCGCCGAGCTGCTAACGCCAGAGTGGGAAATAATTCAGTGCGCTCGCTGCCCCATGCCCCTCGCCATCCGGACGGTGGGCATGCCAGCGGCATCCTGTGCGTGCCACGATTTACCCAATTGGCCAAACACAGAGATTCCCATGCCGAGAGAGCCGGTGAGCTCTCAGAACCATCTGAACTCGATTCGCCACCGCTTACTCGCAGTGCATTCCCAGGAGGAAAAAGACGAGGATAATGGTGCCGAAAGCAAAAACCCCCCTGCTGTGGTGATTCCCTTGGAGCTGCCGGTGTGTCATAACGCCTGCCACAGTCACCCGATCAGCAGCGATCAATTAGCGGCTAACTAATTCCTAATTGCTACTTCCTGCCAGTTCTAGCGTCTGGCGTCGGGGAACCTCCCAAGTGAGAAAATCATAAGCCATATCCGTATTCGGGAAGATAGCGCGGGCTTCTTGCAGCAAATCGTCGAGGACAATATCATTCCCTGGCGCGTAGCGAGGGCTGAAATGAGTCATCAGCAGCTGCTTTACCCCAGCTCCCACAGCCACTTGCGCCGCCATCGTCGAAGTTGAGTGCAACCGGTCGTAGGCCAGCTGGGCGTCTTGATGGGCAAAAGTGGCTTCGTGAATCAGGACGTCCGCATCCCGGGCCAGCTCTACCGCCCCCTCACAGTAAACCGTGTCCGTACAGTAAGCAATTGTGCGACCCACTTGCGGCAGTCCGCAGAACTCTGCCCCATTAAATTTTCGCCCGTCCGGCAGAGTCACGGTTTCGCCCCGCTTCAGCTGGCCATAGAGAGGGCCTGAAGGAATTCCCAGCTCCTTCGCTTTTTCCACATTGAACTGCCCGGGCCGGTCTTTTTCCGTCACCCGGTAGCCAAAGGCGGTGACGCGGTGTTCCAGGCGTCCGCAGCTAACGGTGTACTCCTCATCTTCATAAATTACCCCGGGCTGGTTTTTGTGAACCTTAATCGGGTAAGAAAAATGCGTGTGGGAGTAACGCTGGCAGGCTTGCAGATAGTCACTCAGCCCACTTGGGCCGTAAATATCGATGCGGTGGGGATTGCCGGCCAGCCCGACAGTGGCTAGCAGGCCCATCAAGCCAAAAATGTGGTCTCCGTGCGTGTGGGTGATAAAAATCCGAGTCAGCTGGCTGATTTTGAGGTCACTGCGCAGGATTTGGTGCTGGGTGCCTTCGCCGCAGTCAAACAGCCAGAATTCCGCCCGCTGGGGCAGGCGCAAGGCGACGCCGGAGACATTGCGCGACCGGGTCGGGACACCAGAGCTAGTTCCTAAAAATGTAATCTGCACTCGCTTTGTTAAATTTCAGCAATCCTTATATCTCAGGTTAAACGCTACAGCAGCCTTGAGGGCAGGGTCGCGTGTCGCCGCGGTTTATAAATATCCGATGCTTCCCCGAGAGATTTCTCGTGAACCCGCCCCTACCCGTCACATATTTTAGCACCGGCAGCCCGGACTGGCCCGCCACGCCCCTCTCCCACCCCTGGCAGGGAACTCGCAGGCCATCAAAAAAGCCTGACAATTCCTCGTGGAGCGCCACCTGTCTGCCAAAGGGGGGATTCTTGTTGTAGAATTATCAGCGCGTACAGTAGGATGCTTGATTGAATCCCTTTAAGGGATTGAAACACTGAGGGGAATCCTTTCCGCTCTACCCCGCACTGGATTTTGATTCATGCAACATCTGCGTTCCGCTCTGCGCCGGACTAAAATTGTCGCCACGATTGGCCCCGCTACCAGCAGCCCCGAAGTGTTGCGGGCGCTGATACAGGCCGGCGCAACAACTCTGCGACTCAATTTCTCTCACGGCAGTCACGAAGATCACCAGCGCAACATTCGCTTAATCCGGCAGACTTCCTTCGAGCTCAACCAGCCGGTGGGCATTTTGCAAGACCTGCAAGGGCCTAAAATTCGCTTGGGCCGCTTTGAAACCGGCTCGATCGTCCTGGAAAAAGGCGATCCTTTCATTTTGACCAGCCGGATAATTCCCGGCACGCAGCAGATCTCCTCTGTCACCTACGAGCCTCTGGCGGATGAAGTGCCGGCAGGCTCTGTGATTCTGCTCGATGACGGCAGAGTCGAGATGCGCGTGGAGAAAGTTGACCGGCTCGCCCGCGAACTGCACTGCCTCACGGTGGTCGGCGGGACGCTCTCCAACAACAAAGGCGTTAATTTTCCTCAGGTTTACCTGTCCATTCGGGCGCTCACGGACAAAGACCGGCAGGATTTGCTGTTCGGTCTGGATCAGGGGGTGGACTGGGTGGCCCTCAGCTTCGTGCGCAACCCAGAAGACGTGCTGGAAATTAAAGAGATTATCGCTAGCGCCGGCAAGCGGGTGCCGGTGATTGCCAAGATTGAAAAGCACGAGGCGATTGAGCAAATGGAAGCCATCCTCTCGCTGTGCGATGGGGTTATGGTGGCCCGGGGCGATTTGGGGGTGGAACTGCCGGCAGAAGAAGTGCCGATTTTGCAGAAGCGCCTGATTGCTACCGCCAACCGGCTCGGAATTCCGGTGATTACGGCTACCCAGATGCTAGACAGCATGGTCAGCAGCCCCCGCCCGACTCGCGCCGAAATTTCGGATGTGGCTAATGCTATTCTCGACGGCACGGACGCGGTGATGCTCTCCAATGAAACAGCGGTGGGCAAATATCCGGTCGCCGCTGTGGAAACAATGGCCAAAATCGCCGAGCGGATTGAGCGGGACAAAATTACCTGCAATGTGGCAAGCGACGCATCGGGCCGGTCTATTCCTAACGCCATCAGTCAAGCTGTAAGCCAGATTGCCAAGCAGCTGGGGGCGGCGGCGATTATGACGCTGACCAAAACCGGCGCTACGGCACGCAATGTCTCCAAGTTCCGACCGAGCACGCCTATCCTGGCGGTGACGCCTCACGTGGATGTGGCGCGGCAGCTGCAGCTGGTGTGGGGGGTGCGGCCCCTGCTGGTTCTGGACTTGCCCTCAACGGCTCAGACTTTCCAAGCTGCTATCAGTGTGGCTCAGGAGAAGGACTTGGTGTCGGATGGGGATTTGGTGGTGATGACGGCGGGGACGCTGCAAGGGGTTGCCGGCTCAACGGATTTGATTAAGGTTGAGGTGGTGACGGCAGTGCTGGGCAAGGGCACCAGCATGGGCCAGGGGTCTGTCAGCGGTCGGGCGCGGGTGGCCACAAGCGCTGCGGAAATGGGCAATTTCAACCAGGGCGAGATTTTGGTGGTTCCCCGGACGAGTGCTGATTTTGTGGAGGCCATGCGCAAGGCTGCGGGGGTGATTACTGAGGAGGAAAGTCTGACTTCTCACGCGGCGGTGATTGGCATGCGCCTGGGTGTGCCCGTGATTTTGGGGGTCAAGAATGCCACGGGCATTATTCGGGACGGCACGATGCTGACGCTGGACATGCAGCGGGGCTTGGTTTATTCTGGCGCAATCGGCTTCACTCAGGCAGAGCCGATGTTCTCGACTTGATATAGTTTGGTTGCTGGGTGACAATTTCCAGCAATCATGCTATAATGTGCGGCTGCCGGTGCCGGGGTGCAGCAGAGGCAGAGTGCCGGATTCTTGACACTGCTGCTTTTTTCCTCGCCACTTATTCCTCGCCACTTATATTCCAGCACAATCACGATATTGATCTTACTCAAAAAGCCTGCTATAGTAAAAAAAAGTGCCGATGTAGCTCAGAGGTAGAGCACTTGACTCGTAATCAGGTGGCCGTGGGTTCAAATCCCACCACCGGCTTTGTGTCAGCAGTCGCGGTACAGCACCCGGTCTTTTGAGCCGTGGATATAACCGGCAAGGTAGTCGGGATGCTGGGATTGCTGGGATTCGTGGGTGTACCCATCTCGGTATCCCCGCTGGAATTCCGGCGAGTCCAGGTTGGGGCTGTCCGTCTCTGAGGAGAGCAGGGGTTGGCGGGTGTCGTCGCTATTGGGCTGCATGGCTGGTATCCTTTACGGGGCGGTCGGTGCCGGCTGCATTTGGCGGCTGGACATTTATCGGGCTGGGGTGGCACGTCCCAACCAACTTTGGGCACCGGCGGCGCGGGGTAGATCGTGGCTGAGGCTTTTTGGCTTTGGCGCGGCTGCAGTTGCTGCCGGCACCGGCACCCCACAAGCCGGTTGTGCCTTTTTTATGTTAGTCCAGCACTGCCGGCGTTCAAAAGGTCTTGACAAAATACTCGATTTTCGGTAATAAAAGTGCCGGCACCCTTATCCATTTTATTTCTGGTTGGCGCAGAGCAAAATCAAAGACTGGGGGCGAGTTTACAGATATCCTGACAAACCAGCGACGATATTTATAAACTCCGCACAGCCGGCGCACGAAACCCGTCTGACTGAAATTGCGGTGCGCCGCCGCCGGCTAAGCTATTCTGGTTTGAACCGGCAGCCCTCACCTTCCGGTGCCGACTGGTGAATCACTCTCTACCTTTTGGGAGATCCCCCAAACCGCTGAAACGCGCCGACTGGATAAACGAAAAGTTTTTAACCGGATTCACGGGCATTAGCGATTTCTTTCTTGCTGTGGATCAGCCGTTTAATCCGCAATCCCGCCCACCGGCACTCCGGGGAATTGCAGCGGTAGCGGCGCACCGGCACCCATGCAAATTGATCGGATAATCCCTGTGCCGGCGGCGGCTGCGCTGCAATGTATCAGGACTGTCTCGGATTATTATCTGTCTAGCGGCAGAGACGGCAGTGGGGCGGGCCCGTCGCCGGGCCTCAAGCTGGCCAACCCGTTGCGTGCCGGTCACAACAAAAACTCTATAAATTCATCCAATTTCTTGCTGTAGTTTTGCGCTATTTCAGCCCCAAATTTGCTTAAAGTATTAAGATTTTCGTCTGACGTATTATCCATTACAGCCATAGGACTGTTATTCCTAATCACTGGATTTATTCGGAGATATTGTTCCTGTTTATTCAGCGTATAAAAAACTTGCTTTGTCTGAAAATCTACCGTTTCCGCCACTCCAGTCATCGTGATATTAATTACAGGTCTTACCCATTGAATCTTCCCCCAGTCTTTTGCTTTTTCGTATTCGTATCTTTCTTTAATATTTCCCGTTCCCAACGATAACAATACCGCTGTTTTGGCCGCAGGGTTGCCTGAGGATGGGTCTGCTTCACTCAGCTTGTCTTTTAATTTCGTCCGCACTTCCGCATAAGCGCAAAGCGCTGGGTTATTTGCAAAGACTCCCCCATCGATAAACGGGTAGAAATTATTCGTCAGTGAAGTAACTTTCGCCACTTCAAAGAAGGTTGGGGCTGCAGACGTTGCCCTCGCCACATCCCGAACCAAGAAATCAGATTTATCATCCGCTACAGCATCATGTTGAGTGAAAAAGTAAGCCCGCCTTTTCTGTATATCATAGGCGGGAATTAAACAAGGTTTCAGCAACTGACTCAGCTTTAAATCTAGGAAGTAATTAGCTAGCAATTTTTCTAAAGGCTCTGCCGAATACTTCTCATCAATTATGCCCCCTAACGAGCGAATTTTCTGCCAGAGAGTTCGGCTAAATATTCTCTTCCCTCTTTGCAGGTAAAATTCCACCGCCTCTTGAGCCGTAAAGCGAGGTCTGCCGGGATTTTGGGGGTCAGGGCACAAATAAATACAAGTTAATATCCCCCCGGTACTGGTGCCGGCAATAAAATCGAAAAAGTCGGCTATTCTCGCCTCTGGGTTGCCGGTGCGCTTCTGGAGCTTTTCTTCCAATAAGACTAATATCTGTCCGGGAATAATCCCCCTGATGCCACCCCCATCAATCGAGAGGATTCTGGTGAATTTAGACATACCTGTCCCGTCTTCCTTGCTGATTTGTGTTTTTCGCTATCCTAGCAGAACCGCGCTGTGCCGGTGTGGGGGGCGACACTCTCCAGCCGGCGGGCAACTCATATCAAGTTCGGGTTGAATACCTATAAGATCGCGCTGGCAGGGGCATCATCGCATTGGGCATTGGGAGTAACTGATTGCCCGCCGGCGTTTTCTCATTGCAGTTAATCAACCGGATATTATAGCGTTTCTCATCCTTTGTCAGGTACTGAGAAACCCGGTTTCTTTAAGAAACCGGGTTTCTGGGCCCTAGTTCATCCAACTGAGAACCGCTATATATCACAGGATATCGCAAAAGCCAACCTGGCGAGCCGACACCATATACCGAAAGATATACTCCACCAGCTCCACATAGTGGCGGGCAGCTGCGGTAGAAGGGGCCCAAACTGTGACGCCGTGGTCGCGGATTAGCAGCGCCGGCACCTGTGGGGGCGACACCTGAAAGCGCTGGCAAATCTCAGCCGCAATCCGAGGCACGTACAAATGGTTGTCAAACACCGGCATCGCCACCTTGGGGTTTTCTTCCCACACCCCAAGCCCCTTGAGCATTTCGAGAGCAGGCATTGGCAGATCGTCTTTTGTGGCGAGGCGGGAGACTAAATTCGCCTCTATCGAGTGGACGTGGTAGCAAGCTTCCGCCTCCGGGAAACAGCCGTAAATAGCCTGATGGATGCTGGTTTCGGCAGAGGGCTTGTCGGAGGGATCGTGCCGGTCTAGCACCTCCCCATCCGGGGCGATGCGGATGAAGTCATCCGGCTGCAGCTCACCCTTAGGGCGACCGCTAACCGTAATCCAGAAGCTGCCATCAGGCAGGCGGGCGGAGAGGTTGCCGGCTGTGCCCAGCATCCAGCCTTGCCCGTAGAAGCAACGGGCTGCAGCAACCAGACCAGGACGCGGATCGGTGTTCATTTGAGGCAATAATTGACAGTCCAGAACAGTGTGCGGACGCGACATCTCGGAGAAGCGATATCTCGGAGACGCGACATGTCGCGTCTGTGCAAGGAGAATAATTTTTATATCATAACCAGCGCTGAGACAGGATCTCTCGCACGTCAAAAAAATCATTCCAAGGTATGAAAGGCTTTTGCCGGTCGTCCAGGTACTTGGTGAGCCGGTCGCGGGCAAACACCACCGGCGCTTGCATGGCCATATTCAAGTCGGTTGTGGAATCCCCAATCGCCACCGCCTCATCTGCTGGATACAATTCCATCACCCGCACTTTGGACACCAATTCCGTGCCGCCCTCAAACTCAGAGTGGACGCGCAGATATTCGCCGGTGGTGCCCACATCGACCGCGTAGATGGCACCGGCGCGCTTGGCTAGCTTGCCCAGCACCGTCTCCACCATCCCCCGCAACCCGCCGGAAACGACTACAAAGGGCACGCCCTGGGCGTCGAGAAAGTCCAGCAGTTCTTCGAGGCCAGGTCGCATGGCCTTTGGGCGGGCGTAGTCGAGAATTTCCTCATACCGCGCCGAGGGGATAGATTCCAGCAACCGGCGCACGCCTTCCCTCAGCGTCATCCGCAAGGCGTACATCTCCGGCATGAGCTGCGCGGAAAGCTCTGGGGCGAATTCCTTGAGCATGCCGGCAAATGTCTCTTTTGCGGTGATGGTGCCGTCGAAATCGCAGAATACTACTCGTTTCACTGTACTCCCCATTTTTCCAAAGCAGTGCGCAGCGCCCCCACCGGCACTGTTTCCAAATTGAACGCTTCCCCCGGTGCCGCCAGTTTCAGCGCTTCAAAAAACGCTTGCACCCCGGCTGCTGGGCCATCGGGGTGATCCATGATGCCGGTGCCGGCATTGAGGATGACTTCCTGGCCATAATCCGCCAGCGCTCTGGGCACGACTCCGGGATGGATGCCGGCTGAGGGCACGGGAAAAACGTTGCGCTGGCGCAGGATATCTCTAATCTTGGCTTCCTCTTGTGGGTCAAAGGGCAGACTGCCGTAGTGCGCCGGATAGAGCACTGCGTCCGCACCGGCATGTGCCATGAGAGTTCCCAGCACCACCGAGTATGCCATGCCGTGTTCGGGTGCGCCGCACAACGCGCCGGCAAGGGCGGGGTGGGCGAACACCGGCACATTAATTTCCGGATCTGCTGCTAGCTGTTCCAGCACCGAGAACCCATAGGAGAGAGCGTTGAGCAGCAGGGCGTTGGCTCCCTCCCGCACCAGCCGGCGGGCCATTTCCAGGGGCGCTCTGCCGGTGACGTTGACAGCATACAGCACTGTGCGCCCGGTCTGCTGCTTGACTAAATCGAGAACTGAAAGGCAGGCGTGCAGGCGTTCCAGGGTGGGAGCTAGGGCGCGGTTGACAATTATTTCGTCATCCTTTATAATATCTAGCCCTGCAAAGGCAACTTCTTTGAGGATGGCGGCGTGGTCGTCGGCTGAGAGTCCGAGGGCGGGTTTGAAAATGGCCATGATCGGGGGCCGGTCGGGGACGCCGAGGCGCTGGCGGATGCCGGAGATGCCGAATTTGGGAGGCTGGCCATAGGTTTCGGGAAGGCGGACTGCTACTACTTTGGCCGCCCCTGCCATTGAGTATTTGCCGAAAATCATGGTTAGCAGGGTGGGGATGTCGTTTTCGACGTTGGCTTCTGGGAAGCGGACAGTGGCCAGACTGCAGCCGGTGGGTTCGGTGCCGGTGGTGACGACTTCGGCGAGATGGGAGCGCAGGGACTCGGCGCGGTGGGAGAAGCGGGCGTCCCAGGTGCCGGCGGTTTGCCCGACGGCAATTACTTTGGCTTGTTTGGCGGCATCTACGCCGGGTGGGAAGCGGTAGTCAACTTCGATGGGCATGGGGGATGGGGCATTGGGGATTTTTTTTATGAACCGCCAAGACGCCAAGAACGCCAAGCCGCAGCTGTAGGGTGCGTTCCGTTCTAGGGGCTCATTTCTAGGGAATACAGGGGTGAGGCGGAACGCACCCCACACATGGAAACGAGGAAATTTAGCTGTAGGGTGCGTTCCGTTCTAGGGGCTCATTTCTAGGGAATACAGGGGTGAGGCGGAACGCACCCCACACATGGAAACGAGGAAATTTAGCTGTAGGGTGCGTTCCGTTCTAGGGGCTCATTTCTAGGGAATACAGGGGTGAGGCGGAACGCACCCTACATATGGAAACGAGGAAATTTAGACGGTGGCTAAGGGGAGGAAGCGGATGGGGGTGTCGGTGTATTCGGGCACCCAGCCTTCAGTGCCGGTGAAGTAGCGCACGGCTTTGATGCGCCGGGTTTCTGTGAGGTGGAACCAGTGTTCTGTGCCGGCGGGGACGTTGATGTATTCTTCGGGCTGGACTGTGAGTTCGACTTGGGTGCCGTCGGGGCGGACAAAGCCGAATACGCCCTCACCGGCAATGATGTAGCGCACTTCGTCATCGGCGTGGGTGTGACAGCGGTTGAATTTGGATAGCAGGGTGTCGAGATTGGGCACGTCTGGGTGCAGGGCGATGATGTCGCGAGACTGGTAGCCGCCGGTGCGCTTGAGTTCGTCAAAGTAGCGGTCGAGGGATTGCAGGAGTTGCTCTTTTTCGGTGTCGGTGAGGGTGTCTTTGGCGAGTAGGGCGCGGGTTTGGGCCTCTTCTCCGACGGGCCACCGGCGCAGCTGGATGTTCAGGGAAGCGAGTTCGCGCTCAATGTCGGTCAGGTTGGTGTGAGTGGTGCCGTCTTCGAGTCGCAGAATGGCCATAGGAGGTTTTTGGTTGGCTGTGGGAATGGGAAAGGGACTTGGGCAAAAAGGGAGGGTCTTAGATCCCCCCACCCCCGTGAAAAAGGGGGGCTAGTATTATTCCACCCAAAGTAGTGCCGGTGGCACCGCAATCGCCCCGGCGTTGGGGGGGGATCGGTCGAACCAGACTCAAGCGTGCCTAAGTCCATTGTATGTGCCGGTGGGCGGAGCAATCTCAACTTTATCAAAGATTGCTCTTGTTTGGGATCGCGATTGCTGCCCTCGCCCTGCTATTGATTTTAGAGTTGGGATTTTAGGTGTTGGTGAAGGCGGCGTGCCGGTCTAGCCGGCTTCAGGAGGGTTCTATGCCTTCCCCGCATATTTCTTAAGAATTGACGAGCGTTTGCTCTCAGGCTGATTCTGCGGTTCCGGATTTTCAATAGTGAGAGTTGATGCTCTAGGAGCCAAACGTTAATTTTTGTGAAGAGAATGGCTGAAATCTGCTGCCAGCAAGACTTATGCAATGTGAAGAAAAATTTAGGTAATGGATAGGCGGGGAGGGGGAGAAAAGAGAGGGATTTATGCTCGGCGCTGTGTGAGGAGGCAAGCAAACGCTTTCAACTATTTCTGTCACTCCTGTTTGTCCCATTTTTTCGACAGGCGATTGAAAAGGCACTCGCTCGATGAAACAGCATCCTGTGGGAAACCCGCTATGGGGTGGGAATTTTACGGGCTGTGTGCTGGCGGATACAAGACGATTGCTCGTGGTTGAGTTGGCGGCAAAAACCCCACTCCATAACCGCTCTCCGCTGCTATGATCGCTGGAAAGCAGGCGGGGAGGGGGAGACAAGAGAGGGATTGATGCTCAGCGTTTTGTAATGCGCTATGCCAAGGATCTCTACTTTCATCCGCACCGGTAAGGTAGAGTTAAAATATGTAAAGCATTTTCAGATTGAATCTGAGGAGAAAGCGGCGTTTCTTTACCATATTTAGGGTGCCGGTGCAATAAAAAATATCACAAAAGATAAGTGATTTTAAGCACAGGCATATAGGGCCGGCTGTGGCACTATCGAGTTAGTTAGGTACATTTACACATTCGGGCCCAAAGTCCATTCTCAATGCAGGAGTTAAATTCTCATGGTAGTAAATCAGGGGCCAAGTTCCTTTATCGAAGATACCAGTGTTTCCCTTTCTAGTGTTGGGCCGAGTTCCGTCGCCTGGGCGGACTACAACGGAGACGGCAAACAGGACTTCCTGTTGACGGGTATAGACTCATCCAAACTATACAAAAACACGGACAATGGTTTTGCTGAAGATACCAGTATTTCCCTTCCTGGTGTTGGAACGAGTTCCGTCGCCTGGGAGGACTACAACGGAGACGGAAAACAGGACTTACTGCTGACGGGTTACACACAGTCAGAGTCATATTCAGGCCCCATCTCCAAATTGTACAAAAACACCGGCAGTGGTTTTGCTGAAGATACCAGTGTTTCCCTTCCTGGTGTTAGCTGCGGTTACGTCACCTGGGTAGACTACAACGGAGACGGCAAACAGGACTTCCTGTTGGCGGGTGAATCATCTTCTTCAGGCCCCATCTCCAAACTGTACAAAAACACCGGAAATGGTTTTGCTGAAGATACCAGTGTTTATCAGCTTCCTGGTATCGTTCAAGATCCTTGGTGGTGCGGCTTCTATACCGTCACCTTTGCAGAATACAACAGCAACGGCCAACAGTACTTTGTGCTGAGATCTCAGTCAGTATGTGAAGTGTACCAGTACCATAACATCTACGGCTTTTTGCCTGTAGGTCCCGGGAATCTTGGTTTTCCTTTTGACAGAAACGGTTACGTCTCTTGGTCGGAAGACAATGGCGAAGAGTACTTCCTGTCGATAGGTGGAGGCTTATCCAAACTGTACAGAAGAAACACGGGCACTGGTTGGGCTGGTTTGGCTGAAGATACCAGTATTTCCCTTCCTGGTTTTGAAAGGGGTTACGTCGCCTGGGCGGACTACAACGGAGACGGCAAACAGGACTTCCTGTTGACCGGTGAGTCATATTCAAGCAGGATCTCCAAACTGTACAAAAACACCGGCAGTGGTTTTGTTGAAGATACCAGTATTTCCCTTCCTGGTGTTATGGATGGTTCCGTCGCCTGGGCAGACTACAACGGAGACGGCAGACAGGACTTCCTGTTGAAGGGTCGCACAGATTCAGGCAGCTACATCTGCAAACTGTACAAAAACAACACCGCCCCCGATCCAGACACAACCGCACCCATAGCTACCAGTTTCACCCCCACCGATAATGCCACAGAGGTTGCGGCAGACACTAACCTATTTGTCAACTTCAGCGAATACATTCAAAAAGGCACCGGCAACATCGCGATCAAGAAACTGTCTGACAACTCGGTGGTGGAAACCATCGCTGTCACTGGCAGTAATGTCACCGTTAGTGGGAGTAAGCTCACGATTAACCCCAACTCCAATTTAGCGGCCAACACGGATTACTACGTTGAAATTGCCCCGGGTGCGATTAAGGATTTAGCTGGCAACAACTTCGCGGGGATTACTGGAAATAGCACTTGGAATTTCAAAACAGTCTTCCCAAGTTTTGTTATCTCCCAAGATATCGGCATTTACCTTCCTGGTGCTCCTGGAAGTTCCGTCACCTGGGCGGACTACAACGGAGACGGCAAACAGGACTTACTGTCGATGGGTGGAGGCTTATCGCACCTGTACCAAAACACCGGAAATGGTTTTGCTGAAGATCCCAGTATTTCCCTTCCTAGTGTTGCCTACGCTTCCGTAACCTGGGCGGACTACAACGGAGACGGCAAACAGGACTTCCTGTTGACGGGTTATTCAGGTTCAGACTTCTCAGACTACATCTTTAAACTGTACAAAAACACCGGAAATGGTTTTTCTGAAGATACCAGTATTTCCCTTCCTGGTGTTTCTAATGGAAGTCGCGTCGCCTGGGCGGACTACAACGGAGACGGCAAACAGGACTTCCAGTTGACGGGTCGCACAGGTTCAGGCAGCTACATCTACAAACTGTACAAAAACACCGGAAATGGTTTTGCTGAAGATACCAGTATTTCCCTTCCAGCTGTTCCCGTCAGTACCGTCGCCTGGGCAGACTACAACGGAGACGGCAAACAGGACTTACTGCTGACGGGTGAATCATTTTCAGGCAGCCCCATCTCCAAACTGTACAAAAACACGGGCAGTGGTTTTGCTGAAGATACCAGTGTTTCCCTTCCTGGTGTTCGCGACAGTTCCGTCGCTTGGGCGGACTACAACGGAGACGGAAAACAGGACTTCATGTTGACGGGTGAGTCAGATTCAGGCAGGATCTCCAAACTGTACAAAAACACGGGCAGTGGTTTTACTGAAGATACCAGTATTTCCCTTCCTGGTGTTGCCTGGGGTTCCGTGGCCTGGGCGGACTACAACGGAGACGGCGCACAGGACTTCCTGTTGACGGGTCAATCATATTCAGGCGGCCTTCCCCTACTGTACAAAAACACCACCGCCCCCAATCCAGACACAACCGCACCCACAGCTACCAGTTTCACCCCCACCGATAATGCCACAGAGGTTGCGGCAGGCGCTAACCTAGTCGTCAACTTCAGCGAATACATCCAAAAAGGCACCGGCTACATCGCGATTAAGAAACTGTATGACAACTCGGTGAACTCGGTGGTGGAAACCATCTATGTCAATGACAGTAATGTCACCGTCAGTGGGAGTAAACTCACGATTAACCCCACGGCAGATTTAGTGGAAGGCAGAGATTACTACGTTGAAATTGCCAATGGTGCGATTAAGGATCTAGCTGGCAACAACTTTGCGGGTGTTAGTGGGGATAGCACTTGGAATTTCAAAACCGCTGACACAACCGCACCCACAGCTACCAGTTACACCCCCGCCGATAATGCCACAGAGGTTGCGGTAGGCGCTAACCTAGTCGTCAACTTCAGCGAAGCGGTACAAAAAGGCACCGGCAACATCGTGCTCAAGAAACTGTCTGACAACTCGGTGGTGGAAACCATCGCTGTCACTGGCAGTAATGTCACCGTCAGTGGGAGTCAACTCACGATTAACCCCAACTCCAATTTAACGCAAGGGACAGATTACTACGTTGAAATTGCCAGCGGTGCGATTAAGGATATGGCTGGCAACAACTTTGCCGGTGTTAGTGAGAATAGCACCTGGAACTTCAAAACCAGTGTTTTGAATGATAATTTCGCCAACCGGATTCTGCTAAGTGGCGTACCTGTGAGTACAACCGGCTCAAATGTGGGATACACAGGAGAAGTAGGCGAAGCCAGCCAAAGTGGCACAACGAACTCGGCTTGGTGGTCTTGGACTGCACCCAGTAGCGGCACTTTTGTCATAGACACAAAGGGGAGTAATTTCGATACTTACCTGTTTGTTTTCACCGGCTCAGCAGTTAATACCCTAAATCGGATTGCCTCTGATGATGATGGTGGCGGGAATTACACTAGCCTGCTCAGCCTTAATGCCACAGCCGGAACAACCTATCAAATTGCTGTGGATGGTTATAGCAGTTATACCGGTTCGATTCAACTGAATATTGCCGGCGACACAACCGCACCCACAGCCAGCAGTTTCACCCCCACCGATAATGCCACAGGGGTGGCGGTAGGCGCTAACCTAGTCGTCAACTTCAGCGAAGCGGTACAAAAAGGCACCGGCAACATCGTACTCAAGAAACGGTCTGACAACTCGGTGGTGGAAACCATTGCTGTCACTGGCAGTAATGTCACCGTCAGTGGGAGTCAACTCACGATTAACCCCACGGCAGATTTAGCGCAAGGCACAGATTACTACGTTGAAATTGCCAGCGGTGCGATTAAGGATATGGCTGGCAACAACTTTGCCGGTGTTAGTGGGAATAGCACCTGGAACTTCAAAACCGCCGACACAACCGCACCCACAGCGACCAGTTACACCCCCACCGATAATGCCACAGAGGTTGCGCTAGGCGCTAACCTAGTTGTCAACTTCAGCGAAGCGGTACAAAAAGGCACCGGCAACATCGTGCTCAAGAAACTGTCAGACAACTCGGTGGTGGAAACCATAGCTGTCACTGGCATGAATGTCACCGTAAGTGGGAGTCAACTCACGATTAACCCAACGGCAGATTTAGCGGAATTCACAGATTACTACGTTGAAATTGCCAACGGTGCGATTAAGGATCTGGCTGGCAACAACTATGCCGGGATTACCGGAAACACCATCTGGAATTTCAAAACCGGAAACGACACAACCGCACCCACAGCGACCAGTTACACCCCCACCGATAATGCCACAGGGGTTGCGGTAGGCGCTAACCTAGTTGTCAACTTCAGCGAAGCGGTACAAAAAGGCACCGGCAACATCGTGCTCAAGAAACTGTCTGACAACTCGGTGGTGGAAACCATCGATGTCACTGGCAGTAATGTCACCGTCAGTGGGAGTCAACTCACGATTAACCCAACGGCAGATTTAGCGTCAGGCACAGATTACTACGTTGAAATTGCCAGCGGTGCGGTTAAGGATCTGGTTGGCAACAACTATGCCGGTGTTAGTGGGAATAGCACCTGGAATTTCAAAACCAGTGTTTTGAATGAGAATTTCGCTAACCGGATTGTGCTAAGTGGCGTACCTGTGAGTGCAACCGGCTCAAATGTGGGAGCCACAGGAGAAGTAGGCGAACCCAGCCAAAGTGACACAACTAACTCGGCTTGGTGGTCTTGGACTGCACCCAGTAGCGGCACTTTTGTGATAGACACAAAGGGGAGTAATTTCGATACTTACTTGTCCCTTTTCACCGGCTCAGCAGTTAATACCCTAAATCGGATTGCCTCTAATGATGATAGTGGGGGGAATTTGACAAGCCTGATCAGCCTTAATGCCACAGCCGGAACCACCTATCAAATAGCTGTGGATGGTTATAGCGGTAATACCGGTTCGATTAAACTGAATATTTACGCCGCTCCTATTAATGGTACGGCTGGCAATGACAACTTAACCGGAACTGCTAATGCAGATGTCATCTCTGGATTAGCGGGAAACGACACCCTCAATGGTGGCGATGGCAACGATAGTTTAAATGGAGGACTCGGAAACGACAGCCTGATTGGCGGATGGGGGAACGATACCTATGTTGTCGATAGTGCCGAAGATATCGT
>JAHHHT010000021.1 GCA_019359235.1 Oscillatoria princeps RMCB-10
GAACCGACTTGGTGCAATCTTCCGTCCCCCACACCTTGACTGCAGAAGTCGAAAACCTCACCCTGACGGGCACTGCTGCAATTAACGGCACCGGCAACAATTTAGCCAACACTATTACAGGCAACACTGCCAATAATACTCTCAACGGCGGTGCTGGCGACGACACCCTCAGTGGACTAGCGGGAAACGACACCCTCAATGGTGGCGATGGCAACGATAGTTTAAATGGAGGACTCGGAAACGACAGCCTGATTGGCGGATGGGGGAACGATACCTATGTTGTCGATAGTGCCGAAGATATCGTCAGCGAACTTGCAGCTCAAGGAACCGACTTGGTGCAATCTTCCGTCCCCCACACCTTGACTGCAGAAGTCGAAAACCTCACCCTGACGGGCACTGCTGCAATTAACGGCACCGGCAACAATTTAGCCAACACTATTACAGGCAACACCGCCAATAATACTCTCAACGGCGGTGCTGGCAACGACACCCTCAACGGGGGTGCCGGTCAAGATACTCTAACAGGTGGCGCGGGTGCGGATACCTTCATCTTCCAGTTTGGACAATCTTCTGTATCCGCGCCCGATCGGATTACCGACTTTGCTATTGGCAGTGATAAAATAGACCTGCTCACCCAAAGTGGAGCAGCTATGAATGCCCCGAGTAGCTTTAGCCGTGCTGCCAATAGCAGTGCCACCACCCTACAAAGTGTCGTAAATCAAGTGTTTACCGATGCTAATGGATCATTCTTTGGCCGCCAAGCTCTAGGAATTAATAGCGCTGCTTTAGTTGTCGCCACAGCTGGCTCCATCGCCGGCACCTACCTTGTCGTTAATGATGCTAACGCAGGTTTTCAGACGAGTAACGATTTAGTTGTCAACTTAACCGGATCTACCGGGAGTTTTTCCTCATTTCTGGGAAATCTAACCGTTAGCAGTTGCTTTGTCTAACTTTAAGCTCAAGGATTTACTCCGTAAAATCCTTCTATATAGCGCCTTTTTCAGATATCTGAAACAGGCGCTTTTTATTTGTTAATCCTCTCTAAAGGTGCCGGTGCTGGGGGTGTCAATTTAAGGCAACTGTGAAAGGAACCAAACTCGCTACCCTCATGCCGGTGCAGCCGCTGTTGTAGCCATAGAGACAGGCGCTGCACCGGCAGCCAGCGCCGCAAATGGCAGCGCTCCCTGGCACCCCGCTGCTGCTTTCCCTGAAGCCGGTCAACCGAACTGGGCGCGGCAGATTGCCGCAGTCAACTGAGTGCTTCATGCAGTTCTTTTTCCTAACTGTCGCCCGGCTTGATTTGTGGAATTACACCTCAGCTGTGCCCGCAATATCTAACCTTTTACAGATGCGTTTTACTTCCTATCTATGCTATGCTATACTATACCCATGTATAGGGGAGAGATTATTTTGAGATTTTAATGAGCGGAAGCTTATCTTCCTGGAAAGCGATGCACAAAAAAAACGAGACTGATCTGATATGTGAGATGATAGTTCTGGGCGTTCACATGTCGGGCGTCATAGGGTGTGACGTAGAAACGCGAAGGATTCCTCCTTCTACAGTCGGGCAATACTTCGGGTCAGAGAAAGCTAGAATAGCAATAAGGAGTTGTATCGAGAAGGCCAAAGATAATCCTTTACAGCTGTCGCGAAACAAGCAAATACAAGTTCAGGTAAGTCCTAGAATAGGTCTGGCAATTAAAACAGGAGAGACTGAATCAGTATTGGGGCTGAAAGAGTTTTTAGAAGAGATCGGTGAAGAAACGGATGCGGTAACAGTAATAGGGCGCTCTGCGAGTGAGGATGAAGTATTGCCCATAAGAACTTCGAGAACACGAGCAGATGGCTTGGATATTGCGTTCGTTTATTGAAGGGAAAGCGATAGCGCCAGACGGCGATCAGCCAAAATTAGAAGCTGCAACCGCTGCTCTCGTCTAGCTTTTTATTAGAGCGAAGCCAATTTAAGTAGGGTGCGTTGCGCTCTTAGCGCAACGCACCCTACAAGCTATTTGTGGCTGAAAAACCGGTTCTCCCTCCCAGCGGTGCAAGGGTTGGGCGAAAATCTCCCCTTTTCCGTTTAGGGATGGTCATTACCCATAAGTCCCAGAAAGTTGCCAGTGTGGGGGCGAACCTCCCTTCGCCCCTACTTCCAGCTATAGCGTTTCTCATCCTTTGTGAGGTACTGAGAAACCCGGTAAGCGTAGGGGCGGGCCCCTGTGCCCGCCCTCTTCCGGGTTTCTGGGGTGTACTTCATCCAACTGAAAACCGCTATATGTCTGCCTCACCCGTAATTTGCAACAAGCCCTAATTAGTGAGAATCAGGGGTGAGGGGTAAGGGGTGAGGGGTTAGGGGTGAGGGGTTAGCTGAACCCCCTTTCCCCCTCCTCCCCGCTCCTCTGCCTAAAAATGCCCCACATCTGAAAAACCCACCCCCGAAATACCGGCTGACCCACCGGCAGTGGCCAGGAATTGCGATGGCCCTCGCATGGACAAAAAGCCCAAAAAGCTTTACCCAGCGAACTTTCAGCCATTTTCGCTAAATCTTTTTTGGGGAAGCGTGCATAAAACAGCAAAGCCTAATCTACTAAACCCACAGTTAACGGTTCGAGCGCAAGGTTCAAAATTGCAGCCGAATCCAATAACGAACTCCTAAAATACTCCCGAATCAATTTGATATGACTACACTTAAAAGTGCTGAAAGTGAACCGGTAGATTCCACTCAACCTCTCTCATCTTCACCCCCTATCAACCCGCAAACATTATCTAATAGTGCCGCCAAAAGCCTGTTTGCGAGCAAAACATTTTGGGCGATAGTTTTTACCACCACAGCGTCTATTGCCCCGATTGTAGGGAACGCCGTAAAAGAAGGCAAACTCACCGTTGACCAGAGCGTCAATATCGTCCTTGTCCTGTGTGGCGTTGGAGGAGCGGTCGTCGGTCGCGTCCAAGCCAAAGACGCAATCTACACTCCCGATTGGGCTCCAGGTCCCAACAAATCCGACTTACCTAATATTTCCAACTCTTAAAAGAGTAAGTCGAGCCGTTTGAAATTTCGGAAAGTCTTACCAGCTAACGCTTTAAGCTTCGTGAACGGCTAGCTTACTGACAACATTCTCAATAAGCGACCTGCCCAACCTTGGGACATTCCTCCAGCGAGGGGCTTGGAGATAATTTAACCTTGCCACTTGCCAAGGGAAAGGATTTCCCATATAATCTGTTAAGATAGAGCAATCGCAGACAAGCCTTCGGCCCAGAAGGCTTGTTTGTCAGCTACAATCAGATCCTGCGGCTGCCAACTTAAGCCAGGCAGGTCTGGCCTTCAGCCCCGACTCCCGAAGAAAGGTTTTTCGGCTTCCGTGTTCTGTGGAGCCGGTGCCTCCGGGAAAATGCTAAAGTGAGATGCTGCCGGAAGATAACGGTTTTTTGTGCCGGTTTAAGTTGGCAGCTAATTGACCTGCAATTTATCAACCTTGAGATACTGAGATACAATGTCTCCAGTTAGCATCAGGACGAGTCAGTCAGCACCAGGCCAACCCAAGCTGTGGATTCTCCTGGTAGGTGCGAACCACTACCAGGACGAGAGCCTGCCTTCTTTACAGTATTCAGCATTGGATTGTCAAGGGTTAGGCGAAGCCTTAGCCGAAGCCAAGCTGGCATTTCCTCAAAAGCAGCTCGTTATTCATCACGATTTTGCGGAACTGCCCCCAAGGCTAGAGACAGTCCGCAACAGTCTCAATCAAATTGTTTCGGCAGCAAAGCCACAAGATACCGTCCTGCTTTATTTTTCCGGGCACGGGTTGCTAGACCGAGAAAGTCAGCAGGCTATCTTGTGCCTGCAAGATACTGAGAAGAACGACCCCCTGCATACAGGTCTGAGCTTGCCAGAACTGTTAAATCTGTTGGGGAATTGTAAAGCCGGCCAGCAATTAATTTGGCTGGATGCCTGTCACAGTGGCAGCATGATGTTGCGGGGACAGCCGGTGGAGAGGCTAGATTCTAGCCAGAGTAGCAGCTCGATGCTGGCGGGTTCCAGGGGGAAAATAGAAGCCGAACCCAATCCCGGCGCTTCTCTGCTCAACCCGTCCTCTCAATTGGTAGACGTTTTGCAGAAACGGGCGGCTCAAAGTCAGGGGTTTTATGCCTTGCTTTCCTGCGACCGCGCCCAGAGATCGTGGGAATTTCCCCAATTGGGGCATGGAGTGTTTACTTACTACTTAATGCGGGGGCTGCTGGGTGAAGCTGCCGACCAGCAGGGCGTCATTGACGCCGATGGACTTTATAAATATGTCTATCACAAGACCCTGCAATACATCGACAAGACGAACCAGCAACTGCGACTGATAAATCAGCAAAAGCGCAGTCGCGGCGAAACTAAGCTGCATCCGGAATATCCCTTACAAACTCCCAAACGAATTGTAGAAGGAGTGGGGGAGCTGATTCTGGGATTGAAACCCACCGGCGCAGGCTTAAAACCTTCACGGCTAGCAGTGGTAGTAGAAGGACTGTCCGGCGGCGAGAATTCCCTGGCCTTAAGTAAACTGTTGCGCCAAGAGGGAAATTTTCAACTGGAGTATTGGCACCGGCACGCAAAAACCCACTCAGAAGTGCGAGCAGCTATCCAAAATTGCCTGCGCTCGCACGTCGCTGTTGCAGGAGAATCGCAGTCCGAAACCGAATCGCGCCACACGCCAGCAGTTGCAGACACAGAAATAGCTTTCCTGTACTTGCGAGGGCGGATTGAGCGGACTCTGGAAGGGGAAGTGTGGCTGGTATTATCAGAAGAGGTGCGACTCAGCAGCTCTTGGTTGAGACAAGAATTGCGCCGGTCAAAAACAGCTCAACAAATCGTCATACTGGATTGTCCTGGAGCCAGTTCGCTCTCCGACTGGCTAGAAAATTTGCAACTCAAACCCGAAGGGGGACAGTTGTTAATTGCAGCTGCAGCACCCGCCGAACACCCAGAACGATTTGCCCAAGCATTGCTGGAAACGCTGCAAACCGCTGACCGGCAAGTCGGATTGCCGGTAGCCGGCTGGATTTCCCGATTGCAAATCAATCTGGCGGGGACAGGCATCGCGCTGCACATCTGGCTCTCCGACGCAAAGGACGTGATTGAAATTATCCCCGGAAAAATCGGGTGGCGAGAGGGCGAAACAGCAGCCGGTGATGTGGGGGTTTGCCCTTACATGGGGTTGCAAGCTTTTGAGGAAAATGACGCGCAATTTTTCTACGGACGGGAAAGCCTAACCCAGCAGCTCGTCAGCGAACTGAATAGTCGAGCTTTTTTAGCGGTGGTTGGGGCGTCTGGAAGCGGCAAATCTTCCGTCGTTCATGCGGGATTGATTGCCCAGCTGCAGCAGGGAGTGCAGTTGCCAGGAAGCGATTCCTGGTGGATTGAAAGCTTTCGTCCGGGTGCCCGTCCCCTTCAGGCTCTATCTTGCCGGTTGGCGGGCGCAGGAACGGAAGAAGAACGCGCCAAAGAGCAGATGCAACTGGAGGGCATGCTGTACGAGGGCGTGGATGGATTCGTCTGCTGGTTGCGCTCCCGCCCCGAACCAATGGTGGTGCTGGTAGCCGACCAGTTTGAGGAACTTTTTACCCTAGCCACAGCATCCGACCGGCAGAACTTTTTAGACATTCTTTTGGGAGCCTTGGATTGTGCCGGCGACCGATTTAAATTAGTGCTGGTATTGCGAGCGGATTTTATCACCTCCGGCTTGGAAGTGCCGGCACTGGCTGGACTTTTACAGCAGTCTAGCCTATTCGTACCGCCTTACCTGACAGCCGATGACTATCGCCAAGCCATTGTCAAGCCTGCCGAAAAAGTGGGCTTAAACATAGAGCCGGCACTGGTGGACGTGCTGCTGCAGGAACTCAACGGCTCACCCGGCGACTTACCCCTGTTACAGTTTGTTTTAGAGCAATTGTGGGAGTGCCGGCAGGGGGGCGAGTTGACCCTAGAGGCGTATCACCAAAAAATCGGCGGGCTGCAAGGAGCCTTAGAGCGAAAGGCGCAAGCAGTTTATGACAGTTTAGAGCCAGAAGCTCAAGCCTGCGCTCAGTGGATTTTTCTGGCGCTGACACATCTAGGCGAGGGGAAAGAAGATACCCGCCGGCGAGCCTTAAAATCAGAACTGGCTGTCAGGAAATATCCAGCCGATTTGGTAGAAAGAACGCTGCAAGCCTTAACTGCAGCCAAGCTCATAGTGATGAGCGCAGAATCGGAGGAGGCAGCGGTTGGCAGCAGTCGAGATGCGGACGCCACCCCGCAAGAGTCTGAAGACCAGATCCTGGAAAAAATGAAACAGGAAGTGACCGTAGAGGTGGCTCACGAGATATTGATTCGCCACTGGTCAACCTTGCGGTGGTGGTTGGAGGAAAACCGGGCTCGTTTGAGAGTGCAGCGCCAGCTAGCGCAGTCAGCCCTGCTGTGGAAACAGAGCGGGCGACAGTCAGATTTTTTGTTGGGGGGAGTGCGGCTGGCGGAAGCCGAGGACATCTATGTCCATTATACCGACGAGCTATCGGAAGATGTCCGCCGGTTTGTTGAAGCTTGTTTGGAGGAAAGAAAGCGGCAGCAATTCGAGGATAGAAGAAGACTCAGACAGGCTCGAACGGCTGTCGGGGTGATTAGTGTTCTTGCCGTGGGGGCTTTGGGGTTGGGATATTTTGCTTACCAGCAAAACCTAGAAGCACAGCGTCAAAGCCAAAAAGCTCAGCTTGGAGAGATAAAGGCATTAAATCCTCTGTCTGAGAACAATTTTTTATTGCACAAGCAACTGGATGCCCTCGTTGCCGGTGTCAAGGCAGGGCGACAGATCGAGCGGATGAAAAGGGTTGGTAATCTATTGGTCTCTGTACCCGCAGAGACTCAAGGCGAAACAGTAAGAGTTTTAGGAAAAGTCATTTATGACATTCAAGAGCGCAACCGCTTAGAGCAACACAGCGATCAGGTTTATAGCGTGGCTTTCAGCCCTGACGGCCAAACAATTGCTTCCGCCAGTAGAGACAAAAGCGTCATCCTGTGGCATAGTAACGGTAAGCTGCTCAGAATTTTAACCGGTCATAGAGGTGGAGTCCGGGCAGTGAGTTTCAGTCCTGACTGCAAAATAGTTGCCTCGGCGAGTGGGGACCAAACTATCATACTCTGGAATACGAGCGACGGCAAGTTGCTCATAACCCTTCCAGGGCATAAAGATGGAGTCAATAGCGTGAGTTTCAGTCGCGATGGGCAGAAAGTTGTCTCAGCTAGTGATGATAAAACCATCAAACTCTGGAGAACTAAGGACGGGAAGATAATCAAAACCCTTAAAGGGCATAGCGATTCGGTTAAGAGCGCCCGTTTCAGTCCCGATGGCAAAACCATTGTCTCAGCTAGCGCTGATGGCACTATCAAACTTTGGAGGACTAGCGACGGTAAGCTGCTCAAAACTCTTAAAGGGCATAGCGGTTCGGTTAATAGCGCCAGTTTCAGCCCGGATGGCAAGTTGATTGCTTCAGCCGGGACTGATAAAACCGTCAAACTTTGGAGAGGTAGTGATCTCTCTTTAATGCGAACCTTCAAAGGGCATAATGATGCAGTCAATAGCGTGAGTTTCAGCCTCGATGGCCAGACTATTGTCTCAGCGAGTCGAGATTTGACCGTAAAATTATGGAAAATAAGCGATGATAGCCTGCCCAGCACCTTTGATGGGCATAGTGCTGAGGTCTGGGATGCGAGTTTCAGTCCTGACGGTCAGATGATCGCCTCAGCTAGTATGGACAAAACCATTAAACTCTGGAAGCCAATCGATAGCTTTTTGGTCAGGCATGGTGAAAGGGTTTATAGTGTGAGTTTCAGTCCTGATAGCCGTGAGTTCGCTTCAGCTAGTAAGGACAATAGCATCAAAATCTGGAGCAGTGATGGCAAACCGCTGCGCACTCTCAAGGGGCATACTGATCCAGTCAGTAGTGTCAGTTTCAGTGGCGACGGCACACTCGTCGCCTCAGGCAGCGCTGACGAAACCGTCAAACTTTGGAGGAGGAGCGACGGCTCTTTACTCTATACCCTCCGGGGGCATAGGGATGGTGTCAAGAGTGTCAGTTTCAGTCCCGACGGTCAGATTGTTGCTGCGGCTAGTAATGACGGAACTGTCAAACTTTGGAGGACGAAAGACGGCTCTTTACTCCATACGATCCGGGGGCATACCTCCCAGGTCAATAGTGTGAGTTTCAGTCCCGACGGCAATACCATTGCCTCGGCTAGTACGGACAGAACCGTCAAACTTTGGAGCCGCGATGGCAGATTGCAGCACACTCAACTCGATCATAAAGAGTCGGTCAATAGTGTGAGTTTCAGTCCCGACGGCAAGATCATCGCCTCGGCTAGTAATGACAAAACAGTTAAGCTTTGGCACCGCGATGGGCAGCTTTTCAATACCCTTCAGCCACATAGCGATTTCGTCTGGGACGCGCGTTTCAGTCCAGATGGCAAGACGCTGGCCTCAGCCGGTGAAGACCGAACTGTCAAACTCTGGAGAATTAGCGACGGTCAGTTGCTAAGAACTCTTTCGGGATATAACAATGGGGTGATTAGCATAAGTTTCAGTCCAGATGGCCACAAGATCGCAACGGCCAGTTTGGACGGCACCGTAAAAATCTGGAACATTGACACTAGGCAATTACAGCCCTTGGTTCTGGATTCTCTCTTAAGACGTGCCTGCGATTGGCTGGGCGATTATCTTCAGACCAATCCCAAGGTCAGCCAACAGGAACGCCAACTCTGTCAGGGGTTTAGAGCTAATTGACACCCTAAGTGACAAATCTCTAAAGCCCTTACAGTATATGCTTTTCAGAGATTAAACGTAATCGGGCAGACTGGCAAGTCGAAACTTTGACTCTGAAAGAACGCTTGGAGAGCTTAAGGTTTACTTAATCAATCAGTTCTTAAGAGTCTAAGTTAAATTATGCCATGATATTGAGAAGGCTCAAGTATAAGTAGGCCGACATAATTAAGCAGAACATGGCCCTCCCCCTAACCCAGGTTTCTTTAAGAAACCTGGGCTCTCGATCTGGCGTTTTGGTCGCTCTACTTAATTAGGTGTTCTCAAGAAGGCTGTTAAAGATGAAGTTAAACCTCTAGTAAATGCCCTATATAAAAGTTTCATGGGTGATTATTTCCGAGGTTTTACGGGTTTCTTTACGCCTTTCTGTGATGGGTCGTCTTTACATGTATCACCCGGCAGGCCCCGGCATTCAGATTTACTTGTGCTTTGAGCTTTATTGTTAGTATGTTTCGTGATTTGGTTAGACATATGACCCCGTTCGATTTTTGACAGATCCTTAACACACCGACACGCAACACTATCCAGCTGACTTCCTCCCGAAGACGTATTTTCCTTCTACCTCCCAGGGAGGAGGGGCGCGAGCGCTTCAGGGGAAGCGTGGCCTCTGCTGGGGAGAGCGGGATTGAGGCTCTGGGCCATTACCCAGTCACCTCTTCCGCAGTCTCCAGGGGCTACCCCAGTTTGGAGGAATCTGACTCTCCCTCCGCTGCCCCCTCAGTCCACCCTCCAGTTGGAGGGGCGCTTCGGGCGGGGCGGCTTGGACGGAACTGTGCTGGATGCGTGTTCGCAGTCCGCTGTACTATAGTTCCGTGAGGTGTTCCGTCAGGTGTTCCGTGAGGTGTTCGCTTTTTGAACCCCTTCATCCAGTTCATAGGTTTGCTTTTGCTTCCTTATGCACTTAACCCCCTCTCACCTCCCCCTCCCCGCTTGCGGGGAGGGGGTTGGGGGGTGGGGTTCATTCGGCAATTGTGCAACGTACTCAACCCAAAGCGTGTGATATATGCGTCCCCGTCAGAGCCTGATTGACATGTTTTCCACGTTCCTGCAATTTGACGCCGAGCGGTGGGCCGGTTGGGCCAGCGACCCGAAACTGCGCCGGAGTATGCAAAACTGCCTGGAGCAGTTGCAGAGGTCGGAAAAAGAGGAAAATTTTTGGGCGCTGTACTGGCACAAACTGTGGAAAGCTCAACCGGCACCTGTGGCTGGACATGCCGGCACAACTCTCGCACGCTCCCATCTGACGGCATACTTGCAAGAATCCTGTTACTGGACGGCCAAAAAAACCTCGGCGACCTTGGCCAGCACCCACTACGCGCTCTCTGACTGTTTCCAGATGGCCATCTCTGCGGTCGATACTGTCCTCAAGGGATTTAACCCAACCCAGGGATACAGCCTGAAAAACTATGCCAGCGCCATTTTCAGCAGCGCGCTGCGCAACGAGCTGCGACAGCGCCAGGAGGTCGATGTTTGCACCACTTGGGCCCTATTGCGCCGGCTCAGCCAGAAGCGGCTGGTGGAATCTTTACAGCAGGCGGGCCGGTCAGACGAAGAAATTGCTAGCCACGTTTTAGCCTGGAAATGCTTTAAAACCCTGTACGCGCCGGCGCAAGCGACTGCAAGCCGCCAACTCCCCCCACCGGATAGCGCCACAAAGGAGGCGATTGCCAATCTTTACAACAAGGAGCGCCTGAACGAACTCAGCCCATCCGCTCCCAAGTGCAGCGCCGATCTCTTGGAAAAATGGCTGCTGACTTGCGCCAAAGCCGCTCGCTCCTATCTGTATCCGGCTCAGGTTTCCCTAAATGCGCCAACCTCTGGAGACGATTCTGATGAGTTCCTCTCCGATCTTCCAGACAGTCTCTCAGAATCTTTACTCACCGAAATCATTGAGCGGGAAGAAGAACAGAATCGATTGGCGCTGGCAATCCAGATGCGTGCGGCTTTAACCGCCGCGCTCAACAGTCTCGACAGTCAAGCGCAAACCTTACTGCAACTTTACTACGGTCAAGGCTTAACTCAACAGCAGATAGCCCGTCAGTTGGAAATGAAGCAGTACACTGTTTCTCGCCGGCTTACCAAATCCAGGGAAACCCTGCTGCTGGCGCTGGCGCAGTGGAGCCAAAATTCGCTGCATATTTCTCTGGCTTCAAACGTATTAAAAGATATCAGCCAAATTCTAGAAGGCTGGCTCAATTCCCACTACAGGCCACCTGAACTATCCTCTGAAATGGAGTAGCTGTTATGAGTGACGGGACGCTGATTTTTGAACCCACCCAAGTCTGGCTAGAGTTGGCCCGCGAAGATCTAACTCGCGCTTGGCCGCAAAGTCAATCTTTTGTCTGGCCAAACTGTCGCTGGAATGCCTATCTCAATCAACTCACCCTCAGTGCCGTGCTTCCCTGGGTGCAAGAGGAGTACGCACCGGCAGCCAAGCCTTGGCCATCTCGGGCAGCGCTGCTCAGTTTTTGGCAAGCCGTCACTGGAACGGCTATAGAATTAGATAACGCTCGACTGGTATTCATTCCTACCGATACCATCGACTTGAGCGAATTGCGCGTCCCGCAAGAATGGGTCGATATTCCCAGCTGGGCGGGTGACTATTATATCGCCGCGCAAGTCAATCCGGATCGAGGAGGTGTGCTCCTTTGGGGATATACCACTCACGAACACTTGAAAACAGCCGGCACCTACGATAGCCGCGACCGCACCTACTCTTTGCCGTCCGACGAGCTAATTCTCGACCTGAATGTCCTGTGGGTGGCGCGCCAGCTGTGTCCGCAAGAAACAACCCGTGCGGCGCTGGCACCTCTGCCTATTTTACCGCAAAAGCAAGCCGAAAACTTGCTCGTGCGTTTGGGCAATCCTGATATTTATGAGCCTCGACTGGCCGTCCCTTTTGAACTGTGGGGAGCCTTGCTAGAACATGGCGGCACTCGACAGCAGCTATACGAACGGCGTCTGGGATTGCCAGAGCAGTGGTCTGTCAAAAAGTGGCTGAGTGCTGGGGTTTCAGACCTAGCCCAAAATATCGGCTGGGGACTCCTTGAGCTTCAGGCAAATTTTGCCGGAGCTAGAGGAGAAGAATCACCGGCAGAGCGGGCCGTCTCTCGCCCACTGCTGATTGCCGGTCAGTCCTATGAGCTGCGCGTCTTTCCTTTGGATGATTCCGACCAGCCGGTTTGGCGCTTTCAACTGCGAAATACCTCTCCGGGGGGATTAATTCCAGACGGCTTTAAGTTAAGAATTTTAACGGAGGACTTGCAAGCCTTTGACAATAATGAAGATGTGGCAGAACTGGCGCGAGAGGAGCTTTACATCGAGGTGTCTTTGGCACCGGGAGAAGGATTAGTGTGGGAGACAGAACCGTTTCCGGAAAATTACGACCGAGAAATTTTGCGCTTCTAAATTGCATATAACGGGACTGAGAAACCCGGTTTCTTAAAGAAACCGGGTTTCTGGGCAGTAGTTCATCCAAAGGAGAAACGCTATATCCCAGGCCCCAGGCCCGTTCGTAGTTGGGCTTTAGCCCAAAGTTCGTAGTTGGGCTTTAGCCCAAAAGTTCGTAGTAGGGCTTTAGCCCTAGAGACGGTCAAATTCCTGAAAAGCTGTGCCTGTAGGTAGCGCAGGCAAATTTAACATTTTATTTATAAATTAGCTGTTATTCTGGGCAATTGATCGCACTAAATATTAACGGGGTGCGCCGCACAGCTGTAGCACGTTATACACTCCGCCCAAAAGGCGTCAGAGCGACTCGCCACACGCAACTCTGTAGGCGATTTTAAGTAATTTTACGGATAGTGTTTCCCGGATTGTACGGATAGGGATTTTGCGGAATAAACGCTCAACTAAAATTAGCGCTTCTGCTGATGTCGTTGCAGGAACGGCGCGACAAGATAAAAGTAGCAACGAGTTGAAATAGGTGAATCACATGGTCATCAAAAGTGCCGTTTGCAGCCTCCCCTACAAAAAAGAGCAATCGAGCGTCTCCCTAGAGGATCTATTTGGCCAGGTGCTTCTCTCTGGCTTTCTCACTCCCATCGACCGCCTGCGGATTAGGGCTGTACTTTTAAACGAGTCAATTTCCGAAGAACATCACGCGATCATAAACCGCCTACTTTACGGCGTGCGCCGGGGCTTTATCAAACTTGTTGTCTAAAAATATAAGGGCTTACCCATGCCTGCCAAAGAAACCGAATTTATGAATGCCCTCCCGGGCGGGGAAACCCCGGCCCTATTCTAGCGGAGAGCGAGAGCAACCCGGCTTCCCGAAGATCCGTAAATATTTAACGCTCTTTGGACACATTAAAAACTGGCGAAGTTTAATAACAGCACTGCTTTCAAGGCCAGATAAACGGCAAAAAAACAGATAATAAATAAGGTGGAGTTTGCGCTTTTCTGCCACCGGCACAAGCCTTTGGCACGCCGGCGTGCCAAGCGCCCGCCACTGTCGCACCGGCTTCCCGATTGCCCCGCCTTGCAGGGCTGAGGCCGCTTTGATGTTGGCAGCGAAGGCTTGCTAGATTAGATAAGCACTACCCGAACTAGACTAATCTTTGGTCTGGCCTTCCGACTCGCATCATGAACTCCACCCTCGAACAGCTGAAAGCTCGCTTTGACCAAGCCTTCACCGCCGCCTTTGGCGACGGAATGACGGGCACCGATCCCATGCTCGTCCCCGCCAGCAATCCCAAGTTTGGCGACTACCAGTCCAATGCGGCCATGTCCCTAGCCAAAAAACTGGGGAAACCGCCTCGCGCCATCGCAGAACAGCTGGTTAAACATCTCGATGTCAGCGATTTGTGCGCCCCTCCAGAAGTAGCCGGCCCGGGATTTATCAATCTTACCATCAAACCGGCATATCTGGAAAGCCAGCTGATGGCTGTGCAAGCTGACAAGCGCCTCGGAGTGCCTTTGGCAAAAACGCCGCAGCGGGAAGTGGTGGATTTTTCCAGCCCCAACATTGCCAAAGAAATGCACGTCGGGCACTTGCGCTCTACCATTATCGGAGACTGCATCGCCCGCATCTTAGAATTTAAAGGTCACGACGTGCTGCGCCTCAACCACGTCGGCGACTGGGGCACCCAGTTCGGCATGCTGATCTCCTACCTGCGGGAAGTTCACCCAGAGGCGCTCACCACAGCCAACGCCCTCGATTTAGGCGATTTAGTCAGCTTTTACAAACAAGCCAAAAAGCGGTTTGATCAGGATGAAACTTTCCAAGAAACCGCCCGCAAAGAAGTAGTCAAACTGCAAGCCGGTGCCTCAGACACCCGCCGCGCTTGGCAGCTGCTTTGCGAGCAATCCCGCCGCGAGTTTCAAGTAATTTATGACTTCCTCGGCGTTCGCCTGACGGAACGCGGCGAATCGTTCTACAACCCCTTGCTTCCTGCAGTCGTCGAAGATTTGGAACAGTCAGGCTTGCTGGTGGAAAATCAAGGCGCAAAGTGCGTTTTCCTGGAAGGCTTTACCAACAAAGAAGGACAGCCCCTGCCGCTGATCGTGCAAAAATCCGATGGCGGCTACAACTACGCCACAACAGATTTAGCAGCGCTGCGCTACCGAATCCAGCAAGACGGGGCGAAGCGGATTGTCTACGTCACTGATGCCGGTCAATCCACTCACTTCTCGCAGTTTTTCCAAGTGGCAAAACGCGCCGGCTGGATTCCCGAAAGCGTGGGGGTGGTGCACGTTCCTTTTGGGCTGGTACTCGGAGAAAACGGCACGAAGCTGAAAACTCGCTCTGGGGAAACGGTGCGGCTGCGGGATTTGCTGGATGAAGCCGTCGCGCGGGCGCGTGCGGATTTGGAAGCCAGACTCAAGGAAGAAGGGCGCTCGGAATCTGAGGAATTTATCGCTGACGCTGCCAAGATCGTTGGCATCAGTGCGGTCAAGTATGCCGACTTGAGTCAAAACCGCAACAGCAATTATATCTTCAGCTACGACAAGATGCTGGCTTTGCTGGGCAACACTGCTCCTTACATGCTGTATGCCTATGTGCGGATTCGGGGGATCAGCCGGCAGGGTCAGATTGATTTTGAGCGTCTGGGAGAGGACGTTAAAATTCTGTTGCAGGAGGAAACGGAACTCGTACTGGCGAAGCATTTATTGCAGCTGAGCGAAGTTATCGCCCAGGTTGAGGATGATTTGCTGCCAAATCGCCTCTGCCAGTATCTGTTTGAACTGAGCCAGAAGTTCAATAAGTTTTATGAGGAGTGTCGCGTCTTGCAGTCGGAAGAACCGCAGCGGACATCCCGCTTGGCGCTGTGCGATTTGACGGCGCGAACCCTGAAGCTGGGACTGTCGCTGTTGGGAATTCAAGTCCTGGACCGGATGTGATTCCTCTTTGGCGTCGCATGCAATATTGTCTGTAGGGGCAGATCCCCGTGCCGGCGGCGTAGGGGCGGCCACGGGGGGCCGCCCCTACAACTACCGGGCGAATTCCCTCGTTCCCTCCTTCCCTCCTTCCCTCCTTCCCAGGCTACCTTATGGGAGACGCCTTTACGGAGGCTCCCGCCTCCAGTATGCTGGGAATGTGCGAGCCGGTGTTTACTTCACAGAGAGCATCCCCTTTTTGCAAATATTTTCACCCTCACCCCCCGTTCCCCCAGACGCGATAAATCCCATCTCTACAAGAGCTAGTAGGGTGCGTTGCGCTCTGCGCAACGCACCTTCCTCCTTGCGCCCGGGAAAACTCCGCCCCCACTGCAGGGGAAAGTCTGCAGGAGCAACCGGACTCGCGATTGCGCTATCAAACGGTGCGCCGGCAATCTGCGAGCCGGTGTAAACTCCGGGCGCTATAAGCCCAACCCCTATAATGTGAATTGACTGAAAGGATTAGCTAATGAGCGGCAAATACTACCTGACTTGGCGCAACAAGTTTTTGACCACTGATGCGCAAACTATTGACGATATGATAGAGGGGCTGGAATCCGCAGCCCGGGAGCTGCGCGACATGCGTTCCGCCGGCGTTGTTCTGGAGGGAGGCGCTGAGGACGACTACGCTCACTTCGTCACTTCCGATCCCGCCGTTGCCGAAAGATTTGGGTTTGAGGAGGAAGAAGAATTTGAAGAAGACGATTTTGAGGAGGATAATTTTTGAGACTAGCTGATTTATCAAGTAATTGTTAAGCTTGAATGTCAGCCAGAAACCGGGTTTCTTCAAGAAACCCGGTTTCTTGTAAATGAGTTATAACAGATTTTATCGTTTCTGGGACAACTACAAAAAGTAGGGGCACCCCTTGTGGGTGCCCACCCCTTGTGGGTGCCCCCCTTGGCCGATAGAAAGCCGGTCAGTTTTTCAGAAAACAGCTAAAATAGAAAATTGTCCCATGTCTAACCTTTTGCTCCAACTCCTCATCATCGGTTTAGTTGCCGGCGTTGCCGGCGGTATGTTCGGCATTGGCGGCGGCGCGATTATGGTGCCGGCAATGGTGCTGCTGCTGGGCATGGATCAAAAGTTCGCCACCGGCACTTCTGTTGCCGCTCAGATTTTGCCCATTGGCATTCTGGCAGCAATTGTTTACTATCAGAAGGGCAACCTCAATATTAAATATGCCTTGATGATTGCGATTGGCCTGGTGATTGGCAACTTTTTCGGGGCGATCTTCGCCAATCAGCCCTACATCAGCAGCGAGACGATGAAAAAGCTCTACGGCATCTTTCTGCTGGCCATTGGGGCTCGGTATTTATTCTTTAGGTGACAGAATTGAGAAACATTTAGAAACCGGGTTTCTCCAAGAAACCCGGTTTCTGAACGCTGAGCGTTCCGCCCATCTAAACCCTCAAATCTCAAATTGCTATGAGTTTGCGAAAATTTCCCGAAAACTTCCTCTGGGGCGCAGCCACCGCCGCCTACCAAATTGAAGGAGCCTGGAACGAAGACGGCAAAGGCGAAAGCATCTGGGACCGATTCACCCACCGGCAGCACACCATCTCCAACGGCGACACCGGCGATGTCACCTGCGATCACTATCACCGCATGCCCGAAGATGTCGCCCTGATCAAAGAACTCCGGCTGAACAGTTACCGCTTCTCTATATCGTGGCCGCGCATTATACCACAAGGGCGCGGAGATGTCAACGAAAAAGGGCTGGATTTTTACGAACGGCTGGTTGACAAACTGCTGGAAGCCGGGATCGCCCCCAGCGCCACCCTCAACCACTGGGATTTGCCCCAAGCGATTCAAGATGCCGGTGGGTGGCCAAACCGCGACAGCGCCGACTGGTTTGCCGAGTATGCGCGTGTGGTGTTCGGCAGGCTCGGCGACCGCGTGGCCATGTGGTCAACACACAACGAGCCGTGGGTGCTCGCCTTCCTCGGCTACGCCTACGGCATTTTTGCGCCGGGAATTGCGGATTATTCCCAAGCGTACCAGACGGCGCATCACCTGCTGCTGGCGCACGGCAAAGCAGTGCAGGCGTTTCGCGCTGGCGGCTACAAAGGCGAGATAGGCATTGTCCTCAGCCTCAACCAGTACCTGCCGGCAAGCGACAGTTCGGCGGATCGCGCCGCAGCGCAGCGCGTGTACGAGAACAAAACTGCACTATTCCTGCAGCCGCTTTTCAAAGGTAATTACCCGGAAATGCTGTTCGACTGGATTGGCTCCCACGCGCCAAAAATACAAGAAGGCGACATGGAGATAATCAGGCAGCCGGTGGATTTTTTGGGCGTGAATTACTATACCACCGAAACCATATCTTTTGCCCAGTGGGGCGGTTTGCTCAAGTACACTGACCAGCCGGTTTCCGCACCGGGTTGGGGTAAAACCGAGATGGGGTGGGGCGTCAATCCAGCCGGTTTATTGGCGGTGCTGCTCGATATTAAAGAAAACTGCGGCAACCCCAAAATATACATCACCGAGAACGGTTGCGCTCTCAACGACACTCCCGATGCCAGCGGTTTTGTCGCGGACTGGGGGCGGGTGAATTACCTGCGGGCTCACTTTCTGGCGGCGCACGACGCGATTCAGCAAGGCGTCAATTTGCGCGGATATTATGTTTGGAGTCTGATCGATAACTTTGAGTGGGCCCACGGCTACGCGGCGCGCTTCGGCTTGGTGCGTGCCGATTACGAAACGGGAAGGCGCATTCCCAAGCAGAGTGCTCTCTGGTACAGGGAGGTTATTGCCGGTAACGGGTTTATGGAGTAAAATTTTAGAGTTCGCTGCGGCACCCCCTACCATCTGAAATTCTGGCTTTGGGTGCGTCCAATAATACTGTAGCGCCTATCTTTAGCTCCAACCCCTTTTAAGAACCGCACTTACCCAGATGTTGGGCATTAACGCAACTGGAAGCCAATCCCACCGCTGTCCTCAACCAAACGCCAACAATTGTCAGCCAGTTTGTTGTGAATCCGAAACCTTAAGCGCTGATTTATAAAGCAATTGTTAAGCCGGTATGGGGGCCAGAAACCGGGTTTCTTGAAGAAACCCGGTTTCTTCGCTCCAGTACAAGAAACCCGCTTTCTAGTGGCTTATAAATTAAGAAACCGGGTTTCTTTTTCTGGGGAAGCTTATCTGTAATGGCACACGGCCTGTAGGGGCGGCCCCCCGTGGCCGCCCCCGGGTTCTGGCTCCTTCACGTTTTCTTTATAAACACTCTCCAACCTAACTCCACTGTTGCGCCACAGCGATTACTTGCTGAGCCCTCCTTTCTAATTCTCCCACATTCCGCAATTTCTCCACCCACGTTTGCGAGATCCTGTCACCCCCAAATCTCGCTCCCAACAGCGCACCGGCAACCGCTGCATTCGTATCCGCATCTCCCCCTTCCTCAAGGACTTTCAAGACTCCATCATCCCAGGATTCTGCATATTGCAGCGCCCAAAATCCCGCTCCCATTGCCTTGAGAGTGTACCGGGGATCAGCATGGGTGATTTTGCAGACTTCTTCTGCATTATATTTCACTTTATCAGGAAACGGGTATTCCCAAATCCCTAATGCGGATGTTCTCATCACTGCCCCATTGGCAGCAGCTTGCCGCCACGAATTTTCCCAGAACCGCTGCGCGACTTCATGGGGTTTTTCCAAAAAATCGGGGTCGTGAACCACGGAGTAAACCGTGTTGCCAATTCCCCTACCGTCTGTCTCTGCCCAGTGGTGGAAATGCGCTGCAATGTTCAATACATCCACCCGCTTCTGTGACAGCAAGCTATCTAGAATGCACAGCATTTGCGCCGTATCATCCGTCCAGCGCAACCAGCGCAGATCCTGGAGAGGTTCCTTCAGCCCTTTTGGATAATACTGTTCGATTTGGGGCTTTGATAAAAACTCAACCCCCTCCCCAAGAGCGTCTCCCAGCGCCTGACCAAAAATTACACCGCGAATCCGGTTAGCAATTGTTTCATTCATCGTTCTTTTTAGCTGAGTTTTTCACGGTAAATCTGTGCCCATGCCCCCAACTCAGGTTTCTTGACGGGTTTGGTGGGGGCGGGTTTATGTAACCCCCATCTCTTTCTCCCCCTCCCCGCAAGCGGGGAGGGGGTTGGGGGGTGGGGTTCTTCCGCCGATATTACTCCTTCTGAACAATCCGCTGCTGGTATTCTTGCTCAGTCATCAGTTCCTGGGAACTATCCACCCGATCTAAAAACACAATTCCATCGAGATGGTCGTATTCGTGCTGAAAAATCCGGGCGACAAAATCTGCCAGGACTTGCCGGCAGAGCTTGCCATCCCGACTGGTATATTCCACCTCAATCGCCTTATATCTGGGAACCAACCCGCGAATTCCCGGAACACTCAAACAGCCTTCCCAGTCCTTGACAACCTCCGTTGAGTGTGCTATAATATGGGGGTTAATCATCGCCGTCGGTTCCATCACCGGCGCGAAGGGATAGCGGGCGCTGGGGCGAGACGCGACAATAAACAAGCGATAAGATTCCGCCACTTGCGGTGCGGCAATCCCGACGCCATTGGCAGTGCCGGCGGTTGCGATTAAGTCATCAATCAGCTTTTGAATGCGCCAGTCGCTCACGCGCTCCACCGGCACCGCTTGCTGGCGCAGCACTGGATTGCCCAGTTGCGAGATTTGCAGTATTTCAGTCATCGGGCATCACTCCTACATTCTAACATTAGCAGACAGCAGTGTTGGGGGAGTGCCACCGGCACGGCACAGTTGCCTCTAATCTTACGAATTGTTACAACTTTTGCCAGACCTGCAGCTTGGCGTCAGATCAGTGGGAAAGCTAAATAAGCCCTATGATACTGGGAAGACGGAGTTCCCTTAACGCGAATGCTGCAAGAAAATCTCACCCCTTGTGCCGGTCTACTGTATCAATGGATTGTGCAGAAAGTTTCCACTAAAAATAAAAATATTATAAAGCTAGACCTGCGAGACTTTCAAGCCTGGAGTGCGGAGTTTAGGGATTTTCCCTACAGTGAGCGCGAGATTCTCAAGGCATTCAGGGAGTTGGGCCAACTGGAACTGATCAGCGTTGCTAAAACGGAAGTGACGGTGCGAGCCAAACACTGGGACAGTCTCACAGGTCACAGGCAACAGCAAGCCCGGGCATTCATGTTACGCTCTGTTTATCTGACCTCAGGCATTGCAGTTCTCTTGGCTGCCTTGATTTTCGGGGCCTTGAAGTTCGCTCCCACAGCTAAAGATATGACCTCCTTACAGACTCAACTGCAAAACCTAAAGCTTCCCAATCCCTGGAGCGCTTCTGATGAACCCTGATAAAAGAGCCCGACTTTAGAGAGTCTTTATAAAGAAAACGTGAAGGAGCCAGAAACTGGGGGCGGCCACGGGGGGCCGCCCCTACAGGTGCCGTTACATATCAGGTTTTCCAGCAAAAGAAACCCGGTTTCTTACCCCCCACTGATGATTAATGTTTCTCTCCCCCTGCCCTCCGCTTGCCCGCGCTACTCAGGGAGCACCGGCAGCGGGCCAGGTCGCACCTCCAAGTTGAGGATTTTACCGCTGCGGTTGAGTTGCAAAAGCAACCGGCCACCGACGCTGCTATTTTCCACAATCTGCTGAACGGTTTCCGCCTTAGCCACCGGCTGCCGGTCAATCTTTTGGATCACATCGCCCGCCCGCACACCCGCCCCAGCTGCCGGCGATCCGGGAATAATCCCCCGAATTAACACGCCCTGTTCAAGTTCCACGCGCATGCCAGTGTTGGGGTCAGCGTTAATCTCTTTCTTAATTCCCGGCGTCAGGGACACCATTTCGATGCCCAAGAAAGGATGCTCAACTTTGCCCTTAGCAATCAGCTGCTCGGCGATGCGCTCAACTGTGTTAATCGGAATAGAAAAACCCAGACCTTGAGCGCCACTGATAATCGCCGTATTCATGCCAATCACCTCACCTGCAGCATTGAGAAGCGGGCCCCCGGAGTTCCCAGGATTAATCGCCGCATCCGTTTGAATAAAGCCAACGCGCTTGTCAGGGACGCCGATTTGGTTGCTAGAGCGACCAGTAGCGCTGATGATGCCGGCGGTTACCGTGTTGTCCAAACCCAAGGGGTTGCCAATCGCGATCGCCCACTCTCCGGGGTGCAGCTGTTCGGAATCGCCGAAGGAAACCACCGGCAAGTCAGTGGCATCAATCTTAACCGCTGCCACATCGGTTACGGGGTCTGCGCCCAGCACCTTGCCGGTGAAGCTGCGACCGTCCTTGAGCCTCACCTCCACCCGGTCAGCGCCATCAATCACATGGGCGTTCGTGAGAATCTGGCCGTTGGAACTGATGATAAAGCCAGAACCGCTGCCTCGCTCCTGGCGCTCTTCCGGCACCCTTCCCCGCCGACCAAAAAACCGCCGGAACAAGGGATGCTCCTTCGGAGCCGCTACGCTATCGTCAAACCTGGTTGGCCGCCTTCTGGCCACGGTTCGGGAAGCGTCGATGCGCACCACAGCCGGCCCCACCTTTTCCACTGCGGCCACAATAAAATTGTCACCGGCGCTCAGTGGCAACAGCTGGGCAATCCGGGCACTGTTTGAGGCGCTTGTGGATTTCGCCGTCAAGGGTTGCGGCGTTCCCCTGTCAGGGGAGAACAACCGGGGATTGGCTTTCAGGAAGCGAGCGCCTAGAAAAGTTCCGCTTGCTGCCACCAGCACCAGCAACAGGTAAATTGCCGATTGCTTCCAAGAGAATTTGCCGTCTTTATCGGTTTTGCCGGGAATATCCATCACAACCCTTTTCAGCTGCCTTGCTTTTCGGAGAACAAATCTGCCTGACTCGATTCTGGCCCAGTGCGGGCGCGTTGTCTCCTTGACTTCATTATAGTTAAATGGGAAGTCCGGGACACCCGGGATCGGCGGGCCCAAGACATCTGCCGGTTCTGTGCGCCGTTCAGTAAAGTCTTTGTTAAACTCATCATGTCGGACGGTTCACGGAGGTGAGCGGTGGCCATTCCCCTTGAAAGTCTCTGGAATCAAGTCCTAGAACGCCTGCAGCTACAGCTGAGTCGGCCCACCTTTGAGACTTGGATCAAAACAGCCAGCGCCCAGCAGTTGGAAAATAATTGTTTGGTGATTCGCACCCCCAACCCCTTCGCCCGCAATTGGTTGCAGAAGTATTACCTCAAAACCATTGCCGGCGTCGTGCAGGACATTCTGGGGCATCCCGTGGACATTTACATCACCACTGTCCAGGGAGAGCTTTCCGGCGGTGCCGGTGAGGCCGAATTCCGCTGGCCATCCCCACCGGCAGCCCTCTCAGAACAGGCCCACAGCCACCGGCCCAGACCGACCGACCTCAACCCCAAGTATGTTTTCTCCCGCTTCGTAGTCGGCCCCAACAATCGCATGGCCCACGCCGCCGCTCTGGCGGTAGCGGAATCTCCCGGACGAGAGTTTAATCCCCTGTTTTTGTGCGGAGGCGTCGGTTTGGGAAAAACCCACCTCATGCAGGCCATTGCCCACTATCGCTTGGAGATTGACCCCGACGCCAACATTTTTTACGTTTCCACCGAGCAATTTACCAATGATTTAATTGCCGCCATTCGCAAGGACAGCATGCAGAGTTTCCGGGAGCACTACCGCGCCGGTGACGTGTTGCTGGTGGATGACATTCAGTTTATTGAAGGCAAGGAATACACCCAAGAAGAGTTTTTCCACACCTTCAACACCCTCCACGAAGCAGGCAAGCAAGTCGTTCTGGCTTCTGACCGCCCGCCCAACCTGATTCCGCGATTGCAAGAAAGGCTTTGCTCTCGGTTCTCGATGGGGCTGATTGCCGATATCCAGCGCCCAGATTTGGAAACGCGAATGGCGATTCTGCAAAAAAAGGCAGAGTGCGAGAATATGCGTCTGCCGCGAGATGTGATAGAATATTTAGCCTCTAATTACACTTCCAACATTCGCGAGCTGGAAGGGGCTTTGATTCGGGCGGTGGCGTATATTTCCATTTCCGGGGTGCCGATGACGGTGGAGAATATTGCGCCGATTGTCAACCCCCCAACAGAAAAGGTGGAAGCAACACCGGCAGCCGTTATCATGGCTGTTGTGGATATGTTCGATGTTTCTATAGAGGATTTGAAGGGGAGCTCGCGCCGGCGGGAAATCAGCCAAGCTCGCCAAATTGGAATGTATTTGATGCGCCAGCACACGGATCTGAGTTTGCCCAAGATTGGCGAGGAGTTTGGCGGCAAAGACCACACCACCGTGCTCTACAGCTGCGAAAAGATTGCCCAGTTGAAGGAAACTGACCCGAATTGGGCGCAAACCCTGCGCCAGCTCACCGACCGCATCAACTTTGCCAGTCGCTCCCAAAACCAATCCTGATATCGCGTCCGGTTGTATATGACTCGTTATCAGAGCTGGGCTGATCGGGAGCCGGGGAGAGGAATTAACATTTTGAGTGTAAAGAATCAATAAGGTTGCCGGCACCTGTGGAAAAAACTGGGGAAAATCTGTGTAAAAACTCGGAGTTTCGGTGGAAAACCTGAATGAGCAACCGTGGCCTGTGGAAAAGCCGGCCAGGTTTTCCACAAGTTTTCCACAGGAAGGGCAGAGCTGAAACTTATGCAACAAGCCTGTTTCTAAACTTTTTCCACAGTTTCCACAGCCAATCTCATTAGGGCTTAGGGCTTAGGGCTTAGGGCTTAGGTTTCAGGTGGCACTCCAACCAATGCCCCATGCCCCATGCCCCATGCCATGATGCCCCATGCCATGATGCCCTATGCCCCATGCCATGATGCCCCATCCCCAATGCCCAATCCAAAATCCTTGCATCCAAAATCCTTGCATCCACGCATCCCCCGCCCTACATGCTACGATTTGCTTCCAGGCAATTTTTGCCCGGATAGCGTGCAGTCCGTCCAACAAGTCCAAAGAATGGCTATGAAGCTGGTTTGTGCCCAAAGTGACCTCAGTACCAATCTCTCACTGGTGAGTCGAGCCGTTCCCTCTCGCCCAACCCATCCAGTTCTTGCAAATGTGCTTTTAACCGCTGATGAAGAAACGCAGCAGGTGCAGCTGACTGGATTTGACCTTTCTGTTGGGATTCGCACCAGTTTTGCCGCGCAAGTGGAGGAGGGTGGGGAAATCACTCTGCCGGCAAAAATTTTGAACGAGATCGTTTCGAGAATGCCGGAAGGAGACATCAAGCTCGAAGACCGAGCGGAGGATGGAGAAAGCGAAGGGGCGGAGACAAGCATTATTGCCACCCTGACCTCGAGTTCAGGAAGCTATACCGTGCGGGGAATGGAGGCGGCAGATTTTCCAGCGTTGCCTGTGATTGAAGACGGCGAAGCCATTTATCTGCCTGCAGAAGCTTTAATCGAAGGATTGCGGGGCTGTTTGTTCGCCAGCAGTCCGGATGAAACAAAGCAGGTGCTCACCGGCGTGCATCTGAAACTTCAGCAAGACGGCATAGAATTTGCCGCTACAGACGGGCACCGGCTGGCTGTGGTGGAAACAGTTACGAACGCGAGTGAAGCCGAGGAGGAAGAGTATGGGGATGTCAGCGAGGTAGAAGAATTGGAGGTGACGGTTCCCGCAAGAGCTTTGCGGGAACTCGAGCGGATGATAGGAATGCGACAGTCTCCTGAACCTGTCGCTCTCCATTTGGATGGGAGTCAAATTGTGTTTGAGTTGGGAGAGCAGCGCTTGACCAGTCGAAAACTGGAGGGGCAGTACCCGAATTACCGGCTGCTGATTCCGAATCACTTCTTAAGCGAAATCAATTTGGAGCGCCGGCGGCTTCTCAGTGCTTTGGAGCGCATAGCAGTGCTGGCTGACCAAAAAAACCACATTGTCAAGTGTACCGTAGACAGCGACCGTCAGCAGATTTATTTATCTGTAGAGGCTCAGGATGTTGGCAGCGGTCGGGAGGCACTGCAGGCAGATATTTCGGGAGACGAGCCGAAAGAAATTGCCTTCAATGTGAGATATCTGATGGATATTTTGAAAACGATGACTTGTGCGGAAGTGACGGTGAAGCTCAACGACACGACAAGTCCGGTTATCCTGACGCCGCTGTCCGGTCAGAAACAGACATTTTTGGTGATGCCGGTGCAGTTAAGAGCCTGAATAAATCTTTGTAGCCGGCAGGTTTCGCCCGCCGGTTCACCGTTTGTAGTAGGGCTTTAGCCCCACAGTTTGTAGTAGGGCTTTAGCCCCACCGTTTGTAGTAGGGCTTTAGCCCCACCGTTTTTAACCGGCAGCTCTACAAACTTTCGCCCGCCTGCGCGGGCTTTTTTTATGGCAAGCGATTGCGCTCGGGCGTCGCACCGGCTTCCAGCGCAAGCTTGCCAACATGTGCGGACTTGCCGGTCAAAGAACTTGCGCCGGTTTGTAGTGAGGACTAAAGTCCTCATTCATTCTCTCGTAGCTGAGCGCGGAATCTATCCCCCTACTGCCAATCTCTGAGAGGCGGTTTTCTTATGGGCGACCGGCAGAATTTCACAGCCCTAACTGTAAAATTTATCTAACAGCGAGCCATCAGATGAGATGAACATGCTACAATAGAATATCTGAGCGTAACAGATACGGGAGGGAAAAGCCTTGGCAACTCTGGTGGATATCGGCACACTGATTACAAGAGACCCCCAACTGCGCGGGGGGCGTCCTATCATTGCCGGCACCGGCACATCAGTCCGGCGTATTGCTGTTTTGTACAAGCAAGGTTTGCACGCGGAAGAGATTGTCTCTGAGATGGGACACCTGACGCTGGCACAGGTTTACGCAGCGCTGGCTTACTACCACGCCAACCGAGATGAGATTGAAGCAGATTTAGCGGAGGAAGAGGCAGAATATTTGCGGTTAGCAGCACTGCACAGTAAAAAAAAGGTTCAACAACCATGAGCGCTATTTGTCTGTACCTGGATGAAGACGCGAGACGGGAAGCGCTGCTGCAAGGTTTACGCGCTCGCAGTGTGGATGTGATTACTGTCGCCGAAGCCGGAATGCTCAGACGCAGTGATCAAGAACAGCTGAATTGGGCGCAAGCGAATAATCGCGTCATTTACAGCTTCAATATCAGGGATTTTTACCGGCTGCACACCACTCTGCTTGAACAGGGACAATCCCACGCCGGCATTATTTTGTCGCAACAGGGTTACTCAGTAGGAACTCAGATGAGAGGCATCCTGAGGTTAATTGCCGCTAAGTCAGCGGAGGAAATGCATAATCAGGTAGAATTTCTGAGCAATTGGCTCTATGATTGAGGTTGAGGAAGAACTGGTTGCTGTGGCTAATCATCCGCAGTTTAGGGCTGCAAGTTTAGAGGTGGGCACCGGCATGGCGTAGAATGGCCACACCGGCTCTGCCGGCACCCTCGCCTTACCCCCCAAATAACCTCCCCCAAAAACCTCAAAGGCGTCACCCCTTTCTCACTCAGGGGCAACGCCGAAACCCGCAATGCTACTTGCTGAAAAACGCCATATTTTCCAGCAGCATTCTTAGCATAAATCACCGAGTCTGTCAACATCTCGGTCAGGAGGCAAAAGCCTAAGAACTAATTTATAAATAAAAAGTGAAGGCACAACAAACCGGGTTTCTTGAAGAAACCCGGTTTCTGGCCCCCATTCAGGCTTAAAAGTTGCTTTATAAATCAGCTCTAAACCCTAGCCGCATCCCCAAAGCGAATCTTCAGATAATCATCCTCCATCTTCGCCCCCGCCGGCTGCAAAGCCGCCAGCGCTTGCGGCAGCACCAAATTGCGCCGGTGATTCCCAATCCGGATGTTCAACTCATCCCCCGTCTTGCTCAGCTGGACATTCCCTTTGGGAACACCCGGCAAGTACAGTTCCAAACTGTACTGATTCTTCTCCTGCACCACCCTGAGTGTGGTTTCCTTATAATAAACCTGCGTCGGATCTTCATCCGCATACAGCGTCTCCTTCAGCCGGTCTAGCGCCTCCAAACCGCACATCTCCTCAGAATACAGAGGAACTTCCTTCACCGGCAGCGGGCGGAAATTCTCGTGAATCTCGTGCCGGTACTGCTTTTGATTTTCCTTCCAGCGCTGGAAGAACGGATCTTTCACCGACTCAGGAATAATCCGATTTGCCACCACCAAATCCGTACTGACATTGTACAGACTCAAATAGGCGTGGGCGCGTAAAGATTCCTTAATCACCATCTTCTCAGGATTCGTCACCAACCGCACCGAAGTCACGGTATTGTCCGTGAGAACCTTTTCCAGCGCCTCAATCTGCTCGTAGAATTCATAGGGCGCGTCCATCACCTCTTTATCCGGCAGAGAAAACCCCGCAATCGGTTTGAAGATCGGCTCCACCAGAGGTCTGAGCGCCACTGATATGCCTTGCAGCGGCTTGTAGAATCTCCTCATATACCAGCCACTGACTTCCGGCAAACTCAGCAGTCGCAGTGCCGTGCCGGTGGGAGCCGAGTCAATAATCAGAACGTCGTACTCCCCTTCGTCGTAATGACGTTTCATCCGGACTAAGCCAAATATCTCATCCATGCCCGGTAAAATCGCCAGTTCTTCAGCCTGAACCCCATCCAGCCCCCGAGCTTGCAGGACTTGGGTAATGTAGCGCTTGACAGCTCCCCAATTCGATTCCAATTCTATCAGGGCATCCAGTTCCGCTCCCCACAGGTTATTCCTAACCGGGCGCGGATCGTGGCCAAGTTCCATGTCAAAGCTGTCTGCCAGGGAGTGAGCGGGATCTGTGCTCAGGACAAGCGTCTTGTAGCCCAACTCCGCACAGCGCAAGCCGGTGGCAGCCGCCACAGACGTCTTGCCCACCCCCCCCTTGCCGGTCATCAAAATTAAACGCATGGACAGTCAACCCCCGCCTGAAAATTCTTTACATTTATTTACTTTAGCGGTTTTTCACCGGCAACAGCTGCCTGAGGACGTCCAGCCGGGAACAGTCCCAGTAATCGATATGGCTGTCAATCAGTCCCTGTGCGTTCAGTTTTAACTCACTAAGGCCCGGGATTGCCATGCGGGGTTTCCAGGGCACCGGCGCAGTCCAGCTGAGCGTCCATCTGGTTTCAATCCTGTCGCCGGTGCGGCGGATGTCGCGCAAATGCAGCTTAATATCCATAAACCAAGTGCCGATAAACCCTATCATTTGCCGGTAGCGCTCGATACCTCGGAACCGGTTCATCGGGTCTTGAAAGTAGACATTTTCAGCATAAATGCTGTAAGTCTGGTCAGCTGGGAATCGCTGATAGTCCTGTTTGAGAATCTCGATGATGTCCATTTGGCAATTTGGCAGGTTCTGCCGCGCTGATTGTAGGGGGGACGCTCTCCTGAAGCGGTTAGAATGGAGAGGTTAACTTTTGCCAACCGCCGCCGTGAAGGAGCGCCAACGAAAAAAGGGAGAGACTTACCTAAAACGTTTTAGGTAACTGGAGAACCGGTAAGCCTTTTTTGAAAATCTAAAAGGTAAAAACTAAAATAGTTTAGGGTTCCTCTTCTGACCACAGCCTTTCCAGTTGATACCGCCAAGCCGCCAGGGTTGCTTCACGAGACGAAGCCCCCTGCTGCATATCGCCCATCAGTCCTTCTTGATAGAACCGCTCTAAAGTCTGGAGCGTCGCTTCCAGAGATTGCCCCTGAAGCTTCGCAGCCCGGACAATCTGGCGGATGCGATCTTCCACCAGTCGGTTGAAGCTGTCAGACAGCCTCCGCTCGTGCAGCGACAAGAGTTTGCTGAGCGCGGCAGAAAAGTCAGCTAGAATCAGACTCGACCGGCTGTGCTGAAACACCCCCCACAGCACCCCCTGGTGCAGGGCGTAACGAGTTTCCAGGGTGTCATCAAAATTCGCTTCCATCAGCTGTTCCAGAAACGGTTGCGCTTCCGAGGCGGGGGCAATCGGCAGCAAAACCCGCAGCCAAGACAGATCCTCGGAGAGCAGGACTAACAGGCGAAACTTATCAGTTTCTACCTGCCACGATCCCGGTGCCGGAATCTCTACAGCCGATCCAAACATTTCCTGGAGTGTGTGGGATATTTCTTCAGGAGTCATAGATATTTTAGGCTTTATATTTTACAGGGAGATGGAAGTGTGGCGCTTGTATAGCTAATAGCTGAAAGCTCCATTAATAATCCCCCGACAGGAGTCGGGGGAAAGGTTAAGACGCCGAAATGGAGAAGGATGAATTAATTCATCCTTCATCCTTCATTCCCTTTAGCGCACCCATTCCAGGACAGCTTCTTCCTTAGTGTTAGTATTCCGTGATGGGGTTTCGCGGGTAAAGTTCATGTGGATCGAGCGGATTTGCTCGCCATCAGCCGCCACTGCCATGATTGGGTAGTCGAGCAGTCCATCCTTGAAGGACATCTGGAAGCGGAAGGTGCCATCGGGATTCAGCTTAATCGGACGCCCGCCAATCGTCACGGTAGCATCAGGTTCGGTAGCGCCGTAAACAATCAGCTCAGCATCGGCAATCAGCCAGAACTGGCGAGGGCGAATCGGCGGTTGCGAGGCAGCGAAGCCAGCGCCGGACATGGTAAGACCGGACACCGTAGGAATGGCCCACATTCCCAGTCCCGAAGCGAAGACATAGGAGCTCAGACCCTGTTCGGAGATCATCTGGCCAGAGCCGGTTACCATCTCGTAGGAGCTGGCTGCCATCTGGTAGGAACTCGGAGCCATCTCGTAAGAACTCACGGCGTAGGAGCTCGGAGCCATCTCGTAAGAACTCACGGCGTAGGAGCTCGGAGCCATCTCGTAAGAACTCACGGCGTAGGAGCTCGGAACCTGGGCGTAGGAACTCACGGCATAAGAACTCGGCACCTGGGCGTAGGAACTCACGGCATAAGAACTCGGCACCTGGGCGTAGGAACTCACGGCATAAGAACTCGGCACCTGGGCGTAGGAACTCACGGCATAAGAACTCGGCACCTGGGCAAAGGAACTCACCGCATAGGAGGTGGGAACTTGCGCGAAGGAACTCACCGCATAGGAGGTGGGAACTTGCGCGAAGGAACTCACCGCATAGGAGGTGGGAACTTGCGCGAAGGAACTGACTCCCACCTGCGCCGAACCCGGAACCTGGGCGAAGGAACTCACCGCATAGGAGCTGGGAACCAGGGCGTATGAGCTCACCGCATAGGAGGTGGGTACAGTCTCAAAGGAACTGACTCCCACCTGCGCCGAACCCGGAACCTGGGCAAAGGAACTGACGGCGTAGGAGCTGGGAACCTGGGCGAAGGAACTGACTCCCACCTGCGCCGAACCCGGAACCTGGGCGAAGGAACTGACGGCGTAGGAGCTGGGAACCCCGGCGAAGGAACTGACTCCCACCTGCGCCGAACCTGGAACCTGGGCGAAGGAACTGACGGCGTAGGAGCTGGGAACCCCGGCGAAGGAACTGACTCCCACCTGCGCCGAACCCGGAACCTGGGCGAAGGAACTGACGGCGTAGGAGCTGGGAACCCCGGCGAAGGAACTGACTCCCACCTGCGCCGAACCCGGAACCTGGGCGAAGGAACTGACGGCGTAGGAGCTGGGAACCTGGGCGTATGAGCTCACTGCATAGGAGCTGGAAACAGTCTCGAAGGAACTGACTCCCACTTGCGCCGAACCCGGAACCTGGGCGAAGGAACTCACCGCATAGGAGCTGGGTACAGTCTCAAAGGAACTGACTCCCACCTGCGCCGAACCCGGAACCTGGGCGAAGGAACTGACGGCGTAGGAGCTGGGAACCTGGGCGTATGAGCTCACTGCATAGGAGCTGGAAACCGTCTCGAAGGAACTGACTCCCACCTGCGCCGAACCCGGAACTTGGGCGAAGGAACTGACGGCGTAGGAGCTGGAAACCGTCTCGAAGGAACTGACTCCCACCTGCGCCGAACCCGGAACTTGGGCGAAGGAACTGACGGCGTAGGAGCTGGGAACCCCGGCGAAGGAACTGACTCCCACCTGCGCCGAACCCGGAACTTGGGCGAAGGAACTGACGGCGTAGGAGCTGGGAACCGTCTCGAAGGAACTGACTCCCACCTGCGCCGAACCCGGAACTTGGGCGAAGGAACTGACGGCGTAGGAGCTGGGAACCCCGGCGAAGGAACTGACTCCCACCTGCGCCGAACCCGGAACTTGGGCGAAGGAACTGACGGCGTAGGAGCTGGAAACCGTCTCGAAAGAACTGACTGCCATCTGGGCCGAGCCCGGTATCATCTGGGCGGAGCCGGTCACCATTTGGCCTGAGCCGGTCACCATCTGGGCCGAGCCGGTCACCATTTGGCCTGAGCCGGTCACCATTTGGCCTGAGCCGGTCACCATTTGGCCTGAGCCGGTCACCATCTGGGCCGAGCCGGTCACCATTGGCCCGGAGCCAGTCACCATCTGGGCCGAGCCGGTCACCATCTGGGCCGAGCCGGTCACCATCTGGGCCGAGCCGGTCACCATCTGGGCCGAGCCGGTCACCATCTGGGCCGAGCCGGTCACCATTTGCCCGGAGCCGGTCACCATTTGCCCGGAGCCGGTCACCATTTGCCCGGAGCCGGTCACCATTTGCCCGGAGCCGGTCACCATTTGCCCGGAGCCGGTCACCATTTGGGCCGAGCCGGTCACCATCTGGGCCGAGCCGGTCACCATCTGGGCGGAACCGGTCACCATTTGCCCGGAGCCGGTCACCATTTGCCCGGAGCCGGTCACCATTTGCCCGGAGCCGGTCACCATTTGCCCGGAGCCGGTCACCATTTGGCCGGAGCCGGTCACCATTTGGCCGGAGCCGGTCACCATTTGGCCGGAGCCGGTCACCATTTGGCCGGAGCCGGTCACCATTTGGCCGGAGCCGGTCACCATTTGGCCGGAGCCGGTCACCATCTGGGCCGAGCCGGTCACCATCTGGGCCGAGCCGGTCACCATCTGGGCCGAGCCGGTCACCATTTGGCCGGAGCCGGTCACCATCTCGAAGGAGCTCACCTGCTGCATGGAGCCGAACAGAGAGCCGGCTTGCCGCGCTCGCTCGGCGCTTTGAGCGAGGCCAAATATTTCTTCATAGATGGCCGAGCTACGCCTGCCGGGGGCAACAAGTTCTAGGAACTTCTTACCGCGCAGTTCTTCTTCCCAGCCAATGGTGAGGAATTTCTCTTCAATCCAATCGGAGGGATAAATCGGCGGAACGTGCGCCGCCGCAGAACGAGCCAAGACGAGCCACCGGCCATCAGCGCAGCGGTAGCCGATCTCGATGGCATAGTCGCGATCGCTGACGGGGATGGGCAAGTACCACTCGCGGGCCAGCTCGTCGCAGGGGTATTCCTGAATGCTGTGAGGGCTTTGGAAGTTGAGGTTAAGGTCGGTAACGTCGTAGAGGCGGAGAGCCAGCTGTTGGCCCCCCTGCTGGCGCAATTCTTGTTTGCGCTCATTGGTAACATCCCAGTAGGCGTAGGCCCATTGCGGATCGCGCGGCATCAGCACAATCCGGCTCACACCATAGCCAGCTGGCAGCTCCGCCAACCCCTGATCGACGGATGCAAGACTGTCGGCGGTGCGATCTTCTTGACCGAGTTCAAATTTTGCAGCTTCCACTTCTTCTTGCGCCTCCAAGTTACGAGATTGACTGGGTTTGGTGCGTTGTATCTCTTGAATGGCAGCCAGCAGTTGCGACTTGCGCATCCGGCTATAGCGAGAGATGCCGTATTCGCTGGCAACTTTTCGCAGTTGCCGCAATGTCATCTCATCCATTGGTGGTCGTTCTTTTGCCATGAATTGGCCTCCGATAGGTTAGACGGCAAGTAGGTCGCTCCTGATTTACAGACAAGGGCGGCTGTACAGCATGCCCCCAAAGTTAGCGCTACAACTTTTTACGCCTTGTCGAGTGATGGCCTCGCGCTCGCGGGCCTCGCTTGTGTTGAAAACTGGGCCATAACTCATCCGGGTGCCTCCCTAGTTAATAAGTCTCGTGAGTTTACATCTGGCTTGCTGTACTGAGCGGTGGCTTTCAGGGCGACCTACTCTGCCTGCTTACTCTGCTTTAGTCATAATGCAGGACTTTGCTGGCGGTCTCTGTTGAGTCACTGACTGAACATCAACCTCGCAAACAACCATCCGGTCTTCCCTTGAGGGCACTCCCGCGTGCGTCCGCTGCTATTGGCACTACCGTGTGCGCCCGCAGTGTGTGCCTCTCCCTAATCGGTAAGTGGGTAGCTTGTTTGCAACCCGGTGGCTGGGAACCGAGCTAAAATCTGTTGCTCGCTCACCACAGGCACCAGCAGCCTGTAAGAACCTCATAACCCCCTTACAGTCAAGAGGTGAAACGATATAGTTTGCTGGTGGGGCAGGCCGGAATGCCTGCCATCAAAGCTATCAGGCGGCATATTCCAGAGGCATCTCTTTCCCTGTTTTTGTTTAACCTCTGGGTTACAACCTCGCGGGACTGGCTTTTCATCCCGGAGTCGTACCTAGAGCACTCCCTGATAAAACCTCCGTTCTCTGAGTTATCTGGTTGGGCGACTGGTCAATTGGGGTTGTATTTCTACGCCCCCGCTAACCCTTGGGACTAGCGGTGAGTTGTTGACGGCCTCCTCTGTTCAGTTTGCGGTCGCGTCCCCGGTTGGCGAATGGGTCGTGGCAGAGGCTACCACAGCGGTCTGTAGCTCCAACACTATCTCGGTAACAGAAATGCCAGAAAATAGCTTTTCTTTGGGATCGCCGGGATCGCTTTGTTAAGTTATATGTTGCAGAAAAACTCAGGTTCGGTCAAGGGGCTGCTGGGCGGATTCTAGGCAGATTTACGCATTTACGGGAAAAATGGGGATCAAAATGTCAGGGTTCTATGACAAAACGCCCCCACCGCCACCGGCCCCTGGCCCAAATGTTAGGGTTCCATGACAAATTCAGCAAAAGCTGCGACAGGGAGCAACGGTGTGAGGAGGGAATTTAAAATTTAAAGTTAAAAATTAAAAATGCAGGGAATGAATATTTTTTTTCATTCCCTGCATTTCAGGCATTTTTAATTTTTCATTTCCCTGGCGGCTATTCACGCCGGTACGGGATATTTTGTGGAATCAAGAGATTGTCCCGCTCGCGGTGAGCGGACTAAAGCTCCTAAAGCTCCTGCAGCTCTCGGTCTCCCCGTCTCCCCCTCTTCCCAGTGTCCCGCGCTAGCGCGCAGCAGCCCCCCTTGGCAGACGCTCCTAAGGCAGAACTTGCCAATCTTGGATGCGCCACTGGCCATCCTTGCTCACCAATTCATACCGAACCACAAAGTTGCTGTCGCGAGACTGACTCAGCCGGCCACTCTCATATAACTCAGCGGATTCCCGCACCTTGGCTTCTACCGCAGCTTGATTCGGCTGATTCTCATCAACCTGTACCGACTCCACCTTGACGCTGTGCTGGTAGCGCCAGTACCAGTTGTCTCTCTTGGCCTCTTCAGCCCGAAGCTGCCATTCGGATAGGGCAGGAGCGACTAAAATTTGCTGTAACTGCTGCACGTCATGGCTCGGGCCTAAAGCCTGCGCTTTGACGAATAACCATTTCTCAACCACTTGCGCCGCCACTGCCTCGCTCAGCGGGCCCGCAGCAGCGAGCGGATCGCTGTTTGGGCTGGGAATCGGCAGCGGGGGCTGATCTAGCTGCAGCAAGGGCTGCTCTCCTTGCAGAGACGGACCTGAGGCGCGACTGATTATCTCTGCCAGCCAAGCCAAAGTTTTCAAACTGAGAAACCCAACCAGTCCCAGCAGCACAAGGCTCAGAACCGCCAGCACAATCAGCCGCTCCAGTTTAATATTTTGCAGCAGCTTTGCGCTCCGACGCCGCCAGCTGTGGGGGCGGCCCCCCGTGGCCGCCCCCGCCAGAGCAGCCGGCTCTGCCGGCTCAGCTGGGGTTCGCGATGGCTTCTCCACCGGCCCGGGGCTCAACTCCTCAGTCCGCTGCCGCAATTGCCGGCGCTCAGCAACCGGCTCGGACCGGGAAGCGCCAGAAACAGTCCCTGGTTCTGGCCAGGGTAGAGGGCGGTTTTCCGGCTCTCCGGGGACGCTGGGCCCGGGGAACGGCAAGGGCGTCCGCGAACCGCCAGAAGCCGGACTCCTGCCACTCGGCAGACTGGTTCCACCGGCTGGCATGTCCGCAGACAGTGTCGGGGCAATCCGCTCGGCGATGGAAACCACCGGTGCCGGTTCTGCCTTTGGTTTGCTCTCCACCTTTTTTGGAGTCGGAGTCAGCCTGGAAGCCACCGGCAGCCACTGCTCGCTGGCCATCTCCTCCTCAGCGGGAAGCGATTCCAAGTACGCTTGTACCTGTTCGTCCGCAAAATACTCTTTCAGCGACACCTGTTGACTAGCCAAGTCTCGGAAGTGGGGAAACACTTCCTCTTGCAACCAGCGTTCCGCGTACAGGCAAAGACCGGGCAACAGGTCGGGCGCATCTTCTGAGCGCTGCCGGATGAAGTCGAGCGTTTCGTACTCTTGGCTGAGTTCCAAGGCTGCAGAGGCGTCCTCAGTCTGCCCGAGCAGCAGGGCGCAAATCCCTTGTTCCAGATGCACGTCCTGGCGCTTGCCCAAGCGCTGCAGCATCATCTTGGCCCGATGAATCAAGGCCGGCTCTCGCCCGGCAAACCCCCCTGCTATAGAGGCATAAACCGCCAGGTAGGTGGCCACTGCTGAGGGACGCCGCGCTTCCGCTTCAAACAGGGTTTGTTGCTCTGCCGCCGTTAAGTAAGTCCGCAGCTGCTGGATAAAGTGCAGGAAGTCATCGACACTCAACCCCGACTGGTCGTTGCCATTGCCGTCAATCCCGCCCCGCTCTTGCAGCATGTCTCGCAGCAGCTGCACCCCTTTCCGGTGCCCAGCCGTGTTTTCCTCGCTTTTTTCCAGCAACTCCAGAATCCGGTAGGGGCGCAGCTTGTAGAGGTCGGCTTGCATTTCCCCCCGCACGTTAATAAACAGACCTTCTTGCAGCAGGAGTTCTTGGCCCGTTTCCAGGGAGGCGGCGGCGTTTTCGTACTGGCCTTGCTGCCACTGCTCCCGACCCAGCTCCAGGCAAGCCAGAGCGACCGTCAAGATAATGTCAGCCCCTACTAGCTGGGGGTCTCCAAACCGGCCCAGCTTCAAAGCGAAGCGGCCACTGCTGAGGTAGGGCTGGCTGAGCTTGAGAACCAATTCGTATTCCCCGAGCTCTTGCAGGATGAGCAGGGCACCGGCGAATTGTTTCTCATCGATTTCAATGCTCGGGGTGTGGTTCTCTGCGCCCGAATCCGAGCCCCACAGGTCAGAATTGAGTGTTTCTCCTGACTCCTGACTCCTGACTCCTGACTCCTGCTCCTGCCCGTATGTTTTGGCCAGAAAACTGGCGTCATAGGCTAGGCGCTGCTCTCGGTCGCTGAGTACGGCGTAGGCTTCGTCTATCAGTTGTTTGCGAGCCTGTATCGCCACCTCAGAATACTCCCGTCGCGGCAGCTGCAGCGCCCGATCGCGACGCGCCTGCAGCAGCTGTTCAGCTGTAGCCTGTATCGGTAAGCCTAAAATCCGGTAATAATCCAGCGGGATGCGCACAGTCCACTTCCCCAGCGGTGAGCAACTAAATTAATCTATACTAACCAGCCATCCGTCTTTTCAATAGCGGCACCATTACAATCTGACGCCCAAGACCTGCGCCCGGGCACCTCCCCCAATCGGTTACCTCGCACCCATCCTCCACGATATTATAACTTTTGGCAAGTTCGCACACCTGCTGGCTCTCTAAAGCTCGCCGGTAGCCCACACTACATTCTACCGGCCAGCCAATCGAGCGCGGTCTGATTTTTGGCCCATCACCCCTTGCCCGATTGGCAAGGCCGGTGGGTGCGGCTCTCTTTCCCTGCGAGGCGGACAAGTTCGAGCGAAGTTTAGATTGAGAGTGTGTTGCCGGCGATCCAGAGGCTTTGACCCCCATATCTCACCTGCACGTTCGTTGGGCCGTCAAGTGCGTTTCCCCAGATGCAGCCCGCTCTCAGAGCTAATCTTAATTTAGACACAATCAGTTTCTAGTATTGATTTCACTTGCTGCATTTATAGAAAAGCCTGATAAACTGTAGTATTATATAACCTGCAAGTCGCCCCTCCACTGGAGAGGGGTGAGAGTCCCGGTTAGCTGCTGTGCGTTCCGCCCGGAGCGCGTCTCTACAAGACCAAAGCTCCGTGTTATTCGGAATCTGCTGTTACCCTAACCCAATAGGGGCTGCTACTGGGGCGACAGTCAAAAATAAGCAGCAAAAGGCGCAATCCGTCGAAAACGGGCCCCATGTAGGGGCGGGTTCACCCCGGTAGGGGCGGGGCAAGCCCCGACATATCTCCTGCAAGCATTGGATATCTGTAAACCCGCCCCTACTTCTGGTGGCCTTTGAGTATTGATAACCCCGCCCCTCATCCGATAGAGGTTGTTGCAGTTTAACCATTAAGGGAAAACCTAAAAAACTGATAAGTGGAAGAATTTTTCATAAAATAACTAAACATTGTTGCAAGGGTACGAAAAATCAATGGTTCAGGAACGGACTTTACCGCGATTTGACACTCGCACAGCACAAATCACTAAAGAAGAAGGATTGCGGCTGTACGAAGATATGGTACTGGGGCGCTTTTTTGAGGACAAGTGCGCCGAGATGTACTACCGGGGCAAAATGTTCGGGTTTGTTCACCTCTACAATGGCCAGGAGGCCGTCTCCTCCGGCGTCATCAAGGCCATGCGCCCAGATGAGGATTATGTTTCCAGCACCTATCGCGACCACGTCCACGCTCTCAGTGCCGGCGTGCCGGCATCCGAGGTGATGGCTGAGCTGTTTGGCAAAGCCACAGGCTGCAGCAAGGGACGAGGTGGCTCCATGCACTTGTTCTCCGCTCAGCACCGGCTGCTGGGGGGCTATGCTTTCGTGGCGGAGGGCATCCCCGTATCCACCGGCGTGGCGTTCCAAACGAAGTACCGCCGCGAAGCTATGGGCGACGCCAGCGCCGATCAGGTGACGGCTTGCTTCTTTGGCGATGGGGCTTGCAATAATGGCCAGTTTTTTGAGTGCTTGAATATGGCTGCTCTCTGGAAACTGCCGATTTTGTTTGTCGTGGAAAATAATAAGTGGGCGATTGGCATGGCTCACGAGCGGGCTACCTCCGATCCGGAGATTTACAAGAAAGCCAGCGCGTTTGGGATGGCGGGGGTTGAGGTGGACGGCATGGACGTGCTGGCGGTCTACTCCGTCGCTCGCGAAGCAATCGCCCGGGCTCGTGCCGGTGAGGGGCCCACTTTGATTGAAGCGCTGACCTACCGCTTCCGGGGTCACTCTCTCGCCGATCCGGATGAATTGCGCTCCAAGGAAGAGAAGGAGTTCTGGTTCACCCGCGATCCGATTAAGCGCCTTGCGGCTTATCTGACTGAGCAAAATCTGGCCAACTCTGACGAGCTCAAGGCGATCGAGAAGAAGGTTCAGGCAACCGTTGATGATGCGGTGAAGTTTGCCGAGTCAAGCCCCGAACCCGATCCGCGCGAACTCTATCGCTATATCTTTGCTGAGGATGAGTGAGGGCTTCTTCTAGCCCGCCCCTACCCCCCACAGGAACTTTCGCCCGCCGGCCCGGGCTTTCTCTCCAACTCTTGCTCTCTCTCGTTTCTCTCGTTCCCAGGCTGTATCGTTCCCAGCCTCAGGCTGGGAATGCCAATCAGGAGGCTCTCGCCTCCTGTCTGCCTGAGAATAAGAACAGTCTGCCGGCAAAACTTTAAATTTTGTTAAATTTGACCCGCCGCGGCCAAATTTTTCCTGGGGTGGGGTTGACTTCAGCCGCCTGTGGGGATATAGTATTCATAATGGGATAGTGGCAAAAATAAAATTTTCACGTCTATCCCATTATAAAGTAGTATACTCCCAGCTCAAAGTAGAGTCAAGCCCCAGCTGAAAAAAAATGGCGCGGGCCCAGAATTCCGGCCAATTTTTGGCTTCGCCCGCCGCCCATCTTCAAGCTGGCAGGGATTGAAGTCCACACACCGGATTGGCGCGGGAGTGCCGGTGGGGAAACAGGCTTGAGGGAGATATTGGAATTGCCGGCACCGGCAGAAGCTCAAAGCTGTCCACAGGATGACCGGCAGTCCCCGTAATGGAGCGTGCCTGCTGTCGGGGCTACAATTAGAAAAGTCCGCCGGCAAAAGTTTAAATTTTGTTAAGTTTGACCCGCCGCGCCCAAATTTTTCACCGGGTGGGGTTGACTGTTGTCGGATCTGGGGATACACTATTTATAATGGTAATATTGACAAAAATAAAATTTTCGCTACTATCCCATTATTTAGTAGTATACTCCCAGTTCAAGCGAGAGTCAAGCCCCAGCTCAAAAAAAATGGCGCAGGCGCAGAATTCCGGCCAATTTTTGGCTTCGCCCGCCGCCCATCTTCAAGCTGGCAGGGATTGAAGTCCACACACCGGATTGGCGCGGGAGTGCCGGTGGGGAAACAGGCTTGAGGGAGATATTGGAATTGCCGGCACCGGCAGAAGCTCAAAGCTGTCCACAGGATGACCGGCAGTCCCCGTAATGGAGCGTGCCTGCTGTCGGGGCTACAATTAGAAAAGTCCGCCGGCAAAAGTTTAAATTTTGTTAAGTTTGACCCGCCGCGCCCAAATTTTTCACCGGGTGGGGTTGACTGTTGTCGGATCTGGGGATACACTATTTATAATGGGAATATTGCCTAAAATAAAATTTTCGCGGCTATCCCATTATTAAGTAGTATACCCCCAGCCCTTGCCAGAGTCAAGCCCCAGGGAAAAAAAATGCCGCAGGCGCAGAATTATGGCCAATTTTTGAGAACGCCCGCCGGCTGGATTGAAGCGGGCGGCGATTGAAATCGGCACAGGGATCTGGCGCGCTCGTGCCGGTGGGGAAGCGGGTGTGAGCGAGAGCAGTGGCAGATATTGGAAATGGCCGGCACCGGCAGAAGCTGAAAGTTCTCCACAGCCGGCAATGCCAGTGATGGGCAGCGTGCCGGCTGTCCCGGCTAGAATCAGAACAGTCTGCCGGCAAAAGTTTAAATTTTGTTAAATTTGACCCGCCGCGCCCAAATTTTTCCTGGGGTGGGGTTGACTTTTGCAGGCTGTGGGGATAGACTATTTATAATGGGAATATTGCCTAAAATAAAATTTTCGCGGCTATCCCATTATTAAGTAGTATACCCCCAGCCCTTGCCAGAGTCAAGCCCCAGGGAAAAAAAATGCCGCAGGCGCAGAATTCCGGCCAATTTCACAGAAGAGCCCGCCGGCTGTATTGAAGCGGGCGGGGATTGAAATCGGCACAGGGATCTGGCGCGCTCGTGCCGGTGGGGTCTGAATAGAGGCGCAGAAATCAGCAGTCTCAGCGGTCATTCCAGAACGATTATTTCCGTCGCTTTTAGCTCAGATGGGCGAACTCTAGTAAGTGGAAGTGATGACGCGACTGTCAAGATTTGGCGGCGGGTGCCTTCCTGACGCCGGCAATCGGTTTTCGCTCTCGAAATTGCAGAATGGCAACAAGCAGAGTTAAGGCGGCAGTCTCCCGTTCGGTTACATAAACTGAACACATTAGAAAAGCATTGGGTAGAGCGCGGGGCGCGGAAGGTTAGATGCCGGCGAGTGGGCGCGAGTCCGTGACAGGACACAACAAATCTGGTCTTGTATTTGATGAATCCCATCCCCCCAGCTCAATTCCAGACACTCGCCTCTCCCCCACACTTCCGGGCGCGTGCCTTCACGGGGGCAGTTCAATCCCAACCCCACACGACTGCGGAATCAAGCTTTCCTGCCGTTTTTCCAATCCTTGCATCCCAAATCCCAAATGCAAAATTGTTATGAAATGCCGGCGACTGAGCGCGAGTCCGCGACAGGACACAACAAATCTGGTCTTGTATTTGATGAATCCCATCCCCCCAGCTCAGTTCCAGACACTCGCCTCTCCCCCCCCTCTTCCGGGCGCGTCCGGGCGCGTCAATGCGGTTCAAGCAACCCCACACTGCTGGGGAATCAAGCATCCCCACTTTGGCGGATTTTGTCTGGGTGAGGGACACGGGAGCATCCCGGTTGTGCAAAGAAGCCCAAATGAATGCGACAATGATTTCAGCAGGGGGTAGGAGGAGAAGATTTTTGGCCAGCGAATCTTTGGAAACGGGATTGAAACAGGGACACCGGCACTCCCCTACTCCCCTAACTGGGGGATCAAACTCTCGCGAGTCGTGCGGCGAGTGAACGGATTCCAAGTGTCCAACTCGGCGGTTGGGCGGCTGCACAGCATCCCCCTCACCGAGGGACTCAATCCCTGAACGCTGGAGAAATCAGCCCCCGCAATACTCTGCAAATTATTCAACTCCGCTCCCGTCAGGTCAGCGGCACGCAAATCCACATTCTGCAATTCCGCACCATTCAACCGGGCATTTCGCAAATAAGCCCCAGTCAGAAAAGCCTCCCGGAGATTTGCTCCGCTAAAAGACACTCCCTCTAAATTCGCGCCGGTCAAGTCCGCGCCGCTCAGGTAGGCTCCCAGGAGGTTCGCGCCGGTGAGATCGGCACCCCGGAGTTCAGCGGTATTCAGGTAAGCCCCAGTCAGCCCGGCACCTGGCCCAACTGCCCCGCACTTCTTGCCGGCAAACCCTTCAGGCCAAATTGTCTCCTTATTATATAGAGCGACTAGCAGCTTGGCACCGGCTTCCGTTAGCGCCGTTGAGGTTGGCAGAGCGCAAGTCACAGCGCTGCAAGTAGGCGTCTTGCAAGTCCGCACCGGCTTCCGTTAGCGCCGGTGAGATCCGCACCGCGCAAATCCGCACCCCGGAGGTTAGCCTGACTCAAGTCGGCATTTCTGAGATTGGCTCTGAGCAAGCTGGCTTTGCTGAGATTGGCTCGCTGCAGCTGTGCGCCACTGAGATTAACTTGGTACAAATCCTTGTGAGTGAGATCGACACCCTGCAAGTCGGCACCGGCAAGGTCTTGCCCGTGCTTAAGCGCTTTGATAAGCTCGCCGGCTCTTGTGTGAGCGAGGGTGTGTGAACCGGCGCTGGTGCCGGTAGATTGCTGCACTGGAGTGATGGTCATCAGATGGTGGGAGAACGAGACTGTGAGGCTTATTCTACCGTTGGACTGTGCCGGTGGAATGCAGTTAAAGCCGGTGAGAGCCGCTCCCCCCTAGCCGCCTGAGGAGGGGGAGCTGGAATTTCTGCCCTCCCTCGTACCGGGTGGGGGTTGGGGGTGGGGCTGAGCTGTATTCTGAACCGCTGGACTGTGCCGGTGGAATGCAGTTAAAGCCGGTGAGAGCCCCTCCCCCCCCGAGCCGGCTCAGGAGGGGGAGCGGGAATTTCTCCAGGGTGGGGGTGGGGTTGAAGACCCACCGGCTGGGGTACTGAGAAGGCCGGTCTGACGTATTCTATAAATCAGCCGATTTTAGAGAGCCGGCTGAGGCTACCAATCTCCTGAGGTCAAGAAACCGATGCAGCTGAAACCACCGATGACGATGATGGACTTTTTCCGCAAGAGTGAGGGGACGTGGTTTACCCAACGCAGCGTCCATCACTTTGACGCATCTGCTGACGAGTCTGGGGAGTCCAATCTGACGGTGCAAGTCTTTGAAAAAGATGACCCCAGAGTGCAGCAAGTTTGCGAACAGCAAGGCATTGACCCAGCTAGAGCCACCGGCGGTGCTAGCTTTAGCTGGCAAGAAAACCTGGACACCAGGCTGCTCAACCCCAATAACGCGGCGATTCTGGTGGACATTCCCGACGACGAGACGGGGCTGACCGGCAAACTCATCCGCAATAAGGGCTATGTGGAAGGTATCCCCGTGGTCAGTCGCTACCGGTTTGCTTCGGATGGGGTATTGACAATTGATACCGATTATGAAAACAACCAGGGGCAGGAGCGCTGCTGGTTTCTCAGGGATGACTTTCGGGTGCGCGTCAGCACGGTGCGGATGATGAACGGCGTCAACCTGATGACCTATTGCTCTGAGCGCAGATGTGTTTCACCGGATGTCTTAGAAGAGATGATACGCCAAAATCAAACTAGAGCTGCGGTGCAGAGCAATTAATTAGCTTATATCCGGCTAATCAATCTCAAATATATTCCTGTGGGTGGTTGTGGGGTGCGTCCCCCCCGCCCAGCGGGCGCTGCAGGCAAAATTTAACACTTTTTAAAATTTTTTAACGATTTTTGCGGGAAAAGGGGCCATTGTTACGGATTGTTGCTTTGTTTCTGAGAAATGAGACGCGCCGAGCGGGCGTCCTCTATGCTCAGGAGAGTTATAGCATGTGAGTTCAACAATCTATGTACAGGCCGTTCCTGGAATACTTAGAGAAAGAGCTGTTTGAGCGGTTTGATTTGCGCTCTCGCCCGATTCCGACCGGCTTGGAACTGAAGGTGAGCGAGCGCGGCAAGCATCCGGCAACGATTCAGAGCTGGTGTTACGAGTGCGCCGAATTGCGCAAAATGCGCTACACCTATATAGATGCAGGTGAAGCGGCGCAAGTTTTTAACAGCGTTATTTACCCGAGTCACCATTACGACCTGCCCTTGCTAGGCATTGATTTGCTGTCGTTCGGGCAAAAGAAAATATTAATAGTCCTGGACTTTCAGCCGCTGTTTCGCGACGATGCGTATCAAGCAAAGTATATAGAGCCGCTGGGGCAGCTTCACGATAAGTATAGCGATTTGGCTCAAAATTTATAAATGAAATTTTATGACGCCAATCAATATTTCTCCAAATACTTGCTGTTTGCCAAAACCGATGCGGAGACGGTGGCAACGCGGGTATTCTCAGCTTACAAAGACTATTTAAATTTGTACTGGCAAATGCTTGAGCGAGCCCAGCCGCTGACCGACCCGGAAGACATCCAGCGGATCGTGAAGGCTCAGAAAGACTACGACCAGTACAGTGCGGACAGAGATCCGGCATCTGGGCTGTTCAGCAGTTATTTCGGTCACGAGTGGGCGGAGAGATTCCTGTACGAGTTTCTCTTTGAAGATGCAGTGCCTTTAGCAGTTAGCACCGGCAGACGATGACCCTCTATCAACCGTTCTTGGATTACGCGATCGCGGAGTTGGGCCAGCGCCTGGATTTGCAGCCGTACCCGATCCCAGCTGGGTTTGAGCGCAAAGCAGCCACAGTGGGCAAGGGGAAGAACCAGGAGGAGGTGGTAACCGCCAGTTACGCCTTTCAATCGAGCAAACTTAGGCAGATACGGGCGGCTCACGTTCAGGGTGGCCAGTCCTTACAGGTGCTCAACTTCGTGATTTTCCCGCACCTTAATTATGACTTGCCTTTTTTCGGTGCCGACTTGGTGACGCTGCCGGGGGGGCACCTGATTGCCTTGGACATGCAGCCGCTTTTCCGGGACGATCCCGCTTATCAGGAGAAGTACACCCAGCCCATCTGGCCAATTTTTGAGGCGCACCGGCAGCACCTCACCTGGGGAGGGGACTTCCCAGACGAAGCGAAGCCGTTTTTCTCGCCGGCGTTTCTGTGGACGCGCCCGGCGGAAACGGAAGTTGTCCAGACGCGAGTCTTTGAGGCGTTCAAGGACTACCTGCACGCTTACTTGGATTTTGTGGGGCAAGCGCTGCCGGTTGCGGACAGCCAGGGGCTGAAGGACATCGAGCAAGCCCAGCTGCGCTACCTGCGCTACCGCGCCGAGAAAGATCCCGCCCGGGGGATGTTTAGGCGCTTCTACGGGGAGGAGTGGACTGAGGAGTACATCCACGGCTTCCTGTTCGACTTGGAGCGAAAACTGGCTGTTGCCGGCTCAGCGGAGCGGCCTTAGCTTCTGCCAGACAGTACAATTACTCACCGGTACTGCCGCAAATATTAAGAAATTTTAAGAACTGAGCGCCGGAGCGAAAACTAGCCAAAGCCGGCTCAGCGGAGCGGCCTTAGCTTCTGCCAGACGGTACAATTACTCACCGGTACTGCCGCAAATATTAAGAAATTCTAAAAACTGAGCAATTGTTACAAATCGTAATAAAAAGCAGCGCAACCGCGTTGTATAAAAAGAATCAGAAGGGTTGAGGCAGGATGTTTGCAAACCGGCTCCAATCCTGGCAAAGCTGTCCAAATCTGGATGGGAACGGAGGGGTAGACCTGTCAAAACAGCCTGCCACAGCAGGATTTTGGCAGAAGGGCTCTGGTAGAATTGCTGGAGTCAGCCTTCGACGCCAAGTAACCCTCAAGGCAGTCAAAAGCGGAGAGGGGAAAGGGCGAGCCGTCAACCTAGCAGACGCGGTAAGACCCTAGCAAAGCATCAAGCCCGATCAGTTTCGATCGGGGTTGTGCGAAGGGCAGACAGGACAGGCAACAGCAAAAAAAGAACCACGGTTACCAAAGTTTGAGAATTTGTCATAAAACTTGGTAAAGTTGGAAGAGGTGATCAGAGAGGCGAAAACCCTTGTCCGTACCGGCGCAAATCCGATATTTCCCCAACCCAAGGGCCAAGGGAATAGAAGGGCTGCCTGGTGTTGCTGTCAGGCTAAACCCCCTGCGAACAAAGAAGACTGGTCAAACTGCCCAAGGATTTATAAGGGTTCAGATGCGGCAAGTGTTCTGAGAGCGGGCGGTGGAAGGGACAGCTCGGCGAGAGATCGATCCTTAAACCTAAAATATTTCCACGCCTCCGTCCGGGAGATATGGAAATGAAGGCAATTGGCACCGCCTTGAGAAATAAGGCGCTCGTGTAAAGTGACATGAGTGGCAAAGTTTCTCTAAAGACTTCGATCTCGTAAAAAAAGATAGAAAGTGTCAAAAAGGTGTAAAATTTTTTCAGGTTGCTAAAATGTAGCGATTGCTGCATAATAGCTGTAAGAGCCGGCATTTAAGCGGGGCTAAAACCAGCGGAATTGCTGGCGGTTGTCCAAGAGTTTTCATGGCCGCACACGGCAGTTGAAAACGACTGAACTTACCCTTAAAATCCAAAGCAAACCCAATCAAACTAGGAGATAGAGTCCATGCTAGATGCATTTTCCAAGGTTGTGTCCCAAGCTGACGCCCGGGGTGAATACCTGAGCACCGCTCAACTGGACGCCCTGAGCAACATCGTCAAGGAAGGCAGCAAGCGTCTGGATGCGGTAAACCGGATCACCAGCAACGCTTCCAGCATCGTTGCCAACGCAGCTCGCACCCTGTTTGCAGAGCAACCCCAGCTGATTCAACCGGGTGGGAATGCATACACCAACCGCCGCATGGCAGCTTGCTTGCGGGATATGGAAATCATCCTGCGCTATGTCACCTACGCAACCATTGCCGGTGATGCCAGCGTTCTGGACGATCGCTGCCTGAATGGCCTGCGCGAAACCTACCAAGCTCTGGGCGTACCTGGCGGTTCTGTGGCTGCCGGCGTTCAAAAGATGAAGGAAGCTGCGATCAAGATCGCCAACGACCCGGCTGGGATTACCCCTGGCGATTGCAGCGCCCTGATGTCTGAAGTGGCCAGCTACTTCGATCGCGCCGCTGCAGCCGTTGCCTAATTGAGCAACAGAGTATTCGGCTTGAGCTCTCACATTTCGACGACAACCTTCTAGGAAAACCATTCGGGAGATATCCAAACAATGAAAACCCCCATCACTGAAGCCATTGCAGCTGCTGACAGCCAAGGCCGTTTCCTGGGCAACACCGAATTGCAAGCCGTTGACGGTCGCTTCAAGCGGGCTGTGGCCAGCATGGAAGCCGCTCGCGCTCTGACCAACAACGCGCAAAACCTGATCAATGGCGCAGCCCAAGCGGTGTACAACAAGTTCCCGTACACCACTCAAATGCAAGGCCCCAACTACGCTTCCACCCAAACCGGCAAAGAAAAGTGCAGCCGCGACATCGGCTACTACCTGCGCATGGTGACCTACTGCTTGGTTGCCGGCGGCACTGGCCCGATGGACGAGTACCTGATTGCCGGTTTGGCTGAAATCAACAGCACCTTTGAACTGTCTCCCAGCTGGTACGTTGAAGCCCTGAAGTACATTAAGTCCAATCACGGTCTGAGCGGCCAAGCTGCCAACGAAGCTAACACCTATATCGACTACGCCATCAACGCTCTGAGCTAGTTTAGACGCAACAGATAGCGTCTGTCCGCTCACGCAGATCCGGCTAAGGATGTCCGGACAGGTATGCAGATGCTAGCCACAAGCTAGTAGTTGTTTACCTCTCCGGACATCTTGTATATGTCGAGTCGCACAAGGTCTGGCTGAAAAAGTTTGTTGTGAATTGGGAGATTTTCAAATGGCTATTACAGCAGCAGCATCCCGTTTGGGAACAGCCGCTTTTCGGGACGCAGCGCCGGTGGAATTGCGCCCACATTGGAGTCAAGAAGATGCAGAGAATGTGATTCGCTCCGTTTACCGGCAGGTTTTGGGAAATGACTACGTAATGGCGTCGGAACGGCTCATTTCAGCAGAATCGCTCGTGAAAAACGGCAGCATCAGCGTGCGAGAATTTGTGCGCTACGTGGCCAAATCAGCTCTTTACAAATCCAAGTTTTTATACAGCAATTTCCAGACCCGGGTTATTGAACTGAACTACAAACACCTATTGGGTCGCGCTCCTTATGATGAGGCAGAAGTAATCTATCACCTGGACCTCTACGAGACGCAGGGGTTTGATGCCGAGATAGACTCTTACATCGACTCTCAAGAGTATCAAGAAAACTTTGGCGACAATATAGTGCCTTACTATCGCGGCTTTGACACCCAGCGGAGTCAAAAAACCGTAGGGTTTAACCGCATGTTCCGGCTGTATCGCGGCTACGCCAGCAGCGACCGCGCTCAGCTGGAAGGCAAGAATTCCCGCCTAGCTCGCGAACTGGGACAGAATCGGGCTTCTACCATTGTTGCTCCCTCCGGCACAAGCGAAGGCTGGTCGTACCGCGCTGCGGCTGATGCCGTTCCCAGTACCTGTTTGGGCGGCGCTTTTGTTGGCTTTGGGGAAGAAGGTAAAGTCTACCGCATCGAAGTCACCGGCATTCGCCAAACCGGCGTGCGCCGCAGCAGCACCAGCTTTCTCGTGCCATACGACCAGCTCTCGACAAAAATGCAGCAAATTCTGCGCTCTGGCGGGAAAATTGCCAGCGTGACGCCGGCGTAATATCAGTGATGAGTGCCCGGATCGGAGTGGGCGCGTAACACTTAGGCTTACACTCCGGCAAATATATCCTGGCGATTAAAATCGCGGCTCATCAAACGAAGTCCGCCTGCGCGGACTTTGTAGAATGGCTGGGCGCGTTCTACTTCGCTCCTGCATCTCCAAAGTGGGATGCTACCGGGATGAGTTAGTTTTGAGTTGCGAGTGCTGAGTTATTTCTGGAATTCAAAACTCAAAACTAAAAACTAAAAAAGAAAAAATACTCTGTTATTTTCACGTCTAGGAGGTAGCGAAAGATATGCTCGGTCAAGCAGCTTATGGAAGTTCTGCCAATACTCCTTCTGGCAGCCGCTTCTTTCGGTATGAAGTCGTCGGTCTGGCTCAAAACCAAGAAACGGACAAAACCAACTACCAGATTCGCCAGAGCGGAAGCGTGCTGATCACTGTGCCTTACAGCCGCATGAATGAAGAAATGCAGCGGATTACTCGCCTGGGTGGCAAAATTGTCAGCATTATACCCTTGACTTCTGAGAGTGAGGCTGGCTCGGATACTAACTGAACGCTCTCAAGGAAAGTTGGGTTGCGCCCGGGCGGAACCCTCACACCCCCTACTCCCCCTGCACCCTCTTCCTTCCATAAAGGGAGAGGGGCAGGGGTTTCTCCCGTGCGACAAACGCCACAGAAAGTCAGGGAAGGTTCGGCATTCTCCGGCTTTTTGCGAGCGGTGAGAGCTACAAAAGGTGACTGCACAGCACAACAGAAGATAAGCGATGCAAGATTATTTTGAACCGGCACCAGAAAGTGGCGGCGAGTCCCTAACCCCAGAGCAGGCGGTGGCTTCCCTGCGCGGCGCTGACTTGGGGAAGCGCTACTATGCCGCTTGGTGGCTCGGTAGGTTCCGCGTCTCCACCCCAGAAGCGGTGGAAGCGCTGCAGGCGGCGCTGTCAGACGAATCTGACCGCACAGAAGATGGCGGCTACCCGCTGCGGCGGAATGCGGCGCGAGCTCTGGGGAAGCTGGGAGACCGGCTCGCCGTTCCCGCGCTGGTTCGCTGTTTGGAAAACCCCGACTACTACGTTCGGGAAGCGGCGGCGCAGTCGCTGGAGATGCTGGGCGATACCGCCTGCGTGCCGGCGCTGGTGCGGCTGCTTGCCGGTGGGGTGGCGGCGGCGGTGCGGGTTCCGGGAAAACCCCATCTCGCCCAACCTTACGATGCGGTGCTGGAAGCCTTGGGAACCCTCCGCGCTACTGAGGCGATGGGGGAGATTGAACCGTTCCTGGAACATCCGGTGCAGCGGGTGCAGCACGCCGCCTTTCGAGCCATGTACCAGCTGACCGGCAAACCCATTTATGGTGACCACCTCGTCCGAGCTTTGCAGGGGGACGAGCTGCAATTGCGCCGGTCGGCACTGATGGATTTGGGGGCGATTGGCTATTTGCCGGCAGCTGAGGCGATTGCTGAGACTCTGGCAGAAAACAGTCTGAAAATTATCGCTCTCAAGGGGCTGCTGGAATATCACTTGCAAAATAATCCCACAGAACCTCCCGCTTTGTCTGATGACGCCATCCGGGTGATGAGTCTGATGGATTCGCTCCTGTGATGTCTTGGCGGTTAAAAGAGACTGTTGGCGAATTAATATGGGGTTTGACCCCACCCCCAGCCCCTCCCCGTCAACGGGAAGGGGAGGTTCAAGTCTTGTTTTTATTCTCGTTAATTCTCGTTTCCAGATTCTGCCTGGAAAGGCCAGGAAGAGGGCCGCTGCCTCTTGAATTATCGTTGGATTCTCGTTTAATTATATAGAGACAGTGGGATGTGTGTTATAATAATTAACCGCTGCCGATAAGCTGGGATACAAAGTTGAGATAGATAGTATTTTTGACGCTTGCCGAACAGGCTTTTCTGCCGTATTTTTAAACCTAAAATCCAAAACCTAAAATCCAAAATCCTTGCATCCAAAATCCAAAATCGGTATGACCTCTACAGTTACAACCGGCGACGCTGGCATCCACAAATTGATTAAAGCGGTTGATGAGGCCGCTTCTGCTGAGGGTTTGCTGCAAGCGGTGCAGGCGCTGGCTGCAGCGCAATCTTTAGCAGCGATTCCGACATTAATCGACGTTTTGCGCTACAACAACCCGGGGGCGGCGGTGGCTGCAGTGGATGGGCTGATTCTCATAGGGGAACCGGCGGTGCAGCCGATTTTGCAGCAGCTGGATGGCTACAATTACGGAGCTAGGGCTTGGGCGATTCGGGCGCTCGCGGGAATCGGAGATCCGCGCGGTTTGGAGTTATTGATTGCGGCGGCTGAAACGGATTTTGCCCTGAGCGTGCGCCGCGCTGCAGCGAAAGGGCTGGGCAATTTGCAATGGTTTAAGATGCCGGTGGAGCGGGTGGCAGAGGAGCAGTGGCGAGTGTTTAACACACTGCTGCTGGTTTGTCAAGATCCGGAATGGGTGGTGCGCTATGCCGGTGTGGTGGGGCTGGAAGGGTTGGCGAAAGCTGCACCGGCTTCCGCGCCGGCGTGGTTTGGGAAAATTCAGGAGCAGTTGCGGGAAATGGCGGCGGCGGATGAAGTGTTGGCGGTTCGCGCCCGCGCTTTGTGGGCAAGTCAGAACCTTTCCGCCTAGATGGTATTGTAAAACTTTCCTCACATTGCAGACACTCTTGTCCTGGGCATCTGCTATTAGACAGCGAGAAATCAGGCACCGGCTCACCGGGGAAGCGCTGGGACAAATCGGGAAGCCGGTACTGTCAGGCTGCCGGTGTCCAGAAAGTCATGCTGTCCCACAGTTGAGCCGGCACCGGAAAGTGGAAACGCTGCCGGTGTGAGATCAGCCGGTCAGCCCAGTTCTTTAATGCCATTAACAGAAGTGTGTGCAGCGCCAGAGCAGCCCGCTGGCAATGCCAGTACCCCAGCATTTTCCCCAGCCGGTTGCAGCTTCGGGGACTTGGGGGCAAAGTTCGGCTCGGGAGGAAAGCCGGTCGAATTGCAGCGGACAGCCGGCGCTATCGCACCGCCACTGGCACCCACTGCCACCGGGCGCAACCCACGATCGCCTGCAAGCAAAGCCGCCCCCATACCGGCACAAAGCGGGCGACGGCATCAGAATTGATATCGAGCGCTAGCAGTCCAATAGCCTTGGCGAGCCGGCTGTGGGCGATGGCGTCCTCTGGCGAGGGGGACGGGGTGAGGTGCGCGCACCGGCGGGTTATTGGAATCAGTTTTGTCATTTTAATCAATGGTTGGAGCGTCAGGATGCCAGCTTGGAATAGCTGTAAAAAGTGGGGCTTTATCATTTATTTCGCGCGTGCTTTCTGTCAACGTATTGGGGTCAGTACAGATATCATTACCGCGAATCACGCCCAACACTTCATCATCATCAGGATACTCAAACTCAGCGTTGAGCTTGAATATAAATTCAGACTTAGCTACGGCCCAAGGCTTGTTCCAATGCCCAGCCGGCAAACTGTCAAGGCATTGCTGACAGCGGGATAGAGCATATTCCGCATCCTTCAGTTTGTAATGGGGTGAAATCCCCATCTCGTTGCTTCCAACGCGCAGAAATACCATGTGCTTGCCGGTGATAGGAGCAGTGCCTATCCACAAGCGTGTTGATTTCTGTTGGCCATATTTCGGGTCAAGAGCCTTCCGACGTTTTGCGTCTCCCATAAGTACCAAAACTTGCGTTAATACAGCCGGCAGTCAAAACCACTGGCTGTCATCATGCTAACATATTCGCTCCCTTTTTGCCCCGACTATTCAGTCAGAACAGTCACAGTTTTTCACCTCAAAACAAACGCTTTTGGCAAGGAGCGAGCGAGCCCCAGCCGTGAGCCGGCTCACCGGGGGCGGGGGGGGGCTCGCCAGAATATCTGAGAGGATGCCGGCGCGGACATATGCCGGCATCTGGACAGTGATTGCGGGTTTGGGTCACAGGTCACGTTTCATACGCAGTTATTAGGTTAAAAAACTGTTGTGACATCATGCAGCTGACAGATGTGTCAGCACCGGCAGCATCCAGAGCTGCCCAATACTCGAACACGCGCCAGCGCAAGTCGGGCGCTTCCTCGCGCTCCCACCGGTTTGATGATGCAGCGAACATATCCCCGTCCGCGCCGGTGAAGCGATAGACCCGCTCTCGGCGGTGGGAGTCCCCTGCCACCCGGCGCTGCTTGCCGGTGAGCCGCAACCCAAGTATCCCGAGGACATTTTGCAAAATGCGGATAGGGGACATCTTCTCTGAAATGGCCAGGTTGAGTGCCGACTTGATGTCTCGCCGGTAGGCCAGACATTTTTGGGCCAAGCCCACTACTTCTGGACTGGTTTGGGTGAATTCCCCCTCGCCAGTCAGGAACCGCTCAACGCCTAGCGCTCGCAGAATGGCGATTTTTGCGGAGTTGAGCCGCAAATCCGGGATGTACACTTCCCCGCTGCCCCGCTCCCGTGCGCCGGCCAGCTGTTTGCGGTCAGCTGACTGGACTTGCCCCCAGTCAGCTAACGAGAGAAGATAGTGGAGCCGGATTTGGCTGTACCACTTCTGATCGTTAAGCTTCTTGACCGTCTTAGAAACCTCGCCGTAGCGGGATTTCAGCCGGTATTTCTCCTCACTGTGGCGCTCGGTTTCTGTCCGCGTCCGCTTGTCCTGCAGGCGCTCGCAATCACTAGAACTGATGTCAGGCGCGGATGTCACGGCCAATGCCTCTTCCTCCCAGCCGGCGTCTCTTTCCTCCCTGACCGTCTCAGCTGTAGGGCCATCTGTGCCGTCAGTTTCAATGACTGCGTGCCCCTCTTCCTGTAGCCGGTTCTGTGCGGAATCACGCAGGTATAAAGCTTCTGCGTTGTGTCTGGCGGCGAGCTTTGCCCAAGTCCGCAGCGCAATCGGGTCATATTCCTCCTCGGAGAAGTCCGCTTCCTGTAACAGGAACAGGTTAGCTTTTGCGGTCTTGGTAACGCTCCGCATGACGCCAGCCGGCAAGGGCGAACCGTCGCCCACCAGGGAGACGCCGCGCCGGCGCACCCAGACGTGGCGGGGCACCGGCTCGCGCACGCGGGCCAGAGACTGGCACACTTCGTTCGCCGAGATAACGCCCTGAAAAACACCGTACACACCGGTGAAATGCCCGCGAATGTCGATGCTGACGCCAGTTGCGAGGCTAGGGCTGCAAATCACAATGTCCCAATCCCGGACAATCGAGTTGATGTGGCCGGCGCAGGCGAACGCGGGGTGCTGCGGATCGGCAACAGTTTCCGAGTCGATCCGCAGGAGGCGAGCGTCGGGACACATGCGCCGGTAGTAGCGCTCCAGGTTTTTTGTCCCGTACAGGCTTTTTGCCTTTTGGGCATCAACGCAAGTCCAGATTTTTCCGCCGGCGCGGACAGCGCTTACGCTATTAGCAAGCAGTGCTGACGGGCAGTCTTGCCGGCTCTTCCCCTGGGTATTGTAGTAGGTGACTTTCCATTGGTTTTCCTGCCCCGGTTGCCAGTCGTTGAGGATAATGTTTGGCGTGACGGGGAAGCCGGCAAGCTGGCAGAGAAAGTCTATAGAGGCGTCAGACAAGTCCGCATCTTGGGCGATGATTTGCCCGCCAGTCGCTAGGATGACCCGCACTAGCTCTCGTAGGGTTTGCAAGATGGCAACCCGCTGCTTGTAGCAGGTGCTGGCGTTGAGCAGGTGCCAGACGACTTGCTCAACCTCATCAATAATTAGTATCGCGCCGGCCCACTCTTCAGGCTGGATACGGGCAAGCCCGTAGGGGTGGAGGGAGTCAACGCACAAGCCAAATCCCAGCAGCCCCCCCTCCTGACACTGTTTTAACTCTTGAATCCAGGGCAGCCCGACGCGGTCGCAGATTGCCTGCCCCAGCACGATGCGGTGAGTTAACAGCAGGGTGCGGGTGCCCCTGGCTGTGTTTTCCGCCACTATGGTTTTCAGACTATGTGTTTTGCCGGTGCCTTTGTGCGATTTGATTGCATTGATGGTGCCGGCTCGCAGCATGTCCCGAATGTCGCCGAGATAGCGCCGGCAGATATGTTGGGCGGGGTGGGACAGCGCCCACAGCTGGGTGCCCTTCCAGATTTTGTGAGAGATCCGGCTCTCATAAACCGACTCAAAGTCCCCACCGGCAGCTAAAAAATCGTCAGCGCCTTTTTGCGGGCCAGGGAGCGTGGCAACCGTTACCCGCGCCTGCCGGAAACAGCCGGCAGTTCTGTCGATGGCGGAATTGACTGTTTTCTGCTTTTTGGCCTCTTGCTCCCGGTCGAAACAGAAGACAACCTCCCGCCCTGGCGCGTCGAATAGCGCCAGATCTGGGTGAAGTTTTGGCCGGCCAATCGGGACTTGACTGCCGGGAAACTTCGGGTTGCGGTAGCCCTGCCAGATTCCGGGGAGGGCAATAACCGCAAATCCTTGCGTCAGCAGGGCACCGGCCTTTTTCTCCCCTTCTGCCAGAATGACTGGGATTTCTGGGTGCGCCAAAACCCAGGCCCAAAATCCGCCCATGTGAGCGCGGTCAGCCTCGGTGATTGGGACATTATAGCGATTCGCAATCCGCTCCCAGATGTGGGTCGGCACTCGCAGGAAAGTTAGCCGGCTGCTGCCCGCCCCCCATGCGGGGCTGACGTAGCGCTGTGCTTTCCCTCTGTGCCGGTCAATCAGCTTTCCGCTGGTGATGCGGAAGCGCCCCCACTCCATCGTTTCCCCGGTCTGGGGGTCAACGCCGTGGCACTCCCAACCGTCGAGGGTTTGGTACTGCCGGTAGATTTTGAGGTAATGGTCGCGCAACCGGCCATCGTTCCGGCGTTTGGCTGATAGCCCATAGATAAATTCAAAAGCCTGTTCGCCGGTGACAGCCTCGACGTTGAGCCGAATGATGTCGGGATCAACCCCAGACTCGAGCCAGTCTTGGGGGAGAGGTGCCGGTGTGCCGTTCATTGGCCCACCTCCGGGAAACTGTGGAGATGGCCGAGTTGAAAATTTTCTGAGCTGCTAACTTGATAGCAGGCCGCCCGTGAGGTTACCATAAGAACAGTTTATTTTTTTTTTGTTGGGACTGGGTTCGCGCCTAGTCCTTTTTTGTTTACGCCCCTATTGTAACAGGCTAGCTCCCGAAAGCAACCCCCTGAGCCGCCGCCGCGCCGGCAGCGTTTGGCAGATAGCCCATCGATCAGTTCAAAAGCTTGTTCGCCGGTGACAGCCTCGACGTTAAGGTTCATTGGCCCACCTCCCGGAAACTGTGGAGATGGCCGAGTTGAAAATTTTCTGAGCTGCTAACTTGAGAGCAGGCCGCCCTTGAAGATAGCATGATAATTAGTTAATGAATGTTTTTTGTTGGGACTGGGTTCGCGCCTAGTCCTTTTTTGTTTACGCCCCTATTGTAACCGGCTAGCTCCGGAAAGCAACCCCTGCGCCGCCGCCGCGCCGGCAGCACCGCCATCCCCTGACCCCCACAGGAAGCTGTCCATCTTGGCCACAGCTGCGGGACGTTCCGGAGCAGGTGCCCCACCAGTGCCGGTGCTGACTCTACCGGACTCCCCACACGTTGATGGTGCGGGAGCATCCCGGTTGTGCAAAGAAGCCCATATCAATGCGATAATGATTTTAGCAGGGGGTAGGAGGAGAAGATATTTGGCCAGCTGAATCCCGGAAACGGGATTGAAACGCCTCTGACCGGCCACTTCCGCACTGCTGCCGATTTTCCCCCTACTGTAGCGAAAGCGACCGCTCTCCATTCCAGGTGCGGTCGCCGGTGGCTGTAACCCACTGTCGGCTGCTGGCGCACGGTCGCACTCCCGGCAATCGAGCCATCACTGTCAGTGGGATATTCAATTTATTTAGACTCAGAGGGCTTGACTTATTTCAACTTTAGTGATAAAGCAATCGCCTCTTCCAGCTCCTGCTGGCCCAAGGCGGCGATCACAAATACTTCTTGTACGGTTTTGCCCTGTCTGGCGATTAATTTAAATCCCCCTCGAATGGGGACGGACACCCTTAAAGTCATCCGAGGGGTGTGACCTTTGACGTTGCCAATCACGCCGGGAGTGATGGTTTGAATGTTGGGGTGCTTGGCGAGACGCTCCAGGATCGCGATCAAACCGGGAATGTGGGTCGAGTGATTGAGAACTAGCCGGCCATTGGAAGAGGTGCCCATAGGGATTTAACCAAATAACTTCCCCCTCAGTCTAGGGCTGAGCCAGCCAAAAACTATCAATTAATTAAGAAATTCTGTCAGCAAAGCACCGGCTCCCCAGTTTTATGCTTTCTCTAGGGGAGCCATCGTTAACCCAGCGCGACTCAGTTGCTGGTGGTACAGTTCGGCTTGCTCTTGGGGGCCCACCCAGACGGTGGCTTGCCCTTCGTAGTGGACTTGGTTGGTGAGTTCCCAAGCGCGGTCGCTCGTCATCCCCGGTATGTACTTCATCAAGCATTCAGCAACGTGCTTAAACGTGTTAAAGTCATCGTTGAGCACGATCACCTTGTAGTTGGGATAGAGCTTGCGGGTAACTTGAGTGGCGCGGTCAGGAGTTACCGCTGGTGAATTGGCCATAGCGCGAACAGCAGAAATAACGGCAGTCATAAGGCAGAAGCGCGAAAATATCTTAATAAAATGAAACACCCAGAATTTAAGAATATTTTAACGGTTGGCTGGGGCTGGAGCGCGCAGCCGGCACCGTTTGTAGTTGGGCTTTAGCCCAAAGGTTGTAGTTGGGCCAAAGCCCAAAGTTTGTAGTTGGGCCAAAGCCCAACCGGCTTCCCCTGCTGGCATATATATGAGAATTGGCCCTGGAAAGGCCAAGGCCATTTCCAGAGCCAATCATCTCTAACTCAATCGGAGCGGCGGGATTTGAACCCACGACCCCTACTACCCCAAAGTAGTGCGCTACCAAGCTGCGCTACGCCCCGTTTCAGATTTCTATATTAGCACATCGTTTTCAGCCGGCGCAAGTCTTCTAAAAAACTTTTAGAACTTGAACTGCTTGGACGAGACTGGGGACTGCCGGTGCTGGCCAGTGGCCCTCGGCGCGACGCCCCGCGTGCAGGATCAGGTGGAGACTGTAGGCGTGGGGTAATCCTTCAGCCTCTAACCATAATAGATCGCTTTCGACCTCACAAGCAATCTTTTCCTCATCCATCAGCTCACCGGCCATGTGAGTCATTGTAGCATCCAGCTGCCCCAACAGCCGGCAAAAGTCGCTCAACTCCGCCTCTGTCAGCTCGATGGCCCAGTCCTCCCCGCCCACCAAACCCTTAAATTCAGGGGCGTCAGGCTCCCAGCCCAAGCGCCAACCCGCTCCACTCTTGACCAGACGCTCCATGACATGCTGCCGGCTCTCCCCAGCTTATCGGGTAATGCGAGTCATATTTTACATTATTAGTCCTGGCCTCTTAAAAAATTCTGGAACGTCCGCCCTGTCTTGAAGAGAGAGATTCTCAGAGAGTCCTTTTGGCCAGAGATGGAAACCGCCCCGGCTGAAGAGAGGGATTTCCCAAGTGCCCCAAATGCCGTTCTGGTCAACGTGCCCGTCGTAGAAAACGGTGTGGGAGGGATAGGTCTTGTGCAGCGAGCAGCGCAGTGTTTCCGTATTGTAATGCCCGCGCCAAGTGAAGTAAGCAACGTCATCAAGGCCACTGCCACTGACAGTTCCGTTTTTAAAGGTGAGGGTAAAAGACATCATGTGCCGGTGGGCTTGAGGGCCGAATTCATGGGTGTAAAAGCCTTCCCACTCGCCACTAGGAAACAAGGGATTCGTTTCCAGGTTTTCTCCGGATTGGCTCGGATCGTGAGCGTCCTTTTTCATAGATCGCCTCAGAAAATATTCAGTTTCTAATTCAATTATCACTTCAAACGCCCAGAGCGGATAATACTCCAAATCAGCCACAGCCCGATGAGGCTAGCGGCAGCAAATAGGGCATTGCTGAGGAAAGACAGCTGAATGGTCTGAGCCTGACTGGATATAATTGCCGCCCCAATAATCAGGGAGCCAACCACAATGCTAAAAGACAGACGGTTGGCAGAATCATCAACACTGCGGCGGACGCCATCGAGGTCTTTCAGAGTTAAATTCCACCGCAAAGTTTCAGAAGTAACTCCGTCTAGCAGCACTTCAAACTGGCGGGGAGATTGCAAAGAAAGACCTTTAATATCCAGGGCAGTTCTCAGCAAAGCTTGCAGCGGGTCATTCCCGAATAACTGCCGGCGAAACAGGTCTGTGATTAAGGGCTTCAGTTCGTCGATCAAGTTCACTTCTGGATTGAACATCCGGGCCACGCCCTCCAAATTTGCCAGGGCTTTCGCGTACAGACCCATATTGCTGGGCAGCCGAATTTTATTGTCGCGGGAGACTTGCAGCACCTCGTAAAACACCTGAGAGAAATTAATTTGAGAGAGGCTCAGGTTGTAATACTTGCGCAGCATCCGGCTGTAGTCGCTTTCTAAATTGGCAACCTTCTCTGGCTGGGCGGACTCAGCCAATTGCAAGGTTAACTGAGTGCATCGCGCCGCGTCTAAGTCAACAATCGCCAGCAGCATCTGGGTCAGAGTTTGCTGAGTCCGGGGGTCGAGGCGTCCCATCATGCCGCAGTCGAGAATTGCGACGCGCCCGTCTCTGAGATAAAATAAATTGCCCGGATGGGGGTCAGCGTGAAAGAATCCGTCAACATATATTTGCTGGAAGAAAGCGCGGAAGAGCAGGGTGGTAATTGCTTGCCGCTTGGCAGCGATATCCGCCTTGTTTCCAGCGCCGAGCAAATCGGCTGACAGAAGCGGCACGCCGTCCAGCCACTCCAGAACCATAAGTCTTTCGGTTGTCAGTTCCCAGTAAATTTCTGGAACCACCAACTGCTTGGGGTCAAACCAATTACTGGCAGACATATTGCGGCGCAGCTGGTTGGTGTAGTTGGCTTCTTGGGTGAAATCGAGTTCTGCCTGTATGGCGATCGAGAATTCGTCCGCTAAGGCGACAACATCGTAGTCCTTGCCAAAGTCGGTGAGAGATACCAATTCTGCCAAACCGCCGATCAAAGCCAGATCCTGCTCGACAACGACATCAATGCCCGGACGCTGAATTTTTAAGGCGACTTCGCGACCGTTATTCAAGGTAGCGCGATGGGTTTGCGCAATGGAGCCGGCGGCGATTGCAGAGCGAGAAATGGCGGTGAAAGTTTCTTCTAAAGGCTGTCGCAGCTGTTGGCGGATGACAACTTCTATTTCTGACCAAGGAACCGGCGGCACATTGGCTTGCAAATCTGTGAGGGCCTCAATGTATTCTGCCGGCAGCAGGTCTGGGCGCGTGCTCAGAAGCTGTCCCAGTTTGACATACACGGGCCCCAACTCCACCAAAATATTGCGCAGCACAGCGGGAGGGGGCAGTTGAGGCCGATCGGCCTTGCCACCCGTCATTAGACTCCGCATGTAATCCCAGCCGTTGCGGAAGACGACTTCGAGGATTTCTCCCTGGCGCGAACTGGTTTTAGTTAAAGAAAGCATGGTTATTGGGGATTGTTTATTGCTTCTCGAAACTGGTAAATTAGGAATAGAGCCCTGGGAAAATCGCTGACTTTTTAATTGGGACTATCAAATTTTAACCATTTTAAAATTGCGAATCGCCAATTAATAATTCAGAACTTTCCCATGCCCTATGCCGGGGGCTGGGGCCCAACAGTAAATGATTTTTACAGCAGATGCCTGTATTTTGGGTCATCTTGCAGGAGCTTGATCACCTGCTTAATTTCCTGGGTGCGGTGTTTTTTCACAATCAGGGTGACGTTGCCGTCGCGAACAACGACCACATCCTCCAAACCAATGGTAACAATTAGCTCCTCGGGATCGGTGTCGTAGAGAATCGTCCTGTAGGTGTCCATCCCCACATGGTTGGCGAACTCGACATTAGGTTTGTCCCCTTTCAGCAGGCGGTCGAGGGTGTTCCAGTCTCCGAGATCGTCCCAGCCAAACTCTGCCGGCAGCACAAACGCCAGCTCGGTTTTCTCCATCAAGGCGTAGTCGATGCTCGTCTTGGGCAGTTCGGAATAGATAGCTAGCCCTTTTTCTTTCAGGGGAATGAAAATATCCTCGGCGTGTTTCTTGAGTTGCCTGAGGAACACGCCGGCACGGAAGACAAACATGCCGCTGTTCCAGCTGTAGCGCCCAGTGGAGAGAAAGTTCTGAGCCGTCCACCAGTCAGGCTTTTCCGCGAACCGGCTCACCCGGTAAGTCGGCAAACCGCCAAAGGTGCCCACGGGTTGCCCTTGCTCAATGTAGCCGTAGCCGGTAGCCGGATAGGTGGGCCGAACCCCCAGGGTGACGATCGCGTCAGTGGCGATGGCCAGAGAGACGGCAGCGCGGATGGTTTTCTGGAACGCCACCTGATCTCCAATCCAGTGATCGGCTGGGAAGAAGCCAACCACGGCGTCCTCCCCATAGCGCCGAGCAATCTCAAAGGTAGCCCAAGCTACTGCCGGTGCTGTGTCGCGCCCTTCCGGCTCGACTAGCAAGTTGTCCCAGTACAGCTGGTTCAGCTGTCCTCGGACGCCGTCAGCCAGAGGGGCGGAGGTGACCACCCACAACCGCGCCCAACCCTCGTCGGCGAGTGGGACTAGCCGGTCAGCTGTTGATTGCAGGAGAGTTTTACCGCTCCCATCCAGACTTAAAAATTGCTTTGGCCGGTACGAGCGGCTGAGTGGCCAAAAGCGCTCACCTTTGCCGCCGGCGAGAATAACAGGTATCAAGGAGCGATTCATCGTTGTTGGCTATTAGCCGGTTGCTGGCTCTACTTACTGCGCCTGATCGTACAAGGTTTTTTCCGGTTCTGCCTCAGTCGGGAGAATATCTCCAGCGCCGCCGGTTGCGGTGGTGCCCGACAAAACTTGCCGCCGCAGAGGGCGGGCGGCATGCATTGGGATGCGGCTGCCCGATTGAGTCGGCTATAATCGTTCGCGTTAGACCGATGTGGTGCGGGTGAGGTCAAAGTGGAAGAAGCAGTGGAACCGCTTCAACAAGACGCAAAATCTGGACAATCCCATGCTTCGGGTAAAACTCAGGTTCTGGCGAGTGCCGGCATTCGGAAAGCACTGCGCAGAGCCAGTTTGGCGGTCAGTAAGTCGCTGCTGTGCAGTTTTGGATTGGTTCTGACGGCAACGATGTCTGCCACTCTGGGGGCAACAGTGGCCCTTGTTGCGCCGCTGTCGCTGCCGAGTGTCTCTGGGCAGTCCGCAGTGCCTGGGCTGGGCGACGGGGAGTACAATTTGCCCTACCGGCTGGCGCGACCCGTCAATGTTTTAGTCATGGGGATTGACCGCGTTCTTACGGCGAGGGAACACTCGCCGGAAATCTTTACGGGCAACAGCGATACAATGCTGCTGTTGCGACTCAATGCCGGGGAAAACACCGTGAATATGCTTTCCATTCCCAGGGATACCCGGGTGGAAATTCCCGGAGCGGGCACCGGCAAGATCAACAGCGCCAATGTCAAGGGTGGCCCAGCCCTGGCGGCGCGGACGGTGAGCGCCACGCTCAGCGGCGTACCGATTGACCGCTATGTGCGCGTCAGCACCGGCGCTTTTCGGGAGCTGGTGGATCTGTTGGGCGGCGTTGAGGTGTTTGTTCCCAAACCCATGCACTATGTGGACGAAACCCAGAAGCTGGAAATCGATCTGGCCGAAGGGTGGCAAACCCTCAATGGCGACCGGGCGGAGCAGTTCGCACGGTTCCGCGACAGCAAAAACGGAGATATTGGCCGGGTGCAGCGGCAGCAGGCTTTGCTGAAGGCGCTGCGCAACCGGCTCACCAGTCCGGGGGTGCTGCCCCGTTTGCCTGAAATTATCCGGGTGATGCAAAAGTATGTTGACACCAATCTCAGCCTGGAAGAAATGCTGGCCGTGGTCAATTTTGGCATGAAGCTCCAGCCCAGTGATTTGAGAATGCTGCTGCTGCCCGGTCGTTTCAGCGCCCCTGACGAGTATCCGACTAGCTACTGGATTCTGGACGCGGAAAAGCGCGACCGGCTGGTGCGCGACTATTTCCATATAGCGTCCCAGCCCATTCCTCGCCAGCCCCTGGTAGAGCGCGGGCCCGATCGCCGGTTGCACACCCCCCTGAAAATTGCCATCCAGAATGCCTCTAATTCCCCTGAGATTGGCAACTTTATGGCCAAGTATCTGCAAGACCGAGGCTTTGACAATGTATACGTCGTGCGGGATTGGCCCGACACGCAACTCCAAACGCAAATCATTGTCCAGAAAGGTGACTTGCAAGGGGCAGCATACCTCAAAACCGCCTTGGGCTTAGGCGAGATCGAATCCGATTCTACGGGGGATCTGGACTCTGACCTGACCATTCGCGTCGGTGACGATTTGGTCAAGTCCTACCTGGAATCCCCTCCTGAGTCTCCCTAATCTCGTTTCCGGTTGCATCTACTTCGCCACTGGCGGCAAGAAGGACAAGAGCAGCCTCTGGGGTGCCGGCTTTCACCGCCGCTACAACCGCCTCTGGGAAATACTGCTCCACTGACTGACTTTTGCACAGGGCTTCAATTACTGACTTCCAGCGCTAAAACCATCCGGGGTGAGGGGAAGAGCAACATTAAGGGGGCAACCTCTTACCCTTGCCCTTACCCTTTTCCCTCTTTAGGAGGATGATTTACTCCCAGAAAGTCCCTCAGCCAAATCTCTGAAAGCTTTATCCAGACTGTCCTCCGACAACTGAGAAAAAAGTTGCCATTTTGGCAACATTGCCCTGATTTTTCGAGCTAATATAGTCTTCAGGAACTTTGCCCGCTTGAAATCTTCCGATCGGAGGGTGCACTCCAGACGCCCTATAACTTAAAGTAGAGCAGTTTAGAGGATTTAGGTCAGCCCTCGCCTCGCCAGTTGATTAAAAGAGGCAAACGGCTAAAATTCGACCTAAAACCCCAGGGTATTTCGGCGCTTCGCGAAATTTACCAACGAGGAATGATGAGTGTACTCTTTTTTTACTCTGTCTTATTGGTCTACATGATGGCAGTAGTAATGGGAAATTGGGCCGATTCTGGAATTGACTGATTGCTCAAACTGAGAAAATTTGCAGACTTTGGATCTGGCTGTGGGACTTTAGGAGTGAAGTCAACTCTACCGGAAAGTGGGGTGCGCTGGTGCTGCGGTCGCCTCAGAGCATGGCCAAACAAAAAAAATAGGTCAGGTGTTAAGTGTTACGTGTTAGGGGGTCAGGATGCGGCACAACTCAGGCGTAGGGTTCCGCTATCAGCGAGTCGCCAACTCCCCCGGCATCCAGATTAGGCAGCTGCGCTACAAGAAACCAGGGTTCTTAAAGAAACCTGGTTTCTTGCAATCAGTTTCTGGCCGGGTCTGTGTTATGATTGACTAGCTCGGCCCGCTTTAAATAAGACATTCTTCATTCTGCTTTCTGGATGCCCTTCATATATCCCCGAACTGTTCGATTTCAAGATACCGACGCCGCCGGCGTCGTCTACTTTGCCAATGTCTTGGCCATGTGCCATGAAGCCTATGAAGCTTCTCTGGCGGCGTCTGGAATCAATCTCAAGTCGTTCTTCAGCAACCCAGCTGTGGCCATTCCCATCGCGCATGCCGGTGCCGATTTCTTTCGCCCCATGTTTTGCGGTGACTTACTGGCAATCCACTTAGTCCCCAAACAGCTAACCGACCATAAATTTGAAATAGATTACCAAATTTTTGCTACAGATCAGCAAGTCGCCAAGGTGATGACCAAGCATGTCTGCATCGCACCGGCTAGCAGAACTAAACAGCCTCTTCCCGATGACATGATACAGTGGCTGCGCCGGTGGGGAGAGGGGGCAGACTTGTAATATCGCGTCCGGTTGCATCTGATTCGCGGTAGAGACGCGACATGTCGCGTCTCTACAGAAGGTTTGGGAAGGAGTGAATAGCAATTTTTTGCAACTCCTCCCGGTTCACCTTCCCCTGCTCATTGCGGGGCAGACTTTCCACCGGCACCCAGTATTTCGGGCGCTTGTATTTGCTCAATTTATCCTCCAGCGCCGCTTGCAACACTGCCGGCGTTACCTCTGGAGTTCGCGGAACATAAACAGCTGTGACAGTTTGCCCCCACTGCGCGTCAGGCAAACCAATCGCGCAGACATCGCTAACTAAACCAGTAGCTTGAATCGCCGCCTCCACCTCAGCGGGGAACACATTCTCGCCGCCGGTGATAATTTTGTTACTCATGCGCCCCACAATATTTAAGTACCCCCCGTCATCAAAAAAACCCATATCGTCCGATTTTAGATTTTGGATTTTGGATTTTGGATTGAAGGTTTCTGCTTGAGAATAGTAACCCAGTGTTAGGGAATCTGCCTCTATGGTAATGATGCCGATTTGGTTCGCGCCTAATATCTCCCCAGAGGGAGTGCGCACTGTCACCTTGGCATGCGGTAAAACTTGACCGCAGCTGTTATTGCCGGTAAGAAAATCTTGCGGTTTTAAGCTGACAATCTGGGAGGCGGTTTCTGTCATGCCGTAGGTGGGTGCTAGCCGGATGCGGTGATGTCGGGCGATTTGCAAAAGTTCTCCCCAAGCAGGAGCACCGCCTAACAGCACAGTCTTAAAGCTCGACAGCCAGCTAGCAGTTTCTGGGTTTTGCAACAGCCGGTGTAGCTGGGTTGGCACTAGGGAGATAAAATATTCCCCCGGCTCAATATCGCACCGCTCACCAGCTTCTAATGCTTTAAATGGCAGAATTGCAAATCTTCCACCCGTGGTTATCGACCGCAGAAATTGCATCAAACCGCTAACATGATACACCGGCAGCACGCAGAATGAATTCACCTGCGACACCTGAAAATATTGTTGAAACCCCCTGACAGATGCCATCAAAGTTTCCCAAGTGTGGGTGGCAAAGCGAATCTGCCCAGATGAGCCGCCGGTGGGAATCATAATTCGATTTGGGATTTGGGATTTGGGATTTTGGATTGGAGAATGTTCCTCTGGCTGGTTGTTGAGTGCCTCTTCCCCCCAAATTAAATCTGGCCGCACCAAGTCAAAAACTTGCTGCCATTCCTCTTTTACCCAGCCTGGATTGCAGAGAAAAACGGGACAGCCGGCAGCCACCGCAGCAGTGAAACTGCCTAGAAACCGCACCGGCTCTCGCTCCGCTAGCAAGATTTTTGGCTTAGTTTCCCGGTTAGCAAGCTGGCTTAATTCCCGCAACAGCTGCTCGGCAATTTCGGAAACCAGGCGGCAGTCGCCACCGATAAGCCAATCTTTATTAGCACGTTTTTCGAGATCTGTCAATAGGTCGGCCATAAATTCTCAAGCCAGATTTCATCATCCTCGCCGAACCAGTGGCTGACGCCAAAACCGGCGGCGCGATTGTGACGGGAAAGTTCAGCGGATAGTCTCAGCGCAGCTTGTCTGCCAATTGCCGTTTCAAACACAGAGGAGAAAACGGCATCAATGTCGTGTTGCCGGCAAAACCGGCGCAGCTGGGAGGGGGAACCGGCAATGGCAGGCTTGATGACAAAAATCCCGCGCCAGCCCTTTAGGAAACAGTCTTGCATCTGGGCGAGTGTCGCCACGGATTCATCCAAAGCCAAGTGGGTAGAGTAGCGGTTGCTTAACTCCAGCATGGCATCAAACCGATCCACCGGCAGGGGCTGTTCGAGATATTCCACTGCGCCGCAGGAGTCGCACGCTTGCAGCCACTGGTTGGCGTCTTCCCAGGGGAGCCCGCCATTGGCATCCAGTCGCAGCTTTGCGGGTGCCGGCAGGGTTTGGTTGAGCCGGTGAAAAATCTGGAGTTCTTCGGGTGCCGGTGCGACGGCAATTTTCCATTTAAATGTGCGATAGCCTTGCTGCCAAAGTGGCTGCCATGCGGACAGAGCTGCTTCCCCTGCGGGTAGTAGGGCGCTGTAGGTGAGGGGGTTGAGGGTTGGGTGCCGGGATTTGGGGATTGGGGGATTGCCAGTTAAGGTTTCCCGGGCGGACTCGAAGGCAAATTGACAGGCGGGGAGTGCCGGTGGGATGGAGAAAATTGTTGCTTCTGCAATCTCAGCTGGCAATTGACGGCAAAAATCGAGGGCTTGCTCGAAGGTTTCGGAACCGAACCAGCTGAGGGGGGCAATTTCACCGAAGCCGACTTGACCGGCACTGCCGGTGAGGCGGAGAATAATGCCCTCGCGGAAAACCCAGGTGCCGTGACTGGTTTGCAGGGGGCGCTGGAAGGGACGCCGGTAGGGACGAAATTCAAATCGGTAAGGCATCAAATTCCTGCTAACCAAGAAATTCCCTCACATTGGCAAGCCATTCTGTCGGGTTTTCCAAGTGAATATTATGCCCACTTTTGGGTATTATTTTCAACTGGGCTACCCGACACAGCTCGGCCATCTCGGCATTGATGGCTCTGAATTTACGGTCATATTCTCCCACTAGCAGCAGCAGGTTAACTTGACTGTCAGGGAGTTTATCCCAGAGGGGCGGCTGGTTGCCGGCTCCCATATTGCGGAGGGACTTGGCTAACTCCAAGGGATTCTCCTGCAACCGGCGATTTATTATGTTATCATATTGCGGATGATTTTGTAAAGACTTGAACAGCGGCTGACTGTACCAGTTTAATAAAAAAGACTTGAAATCGCTGGTTTCCAGTTGGCGGGCCAGGTGCCGGTCGGCTTGCCGGCGTGCCGAGCGCTCTGGTTCTGTTTTCAATCCCGGAGAGGCTGACTCCAGTATAACTTTATGAAAGCGGGAGGGAAAGTGGATTGCCAGATATAAAGCCAGTCGCCCGCCCATCGAATAGCCGGTCAAAAAACATTTGTCAATTTTTAAATCATCTAGCCAATGAATCAAGGCGCGGGCAGTGTTTGGCATAGTGTAGCACTCCTCCCCTCCGCTAACCCTGGTTTGGCCGTGTCCCGGAAGGTCAACAGCCAGACAGCAAAATTGATCGGCCAAACCGGAAATGACGCCAGTCCAGTCATTGCTGCTGCCCATAAATCCGTGCAGGAACAGGAGAGCGGGGTTGTGCCGGCTGCCGGTTAAAGTATAGTGAAAGTTATACTCCTCAAAAGTAATCATCAGCTCCATAAGGATTAGTAGCCAATATAGCCGTTAAAATTGATTTGTGAAATACTCTCTTTTTTCTTGGCGCTCTACCCTGCGGGTAGGCGCAACGCCTAAGCGCTCTTAGCGCTAGCCGCTGGCGCGTCTAAGGCGTATTGGCGGTTTATATAAAAAAATATAGGAGTGGGGCCTAACTGCGCAGTTAGGTCCCCTGGTGGAGGCTAAAGGATGAAGCCAAGTCCTAACAGCAACCCGCTCCAAAAATGCAGGTTGACTGCGATAAATTTGCAATTGCTGACCTTCTGAGGCTGGTCGTGATAGGTGCCGACGTGCCGGCAAAGTTTGATAGCAAAGGGCAAACTGGCGAAGATCAGCAACGTCGGGATTGGGAACATTCCCAAAGCAACGAACAAGGGAACCGGCGCGAACATGCTGCCGCAAATCCAGGGCAGTAGCTGGGCACCTCTGGCGGTGCCGAGGCGGACAATGGGAGATCGTTTGCCGGCAGCCAGATCGTCCTCAACTTGGTGGAAGTGGGAGCAGAAGAGAATTAAACTGGTGCTAATGCCCACAATCGCGGAGGCGGCGAGGCTGGTGAGTGACCAAGTTTGGGTTTGACTGTAATAAGCTGCGGCAATCGCCAAAGGGCCAAAAGCAATAAAGCAGATAATTTCTCCCAAACCCTGGTAGCCCAAGCGAAAGGGGGGTCCCTGGTAAGTGTAGCCCAGGGCGCAGCAGAGCAGGACTGTGCCGGTCACGGTTAGGTCTTGCTGCCACCAAGAGATGGCGGCTATCCCCAGGATGGCGATAGCTAAAAACAGGTTCGCCAGCCAGAAGATTAAAGATTTGTTGCCGGTGAGGTTAACGAGGGAGTGGGCTTTGTTTACATCAATGCCGGTTTCAGAGTCAAACACATCGTTGCTCATATTCAACCAGGCAATAATCAAGATTGCTGATATTAAAAAGGTAGAAAATATCGCGCTGTGGAGGGCTTTGGTTTCCGCAACAGCTGCGGCAGTTCCCACCCATATAGGGATAATAGCCACGCTGTACATGGGTGGCTTAATTGCGGCCATCCACAATTTACTTTTCGGGCGCTGGAGTAACTCTGTAGTCATTTTTGTGCAATTTAGTAGGAAAAACAAAACCCTGCTGTTGACTCTCGGGCTTGTGTGGGACAGTCAGCTGTCGGGTGGCGGGGAATCGGGAGAGATGGGCCACAGTCGAGTTCGGGCTGCGGTCTAATCTCTTGCATTGGGCGGGTATTTCAAGAATAGAGCAGACTGTTCCTTGCCCCAAGGGCGTGTTCCCTAAGACCAGTTTCAGTCCCGGATCGCCGGTGGCCCTCTGTCGTGCTATGTCTCGGCTCGCTGTGCGCCTTCAAATCACCCTGCACCGCACAAAGCGCGGGCGCAGCCACAGACCGGCGGCCTGAGGCGCGATTGCGCCGCTCATCCCTGTATCCTTAGTAGGGGTGGTATCCTATCCAGTTGCAGCCTCATTCTCAATAGTCTGGGACAATTGAGAACACAAGTTCAGCTAACTTTGCTTTTCTCCCCTCCATGCCAGTCATCCCACACTGTCCAAATCTCTTGGAAGATTATCAGACCTTATACCAGTTTCTTGTAGAATTGCAGAAAAATTCACTGAAAACCAAGCCCGATACAATTGTTAGCATCTCTTTAGAAATCCAGCCGGTTGACCCGCTGGCTGTACTGCAGGCGTTCGCTGAGCCAAATCAGCTGGTATTTTACTTGGAAAAAGCCAGTCAAAGTCAATCTGTCGCGGCTGTTGGCTCGGCGCTGCATTTAACAGTAGAAGGGGAACAGCGCTTCTCCCGCGCCCAAGATTTTATTCGCTCATGTCTGGCTCGCACGATGGCCACCGGCCCGCTGCACCTCCCCTTTGCTGGGCCTCACTTCTTCTGTAGCTTCACGTTTTTCGAGCCGAACCGGCCAGAGGGTTCGACCTTTCCACCTGCCACGGTCTTTTTACCGCGCTGGCAGGTGGCTCGTCGGAACAGCCGCTGCGTTTTAGTGGCTAATTTTCTGATGAATTCTGAGGTTAATATAAGTTTATTATCTCGCCAGATATGGCAAACTTTAGAAGTTATTAATTCCGCTAATATAAACATATTAAAGGCGGCAGACAGCCGAGAAAAAAATATCAAAACTGCCGCAAATAATTCTGATAATTTTAAAGGCGCTGTTCGGTCTGCATTAAACTCAATTCAAGCCAATCAGTATAAAAAAATCGTCCTTGCCAGGGCCATTGATGTCGCTTCACAAACGCCGTTTCATATCTTCCATTCCTTAAATCAGCTGCGCCGGCTGCATCCGGATTGCTACATCTTCGCCACCGGCAACGGCAAAGGCCAGACCTTCATCGGTGCCAGTCCAGAACGCTTAGTTAGCCTTCACGACAACCATCTAACCACAGACGCCCTCGCCGGTTCAGCGCCACGGGGCAAAACCCCAGCTGAGGACGCCGATTTGGCCCAGGCTATGCTCAACAGTGAAAAGGAGCGGCGGGAGCATCAGGCTGTGATTGATTTTATCGTAGAGCGCCTGTCCCATCTAGGTCTGGCACCCCAGCTGTCCTCACCGGCACGCCTGCTGCAACTGGCCAACATCCAGCATTTGTGGACACCCATTCACGCGCGAGTCCCGGCAGAGATTTCCCTTTTAGACATTGTGGGCGAACTCCACCCCACCCCAGCCGTTGCCGGTGTCCCCAGGGATATCGCCTGTCAGGAGATTCGCCGCTACGAAACCTTCGATCGCTCCCTGTACGCCGCACCCCTGGGTTGGCTGGATCGCCAAGGCAACGGTGAATTTATCGTCGGAATTCGTTCGGCAATAATAGACGGCTGTCACGCCCGACTCTTTGCCGGTGCCGGGATCGTTGCCGGTTCCGCTCCCGAAAAGGAACTTGCAGAAATCCAGCTCAAACTCCAGGCACTTCTAAAAGCCTTAGTCTAGCAGCTCGGGCAGTTGAAATCGCCCGCAAACAAGCCCGCCTAAGCCCGCTTAAGAAGTTCTCACCCCCTCTTTCCTCCTCGCGATTCGTGCGTCTTTGCGGTTCATTCCCTTAAATGCCCCTTGATTTTCGCAACACCAACACCCTCTGGGCTTCCATCTTAGTCGAGACATTACAGCGTCTCGGCTTAACCACCGCCGTCATCTGTCCCGGTTCCCGCTCGACACCCCTAGCGATTGCCTTTGCCAGACACGACAGAGTAGAAGCCATTTCCGTCCTTGATGAGCGCTCCGCCGGCTTCTTTGCCCTGGGGATAGCTAGACAAAAAGCACAACCTGTGGTAATCGTTTGCACCTCCGGAACGGCAGGGGCCAATTTCTACCCAGCTGTCATAGAAGCCAGAGAAAGTCGGGTTCCCCTGCTGGTGCTGACAGGAGATCGCCCCCCGGAATTGCGAGATTGCCATTCCGGGCAGACGATTGACCAGGTGAAATTATATGGCCATTACCCCAACTGGCAAGCCGAATTAGCCACACCCTCCCTGGAAATGTCCATGCTGGCTTATCTGAGGCAGACGGCGATCCACGCCTGGGAGCGTTCCCTGTTTCCTGTTCCTGGCCCAGTTCACGTCAATATTCCCTTTCGCGATCCTCTCGCGCCGCTTCCCCAACCGGCAGCCGGTGCCTTGATGTCCCAATTTCAGCCAGAGGATTTCTTCGGGGCGGTGTCACCCCTGTTGAGCCGGTTGGAGGTCAGGACTGCAGTCCTTACCGCACACTTAAAGGAGGAATGGCTCGAATGTGAGAGGGGGATTATTATCGCGGGAGTGACCCAGCCACAGCAGCCACAAGAATATTGTCAGGCGATTGCCCACCTTTGCAAATCTTTAGGGTGGCCAGTTCTGGCTGAGGGGCTGTCGCCGGTGAGAAATTACGCCCAGCTGAACCCGTATGTCATTTCTACCTACGACCTGATTCTGCGCAACCGGCACCTGGCACAACAGCTGAAGCCGGCAGTGGCGATCCAGGTGGGCGACTTGCCCACGAGTAAGGAACTGCGAACCTGGCTGGAGTCAACCCAGCCGCGCCGGTGGGCGATTGATCCCAGCTACGAAAACCTCGATCCCCTCCACGGCAAAACATCCCACCTGCGGCTGTCCGCAGTAGAAATGGGACTCGGCGCTCTGCAAAATAGAAAAGTCGGATTTGCATGCAGCGAATATCTCCAGTTGTGGTATAATGCCGAAACCAAAGTCAGGGCAGCGGTTGACGGGACGATGGCGGCGATGGAGGAGATAATTGAGCCGAAAGTCGGCTGGTTGCTGTCGCAGGTGCTCCCACCGGCAACCCCTATATTCATTGCCAACAGCATGCCGGTGCGCGATGTGGAGTTTTTCTGGGCACCCAACAATTCTGGAATTCAGCCGTATTTCAATCGGGGCGCTAATGGGATTGATGGCACTTTATCCACGGCTTTGGGTGTGGCCCACCGCAATCAAAGCAGTGTGATGCTAACGGGAGATTTAGCCCTGTTGCACGACACGAATGGCTTTTTGCTGAGGAATAAGTTTGTCGGTCACCTGACAATTGTTGTGATCAATAATAATGGGGGCGGTATTTTTGAGATGCTGCCGGTCGCTGAGTTTGAACCGCCGTTTGAGGAGTTTTTTGCTACGCCGCAGGATATTGATTTCGCTCAGCTGTGCTGTACTTATAATGTGGGGTATAATTTGATTAGTTCTTGGGAGCAGCTGGCGCGGCTGTTGAATCCTCTGCCTGAGAGGGGAATTCGGGTGTTGGAGGTGAGGACAAGTAGGAAGGCGGACAGCCGGTGGCGGCGGGAGAATTTAGGGAACTTTGCAGGGGAGATAAGAGGGATTTGAACCGCCAAGACGCCATAGACGCGCCAGCGGCTTCCCGTAGGGTAGAGCGCCAAGAGAGGTTTAGGGGGAGAGCCAGGATTCCACCGGCAATTCCTTAACTTCTCGCATCCTCTGAAAATCTGTATCGGCGGAAACGATGGTGAGTCCGTTACGCAGGGCAATGGCAGCAATCCACAGGTCATTGTCGCTAATCCCCAGGTCTTGAATTCGGGTCTGCCGGCGTTTTTTTCTTTCTTTGGGGCCGAAATGGGCGATAATTGCGGCTTTAAATTGACCGTAGATATCAGCGGTTGCATTATCCATAAGATAGATGCGGATGTCTTCAAGAAAGATTTGCACACGCGCCAGGTTGTCATCTCGTCGTTCCGAGTTATAGGCCATGAATAGCAGTTCTCCCTGAACGATGACGCAGGTTGAGAGCAGAGATTCCCCAACCTCAGCTACACGACGGATTACAGCAGTATTTCCCTGGATGATGCTGCTACAGTGGTTTGTATCGAGTAAGTACACGATTATAACTCCACAGGGCTGCGGGTATCGTGAACTATCTGGAGGCACTCCTCAAGGTCGTCACCCGCCCATGTGCCAGCGTGTCTTAACAGGGAACGACCGGAAGCGGGCCGGAAATTAGCAGGCTTTTCAGCAGAGTTAGGCTGCGGTTCGTCGGAGAGAACGGTAACGCGAAGCCGGCGACCGGCGAGTTCGGGCGCGTGGGTGAGGATTTCTTCCCAGCTTCCTTCTAGTTCTAGCGGTTGTGAGGTCATCTGGTTTCCTCCTGGAATTGTCTGATTAGTTTTATTGTAGCGCAATTTGTCTGTGGCGTTACTTTTTGGCTAGAAATCGGATTTTAGCTTAAATTACATATGTAATGGCACACGGCATGTAGGGGCGGTCCCCCGTGGCATCGGTGTCAACTTAAAGCTACTGGGGGGTTAACATGATGTAGGGGCGGGTTCACCCACAACCTGTGCTACATAGCTACAACGCCGATAAACCCGCCCCAAACCTATGATATCATCTCCTCCAACGGAGGAGCGTTGATATTTTTCCCTGTGGGGGGGCGGGTTTATATAAATTCTGGACTTGACCGATACATTGTTTGTGAACCCGCCCCTACAATTTTCCCTGTGGGGGGCGGGTTTATATAAATTCTGGGCTTGACCGATAAATTGCTTGTGAACCCGCCCCTACAAGCCTTTATATACAAAGTTCCGGGAGCAATAGTTGACACCAATGCACGGGGGCCTGCCCCTAAAAAAGGGGGGGACATTCTCTTGCGCCCCCCTTTTTTAGGGGGGGGAAAGGGGGGATCTGGATGCAATGACTTGTAGGTAGCAACTTGGTTTACATATGTAATGGCACACGCCATGTAGGGGCGGCCCCCCGTGGCCGCCCCCAGTTTCTGGCTACTTCACGTTTTCTTTATAAAAAATCTCTTATTGATTTTACTTTAGCGCAATTCCTCCCTAAACCGCGCCGGCGCTTCTCACGGTAGCCCCATCCTTATAAAAGGCTAGGCATCGGGCCAACACAAAACTGCACTCTGCCGGTCAGTCAGCCCTGTACAGTTTGTACAACCTCAACTACAATGGAATGTCAAACACTACTGTCGTTAATTTCCTGAGCAAAGGTGAACACTGGGCCTCTGTCCACTGACCGGCTGGAACGGCTGCTTCCAGCACTGCGGCATATTGCTGAAATGGTGCAGCAGCGGGGTGCATTGCAGCTGGCAGACCTGAAATTGCTGCTTTTGGGCGGCGATTTGCAGGAAGATTGGGCTGTGGGTGAACTGGAACGCTGGGCAAGAGTGCTGGAAGCTGTGCGAGGACTGGCAGACACCGGCAGGCAAGAAGTGGCCCAACGAGCTTTGATGATGCGGGGGATTCCAGAAGCGCCGGCAATGCTGGCAGTGTCTCTTGTGGCAGCATCCCGCAGCAGTCAACCGGCACCTCGGGCGGGATTGTTGAAAACCAGCACAGACCGGCTTGACTTTGGCGCACTCCCCTCAGGGCAGGTTGCTGTAGGAGAATTTCAGGTTGAGGGTGGCGCGGGTGAAGTAATCGTCGAGAGTGACAAACTGCGAGTGACACCGGCACAATTTGGTGCTGGAACTACCACACTGCGGGTAGAAGCGCGGCTCCCGTTCAGCGGTCTGCTCTGGAGTGAGATTAAACTGGTAAGTGCCTGGGAAACCCTGTCTTTGCCGGTGGTAGCCCAGTGGTTTGACAGCCAGTCCGCAAGCAGTCTGAAAGTAGACCCCAGCGGCGGCGGGGACTTCCGCACTCTCGAAGAAGCCGCCAAAATTGCACCGGCGGGCGCTACTCTCTACCTGAAAGCCGGTACTTACCATTTGAGCCATCCCTTGCAGATTGACAAACCCCTGTCACTGATTGGGGAAGGAATGGATAAAACCAAAATAGTCTGCGAAGGTGAGGGCTATGCGGTCAGGTTTGCAGCTCAGGGCCTGTTTTTTGCCCACGATTTAACATTCCAGCATCAAGGACTTAAGTGGGCTAATGTCGTCGAGGTATGGGCGGGGGAAATGGATTTTCGCCGGTGTCGCATAACAGGAGGCGTTTTTGACCCGCAGGGGCGGCGCGGTTTAGCCGGTCTTTACCTGCTGGGACAAGTGCGCGGTACTGTTGCGGAATGTCAGGTGAGCGACAACGGCTTGCACGGCATCGCAGTGGGGAATCAAGCCCAGCCGGTTTTGGAGGGCAACACCTGTGCTGGGAATAAGTACAGTGGTATCGCCTATTTCGAGAGTGCCAAAGGCAGTGCGCGACAGAATACCTGCAGTGGCAACCAGAATCATGGCATCTCCGTGTCCGGGGAGGCGCAACCGGCGCTAGAAACTAACACCTGTCAGGAGAACAAACAGCACGGGATCTTCTATTTGGGCAGCGCCAAGGGCACCGCACGTCAAAACACTTGCGCCAGCAATGAACTGCAGGGCATCTGTGTGGGGGAGAGAGCGGAACCGGCACTAGAAGGGAACACCTGTGAGCGGAACAAGTATAATGGGATTTCCTATGTGGGAGGAGCCGGGGGGATTTCCCGTCAAAACACCTGCACCGGCAACTTGGAAAACGGCATCTGGGTGAGCGGACAAGCGCAACCGGCCCTGGAAGCCAACAGCAGTCAGGAAAATAAAAAGAATGGCATATTGTATGCGGGCAGTGCCGGTGGGATTTGCCGGCAAAATACCTGCAGCGGCAACGTTGAAAACGGCATCTCCGTGAGCGGACAAGCGCAACCGGAACTGGAAGGCAACAGCTGTCAGGGGAACCAAGAAAGTGGCATCGCCTGCACTAGCAAAGCTGCAGTCACCGCCCGCAAAAACAGCTGCACTAGCAATGCAGCTGGCATATCTGTAAAAGAGGAAGCGCAGCCAATCCTAGAAGCCAACACCTGTCAGGGGAACCAGATATTTGGCATTAAATATTGGGACACTGCCGGTGGGGCGGCACGCCAAAATAAATGTATCCAAAACGAGATAAGTGGCATTTTGGTAAGCTCGCAAGCGCAGCCAGTCCTAGAAGCAAACACCTGTCAGGGGAATAAACAATACGGGATCTTATACTTAGGCAGTGCCGCCGGCACTGCTCGTCAGAACCGCTGCACCGGCAATGAAAGCGATGGCATCAGGGTGTCCGAGGAAGCGCACCCAACCCTTGAAGGCAACACCTGTCAAACTAACCAAGAGCGCGGCATTGCCTACTGGGAAAGTGCCGGTGGCACAGCCAGTCAAAATACCTGCACCGGCAACGGGACTCATGGAATTGCCATCGACGGACAGGCGCAGCCTACCTTAAAAGGTAATATTTGTCAAGAAAATGCTGCCAACGGCATTGGCTATTGGAGCGACGCAGCTGGAAGCGCCAGCCAAAACACTTGTTGCAGCAACGGTGGTAATGGCATCTACTTGGGAGGAAAGGCGCAGCCAGCGCTTACAGAAAATACCTGTAGCAGTAACGAGAGTCATGGCATCCTTATCAATGAGTCAGCGCAGCCAACCCTGGAATCCAACACCTGTCAGGGGAATAAACAATTTGGCCTCTTATACGCCGGCAGTGCCGGTGGCACAGCCCGTAAAAACACCTGCTCCGCTAACGAAAGTGCTGGCATCTACGCCGGAGAGCAAGCGCATCCCATTCTAGAAGCCAACAGCTGTCAAAAAAACTTGGGGCTGGGCATCGCCTACTTTGACAGCGCCGCCGGCACCGCCCGCCAAAACACCTGCACCGGCAACGAACACCAGGGCATTTTGGTGGCAGAGTCAGCGCAACCAACCCTTGAAGCCAACACCTGTCAAGAAAATAAACGAGCCGGCATCGCCTACCTCGGCAGCGCCGCCGGCACCGCCCGTCAAAACACCTGCACCGCTAACGAAAGTGCTGGCATCTATGTGGGAGAGCAAGCGCATCCAATTCTAGAAGCTAACATCTGCCAGAATAATAAAACAGATGGCATTTCCTATTGGAATGAAGCCGCCGGTATCGCGCGAAACAACCAGTGCCTCAACAACGGCGAAGATGGGATCTATGCAGCTCCCACAACTGGGCCACAGCTAAAAGACAACATCTGTTCTGGCAATGCCAGTAAGAACGTCAACGACCAGAGACGCAAACCATGACGGCTGAATGCTTAAAGAAGCCAAAAATCGAGTATTATAATCTCAATCACTTGTCACCAAGAGAGGAAATGATATGAACGCAATGGACTGGGACATGCCACCAATGCCGGAGGGCCAGCGCCGGCTGCCGGTGTACCTGCTGCTGGATACCTCTGGCAGTATGGAAGGAGCGCCTATCGAATCCGTGCGTCTGGGAGTGGAACAATTCCAAAGCGAAGTAGCTCAGGACGACATAGCTCGCGATTTGGTTCATGCAGGCATCATCACCTTTGCCGATGACGCCGAGCTATTCACAGGTAAATTACAGCCCATTCGCTCGTTGCGAGTGCCGGAGCTTGTTGCTTCCGGAGTCACGAGGCTAGATCGGGCATTCCAAGTATTGCGCGAATCATTTGACCGGGATCTGAAACGAACCGTTAAAGGCGGCCAAAAAGGCGACTACAAACCAGTAGTCTTCGTGCTCACAGATGGGGAACCCACCGACGAGTATGGCTATCCCACAGAGCGTCTGTGGAAACCAGATCGGGAGGCTACAGTTAACCGTGACAAAGGAATGGTAAAACCGAGCCTGATTGTTTCAGTCGGTTGCGGGCCAGATGTGAGAGATGCCACCCTCAAAGATATCAGCACCGGCACAGCTTTTCGCATGGGAACCAGCGAAGCGGCTTTTGTAGGGCTTTTCAAGTACCTGTCCATGAGTATCGCTAATTCAGTACAAGCCGGTGCCAACCCAGAAAACCCTCTGGCCGGTGTGTCCATTCCCTCGGGTCTGATACCTATCCCCTAAAGTGCAGCTATGGCAACAGGTTTTTCCATTGGCGACCGGATTTTGAGTCTGTCTGGCGATACCCACCCAGACTACAGTGCTGCCCATGCCACGCTCAACGACTACCTGATAGTCGGGGCGAGTGCGGTCGGCAAAATACATCTAGCCAAAAGAACGCCAAGAGACGATGCTTTTGCCATCCGTTCCTATGGCCCTTGGGTAGCAGTCGGTGTCTCCGATGGCGTGGGTTCGCGCCCTCTTTCTCGCTATGGCGCGACCTATGTTGCCGAAGCGCTGGCATCCATGTTGCTGCGTCGCTTTGTCCCGCCCTTCAAGTCAGGGGAGCAAATTTCACGCTCACTGGCTCCCTTATCGGGTGCGCCAGAGCGGGTTTCACGGCTAGAAATTGAAGAGATGAAGCTCGATCTGCCTGACACTGAGTGGGAAAGTGATTGCATAACAGACATTGAAACGCAAATCAAGCAAATAAAGAACGCTCGGCTCAAAGAGGAGAGTGAAACTCAAATAAAAGCTCTCATGGAGAGCTTGGATGCCTGGAATATTCAAGATGAAATTACCAAAAATAGTTTAAATATTGAGGCCCAACAAGCTGCAACAGCTGGTTGGGGTTACAGAAACATATCGGCAGCAGAATCTAGAATAACGTCAAATCCCCCGGATTTATCCGATGTGGTAACTGAGTCTTTCCAGAAAGTTCAAGAGTATCTTAAATCTCAGGCTAAGTCTTTAGAAGTCAATCTGAGCGACCTCAGTTGCACTGCCCTGGGGTTGCTTCTGAACGTGGAAACCGGCGAATTAGCAGTGGGACAAATAGGCGACGGTGCTGTGTTGGGCTTGACAGCAAAAGAGAAGTTACAAGAATTGGTCAGAGAAGATGAAAACACTGACCCGCAGTCAACTCACACAATCAATAACTCGAACTTTGAAAAACACCTTAAGTTTAATGCCAATATAAAGGAATCTTTCTCAGCCTTCTTTATAATGACCGATGGAGTATCCAATGACTTACTCTATTCCAGCGAGTCAGAGATTGTGACAAACTGGTTTGGAAAAATAAACAGCAACTTGCTAAACTCCCCCAGCCCCGCACAGGCTGCTGCAGGTCTATTAAACTACCTAGCAACCTATCAAGTTCCCGGCAGCTTTGACGACCGGACTTTGGTTGTAATTACCCGCAAAAATGCTAAAACAGATGCCCAAAATCAGCCTGCTACCGGGCAGTCGGAATCTGCCCAAACAACTTGAAATTGGCGACAAGCCCGCCCGCACCGGCGGTGAGGGCAAAATCTATTTTACCGCCGATGACTGCTACGCTGTCAAGATTTATCACCGGCCATCACCCGACAAAAAAAAGTTACTCCAGCAAATCCTCCCTCTAGGAAACAATCTGGGTGAGGCAGAACAATTTTTGGCTTGGCCCCTGGGGATCGCAGAAAAACTGGACAGTGAAGAATGTGTCGGCTGCATTACGAGACGGATACCCAAGTCCTATGTAGAGCTATTCAAACTGACGCACAGCCCCAGAAATGTTCGCGAGCAATTTCAGCAGGGGCACACCTGGATGAACTACTTGAAAATGGCTCGGAGCATTGCCGCCGCAGTCCACACCCTTCACGGGAAAGGGATGGCGCACGCTGACATCCAGTGGCGAAATTTTCTAGCGGATATCAGCACCGGCGAGGCTGTCCTCATTGACTTGGATGGTTTAGTCGTTAAAGGCTTTTTACCGCCGCAAGTCCTGGGAGTGCACGGATTTATTGCCCCTGAAGTTGAAATGGGTCTGGCCTCGCCTTCAGAAACCACTGACCGGCACAGTGCTGCGGTGCTGATTTTGTGGACTCTGCTTTTCCGCAACGTCATGGAGGCCAAAGTTTGCTATGACGATGAGAACGAAGAAAATGACCAAAAGTTAAGCTACGGTAAAGAAGCCTGTTTCAGCGAGAATCCCAACGACCGCCGCAATTGGCTGCCTAACACCGGCATGCCCCTGTTTAGGGGTGGGGCGCTGAGTTTTCGCATGCTGACTCCCAAGTTGCGGGAGTTGACAGTAAAAGCGCTGATCCAAGGTTTGCACGAGCCTAGCTTTCGTCCGCAGGTGCGGGAATGGGAACGCGCTTTGGCGGAAGCCTACGACGTGCTGGTCAAGTGTCCCGCCTGTGGCCATTCCTATCTCTATCCTTACTGGCTGCAGCCGCCACAGCGCCGCCAGTGTCCGTTCTGCGGTACTAGCGACAAACCGCCGTTCCCGGTTGTAATCGAGTTGCTGGATTTAAAGATTAAAGGAATTTACACCCCCGCCCGTCCTGCCGTTCTGTATGGCGGGCTGCCTCTATTTGCTGATATCATCGAGCCCGGAGGGCGACCTCCTTTCACCCGTCGCAGCAATGTGCCGGTGCTGGGACATACGGAATGGGATGCAGCAGAAAGTGTGTTTCGGCTGGTGAATGAAAGCGATACCCTCTGGCCAATTGTTACCGGCGGGAGTGGTGCTGTCAAACCCGGACAGTCGGTAGCGCTGCGTCGGGGTCTAGTGCTGTCTTTTGGGGATGGGAAGCGTTTGGCGCGGGTTGTGGAATAAAGTCATCAGAGACGATTTATAAATTTATTGTTAAGGCCGGCAGGGGGTAAGAAACCGGTGTTACCCGGTTTCTGGCCCCACGCGCCAGGTTTCACAAATCATTTAGAACCGCTATAGCTGCCACCGGCAATCCCCCCCGGCACACACCGGCATAAATTCCACCGGCACTACCGCATTCCTCACCCCAGCATCAGTGACTCAGATCACAAAGCCGGCAGCATCTCCATCACAAAGCCGCGCAGATTCCACTCACTCAGCCGGCAGGGAATTCTCACAAAGCATCAACCTCATCCATCACCGCCCTCTATCCAGCAATCTCGCACACTAATAGTGGCGAGTTTACTGAGTCCGATGCAATCTCAAGTGGGTTTTGGTCAAGTTACACTCGAGCAAGTCGTAGAGCGGATCTTTGCTTTTCGGCAAGTTACGCCCCTTGACCACTCTCTGTTGAAATCCGCACTTTGCTCTCAGAACTCAATCACCCAACAACAGCAGACCCTGCTCAACCGAGTGTTTGAAGGTCTGGAAAGAGGATGGATCTGGGTTGGAGATTGATGGCCACCGATCGCCCTGACCTCACCGCTGCGATACAATTCCTAGGGCTGGCCAGCAGTGGCCAGATTTCCAATACCCGATCGGCCCTTGTCTTGACAATCCGCATCCCAACAGAAATGCAAATCAACTGGCAAACTGCCAAAACCTACGAAGACATCCTCTATCACAAATGTGACGGCATCGCCAAAATCACCATCAACCGCCCCCACAAGCGCAATGCCTTCCGCCCCAAAACCGTCTTTGAACTCTACGACGCCTTCTGCGACGCCCGTGAAGATACGAGCATCGGTGTAGTATTATTTACCGGCGCGGGACCCCACACGGACGGCAAATACGCCTTCTGTTCCGGCGGGGATCAAAGCGTGCGGGGGGAAGCAGGCTATATAGATGATGCCGGCATCCCCCGCCTCAACGTGTTAGATTTGCAGCGCCTGATCCGCTCCATGCCCAAGGTGGTGATCGCCCTGGTTGCCGGCTATGCCATCGGCGGCGGTCATGTATTGCACATTATTTGTGACTTGACAATTGCGGCAGATAATGCTGTCTTCGGGCAAACCGGCCCGAAAGTGGGCAGCTTCGACGGCGGGTTTGGTTCGAGCTACCTGGCTCGTATCGTCGGACAGAAGAAGGCGCGGGAAATCTGGTTTTTGTGCCGGCAGTACAGCGCCGAGCAAGCTCTAGAAATGGGCTTAGTCAACTGCGTCGTGCCGGTGGAACAGCTGGAGGAGGAGGGGATCAAGTGGGCTCAGGAAATTTTAGAAAAGAGCCCGATTGCCATTCGCTGTCTGAAAGCCGCCTTTAATGCCGACTGCGACGGACAAGCCGGCTTGCAAGAACTGGCAGGTAACGCCACCTTACTCTATTACATGACTGAGGAAGGAGCCGAGGGCAAGCAGGCTTTCCTGGAAAAACGCCCCCCCGATTTTAGGCAATACCCCTGGCTGCCGTAGGGTGCCTGGTTAACTCCATTAGCAATTGCCAACTTGAAATAACCGGCAAAATCGCACCTGCCTGAATGGCCGGTGCGACTTCCAATGAGAATTCTTACTCAGTTCAACGGAAGCGAATCTTGTGTTGGCTTCGAGTAACTGTTGTGTGACTCCCGAAGCCGAATCGCCTGAGATCGTCCCTGGAGAGAGGCTGCTGTTTCTTTTAAGGCCACTCCTTGATGTAGAGACGCGACAGGTGGCGTCTCTACCTGGGACAAAACTTTCACCCCTCGACTGCTACGTCAGCGGTTGCGAATTATTGGTTAGCATTTTACCTTATTTAGGCAGAAATGGATTGAAGATTGTCAGCAGCAGTTTCACCCCGGGTTGGCCCGAAAGACCAACGGGTGCGACCGGCGTCAATCATACGCCAGACTGTCCCTGCACTGCGGGTTTCAGCCCTTTGGGCGTCTGCATCCCGACTCCAACCCTACGGGCAAGACCCGTTGCTCTTCCGCAGGGAGAGCTAAATTTAGTTAATTCCTAGATGCCTCTGATGTGTGTTAAGAAATTAAATCAATATTCGGCCTGAACCGAAGTGCGAGCCCGATTATTTATGAATTTTTGTTTCACTTCGCAAGAAGCGCCGCCTTTGGGGTTGCCGGAGTGGGGGCGATTTCCTGAGCGGGGACATCTTCCTGAGAAAAGTCCAGCGATCCCGCCCGGGACAGCGACTCCTGGCCTCTCAGCATTTTCTGCTGCCAGATCATAATTTCTTCCAGATTTTCCCAAGAAGGCGCAAAGGGTGGGATCGCCAGCTGGCAAGCCTTCCAGCTTCCTCGCACCAGCACGCCCAGTTGCTGGCACTGACCGCCGCGACGTCCCTCTGGCTGGTAGAACCGGCAGTGACGACAAGCTGAAGTAAGGCAATTTGGGGTCTTCATAGAATTCTCGCGCTTAGCTGTGAGTGATCTTCTTCTTTAATTGTTATCTAAGCGCTTCCAGCCCCAAACAGCCTGCAACCCTCGATTCCGTATGGGTTTTAGCGATCCCCACCCCGATCCAAACCTTTATATTTTTTTTAGGTTTCCTTGAAAAACCGGTCGGTCGCGCTTAAAAAAGATACCCGCAGCTCGGGAGCCACTAGACCCATTTAGGAGAAAAACCAGCGGGGATCAAGTAAAACCACAAATGGAGCCGGGCATCCCACACCCATTCCGCGAAGAGAACAAGCCCTCAAAGGAAGAACTTCACCCCTGGTATATCCCCTTAATGGGGATCGCCCGGTTAGAGGGTTAGAGGGTTAGGGGTTAGAGGGTTGGGGTCAGGGGTTAGGTGTCCCTTTTTCCCTGAAACCCTCCCCGCCTCTGTGCTGAACCGCCTCTTCAAAACCCCACACAGCCGGCGGCTCACCACTGCTTAGCAGCGCACAGGGCGCAAACCCCCCAGCGCTGGATCTCTCCCGGTGGTGCCGGGCAGTCACACTGGGGGCAAAGCGGCAAAGATTGCCCTCGCGCCTGTATCCCCTGCGCCCACCGCTGAAAAGCCGCCAGAGCGTCGGGAGGAGCGGGCGTAAGGCAGGCAGCCGGTGGCTGGTGCGGGTCGGGGACGCGGCTGGGATGATCCCCCGCCACAGACTCATCGCTCTCAGGCGCAAGCACCCACTGAGCCGTGGAAAAGCGAATGTCAGCCAGCGGGCTAGCCAGACGGGCGTTCAACTTAGCCAAAATGAGCCGGCGCTGAAAAGTCAGCTGTTGCGCCCAAACGGAACTGGATACCGCCACCTTCAGCACGCCGCGCTCCACCGACAGAGGGCGAGTCTGGGCCATCACCACCTGGCCAACGACTTCCGGCCAGCACGACCGGATGCGCTGGAATTCTTGCAGTGGCTGCAACTCCGCCTGATTACCCAGAGAGCCCAGAGCCCGATTGAGAGATTCAAATCCCATATTGCCAACCCCAAATTCACAACCGCATCACTGACGCGCAGCGAGCCGTTCCTCTCCCAAATTGTTAGGGTGAGTGCGGGCGTGAGCGTTCATTCCCACAAAAGTCCGTGAGATACCCAGTTGCAGTTAAGACCCCGCCCGCACTGCCTCAGGTGCCCGCTTTTGCTATATTTCTGATCTAGACCGATGTTCCAGCCTGCCTTGCATGCAATCGCGTTGAATACTTATCGGGGATTGAAATATCCTTAAATCGGTAAGCCCGCGAGTGCCGGAAACAGGCAGCCAGCACCTGAGGGACTGTCCCCTTCCTTTGATGCCCGCTTGAAACAGCCGGTAGGAGCCGCACACCATGAGCCAACGTTTATCCGTCGAGTCCTCCACCCCTTCTAAGCCCGAGTCCTTGAAGCCGGCCTTACAGGCGGCTTTGAGCAGTTTGGATGTGAAGCTAGAGGAAGAATTAAGCCGGTACCGACGCCAGCGACGCTCGGAACAATCACTGTCTTCTTATGGGGAAAGCGGTCGCCTTCCCCGGCAGCCCCTGGATTTGATTTACGTGACAGCCACCGGCGGCAGAACCAACCCAGAAGCGGCATCACCGCCACAACAGCAGCCACAGCCATCGCAGTCAGCAGTCTCTCCCCCATCCGAGCCGGCACTGCTGACTTTTGCCCCCAAACTGGAAGAGGCGGACAGAGCACCGAGCACCGGCACCGGCGCGGGCGGGGCTAACCTTTTCCCAGCAGCCGTTGCTGCAGCCGGTGAGAGTGTAGCGGTTTCAGAGAGAAACTCGGCTGCGGATGACTATCTGGAATCCTCAGAAGACCTGCTCAAAAGTCTGGCAGAAGAACAAGCGCCAAAACAAGCAGAACGGAATCCGGCGGAAAGCCTGCTCAGCCCCTTGGGAATCGGCTCTATGCTTCTGTTTTTAATGGCCAGCGCTACCCTGGGCTATGTCGTCACCCATCCGAATGGCACAAATAATCAGGCTCCCAACCGGCAGGCGGCCAAACAGACGCCCGCCTCCGCCCCCAATCCTGCCAGCACCCAGCCGGGGGCCGGCACTGGGGCTCCCACTCCCGATTTAGCCTCCCGGGAGTTTGTGGATCTGAATTTGGGCACCCTCAGTACCTTGACTCCCAAACCCAGCCAAGTTCCCACTCCCCAAGCTCTACCCTCACCGCAACAGCGCCCCATCCCCCTCCCCCAAGTGACGCTCCCGCCACAGGAGCTAACTCCAAGCCCGGCAGCCAATTCCAACGGTCTGGAAAATATCTCGGCGGCTCTGCTGCCGGGTTCCAACCAGGCAGAGACAGCCGCACCGGCCACGGGGCAACCCCTGCCAGAGCCGGTGGTGCGATCGCCGGCAGCGCCATCACAGGCAGCGCCACCCCCCGCAGCTGAACCCTATGAACCCGTTGCCGGCGACTATTACTTCGTTGTCACGGATTACAGCGACCCAATGAGCCTGGAAAAGGCGCAACAAGTCGTTGCGGATGCCTACCTTCGCGAGTTCCCCGCCGGCGTTCGCATCCAGCTGGGGGCGTTCAACGATGCCGCCACAGCCAAAACTCTGGTGGAGCAACTGCAGCGACAAGGGCTGTCGGCCAAGGTCTACCGGCCTTAACTCTCAGGCTCGCTCCCCAGAGCCGGTGCGATACCATAAAAGCAGCGCACCTGTAAATTTTTATTGTGGCGGCGGGCGAGGGGCGTTGGGTAAACCGCTTTGGCCCTCGGAAAAGCGTCAAACCAATTTCCCACTTCTGACTTCTGACGCAAGACCAGCTTCCCAGCTGACTTCTCTCCCCTCACCCCCAGAAAATTTACCGCCAGCGACTCAGATTTATACTGGGCCAATAGCGAGCGGGAGCAACCGTCCTGCTGGTTTTAGCAGCTTCGGAACGCCTGTAAACCCTAGCACCGAAAATGGAGATCCGTCATGGGATTCTTTGACCGAATCATTCGGGTGATTCGCGCCAATATCAACAGTCTGATTGGCAGTGCCGAAGATCCAGAAAAAGTTCTGGAACAGGCTGTGCATGACATGCAGGAGGATCTGATTCAACTTCGGCAAGCTGTGGCTCAGGCGATTGCCACCCAGAAACGCACTGAGCGCGATTATTCCAGAACCCAGTCCACCGCAGATGAGTGGCACCGGCGGGCCCAGCTGGCCCTGCAAAAGGGAGATGACAACTTGGCGCGGGAAGCCCTCACGCGCAAGAAATCCTACCAGGAGACAGCAGAGGCAATGCGCAAGCAGATCGAGCTGCAAACTTCTGTTGTCAGCCAGCTCAAGCAAAACATGCGCTCTCTGGAAAGCAAAATTTCCGAAGCCAGAAGCAAAAAAGACCTCTACATCGCCCGGGCTCGCTCCGCTAAAGCGGCTGAGAAAATTCACGAGATGATGGGACAGCTCAACACCGGCACCGCTTTGAGCGCCTTCGACCGCATGGAAGAGAAGGTCTTGCAGCTAGAAGCTCGCTCAGAAGCTCTCGCCGAAATCGGTGCGGACGATTTAGAACAGAAATTTGCTTCCCTGCAAGACGGTGGCGGCATTGAGGCTGAGCTGGCTGCCATGAAGGCTCAAATGCTCACCGGCAGCAAGCCGGCCCAGTTACCCCCTACCAACTCGCCAGCTGACAAAAATCCCGAAATATAGGGGCGATATCGTTTCAATCCCGTGGGCGGGATTCCTTCCCCCGTTCGGGGCTATTTTAAATTTCAATCCCTGAATTTCAATCCCTTTTTCAATCCCTTTTTCAATCCCTTACAGGGACTCACACAAACAAACTGGGAGGAAGCTAGATATCACAGCGCACTATCAGAGAAGTTGGGGGCCTCTCCCTTGGGGAACGCACCCAAAGAGCGGTTTCCAAACGCCATTGAAGGTCGGCAATAAAAACAGCGCTCGGGGCGCATTTTACTTCAAGCTACTGGAGAGCGCAGAACACAGCAGAATGTCAGAGCGATTTAAGAGTTTAGAGTTGAGATGGGTTAGAAAAGATGGCTCTCTAGCTTCACGCCGGCACAGTGAAGCCATACCAGAAACCGGGTTTCTTTGGCTGGTAGGGGCAGGCCCCCGTGCCCGCCCCCGCCGCCTTCTAGCCGCAGGGGCGCTCCCGGCCTGCCCCCGCTTTCTTCCCGCTTCAGAAAAATACCAGACCTGCTATCTAGCTGGGCAGCCGGCACCCAGACGCACGCGGCTCGCGCCTGCTGGCGACCGCTGGGTAACCAATCCTTTCCAACCGGAAGTGATTTCATTGGCTCAGGTGCGGGCAGTGGCTTCCCCTCCCCCACCAGATTGGCCAGCATCAGGCCCTCGCCAGCCGGCGAGCCAATCCCTTAAAAACGCCGCAACTGGGGCGTAAAACCCCACTTCGGGCAAGGCGAGACAGATGCCAACCCCCATGAAAAGATATTTGCCCCTCTCTACCGATTAAAGCTGGAAGTTTTTAAACTGGAGTAAGAGAGCCAAAAAAAGGAAGCTTCCAAGCGCAGCTTTCTGTCTCCCTGAAAAGAACAACCTAAACTAGATATTAGTTGGGGACAGCTGTCTCAGCCTGAACCCTTTGAGACTCTGGCCAACTGAAGCCTCGCCCAGCCGGCTGGCACCCGAGATGCCGGCACACCTCGCACACCCCAAAAGGAAAAACGAAATCATGGGATTGTTTGATCGCATTAGCCGAGTCATCCGGTCAAATCTCAACGACATGGTGAACAAGGCTGAAGACCCAGAAAAGATTCTCGAGCAGTCTATTGTTGATATGCAGGAAGACCTGGTGCAGTTGCGCCAGGCCGTGGCCAGTGCGATTGCCACTCAAAAACGCAGCCAGCAACAGTACAGTCAGGCCCAGTCACAAGCCAACACTTGGCAGCAGCGGGCTCAGCTGGCCCTGCAAAAAGGCGATGAGAATCTGGCGCGGGAAGCGCTGGTTCGTAAAAAGAGTCACGCTGAAACAGCTGCTACCCTGAAAGCCCAGCTGGATCAGCAAACGACTCAGGTGGAGACGCTCAAGCGCAACCTGATCGCTTTGGAAAGCAAGATTTCCGAAGCGAAGACCAAAAAGGACATGCTCAAGGCCCGGGTTGCCGCTGCTAAGGCCAACGAGCAGCTGCAAACCGCTATTGGCAACATAGGCAGCAGCAGCGCTATGGCGGCTTTCGAGCGCATGGAAGAAAAAGTCTTGCAGATGGAAGCTCGCTCCCAAAGTACAGCTGAACTCGCCGGCACTAATATCGAGGAGCAATTTCGTTTGCTCGAAGGCGGAAGTGATGTTGACGATGAGCTGGCGGCGATGAAAGCTCAGCTGATTACTGGCTCTCCGGCACCCCAACAACTCCCCGCTGCCGGCCAAACGGCAGCCCCCAAAACCGGCTCAGCCGTTGATGACGAACTCGAACAGTTGCGCCGGCAGCTCAACGACTCTTAGGTCGCACCGGCTTAAAGCCTCACTGTCCTTTCCGCCGGCACCTTGCTAGACTGCCTGCCATCCTCCGGCTCCTGCCGAGGGCCACCGGTCTAGCAGGGCCATTATATCCATTTTGGATAATGTATTCCTGGTTTAGGATTAAGTGTAAAATAGCAAAATGCTATCACAGACACGCCTCCAGCATTTGGCATCAGGGGGGTGGAGGGCAAATAAATAAACCGGATAAAATAGAAGTAGCAGGCAAAAAAGGCCGGCGAAGGGCGGCAGCGGTTTGCTCAGGTGTCACAAAAAGCGTCAAAATACAAATGCTTTAACACAGACGGGATGCAGATTTTCTCTGGGGGGTTGCCATGACGAGCGTTAAATCCATTACCGATGCTGAATTTGAAACGGAAGTTCTGAAATCGGCAAAGCCGGTGCTGGTGTATTTTTGGGCGGCTTGGTGTGGCCCTTGCCGGCTGGTGTCCCCCTCGGTAGACTGGGCCGCTGCCACTTACGGGGATCGCCTCAATATCGTAAAAATGGAAGTCGATACCAATCCCGCCACCGTCAAACAGTACCAAGTAGAAGGCATTCCCGCCTTGAGGCTGTTTGAGGGCGGTGAGGAGATCCAATCCCACGAGGGAGCCATTAACAAACAAAAATTGGCCAGCTTGCTGGAAGCGCACCTCAGATAAAGTTATTTGTCCAAAGTAGAGACGCGATATGTAGAAGGCGAGCGTCGCGTCTCTACATCTGACAAATGAAAAATGAAAAATGAAAAATAAGCAAATATGCAATTTGCCAAGCGTTTAGAACCCCTGCGATCCAATGTATTTGCCGACATGGATCGGGCCAAGGCGAGAGCAAGGGCCGCCGGACAGGAGGTGATAGACTTGTCCCTGGGATCTTCCGACCAGCCGGCAGCAAAGCACGTCATAGCGGCCATCGCCGAGTCTTTGCCAAACCCGCTCACCCACCAATACCTGCTGTTTCAGGGCACCAAAGACTTCCGTGAAGCCGCAGCCAACTGGTACGCGCAAAAATATGGCGTGCCGGTTGACCCGGAAACAGAGGTTTGCCCGCTGATTGGCTCCCAGGAAGGCACCGCCCACCTGCCACTGGCGGTATTGAATCCCGGTGATTTCGCCCTGCTGCTCGATCCGGGCTACCCCTCCCATGCCGGTGGGGTATATTTGGCGAGTGGCCAGGTTTACCCGATGCCCCTGCGGGCAGAAAACGGGTTTTTGCCGGTGTTTGCCGATGTGCCTGTGCCGGTGCTGGCGCAAGCGCGGATGATGGTGCTCAGCTACCCGCACAATCCTACCACCGCAGTTGCACCTCTGTCGTTTTTTCAAGAAGCTGTTGAGTTCTGCCAAAAGCACAATCTCGTGCTGGTGCACGACTTTCCCTACGCGGATTTGGTGTTTGACGGCTCTGCCCCACCCTCGATTCTGCAAGCCGATCCGGCTAAAAGTGTATCCATTGAGTTTTTCACCCTCTCTAAGTCGTACAATATGGGAGGCTTCCGCATTGGGTACGCCATAGGAAACGCCGAGCTGATTCAAGCCCTGCGCCAGGTGAAAGCCGCTATTGACTTCAACCAGTACCGGGGCATTCTCAATGGGGCAATCGCAGCCCTGACTGGCCCACAAGAGGGCGTGAGAGCCACCGTCGAAACGTTCCGCCAGCGGCGGGATGCCTTTGTGGGGGCGCTGAATCGCATTGGCTGGCCAGTGCCGGTGCCGGCAGCCACCATGTACGTCTGGGCGAAACTGCCAGAACCCTGGGAGAACAATTCCGCCGGCTTTTGCGCAGGGCTGGTGGAAGCCACCGGCGTGGCGGCGTCTGCCGGTGCCGGGTTCGGCAAAGCTGGGGAAGGGTATGTGCGGTTTGCCTTGGTTCACGAGCCGGCGGTTTTAGAAGCGGCGGTAGAGAGAATACGTAATTTCCTGGAAAGGCCATACCCGCCCGCAGGCCAAAATTTGCCTAATCTTTAGTAAAGCAATCTCTGAACTTTACCGAAACTTCACAAATCCGAACCGCAGGGTTGTGTAGAATATCCTCAGCAATAAAAGGATTAGGACTGTGAGCCAGTCACCCTAACCCCAGTTGCAGATGCTAGGGAGAAAGGCGTGCGGCGTAACCCTGCCTGTGGTGAAACCTGAATCATCACAGAAAAGAGATGCGACGAATCACAGCTTTATTGGGATTATAGGGTGCCCTTAAATAAAGGGTATTGCCTATTCCTGGTGCCTGCACTTTTTTCCGGGATTATCCCTCACACCCTGAATTTTAAGGAGACAAAACCAAAACCATGCCAGGACTCGTCAAGAAACTTTTGGTTGCCTCAACTGTAGCAGTAGGTGTCACCGCGCTCGCCAGCGCCCCAGCCAAAGCCGGCAGCCTTACAGGCGGGTCTATTACGGGTGGGGCTGAGTACAACCTCTATGATGTCAGAGATAGCAATAACGACGGTATTGTAGACGAGATTTACCGGAATGACGCCGCGAGTTTGTCCACTATCTTGAGTGGCAATAGCGGCAGTCCCACCGGCAACGTGGAGCTATTCGCCAACAGCGAAAAATCCCCAATATATACAAGCTCAGCAGATAGTTTCCAACAGTTCACTGCCTTAAGCAATTTCTTGGGTTACAGCCAATCCAGCACCTTGAGTGGCCAAATTGGTGGCAGGGACATCAGCTTAAGCAGCCTGACTGCAGCCGACTGGTTCGGGGCATCTGCCGCAGACAGCACACTCACCGGCATAACTAACGCATCGGCTATAGTAGATCCAGCGGCTCGTTTATTGGCTTTTAACGCAGCAATTGCTCCACTGTACAGCGCATCCAATCTGGCAACACAGTGGTTTAACACTGCTCTATCAACCTACGCGAGCCAGAACCCGCTGGTATCAACCTACGTGAGCCAGAACAATCAAACCCTGTTCACCGGTTTTCTACTTGCGGGCGGGTTTCAACGGTTCAGCGACCCCAATATCTCCTACGTCAACCAAAATGACACCACCGGCGAGATTAGCATTGGGCTAGCCGGTTATTATGATGCCAAATCCCTACTGCTACCTGTTGTTCCGCCCGAGCTTCAGCCCTTGCTGCCAGCAGGTCCATTACAGGCGAGCGAACTTGTCAAGGTTGCCTATAACGGTGGGCCGGCTCAATACCTTTACAGCTTGAGCGCCACACCATCTGGGCTAGCTAATGCTGGTTCTGCCACCGGCAACTACGAATTGCTGCTTGCCGGCATTCCGCCAGCACCTCCGGCTTCAGTCCCAGAACCCTCTGCCATGCTCGGTCTAATGGGTGTGGGCGGTTTCTTGGCTGCCAAGCGCAAGATAAAAAATGCCTAGGATTGAAAATCCAGACAGTGCAAATACAAGGATTTAGTGCGCTATTAGCGCACTTTTTTTTGTGGGGAGATTAACGATTTCGGCTTGGGGAGTTTTATCGCAATAGACAGTTGCTATAACCTCAAAGGGACGCAGACGCACGCAGAGGATTCTCCCCTTTATAGGGGCTTTCATATGAGTGATCTAGAAGAGCCTCTATCGTTCTGGTAGCAGAGCGGACTGATGATATTAGATAGGGGATACTGATAGCAGTAAAAGGGCTGGAAGACAATGCGAGCGATTCGCGCCCAGTCGTGCTGGTGTTCTGGCAGCAATTCTACTGCGCTGCCGCACAGGTGCCGGCAGACGGCAGATGGTTGGAGGAGAAAAGCCAGCAGCAGCAGTTCATTGAAAGTAAAAGCAATATCCGCCAGCACCATCGGGGGGCGGCTGTTGAAAGAGGTCTGCCGGTCGTCAATCCAGGCAAAGTGCAACCCGTGCCCCATTTCGTGCGCTAGGGCAAACAGCGAGCTACAATCATCAGTGTGCGATAGCAACAGTGTGGGATAGCAACAGGGAGCTGTGCTTGCCGTGGGTGCAGGAACAGAAGGCACCGCCGCGCTTGCCCGGACGCTGTTTGCCATCTGCCCAATTTTTGAGAGAGAACTCTTCCGCACGGCGGGCGCAGTTAATGTCAAACTGCTGCAAAGCACAGAGCAGGGTTTTCACACCAATTTTGCAGTTTATGGGTGGCACCGGCTCTAAGGCAGTCTGGGGCGCATAGAGATCGCAGATGCGGATTTTTTGTCCGACGGCAACACCAGTGAGCCGGCAGTCGCGCCGCAACAGCTCAAACCGGCTGCCGGTGCCCTCCGTGATAGCGCGGAAAACCGGCTCGGCAACCTCATCCGCCACTAGCGGCTTGTGGAAAATACAGGTGTAGCCGCGCAGCTGGCTTTCCAAATCGCAGCGCTCACCGGCGCTCAAGAGAGCGTGAGAGCCACCGTAGTTCCCCAGGGGCGGATGCCTTTGTGGGGGCGCTCAATCGCATTGGCTAGCCAGTGCCGGTGCCGGCTGCCACAATGTACGGTTGGGCGAAACTGCCTGAATTTTCGGAGAACGATTCCGCCCGCTTTTGCAAGGGGCTTGTGGAATACTGGCGTGGCGGCATCTGCGGGTGCCGGTTCCGGCACAGCAGGCGAAGGGTATGTCCGTTTTGCCCTGGTGTGCGAGCCGGGGATTTTATAGTAATGAACAGTCAGTTTAGGGCATTGCGTTGGAGGGAACGTCTGTCCTAAGAGGTATATCCTTAGGCATAGCGCCGCACCTCAAGGTCTAATTTCCTAACCCCTGTGGCTAGTGCTAATAGCAGCGGCAGTAGAGAGAATACGTAATTTCCCTGAAAGGGAATAACCGGCCCGGGCCGTAATTTGCCCGGTCTTTTGTGAAGCAATCCATAAACTTGACCTGCGATTTTAGAAGCGGCGGTGGGGAGAATAGGTAATTTCATGGAAAGGCCAGAACCGGCAGCCCGCCAAAATTTGCCTAATCTTTAGTGAAGCAATCGATAAACTTTACCGAAACTTTACAAACTGTAGCGGCAGGGGTGTGTAGAATAGAGTCAGCAATAAAAGGATTAGGACTGTCAGCCAGTCACCCCAACCCGAGTTGCAGATGCTAGGCAGAAAGGCTTGCGGCGTCCAGATGCCGGTGGTGTTGCCTCAACTATCACACAAAAGATGTGAGACGAATCACAGCCTGACTGGGAAGTTCTAGGGTGCAATGAAATAAAGTGTATTGCCTATCCCTGGTGCCAGCATCTTTGCGGGATTATCCCTCAGCCCCTGAACTTTAAGGAGACAAAACAATGTCAGGACTCGTCAAGAAACTTTTGGTTGGCGCAACCTTAGCAGCCGGTGTCACCGCCCTCGCCAGCGCCCCAGCCAAAGCCGGCACCCTCACCGGCGCGTCCATTACGGGTGTGAATGGCACTGACTACTACCTCTACGATGCCAATACGACAAATACATTCCGGAATAACGCCGCTAGTCTGTCCACCATCTTGACCGGCAACAGCAGCAGTCCCACCGGCAACGTGGAGCTATTCGCCAACAGCGAAGCTCTGAACAACACGGCATTCAACAGCTACAGTAAAGTCACAACCTTAAGTGGCCTTCTTGGCGGCAGAAGCATCACCCTGAGCAGCCTGACGGCGGCGGACTGGGCCACTAATGTTGGCGGTGGACTGACGTTGGCTCAGAAGTGGTTCAAGGACGCCTTGACTAACAATGGCTTGGGAAGCCTGATTGGCACAACGACAGGGAATACCGCCTACACCTCTTTTCTAGCCAGTGGTGGCCGCCAGCGGTTCAGTGACGCCAATATCTCCTACGTCAACCAAAATGACACCACCGGCCAGATTAGCATTGGCCTAGCCGGTCACTTGGATGCCAAATCCCTACTGCTACCTGTTGTTCCGACCAGTCTCCAGCCTTTACTCGCGGGGAAAACTATACAGGCTAGTGAAATTGTCAAGGTGTCCTATGACGGTGGGCCGGCTCAATACCTCTACAACTTCAGCGCCACAAACTCTGGGCTAGTTGAACAAGGCGATGGGATTTCTCACCGCGGCAACTACGAATTGCTGCTTGCCGGCATTCCCCCAGAAAAAGTGCCAGAACCCTCTGCCATGCTGGGCCTAATGGGTTTGGGCGGTTTCTTGGCTGCCAAGCGCAAGATGAAAAATGCCTAGTTTTTACAAGACCGACAGTGCAAAGACAAGGATTTAGTGCGCAAATTGCGCACTTTTTTTGCGTGGGAATTAACTGCTTCGGGTTGGGTATTTTTAACCGCAGATAAACGCAGATGGACGCAGATATAGCAGTAGCCAGTTAGATTAGGACATTAGATCAAGAGGGCAGGCGAGACGCCTGCCCTACGCCTTTTATCCCTAGGCCACTGATGCCCTAACCAATATGACTGCTGCTATAATTAAGTTAAGAAGCCTTTAATTTGCTTACTAAAGAAAGGAGGCAGAGCCTCCAAACAGCCTTTCCAGGCAAAGCGTGGCAACGAGAGATAGATATAGATAGCGCAAATTAAATGCGCAACAACTTATCTCATTTACCGGCGCTCATCCCTGTGCTCCTGCGGTTAACTCACAGCGCGGCTTGCAGCTGGTCTAAGAGCCCCTCGACGTAACCGAGTGCGTCGCGGATGGTGTCGGGATTTTCGATGTCCACACCCACATACCGGCGCAAGGCTTCCACCTGATTCTCACACCCACCGGCAGCTAGCAACTCCAAATAGCCGGGGAGAAAATCTTTGCCAATTTGCAGATATTTCTGATAGCAGGCTAGACTGACAATAGTAGATGCGGTATACTGGTAGCAGTAAAATGGCTTGAAGAAAATGTGCGCGATTCGCGCCCAGTCGTACTGGTGTTCTGGCAGCAATTCCACGGCGTCGCCGCACAGCTGCCGGTAGAGTTCCACCCACTGCTCGTTCACCCATTTGTGGTCAAAACTGCCCTCTCGCGCAGCGCGTTCGTGAATCGCCAATTCTAACCGGCTAATTGTGCTTTGGCGGAACAGCAAATTCAGCTGGTCTTCCAGCTGGCGCGTCAGGAGGGATTTGCTGAGCGTTCTGTCACCGGCAGATTGTTTGAGCAGAAAATCCAGCAGCAGCAGTTCATTGAACGTAGAGGCTATCTCCGCCAGCACCATCGGGGGGCTGCTGTTGAAATAGGTCTGCCGGTCGCCAATTGAGGCAAAGTGCAACCCGTGCCCCATTTCGTGCGCTAGGGTGAACAGCGAGCTGTAATCATCGGTGTAAGATAGCAACAGGTAGCTGTGTTTGCCGTGGGTGTAGGAACAGAAGGCACCGCCGCGTTTGCCAGGACGCACTTTGGCATCCACCCAATTTTTGATGAAGAATTCTTCCGCACGGCGGGCGTAGTTAATGTCAAAATTCTCTAAAGCAGAGAGCAGGGTTTCTACACCCGTTTTGTAGTTTATGGGTGACACCGGCACGTCAGCGGATGTCCACGGCGCGTAGATGTCGCAGATGCGGATTTTTTGCCCCAGCGCTTCGCCTTTGAGCCGGTAGTAGCGCTGAAATAAGTCAAACCGGCTGCCGGTGCCTTCCATAATAGCGCGGAAAACCGGCTCGGAAACCTCATCCGCCATTAGCTGCTTGTGCGAAGTAGAGGTGTAGCCGCGCAGCTGGCTTTCCATGCGGTGATCTTGGGCGATAGTGTTGAGAATGAAGCCGTAGAGGGAGTTGTGCTGGCGCACCACTTGGCGCAGAGAACAGTAGGCTTCGCAGCGCACCTCCGCTGAGGGGTGGAACAGCAGCGCTCCCAGTTCAGCTTCCGTGCTGGCGGTTTTGCCCTCACTAGCAGACACCGGCTCGTATTCCTGCTCGCCGAGGTGGACAGAGCGCAGCTGGATAAACGCCTGCCGTCCTGTTAGACTGTCTTGGTTGCGGGTTTGCTCGACTTCTTCCGAGAGCCGGTGGGGGCGGAACTCGGCGATGCGGTGCAGGTAGTGGTTATAATTGTGCAGTGCCGGTGAGGCTTGCAACTCGGCAAAGTTTTCGACTTCGAGCTGTTGCAGTTCCAGGTCGAAAAAGAGCAGCTGGTTTTCGATGCCGGTGAGCGCTTCCATCACCTTGTCGAGGAATTGCTTCGCCTCGGTGTTGCGGGTGTCTGCTGAGAAGACGAGGGAGGGGAAGGCGTAGAGGTAGCCGGCTTTTTCGTTAATCGCTTCCAGCTGTTGCAGGCAATTGGCCACCTCTGCCGGTGTCAGTTCCCCCACTTTACCGCGATAAGTCTGCCGAAATTCGGCGGCTGTCTGCTGCAGTAATTCTAAGTCTAAAGCCAATTGGGGGTCGTCGAACCCCTGATAGAGGTCGGACAAGTCCCATTCCTGGGGGCTGTCCAGCTGAGCGATGGCGGGGGATGGTGATGTCTGAACCAAGGTAGAACTCCTTCGCAAACCTAACTGCGATATTGTAGTGTTTTGCTGATTATTTTGACTTTATATCTTTTGGGCGGGAGCGTCTCACTTTTGTTAATACTATCACAAGTAGGGTGCGTTCCGCTTTGCGGAACGCACCCTGCCCACTATATAATAACAATTGCCAGCGGACTTGATAGGAAGTGATGAGCGAGCGGGAAAACGTGCATCTCGTGCAGCAAGTTTACGCCGCCTTTGGGCGCGGTGACATTGTGGCGATCGTGGCTCGGCTGTGCGATGATGTGGAGTGGGAAACTCCCTTTGCGCGAGATGCTGTGCCCATCGGGGGCCGGTGGCGCGGACACGAGGAAGTGGTGCAGTTCTATGCTAAAATAGGCGAAAATTTGGAGTTCCTCCAGTTTGAGCCACGGGAGTTCATCGCTCAGGGAGATAAAGTTGTGGTGCTGGGGTTCTCTCGGATGACGGTCAAGCCCACAGGTCGCACTTTAGAGAGCGAGTGGGTGATGGTATGGGGGCTGCGTGAGGGGAAAGTGGCAAAATTCAGGGAATACGCGGACACCGCCGCCGCTCTGGTTGCTTTTGGTTGCGAGTGACATAGTTCGGCTGAAATCTTTCGGTAGCTTTCTTGTAGAGACAGGGGTTTATCGCGTCTCCCATATTAGTCAGGTGCTGAGAACCCCGGTTTCTTAAAGAAACCGGGGTTCTTATGCGCACTGCATCGAACTGAGAGCCGCTAAGCTTTTAGGCTTTTAATCTTCCTATCTGCCCAAACGAGGCAGATCCGACCGGATGGCGTCTCCCATAAGGAGCCCCGGAACGAGGGTAATGGTAAAATTAAAAAGGGCGTCAAGAGTTCCATGTGAGATTCGACCTTTTTTGTCTGTGACAGCATCAAGTAAAACTCTCCCACTGGTTAAAGACCCGGAGCGCCTGGAAAGCCGGCTCAAGGAGATTCCGCCGGAACCGGGGGTCTATTTCATGCGCGACGGGAGCGACCGGATTGTCTATATTGGCAAGTCCAAGAAGCTGCGCTCCCGCGTTCGCTCCTATTTCCGCGACTCGCAAAATCTCAGCCCGCGCATCGCTTTGATGGTGCAGCAGGTGGCGGAGATTGAGTTTATCGTCACCGACACGGAGGCGGAAGCTCTAGCACTAGAAGCGAATCTTGTCAAGCAGCACCAGCCGTATTTTAATGTGCTGCTCAAGGATGACAAGAAGTATCCCTACGTCTGCATTACTTGGTCGGAGGACTATCCCCGGATTTTCATCACGCGCAAGCGCCGGTTGGGCAATGCAAAAGACCGGTATTATGGCCCTTATGTTGACGTTCGCCTGCTGCGGAACACGCTGCATTTGGTGAAGCGGATTTTCCCGCTGCGCCAGCGCCCCCAACCGCTGTTTAAAGACCGCCCCTGTCTGAATTATGACATCGGGCGCTGTCCGGGTGTCTGCCAGATGCTGATTTCGCCTTCGGATTACCGCTTGACGGTGCAGAAGGTGGCGATGGTTTTCCAGGGGCGCGTCCAGGAACTGGAAGATATTCTAACAGCGCAGATGGAACAGGCTGCTGAGGCGCTGAATTTTGAGCTGGCGGCGCGGATTCGCGACCAGATTGCCGGTTTGAAGTCTCTGAATGCGGAGCAGAAGGTGTCTCTGCCTAATGATACTGTGTCGCGGGATGCGATTGCCCTGGCGGCTGGCAGCCAGTACGCCTGCATCCAGCTGTTCCAGATTCGCGCCGGTCAGTTGGTGGGACGGTTGGGGTTTGTGGCGGAAGTTTCCCCTCACCCCCCAACCGGCTCTCCCACAAGGGGAGAGGGGGAGTCGGTTTCCCCTCACCCCCCAACCGGCTCTCCCACAAAGCGAGAGGGGGAGTCGGTTTCCCCTCACCCCCCAACCGGCTCTCCCACAAAGCGAGAGGGGGAGTCGGATTTTTCTAACCCGCCAATAGAACCTGGGGCGATTTTGCAGCGGGTGCTGGAGGAACACTATCAAACTGTGGAGCAGGTGGAGATTCCAGCGGAGATTCTGGTGCAGCACGAGTTGCCAGAAGGGGAGATGCTGGCGGACTGGTTGAGCGAGCGCAAGGGGCGAAAAGTGGCGATATTAGCTCCGCAGCGCCAAACTAAGGCAGATTTGATTGAAATGGTCGAGCGCAACGCCGGCTACGAACTGGCTCGCCTGCAGAAGTCGGGCGAGCGCAATGCCGAAGCGATGCAGGATTTGGCGGAAATCTTGGATTTGCCTGATTTGCCGCGCCGCATTGAAGGTTACGATATCTCCCACATCCAGGGTTCGGATGCGGTGGCGTCGCAGGTGGTGTTTTTAGACGGATTGCAGGCAAAGCAGCACTACCGGCACTACAAGATTAAGAACCCAACCGTAACTGCCGGTCACTCGGATGACTTTGCCAGTCTGGCTGAGGTGATCGGGCGCAGGTTCCGCAAGTATGCGGAAAATCCCGAATTGCAGCGCACCGGCAATCCCGAATGGCCCGATTTGGTGATCATTGACGGCGGCAAGGGCCAGCTTTCGGCAGTGGTTGGGGCCTTGCAGGAGATGAATTTGCTGGAAGAGTTGCGGGTGGTGAGTCTGGCGAAGCAGCGAGAGGAAATTTATATTCCGGGTGAATCGTTGCCGCTTCAAACGGAGGCGGAGCAGCCGGGGGTGCAGCTGCTGCGCCGGTTGCGGGATGAGGCGCACCGATTTGCGGTGAGCTTCCACCGACAGCAGAGGAGCGAGCGCATGCGCCGGTCGCGCTTGGACGAAATTCCGGGTTTGGGATTCCACCGGCAAAAACAGCTGCTGGCGCATTTCCGCTCGATTGACTACATTCGGATAGCCACCCCCGAACAGCTGGCTGAGGTCGCCGGCATTGGCCCGCGTTTGGCCCAGCAAATTTACGATTATTTTCACCCATGAAATTCCACCCAAAAGCAGTTGAGCGGGCGAGCCATCGCCTGCTCGTTGGCTTAATCCTGTTTGAAGTTTTGATTGTCCTGATTTATCTGGGCAGTATCTTGCTGACAGGCAAAGCCTATCCCCCGTTTAACATGGACGGTAAAATGACTGTACCATCGTTATTGCAAGCTTTCCTGCTGTTTGCAATGGGATTTATATCGCTGTTCTTTTTCACAGTTCAGCGCCCATCCTCCCTGCCCCCATCAAAATTTTTTCTCTTGACAGTAGGCGTTCTTTTGCTGTATGCTTCTGCAGATGAATTATTCAAAATACACCTTCAGTTTCAGGCGCTGCTCCAAACCCCGAACGCCCGGGACTGGCTGCGAGGGTATGTCTTGATATTTGTGGCGTTTCCAGCAGTCTTCTGGCGAGACTTTGTGGGGCTTTGGAAACTATACCGCAGAGAGACTTCCTGGGCGCTGCTGGGAATGACTATTGTTGGGATGGGTGGGTTGGGAGGAGAGATTTTAAAGTAAAAATTATTGCCCGCTATTTTGTGGGAATTCTTCCCCAACTACTTTTTTATTAGAATTTTTGTAATGAGGATGCGGGTGGCTTTTGAGGAGGGTTCGGAACTGCTAGGAGAAACACTGATTCTGTATGCTTTTTTACTATTTGTTGCTAAACGGTTAGAAAAAACTAAGTAGGAATATCTAACTAAACGTAACTTAGCCCGCCCCTGGTTTTGGGGGAGATGAATTGGCTGGAATAATTGCGGGTTGTGAGTCTGGCTTGCGCTGCGATAGGAGATTATAATTCCGGGTGAATCGTTGCAGGTCTTGACGGTGGGGGAGCCGCCGGGGGTGCCGCTGTGGCGGCGGTTGCGGGATGAGGCGCACCGAGCTAGCGGTGAGCTTTCACCAGAGGGGGGAGGTGCCGGTGGCGCTTGCATGAAATTCCGGGTTTGGGATTCCACCGGCACCCAACAGCTGCTGGCAGATTTTCGCTCGATTGACTATACTAAAATAGTCACCCTTTAACAGCTAGCTGATGTGGCCGTAAGCATCCCACTTTTGTATGCCGGTGAACTTGGTGCCGGCATACAAAAGTTTACCCGCCTGTTCAAGGAGGCGAGAGGAAACAAGGGTTTCTTTAGCCCTTGTCATGCGGGCTTTGTTTGCCCTTGCGTGAGTTTCGCGCTCGCCAGGGCCTATTTGCCAATGCAAAAACGGGATGCTCCCGATGTGCCGGCACTGGCCCGCGTTTGTCCCAGCAAATATACGATTATTTTAACCCATGAAACTCCACCCAAAAGCAGTTGAGCGGGCGAGTCATCGCCTGCTCGTTGGGTTCATCCTGTTTGAAGTCTTGACTGTCCTGATTTATCTGGGCAGTATTTTGCTCACCGGCAAACCCTACCCCCCGTTTGACATGGACGGGCAAATGACCGTCCCGTCCTTATTGCAAGCTTTCCTGCTGTTTACAGTTGGATTAATCTCGCTGATCTTTTTCACAGTTCAGCGCCAATCCTCCCTGCCCCCATCTAGATTTTTCCTCTTGACAGTTGCGGTTCTTTCGCTGTATGCTTCTGCTGATGAGGTCTTCAAAATCCACCTCCAGCTTCAGAGCCTGCTCAACACCCCGCACGCCCGGGACTGGCTGCGAGCGTATATATTGATATTTTTTATGTTTCCAGCAGTGTTTTTGCGAGACTTTGTGGGGCTCTGGAAATTATACCGCAGAGAGACTTTATTAGCGCTGCTGGGAATGGTAATTTTTGCTTTGGGCGGGTTTGGGGCAGAAATTGTAAAATACAAAATATTGCAGCCTCTCCTCTGGATGTTTTTCCAGCACCACCCGTTTTTTATACTGTTTGTAGAGAAGACGCGGGTGGCTTTTGAGGAGTTCTCGGAACTGTTAGGAGAGACGCTGATTGTCTTTGGTATTTTACTCTTTGTTGCCAAACGACTTCAACAAGAAGCCCCTGTTTACCTGGAAAAAGGATGCGATGAACAACCCGATTAATCTGTTGGAGTACGAAGCGCTAGCGCCGGAGCATCTATCTAAGATGGCCCTGGATTATTACGCCAGCGGCGCTTGGGACGAGGTGACGCTGCGAGACAACCGCGCTGCTTTCGAGCGGTTGAAACTGCGCCCGCACATGCTGGTGGATGTGAGCCGGCGGGATTTAAGCGCGAAAATTCTGGGGAAGTCGGTGCGGATGCCAATTCTGATCGCCCCGATGGCTTTCCAGTGTCTGGCTCATCCAGACGGAGAAGTGGCAGCAGCGAGCGCAGCGGCAGATGCCGGTGCGGTGATGGTGCTCAGCACGCTGGCGACAAAGAGTTTGGAGGAGGTGGCTGCGGTTAGGAAGCAGACGCCGCAGTGGTTTCAGCTGTACGTTCACCGAGATCGCGCCCTCACCCGCGCTTTGGTACAGCGGGCTGAGGCGGCTGGTTATGCGGCTTTGTGCCTGACGGTGGATGCGCCGGTGCTGGGGCGTCGGGAGAGAGATGCGCGGAATGAGTTTGCCCTCCCACCGGGGATGGAACTGGCGAATTTAGCGGGGTTGGAAATTCCTGAAATAGCCGGAGAGTCGGGGCTGTTTGCCTATTTTGCCGAACAGCTTGACCCGGGGCTGACTTGGCGGGATTTAGAGTGGCTGTGTTCGCTAACGCAGCTCAAGGTAGTGGTCAAAGGGATTTTGCGGGGGGATGATGCGTTCAAGGCGGTGGAACATGGGGCGTCTGCAGTGATTGTGTCGAATCACGGCGGGAGGCAATTGGACGGGGCGATCGCGGCTATCGACGCCCTCAGTGACGTCGTCGCAGCGGTGGGAGACAGAGCAGAAGTGCTGGTGGATGGCGGCATCCGGCGGGGGACGGACGTGCTGAAAGCCTTGGCGCTGGGCGCAAAAGCGGTTCTGGTGGGGCGTCCGGCGCTGTGGGGACTGGCGGTTGCGGGAGAAGCGGGGGTGCGTCACGTACTGGAACTGTTGCGGGATGAGCTAGATGTGGCGATGGCGTTAAGTGGGTGCGCCAAGGTAGAAGATATTAATGGCAGTTTGGTGAGGCGGTTGTAGATGTCCGAGTCGGGGTGCGCTCCCGATGGCTCTCAACTTGTCTGAAATCAGTAGGGAAAGAAAATTAAACTGAAAATGTCCGTTCCTGCTGGCGTTAAGTTCCGCACGCCCTTAGGATTGACTGAGGGCGGCACGCCGCACGGCAAACAAGTTCAGTTTAGTGGCGCTGACTTACTAATTGGCTGCGCTGCCATTTTTTCAAAAGCGCAATGTCCTTGTAGAGAGCGGTTGAGAACCAGTGTTTAATTTTTTTAATGAGTTCACCGGCAGTCCCGAAATAGCGAGCAAAACCTCTCGCCATCGCTTTGATGGCTGGTCGCTAGACGACAGAGATCCGAAGGTAATTAAATCTTTAATGCCGATGTGGGAATGGTTTTACCGCTACTACTTTCAGGTTAAAACCGATGGCTGGCATCACATCCCGGCGGATGGTAAAATGCTGGCTGTCGGCTCCCATAATGGGGGCTTAGCGGCACCGGATATGTTCATGTTCATGTATGACTGGTTCAGCCGGTTTGGCACAGAGCGCTTGAGCTATGGACTGATGCACCCAACTGTTTGGAAGGCTTTCCCTCCGGCGGCGCGAGGGGCGGTGCAGTTCGGTGCGATAATGGCTCACCCCAAAATGGCAACTGCTGCGCTCAGAAGAGGCGCAGCAGTGACTGTCTATCCAGGGGGGGCTGAGGATGTTTTCCGCCCCCACAGCATGCGGAACCAAATTTACTTTGCGGGGCGCAAGGGGTTTATCAAGTTGGCGCTGCGGGAAGAGGTGCCGGTAGTGCCGATGATTTCCACCGGCGCTCACGACACTCTGATTGTTATGGCGGATTTATACAAAGAAATGCGCCAGCTGCACGAATGGGGGATGCCGTGGCTATTGGGCCTCGATCCGGTGGTGTTTCCCATTTATTTGGGGCTGCCTTGGGGGCTGAGTTTTGGCCCGCTGCCGAATATTCCGCTGCCGGTGAAAATTCGCACTCGCGTTTGCGCCCCGATTGTGTTTGAGCGCTACGGGCGCGACGCCGCCCTCGATCGCGACTATGTGGATGCTTGCTATGAAAAAGTCCGCAGCCAGATGCAACTCGAATTAGACCGCTTAGTTCAGGAGTAGTGAGGTGGGTTACGGCGAAGCCGTAACCCACCAGGCTAGCAGACGTTAAGAGACGGAAGTTTTCCTGGTAGATTAAGGAGCCGCTCCCTTATAAACCTCAACCGTTGCTTTTACAGAGCCAGAATTATTCGCGCTATCGCTATCCCAGAAATGCAAAGTAAGTGTGCCAGAATTCAGAATCGTCATCGTCAAGTGAGTGCCGACCGGAAAATAGCTTTTCCCCCCATCAAAGCTGCCCACAAGTGCGCCGTACACAAATTCAAAATTGCCAATCCTGTAGAGAGCGAGGAGAGTTTTTGCCTTAGGCCGCCGTCCGTTAGCATTTGCTTCGGCATCCTCTTGACCGGTAACCAGAAACCAGCTCTGGTTGGGGGGTACATTTACAACCAATATGTCTCCGGGCGCTACCGCTATCCCCGTCTTTAAAGGAGTGCCTCCGGTGACGCTGTTTTCTTTCGCTTTTACCTCAAACTCCTTTTTAACACCTTGCTGGGCTGACCACTTGACTGTAATGGCCCCACTGTTATCGGCGTAGCCCCAAGACAGGTCGTTGAGGATGAAGATTAACGTTTCCTTGGGTTTCAGAACAATCTTCGTGTCTGTCGCCACTTCAGTGACAGCACCTGTTGTTTTGCTCACCGCTAGGAGAGCAAAGGGCGTATTCTTGGGATATTTCAGGTACGACACCACCTGCGGTAAAAAAGATTGCAGCCCTTCCTGAACCGGAACGGGAAGGCTCTTGACCCCTCCCGGGCCACATCCCGCTAGAGCGGCATTATTCTTGTCTGGCGTCCAGGTGCCGGAGGGAGAAAAGGTATAGGAGAGTTCGATATTCTGATCGTTGGTAAATTCAACGCCGGCTTCCGAGATGCCCTGCACTTCAAATTGGCCTGCTGTTGCCACAGTTCTGTTCTCCTTTTTGATTTTGCCACCCTAACACACGAGAGGGTTTTGGTCAACCCCTCTCCTTGGGTATACGTTTGTTTCCCCCGTTAAATGGAGGTCACAAAGCAGTGTGTTGTATATTTAAGCACACCTTCTACCGGCCTCCGCTTTCTTTCGCTTTTTTTTATAAATAGGAGCTAGAGAGAAGGGGAGAAGTGACCGCAAGATAAGGGATTTTAGCCAGTGGGTTCGACCGGCTAGTGAACGAGGATAAAACATTGACTCTGATCAGCCCTTCCCCCGCAACATCGCACCAGCAGGCTCGGAAACCAGGGGGAAGAGATTTCCTCCCGCATCTACCTTTAGGCAGATTTATAGCGGTTTCAGATGAGTGAGTTACTGAGAAACCCGGTTTCTTTAAGAAACCGGGTTTCTTATGCCTACTTCATGCAAATGAAAACCTCTATAGGAGATCCTGCCGGCGACTGTCCGATTCATCTGATAGAGGGCAGGCCAAATCGGTTATTGCTATAAAAGCCCCCTCCCCCGTACCGGGTGGGGGGTTGGGGGTGGGGTTCCCTGCAGCAAAGAACAAAGGCAAACCGCCTATTTTTCAGGCTGACCGGCAATTGCCCGCTCCGCCCTGAGAAAGTCAACAAATTGCCTAGCCGTGCGCCCAGAACGCCCGTTGTGGCGAGTCGCCCACTGGAGAGCGCGAAACTGTAATTCTTCCGCGCTCAGGGAAATACCGGCTCGCTCTGCCAGATGGCGGACAATTTTTAGATAGGTGTCTTGATTCGCCGGCTCGAAGGTTAAAGTTAAGCCGAAACGATCGCTAAAGGAAAGCTTTTCCTGAACCGTATCCCAGGCGTGAACTTCCTCACTGGCCCCCGGGCGGGGGCGGTCGTCAAAGAACTCCCGAATCAGGTGACGCCGGTTGGATGTGGCATAGACTGCCACATTTGCTGGTCGTGCGGTCAGACTGCCTTCCAAGACCACTTTCAGGGCTTTGAAAGCGTCGTCATCTTCCTCAAAGGAGAGGTCATCGACAAAAATGATAAATTTATGGGGGACGCCGCGCAACTGCTCGACAATTGCCGGCAAATCTTTGAGGTCAGATTTGGCGACTTCGATCAGGCGCAAACCGCGAGCGCCGAATTCATTTAAGAGGGCTTTGACTGAAGAAGATTTGCCGGAACCGCGACTGCCGTATAGCAAAACGTGAAGAGCCGGCAGACCTGCTAGGAGAAATTCTGTATTTTTCACCAGAGTGTCGCGCTGTAATTCGCAGCCGGCTAAATCAGCGAGCCGCACGGGGTCGGGGTGCGGGATGCCGGTCAACTGCCCTGACTGCCAGCGCAGGGCGCGATATTCGGCAAAAAGGCCGGTGCCATATTGGCGGTAGTGGGCTGCTAACTCTTCTAGAATGTCAGCCCAGTTGCTTTCTTTTTGCAGAGAGGTTATTATCGGCAATGAGCGCTCGGGTGCCGCTCCAGTTCGTGCGCAATCCCAGACAACTGGTGCCACCGGCAGCCCGGAGACGGTTTGCACCCACCAGCTCAGCTGTTCTCCCCCGCACTGGTAGAGACTTTGCAAAGCTTGCAAGTCATGCTTGGCAGCGGCGAGCAGTGCCGGTGGCAAGCTTGTCAATTCGGCTTGCTGAGCTTGCAGAGTGAAGGGGTTAGTGTCGAGGAGGATTCGCTCGATCAGGTAATCTTGCCAGCTGAGATTTTTGGCAGCTAGGGATTGGAACCAACTGCCGTAAGCGTGGGAGCAATCCGTGCCGCCGGCATCGCTGTGGTGGAGGGATTGCAGCAGGGTGAGGAAGGCGTTGCCGGTGGGGCCGGTGAGTGTGCCTTGGTAGAGCAGCAGGGAAGCGGCTTGGCGCTGGAGAAATCGGATAGAAGAGAGAGTTTGAGTGTTTGGGGATGACATAATTGCAATTGTACCGGAAGGGGTGTTCCTGACATCTGGCACCACTTGCATTGGTCGTCCCTATCCGGGCTCATCGGGGAACAGGGGTCAAGACCGCAGTTGCCGGCGAATTGCCCTCGCACCCCTCGCTCACCGAGTGGACTGGGGCGGGGAACTAAAAGCTGGGCCAACCAAGTCTGGGCCAACAAGGGTCGCCCGCACTCCGTCTTCTAAAAAAGGCTGATTTGTGGGGAATACCGCGCCATACTGTGAGCTGGGGATTAGAATATTTAAGCGGCTTTCCCGGGGTTAACGCTGTGCCCCAGTCACAGGAACAATCCCGTTTCGGGAAACGATCGCCAACTGCGCGTAACGGAGGAGGTTAGGATGAGCAATGTGAAAATCGAGGGAAAGGAGTACCCGATCGGGAAAGTCTTCAGCGATGACTTTGCCTTCACCATTCCCCTGTACCAGCGCCCGTATGCCTGGACTGTAGAGCAGGCGGGGGAAATGCTGGAAGACTTTATCATATCTTTGGAAGATGACAGCCAGCCAATCGAGGAAGTGAATCCCTACTTCCTGGGGAGTATCGTGCTGATTAAGGGAGATACGCCAGACGCGCAAGTCGTGGACGGACAGCAGCGACTCACCACCCTGACCATATTGCTGGCGGCTTTGCGGGCGTCAGTGCCGGCGGAGCACTTCAACGACTTGACGACTTATCTCTACCAAAAAGGGAGCAAGATTTCTGGCATCCCCAACCGCTACCGTCTGAGTTTGCGCGAGCGAGATGCAGAGTTCTTCAAGGAATACATACAGGATGAGGGCGGGATTAACAAGCTGGAAGAGTTAAAGGATGCCAAGCTTTCAGACAGCCGGCAAAACATCAAAGAAAACGCCCAGCTGTTCGTGCAGCGCTTGCTAGACTTTAGCGACGCTCAGCGACTGCGCCTCGCCCAGTTTATCATTACCCGCTGTTTTCTGGTCGTGGTGTCCACGCCTGACTTTGACTCCGCCTACCGGATCTTTTCTGTGCTGAACGACCGGGGACTGGATCTCTCCCACACCGACATCTTGAAAGCAGAGATCATCGGAAAAATTCCCGACAGCAAGCAACAGGAAGCCTACAGCGTCAAGTGGGAAGACATCGAGACGAACCTGGGACGAGAGCTGTTCCAAGAGGTTTTCGAGCACATCCGAATGATTAAGCGCAAGGCAAAGCTGCGGGAAAGCCTCCTCAAGGAATTCCGCCAATATGTTCGCCCTTCTGAGAATCCTCAGCTGTTCATCGATAAAACCCTGAGCCCTCTCGCCGATGCCTTTTATGATATCAAGAATGCGACCTATCAAAGCGATATAGGCTGGGAGGAACTGAAGAGAATATTTAATTGGTTAAACTGGCTGGATAATTTTGACTGGGTGCCGCCGGCCATTCTTTACCTATCAGAGAATTACAGCAACCCTGAGGAGCTGGTCTGTTTCTTTGCCGATCTGGAGCGGCTCGCGGCTGGTTTCTTTATTCGGCGGACTCACCGGGAGAAACGCATCGACCGTTACAGCCGGTTGCTAACGGCGATTGAGTCAGGGGAAAACCTGTACAAAGAGGACTCGCCACTCCAGCTTGCGCAGGAAGAGCGGATCGATATCCTGAGAAACCTTGACGCCGACTTTTTAAATGAGAAAATTCGCCTGTATGTCTTGCTGCGCCTGGAGGCGGAGATGTCGGGCAATGAAGCTTCCTACAAAGAAAGCCCCCTGAGTGTCGAGCATGTGCTGCCGCCCAATCCACAGCCTGCCAGTATGTGGGCGAAATGGTTCCCCGACGCCCGAGAGCGCCCGAAATATGTGGAGTGTTTGGGAAACCTGGTTTTGCTCCCGCGCCGGAAAAACACCGAAGCGCAAGCCTATGACTTTGAGGTGAAAAAGGAGCAGTATTTCACCGTGAAAACAGGCGCACCCCCCGTGGAGCTGACTGCGCGAGTGCTGGAGGAACAGGAGTGGACACCGGCAGTCATTGAGCGCCGGCAGAAAGAGCTGGTTGATATCCTCAGGAAGGCTTGGCGCTTGTAACCGGCAGATATGATATCATGTCCGCTCGCACCGGTTTTGCAAGGCCAGCGGGACTGGGCGTCGGGCGTCGGGCATTGGGCACTAGCAATTCCAGCCCAGACCGGCGGTGCTAAAGGAACCCTCTGCGCAATAGCGGTGCCACCGGACTTGATATGAAAAGAAGCCGGAGAGACAAAAGCGATAGTGAATCACCGGCTCTATCGCCGCCAGAGTCTAATTGTACTGTCCTTGCTGCCACTCGCCAGAGTCTTGCCATCAGGGCTGAACGCAACTGAATAAACCTCATCTGAATGCCCGGACAGAGTGTTGATCTGTTCCCCACTGCTGAGATTCCAAATCTTGACAGTCTTGTCCTTACTGCCACTGGCGACAGTCTTCCCATCCGGGCTAATCGCAACCGACACAACATCGTCTGAATGCCCCTCAAGAGTGCGGATTAGCTCCCCAGTCTCCAGATTCCAAATTTTTATGGATCTGTCATAAGATCCACTGACGGCTGTCTTCCCATCGGGGCTGATGGCGACAGACCTCACCTCGCCTGAATGCCCTTCAAGAGTGCGAATCAACTCCCCCGTATCCAGATTCCAAATCTTGACGGTCTGGTCCTTACTGCCGCTGACAAGAGTCTTGCCATCCGGACTCAGAGCAAGGGAATACACATAGTCTGTATGATCGGGGAGAGTGTAAAGCCGCTTGCCTGTCTCCAGATTCCAAATTTTGATTTTCTTGTCCTCACTGCTGCTGGCGAGAGTCTTGCCATTTCGGCTGATGGCCACAGACCAAACCGCACCATCATGCTCAAAAGTGCGAAGCATTTCCCCTGTGTTCAGGTTCCACACCATCAGCCGCCAGAAAAAATTGCCTGTAACGAGTTGAGTGCTGTCAGCGCTAAAAGCAACAGCCCAAACCGCCGATGAATCTCCGTTAACAGAGCGGCTTACCTTGCCTTGAGCCAGATCCCAAAGCTTGACCGTCCCGTCTTTACTGCCGCTGGCCAGCAGTCGCCCGTCCGGACTGAAAGTAACAGCGCCAACAATGTCTGAGTGCGCAACCAGGGTTTTGACTTCGAGGTTTTTCCAGTTAATGCCCGCTTCGCACTGTTTGAAAACGTTCTGAACCCCGGCGTACTTGCTGGAGCGCTTGGGGATTTTTGGCGCTTTCGTGACGCACTCCTCATAGTTCCTCTGCGCGTAAAGCTCGCTGAGCGCTTTCAGCTCTCCGGCTTCTAGCTGCCGGCGCTGTAAAAAATCTGTCCAGCGGACAAATCCGTAGATGGCAGCGATCAGAGCCACACCCCCAGCAATACTGCGGCCAAAGTAGGGGCCAACCATTCCTTGCGCTATTTGCAGGGCAGGCCCAATCTTCTGGCGTGTTAGCCCAAAGGCCCTGGCCTTCGCCCGTATAAAAGCCGGAATCGGGTTGGGGAACTTTACTACTATAGCATTCGGGGCTACTTTCTCTTCTATCTTTGCGATATCTTCATCTCTGAGTCCTAAAACTTGCTGCAAGCGCTTCAACTCGTCGTGAGTCGCCTGAGTGAGAGGATTTTCCTGGGTTTTCGCTTCTACTAGCGCCTGCTCATAGCGCTGGAACTTGCTCTTGTAATCTCGGTAAGGTTTTAAAATCTCAGCTTCGATGGCCTCAGCTTCTTCCGGCTTCAGTTCCAGACTGCTGCGCAGCGCGTCCAGTATGCTGCGCCCCACCACGGAAATCTCGCCGCGATGAGTGACGCGGCGCTCCACCTCTTCGCGGTATATTGTGAGCTTCGGCAGTCGAAACCCGGAGCGGTCGCTGGTTTTTATCAGGTCAGCCAGAACTTCTGTTGCCGACTGGTAGCGCTGCCGGTAGTCATGGCGCACCATTTTGTCTAAAATGTCTCCCAAGTCGTGGCTGACGATGGCGAGGTGCCGCCAAAAGATTTCGCCCTTGTTGGGATTGTAGGGATCTCGCAGTTTTGGCAGGTCGTAAACAGGCAAGCCGGTCAGCGCCTGGATACCGATCATCCCCAAAGCATAGATATCGCTGTTAAACTGGGGGTTGTATTGGAACTGTTCCACCGGCATGTATTCCAGGGTGCCAACGCGCACTGTCGGGGGCATTTGCCCCTGAGCGATTTGCGTGCCGATTTCTTTGACTGAGCCAAAGTCGATGAGAACTAACTTGCCGTCTGGGTGGCGTCGGATTAAGTTGCTCGGTTTCAGATCCCGGTGAATCACCCCACTCCCGTGTACGAAGGCCAAAATCTCCAGCACCTCCTTCAAAACTCTGCCGACTTGCTCCTCAGACAGGGGTTTACCGGGCAAAATCTCAGTCGCTAGGGAATGACCGGGAACAAACTCTTCAACTAAGTAGAATTCTTTATTTTCCTCAAAATAAGCGAAGAGCTGGGGTATCTGGTCGTGCTGGCCAAGTTTTTCCAGGATTTCGGCTTCTTTGTCAAACAGGCGGCGGGCAGTTTCCAGAAGCTTAGGCTCCTCACTCGACGGCTTCAGGTGCTTGACAAAACATTCGGGGTGCCCGGGACGGTGAGTGTCTTTTGCCAGATAGATTTGTCCAAATTCCGCTGCGCCTAAGACTTCAGTGATTCGATAGCGTCTGTTTAAAAGTTGGCCAACCATAACGGCACACCCCAGCTCTTTGTTGGTTGATTATGACATAAAACACTAAGACTCTTGCTATTGCACGAGTCAGATCGATAAGAGAGTTTGGAGATTCGGGGAAGGTATTGCTGACATTATATCGGAGTCGGGGAGCGCACTTGAGTGCCAGGATACGGCCCGCCCTCACACCCCTCACTTTTCCCCCCTCTTCAGCCCTCACCAGACTCCCCTCTGCCACCGGCAGGGGGGAGAATCACCCTGACGCCCCCACTCCCCCAGCCCAAAGCCAGCGGGAAGAGGGGCGAAGGAGGAAAGGGGACAGGAATCGATGTCAGACGGGACTGAGGGTGAGGGCAAAATGTGCCAAGTCGGATAAATATTCCCCCACCAGCCACTGGGGGGGGCGAGTCAGAGAGTGGGACAGCAGGGCGAGCCGGCGCTGGTCAAATAATACTAGAAACCGGCTTTCTTTGGATGGGAGCCCAAAGAAACCCGGTTTCTTACCCTCCTCTCTAGGGGGCGGAGGATTGGGATTTGCCCGGACATCCCCCGCATACTGTCAAACACCGCCAGCCGAAAACCCCTGACCTATTTGTCTTGCAGACGGCAAGACGCCTGTTCGACGCACAAGCCCAAGTCCTGTATCGCCTCGGCCCGCATGACCGGCTCCCAGGGCATTGGGCTGGTGGCGTGGGGCATTGGGCCTCAGTCGGGGACAAACCAGCCTAACGAACCCGCCACAGGTGAGCAACAGGCCAGTTCGCGCTTTAGACACGATGGTGCGCCAGTCGGTTCAGCCGGCAGCACCTCGATCCGCACAGGCGTTAAGAGCGCTCATCCCCACTGTCGTGCCGCCACCGCCACCGCCGCAACTCTCGAAAGCTTGAATCGTGGCAATCGGAGTGGGAATAGGAAGAGTTGCCGGTGGTGCTAAATCGCCCTCAATCTCCACCGCAGCCACCTGTCACAACCTGCAACTCCGCCAGCAATAGCCACTTCTCCCACACCGGCACCGGCACACTCTCCATCACCCCTACCAAACTGCAGGCGACTAAAAGATTTACTCGCACGATTCCCCTCGTTCCCAGGATCTGCCTGGGAACGACGCTCGGTCGGCTCTGCCTCCTTTGAATGGACAAGCAGTATTATTAGCATAACAGCTTAATCCCAACAAGTTGATATAGACAGTATTTCACCCTCTGTCTTAAAAATCTTTCCTACCGTTTACAAATCCAAAATCCTTGCATCCAAAATCCAAAATAGGTACAAGACTCGCCCCTCACGAACGGCACGCGCCAGCACATCGGAATCTGCCACTCCTGGTGAGCCTTCGCTCACAGAGGCGATGTCAATTCCTGCTGCGCGCAAGCGTCTCACCCCAGGCAGTGGGAAGTTCTCATCCGCTAGAAACCGCATCAACCCGCCTGATTCGATAGGGAGATTGTATATAGCACTTCCTCGCGCATACACTCAGCGGCAAAGGCAAATACCGCCCGCAATCCTTCAGGTGTCAGGGTGGGATAGCTGTCCAGCACTTGCTGTTCTGTCCATCCTGCCGCAAAAAGCCCCAGAATGAACTCCACTGACAGCCGAGTTCCTTTTACAACAGGCTTCCCTACCAAGATTTTAGGGTCAGAGTGAATGTATTCTCGCCAGTCCATTTGCGCTCACCCAAAGTTTCCTAGAAATTATATCCTATTTTTTGCCTAAATCGTCAGGCGAACGCTTCTGCTAAGAAACTTCCACGATCGCCGGGAAAGCTGCCGCGAAAATCCCTCCCCACAGGAGTAAAGCCGTACAGTCGCACCCAGAAACCCGCCCTTTCAAGCGCCGGTGTGACGGAAGTTGCGCACTGAGGACGGTAGAGCAGTGTTCCCGTCTGTCAGAACCATTCTCGTCGCTACGGGTGAGCGCTCTCCGGAGTGCGGCTGCCTTACCTGCTGTATCGAGCTGCAACGCCCACGCCAAAAGCCTTTGCGCCCCACCCCCCGCAAGGGAGCCTGCTCCGGAAGTAGCAAGCAGCCGTGCGGGAGCGACAGTGCTGTTAATTGCTGTTAGCTGTTAGCAATTTCCCCAACTGTGCCGGTGAGCCGCACGAGCCGGTGTATAGAGAAACTGAACAGCCGGCGGCTGCAGCTCGGCTCGTGAATTTTTAGCTGTTAGCTGTTAGCAATTTTACCAATTGTGCCGGCGAGTTTAAAAAGCCGGCGTATAGAGAAACTGAACAGCCGGTGCGAGGCGCACGAGCCATTTAGGGGGGCGATTTTTGCCAAGTGCAATCGCACTCTACATAATTCAGCTATACAATCAAATAAAGGCCAAGAAAATGGGTCAAAACATCAAAAAGATTTACCTGCACTGGACAGCCACAGATTACTACTGGGCGCAACAGGGCCACTATCACACCGTCATTTTAGGGAATGGCGCAGTTAAACATCTCACCGGCTACGACCAGCCGCTCAAAGAACACACAGCAGGGCGCAATGAAGAGTCGGTTTCTATCGCTATATCCTGTATGGGCGACAGAGGTTGGGAAGACTACCCTCCCACAAATATTCAAATTGAAAATATGTGTAAGGAAGCCGCTCAACTCGCCTTTAAATTAGGCTGGAAGCCAGAAGAGATAACCATTACTCGCGTAATGACTCACGCGGAAGCAGCGGCAAATCGCGACTTCCCCCTCGAAAAAGCCAAGCTGGTCTCAGAGTGGAAGTGGCCAAGTTCCACACCGCAAGTTGAGGAATATGTGCGCAAAGCTCGCGAGTTGGGTATGCCCCACGAAAACTATGGCCCCTATTCTTGGTTTGACAGCTGGCCCGGGGGATTTGTCGAGCGCTGGGATTTGTGGCAGCTGAAACCCTCCGATCCCGAAGGTAAGGCAGGATTTATCTTGCGGGATAAAATAAAAAAATACCTGAGTCAGATGTCGGTTCCAGAAATCAGCGTCAACTCACCGGCACCGCCGGCGGGGAAATCGAATGAATGCAAGATATATCTGGAGTCTCAGTTAGTGACCACCGGCTACCTGTTGCCCGACAATCGTTGCTACGCTCAGCTTTCTAAACTGGCAGCCGCCTATGGCGTTCCCGTCACCTTTAGCAAAGATCACCAGTGCGTTAATTTACTGACGACTAAATTCAAACCCAAGTATCTTGCTGATTCTCCTCTTATCTCCGGATACCCCGTTGTAGATGTTTACATGAACCGGCCACAAGACGCCGAAGGAGAAACCATTAGTGACCCTAAGTATCCCGTTCGGCCTTTCATGCAAGGCATCATTATTAATAATTTAACCTATGTCTTGATGGCTGATTTTTGCAAGGAGTTAGGCATTCCATTCACCTATCGAAACTCTGACCGTTCTATTCGTCTGAATGCCGCACCGGCCACCCAGTGATAGCTGAGCGCATCCGCCGGTTAGATTGAGAGTTCAGCCCCGACGGGCTGCTGCTGGCAATCCGGGTGTCTAAACAGAGAGAGGAGGCAGTTGGGCGCTTTTTCGCGCCAGCTTCCTCCTCATTTTTATGGAGTTCTGAAGGCGATTTTGTGTCGCCTCCAAAACGGTTGACTACGCCGCAGCTTTAACCGGACAGTCAGGAGTGACGTAGACAGTATTTGAAGACAGCGGACTCCGGATATAGCCGCAACTTTCTAAGAAATCCACAATTGTCTTTTCTGACAGCCCGCGCTTGGCGAGATGCTGGGGGTGAAGCTCTAGGGCAATTGCTTTGACTCGGTGAGACTGGAAAAGGTCAGGGCTTCCCAGAATCGCCTCATACTCATATCCTTCAATATCCACCTTCAGCAGGTCACAGGTGGTGAGTCCTTGCTGCTCAAAGATGTCTTTCAGCGGTAATGCGGGTATTTCTTGCGTGGGCTGCGAGAATCGCGAAATCTTTACCGCTGAAGTCGAGCCGGTGTTCATGTCTGCTGAAATGAAAATCTTCATCGTTCCGGGTTTATCTGAAACGGCTACCTGCACGAGAGTAACATTCTCACAGCCATTTAAACTTAGATTTTTCCTGACGATTGGTTGCAGGCGATCTTGAGGTTCCACCGCAATCACCTTCCCACTGCTTCCAAGCAGCTGGGAAGCAATAGCCGTAAAATACCCTTCATTAGCTCCCAGCTCTACCAAAATGTTTCCCGGTTTCAGATAGGTTTTTAGAACCTTAATCATTTCCCGTTCGTACACGCCATTAAAAAAGAGCTCGTATCCCAGGTAAGAGGCAATGTCTGCATAAAAAATACCATCGGGAGTTGCCACCTCTGTGCGGCTGAATCTCAAGAGTTGTTTGAGGGAAGATGCGACGAACTCGGGACGCACCTTCCTGAGCAGTCCAGCCGTGTGCCGGTGCAGCCAGCTTACTGAACCGTCACTGCTATTCGGAGAGGATAAAGTTTTGCTGGTGGTCGGGGAGTTTATACGGTTGGGCATAAGTGTCTGACTGGCTGAAAAAATCGGGAAAGCTTAAAACGTTATGGTAATCTCCCTGATTGTAGCCTAAATCGTGCCGAACCTCAGACTTTCCCGGATTTTTTTATGAATTTTCCCGCTTTATGAATCAAGCCGGCGGAAATCTTGCATCTTTCTAATTGCGGTGATTGTTGCTGTAGCGAATCCTCGCTCCCGCCCAGTGCAGCTTTTCCCGCAGCGTCTGATAATAGGAATAATTTTCCCGCAAAATAATAAACTTGGCGTAACAGTCCGCCATCCGCACGTCCACCCGCTGTCCGGGCCAGATGGAAGTGGCCAGCACCCCATCCATCCACAGCTTGGTGTTCAGATCCCGATCTGCCAGAGGCCAAATGCTGACCACCGAGCCGGGAGGCAGGACAATGGGGCGACTGGAGAGACTCAGGGGGCAGATAGGCGTCACCGCAATCGCTTCCATGCCATCGTGCATAATCGGGCCATTTGCCGAAGCCGTATAGCAAGTGGAGCCGGTGGGAGTGGCCACAATCAGCCCATCCCCCTGGTACTGATCCACCACCTCCCCATCCACCTCCATTTCCAGAATCGAAGTGGGGATGCGGTCAAGAGCAGCCGGCTTGACACACATCTCATTTAGTGCTAGATATCTGTCGCTTGCCGGTTCGCGGTTCTCGCGCCCCCCCTCAAACAGCATCGCTTGCAGCATCATCCGCCGCTGAACGGCATAGCGATCCTCCTGAAGCCGGTCCCAAACCGCCTCACTGTCAAGCAATAACTCAGCGTGCTCTGTCAAAAACCCCAGATGGCCACCCACATTGACTGCCAAAATCGGGATGCCATCGGGAGCCACCTCTCTTGCTGCTGTCAGCGCCGTGCCATCTCCACCTAAGACGAGCGCCAGATCGATCGGTTGCGCCGCCGACGCCAAAAAAACCGGATAGGGATTATCTTTCGGCCCACTCGGCCCCATCAGCACCTGGCACCCGCGACTTTCCAGCTGTCGCGCCCATTTTTCTGCCAAGCGCCGGCTCAGGGCGTCTCCCGCTTTGTGAGCAATAATAACCTGTTTTAGCTGCACGTTATAGGGTTTAAGGTTTTTATATATTAATATTATATTTTTGAAACCGCAGATAAACGCAGATAAACGCAGATAGATATAATCTGCGTATCCTGCGGGAAGCCGGCACAAACAGAGACGCTGCGGCGCGGCTGCATCCGGGTTTATCTGCGGCTGACAAGCCCAAATCGTAGGACTTACGCAGAAACAGGGTTTCTGAACCAGAAGTCAAGACTATCAGCCCTCGTTCCAGAACCAGAAACCCGGTTTCTTTCATAGTTGTGCGTAAGTCCCGATCGAATAGATGTCACCACTTGAGCAGGTTAAACTGCTCCATATCCACCGTATCGCGGTTGCGATAGATGGCCAGAACAATCGCCAGACCCACTGCCGCCTCAGCAGCCGCCACTGTAATCACAAACACGGAAAACACCTGGCCTTTGATATTTTGCGGGTCTATGAAGTTGGAAAAACCCATTAAATTCAGATTGACAGCATTGAGCAGCAACTCAATCGACATCAGCACCCGAACCGCGTTGCGGCTGGTAATCAAACCGTAAATGCCAATGCAGAAAAGCGCTGCCGCTAACAATAGGAAATACTGGAGTTGCAGTTGCATGAGCCCTCTTACTTTGTACGATATGCCCGCAGGCTGTGCGCCTTACCCGAGCTAAAATTCTTCAGACCGCACCTGGAGCGCAGGCGTCTCGCCTGCGCCACACAGCCTGTCTCATTCAGGGAGATGGAGTGCGATCTTTCGATGCGGCTACCAGTTCGCGAGGGCGCTCTGGCAAAGTCAGCACCGGCGGCTGAGACAGATCCGGAGAAATCTCCTCCGGCACAAAATCCCGACGCGCCAAAATAATCGCGCCCACCATCGCCATCAGCAACAGAACAGATGCCAGCTCAAACGGCAGCAAAAAGTCGCTGAAGAAATGCTCTGCGATCACCACAATCGAAGAATTTCCAGCAGCAGGAGCCGCTGACACCGCCCAGGGAGTGGACAGAACCATCGCGCTCAGCAGCGCAAAGGTGCCGGCACAAACCAGCGCCGTTGCCCCCTTGCGAATCCAGGCATTAGCAAGGGATGGAAAATCCTCCCGCTTGTTCACCAGCATAATGGCAAACAGAATCAGCACATTAACTGCGCCCACATAGATCAGCACCTGCGCCGCCGCCACAAAATCGGCATTCAGCAACAGGTACATCCCGGCAATGCTGATAAAAACGCCCCCCAGCAAAAAGGCTGAGTACACAATATTGGAAAACAGCACCACCCCCAAAGCCGCTCCAATCATCATCACAGCCAGCAAGCCAAACGAAACAATCTGAACGCCTTCGGCTAAATTCACTTCTTTGTCCTTTCTCCTCTGTCCTTTATCCTTTGCTTGTGGCCAGTTGCTAGGAGAGCTTGCTAGCCCCTAGCCCAAACGCGCCCGTACCCTACTTTTCCATTTGCTCCAGAATTTCCTCTGGGCGCTGACCGGCGCGACGGGAGTTCGCCGGCAAATCGTGAGGTTCCGTCACCCCCTTCGGCAGATAAGCCAGCTCTCGAAGCGGCGTCACCATCGGGTCGAGAGTCACCTTATAAGGCAACCGTCCCAGGGCGACACTATCATAGTTCAACTCGTGCCGGTCATACGCCGCCAGTTCGTACTCTTCTGTCATAGACAAACAGTTCGTCGGGCAATATTCCACACAGTTGCCGCAAAAGATACAAACCCCAAAATCAATACTGTAATGCTTCAGCTGTTTCTTCTTCGTCTCCTTATTGAACTCCCAGTCCACCACCGGCAGGTTGATCGGACACACCCGCACGCACACTTCGCAAGAAATGCACTTGTCAAACTCAAAGTGAATCCTGCCCCGGAAACGCTCCGAAGGAATCAGCTTCTCATAAGGATACTGCACCGTAATCGGACGCCGGCGCATGTGGTCAAACGTCACCGACAGCCCCTGACCGATATACTTAGCAGCTTGAATCGCCTCTTTCGTGTAATCGCCAACTTGGTTGAGGAACTTTAGCATCGCGCTCTCACTCTCTCTTTCTTAGCTAACCGCTTAAAACTATCAGCTTCCAGCTCTTTTTCCTGTCAGATAAAGTTAGGAGCCTTGAAGAATGAGCCTCTCAAAAACTCAAACCCCAAAACCCTCTCTGTCCTTGGCGTCCTTGGCGTCTATGGCGGTTCCTTTCTAATTAACCCCCAAAAGCAAAAGGAAAAGCCAACTTCAAACCGGCAGTCAGCAGCAGATTCACCAGAGCGACTGGCAGCAGGAACTTCCAGCCCAGATCCAGAAGCTGGTCAATGCGGACTCTCGGCACAGTCCAGCGCAGCAGAATTGCCAGGAACACAAAAAAGTAAGCTTTCAGCAGAGTCATGGTAATTCCCAGCGTCGCCGTCACTATCTGCAGCCAAGGCGTCGTCTCGCTCACGCCCAACCAGCCAGCCAGCAACCCAACTGGAATCGGGAACTCCCACCCGCCCAGGTACAGAACTGCAACCAGCAGGGAAGAGAGAACCAGGTTGACATAGGACGCCAAATAATACAAAGCGAACTTCATGCCGGTATACTCAGTCTGGTATCCTGCCACCAGTTCTTCTTCTGCTTCTGGCAAGTCAAAGGGAAGGCGCTCGCATTCTGCCAGCACTGCAATCCAAAAGATCAGGAAGCCGACCGGCTGACGCCAGATATTCCAGCCCAGAATGCCGTAGCCCGATTGCTGCTGCACGATGTCGATGGTGCTCAGGCTGTTGGACATCATAACGATGGCCAGCACGCTCAGCGCCAGGGGAATCTCGTAACTGATCGACTGCGCCGCCGCCCGCAATCCGCCCAGCAGGGAGTATTTGTTGTTGGATGCGTAGCCTGACATCAGCAAGCCAATCGGCTGAATGCTGGACAGGGCAATCCACAAAAACACTGCCGTTCCCACATTGCCGACGATCAGGTTCTGTCCGAACGGCACGATCAGGTAGGACACAAACACTGGAATCACGACTATAATCGGCCCCAGGGTGAATAGCAGCGCGTCGGCTTTCACCGGCACGATATCCTCTTTGAACAGCAGCTTCAGTCCGTCCGCCGCCGGTTGCAGCACGCCCAGAGGGCCGGCAAATTCTGGACCAATCCGCTGTTGGACTGCGGCTGAAATTTTTCGCTCCAGCCAGACGGTCACCAGCACCCCCACCGTTGCCCCGACGAGCATCAGCAACATCGGCAGCGGTATCCAGATCACTTTGGCCACCTCCGCCGGCACCCCCAAATCCTTGAGGGCTTGTATAAAACTTCCTTGCAGGTCGATTCCTGGGTTCATGTTTCCCGTTTAGATGACAGATTATGAAGATTTTTTACTGCCCCACCGCATTCCAGTATATCGCTGTGGGAGCATCAAGGGTTGTGCAAGCGTTGCCCAAATGAATGCGATAATGGTTGCAGCAGGCGGCAGGAGAAGAATATTTTTGGCCAGCTGAATCCCGGCAACGGGATTGAAACTCTCCAATCAGACATCCTCCTGACCTGCCATTGTAAATTTTTATTGTAAATATTGAAAATTTTCCACTAAAGCTGTATAATATCCTTCCCGCCAGCGTCGTGATGGTTTGTAGCGGGCGCAGAGCGGGCCCCAAGCGCTCCCAGATGTGGGGGTCGGTTTAGCCGAGATATCTGTGGGGAGCGAACAGGGGAGGGGTTTTTATATGTTGCAGAGCAATGGCGCTCAGTTCGTTGTTCGCCAATCCCTGTCAGCGATTGAAATTAGCGCTTTCCCCAAGCGGGCTTTGGGGTTGGGCGCAGTCAGGGCGCGTCAGGCTTGGCGAGAGATATTCCGGTTGTTTAGTTTCTAAAAATATAAGGGGGTGTAAACCAGGAATTGCTTTTAATATTGACGATTCCCGATTTTGCACCCTACCCTATTAAATGAGTAATCTATCTAAAGTGATAGTACCGTTTTCCACCGGCTAGCGCTCTTCCATAGGAACGTAGGGAGCGCTGTGAGAGCCGGTGTAAATCTGGGTGGGCCGGTAAATGCGGTTTTCTCCCAGCTGCTCTTTCCAGTGAGCCAGCCAGCCGGCGACGCGGGCGATGGCAAACACCGGCGTGAACAAATCATCCGGAATGCCCAGTTTCCGGTAAACCAGACCCGAGTAGAAATCGATATTGGCGTACACCCCTTTGTGAGCTAATTTTTCCTCAACAATGCGCTCCAGCTCCAGGGCAACGTCGTAGTAGCGGTCGTGGCCAAACTTCTCGAACAGCTGTTCCGCCAAGTGTTGCAGGATAGTGGCTCGCGGGTCTTTAACCTTGTACACCCGGTGGCCAAAGCCCATAATTTTGGCTTTGCGCTCGATGCAATCGTCCACATAGGCCCGGACATTATCCACCGTGCCAATTTGCTCCAACATAGTCATCACTTCTTCATTGGCACCCCCGTGCAGCGGGCCGGCCAAAGTCCCCACGGCTGAGGCGATCACGGCGTAGGGGTCAGTCAGCGTGGAAGCCGTCACCCGTGCCGAGAAGGTGGAAGCATTCATGGTGTGTTCCGCGTGCAGCGTCAGACACACATCAAAGGCGTGAGCCGCCAGGGGGTCTGGCTCCTGCTCCTTGAGCATGTAAAGGAAATTAGCCGAATAGTCCAAGTCATCGCGAGGCTGCACCGGGTCGTTGCCCTTGCGCATCAGCTGGAAAGCCGCCACCATTGTGGGAATTTTGGCCAGCAGCCGCACCACTGCTGCCCGGATGTAGGCGGGGTCATCCAAAGCGCGGCGGGAATAGTACAAACCGAGGGCAGCCGCACAAGCTTGCAGGGCGTCCATCGGGTGGCCGCTTTCCGGAAAGCATTTCATCATGTCCCGGATGCGGTACTTAATCCGCCGGTGGTAGCGGATTTTATGCTCGAAGGCTTCCAGTTCTTCCTTGGTGGGAAGTTCCCCCCAGATCAGCAGATAGGAAGTTTCCAGAAAGGTGCTTTTTGCTGCCAGCTCTTGGATAGGAATCCCCCGATATTCCAGCACTCCTTTCTTGCCATCGACGTAGCTGATGCTGGACATCGTAGCGGGAACACCTTCCAATCCGGGCTTAAATTCCAAACCTGTCTTGACTTCGTTGGCGACAGTCATTGCTCTACCCTTTGCTTTTGTGGTGTCTACTTTGGCTAACTTACCAGAAGCTATACTTCGGTTGCTTTTTCGCAAGGATTATTTAATACCCCGTCACAGTGCCAGCAACTTGGGCGAGGTCAGCCAGAACATCGCGCAGCGACCGGCGGCGGTGCCGGTGTCGGGGAGGAGCAACCCAATGATGCCCGCCTTTTTCAGCACCAGTCCCTGTCGCGCTTCCCCCCATACCAAGATTTCCGCCCAGTTTCCCAAATCCGGTTGGTGGCCAACCAGTGCCAAGCTGCTGCCACCCCCATCGCGCCACCTGTCTAATGTCTCCAGCCAGCTGTTGATCTCCCCACCGGGTGCCAGACAGGCAGATTCCTCTATTTTGTCAGACAGGCCGGCAGACCGCAGAATTTCAGCGGTTTGCCGCGCCCGCACCAGCGGACTGGTCAAAATCAGTGAGAAGCGGATCTCCAGCTCCCGCAGCTTCTTGGCCACTTGCTTAGTTTTGCCAGCGCCCTCCTCCGTGAGCGCTCGCTCCTCGTCTTTTTCCCCGTCAAGCCGGTCAGCTGCTATTCCGTGACGGATTAAATACAGTTTTGCGGTCGCCACTTGCTTCTTCCCAGAACGCTTATTTACTCTTGGCAATCGGTCATTGAAAAGTGTAAATTTGTAAAAATTGTAACAGAAAACGGTGAGCCGCTGGGGTAATAAGCGATAAATCGCGTCTCGGCAAGAATTTCCGATTGCCGCCCCACTTATTCAGTGCGGATGAGGTCATCTTTGGGGCTGACTAACCTAAGGAGCTTTTGCTTGATTTGGGCGTCGAAAACATCCCACTTGATCTTGGCGTACTCCTTGTTTTCGTTACTCCCAGAAAGGAATCCAATCGGAATCTCAAAGCCCCCAGCCTGAGAGCGCCCGCCGCCAAAGAAGCGTCCCGAGGCGTCTTGGCCAAAAGCTGCTTTGATGAACTCGTCGGGGTCGAGGGTGAGCTTGTTGGTGCGCAAAGAGCCGGTGACCACCTCCAGATCCGTATCTTCATCGTGGACAATCCCGTAGACCACAGCGGTGTGGACATTTTCTTCCGTGAGCAGGAAATCCGCCGCCTGAGGGATAGCATCGCGGTCTTCGTAGCGCAAGTAGCCGACACCGGCTATCGAAAAATTATTCTGAACCAGACGGTTCTTGAGACTGCGCTCGATCACATCCATCACCCGCTTGGAGCGAGAGGCTTGCAGCACTGCAGAAAGCAGCTGGGTGTCATAAAACCGGCTCAGATACGCCGCTGCCAAGAAATCCTCTTCTTGAGCTTGCCTGAGGCCGGCAGTATCAGACCGCAAGCCGTGCATGAGAGACGTGGCGCACTTGACATGCTCGCTGCTGTTGATGTCCAGTTGCAGCAACCCCGCCCGCAGATACTGCGCGATAATAGTAGCCGTAGCGCGGATGTGGGGGCGGATATCGGTAAACTCCGCATTCAGGTTCCCCTGCATGGTGTGATGGTCGATGACAGCCGTAACCGGAATGCCCGCCCCCCGCACCAGCGGGGTTAATTGGCTGGTGGTTCCCTGACTGTCAATCAAAGCGCAGCCCCGATACACCGATAAATCCTTATTCTTGGCTGTTTCCAGAGGCCAGCGCCCCACCGGCAAGCCCGTCAGTTTCACCAGAGCGATATTTTCCTGGTGGCTGAGGGCACCGGCATACACGATGTCGCACTCAATACTGTACTGCTGGGCGATTAACTTGTACGCCCAGGCGCTGGAAAGGGCATCCGGGTCGGGGAAGTCCTGGAGGATGACCAGTTGGCGCTCGCCCCGGTGCCGGTCTAGGGTTTGCCGCAGGGCGTCTATCTTCAATTCTTGCGATATTTCCGGCGATTTGGCAGCGTGAACAGAGGCTGGCTTGGGCAAGCCCGCCAAGTTTTGCAGGCCCTGAGAATGGTTTGTTTCTCCTCCGGGTACTACAGCCGCAATTTCTCCACCTTCGACCGGCGCAGGATTCCCACCGGCATCCTTTGGGGGCGGCGAAGCTGTCAGTCCCGGGCTGTTCCTTTGCTGCAGGGAATGAGATGGCATTTAAGGTGCTCCCCGTGTGCGAGCGCGAGAATTTCTCCCACAGTGGCGGCTGCGCTGCAACTTTAGCCGCCACCGGCATTCGATAAATCGGTTAATCTACCCCGATCTTGGCAAAAAAAAACTGTATGCGTCACGCCCGGAAAGCCGATCCGGTCAGGTGTCGGCTTTCCGCCCGCCGCCGGTGGCGCTTGCAAAAAGCCCCCAGCGTTGAATCAACAGCAGGGGGCTTAACTACCTATCACGTATTTTTGCCACTCTATATGCGAGCCACTTTTCAGATGCTTGCTCACCTCGAAGTGCAGACTGCTGTAAGGCTGGCGCGGCTGGTGGTGCAAAAGCATGTTAGCTTCTTTCGGCGTCCGATTGCCTTTGTGGACATTGCAGCGGACGCAGGCTGTGACTATATTTTCCCAGCTATCGCCGCCACCGCGCGATCGCGGTATCACGTGGTCGAGGGTGAGATCGTCGCCGGTGTAACCGCAATACTGACAGGAGTGTCCGTCCCGGTGCAGGATATTTCGGCGGGTGAGGGGAATTTCTTTGTAAGGAACCCGGACGTAATGGCGCAGCCTAATCACCGTTGGCAGGGGTACCTCCGGGTAGAGGTATTTGCCGTTGTGCTCGACCTGCTCCGCTTTGCCTTTGAGCAATAAAACGACCGCCCGCCGCCAGCTGGTGATATTCAGCGGTTCGTAGGAGGCGTTCAGGACTAGAACCTTGCCCATTGATTTTAAATTAACAGAATCTTTTTTAGTGATGGTAACACATAGTTGCTAGAATCAAGGGGCAATGCAGAGGAATCACCAGCAGCGAAAAAGGATAGCGCAGTGGGGTGCGGTCTTGACACACTAATTGCAGAATTCGAGGGTGCTAACACACGCTATATGTAGGGTTGCTACTTCGGAAGGAAGAAGGAAGAACTCGGGCACCGGGCGTGGGGCACCGGGCGTGGGGCACCGGGCGTGGGGCGTGGGGGGTGGGGCACCCTTGCAAAACAATCAGTGCGAGCCTGCCCTGCGCCCGATTGGAAATAGGACAATCCGCACGCACTGCAGCGTCTCAGATCCCCCCAACCCCCCTTAAAAAGGGGGGCTAATATTCTCCCCCCCTTTTGAAGGGGGGGTAGGGGGGGGATCAAAGGCAGTGAGACTCAAGCGTGCCCAATACCAAATTGGCTATTCCTTCAAATAGCCGGTTGAGTTAGGCCGGCGAGCCGGTCGAAACGAAAATTACTCACCAAATCGGCTAGGGCGCAACTCAAAGCAGCATTTGTCTCGGGAATTTCTTTGAGCAGCTCCAAAATCAGCTCGTCATCAGCGCACAGAGCTGCGTGGCGCAACTGCGCCACCCACTGTGCCGGCATGACCGCCAGATCCTGTGGCGTCAGCTCCCAAGGCACAGCCGCTTGCTGGGGAGATGCCGGCTGGCCTTCTTCACAGACATACTCCACTCCCAGGTGTTCAGCTATCTTTGCCAGCAGCACCTCCTCCCGAAAAGGCTTGCGCAGAAAGTCGTCGCAGCCGGCTTGCAAGATGATGGCTCGCTCCTCCTCAAAGGCGCTGGCCGTCAGGGCAATAATCACGGTATCCTCACCCTGGCCGGCAGCTTTAATCTGTTTAGTCGCCTCATACCCGTCCATCACCGGCATGCGCATGTCCATCCAGATCAGGTGCGGCTGCCAACTTGACCACACGGCTATCGCCTCCTGTCCGTTGACTGCAGAGCGCACCTCGAACCCCAGCGATGCCAGCATCCCGACTAGCAGCTGGCGGCTCTCGGCCCGATCCTCCACCACTAGGATGCGACACGGGGGCTGCCCCGGCGCTAGGCCAATCGCCCGCCGCGCCGGCTGTCGAGTCTGAACCTTAGCCACTTCAGCCAAGCCAACCCTGACATCAAAAGTAAACGTCGTTCCCCGCCCGGTGGTGCTGCTGACGGTGATGTCGCCGCCCATCAGCCGCACGAATTGCCGGCTGATCGGCAAGCCCAAGCCAGTGCCCTCCTGAGAGTTGCGCCCAACTTCCGTTTGCCCAAAGGCTTCAAACAAGGAGTCCATCTCCTCTGGGGCAATGCCCGGGCCGGTGTCTGAGAGTTCAAAGGCGATCGGGTACTGGGAATTGGGAATTGGGCATTGGGAATTGGGCATTGGGGATGGATTGTTTTGCTCGATGCCCGATGCGCTGTGCCCCAGTCTGACTCGCAGCGTGACACTGCCTTTTTGAGTGAATTTGATGGCATTTCCCAGGAGATTAATCAAAACCTGGCGCAATTTACTCTCGTCGGAGAGCACGTACTGGGGAAGGTCTCGGTCGCGGTTAAAGGTGAGCTGCAAGCCCTTAGAATTCGCTTTCAGCTTAAACATCTGCTCTAAGGTGTCGAGCAGCTCGAAAAGGTCAAAGTCATTTTCACACAGCTCCAGCCGGCCCGCCTCAATTTTAGACATTTCCAAAACGTCATTGATCAGCGACAGCAAGTGCTCGCCGCTGCGACTGATAATTCTCAGATGTTCCTGATGCTGGGCGGAGAGTAAAGAGTCGCGGGCCATCACTTGAGTGAAGCCAAGGATAGCATTGAGTGGCGTTCTCAGTTCGTGACTCATGTGAGACAAGAACCGGCTTTTGGCGATGTTGGCGGCTTCGGCTTCTCGTCTGGCTTGTTCCAAGGCTGAGTTTTTCACAGTCAGTTCTTGGCGCTGCTGTTTTTCCTGTTCGAGGAGGCGAGCTTGGGCGATGGCAATGCCGAGTTGGGCGGCGACAGCTTCTAGCAGCTCAATTTCATCGTCACTCCACCGGCGGAAGCGGTCGCACTGCTGCAAGCCGATGACTCCGTTTGGCTCGCTCTGGTAGGAGGTGCGAACGACCGCCATCGATTTCAGTCCAAATTGGTGACAGAGGGGCTCAGCCGGTTTTAACAGTGGGTCTGAGTAAACATCGGCAGAAACCATTGCCTTATCTTGAGCTATCGTCAGCTCGGCGTGGGGATTGCCGGCAACCGGAATTGCCATGTCGCGCATGGAGTTCCAGCCCGGAGTGAGATACTCCGCCACTACAGGCATTTGCGGTGCGGGTTCGGTAATGTAGGTGTGAATCAGGCAGCGACTGACGCCAAAGGCTTGACCGATTTGAGTGGCTGCTGTTTCAATAATTTGCTCGAACTCCAGGCTCTGGCGGATCTGCTCGGTCAGCTGTTTGAGCAGCAGCACTCGCTGCAGGACCAGTTCCAGGGCGGCTTTGGCGGCGGCAATTTCTATCTCTGCCCGCTTGCGGTCGCTGATATCAAACAGCACGCCATACCAGACAATTTCTCCGCTGTGGCGGCGTTCCGGTCGAGACTTGGCTTGCACCCACTTGATCTTTCCAGATGGGGTGAGGATGCGCCACTCACAGGCAAAAGGTTCCAAAGTTTCGGCGCTAATATCGGTCGCCTGGAAAAGGCCCTGTACATCGTCCGGATGAATGTCTTCAAAGGCGAGGGCGGCATTTTCCATTACCTGTTCTGGCTCAACTTCCAGAATTTCCCGGCAAGCCGAACTGATATATTCAAAAGCGGTCGAACCATCTAGGTGCCGCACAAATTCATAAATAACTCCCGGTATGTTGGCGGCTATTTTTTGCAACCGCGCTTCGATCTCCCGCAATGCCCGCTCCGCTTGTTTGCGGGCGGTGATGTCTTGCCCAATGCCAATCATGCCGCCATCTGAAAGCCGGATGTTGGCCCAGGACGTGTCCACGATGCGCCCGGTGCGAGCCTGGGTTTTCATGTCCCGCCACTCTCCTGTTGCGGCGAGGATGAAGTCCAAAACCTGCTGGCGGTATTCGGGGTCCTGATAGCACTCCGCCAGGAGGTCGCGCTCTCCTAAGTTGGCTTGCGACCAGCCCAGGACACGCTCAACCTCCCGATTGAGCAGCTTGAGTTCGCCTTCGGGACTGTAAAAAATCACCATAACCGGGATGTGGTCGAAGATGGTTTGCAGGAGTTCTTTCTGCTGTTGGAGCGCTTCTTGTGCCAGCTTGCGCTCTGTGATGTCCTCGGCAATGCCGGTCAGCCGGTACACCCGCCCGGTTTCGTCGCAGATGGGGAAGGAGCGGGCCCATATCCAGCGGATGTGGCCGTCGGGGCGGATGATGCGGTACTCCTGGCTGAATTCTTCTGCGGTTTGCAACTGGGTTTGGAAGGCGGCGATAATGTTGGGGCGGTCTGCGGGATGGATGCTCTCCACCCAAGATTGCGGATGCTCGTAGAGACTGGCGCAGCTGCGCCCCCAGATGCTCTCGTAGGTGGGACTGATGTAGAGCATCCGGTCGGCGGAGGGAGAAATGATGAAGAAGACTTCGCGGACGTTTTCCGCGATTTGCCGGAAGCGCTCCTCGCTCTCGCGCAGGGCCATTTCGGCTTGTACGCGATGGGTGATGTCTTCGGCAATTCCCACGACGCGGTAGACCGCACCTCGATCGTTCTGGATGGGGAAGGCGCGATCTCTGATCCAGCGCATCTCGCCATCGGGTCGCACAATCCGGTACTCCTCGTCGTACTCGCCGCGCACCTGTTTGGCAAAAGCTGCTATAATTCGCTGCCGGTCGTCGGGATGGATGGCATCTATAAAGGATGTGGGTCGGGCGTACAGTTCTGCTAGAGTTTGCCCCCAAATGGTTTCGTAAGCGGGACTGACGTAAATCATTTGGCTCTTCTCGGGGTCAGTCATCCAGAAGAGCTGGTGGATGTTTTCCGCGATTTGGCGGAAGCGCTCTTCGCTCTCGCGCAGGGCGATTTCTGTTTGTTTGCGCTGGGTGATGTCCTGGTCTACCCCAGCCATCCGCACGGGTGTGCCGGTGGCGTCGTAAAAGACCCGACCTTTACTGGCTGACCAGCGAATCTTACCGTCAGGGAAGACAATCCGGAATTCGATGTCGTATGGCGCTCCCTCAGTGATGGCGCGGTTTGCCGACTGGAAAACGAATTCGCGGTCTTCTGGGTGAAGGCTGGCGGCGAAGGCTTCATAGGTGGGCTGGAAGTATTCTTTTTTGGCGGGGTCATGGCCAAAGAGGCGTTTCAGGCTGTCAGACCAGGTGAGGGAGCCGGTGAGGATATTCCAGTCCCAGGTGCCCATGCGAGCGGCTTCGAGGGCCATGTGCAATCGCTCTTGGCTCTCTCGCACGGAGGCGATGAGCTGATTTCGCTCCTCTTCGGCGATCGCTCGCTGGGTGATGTCGCGGAATGTCACGGCGAATCCATCGCCCAACTTGACGGAAACATTCTGAAACCAAGCTTTTATGCCTTCCCGCTCGTAATAAAATTCCCGCTCCTGCGGAACGCCTGTTTCAACGACCCGAACGTACAGGTCAAACAGCCCTGTTTCGCCATGCCCCGGCATCTCCTGGAGCAGATATTTGCCAACGAGATCGCCGGCAGTGCGCCCGACCATTTTTTCTGCCGCTGCATTGACTAAAAGCCACTCAAAGTCTATAATATTTCCGGAACTGTTCCTGACAGCAGAAAAAGCCATCACTCCATCGAGGGAGCTATTGAGTACGCCGGCTAGGTGGGATTGGGAGTGCTGCAGCTCCTCTTCCACTCCCACGCGGTCGGTGATGTCGGTTTGAACGCCGACAAATTGAGTCACGTTTCCGGATGCGTCTCGGATCGGGGAAATGGACAGCTCATTCCAGAAGAGGGTGCCATCTTTGCGATAGTTTCGCAGCTTGACGGAGCACTCTCTTTGTTCTTTAGTTGCTTGGCGCAGTTCTTGTAGTCCGGGCTGATAGATGTCTTCACTCTGCAAGAACCGGCAGTTTTGGCCTGTGACTTCCTCGGCGGAGTAACCCGTCATCCGCTCAAAGCCTTTATTGACGTAGATGATCGGGTTTTCGGGCTGGGTTGCGTCGGTAATGACGATGCCGTTGCTGCTAGCGTCTATCGCTCGTTCTAGCAGTTGCAAACGCTCGTCTGTCCGGACGCGATTGGTGATGTCGCGCACGAGAACTATAACTTCCTGCGAACCGCTGACCGCGAGCCGCGCTTCGTAGCTGCAAAGGAAATCGCCTATAGGCAGCTGGTAGTCAAAGCTCTGGGTGTCGCCGGTTTCAAGGGTTCGGGCTGTATTCTCCAAGAACTGCTGCGCTATGGGTGCCGGCATGATTTCAGAGATTTTCCTGCCGGTAAACAGGGTGGATGGATCGCACAAATCTTTGGCTTCTGCTGCTTTGAAGTTGAGAAAAGTGCCATCGCGGCTGAGGCAAAAGATTAAATCGGGTATGGCATTGATCAGGGCGCGATTTTTGGCCTCACTCTCCCGCAAGGCTTCCTCCGCTCGCACGCGCTGGGTGATGTCGTTACTGACAAACAGGACGCATGTCTCTCCCCCAACCTCGATGAGATCCGCTGAACTCAGCAAGGTTCTCACCTCGCCAGAGGAGGTGCGCAAGGGGATTTCTTGGTTGCGAATCCTGCCGAATTCTAGCAACTGCCTGTCGAATTTAGGGCAGTCTTCTGCATTGACGAGGAGATTTAGCTGGCTGGGTGCCGAGCCAATTACTTGCGAGCGAGTGTAGCCAAAGGTGCTGAGGAAGCTGTCGTTAACTTCCAGGTAGCGCCCGTCGGAGAGCCGGTTGAGGGCGATCAGATTTGGACTGGAGTGAAAGGCTTTGGCGAATTTTTCCTCTTCCCGGCGCAGGGCGGCTTCAGTCCGCTTGTGCTCGCGAATTTCCTGCTGCAGCAGTGCGTTTTGCTCGCTCAGCTGCTTTTGCAGGTGTCTGATTTTCAGCTGGTGTTCTATCCGGACTAAAACTTCTTGCACCTGAACCGGCTTGGTGATATAATCCTCACAGCCGGCAGCGAAGGCTCTCACCTTGTCGAACGCCGCATCTAGGGCGCTCAAGAAAATCACCGGAATGTCGCGAGTGGGATCGGAGGCTTTCAACCTCTGACAGATTTCATAGCCACTGATATCTGGCATCCGGATGTCGAGCAAAATCAGAGCCGGTGGAGCCGCCTGACACACATCAAGAGCCTGTTGCCCGCTGATCGCTCTGCGAACTTTATACCCCCGCTCAGTGAGCGAGGAGGAGAGCTGGCGCAAGTTTTCTGGCTGGTCGTCAGCGATTAAAATGTCTGCTTTAGTGGCCTCAGCTTGATTGCTATTCATCTCTAACTACCCGATTTTAAGCTCAGCTGTTGCGCTTGCGCACTCACCCGCTAGGGAATAAATGCCCTGGCTCTGCAGGGGCGGGGGAACCGGTCCTTGCTTACAGCTGTGTGGGGGAAAATATAGCGTTTTTGCAGGAAGGTGGATCTAACCTCTCCCCCCCACCCCCATCCCCTAGCAGGGGATGAGGGAATTCTCCCTCTTCTCCCCTTTCCCCTACAGGGAAGGGGGCTGGGGGTTAGGTTTTTTTCAAAAAAGGGATGCTCCCTGTGGGGGCGGGGGAACTCCGCCCAAGCGCAAATATTGCTTTGCAGCCCTTTTTAGAGAACCTATTCCACACGCTAGGGGCATGCTGCAAGCTGTAAGCCGGGGGTTTCTGCCCCCAGCGGGCTGTCCCACTGGTGCGAGGTGTCAGTTAAAACCATAATAATACTTAGATGGCAGTTCTTCACCCAATCCGCCCGCCCGTCAGCCAGAGGGGCATTTTGTTCCGGGATTTGCAAGGGGAAGCTGGAAAATCAACTCCTCACCGGCGCAGATGGCTGGGCGGTGCGGCTGCGCCACCCACCAAGCCGGCATGGCAGCCAAGGAAGCGGGCGCAGCCCTTGATATACAGCAGATTGCAACTGAGTGAGGTACAGATATTGATCCCCCCCTTACCCCCCCTTAAAAAGGGGGGGGAGAAGCTAGCCCCCCTTTTTAAGGGGGGTTGGGGGGATCGAAGCGCACTCCACGCAAGTGAAAAGTGCCATAAATAAACCCGCCCCCCCAACGATAGCACTACAGCACCGGCGCAACGGAGCGACCCGCTTCTTCAGACGAAACCGCGCCTTCAATAACAGGCATTCCGGTGTCCTTGCCAGGGGGGGTGAGGGCCAGAAACTCAAAGAAACCGGGTTTCTCGAAGAAACTCAAAGAAACCGGGTTTCTTGAAGAAACCCGGTTTCTCCGCTTTTAGTTTTTCCAAGAAACCCGGTCTCTCAAAGAAACCGGGTTTCTCCGCTCTCAATCGCTCTTTTTGCCTTTGAGCAGATAAGTGAGCATCTCCCCTTTGCCTTTAACGTGGATGACACCGCGCTCCTCACAGATATACTTGTCCCGCAACAGCTCGCAAGTGGCAGCTGTCAGCTGAATAGCGCCGGGAATGCCGTGAGATTCCATGCGGCTGGCGGTATTCACGGCATCGCCCCACAAATCGTAGATAAACTTTTTCAGACCGATGACACCGGCAACCACGGGTCCTGAGTTGATGCCGGTGCGGATGCTCACCTTGCAGCCGGTCTCGGCAGAAAAGCTGGCGACTTCCCGCTGCATGTCGAGAGCCATATCCGCAACCGCCTCGGCGTGGTCGTGCCGGTGCACCGGCAAGCCCCCCACCACCATATAAGCGTCGCCAATCGTCTTAATCTTCTCCAAACCGTGCTTTTCTGCCAGCCGGTCAAACCGGGAGAATATCTGATTGAGCAGCTCCACCAATTCTGTGGGAGAAATGCTGGCAGAAAGCTCGGTAAAGCCAACGATATCGGCAAATAAGACGGTGACTTTTTCAAAGCTGTCGGCAATGGAGCCCGGGTGCCGCTTCAGGCGCTCCGCAATCGGCTCTGGCAAAATATTCAGCAACAGCCGTTCTGACTTTTCCCGCTCAGCCTGCAGTATTTCCGCCGCCTGCTTCGACTCGGTGATATCTCTCCCCGCGCCGGTGAACCCGATGGCATGTCCCTTGTGATCCCGCAGCGGCACCCCCGTAAATTGGTAGTCCAGCAAAACGCCATCCTTAGCAATCAACTTCGCCTCAGCCCACCGAGAAGATTCCCCTGGATGTGACAAGGCTTGTTGAGTCTTCAGGGCAATATTTTCTCGGTCGGCTTCCGCAAAAAAATCAAAACCCAACCGGCCTTTTAGCTCAGCGGGCGACAGTCCCGTAACCCGCTCCATCTGTTTGTTCCATTTTACCAGCCTGAAATTCAAATCAAACACGAAAATAATATCCAGCTGCGCCTCAAAAATGCTCTCCTGCTCTTCCAGCGCCCGCGCCAGCGTTTCCTGCGCCTGACGGAGTTCTGTGATATCGCTGGTAACAGTCAGTATGCACTCTTTACCGCCCAAGTAAATGATTTCAGCGGACAGCAGCCCCTGAATCACCTCGCCTGACTTCTTGCGGAACTGGACTTCCATATTGCGAACTGTTCCCTCCTCTCGCAACAGCTGCACCAGCAGGGTGCGGTCTTCCTGACGCACCCACAGATTCATCTCCTGGGTGGTGTGACCGATAACCTCTTGCCTGCTGTACCCAGTAATGCTCTCAAATCCCTCACTGACATCGATCAGGCGTCCATCTGAAATCGTGGTGATAGTGATAGCGTTAGGACTCTGGCGAAAAGCTTTAGAAAACTTCTCCTCTGACTCGCGCAGCGCCACTTCTGCTTGCTTGCGCTCAGTAATATCTCGCAATGCTACCACCCTGACCTGCTTGTCTTGATAGGGGATGACCTTGCCTTGAATCTCAATGGGAAACTCGCAGCCGTCCTTTCTTAACCCGACCGATTCATAAGGATTTTCAGTTTCTGAAAGCAGATTTTTCGCTACAAACAAACGGTCAGCCGGTGCGATACAGTCAAATAGATTCCCCCCAGTCAGCTCGCCGCCCTCACATCCAAACATGCGGGCGAAGGCTTGGTTCCAGTCCAAAATATTGCCTTCTTCATGCACCACAATTCCTTCAAACGTAGCCTCCGAGAGCTGGCGGAACCGAGCCTCGCTCTCGCCCAGTTGCGCCGTGCGCCTCTTGACTCTCATCTCCAGCTCTTGATTGGCCCTTTGCAGTGCCTCCTGGGCCCGATTGCGCTCTTGGTGAAGTGAGAGCGCCGCTGCAGCCGCCCGCAGGAGGTTCACTTCCGACACTTCCCACACTCGCTCCTCCGTGCAGTTGTCGAAGCCGAGAAACCCAAAAAATTCGCCGTCAACAATCAGGGGTAAAATGAGAATAGAAAAAAGATCCGGCAGCTGTAAAATCTGGCGCTCGACGGGCGTCAATTCGCTGACCGTGCTGGCAATAGGTTGCCCGATCGCTAGAGTTTCATGCCAGCGGGGCAACAAGTCCTCGAAGGGAAAATTTTGCAACAGTGGATTGTCGATTTCAGGTGGCACGCCGGAGGCGCACCACTCGGCACGCTGGCTCGCCAGCAACCGCCCCCCTTCCCCTCGGTGGTTTTCAAAGAAGTAAACGCGGCTAGCGCCGGAAGCTTGTCCCAAGGGTTCCAGGATTTCTGCAAAGCAATTGTCGCCCTCCTTGCAAGCCAGCAACCGGCGCTGAACTTCCACCAGCGCGGCTAAATAGCGTCTCTCCTTGTGCAGCTCATCCTCGGCTCGCTTGCGAGCGCTGATGTCTGTGCCAATGCAGAGAATGCCGGTGAGGTTTCCCTGTGCGTCTCGCAAGGCTTTTGTCGTCCAAGCCACCCAGACAGGATCGCCATTGCGGCGGATATTTTCAAACTCGCTGCGCGTATACTCCTCCGGGGATTGCAGGATCTCTCTTACCATTTCTTGCCGGTCAGATCCAGAGGCATCTGTTGGGGCGACAATTGTCCCGATGACGCTAGCCCCCAGGATTTCATCCGAGGCGTAACCGAAGAAGCTTTGAGCGAATTCGTTGAAAAAAGTAATATTCCCCTCAGTGTCGAGGCGCATAATAATGCTGTTGGCATTCTCCACCAGTTGCCGGTATTTCGTTTCGTTCAGTCGCAGCGACTCTTGCGCCCGCACCAGATCCAGCACATTCTCCTGCAAGTCGGCATAAATAAGCCGCAATTGCCGAGTCATTTGGTTGAAAGTTTCCGCCAGCAACCCCAGCTCATCTTCTCGCTCCACCGGCACGGTTTGGTTCCAATCCCCCTGCGACAGGGCAATCGCTGCTGCATTCAGCCGGAGAATCGGCTGGACAATCCAGCGAGAGGTGAGCAGCCCCAGCAAGATTGCCACAAGCAGCGCTGCGGCGCACAGCATAATAGTAGAGCGGGTGCTGGCTTCTATTTCATCCATAAAATCCGCCTCTGGGATGACCACCACAATCAGCCAGTCTGGGGGATTTTGGATTTGGGGATTGGGGATGCCGGGATTGGGGGATTTGGGGATTTTGTTGCTCGTTTGCCTGAGTGGCGTTAGCTGCACGAATTGCCGCTTGTCGCCAATCTGGAAGGTTGTAGAAATGTGGCAGGTTACTTTACAAATGCTTTCTATTTTGCTATAATTATTTGTCAGTTTTTCTAAGTGCTGAGCTGTGGCGCGAATCAAAGTATCGCTGCTCTCGGAAGCTTTGATTCGCTGCATGACGCCATCGCGCGTGGTGAATAGCTCCTCAGGGGTGGAAGCGGCGACGAGCAGTCCGGAGCGCTCTATAATAAAAGTCTGGCCCGTCTCACCGATTTTCAAGCCGCGCAGGAATTCACCGATTTGTGAGAGGACGAGATCGGCGATCAGTACGCCGCGCCGAGTGCCGGTTTTGTCGGAGACGGGCAAACCGGCAGTGATGGTGAGCTTTTGCTCGGCAAAAACTGGATAAATTTCACTCCATACCGGCTTGCCGGCAGCCGCAGCGGCAATATACCAAGGTCGCTTGCGGGGATCGTAGTTTCGGTTGATATTCACCAACTTGTTTCGATTGCCTTTGCTGTCAGTGGCATAGACATATCCATCGCCGTTGGTGGAGGAGTCAGTGACGAGAATCCGCAAGGTGTCACCATGCAAACGCTCCACTCCGATGTACTCACCTTTTTCCGTACCCAGGGAAATGTAACTGACTGAATCGAATAACTGGATCTGCTGCCAGAAGTGGCGCTCCCAGCCGCGCAAGTCCTCTACATTCAACTGATCGAGGCGAATGGCGGAAGCGTTGATTTCATTAACCAGATGGGGGGTTGCCAAAAACGACTGCAGCTGTAGCTGGATGCGGGCAGTAATTTCAGAGCGCAGATCCCTGGCAACGTCATTAACCGCTTTCTGTCCGTTGTGCAAGCACAGCCACCCCACGATCCCGACTGCCCCGCAGATTTGGATGACGAAGGGCACCACGAGGACGAGGCGCAGGGGAACTTTTCTCAAAGGCTTTGTAATCTGACTGGCCAAATATCTCAATATCATGTCACGTCCAGTTGCATCAATTCTATAGCATTTCTAAATCATTTTTGAGAAGACTCTCTCTTTTCTTTCCTTGGCGCTCTACCCTGCGGGAAGCCGCTGGCGCGTCTATGGCGTCTTGGCGGTTCCCTAAAAAACTTGGCGGTTCCCTAAAAAAATAATTCCTCTGAGGGCTCAACCCACCCTGCTGGTGGCCATGCCGGTGAGCAGATAAGTCACCATCTCCCCCTTACCTTTTACCTTAATCGCACCCCGCTGCTGAAACTCGTACTTGTGCCGCAGCAGCTGGTAGGTGGTATCCGTTACCTGAATCCCGCCGGCAATACCGTGGGATTCCATGCGGCTGGCGGTATTTACAGTATCGCCCCACAAATCGTAAATAAACTTTTTCAGGCCAATCACACCGGCAACCACAGGGCCGGTGTTGACCCCCACCCGGATGTTAAAGGTTTGGCCCGTCTCGGCGCTCAGTCTGCGGATTTCCTTCTGCATGTCGAGGGCCATTTCCGCCACCGCCTCGGCGTGGTCTTTGCGGGGCACCGGCAAGCCGCCCACCACCATGTAGGCGTCGCCAATGGTCTTGATTTTCTCCAAAGCGTGCTTTTCAGCGAGCCGGTCAAACTGGGAAAATATCTGGTTGAGCAGCCCCACCAATTCTGTCGGCGTTATGGTGGCAGACAGCTCAGTAAAGCCAACGATATCGGCAAACAGGACAGTAACGTCCTCGAAGCTGTCGGCAATGGAGCCGGTGTCCTGTTTCAGGCGATCCGCAATCGCTGCAGGCAAAATATTCAGCAGCAAGCGCTCGGCTTTCTCTCGCTCCAGGCGCAAGGCTTCTTGCGCCTGCTTGCGCTCGCACGCCTCCATTGCCAGAGACGCCATATAAGCCAGATAGCCGGCGAAGTTTTCTTCTTCTAAGGCCCACTTTCTGGGTGCCCCGACGTGTTCCAGACACAGCACCCCCACTGTCCGCCCGCCAAGACGCAGTGTCACGTCCAGCACAGAGGAAATCCCCAGAGGAGTGAGATAGCTGGCGGAAAACTCCCGCGTCCGGGGGTCGTTGTGGGCGTCATGCGCCGCGATCGTGCAGTCGGTTTGCATCGCTTGGAAATAGCTGGGATAGTCTTTGGCGCACAGCTCGACACCGGCTGAATGCCGGTGTTGAGTGAGTTCGTAGAGTTCAGCGCAGCGCAGCGACTGCCGGTCGTCGCTGTAGAGCCACACGCTCGCCCGCTCCACGCCCAGGGTGTGCGCCCCTGTTTCGGCAATCTCCCGCAGCGCCGCGCTCAGATCGCCGGTGTAGAGGGGCTGGCAGTGAGCCAGTTCTATCAGCGCCTCCTGCTGCATTCGCAGTCTGGTTTCGCTGGCGAGCAGCGCCGCTTCCATTTGCTTGCGGTTGGTGATCTCTTCCACTGTGCCTTCATAGTAGAGTAAATTGCCTTCGGTGTCGCGCACCGCGCGGGCGTTCTCGGAAATCCAGATCGTGCTGCCATCTTTGCGATACACTTGAGATTCAAACTGAGCGATAGCATCGTGCTTTTGCATGGCAGCGATGAACTCGGCACGCCGGTTGGGGTCAGCGTACACTTGCTTGCTGATGTCGGTGATTTCAGCCATCAGTTCTGCCGGTGAGGAGTAGCCATAAATGCGGGCTAAGGTGGGGTTGGCTCTCAGGTATTCGCCCGTCGGTGCCGTCTGGAAAATCCCGTCTGTCGAGTTCTCGAAGATGCTGCGATATTTTTCTTCCGCTTGCTGCGTCGCTGACAGCGCCGACTGGAGTTTTTCTTTCGCGGCGCTCACTGTCCGTCCCGCTTTTCTCAATTTGATGATGATGTAGGCGGAAATTACAGCCAGCGAAACCGTGGAAAATAGATACAGCAAAAATCGGTAACCGCCCACTTTTTCAAGGGCTTTTTCATAGGAGCGATTGTAGGCTCTGTGGAGTGACTCGCTGCGCTCGGATGTAGGCAGTAAAACCAGCTCTTTCAGCAGCGCATCTACCTGAGGCTTGTTTTGTAAAATCACTCTCGCATGCGCGAATAACAGCTCCAGGTCAGAACCTCTCACCGCGAGACTGTAATCCTCTCGCTTTTCTAGCAGCTTGTCAATCTCGCTGTTGATTTTCGGAGCCAGTTCTTCACTCGCCGTCAAGTTATAAATTAGTACGTCTCGCAGCATGTCGCTGACAAGGGCAGCCAACTCCCAGTCTCCTTTTCGCGAAGCTTGTCCGGCCAGTTCTGTGGCCAATACCGGGAAATAGTAGAGTGAATTTTTCAGCTGGGCATTCTGGGACTTGAATTGTTCGATTAAACTCTCTTTTTGCGTCTGAACAGCTGTGTGCGCTTGCAAAATTTGCTGGATTTCTGCCCGCCCTTTTTTATCAAGAAAGCTCGGGGTTCGCTTCAGAGCGTTTTGCAGGGTTTTAATTTTATTCAAATCCTTGACAGTCCGGTCGTAATGTGTTAACAATCCATACCTCAATTCAAAAACGTCCTTATTGAGGGTGGTATCTATTTCCTTTAGCTGGTGTAAATTCTCGTTAAAGCGGTTGTGCTGGTTAAAATCAATGGCCAGGGAATTGCCCAGTAAAAAACTGAAGACAATCAGCGCCATTGAGGCGATCGCAATTTTTTGCTCGTCGGCAAATTTCATAATGGGCTACCTTTATATTCACCAGTCAGGGTTGTTAAAAACTTAACAATCAGGTCGATCTGTTCTGGCGACAGCTGGCGTCCCAGTTGATACTTGGCCATCACAGCAATTGCCTCTGGCAGCGTTTTGGCAGAGCCATCGTGAAAATAAGGCGCTGTCAAGGTAATGTTTCTAAGGCTGGGAACCTTAAAAACGTACTTGTCTTGAGGCTCTCCCGTGACGTTAAAGCGTCCTAAATCGGCTTTTTTTACTTTCCCTCTATCAACGAAGTAATCTCCCATAACACCAAATTTATGGAAAAGATTGCCGCCGGCATTCACCCCTTGGTGACAGCTGGCACAGCCGTAATCTTTAAAGATGCGATAGCCTTCTTTTTCTTCATAGCTGAGAGCAGCCAGATTGCCGCGCAGGAATTTGTCAAAGCGGGAATTGGGAGTGTAGAGCGATAGCTCAAAGGTTGCTATCGCATCTTTGATGCTGTGGTCGGTGATGCCACCGGCATACAGCTGGTCAAACACTTTAACATACTCTGGGGATTTCTTCAACTTGCTGACGACTTCTGGCCAATTAGCATTCAAGTCTTTGGAATTGTGGATTGCTTTATCGACCTGCTCTTCTAGTGTCTCGGCGCTGCCATCCCAATTCAGTTTAAAGTTGAACCCGCTGTTAAAGACGGTGAGTGTGTTGACAGAAGTCAGCGCACCGTTCATGCCTCTGGAAAAATTTAATCGCTCCACGCCTCCTGTCTTAAAGTTGTGGCAAGTCGCGCAAGAGACGGTATTGTTGTGCGAAAGCTGCGGATCGTAGAAGAGTTTCTCTCCCAGGGCCACTTTTCCAGGGTCGAGTTTGATATGCAGCGGAATCGGCTGAATGGGTTCGTTAACCGCAACTTCCACCGGCTCTTGCTCCACCGGCACCACCCCCGATCGCTCAGTCACCTCAGGGTGCTTCCACAGTAACGCTGCTAGAAAAGCAACTAGGATAACACAGATAAATAAAAAACGGTTGATTAAACGCTTGCTGAGGGAAAAGTGTTTCATATTGCGGCCTCTTAGTGCTTGTACCTTGTGGTTCGCAAGCCTTCGGGTTTGAACCTCCCTAGCGATGTCCGCGCCACTTTTGCTGGAAAGCGCCGGTGTCGCAGAGTGCTTGGAGTGCGGCTGCCGGTCAGGAGATAAATGGCCATCTCCTCTTGGCCTTTGACTGGGGGTTAGGGGTTAGGGTTAGGGGTTAGGGGTTAGATTTTCCGCGAGAAGTTGATGATTAACCCAATGCCCAATCCCCAATGCCCAATCCCCAATCCCCAATGCCCAATGTCCAGCAATATTCACAGTATCGCCCCACCGCTCACAGATAAACATTTCTTATACTGGCACGTCTGCTGAGAGTTAGGCCATCAAGGGCCTGAAAGCGAGAGCCCCCCTGACTGTTAATTGGCTTTGGCTTGGGCCATGCAGCCGTCGCCGAGCGTGTCCATCTTCTCCAAATCCGCTGAGAACGCCATCGTTCGAGCTCCGAGCTCCATCGTTCGAGCTCTGAGCTCCATCGTTCGAGCTCCGAGCTCCATCGTTCGAGCTCCGAGTTCCATCGTTCGAGCTCTGAGCTCCATCGTTCGAGCTCTGAGCTCCATCGTTCGAGCTCTGAGCTCCATCGTTCGAGCTCTGAGCTCCATCGTTCGAGCTCTGAGCTCCATCGTTCGAGCTCTGAGCTCCATCGTTCGAGCTCAGAGCTCCATCGTTCGAGCTCCGAACTCCATCGGTCGGTAGAGACGCGACATGTCGCGTCTCTATAGCAATAGACAGTCAGTTTAGGAAACTGGTCGGAGGGAACGCAATTCCTACGAGGTATAGGCGTAGGGCAGGCGTCTCGCCTGCCCTCAAGGTCTAATGTCCTGGCCTAAGTAGCTACTGCTATACAAGCTACATCGCAGCAGGTAGGAGCTGCACCTGTGGGGCTAGGCGCTTCGGTGAAAGGCTGATATCAAGTTTGGTTGATTAATTATAATTTGCCGCAAGCCGGACTTTGCCGGCGCAAGAGAGAGCAATGAGGAACCTGGGGCTATGGAGCGGCGGATTTTCTAGCTCCATAGCCCTTTGCGCCCCTTTCAATCCTCTCAGGGATTGAAAAGCAACGCACCCGCCCGCCTCCGCTCCACCGGCTCGATGTCACCTCAATACACTGTAAAATGGAAAATGTCAAGGAGTGGGGTGCGTTTTGCGCTGCGGAACGCACCCTGCAACCGACCGCACCCTCACGAAAACTGACAAAAACGGGATACAGGCGAGCGCTGGGCGTGAGCAAGCGGCTTTCTGGAGATGGTATCCGGCTGATTGAGGTGAAAGTTAACCGGCTCCTTTGCGAGCTGACAGCACAGCACAAGAGAAAGCCTAAAAGTTCTCACCCAGTCTAAAATCTAAAATCTAAAATCAACAGGACAGGCTGTCTGCCGTGCTGGGAGGCAGAAATAGGTTCCCCGTTCCATCTTCCCCTTACCCCTCCCAGATGCCAGTCAGGGAACGGGTTAAAAACTTCTGCCGCCCCGCAGTAGGCTGTACCTGTCCGGAGGACAATTTTGGTCTGCAGTTCAAAGTGGTGTGAGTGAAACAGGAGTGAGTGCAAATGCTAAGTTGGGAGCGGAGTCCAAGTCTGGCATCGATGCGGTGCGATCGGGCGTGGGTGGAAATTAGCTTGCCGGCAATCGCCAGCAACGTGCGGCAGTTGAAACGCCTGCTGTCGCCCCGGACGGAACTGATGGCGGTGGTGAAGGCGGACGCATACGGACACGGTGCGGTGACGGTGGCCCAGACGGCGCTCAGTGCCGGTGCGAGTTGGCTGGGGGTGGCGACTATTCCAGAAGGGATTGAACTGCGAGAGGCGGGGATACAAGCGCCGGTGGTGGTTTTGGGCGCTACTAACACCCCAGAGCAAATCCGGGCGCAGGTTCGCTGGCGGTTGCAGCCCACCCTGTGCACGCCGCAGCAAGCTCTCGTTTTTTCCGAGACACTAGACTCGCTAAACCAGTCCGTGCCGGTACACCTGAAGATAGACACCGGCATGTCTCGCTTGGGTGTGCCGTGGCAGCAGGCGGCTGAGTTTGTCGGGCTGGTGCGCCGTCTGCCCAATCTGACGATTGCCAGTATCTATTCCCACTTTGCCACAGCAGACAGTCCGGACCCCACCGGCATGCAGCAGCAGCGGGCCCGGTTTCAGGAGGCGATCCGGCTTCTCCAAGCCGCCGGCATTCCCCTCCCCCGCCTGCACTTTGCCAACTCAGCAGCGACGCTAGCCGACCCAGCCCTGCACCTGGACATAGTGCGCGTCGGGCTGGCCATTTACGGCCTTTACCCAGCTGAACATCTCAAACAGACCATTGACCTGCAGCCGGTGCTGCAAGTCAAGGCGCGGGTGACGCAAGTCAAGACTCTGGAAGCGGGAACCGGCGTCAGCTACGGCCATCAATTTGTTGCCGGCAAAGAGATGCGCCTCGCTGTGGTGGGAATTGGCTATGCCGACGGCGTTCCCCGCAACCTTTCCAACAAAATGAGCGTGTTAGTGCGGGGCCAAATGGTGCCGCAAGTGGGAGCGATTACAATGGATCAAATGATGCTCGATGCCAGCAGCATTCCCGATTTGCAAGTCGGTGAAGTCGTGACTCTGCTCGGGTGTGATGGTGCAGGTCAAATCTCAGCCGAGGACTGGGCGGCCAAACTGGGAACGATTTCCTGGGAGATTCTGTGCGGCTTCAAGCACCGGCTGCCCCGCGTGCCGGTGGGCCAGCTTTCACCAGAAAAACAGCCAACTGTCCAGTGACATTGGCTCGCACTGATGGCTTGCAGGGGCGGGTGAGCGCTCTCGATATCTGTAGCGCCGCAGTGTCAGCTTTCCCCGCCCCGGGGTGCCGGTTCACCTGTTCGCAGTTGGGCTGGGCTGTTAGGCTTTTAACCTGCTTTTCCGTTGAAAGGAGGCAGGGCCTCCACATTGCGTTACGGGGCAGTAGGGGCGGTGCGGCACATGGAGACCGCCCCGGAACGAGAGATGCGATAATGATTTCAGCAGGCGGCAGGAGAAGAATATTTTTGGCCAGCTGAATCCCGGCAACGGGATTGAAAAGCCTGTGATATGATGTCGTGAGGCATCTATTTCCTATCCCTGTACGGGCTGGTTTATCCGACCTAGCTGCGGGGAACAAATAATATAGCCTTTCTCATAATAGTGAGGTGCTGAGAAACCCGGTTTCTTTAAGAAACCGGGTTTCAAAGGGCTACTTCATTCAGCTGAGAACCGCTATATCTGTAAACCCGCGCCGGCACGCGCGGCTTTGGCGCTCAGTCAACCCGCCCCTACCACACAGAGCGCGATTGTCTCCGACTCGATACCAGCGGGTGCGCTGGCAAGTGAAACAAATGTTACAAAAACCCCTGCCAGCCGCCGGACTCTCACCAGAGCGCCCAAAAAAACCGCACTTCTTTAGGCTTGCCTGAGTTGGGATGTTAGGCTCATGGCCGGCAGCCGTCAATCACTCCCCCACAGTGGTAAATTTAGCTATTTTATTCTTCTGTTTTGGCCTTATAAAAAAATTGAGACTTATTCCGTTAAAGCTAGAAGAGCCAAAAATTACATCTGGCTACAATATGAGTGTAACATACTTCTTTCGCAGAATTCAGAATACACTGATTGCCCTGCTGATTGTCAGCACCTTGATTCCCGTTCTGATCGTGGGGGGGTATAGCGTTTCTTACTCGGCTCAAACAATCACGGAGCTATCGCTGAATAAGATTGAGCAGAAAACCGCAGACAGCGCCGCCAGAGTGGAAACCTTTTTAGAGAGTATCAGCAAGGATGTTTTGTACTTAGTCGAGACCCCGCCCGTGCAAGGAATCGTCAGGGCTAGAGAGGGGGGTGGGGTTGACAAAAAAGACAAGTCCTCTTACGAAGCGTGGGTCGGTCGCTTACAAATTATCTTTGCCGGCATGATAGAGGCTAAACCTTATTATAGCAACCTTCGCTATCTAAATGAAAATGGTAAGGAGATGGTACGAGTGGATGCAGCCGGCGGTAGGGTCAGGACTGTCCCCCCTTCCGAGTTGCGGAATCTGGGAGAGACGGATGATTTTATCGAAACGATAAAATTGGAGCCGAGAGAAATCTACGTTTCTCCTGTGGGCCTGGATAAAGAGAATGGAAAAATAAGAGTTCCCCACACTCCGTCGGTTCGATACAGCACCCCGATTTACAGCCGGGAGGGAAAGAAAAAAGGCATTCTGATTGCCAGTCTCCGGGCTGAATCGTTTTTAGCTCTGCTCAAAGAAAGTCAGTTGCAAAGCAGCCAGCTCTTCGTCCTGAATCGGGATGGCTACTACCTGTCGCATCCAGACACCCAAAAAGAATTCGGGTTTGAGCTGAACAAAGAAGAGAAAGTCAGTCGAGACTATCCAGAAAAAATTGCCGATCAACTGCTGTCTGGAGGAAAGGGTGTTATTTCCGAAGGGGCGAAACAGCTGCTCAGCTACTACACCCTCTATCTCAACCCCAAAAAGAAGCAAAACCCTTTAATTTTTGGATCTCAATTGCCCAAAGATGTAGTTTTCTCTACCCTGGCGTCCTTTCAGGCAGTTATTTTCAACGTGGCATTTTTATCTTTAGTCGCCGTCCTCGTCCTGGGAATTGCGATTCTGCGAAAGCTGGTGAGCTTAATCAGAGAGATCACCGGCGCTGTCTCCTCTTTCTCAGTGCAAGTTATGGCGACTATCGAGGAGCAAGAACGCTTGGCAGGACAGCAGGCGTCTGCGGTGCAGCAAACCACGGTGACGATGGATGAGTTGGGCGCTTCCTCCCAAAAATCAGCCGAACAAGCAGAAGCCGCTGCCCGAGGAGCCTCTCAGGTGTTAATTTTGGCCAACGGATCGAGCAGCGAAACCAGTCAGCCAACGGTGGCCGAGGGGGTGAGCCTCAGAGAGAAAATGGCGCAGATTGCCGAGCGGATTGTGCAGTTAAGCCAGCTAGTCAGCCAGATTAACAAAATTGCCAATACGGTGAGCAATTTTGCTGACCAAACCAATATGCTGGCGCTCAACGCCTCGGTGGAGGCTGTCCGCGCCGGCGAACACGGCAGGGGGTTCGGCGTAGTGGCTGCCGAGATTCGCAAACTCTCTGATCGCAGCCGCACCTCAGCTGAGCAAATTAATAACCTCGTAGGGGATATTCAGCTGGCAACCAGTTCGACTGTACTCGTGACGGACGAGGGAACAAAAACCGTTGCTGCTATTGTGAGTGCGGTCAGCGATATAGTTTTGAACGTTCAGCAAATCTCGCTGAGTGCCAGACAGCACGCGACTGCTATCGAGCAGGTGGTGAATGCTATGAACAGCCTCAATCAAGGAGCTGCTGAAGCAGCCACTGGCATGAAGCAAACGAAAATTGGCACGCAAAAACTGAACCAGGCCGCTCAGCAGCTCAAAGCTGCCGTTTAACTAGCAGTAGGGTGCGTTATTAACGCACCCTACTAAACTGAACTTGCTGTCCACAGGCTCCCCGCACCCCCAGGCCCACCCACAGCCCCTGGCCTCCGGGCCCGACCCAGGGCCGGCCCACTGCGGAGCCGCAGGAATGGCCACAAAATCGCCGAAAAAAAATTTTTCAATTTACTTGCCACTATTGGAAAAACCTGTGCTACTATAAATAATTGTGAGCCGAGGAGAGGTGGCTGAGCGGTCGAAAGCGGCAGATTGCTAATCTGTTGTGCGGCAGGTAACTCCGCACCGAGGGTTCGAATCCCTCCTTCTCCGTACCAACCAGGAGCGAAAGCCCATCCATCCCAGCCAGAACGTGCCGGTGCCGGTGCGCGAGCGCTGGGAGAGTGCGGACGCGACGTCCCAAGACAGGATATCTAGAGACGCGACATCTCGCGTCTCTACAGAAGTCTGTGGGAAATTTCACAGACTGCTAGCTGAGGCGTTCCAAAGACGCAGCGATTTGCTGGGAGACAAAGGGCAAAATCGCTTCGTTCTTGCTGTGTTCCTTGCCTTCGGTGAACACGACCAGCAGATAGGGTGGCTGGTCTGGCAGCTCAATGTAAGCTGCGTCGTGGCGAACTCGACTGGTCAAACCGGCTTTTGACCAGACGCAGGCATTCTGGGGCACACCGGCACCCACGAAACCCGTGACCTGATTTTCCGGGTCAGCTTCCAGATCCGCTGGGTCGAGGCTGCGCTTCATCAGATCCATCATCACTTGCGAGCGCGGCGACGAGACAGCCACGCCCCCAATAATACTGTGCGTCAGGCGAGCGGCGGCATTTGTGGTCAGCATATTGCGATTTTCCATCAACTCGCCCAAGGCGGCTCGCTCCCGACCGTAAGGCCCGTCACACCAGGTTTTTTGGTTGACATTAATTGTCTCCAACTCAGGCCAGCCCAAGGACTGGAAGTAGCGGTTAACGATATTGCGCTGGGTTTTCCAGGTTTCAAATGGCCCCGCCGGCAGTTCCGGACCGCCGGTGGTGCCGGTGAGCACATCCACGACCAGACCGGTGGCGTCATTGCTGGAATCGACTATCATATCCCGGATGGCTCTGTCCAACTCAGCAGAAGGCTGGATCATGCCTTTTTCCATCCACTCGTGCACCGCCACGAGATAGAACAGCTTGACCACACTAGCTGGGTAGATGCGCTCGTCGCCGCGATAGCTAAACCCGCGCACGGGATGCTGCCAGAAGGCTTCCGGCGAGAGGGCTCCGCCGGTATTCACCGGCACCGGCGGATCGTAAACTATCCATGTCATGGCGATCTGACTGGGGGCCAAGTTGGGAAATTGCTTCCAGGTTGCCTCTAGCACGCCGGTGCCCAAGGCATCTAATTGTTCGTCTTTACGGAAAAACGCTATCATCTGTAATCACGCGAGTAATGGCTAACGGGCCAGCGGTTGCAGGGGGAGCGGTTGCAGCTAATGAGCAAAGAAGAAGGAACAAGCGACAGCGCACAATCAACAGTGAACAATCAGCAGTAAACAATTACCGACATGCTTTCTCTGGCCCAGCTGCAAGCAACCCAGACTTCTAACTCAGCTTCCTTAAGTGAGTGTGAGTACCGCTGTTCAGCTTCCCTGAACCTCTATGATTCTCCCAGATGCGATCGTTTGGCAACTCAGTCCGCCTGCGGACGGCAGTTGCGAATTCTCTGCCTGCCCTTCGGCGACGCGCAGGAGGTGGCTAGCACCGGCATACAAGTCCAGCTGTGTGAGGATGACTATCCCGGCTGGCTGGCCATTCCAGACCTTGACCTTCTGGAGCCGGCGGAGCTAAACTATCAACCCCGCTCACTCTCTGAAACAGAAATAAAACAGCGGCTGCCTCAAGTGATTGCCTTCACTCACGCCGCCATGCAAACGCCCAACGAATACCTCTGGGGCGGCACTGTGGGGCCAAACTACGACTGTTCGGGACTGGTGCAAGCGGCGTTTGTTTCAGCGGGGATTTGGCTGCCGAGAGACGCTTACCAGCAGGAGGCGTTCGCGGTGCCGGTGGCGCTGGCTTCTTTGCAGCCTGGGGATCTGGTGTTTTTCGGGCCGGCGCACAAAGCCACCCATGTAGGGCTGTATCTCGGAGAGGGGCGCTACATCCACAGTTCCGGAAAAACCCAGGGGCGCAACGGCATTGGCACTGACGTCCTCTCGGAGGAAGGGGATGAAGTGAGCACGGCGTATTACCGGCAGCTGCGGGGTGCCGGTCGCGTCACCGCCAGCTATCTGCCCAAAGGGGGATGTGATCTCTGAGATTTTAGATTCAATTCGTCACAGGGGAATGCAAAATCGGCTTCGGGACAGTTGAGAAAGCCGGTTTCTCAGAGAAACCGGCTTTCTTTGGAGGACAGTTGAGAAACCCGGTAACTCCTGAGAAACCGGCTTTCTTGACAAAACCCCTGACATCTCCCCGCCGGCTCAAAATCTCTCCCCCCCTCGCTCGCCAATCAGGTCGATATCAGTTTCACAGTTTACGATTAAATGATTTTCACAAAACCCCGGGTTTAGACCGGTTTTGTATATATGCTTTCTTCCGGAAGTAAGAAATGTCTACAATTGGGGGACAAAAAAGCCCGGACAGTTGAGGGCCTAAATGCCCAATTCCCCACGCCCAATGCCCCATGCCCCATCCCCCAATGTCCCAATGTCCCATTTCGTGGGCCGTTCCCCATAGCCGCAGGGGCGAAAATCAATCAAATCTAAGGGTATCCGAAAGAATGGCTTTTACAAAAAGCCGAGTTTAGACCTGTTTTGTATATATGCTTTCTTCCGGAAGTTAGAATTGTGTACCAATGGCAGACAAAAAAAACCAGCACATTTGTCAACACCCCGCGCCGCCAGCCCCATGCGCCCATGTCCAAATTTCCCTGTCCCGGGCTGCCGGTCATACTGATGCTTGAAAATATAGTATCAATCTCAACCTGGGATCAATGAACATTTCCTTATTTTCTGAAACACCGGCAGCGCCGAGTGCCAAGGCATCAGCCATCCCTGACGTGTCAGCGGTTGTGCCAATTTACAACGAAGTGGAAAGCTTGCCCCAGCTGATTGAGACAATCGCCACCACCCTAACGGAAAACCAGGTGAGCTACGAAATCATCTGCGTGGATGATGGCTCCAAGGATGGCTCAGCCGAGTTGCTAAAACAGCTAGCGCGCACCCGCTCAGATTTGCGAGCGGTGCTGCTGCGCCGCAACTATGGCCAAACTGCCGCTATGGCAGCCGGTTTTAACCACGCTCGGGGTCGGGCAATTGTCACCTTGGATGGCGACCTGCAAAACGATCCAGCCGACATCCCGCTGCTCGTGGCCAAATTAGACGAAGGCTATGACCTGGTAAGTGGCTGGCGCAAAAACCGGCAGGATGCCAAGCTCACCCGCCTGCTGCCTTCCAAAATTGCCAACATGCTGATTGGGCGAGTCACCGGCGTGCCATTGCACGACTACGGCTGCTCCATGAAAGCCTACCGGTCTGAGCTGGTGTCGGACATGAACCTCTACGGCGAGTTGCACCGGTTTTTGCCGGCGCTGGCTTATATTGAAGGGGCGAGAATTGCAGAGATGCCGGTGCGCCACCACGCCCGCCGGTACGGTCGCAGCAAATATGGCTTGGGCCGCACCTTCCGGGTGCTGATGGACTTGCTCACCGTTTTCTTTCTGAAAAAGTTCCTGACCCGCCCGATGCACGTGTTCGGGCTGTTTGGCCTTATTTCCATGATCTTGGGGACGCTGTTAGGGCTTTATCTCACCTTCCTGAAACTCGGTTTGGGCCAGAGCATTGGCAACCGGCCTTTGCTGATTTTGGCGGTGCTGCTGCTCGTCACCGGCGTGCAGCTGTTCAGCTTTGGACTGATGGCGGAACTGCTGATCCGCACCTATCACGAGTCCCAGGGACGCCCAATCTATCGCGTCCGAGAGGTGGTCGAGCCTGCTGCGGAGCCGTAGGGATTGCTATTAACGCACCCCCATCCAGTTTGAACCGCCTCGTGTATTATATTTGTAGTATAAAGCCGGCATGCTGAATTTCCCACATGCAGGCCTCACACTTTCCCGAGTCCCCAGCGCTCGACGCTAATTTGTTAACATTGCTTAACAAAGGGGGGTGCGGCTTTTCTGGTAAGGGAGAGGGCACCGGCATCGCCCGTTGCCCGCCGCTCCTGCGCCGGCGCACCCTTTCGGGATTAAATCCTTTGATAACAAACTCAGAGCTTTGAAAGTCTTTAGCACACTCGAACCGAACCAGCGACGCAGCCTGGTGATTTTATTCATCGCCGGCTTGCTATTCTGGTCTAGCATAGGTTCCTTACTGCCAACTGTGCCCCTCTATGTCCAGCATGTGGGCGGGACAAAGCAACAAATTGGCATAGTGATGGGGGCGTTTGCCCTGGGACTGCTGCCGTCCCGGCCTTGGTTGGGGCCACTGGCAGACCGGCAGGGGCGGAAGATAGTGTTGCTGTTGGGTGCCGGTGTGGCGGCGACAGCACCGATCGGCTACCTGCTGTTAACATCGATTCCCGGCCTGATAGCCATCCGGGCCTTCCACGGCATCAGCATGGCCGCGTTTACCACCGGCTACAGCGCCCTAGTCACCGATTTGTCGCCACCGCGCCAGCGGGGAGAAATCATTGGCTACATGAGTCTCACCAATTCCATTGGTGTGGCCATCGGGCCGGCAGTTGGGGGATTGTTGCAGGAGTCAGCCGGCTACTCACCACTGTTTCTGATGGCGGCGAGTCTGGGAGCGCTGGCGCTGCTGTCTGTAAACCAGGTGAGCGAACCGGGCACTTATGCAGCCGTCCAGCGAGAGGGACAGAACGCCGCTACAGAGGCGCAGTTGCTTCCCGCCGGTTCCCCGGAGAGGGAAAAGTTCTGGCAGCTGTTGTGGAGCCCTCCCCTGCGGATTCCCACTCTCGTGATGCTGGCGGTCGGTCTGGTATTTGGCACGCTGAGTACCTACATGCCGCTGTTTATCAAAGAAACCGGGGTCAATTTAAATGCCGGTCTGTTCTACACCGCCGCTGCCGTGGCCAGTTTCAGTGCGCGACTGTTCACCGGTCGGGCGTCAGACCGCTACGGTCGGGGGCTGATGATCGCCTGTAGTCTAGTTGGGTACGCGATATCGATGGTCGTGCTGTGGGGGTCGAACAGTCGATCTGTCTTTTTGCTAGCCGCTCTGCTGGAAGGTGCCGCGTCTGGTACGCTGATTCCGTCGGTCGTGGCTCTGGTTGCTGACCGCTGCGCCCCGCAACAGCGGGGCCGGTTTTTCTCCCTGTGCGTGGGCGGGTTTGACTTGGGGCTGGCCCTCGCCGGGCCGGTATTGGGGGCGATTGCCGAGGTGAGCGGCTACAGAAATATGTTTGCCATTGCTGCCGGTCTGGCATTTTTGGCACTCATCCTCTTCATCACCCAGTCCAGCAAAGACTTGGCCCACTCCCTGAGGTTCGCCACAGGTCGCGGCAAAGATATCTATGCCTTCGACAAGTCGTGAAAAAGCGGAAGTGCCCAGTGCTGGGATGGGGAAAATTCCCCACTCAACACTGGGCACTCTGTGAAACGGGCTAGGAGGGATTCGAACCCCCGACACCGTGGTCCGTAGCCACGTGCTCTAGTCCACTGAGCTACAAGCCCTCGTTGGAGCTGCCAGCCATCTGCTGTCTACCGCTCACAGAAATTTATAGTAACACAGCCGAAAGAAAAAATGCAAGAACTTTTTTCAAATTCTTCAAATTTGCCGGCGGAGGGTGGCTTGACCCACCTGGATGCCGCTGGCGTTGCCCGCATGGTGGACGTTTCCGCCAAGGAAGTCACTCACCGGCACGCTGTAGCAGCAGGTCTTGTGCGGATGTCCGAGGCCACTTTCGAGGCCATCCAAGCCGGTAACGCCCCCAAAGGGGATGTTTTGGGAACGGCAAAGATTGCCGGCATCATGGCCGCCAAGCAGACGGCCCAGCTGATTCCCCTGTGCCATCCCTTACCCCTGCACAAAGTAGATGTGAGGCTGTTGGCTGACCCGCGACTTCCAGGATATCAGATCGAAGCCGAAGTTGTCACCAAGGCAGAAACCGGCGTGGAGATGGAAGCCCTGACAGCAGTTTCTGTGGCGGCGCTCACCCTCTACGACATGGCCAAAGCCTTAGACAAGTCCATCGAGATTGAATCGATTCGGCTGTTGAGCAAGACCGGCGGCAAGTCTGGGGATTACCGGCGTCAGGAATAGGAGGGGCGGGGTTTTAAGCAGGGGAGCACGGGAGCGGGGGAGCGGGGGAGAGCTTACAGGCATGTGGTTCGGCTTGATTCACGCCCCAAGCCACGGCTGCACCCTCTCTCTCCTTAACAGCGCCGGTAGCCGATTGGGCGCACAGTTCCACAGCGCGGTTAATTGGTTCAGCAAGCGATACGGGTGGGGGAGTTCCCAATGTTCAATACTCCCTCGATGGCGGTAGTTCATCCCCAGTGCCGGTGAGTGCAGCGGGAAAGTTTGACTCTGCGATTGCTTCTAATGGGTTAGGACTAGGCTCCCACAATGTTGGGGTTATTGCAGTTGATACAGCCGGCAACCAAACTTCACAGGCTGTAAATTTCTCTGTCACAGAAAACTTTTTAATCCGCAAGCAAGGAAGCACCGGCTGGGCGGCTGAAACGGCAGACTCTATTATACTACATGAGCGGGACAGTTGGCTGACAGAAACAGCAATTCCTATACAATTAGGCCAAACTTCAGGCTCCCGCACCCTGGAATTTGAACTAGACGCTCGGTTTGACGCGACAGACAAAACATCCCTGACTGAAGATAGATTTCAGGTGTGGCTGGTGGATACGGCACGGTACTGAGAAACCCGGTTTCTTAAAGAAACCGGGTTTCTGAGGAGTAGTTCTTTCTCTCGCAGGAGATGAGGCGGAGTTCACCCCAGGACTGGTGCGCTATAATGGGTCAAGGGTAAGCATTGACTTGACGGGTCTGCAAGAGATTCCCACCGGCTTTCTGCTGCTGCGAATCATTAACGGCGACACGGATACCGGCAGTGCCGTCTCGGTGAATAACTTGACAGATACGACAGATCCTGAAGGGGTCCCCAGCCCTATTTTTCCAGTCCAGGAGAAGAAGGCTGCAATAGGACCGGCACTGGATATAAGCAATCTCACTCAAACCCAGGCGCTTGAGGTGAATTTGAGCGATGTGCGCCTGAATTCTGCTACGGGAGAATATACAGCTTCTTTGCAAGTTCTCAATAATGGCGCGGCTACCAGTCGCAATGTGGCTGTCAGTTTCGCCAACTTGCCGGCGGGGGTAGAATTGCAAAATGCCTCGGGAGTTGATGCGGCGGGCAAACCTTATATTAACCTCCGCAATGCGATTCAGCCCGGGGGGTTAGATGCGGGGGAAACTTCCGCGCCGGTTGAGGTTATCTTCAGCAATCCCAACTTTTCCGTAGTGCCGGTTATCACTTCGGTATTTGTGGGGACACCCAATACTGAGCCCAACTTCGCTCCTGTAGGAGCGCTAACTGTTAAACCCGGAGGGCGTCTGGAAATTCCCCTCAGTGCGACAGAGGTTCTGTGCTGCTGATTGATGGGGATGGAAGTGAGCTTCTATTTGAGGCTTCCGCTCTGGCGACTGGCGCTTATATGGCTCCCCCGGGAGATTTTTCAACGCTAGAACGTCTGGCGGACGGGACTTTTAGCCGCCCGATGAAGGACGAGACAGTTTACAGTTTCAACGCCCACAATAAGCTGGCGTTAGTAACAGAGCGCAACGGTAACGAGACGCAGTATGTTTATAATGGGGAGCAAAAGCTTGCGAAAATTATCGAGCCGGTGGGGTTAGAAACGACTTTCTCATATAGCGGGGGAAAGGTTAGCGCTATTACTGACCCGGCGGGTAGAATTACTAAGCTGGAATACGATGCGGCGGGAAATTTAACGCGGATTGAAGACCCGGATGGTTCGGCGCGGACTTGGGAATATGACAGCGACCACCATATAGTTGCTGAGGTGGACAAGCGCAACAGTCGGGAGGAGACGCTTTATGATTTTGCGGGGCGAGCTTTAAGCGCTACTCAGAAGGACGGAAAATCTTTGAAAGTTGCGCCGGTTCAGGTGCGAGGACTGTACCGTCCTGAAGAGACAATTGACCCGTTTAATGCGCCGGTGGCGTTTGCTTTGGGGGATGCGGAATCGAGTCAAGCGGATGGGAATGGCAATGTGAAGTCGGCAATTCTTGACAGTGCCAATCAAGCGTTTTCCGCAAGGGATGGCGGTGGGTTTTTGCCAAGTGTTTCCCGGAATGAGTCGAATCTGGTAACTGACAGGACAAATAGCAGGGGTCAAGTTACTGAGTATGAATACG
>JAHHHT010000054.1 GCA_019359235.1 Oscillatoria princeps RMCB-10
CGGTAGCAACGGGAGACGTAAACGGGGATGGAAACTCCGATATTGTCACCGCTGGGGGCATGGGTTATGGTTTGGATAAGGACTATTACTCAGTTTTATTGGGGGATGGCGAGGGCAATTTTACTGTCACTGATTACGAGGTCGCGTTCGGGTCTGAATTTGTGGCTTTAGAGGATTTGAATGGCGATGGGAATCTAGACATGGTTACGACTAGCGCCGCCTTGAACCGTGTGTCAGTTCGACTGGGGAATGGAGATGGCACTTTTGCGCCTGAAACTGATTACTCGGTTGGGTCTTTTCCGGTGGGAGTGGCGATAGGAGATGTGGATGGGGATGGCGACTTTGACATTGTTAGCGCCAATAGCAACTCTGACCGCTTGTCGGTGCTGTTGGGCGATGGATCGGGCTCTTTTGTTGCTGGGAGTCAGGTGGCATTTGGGGTTGGGATTTCCGCAGTGGATCTGGAAGATTTAGACAGTGATGGTGACTCGGATATTATTGGGGCAAATCGTTTTAGCAATAAGGTGTCAGTGCGCTTGGGTTCTGGGAATGGCACTTTTGGGCCACAGACTGATTACTCGGTAGGGTCTGAACCTGTAGCGCTAGCTGTAGGAGACGCTGACGGGAACGGCAAGAAAGATATCGCTATCGCGAATCGTTCTGACAGCAAAGTATCGGTGCTTTTGGGTCAGGGGGACGGCACTTTTATAGCCGGAAATGATGTGGCTGTGGGTTCGGAACCGGCATCTGTGGCGCTGGCGGATCTCGACTTTGATGGCGATAAGGATTTGCTGACGGGGAACATTAGCAGTAATAATGTTTCTGTCCGCCTGAATACGACTAATTCTGTGGGGGTGGGGGTGCCGGCAAGCGCAGTTATACTTACGACCCGATTTTCAATCAGGTGACGAGTGTGACGGATGAGTTAGGCCGGCAGACGCTTTATGAAATTGATACGCTGACTGGGAATACGCTGTCTGAAACTCGGGTTGTGGGTGAGGTTGGCGGTGGGGATAATGTTATCACTCGCTACACGTATACTAGCAAGAATCTGATTGATACTGAGACTGACCCTCTGGGGCGGTTGACGGATTACGATTATGATAATTTTGGCCGGCTAGTTGAGGTGACTTTTGCAAAAGGTACGCCGGATGAGGCGTCGCAGCGGATGGAGTATGACGCTGCCGGCAATCAGACTGCTATGATTGATGAGAATGGCAATCGGACGGAGTATGAGTACGATGCCATGAACCGGCTGGTTAAAACGACTTTTGCAAAAGGGACTCCGGATGAGGCGTCACAGCGGATGGTGTATGACGATGCCGGCAATCAGACTGCTATGATTGATGAGAATGGCAATCGGACGGAGTATGAATATGATGTGATGAATCAGATGGTGAGGATGGTTGAAGCTGACCCGGATGGCAGTGGGCCACAAAGTGCGCCGGTGACTTCTTATACATATGATCAGTCGGGGAATCAGGTGCTGGTGGTTGACCCGTTGGGGCGGAAAACTGAGAGTCGCTATGACAGTCGGAATCGTTTGATTGAGACTATCAATCCCGATGGTTCGCGGGATAAGATGCGGTATGATTTCGACAATAACGTCAGTTCCACTTTCGACGCGAATGGGAACCGGACTAATATGGTTTTCGACGCTCGCGGTCGCTTGATTCGGCAGATTGACCCGCTGGGGAAGGCGACAATTTTTGAGTACGATGCGGCGAATCAAATGGTTGCCCAAATTGATGCGAACGGACACCGGACTGAGTACAAATACGACGATTTAGGCCGGCTGATTCAGGAAATCGATGCCTTAAATGGCGTTTGGGCCATGAGTTACGATGCCGCCGGCAATGTTATTGCTGAAACTGACCAACTCGGGCGAACCACTCTGCACGCATACGACAATCGCAACCGGCTTTCCCAAATTACCGATGCGCTGAATGGCATTACTGCGTTTGATTACGACGGTGCCGGCAATCTGACTGCTATTACCGATGAACTGACACGCACGACTTCCTTTATTTACGACGCCCGCAATCGCCGCAAGAGTGTTACAGATCCCCTCTCGCACACCACCACCTACACATATGATGCCGCCGGCAACCAGCTGTCAGTGACTGATGCGCTGGGACGGAAAACTGAGTATGTCTATGATAGGCTAAACCGGCGCACCGGCACGATTGATGCGCTTTTGAAAACAGCGGCTGCCAAGTATGATGCGATAGGCAATCTGATTGCTGTCACTGATGAACTGGGGCGCACTACTGAGTACACTTATAACAGTCGCAACTGGCTTTCTTCTGTCAGAGATCCTCTGGGTCAGACGATTGGGACAGAATATGATGCCAATGGCAATACGATTGCGGTCACGGATGCTTTGGGGCACGTCACTCGCTATAACTACGACCCTCTAAATCGCCAAATTGCGTTTACGGACGCTCTCAACAAAACGACGGCCACAACTTATGATGCTGTCGGTAATGTCCTTTCTGTCACTGACCCAGGTCTGAACACTACGGCGTTCACCTACGATGAGTTAAACCGGCTGGTTGAGGAAACCAATCAGCTGGGGTTAAAGCGTGCGTACACTTATGATGCCGCCGGCAACCAGCTGACAGCTTCTGACCGCAATAATCACGTCCGCAAGTTTGTCTATGATGAGCTTAACCGGCTTTCTTCTGAAGAGTGGCTGGATGCCGGTGTCAATCCCGCCCGCACAATTACTTATACTTATGATGCGGCGGACCAGCTTGATACTGTCAGCGACCCGGACTCTACTTACGACTATACTTATGATGATGCCGGTCGCGTAACTGCGGTGAGTAATGCGGGAACGCCTTTTGCGCCAAATGTTCAGTTGAGCTACACTTATGATAGCGCCAACAATTTGCTGTCCGTAGCTGATACGATTAACGGTCAAGTAAAGGGGAGTGAATTTTTCACTTACGATGCCCTCAACCGCGTTACTGGAATTACTCAAAGCGGGAATGGCGTTGCGAGTAAGCGAGTGGATATGGCCTATGATGCTGCAGGCCAGATGACGGGTGTCTCTCGCTACAGCAATTTGGCGGGGACGCAACAGGTGGCGACTACCGGCTACACTTATGACAGTGCGGGCCGGCTGACTCAATTAACTCATCGCAAAGGGACGGCGACTTTTGCGAATTATAATTGGAGTTACGATGCGGCTACCCGAATTACTCAGTTCACTTCTGGCGATGGCAGCAGCAACTACAGCTATGACGACCGCAACCAGGTGACGGGGACAGACCACAGTAACCAAAATGATGAGGTTTATAGTTATGACGGGAATGGCAACCGCACCAATACGGGATACCAGACTCTGGCGAATAACCAGCTGAAGTCAGATGGAGTTTACAATTACGAGTATGATGCTGAGGGGAACCGGACTAAGCGGGTTAAGATTGCTACGGGTGAGGTAACGGAGTACAGCTGGGATTACCGCAACCGATTGATTGCTGCTGTGACTAAAAATAGCAGTGGCAATATCATTAAGTCAGTTGAGTATGTTTACGATGTTTTTGACCGGCGCATTGGGAAGGAGATAGATGGGGATGGAGGGGGGCCGGTTGGGCCATCAGTGGAGCGTTTGGTCTATGACGGGGAGCACATTGCGCTGACGTTTGATGGGAGTGGGAATCAGACTCACCGCTATTTGCACGGGCCGGTTCTTGACCAGATTTTGGCGGATGAAAGTGCTTCGGGCCAGGTGCTGTGGGCGCTGACAGATAATCAGGGGACAGTGCGGGATTTGGTGAGTGAGGCGGGGGCTTTACAAAATCACCTCAAGTATGATAGCTTTGGGAAGGTAACGGGTGAGACGAATCCGAATTTGGACTTCCGGTTTGGCTATACGGGGCGGGAGTTGGATGAGGAGACGGGGCTTTCTTTCTACCGGGCGCGTTATTATGATGCTGGGGTAGGAAGATTTATTAGTGAGGACCCGATTGGGTTTGCCGGTGGGGATGTCAATCTGTACCGGTATGTGGGGAATAGTCCTACTAATGACACAGACCCATCAGGGGAGTTTGCGATTCCGCTTGCAGTAATACCTGTTGCTGCTATCGCTTTTGCAGGAATAGGGATATTGTATGCCTTAGACCAGATAAATCGCTCTCTCAATTCTGAAAGCGTAAATCCGTTTGTTGACACTTTTCCCCCACAGCCACCAGAACCACTTACATATCCTCTAGACCCTCCCGGTTCAGAGAAGAATGTTATTCCTACTCCCAATCCCAGGCCCCTACCTGAACCATTACCAATACCCCCATTTCCTGGGCCTGGATCTGGTTTAGAGCAAGATGGGGGTACTCACGGGGGAATTTGTTCTGCACCTGAGCCTCTACCTAACCTACCCTTATTTCCTCCTTATCTCACAATTAATTCTGGCGGCGGTAGTGATTGGGATGGCCTTTCGGATGAAGATTTAGAAGGAGTGGGGCTAGGGGGATATGAAGATAACATTATTACAAACCCTGTCTCATGGCATAAAGGAGGTAGAGCTACAGTCGAAGAGGCTATACTATCACATTTTGAGAAGCATGGCAAACAGGTAGGTGCAGAGACTGTGCAGGACTATATTAATCAAGCAGAAGAATTTAAAGAAGAAGTCCTGAATCAGAACATAGGAGGACGACCAATTTCTGGAGCTACCCCAAATGTTAGCAGATACGAGTTGGGTGACAAGTATATCGATATAGTCGATCTGGGGAAGGGTGAAACAGGTATAATTTCTTATGGAGAGCGTTGGCGTTGATTGTGCAGCAGCAGCGACCTAATCCTTGAAGAATTTTATTGGACAAGCTTGTTTTACATTTTTAGCAAAAGGAGAGCGGATATTTTCTAAAAAAAAGAGAGTCAAGTTTGCCACGTATAACACGTATAATAAGAGTATCTTAGATTTTAATCCAAAAGGAGTAACAGCTATGTCCGCGCCTAAAAAAGGGCCCAATCACAAATTTTTTTGTTTGCGAAAAGGAGAAAAGCGCTATGAAAAATTTACTGAATTTTACCGCGCCGCTCCCGATGTAGAAATTCACGATGATTTAATCCGGTACATCAACGATACATTATTGTGGGTGCCGTGCACTCACCTTTCTGGCCTCAAAAAAAAGATGTCTTACGGATTAATGCTGTACGGAGATACAATTATTAAGCAAGAAGGAGCTGAAATTTTTGGCCATGTGATTGAGTCCTGGGCCAATTTATTTTCAAAAGCTCCTAGTAAATTTGAACTCACGGGGGGAGTGATGGTACAAAGTGATAGAAGACTGACAGATCCAATGGAATTTTATAAAATAGAAATTGAGCGGGATGTGGTGGTAGAAAATCTGCGGACTTTAGCGAACTACGCTAAACAGGCTGCTGCGGGGGATTATTTTATTTTGCATATCGGTATTTGATGAGGTAAAAAACGCTATTCCAGAACGGTTGTTAGCTAAATTCCAGATTTTGGCACAGCCTGCTAATATGGCGAAGAAGATAAATTCGGATGGAGGGGCCGGTTGGGCCATCAGTGGAGCGTTTGGTCTATGACGGGGAGCACATTGCGCTGACGTTTGATGGGAGTGGGAATCAGACTCACCGCTATTTGCACGGGCCGGTAATTGACCAGATTTTGGCGGATGAAAGTGCTTCGGGCCAGGTGCTTTGGGCGCTGACAGATAATCAGGGGACAGTGCGGGATTTGGTGAGTGAGGCGGGGGCTTTACAAAATCACCTCAAGTATGATAGCTTTGGGAAGGTAACGGGTGAGACGAATCCGAATTTGGACTTCCGGTTTGGCTATACGGGGCGGGAGTTGGATGAGGAGACGGGGCTTTCTTTCTACCGGGCGCGTTATTATGATGCTGGGGTAGGAAGATTTATTAGTGAGGACCCGATTGGGTTTGCCGGTGGGGATGTCAATCTGTACCGGTATGTGGGGAATAGTCCTACTAATGACACAGACCCATCAGGGGAGTTTGCGATTCCGCTTGCAGTAATACCTGTTGCTGCTATCGCTTTTGCAGGAATAGGGATATTGTATGCCTTAGACCAGATAAATCGCTCTCTCAATTCTGAAAGCGTAAATCCGTTTGTTGACACTTTTCCCCCACAGCCACCAGAACCACTTACATATCCTCTAGACCCTCCCGGTTCAGAGAAGAATGTTATTCCTACTCCCAATCCCAGGCCCCTACCTGAACCATTACCAATACCCCCATTTCCTGGGCCTGGATCTGGTTTAGAGCAAGATGGGGGTACTCACGGGGGAATTTGTTCTGCACCTGATCGTTTGCCCGGTTTTGGCGAAGGTCTCGAACAACCTTGGGCAGAAGATTGGCTTTTTCCAATTGAGTACGATCCTGATAAACTGTCAGATGATCAGAAAGCCTTGCGACCCAGGGCCATCGATATTGGTCTGGCAGCAGGAGAAATTCCTGCAAAAAAAAGCCGCAGTAGGTGTAGTAATAGATGAGAATGGTGAGCGTCAAAAGGTGGTAACTACCAATTATAGAGGGGGATATTTAACGCGCGAACAAAAAAATTACTACAGCCCGATGAAATCTCTATTAAAGCTGTGGATAAAACCTCAAACCCTCATGCAGAGAGGATAATAATTGAATGGGCTCGTTTGCACGGAGTAAAAGTTGATATAATCGCGACAAGTCATGATATTTGCCCGAACTGTGCGAAACTTATGGATGAAGAGAATGTTAGAGCAGGCAGTCCGCTACAGCCACCTAGTGGAAGGCTGGGACAGGCTAGGAAAAATCGGCAATAAATCCAAAGGAAAAATCAAATGGCTGAAAATCCTTTCGACTATCCTCTCAGATTAGATGACTTGGAAAGTGGAATAGAGGCACTGCCAAACCCTCATAGAATTGCGTTTGCCGCTTCTATTTGTGAGAGGTTGCTTCCCAACTATGCCGCTTTTTATCGGACGGAAAATTGGGGAAATCTCTCTATGTTACGGACGGCGCTGGATGAAGTTTGGCAAATTTTGCAAGAAAAACCAGTGGATGCGGCAAGAATCCGCCAATTAAGAGATGCTTGTGAGAGTGAAGATGTAATGCCCGATTCTGAGGATTTCTCAGAATCTAGATACGACGGGCAGGCGCGGGAAGCAGTGATAGCAATTATTTACACTTTAGATGCATGTATCGAGCCTTCCCTGAGCTGTATTATCGAGGTAGTGAATTGTGCTTTGAGAACAATTGACTTCGCTCTTTATTTGGAATATTTCTTCATGGAGGGAGGGCCTGACGACATATTAAAAATCCTTGATAAGGAGATTGTCAATCACCCTTGGACGCTCCGAGAACTAGCCAAGCAACGCGAAGACTTGGAGAACTTGAGAAATGCCAAGACACTGGATAGAGAATTTTTGTCACGGCTCCGCAACTCGTTTAACAACGACGGGAAAAGTCTTATTGACTTAGGCTGATACAGATTTCCTATACCGGGCTTTGAGGCAATCTTTTAAGGCGATTGATAAACCGTTTGATTCAAGCTTTCATAATTGCTTTTATGGCCCGGTTAATTAGAATAAGCATTAGCCAGCGGGGGTGAAAAATTGAAGAATTAGCGCTCTTTTTTTATCAGGTGTAAATCAGGAACACTATGTCCGTCCAATTATTTGACCCCGATTTCTACGCCACCGGCAACCCCGACTTAGCCGCCGCCGGCATAACCACCCCCCAGCAATTACTCCAGCACTTCCAAACATACGGCTTATCCGAACACCGGCAATTCTCCCCCTTCGCCGACCTCAACTACTACCGCGCCAAAAACCCAGACCTAGCCGGCTTAACAAACGAGCAACTCTTCAACCACCTAGAACAATTTGGCCTAGCCGAACACCGGCAATTCTCCCCCTTAATAGACCTCAACTTCTATCGCGCCAGCCACCCCGACTTAGCCGGACTCAACAGCGAGCAACTCCTCAAACACCTGCAAACCTTCGGCATAGCAGAGGGACGCACTTTCTCGCCTTATGTCAGCTTAGACTATTATTTATCCAACAACCCCGATGTCAATCAAGCCTGCACCGGCAACCGAAATCTAGCATTACAGCACCTCCAAACCCACGGCATAGCAGAAGGGCGCAGCTGTTCCCCCGCCTTCAAATTCGAACGGCAACTCAACCGTTTCCTTTCCGCAGATCCCACCAACATCATCATCGACTGGAACCAGACAGCACTAAACGCCATACAAACAGACAAAACAGCACCCCCCTTAGCCGCCAGAAATCTAGCCATAGTCCACACAGCAATATACGATGCCGTCACGGCAATCGCCAAAACCGGCACCCCATACAAAGCCAACCTAGAAGCGCCGCCAAACGCCGATCCAGAAGCAGCTGCCGCCGCCGCAGCGCACCGCACTCTCACCTATTTATACCCCAACCAATCCGCCACCTTCTCCGCCGCACTCACCGACTCTCTCGCCACAATACCCGACAGCCAATCCGAAACAGATGGCGTCACCCTAGGGCAAATCGCAGCCGGCAAAATTCTAGCCGCCAGAAGTGCGGACGGTTCCGCAACCAAAGTGCCCCACACCCCACAAATCAGTGCCGGCAATTGGATTCCCACACCTCCCAGCTTTCAACCGGCACTCCTCCCCCAGTGGGCGAATCTCGCCCCCTTTGCCATGACAAGCAACTCCCAATTTCGCCCAAGCGGACCCCCTCCCCTCACCAGTTCTGATTATACCAGAGAACTCAATCAAGTCAAAGAATTGGGCGAAAAAAACAGCAGCGCCCGCACCCCTGAAGGGACAGAAATCGCCCTCTTCTGGGCGGATGGTGCCGGCACCTACACCCCACCCGGACACTGGAACCAAATTGCCCAACAAGCCTCCTTACAAAGTGGCAGCACCCTAGTAGAAGACGCCCGCCTGTTCGCGCTGCTGAACATCGCCCTAGCGGACGCCGGCATTGTAGCTTGGGACGCCAAATACGCCTACGATTTCTGGCGACCGGTCTTGCGAGGAGTGCCGGTTGGGCTAAAGCCCTACTACAAACCTGTTTGGAGAAACTCCATCTCTTTCTCCCCCTCCCCGCACGCGGGGAGGGGTTGGGGTGCCGGGTTCAGGAATATGCAACGCCAGAGTACACCCCAATTTTTTCAAGCCAAAACCTCTCTCACCCCCCATGACAGCCACAATTTCCCTAATAATGACGGTCTACAATCGAGAGCGCTACCTGGGCGCTGCGATAGAAAGTGTCTTGGCGCAGACGAGAAAAGACTTCGAGCTTCTGGTGTGGGATGACGGCTCAACGGACAGTTCTTTAGATATCGCCGGCAATTATGCTAGACTAGACGAACGAGTGAAAGTAATTGCTGCCCCTCATCAAGGGCGCGCGCCGGCTCTCAAAGCGGCTCACGCCATGTGTTCTGGAACTCACACTGGCTGGGTAGATAGCGATGATTTACTATCGCCAACAGCACTCGAAGAAACTGCCGGTTTTCTGGATGCCAACCCAACAGTTGGACTCGTCTACACCGATTATCTGGTCATTGATGCGCTTGGCAATGTCAAAGGAATCGGACAGCGCAGCCAAATTCCCTACTCCAAAAACCGGCTGCTGATTGACTTCATGACATTCCACTTCCGATTGATGCGGACGGATGCCTACTTGGCTGCCGGTGGGATTGACCCCTCAATGGAACTCGCAGAAGATTATGATTTGTGCTTGCGACTTTCAGAGATAACCCAAATCAAGCACCTCAATAAAGCCCTCTACTATTATCGCATACATGACGAGAATTTGACCCGCCGGCAAATTGATTTAATCAATTGGTCGGCTGTGGCGAGCCGGCGGGCCATAGAGCGGCGCGGACTTACCGAACAGTACGAACTCGACGTGCAAATTATTGGCCGGTTTTCCTTGCGGCGGAAAAACCAGACAGAGCAATTTTAGAGTTTAGTGCTAAGCCCACTCGGTTTGCTTTGCGTGCTCCACCGGCTCGGATGCAGGCTGTGGCAAAGACTTGCTGCGAGAGTCCAGGGCCAAAACACTCAGCCCGTCTAATTTGAATCCCCTGTAAGTTACCCCCTCAGAGGGATGCCATTCATAAATCGGAGCGCTTCCCTCCTCATATTCCTCTGCGGTGACTGCCAGATATCTAAAACTTTGCTTCTGGGAGAGTAGCATCACGGGTATTTCTTCCCCTGCAGGAGCGACAAGCTTGTGGGTGGGTTGAAAAACACTCATCACAAATACCTTGGCAAACTTCAATCAGTAGACGGGCTTCCACTTTTCTAATGATTAACTATGATTGGGCGGATATCTGTGATCTGGTGTCTGTCAAGAAAGTGATAGTATCCTCGTCGCTGTGTGAGCGGCGTCACTGCCAGCGCTCCCGCTTTCTGCTCGCCGGTGGCAACAGCCAGGGCTAGCGCAACCGAAACCGGGGATTATCTGGCCGTCGAGTCGCTCGATTTTAGAGTTTAGAGTTTCAATCGCAGCAGCACGGCGGAGAAGGCTGATTTATAAAGGAAATATTAAAGGCCAGCCCACGTCTATTTGGCAAACTCTCCCCCCGTCACCCCCGGGAAAAAACGGGGGAAAACTCTCAGAGATCGCCTGTTTAAGGGGAGTCGGGAGGGAGTTGTGGGGGTTTAGATTTTCTTTATAAATGACCCGTGAGGGCAGATGTTTGTCGGTTGATCTGAGGGTTTTAGCTGGCTAGACTTCCGGTTAAAGCCTAGATAAATAGAGGCGAGAGCCCCCGCCCCCCATCTATCGCGATTTAACTGCGAGCGAAATCTTTTCTAGCGGAAGTGAGAGGGCGGGCTGCCTGCCGGTCGCACCACTGCAAAACCCGATTCCAGGCCCACCAGCGGTCGGGGTCGCCAGCAAGGTGCTGGCTCGCCAAGCTGCTGAGATAGCCCACATGACCGCCGTATTCGGTGAGGAGCAAATCCAGGCTGGGATTGCCGGCACAAGCGGCTTGCAAGTCAGGGACAATGGTTGGGTCAAACAGGGGGTCGTCTGCGGCGTACAGGATGAGAGTGGGTTTGCGCAGTTCAGGCAGCAGGGGGAGGGCGCTGCTGGCGTCGTAATAAGCTTCCACCGATGGGAACCCCAGTCGCCCGATGACCAGTTCGCGGTCAAAGCCCCAGATGCTGTTAGCCCGGTCGATGGCGGCTGGGTCTATGGCGTCGGGGTGAGCCTCGTGCAGACGCCAAGCCAGTTTTTTCAGTTCTTTGGCGATTGCTTTTTCTAAGTATTTGCCGACGGGATGTTTGACTAAATAGGACAGGGAGCGGTTGGAATCCAGACTGGGACAAATCACCGCACCGCCTCCCAGGTCGGTTGACTTCAGCCCGAGTTCTTGGCACAGGGCGAGATCCTGGGATGCTTTGATTCCCCACAGGGCAAGTTGCCCTCCCAGGGAGAAGCCGGTGAACCAGAACGGCGCGGGACAGCCCATTGCCTTGGCTCCTGCGGCAATGCGGACAAAATCTTCTCCTTCGTACAAGCCATCTGAAGTTAGGGTGGGAGAGAGCTGGCCGGTTTTGCCGTGGGCCCGCCAGTCAAACAGAACCACCGCATAGCCCCGGGCAAATGCCTTGCGCCCCAGCAGTCTGAGAAACCACTGGTTGTCCAGATCGCCGGTAATGCCATAGGTGCTGACAATAGTGCCGCGAGGGCGGTCAGGGATGGCAGCAAGGCCAAAAATCGGCACTCCCTGTGCGCCGGTGAAGATTTTCTCCTGGTAAGGGGGTTCTGGGTGCCGGGTGGTTTTTTCCCAGGTGTGGCTAGCCCTGCGAGCCACATGGACGGTCATCGCCAGACCGTTTTTCAGCAAAAAAGGTGGGTTGTAGGGAGGATAAGCCATAAAACACTGTTTTAATAAATCTTAATATATTAAGATAAAGGCGCAGCCGAGTGGAGACGGGACATGCCCCTGACTTGAAAATAGTGTTGTAGGGGCGGTGCCCCCGTGCCCGCCCCGCCTCGGGGACAATTTTCACGGGTGGCGGTGTGCGCAGTTCCGAAGCGACTGTCTCTGGAACCAGCCAGTTGCGGTCTGGGAAAGCCGGTTGGGGCTGGCCATTCCTCATGGGGAGTGGGGAGCGGAAGTGGGGGACGAAAATCTCGCTAACCTACTTTACGATTAAATGGTTTCCATAAAAAACGCTTTCAGACCCGTTTTGTATATATGCTTTCTTCCGGATATTATAGAATTTGTTGGCCAGCCGGCTCCCTTAATCCCCATGTCGGTGCTGTCGGGCCTGCCTTTGGCCGACTGGAACAGGGATGTTGAAAACATACTATCTATCTCAACTGGGGATGAAGTGCGGCCCTCAAAAGGGCTATCCCCAGCATGGAGAAAGTCGGCGAGCGCCGCAGTATCGGGTAAACCGGGCATATCTGCAGGATGCGGCGGGCAGGTATCAACCCGCCCCTGGGGAAAATCTTGCCAGCTTGTTTCCAGACGCCGGCGCTAGGACAGAGGATTTATACCTGTGACATAATTCATTTCGCGCTCCTGTGCGCTGCGGCTCGCGTTGCGGGACGCGACAGCGTCCTTCCTGTGGCTGCAATCCAAGATAGGATTAATCTTAATTTTGATTTTAGATATCAGTCCCCGTTCTCCCGAAAACTCATGAAGCACTATTTGTCACGTCTGCTGGCCCTGGTTTTAGTCGTCGCGATTGGCGTGGCAGGCTGTACAGGCGATATGTCCAATTTAACCGGCGACTATCGCCAGGACACACTAGCCGTGGTCAGCAGCCTGAAAGCGGCCATTGAGATGCCAGACGACTCTCCCGAGAAAGCAGCGGTGCAGGCGGACGCCCGTCAAAAGATTAATGACTTTGCCGCTCGCTACAACCGGGGCCAGTATACCAAGCTGACCTCCTTCACCACCATGCGCACCGCCTTGAATTCCCTAGCCGCCCATTACAATGCCTACCCCAACCGGCCCGTGCCTAAAAAGTTGAAAGACCGGCTTGAGACGGAGTTCGCTCAGGTAGAGGCAGCCGTCAAGCGAGGCGCTTAACCTCAGAGGCAAAACCGCGATGCTGAGTCGCGCAGCCGCAACCGTTGCACGCAAATTCTGCGATGCTCAGTCACGCAGCCGCTACCGCTACGGCGGTAGCTTAAACTTCCAGCCACGGTAATTTCAGAGGTGCATTGGGGAAGAAATATTTTGGTCAGCTGAATCCTGGAAACGGAATTGAAAATGAGATTTTCCCAACATCTTGCAGTTTCAAAACTCTGGCGGAGCTGGTATCGCCCTGTAATGGCAGGTGTCAGCACAGCGCTCGTCAGTGTGCACACCGGCAGCCTGCCAGCCCAATCCCAAGAAACGGCTTACTGCCAGTCCTCCCGGGAGGAAGTTACTGAAACAGACAGCTTGCGGCAAGCAGCCTTTCAAGGCAACAAGGACGCCCAAAGCCGCTACAGCGCCCTTGTGGCGAAACGGGGAGAGCGCTTGCAGGAGTGCCGCCGGCGAACCTGGCCCGAAACTCAGGCCATTTGGCTGCGCCTGTACGCTTGCGATCTCCAGCCGGGGGTTCTCGAAGGAGTCCTCGACCGGATTGTTGCCCGAGGGTACAACCACGTCTACGTTGAATATTTTTACGACGGGCAAGTCCTGCTGCCGGAGGCGGAAAACCGCAGCGTTTGGCCATCTGCCGTGCGCGTCCCAGGGGCAGAAAACGCCGATTTGCTCGCTCAAGCGATTCAAAAGGGGCGAGAGCGGGGTCTGAAAGTCTACGCATGGCTGTTTACCATGAATTTTGGCTATACCTACAGCCAGCGCCCAGACCGGCAGCAAGTGATAGCTCGCAAGGCTAATGGCCAGACCAGTTTTTCGGATCTCAAGACCAACGACGCCGAGACAGACATCAAGGCTGCAGAGGGTGACGTGAGTAAAGTCTTCATCGATCCCTACCACCCGCAAGCGCGACAAGACTACCTTTGGGTGGTGAATGCGGCGCTGCAGCGCCGCCCGGACGGGGTGCTGTTCGACTACGTTCGCTACCCTCGCGGCTCTGGGCCAGAGTCCGTGGTCAGCAAGGTTCACGACCTGTGGCTTTACAGTGACGCGACCCAGCAAAGCCTCTTGCAACGCGCCGGCAACCAAAAAGGGCGAGAGCTGATCCGGCGATACCTCTCTCAGGGCTCCATCTCTACCGCTGATGTCGAAGCGGTCAACAAACTCTACCCCAGAGAAGGACAGCCCCTCTGGCAAGGTCGCCGCGTCGATGCTACCAAAACTGTCAGCTCTGTGTCACAGCTGCAAGCTGACCTTTGGTATTTCAGCGTCGCCCATGTCGTGCAGGGCATCATAGATTTTGTTAACCTGGCGGTTGCGCCGGTGCAGCGGCAAGGAATTCCGGCAGGAGCGGTATTTTTTCCAGGCGGTAACAAATCTGTCGGTCAGGGAGGGTTTGATTCCCGCTTGCAGCCTTGGGATCGCTTCCCCAGCTCGATGGAGTGGCATCCGATGGCCTATGCCAATTGCGGGAACAATAACAGCCGCTGCATTGTTGAAGAGATCCAGCGGGTTTTGAGCATGGCAGCACCAGGCACCCAGGTTATACCGGCTCTCGCCGGCACTTGGGGCGCGTCGCTCAAGAATCGTCCGCCCCTGGAAGCCCAAATGGAGGCAATCCGCCGAGCCTTCCCGCAAATCAAGGGGGTGAGCCATTTTGCTTATTCTTGGCAAGAACCTGAGGCTGACCGCGACCGCAAATTCTGCCAGCAGCGGTAGCTGCCGGCGGCTGTACCAATTTTGGATTTTGGATTTTAGATTTTGGATTTTGGATTGAAAAAATGGCAGGAAAGCCTTTTCAGCCTGAGTCAAAAATACATAGGACACAAAGGACAGGCGAGACGCCTGTCCTACGCCTTTTATCCCAGGCCACTGATGTCCTAAGCAATATGAATACTGCTATATACCTTCGTGTAAATTTCAGAACCCCGGTTTCTTTAAGAAACCGGGGTTCTGGGCCAAGAGCGGTTGCGCAAATCAGTTAGAACTGCTATAGGACAAAATTAACCAGTTTCCCCGGCACCACAATCACCTTTTTAATCTCTTTGCCTTCGATAAAACGCTTGGCAAGTTCGGATTCTCGCGCGTACTGTTCGAGGGCTTCTTTGCCGGCATCCGCCGGCACTTGAATGGCGCCTCTGGTTTTGCCGTTGATTTGAATGACTAGGGTGATTTCATCGACGACTAAGGCGGCTGGGTCAGCAACCGGCCAAGCTTGCCGGTGGGCTGAATCCTGATGGCCGGTGCCCCGCCACAATTCTTCGGCGATATGGGGCGCGAAGGGAGCCAAAAGCACCAGCAGCGTCTCAATGCCTTCTGCATAAACCGGCGAGTCTTTGCAGCTGGCATCCGCGAGGGCGTTGCTCAGTTTCATCAATTCAGACACGGCTGTATTGAACTGGTACTCGCCCTCTAAATCGTCCGTTACTTCTTTGATCGCGGTGTGAATCGCCCGCCGCAAGTCTTTTTCAGCTTTGTTTAAATTGGTTGCACTCTTGTGCGGTTTGGCTGATTCGGGACCGGCAACTTCCGCCACCAATCTCCAGACGCGGTTGAGGAAGCGGAATTGCCCCTCCACGTCGGCGTCATCCCACTCTAAGTCTTTTTCTGGCGGTGCCTTGAACAGGATGAACATCCGCGCTGTGTCCGCCCCGTACTTGCCCATCACGTCCAGCGGATCGACGCCGTTGTGCTTGGACTTGGACATCTTTTCGTAGAAGACTTGCAGCGGTTCCCCGGTGGCTGGGTCTTTCGGGTTGGCGGGATCTTGTATCTGGGAGGACGGGATGTATTTGCCGGTGGCGGGGTTTTTGTAGGTCATGCCTTGCACCATGCCCTGGGTGAGCAGGCGCTGGAAGGGCTCGTCGAAGTTGAGCAAACTCCGGTCGCGCAACACCTTGACAAAAAAGCGGGAATAGAGTAAGTGCAAAATCGCGTGTTCGATGCCGCCAACATACTGGTCTACCGGCATCCAGTCATTGACTTTGGCGGGGTCGAAAACCTGCCGGTCGTTGTTGGCGTCGGGGTAGCGCAAGAAATACCACGAGGAATCGATAAAGGTGTCCATCGTGTCCGTTTCCCGCTGGGCCGGCTCGCCGCAGCTGGGACAGGGCACGTTTATCCAGCTGTGCAGCTTGCTCAAGGGAGAGGGCCCGCGTCCAGAGAACTCGACATTTTCGGGCAACAGCACCGGCAATTGGTCTTCTGGCACCGGCACTGTGCCGCATTTGGGACAGTGAATCACGGGTATGGGTGCGCCCCAGTACCGCTGGCGGGAGATCAGCCAGTCTCTGAGCCGGTATTGCACTCGCGCTTTGCCGAATCCCTGTTTCTCGGCGTGCTGAATAACGGCGATTTTCCCTTCCGCCGAGGGGGTGCCGTCAAATTGGCCAGAATTGACCATAACGCCGGGGTCAGTGTAAGCCTCTTGCAGCGCCGGCGTCTCGCCTGTACTGCCTGGAGGCACAATCACCACCTGAATGGGGAGATTGTTTTGCTTGGCGAATTGGAAGTCCCGCGTGTCGTGCGCCGGCACGCCCATCACTGCGCCGGTGCCATACTCGTAGAGGACGTAATCGGCAATCCAGATGGGAATTTCTGCGCCGGTGAAGGGATTGATGGCCGTGCCGCCGGTGGGGATGCCGCGCTTGGGCTTGTCCTCGGCGGTGCGCTCGATTTCGCTCTCGCTGGAGACTTCTTTGATGAAGGCGTCCACAGCGGGTTGCCGGTCTGGGGTTGTGACGCGGGGCGTCAGGGGGTGCTCTGGTGACAGCACAACGTAAGTCACCCCGCACACCGTATCGGGGCGAGTGGTGTAGACGCCGATTTTCTCGTCCATCCCGACGATGGGGAATTCCAAATACGCGCCGGTGGACTTGCCAATCCAGTTGGCCTGCATGATCTTGACGCGCTCGGGCCAGCCGGTGAGCTTGTCCAGGTCATTGAGCAATTGCTCAGCGTAGTCGGTGATTTTGAGGAACCACTGGCGCAGCAGTTTGCGCTCTACTTTAGCACCGGAACGCCAGGAGCGGCCTTCGTTATCGACTTGCTCGTTAGCCAGCACGGTTTGGTCAATCGGGTCCCAGTTGACAGCTGCTTCTTTTTGGTAAGCCAGACCGGCTTTGAAAAACTGCAAGAATATCCACTGCGTCCATTTGTAGTAATCGGGCGCACAGGTGGTGACTTCTCTGTTCCAGTCGAAGGAGATGCCCAGTTTCTGCATCTGGCCTTTCATCTGGGCGATGTTTTTATAAGTCCACTCCGCTGGGGGAATACCCCGCTCAATCGCCGCGTTTTCTGCCGGCAGTCCAAAGGCGTCCCATCCCATTGGATTGAGGACGCGATAGCCTTGCATCCGCTTCAGTCGGGCGATGACATCTGTAATGGTGTACACGCGGACGTGGCCCATGTGCAGGTTGCCCGACGGGTAGGGGAACATGGACAGGGCGTAGAATTTCGGCTTATCGCTGTCTGCGGGCGTCTGGTCTAAGTTCAGTTCCGCCCAGGTATGCAGCCACTTTTCCTCAATCGCTGCTGGGTTGTATCGGGACTCCATGTTAGGGGTTAGGGATTAGGGGGTAGGGGGTAGGTGTTTGGGGGTAACTGTTAGGGTTTCGGGGTAGGTGTTAGGGTTTGGGGGGTGGGGGTTTGGGGTTAGGGGGTGGGTTTCAGACGCAACCCAATGCCCAATGCCCAATCCCCACTGCCCAATGCCCAATGCCCACTGGCCACTGCCCAGCGCCCACAGGTGCCTCTATATTGTATATAACTTTGTTTTGGGGATTGGTTCTGTGGGTCTTTGAGCCGGTGCCTCAGTTTATCAGCGCAAGCGTTGCGGGACGCGACAGCGTTCTTATGGGCGGCTGGCATTATTTAAATTGCATACTTATGAATAAACATTTCACAGGCATGCTCTCATAGTGGTGAGTTATTGATAAACCCGGTTTCTTTAAGAAACCGGGTTTATGGAGCGCAGTTAATCCAACTGATAATCGCTAGATTGGCGTGTGCGTTTGTCTGCGGTAAAAATTAAGCGAGGCGGCAGGAAATAAACATGAATCGACCGGGCTAGGTTCGCGGCGTGCAGTTTCCTATCGCCTGCTTTAACTGTGTTGGCTGTATTAGAAACTCAAACGGTTCTCTCGCAGCAAGGCAACCAGCTCCTTGCTTTTAGCATACCGGGGAATCTTCACCTGAAGTTCTGAGGCTCCTTTTTCTACCAGCAGGGCAGCCGCCGCACGGAAGGTATCCTTTCTGACTAAGAACACTCTCGGCTCACCGATATCGCCATCAGGGATATCGCTCTTGTAACTGGGATTCATCTTTTGCAAATGCCGGTCGAATTCTTGACTTAGCTTTGCTTCCAGTTCGGATACAGCCGGGGACGAAAGACTTGAGGCTTCTTCCAGTTCCACAAACACAAGATAGCGGAGCTGAGAGCTATCCATATCAATTATAGTGGTATAGTCAACCAGCGTACAGGATTGCCGGCAAACTGCCTCTTGCAGGCTGTTGCAAACCATTTCCTCCGTTGTCCGTTCCCCACTTATATCAAGCAACGTCCCAGCACGACCCACTATCTCATAGACCGGCAATTCTCCGTAATGACCAACGACCTTTATGATATCGCCCAGCCGGTAGCGGTACAGTCCGTCGAAGCAGGTTATCACCATTTCATAACTTTCTCCCTCCTTCAGTTCTGTGAGTTCTAGAGTAGTGGGATTGGCCGAGTTAGTCTCAGCAACCGGAATAAATTCCGTATATCTCTCTTGCGGCACCGGCACAAACCGCGCGATGTGCTCTCCAGGCCAAAGATTGAGCCCCATTAACCCCTCGCTTGCGCCGTGAGCTGCTGAGTAGATTGGCACGCTGCCAAGATACCATTTGCACTTATCCACATAGATGCTGAACGTGCCGCCAGCCAAGCACCTGACATACTGCAAATTGGGCCAGACGCGCTGAACCATACCCTCAAAGCCCTGTTCAAATATTTGCACTAACTGGTCAGCTCTTGCTGGATCTGGTTGCAGCTGTTGCAGCAGGCTTTGCTTTACTTCTGGCTCCAATACCACACTCTCATAGCTGATATCCCCAAGACGAATGTCTCGCACCAGTTCTTGCCAGTGGTTTTCAATCAACCTGATAAAATATAGCAAAGCTGTAACGAAGGTTGTTCTGAAACATAAAGGGTTGGGGTTCTTGAGGGCGTACAGTGCGTGCAGATACATGGCGCTGGCGACCTCCGTGAGAGCGAAGACATCCGGTGGGGAGGTGAAGGAATAGGGCTGCATTTTCATCGCCTGTGGCAGTTGGGCGTTGGAAGCCATTCCTACCCTCACCCCACTTTCAGTTCTGCACTCTCCTCCGTAGGCATTCACAACCATTATGCGGGGATTCCAATCTGCTATACCGGGGAAGGCGCGTTCGATAGCACCTTCGAGCAGAAGATCCCATCGAAAAGGGCAGCGGTAATTGGTGGCGGGGATGAACTTTTGACTTCCCCCACTCGTAGTGCCGGAACTTTTAGAAAAGAAAATCACCGAGTTGGCAGCCAGGACATTTTCCTCTCCCGCCAGCATTCGCTTAACAAACGGCTCGTAATGTGCGTACTCAGTCAGGGGGTGGATTTCTTTGAAGTCTTGGATGCCGGCAATCCCTCCAAAGCCATATCGCTTCCCATATTCTGTATCCTTGTTGTGCGCCAGGATTTTCAAAAGCGTAGACTGGCTGACCGCTGCTGCTTGTTTGGCATCTTCATCAAACTGTCTCCGCACGTCAGCAATTGCAGGCTGGTTGTTTTCGGACATATTAACCCCTCTCAGGACAATTTAAAGGATATTAGGGATTTAGGGCCAATCAACAGAATATTTTAAGGCCGCCTCTCAAGTAGCTATTTGGCAATTCGCCCATCTTTAAAGCCCATCCTTATTTGTTTAGCCTTCCAGTTCGCGGCCCTTTTATCTCTGATATTAATTTACTGCCTTGGCAGCCGCTTTTGGGGAAAATTTACTTTTTTTTAGGGTTTCCCTGTCCCCCTACTCCCCCGCCAGCGGGTTGGAGTTGGGGAGTTGGAGGCGTGAGGTTCACAATTTTTCATTAATTTTCATTAAATTTTGTTCACCGGCTTGGGTTGAGGCTCTCTGTCTAAACTCCGCTGCGGGAGCGCCGCCAGAGAGCCAGACTGCTGAGAATAGTGTAGAATACCTAGTACATCAAGCCGGCACAACCCTCACACCCTTACGCAAGTTGGAAGGAAGAAGGGGGAATGATTTATCCTTCGTTTCAATCCCGTTTTCGGGATTCAGCTGATTCAGCTGGCCAAACTATTCTTTCCCCGCAGCTCTGAATTTATTATAGCTGCATCTGGCAAGGGAGACTTTCCACGAGGGAAAAGGAACGACTGGCTATCCACAGGTTGCGTCTTGTACAATTCAGGGAGCGGAGGTGGCATCTGGGCGTAGGCGGGAAGTCATGATGTTATTAACCGCCAAGGCGCAGAGGGTGCACAGGGTGCAGAGGGACGAGAAGAGAGGTTCTCCTCAGGGACTACCAGGTGTCGTGCGATTATTATTGAGATTTACTCACTTAAAGGCGCGATGGCAAAGGAAGCGGGTGCCAAATTTTAAAATAGGGGCAAACGGCTGTAACGCCCCTACCGGCAAGGATTGTGATTCAATCTTCCTGTCCCCCCTTCGGGGGCGCGGCGCGTTCCGGCAACTAACGCTGGCGCAAAGACGCCACATGTTGCGTCTCTACATTAGCATGCATCCCCGCGATCTAGTCTTTGAAAAATAGTTCAACAAGCAAGGAAGCAGAGACAATGGCCTTACTGTTTGGCGGCATTACAAATGACCTGTTAACCGGCACAATCGAAAATGACACCTTAATCGGCGGCAGCGGAGGGGACACCCTGACCGGCGGCGACGGGAATGACCTAATCTTTGGCGACGACGGGAATAACACGTCAATCGACGGCACCGAGGATGACACCTTAACCGGCGGCGGGGGAGATGACCTTGTCACAGGAAACGCAGGAGAAGACACCCTCTTTGGCGAAGGGGGAAATGACACCTTAAGCGGCGGCGAAGGAAATGACGCTTTAAGCGGCGGCCAGGGAAATGACAGTCTCGCAGGAGACAATGGCAATGACCAGCTGTTTGGCGACAGGGGGAATGACACAATAACCGGCAGCGTCGGGAATGACACAATAACCGCCGGCACTGGAAATGACAGTCTAACAGGCGACTTGGGAGAAGACCGGCTATTTGGCGAAGCGGGCAATGACACTTTAGCCGGCGGCGAGGCAAATGACATTTTAAGCGGTGGCGAGGGAGACGACACTCTCTCTGGAAACGCAGGCAACGACCTCGTATTTGGCGGCGCTGGAAATGACACTTTAAACGGCGGCAGCGAGGATGACACGCTCACCGGCGGCACAGGAAATGACATTATCGAAGGCGGCAATGGCAGCGACATCCTTTTCGGCGACGGGGGAAATAACACCTTAACCGGGGGTGCCGGTGCCGACATATTCGCCATCGGATCTGGGCAAAACATCATTACCGACTTTGAGTTTGGCACTGACAAAATTGGGCTGCCAAGTGGCGTGACGTTCCAGGATCTAACTTTAATCCCGAATCTCACTGACCCCACTCGCCCCATCCTTAATATTTTCCAAACTGTCGAAGGCCAGCCCGCGCTTTTGGCAGAAGTGAATTATCTCGGTGCCTTCAGTCAGTTGCAAAACAGCGATTTTGTTGAAGTGCTAGCTCCTGCTACCAGCGTCTTAGAATTTAGCGCCCCGACTTTCTCCGTCAGTGAGGATGGGGTGCCGGTGGCAGCAGTGACGGTGGTGCGCACCAGCGGCGGGATAGGCGCAGTCAGCGCCACCATCACCCTCAGCGACGGCACCGCCACCGCCGGTCAGGATTACGACAGCACCCCAATAACCGTCAACTTTGCCGATGGGGAAACACAAAAAACGGTAGCCATTCCCATCTTGGATGATACCTTCGTCGAAGACGCAGAGACGATTAATCTTGCCTTGACCAACCCCACCAGCGGCGCGACAATCGGGGCGCAGAATACCGCCACTTTGACCATTCTGGACAATGATATCTCCTTGCAGTTTAGCGAGCCCGCCTTTAGCGTCACCGAGGGCACACCGGCAGCAGAAATCACAATAACCCGCACCGGCGTCCTCGACACGGCTGTCAGCGCCAGCATCACCCTGAGTAATGGCACCGCCACCTCCGCCTCGGATTACAGCAACACCCCGATAGAAGTCAACTTCGCCCCCGGAGAAACCGCGCGGACAGTGACTGTACCTATCGCTGATGATGCCACTGTCGAAGGTTCCGAGACGGTAAATCTTACCTTGGTCAACCCCACCGGCGGCGCAACTGTCGGAGCGCAAAATACCGCCACTCTCACTATTAATGATATTGGCTTGCAGTTTAGCGCCCCCACCTTTAGCGGCACCGAGGGCGCGCCGGTGGCACAAGTGACTGTCACACGCACCGGCGTCCTCGATAATGCCGTCAGCGCCACCATTGCCCTAACCAATGGCACCGCCATCTCCCCTGGGGATTACAGCAGCACCCCGATACAAGTCAACTTCGCTGCAGGAGAAACATCCCAGACGGTAGCCATCCCTATCGTTGATGATGCCAGTGTCGAAGCCGCCGAAACCGTAAATCTTACCTTAACCAACCCCACCGGCGGCGCAGCAATCGGGCAGCAGAATACCGCCACTCTCACAATTGCCGACAATGATGTCTCCTTGCAGTTCAGTTCCCCCACCTTTAGCGTCAGCGAAACCGGCACGCCTGTGGAGGCGGTAACTGTCACCCGCACGGGAGTCCTCAACACTGCAGTCAGCGCCACAGTCACCCTCGCTGATGGCACCGCCACCTACCCTCAGGATTACATCAACACCCCCATACAAGTCAACTTTGCCCCCGGGGAAACAGCTAAGACCGTATCTGTCCCCATCACTGACGATGCCAGTGTCGAAGGTTCCCAGACGATTAACCTAATTTTAACCAACCCCAGCGCTGGCGCGACGACCGGCACCCAGAATATGGCCGTTCTCGAAATTGTGGACAATGACACCGCACCCCCACCGGCACCGACACCCACTCCGCAACCCACACCCACACCCACACCGGCACCCACACCGGCACCGGCACCGGCACCCACACCACCACCTCCCGGGACATTAGAGTTTCTTGACGCCAGTTTCCTCGTCAGCGAGGATGGCACTTCCCAAGCAGCTGTTACCCTGACTCGCACCGGCGGTAACACCGGCACAGTCAGCGCCACCCTCACCCTAGCCGGTGGCACCGCTCAGGCGCAGGCTGACTACAGCAACACCCCGATAAATGTCACCTTTGCTGATGGGGAAATCATTAAAACTGTCAATATCCCCATTGTTAATGACACTTTGGTTGAAGTCGCTGAGACAGTCAATCTCGCCTTAGTTAACCCCACCGGCGGTGCGGCGATTGGGCAGCAGAATACGGCTACCCTCACCATCGCCAGAAGCGATATGCCGGCATTGCTTGACTTCGAGAGAGTTGGGAATTTAGACCCGCTGGGAGCGTCTTATGCCCCTCAAGGCATTTCCTTCTCTGCCAACGCTCTAGGAATTATTGATACCGATGCCTTGGATGCCTTGGGCGCAAAAGATAAATTTGGCGGAAATTTTGGGGCACCGCCTTCTGGGATTACTGCCCTGACTTATGGCGAAGGTTCTGAAATCGTCATGGATGTAGCGGGCGGATTTGACGCTCAGCTGTCGTTCTTCTACGCTTCCCCTTTTCGCAACCACACAGTCACCCTTTATGAAGGAGCCGGTGCCACCGGCAATATTTTGGCCTCCGTGCCTTTATCCCGAACCCCAGCCGGTGACTTGCCCGATGCTTACAGCGAGTTCGCTCAGGTAACAATCCCTTTTTCAGGAATTGCCAGATCAGTCTCTTTTGGCGACTTTGCCAATAAGATTGTCATCGACAGCATCTCCCTCGGGTAGGGATTAGGGGTTAGGGGTTGGTGTAGCGCAGGCGAGACGCCCGCGTCTGCGTCTTAAAAACGTAGGACAGGCGTCTCGCCTGTCCCAAAAACCGCTGTCCCAACAACCGTGTAAACCCGCCCCACTCATCTAATTCCAGAGCGGGGAATAATCACATCTGTCGGGTCAAATGCCGGCACGATTCCTCGCTCTTGAGCTGAGATTCCTCGAAGCCCTTGGTTGCCTTCCAACCCACCGCCTGGGGTGCCACCCCCCAGAGGATCGCTGTTGCCATTTAGCCCGTCATTTAAGAACGTTTTTGTAAATCCCCTCTGGCTAAAACCTCTTCTTTCTTCCTCAGAAAAGTTGGGCTTAAGCCTTTGGCGTGCCGGTTGCGCGGGCGCGGAAGCCGGTGCCGTTTGCAATTCACTGATAGTTTCTATTTCGCCCGCACGAGCCACCCAACAAGGTAAAAGCCAAAAGCCAAAAGCCAAAAGAAATATCCCGCTTAAACTCGTTCCCAGGCTCCCCCTGTAAACGCCCCCCGCCGGCGGCTTCCTCGTTTCATTACCCGCAATAGGTCTGCCTTTAAATTGCATAATTAATGGAACCTCCTGTAAGCGAAAAGTAGTACGGACAGTTTATTGGGCATTGGGCACTGCTGTTAATCTTCCCCATGCCCCATGCCCCATGCCCCATGCGCTATCTCCTGCTGTTAATCTTCCCCATGCCCCATGCCCTATGCCCCATGCCCTATGTCCCGCCCCCTAAACCTGCTTTAAAATTGCATAAACAATTCCTCCTAAAAGCGAAAAGTAGTGCGGATGGTTCCCACGAATATATCGCCGTTACCCGCATCGTGGTCTGCATTGGTTATAATAAAGAACCCCGGAGTGATTGATATATTATCAGTCACCCGAAAGCGGTAGAAAACCTCAAAGTGCAGGGACGTGCCATCATCTTCGCGCACGTCGTTTCCACTGACTAACTTGGGCGGCTGGCCAAAGAGAAAGGCTAGCAAGTCTCCCTGTCTGCCAAAGGGATCGGACAAGCCCAGGGAAAACAGGTAAGTGGTGGCAGTGGCAGAAGCGGATGACTCTAGGGAATCTGTGAAAATCCACGCCCCCCAAGTTCCCAATGTCACTTTAGGATTTAAGCGCCACTGCAGGGAGCCGCCCACAGCATTAATCTGCACCGGCTCGGGCTGAATTAACAGCCCAGAGGTATCGGCATTAAAGCTGCCGGTGAAGGTATCTAACCGACCGTCGTTAGAGTAGGCGTTGACGTAAGTCACGCCGGCCAGAATGTTGGCAGCCGGTTTGAGTAACAGCTGCGCTCCCAAGGCGCTGTGGTCTGCGCCAAACACGCCCCGACCTCTCTCAGGAGTGCTGCTGCCCCTTGTGCCGTAAGCTACTTGCAAGCGTACCGTGTCAGTCACCAACCAGTCAAATCCCACACCGGCATCCAAATTTCCAATTTTGAAAATAGGACTCGCCTCGGCAAAGCGGGAAATCGCTCCCCGACCGGCATCGAAGTAAGGAGAGTTGGCGGTGAGAACGCTGCTCAAGCTAAAACCCACCGGTCTGACGGTCAACACAACCCGATCGCCAAACGCTGCAGACCGATATTCTAGCTTATCTAAGTGTATCTGGTTCTCCAAACCGGCTTGGTAAGAAAGCAAGGCCATATCAGTATTGAGGGCTTCCGGGCGAGCAAAGCCCCGACCGTCAAAATTCCCGGTAGCCAGCTCCACTCGCAGCCGGTCTTTGCCTGTGAATGTGGAGACAATTCCCAGTCGCGCCAGCTGAGTCAGAACCACATCCTTTTCCCCTCCAGAGCCGGCACCCGATCCTGCAGCGCCGGTCAAGCCAAAGATCACTTCTCCGCCAAGTACAGCCGCCGTCGAGAATTGCTGCGCTTCCAGTTCACCGGAACGCGCTTCTAGCGTCTCGGCACGATCTCGCAAAGTGGCCAACTCGGCGGCAAAGTCCGCTTGCAGTTTTTGCAGCGCCGCCAAATCTTCTTTGGTAACGTAGTCTTCTGTTGGTGTTGGCTTTTTGGCAGCAATCAGTTCGCTGATGCGGGAGATGCAGGCGTTCAAACCGGCAGCAAATTCATCTCGCGTCAGGGCGCGGTTCCCCCGATAGCTGCTATCGGGATACCCTGCAATACAGCCGTAGCGCTCTGCCAGGTTCTGCAATGCCTGAAACGCCCAGTCACCCGGCTGCACGTCCGCCAGCTGCGAGACTGAAGTCACCTGCGCCATCGGATGCTCCTCCGGTGCCCCTGCGCTGTGCTCCTCCGGAGCCGCTGCGCTAACGGAATCGGCAGGTATTGCCGGCGCTGGGCACTGGTCACTGGTCACTGGGCACTGGCTATCGTCAGTGCGGGAGGCGGCGGGGGCAGTAGTTCTGTCAGCCCAATCCTGGAAACGGGATTGAAACAGCCTTGTCCCGCTTGCCAATTTTATGTATTCATCATCCGGAATTGCCTGTAATGCATCTTTAATACCGCTAATAATAGCATTGCTTAGAGCGGCTGATATCAATTTAACATCCGGTGGATTAGTTATATTATTTGCCGTCGGGTTCCCGGCGTCTGAGAACTCGGGAGAAACGGGGCCGGTGGGGCTAATTTGAGGGGTGGGAGGGATAACGAATTCAGGGAGGGGGGCGACGGGCGTTCCTACCGAGAAACCGGCAGCCGGTGCCTCCAAGGTTGCTGGTTTCTCAGACGCTTTTGCAAAAGCTGCCGGTGCCGCCAGCAGGAGTAGTGCCAGACTCGGTAAAAAATGCCTCATGCAGATGATTGCTCCTCACAGCTAGACAGCAGACCACATTCGGTAGATGCTTCGCTTAACTAGGCCAGAATACCTAATTGTCTGACAGATCTAGGTCTGCGTACTGGAAATCCTTAATATTCTTTAACGCTCCTTACAGGAGTCATCTAGCAATATAGCGCCACATCCCCCAGAAGGGCCATCCCTGAGCAGCGACGGCAAATCAAACGTGAACGCCTTGTATATATCATCGATCGTATCCGCCCGGGGCTTATTGGCCATCCCAGCTGCAATCACCTCGGGCGCGACCGGCTGAAAATTAAACTTGAGCTGCAGGCGCTCGGCTTCCGCTTGGCTGATAAAGTGAATCGTTTGCATGCCGCAGCTGTTGTTGGCGCTCAAATTCGGATCGATACAGTAGATGTCCTTCTGGGCTCGACCGCGCCCGTGAATGCCGATTAACTCCGCCTTGGCATTAAACACAGGGCCACCGCTCATGCCCCGGCGGGTTTGATTGTCATAGAGCAAGCTATAGCCGCCATCCGCTGAGGGGGGATTGACAATTGCAGTCAGCGTCCCGGAGGAAAACTCCCGCACCCGGCGAGCGCTCTCATCATCAGGATTTGGCCAGCCTGAGACGAACACCGGCTCCCCTTTGCCCATCTGGTTTGAACTTCCGATGGCGGCAATTGCATATTTGCGCTCACTTTCAAATCTGACAATCGCCAGATCGAATCCTTGGACGATCTTTCCTAACTGTTTGTCCTCGCTGCCAAATGGGTGAATGTTCTCGTGAGTCTTGACATCATCGACAAAATGAACTTCCCCGTCGCTGGTTCGCACCCCGTAAACCACTTCTCTAGTCCGGACAACGTGCAGCGCCGTTAATACATAATACGTCTTGCCACTGCGGGCCACAATCACCCCGGAGCCCGGGTTCCATTCCTGTCCGGATTCAATATCGCCCTTTTGCAAACCCTGGGCAATCACCACAGTCGTTTGGGAAGCAACAGCATCAATCTGTTCTTTTGTCAAGTGTTGAGCTGCCCTCAGAGGTATGGCGATTGCCAGTGTGGCTGCAGTTCCCACTAAACAGGCAGATAAGCGGCCAGAAAACATGGCGTCAATTGCTAATTTATAATTTTAAATTGTTAATCTCTGTCAGTCGCGGAAAGCCCGGCAATAGGACTGGCTTCCCAACTTTCGACATAGGGCGGGAGTGCCAATTCCAGTTGAGGGGGGGAGCTTGGTGCCAGCAGTCCTGAAGTGACTGGAGTCCTCAAGAGAAAACATACCTCCTTAGCGCAGCGACTCCTTTAGGAGCATCGCCCGCTCGGTGCGCTTGCGTCTTATACAGCCATTAATGAATAAATAACCATAGAAGAAGTTTCAGGGCTTCTCAGGTCAACCCTAAAAGCAAGGAATTGCAAAAAAAGTCGGTCAGCGAACCCCCGCGCTAAAGCCCGAAGCAGACTCCTGAAAGCTGCATCACTTGAAAAGTCCCTGGATCACCTGTTGCAAAGGCACGTAGTCTTGCCCCCCAGACTCTTGAATTGGGCTGCCGGTCGCCGAGCTCAAACTTCTCAACAGTTTACTGGGCTGGTTTCCCTGCTTGAGAGTGAACAGCAGGTTGCTTTCATTGCAGCCCGATGTCGTATTGTTAACAGCGCAGAGTACCGTCTGGCGGTTCACCCGACCTGTGGTCAAATACACGCTGTTGAGCGTGCCGCCATTTTGGGACAGAACATTGTTCAGCCGGTCCGTAACGTCCTTGCAGCGCTGCTCGGGCGGAAACCCGGCACTGCTGAACTCCTCGGTTGTCCATGCGATCATGGGATTGGAGACAGTTCCATTCTTGCTGACGGCAACAGTAACATAAGAGTTATCCTCTACCTTGCACTGAAAGGAGGCTACCGAACCGGCTGACTGTGCGAAACTGCTTTGCCCAGTCAGAAAGGGAACCTGTGTCGCGACTAAGCTGGCAACGGCCAAGCGGAAAATCGGTTTCATACTCTTTGCCTATATACCCGCTGGAGACTCCCACTATACCTTCAGGCGGCGGGAGAGGAAAGCGGGGCGGGATGTGCCACTTTCCTAGTGTCATAGTGTTCAGGTTTTCGTGCTCTTAGCCCGGAACCAAGCTAGACCTTTATGGGCGCTGGGCATCTGGTATCAAGCATTGGGCATTGGGAAGTGGGGGAGTGGGAAAGCAGTGTTAGCGCTCAGGATTTTACCCTTGAGCGATAGCCTTGGGAAGGGTGGTGTTGCCCCTCATTTCCCTGCCGCAACCTTTTGGGCTGCTGCCCCTTGGCAGTTGCTCCCTTCTTTCGTCGCAACACCATCTCGGGGGAACGCCAGTGTCCCGTTTAACTCGGCTGTTTCAGACTGGCAGCGCCGGCGGCTCCCGGGGGCCTGCCCCTACAGCGCAGCACCGTACAGGGGCTGTCACAACCGGCCTGATTACTGGCACACACATCTCTGTAGTGGTGTGATAGACGCTCTCGCTCTTGAAAATTCTCCTGAGTTTGAGAAAAAACTCCGCGCCCCCTGACTAACGCCCAGTTTATGCGCACTCAAGCAGCGGCGGCAATCTGGAAGTTTAAAGATTCTGTGAAGTAATGACCGATTTGTGCGAAAATTTGAAATTGCAATAAATTCGGGGAGCAAAGGGGGAAGTATTTCTGTCAGCTGAATCCTGGAAACGGGATTGAAACAAACACACAAACCAACACACAAACAAAGGAGTCCCTTGAGTCCGCTGCAAGTCTTTGTTTACGGAACCCTCAAACCTGGGGAGTGCAATTATCAGCGCTACTGCGCCGGCTTTGTTGTGGGGGCTCAACCGGCAGTCGCCCGCGGGCTGCTGTTTGCCCTGCCGGTGGGATACCCCGCCATGACCCCAGGCGAGGGCTCAGTCCACGGAGTGTTGCTTTCCTTTGCCAGCCCAGCTATTTTGCGCCACCTCGACGAGCTCGAGGATTACGACCCTGACCGGCCCACATCCCAAAACGAATACGACCGGCAGCAAATCGAGGTGTTTAATCCCGCTCTCCAATCCCTAGGGCTAGTGTGGGCCTATTTGATGACGCCCGAAAAGGTGCGCCGCATTGGCGGCGTCCCTATTCGGGCAGGTGTTTGGAGTGCCGGTCGCCAGCCCAGCACTGGGCATTGCTTGTCATCCCAGAGTGGCTCCTAATTCAGATTAATCAACCGAACTAAATATTAGATACAATCTGCGGTCAGCACTTGGGGAGCGGGCTCGCCCCTTGCGGAACTCACCGGCCAGAAAAATTTCTGGCACTTTTTCCAGCCGCGCCGCCCAATCTTCAAAGGCTATAATAAATGCCAGGAGAGGTGGGGGAAGTATTTCTGCCCGCTGAATCCTGGAAACCAGATTGAAAAGCCGGCTCGCCCCTTGCGGGACTCACCGGCCACAAAAAGTTGATAATAAATTCCGGGGTAATTCAGCGAGTCTTTGTTTCAGATCGCTCCTGGAAACGGCATTGAAAACAATGAATTCGCGGAAAGGTGGGAGATGTCTTTCTGTCAGCTGAATCCAGGAAACCGGACTGTAACTTTTTATTCAACGATTAAGGCGCGGCTGACCATCGACTTGTCTCTGGGAGCAGCTGATGGCTTGGGAATCGGCACAATAGGGTCGTTCAAAGCAATCATCAAGCGTTGCTCCTTCGGAGCCGCTGGGCGAGCGGAAGACACCGGGGTTTTAGAGGAGTTCGTCGCCACCTGAGGAGAGAAGGATTGCTCACCGGGAAGGACTCCAGAGACAGCAGCGATGAACATCGCCGCCACCGCCGCCGCACCGCCCCAAAGCAGCGCCAGTTTGGGTCTGCGCTCCAGACGAGCGAAAACTTTTTCTACAGTTTGTTCTGCCGGCTGCTGTGCGGGCACCGGCAGGTTTTGCAACCCAGACCGCAGACTCAAAAGTCGGGCGTACAACCCCTGCACCTCTACATCGCTGGCGAGCCAGTTTTCCACTTGCTGGCGCTCCGCTGCTGTCACCTCACTGTCGAGGTAGGCGCTGAGCAGCTCAAAGCGGTCGCGCTTGAGCGCGTGCGCCGCGCTGGCTGGCGCAAAGCTGTCCAGCTTGGCGAACACCCCCTCCAGGGTTTGCTCGGCAGATAGCAGCGCCGCCGGTGCCGGCATTGCCTCTATTTCCTGGCGCAGATTTAGCAGTTGGGCGTGCAAACGCTGTACCGCCGGCTCGCTTGAGAGCCACTCTTCCACTTGCTGGCCCTCTGCTGCTGTCACCTCCCCGTCGAGGTAAGCGCTGACCAATTCAAACCGGTCGAGAGCGACCGGCAGCGCCGCCGGTTCTGACTGCGCAAAGCTGTCCAGCTTGGCGAACACCCCCTCCAGGGTTTGCTCGGCAGATAGCTGCGCCGCCGGTGCCGGCATTGCCTCTATTTCCTGGCGCAGA
>JAHHHT010000002.1 GCA_019359235.1 Oscillatoria princeps RMCB-10
TCACCAATTCAAACCGGTCGATAGCGACCGGCAGCGCCGCCGGTTCTGACTGCGCAAAGCTGTCCAGCTTGGCGAACACCCCCTCCAGGGTTTGCTCGGCAGATAGCTGCGCCGCCGGTGCCGGCATAGCCTCTATTTCCTGGCGCAGATTCACCAGTTGGGCGTGCAAACGCTGTACCGCCGGCTCTGACGCCAGCCACGACTCTACTTGCTGGCCCTCTGCTGCTGTCACCTCTCCGTCGAGATAGGCGCTCACCAGTTCAAACCGGTCAAGAGCGACCGGCAGCGCCGCCGGTTCTGACTGCGCAAAGCTGTCCAGCTTGGCGAACACCCCCTCCAGGGTTTGCTCGGCAGATAGCTGCGCCGCCGGTGCCGGCATTGCCTCTATTTCCTGGCGCAGATTTAGCAGTTGGGCGTGCAAACGCTGTACCGCCGGCTCGCTTGAGAGCCACTCTTCCACAAGCCTGCGCTCTGCTGCTGTCACCTCCCCGTCGAGGTAGGCGCTCACCAATTCAAAGCGGTCGGGATCGAGCGCCTGCGCCGCGTTGGTTGGCGCTTGACTGTCCAGCTTCGCGAACACAAGTTCCAGGGTTTGCTCCACCGATTGCTGCTGAGCTGGTGCCGGCATTCTCCCTATCCCGTGGCGCAGATTCTGCAACTGGGCGTGCAAACGCTGTACCGCTGGCTCGCTTGAGAGCCACTCTTCTACTTGCTGGCGCTCTGCTGCTGTCACCTCACTGTCGAGGTAGGCGCTCAGCAATTCAAAGCGTTCTCGTTTCAGCCCGTTAACAGCATCTTTGTCCTGACGGTGATTGCCGCTGTTTCCTGCTAGCGAATCCCCTTGGAAATGCTGTCTGGAATCTTCATAGAACTCAAAGTTAGGGGTCATTGCAACACCACCACCAACTCAAAATGGGTAAAGCACCCGGATTGATCTTTAAAATTTACTTTACTGCTGGTCTGACGGTTGCCGCTTGCCGTCCAGTGTCCTGTGCGGAAGCCACCTTCAACCCAGCCCCCGAGCCTTTCCAGACTACCGCCCCTCCAAATAGTTTTGCAGTTGGAATTGCAGGCGCTGGCGGGCTCTAGCAATTCTAGACTTTACGGTTCCCAGGGAGACACCAGTGATTTCGGCAATCTCCTCGTAGGCCATCCCTTCAATTTCTCTGAGCACTATTGTAGTGCGGAACACTTCCGGCAAGTCAGCTATGGCTTCCCGGAGCCGGTCGTAGAACTCTGCCGTCGTCAGATTTTCCTCTGGTCCCGGATCGTCCGAGGCAATTTCCCAGTCCATCTCGCCGTCCTCCACCAGGCGGGGGGCGTCGAGAGACAGCGGATCGCGCACCCGTTTGCGCTTGCGCAACTCGTCATAGAACAGGTTGGTCGCAATGCGGCTCAACCAGCCCCGGAACTTTACTGGATCGTTCAACCGCTTGATGTTGCGGTAAACCCGAATCCAGACTTCCTGAGCCAAATCCGCCCGGTCCTGCCAATCAGGTGCCAGGTGGTAGAGGACTTTTTCTATATGGGACTGATACCGGCGCAGCAATTCAGCGAATGCAGCCCGGTCGGGGTTCAGCCCCTCTTGACACCGCACTACCAAATCGTAGTTGGAAAGTTTTTCTGCTGGAACAGGCACTTGATGGAACGCTGCCTCACCGGTCTTGGACCAAGATAAAGGAAGAGACTGACTCATTGGCGGAATTGCCTTTTTAACATTCCACCATTGATGACGCTGCTATTTTAGAAAAGTTCCCGACGGGTAAGGTCGGCTGTAGGGGCGGGTTCACCCAAGATTTCTGCTGGTCTGCTTTTAAGCTGTTGCGCATTTAATTTGCGCTATCCATCCTATCACTCGTCCCACGCTTGAGCTGGTAACGTCGCTCTGGAGTATCTGCCCCTTTGAAGGGACAAGCAGATTAAAAGTCTAACAGCTTATCTTTATAAACCCCTGCGACAAGGATGGGGCACGACACTGGCGAGCCCTGTTCTCTAGCCCTATCCTGCCTGCTTTTGCAGCGCCCAAAAAATAACATTTTGATTCTAGCAGTTCGCAGTTCCTGCTTCCAAGCAGGCTCCGATACTGACCCAGCTGCCCTCACCGTCGCGAGCGCGTTCTTTTTTCCAGATCGGGGCACTGTGCTTGAGGGTGTCAATCGCATACTGGCACGCTGCAAAAGCCTCCCCCCGGTGGGGGCAGCCTACGGCCACCAGCACGCTGATTTCACCCACCTGCAGGCGACCGGTGCGGTGGTGAATCACCACTCGATTCACATCTGGCCACTGGCGGCGGATATCGGCTGCAATTTGACTGAACACCCGCAGGGCCATTGGTTCGTAGGCTTGATACTCCAGGGCCACCACCGGCTGGCCGCCGGTTTGGTTGCGAACCGTCCCGCTCATCAGCACCACGGCTCCGTTGCCCGGATCGTCCGACAGCGCGTAGACTTCTTCCAGCGACAGGGGAGCAAAGGTTATGGCCAAACTATCTCTCCCTTGTCCCTGACTGGCATCGTTTAAAGGAATTGCGGTTGCAAAATTCATCACTCGTTGCCTCAACCAAGCTTTAGGGACTGTTTGTTCGGCGCTCTATTCTGCTTTAGCGGCCAGCCGCAGCCGATCGCTCCCCACCCTCAACTCTGAACTGTCTTGGAAGTTTACTGCAAAAACTGAAAACTGTCAAGGGCAATTTGGCGGCTGTCAGGCGGCTCTTTTATTGGCGAACAGGCGCGTCTTGGCGGTTCCAATCTAAACCTTGCCGCCGCCCATCAGGTAAAGCAGGGCCATGCGGACAGCGACGCCGCTGGTGACTTGCTGGGAAATTAGGCTAAATTCAGGGTCGTCCATCAAGTCAGAAGCGATTTCTACGCCACGGTTGACCGGCCCGGGGTGCAGAACCTTAACATCTGGCTTGCAGAGCTTCAAACGAGAGCGGGTAATGCCAAAGAGCTGGTGGTACTCCCGCAAGCTGGGCAGCAGGTGCTGGTCCATGCGCTCCTTTTGCAGCCGCAAGGTCATCACAAAGTCGGCATCCTGGAGGGCCGGCTCGACTGTCCAGTGCAGGAACAGTTTGCCCGGTCTGCCGGCACCCATTTCCGCAAACAGCGTCGGGCAAAGGGTCGGAGGGCCCGCCAGATGCACCTCAGCACCGCTTGCCGTCAAGCTCCAAATATTCGACCGAGCCACCCGAGAGTGCAGGATATCTCCCACAATAGCGATTTTTTTGCCTTTCAGGAGGTCGAGTGCGGGCCGGTCTGGATCTAAGAGCGAGCAAATGGTAAACAGGTCGAGCAAAGCTTGCGAGGGGTGTTCGTGCTGGCCATCACCGGCATTGAGGATGCCGACTCGCGCCGAGAGCCGGTCCATCTCCGTTGCAATCGCTTGCGGCACACCGGCTTGCTGGTGGCGGATCACCATCATGTCGGTTCCCATCGCCAGATAGGTTTTAGCCGTATCCAGGATAGTTTCCCCTTTTGTCAGGGAAGAGGTTGCCGGTGCGAAATTTAGCGTGTCGGCGGACAGGCGCTTCGCCGCCAGTTCAAAACTGCTGCGGGTGCGGGTGGAGGGTTCAAAAAATAAATTGGCCACCAACTGACCCTGGAGGGTGGGCACTTTCTTCAGGCGTCGGGAGAGGACTTCCCGAAAGCTGCTAGCTGTCTGCAGCACGATGTTGTATTCATCCGCACTAAAGTCAGCGAGGGACAGAACGTGGCGGCGAGTCCAAGTGGGCGTAGCCATAAGTAAAAAGGCCAAAGTAAAAAAGGAAAAGGTAAAAGAAAAAGAATCTGGATTTTCCCTCTTTCTTGTTCCTTGTTCCTTGTTTCTTTTTACTTTCTTTCGTCAGGGTTGTAAATGCAGGACATTCAAGCTGAACGAAATCAGCGACAGGAACAGCATGAACCCCACTGCATCGAGCAGGGTGGTCAGCAGTGGGCCGCTGATCAGGGCTGGGTCGAGCTTGAGGCGCTTGAAAGCCATTGGCAGCAGGGTTCCGAGCGTCACGGCCACTAACACGTTCATGGCCATCACCAGTCCGGCGACGAACCCGACCCACCGCTCTTGGGGGGCAGTCCAAATCAAAGACAGCAGGATCAAGGTCAGACCTAAAGTGAAAGCGGTGCCCAACCCCGCCAGAATTTCCTTGCGGAGAATTTTCGGGGTGTCCAGGGGCGTCACCTCTCCCACGCCCAGCCCCCGGATGGTCACGGTTAGGGCTTGAATGCCCACTGTGCCGCCGGTGTTGGAGAAAATCGGCATGATCACTGCCAGCACCGGCACATGGGCAATCACTGCCTGAAAGGGAGCAATGGCGCTGGCGGCTCCGATATAGAGGGCCATGACTCCCAGCAGCCACGGCAGCCGCTTGGCGAGTGTCACTTGGGGAGGAGACAGGGCACCCTCGTCACCGCCGCTGACGCCGGCCAGTTTTTGGATGTCTTCTGTCGCTTCTTCTTCGAGAATGTCGATTACGTCGTCAATGGTGACAATCCCGACGAGCCGGTCTTCCCGGTCAACCACCGGCAGCGCTATCAGGTCATAGCGCTTCATCAGCTGGGCGACATCTTCCTTCGGGGTTTCGGTGCGCACTTTGATGACGCGCTCGCTGGCAATATCCCGGATCTGGGCCTCGGGAAGGGAAAACAGCAGCTGCCGCAGGGACACGACTCGCACCAGAAAGCGGCTGTCATCTGTGACGTAGGCGTAGTAAATGCTTTCCTTATCCCCGTCACTGCGGCGGATCTTGCTGAGGGCTTCCCCCACGGTCAGTCCCTGGCGCAGCTGGACGTATTCAGTGGTCATCACCCGACCGGCGGTGCCTTCCGGATACCCTAGAATGGTGGCAGTTGCCTGCCGCTGCTCTGGGCTGAGCTGCTGCAGCAGCCGCTTGACAACTCCCGCCGGCAGTTCGTCGAACAGGGCGGCTCGGTCGTCCGGTTCCATTGCCTCCACAATCTGGCACACCTGCACGTCTTGCAGGGAGTAAAAATTTAATCCCAGATTCTCCGGACAAAGTATAATAAAGTGATATATTACACGGAGAGATTTGAGGAAGCCCCGTTGCCTAAATATGTCAAGCCCAAAGAAGTGGCAGAAGCCCAAGGAGTCAATGAGCGGACACTCCGCCGGTGGGAGGGAGATGGACGGATTGAGGCCATCAGAACCCCATCAGGACAGCGCCGCTACAACATCGAGTCCTATGTTGTCAAATCCGGCAGGGACAAAAGAAAAGTCGTTGTCTACGCCAGAGTCAGCGGTCGGGCCCAACAGTCCGACCTCAACCGGCTTTGAGCAGCACTCAGCAGCCTCTACCCGCAAGCAGAAATCGTCGCCGAAATCGGCGGCGGACTCAACTTCAAACGAAAAAAGCTGCAAGCCCTACTGGGACGAATTCTGTCAGGAGATGTCCGGCTGGTTGTCGTTGCCCACTTTGACAGATTGGCAAGGAAAGGCTTTGACCTGTTTCGATGGCTCTGCGAGCCAAACGGGTGTGAACTCGTGGTACTCAACGAAACAAGTCTCAGTCGGGACCGCGAAATGGTTGAGGATATCCTCGCCATTCTCCACGGCTACCGCTTCGCGGAAGCAAGCTACAGATCCAGGCTCTACGGACTCCGAAATTACAAAACTCAGGTCAAGAAAGCTGCGGATTTACCCAAGCTCGGATCTTAATAAAACCTGGAGGAAATGGCTCGCAGCTTGCCGGTACTGCTACAACCAGGCTATTGCCTGGCAGCGGAGTGGCAAGCGACTCAGCAAGCTGAAATTGCGAAACGAAATCATGCAGGGCGATTTCCCCCAATGGGTCAAAGAAACGCCGTGCCACATCCGGCAGAATGCAATCTTTGACGCTCACCTAGCCTTCAGCGCCAGCCCCGATGCTAAGTTTAGAAGCTGCCGCGATTCGTCTCAAGCCATTAAATTTAATGACAGCAATTTCTCTCAGGGAACCTGGTATCCAAAATTAACCAAGGGGCTTTCTTTTACCGCTGCTGAGCCAATCCCTATTTCTTGCAGTCAAGGAACCCAGCTAGTATTTGACAAGGGGAGGTGGTTTGCTGTTTTCCCCGAACTCGCACAACTCAACCCCACCAAAGCGGATGGGATTATTGCGTTAGACCCGGGCGTGAGGACTTTCCTGACGGGCTTTGATGGGCGAAAATTCCTAGAGTTCGGCAGCGGGGATATTGGGCGCATCACTCGGTTGTGCCAGCACTAAGATGATTTGGTGAGCCGAACGGCAAAAGAACCCAGCAAGAAGCGGCGGCGAAGTATGAGACATGCCGCTCAGAGGATGCGAGTCAAAATTCGATACTTGATAGATGAAGTCCACAAGCAGGTCGCACACTATCTAACCCGCAATTACCGGTTGATTTTTCTGCCTACCTTCGAGACTTCCGACATGGTTGCCAAGGTAAAGAGAAGAATCAAATCTAAAACGGCGAGAGCGATGCTGACATGGGCCCACTATCGGTTTAAGAGGACTTTAAAGCATCAAGCCGAACTGACAGGAACCACCGTTTTGGATGTGACAGAAGAATTCACCAGCAAGACTTGCACTCGCTGTGGCCATGTCCACACCCGTTTAGGTGGTTCCAAAGTTTTCTACTGTCCCAGTTGCGGGTTTACGCTATCTCGGGACTGGAACGGCGCTTTCGGGATCTTCCTGAAAGCTTTGCGGGATACCGCCTCTATCGTCAATGATTGCGATAGTGCCATCGTTGCATTGTCCGGGGATGCCCGGAACAATGTCGCGTAAATGTATCAGTTTATCAGTTCTTCCTGCACTTCTGGCGGCAGGTATTCAAAGACATCAATAGCTTGCGCTTTGTTGAGCTGGCGAAAGGCTATCGCGCGACGCCCCGCCGGCAGTTCAGCGATGTAATCACCGGCATCGACTGCCGGTAAGCGATTTAGGGCAGACTTGAGTTGATTTAATTCGGTAATGTCCGAAACAGACTGGCGCACTTCCTGCGTGAGCATACAACCTCCTAAGTCTCCCCCGCGCTGGGAGACTTAGCCCCCCAGGCTAGAGGAGATTGATACTACTGTGAGCGGATGGACTTCGGTCCATAAATTCCGTAAAATTCAACATCGTTTCCCCACCGGGGGAACCGCTAAAGTGTATAATACCTCCCGAGGGGAAAATCCACAATCCCTACTCGCAGGTTATTTTTGCTCTTCGCGCACCAGCTTTTTGGCGGCGGGGGAAAAATTGCTATCTAAGGTTTGGAAACAGCCCGACAGGAAGCCACATACCACCGCCACGGCAGCTGGGCACCGGCAGACAAGCCAATCCGGGCTGTTTGGACGAAGGTAATTGCGCTATTCGCCAAATCCCGCTCAAACTCAGGAGTGCGGTGTTCCAGCCACACCGGCTCCCCCGGACGCAACTCCACACCGTTTAACTGCCGGTCAATCTGGAGGGCGCGGCACAGCTTGCCCGGTCCTGCGGCAATCCGGTGGGGTTTCGGTTCCTTGCGCCGGTCAATCCAAGACGGTACGGATTCCAGCTGCAAAGCGCGAATCAGAACAGCACTGGGCACCCCTTCCAGATCGGTGACGATGTTGAAGCAGTGATAGACCCCATAAATGAAATAGACGTAGGCCCTCCCTGCAGGCCCGAACATCACCTGATTGCGTTCGGTGCGCCCCCGGTAAGCGTGGCAGGCTGGATCTCCTGGGGCGTAGGCTTCGGTTTCCACAATCGCACCCCGGATCGTTTCCCCGTCGGGCATCTGGCGCACGAGGCAGCACCCCAGCAGGTCGGGTGCCACCTCTGTGGAAGGACGGGCCAGCCAAGAAGGTTCTACAATCCGGTCTGCTTGTGTTAGATTCATCAGCGTTGGTTAGCCGATTTTCCCGTTAGTCTATGGAAGTTAAGTTGATTCTAGCTGTACTGACCGCTGTGTTTATCCTGGGGAGCCTGTTCTTTGGCACCAAAAACGGATTCTACGATACAGACAACTATCACGGTAATGGCTCTGCCCATTAAACCAAAGAGCCTATTCTCAGCGAAACACCCCCCTAAGGGCGTGTTTGTAAAGTAATTGTTGAGGGACGAGTGGGGGCCAGAAACCGGGTTTCTTCTAGAGGAGGGCTCAGTTATTCAGGCTTCCCCACCGCAAGAAACCCGGTTTCTTGTGGCTTCACTTTTTCTTTATAAATGCCCCCCAAAGTGGGGGGTTCTTTTAATGCCGGTGCTGTGTGGGGGCGGGTTTACAAACATTCTGGGCTTCCCCGCACCGTTGCTAGTGGGCCCGCCCCTACTTTTATGCCGCACCGGCGCGAAACCGGCTCAGTTGGGTCACTAAAATGGGATACTCCCCTCGGGCATGGAACTTTAGCCGGCACTCGGTACGACGCTCGCCGGCACTAAAATGCCGGTGGAGCGCCGATTCCTTTGCTTTTGGGCGATATTGGCGATCGCACCGGAAACCTGGTTTCTGAGACCGGCTGTGTTACGTTTAATTATGCCGGTTTACTTATCAGACGCGAAAGCCCTTTTCACTGCGGTAAGTCGCCAAAGCTTTCCCGATAGCGAGCGAGAAGAGCCTCCATTTCTTCCCGCCGCCGGCGCTCTTGCTCGGCGAGTTCTTCCGCTTGCTGTCGCGCTAGGCGCTCCTGTTCGGCGCGTTCCTCCGCCTGCTGTCGCGCGAGAGTTTCCTGGCGCAGCGCCTCCACTAGCTCGGTAGGAATCAGCAATTTATCGCCGGTATCCTCCCGGTAAAAGGCAATCAGTTTGTCCTCCACGGCTAAACGCAGTTGCAGCGGGATACTGCGACTGTCTGTAATGGGTTCGTAAGTTTCTCCTCGCAGGCGATAACCCCGCAATTTTTCTTCAACCCACTCGCCTTTGGGGTCAAACAGCCAGTATTCCTTTACCTCTAATTGCTCGTACAGGTCTTTTTTGGAAATTCTATCCTGTTCTTCAGTGCCCTTTGATGTCATCTCAAAGATGACTGCCGGCACTTGTCCTTCCTCCCAAATTTTGTAATTGTCCCGCCCTCCGGGGGCGACATCAAAAATCACCATCACGTCGGGGGCTACTCGCAATTTGGGGAAGCCCTGGGAGTAGTAAAGGAACTGGTTGCCCAGAACAGTCGCCTGACGCCCTGCTAGGTATTGTTTGAGGACTTCTAGGGCTGTCAGTAATGCATACAAGTGGTCATAAGTTTCGGCCACGGGTTCACCATCCGCACTGGGGTAGAAGACTTCGGTTTTTTGGGTTGGGGGTAAAATGGCAGTCATATTTAGGCCGGGGAAGAGATTATAAGTCTATTATATAACCAAAGTGGCTACCTACAAGTCTAAGCATCTATATCCCCCCAAACCCCCCTTAAAAAGGGGGGCTTTGAGAATGTCCCCCCCCTTTTTAAGGGGGGGCTAGGGGGGGGATCTCATCCCCTCGTTCCCCTCGTTCCCAGGCTCTGCCTGGGAACGCCGTGAAAGGAGGCTCTGCCTCCTTAAGTAGCAACTTGGGTTATATACTTTTCGCGCTGCCTTTTGTTCGTGGTATTGAAATGAACCGGCACCGTGAAGGAGCGCCAAGGGAAGAGAGAAAAAGTCTGAAAATTTTATTGCGCAGGGGTTGACAGAAGCCGGCAGCTTGCGCTATCTTAGTAGTGTGGGAAAAGGTGCCGGCATATAAGGTGGCCGGCAGGTGGGGAGAGAAGCTATTAAGACCGACTCTGACTTGAAAAGGTTTGTAGTAGGGCTTTAGCCATACGGGCTCCTTTGCCGCCGGCAAAGTGCCTAAGAAACCGGCTTTCTTGTGCTGGGGAAGCGGATATGTAATGACACACGACCTGTAGGGCCGGCCCGCGTGGCCGCCCCCATTTTCTGCCGGCTTCAATAAACAATCTCCCATATCTCCCCGCAACTCACCGCCAATCCCCTTGTAAAGTAAACGCCGCCCAGAAATAAGGAGATTTCCATTTGTCCTGTTTCCACATTTCCAGCTGCGCCTGTCGCAGGGCTTGCGCCACCGGCATCCCTTGTGATAGCATTTTTGTGTAGAAACTCGACATCAAGGCGGCGGTCGCATCGTCGTCCACACTCCACAAAGATACCACCAGGCGGGGAGTGCCGGCATACATGAAACCGCGAGTCAATCCGACCAAACCTTCGCCGCGCACGGAACCTCCCAAGCCGGTTTGACAGGCGGAAAGCACGACAACTTGGGCGTTTAAACTGAGGTTGAAAATGTCGTGCAGGCGCAGGAAGCCATCCACAAGATTGCCCTTTTTGTCTACTAGGGAAAGCAACACGCCCGACAGTTCTGGGGCGCTGCTGCTGGCAAACCCGTGGGTGGCGAAATGCACGGCGCGGTACTGGGTTAAGTCGGTGTTGTTTAGGGTTGTGCGAGAGGCGTCAAAATCAAACGCTTGCATGGTTTGTGGTTTGGGGGCTAAAGCGAGAATGGCTTCCGCTTCTTTGCGGGTGCCGGTGAGGCGGGGAATCGGGTGTTTGATGCCAACTGAATCGGCGGAACGGCTTATTATAAAGGTAAATAAGCCACCGCGCCCGCCGCCATCTGTAGGGGCGGTGCCCCCGTGCCCGCCCCTGCCGGTGACGCGGGAGTCGTCGGGTTCAAATACTGGATCGGCTATGAGGGCGACGGTTTTGGGGGCGGGTTGCCGTGGGGAGTCTTGTCGCAAAATCGCCAGGGTAGAGGCGGAAGGCAGGTTGATGATTTCGTGGTCTACTAATAGCGGGGTTAAATCGTTTGGGGCGGGCGCGGGGGTAGGGGCGGGCGCGGGTGCCGGTAGTGCGGAAAAGGGGATGTAATTCAAGACGCCATCGGGAACGATGAGCAGGCGTTTTCCGGCGAGTTTATCGGCAACCTGCCCCAGCAGCATTTGACTGAGTTTGGTAACGGATGCGTTAACTTTGGGAATGTCGGGAGTGACGATTAAATTGCGACTCTCGCCGCGATAGGCGGGATTTTGCATCAGCTGGTAGAAGGGATCGGCAACCTTTTCGATTTCAGCACGGGGGGGAAGTTCGTATGCGGTTAAACTGTCGGGAGTGACTGCCCAAAGGAAACTGCGATCTTTGCCGAGGGAGTATTGCAGCAGTAAGGTGTCTTTGTCGAGTAGCTGTTGCTGAACTTGTTCTGCGGTTAGGGGTTGGGGTTGGGTGAGGGCGGCGTAGCGGGGGCTAGTTTTGCGAATTTCTGCTCTGAGTTCATCGAGTTCTCGCAGCAGGTTATCGAGTTCTTGTTTAATGGCGGTTTCTTGCTGTTCTGTGTGTTCGCCGGAAAACAATTCCATCTGGCGCGTGGCGGTGGCGTCGATGCGCTGCTGCAAGTTGCTTTCTTTTGAGCGCAGTTCGGGGGTGATGCCTTGACGGATGTCAGCTTTGGCTTCGGTGAGAAGTTCTAGGAGGGTGCGGGCGCGGGCGCGTTCGCTGGCGTTGAAGGCTTTGAGGTCGTATCCTTTGTTGGGGGTTTGCCGGTGGAGTTCCATCAGCAAGTCGATGTAGAACTCGTAATAATTCTGGTTTTGAGCGAAGTAGGACTGCCGCAGCTTCTCGCTGTCGATTTTGGTGCGCAGGTCTTCGATAATGGCAATGGCGGCTTCCATGTCAGTCAGGGCTTCGGTGAGGTTGCCCTGCTTGCGCTTGGCGACAGCGAGATTGCTGAGGGTGACTGCTTCCTCTTCCTTCTCCCCCACAAGCCGTGCCAGGGGCAGGGATTGGCTGTAGTAGTCCAGGGCTTTTTGCTTGTCCCCCAGGTCGTCGTAAACCAGGCCCATATTGTTGAGGGTGGCGGCTTCCCCTGCCTTATCCCCCACTTGCCGTCTCAGGGGCAGGGATTGGTTGAAGTAGTCCAGGGCTTTTTGCTTGTCCCCCAGGGCGTTGTAAACCGCGCCAATATTATTGAGGGTGGCGGCTTCCCCTGCCTTGTCCCCCACAAGCCGTGTCAGGGGCAGGGATTGGCTGTAGTAGTCCAGGGCTTTTTGCTTGTCCCCCAGGTCGTCGTAAACCAGGCCCATATTGTTGAGGGTGGCGGCTTCCTGTGCCTTGTCCCCCACAAGCCGTGTCAGGGGCAGGGATTGGCTGTAGTAGTCCAGCGCCCTTTGCTTGTCCCCCAGGGCGTCATAAACCCCGCCAATATTGGTGAGGGTGGTGGCTTCCCCTGCCTTGTCCCCCACAAGCCGCAACAGGGGCAGGGATTGGTTGAAGTAGTCCAGCGCCTTTTGCTTGTCCCCCAGGTCGGAGTAAACCGCGCCAATATTATTGAGGGTGGCGGCTTCCTGTGCCTTGTCCCCCACAAGCCGTGTCAGGGGCAGGGATTGGTTGAAGTAGTCCAGCGCCTTTTGCTTGTCCCCCAGGGCGTTGTAAACCGCGCCAATATTGGTGAGGGTGGTGGCTTCCCCTGCCTTGTCCCCCACAAGCCGTGTCAGGGGCAGGGATTGGCTGTAGTAGTCCAGCGCCCTTTGCTTGTCCCCCAGGTCGGAGTAAACCATGCCGATATTGTTGAGGGTGCCGGCTTCCCGTGCCTTGTCCCCCACTTGCCGGAACAGGGGCAGGGATTGGCTGAGGTAGGCCAGCGCCTTTTGCTTGTCCCCCAGGTCGGAGTAAACCCCGCCAATATTGTTGAGGGTGACGGCTTCCTGTCCCTTGTCCCCCACAAGCCGTGTCAGGGGCAGGGATTGGCTGTAGTAGTCCAGGGCTTTTTGCTTGTCCCCCAGGGAGGAGTAAATCGCGCCAATACCGGTGAGGGTGGCGGCTTCCCCTGCTTTCTCCCCCACTTGCCGGAAGAGGGGCAGGGATTGGTTCAAGCAGTCCAGCGCCTTTTGCTTGTCCCCCAGGTCGTTGTAAACCCCGCCAATATTGTTGAGGGTGGCGGCTTCCCCTGCTTTCTCCCCCACTTGCCGGAAGAGGGGCAGGGATTGGCTGTAGTAGTCCAGCGCCTTTTGCTGGTCCCCTAGGTCGGAGTAAACCCGGCCCATCCCAAGCAGTGTCAGGGCTTCTCTTCCTGCATCCCCTGCGGCGCGGTACAGTTGGCGGGCAGCTTCCCACTTTTCCAAAGCCGCCCGTAAAGTTTCTGCCGTTCCCTGCTCAAACAGTTGCCCCCCCTCTAGCAACAGTCTGTCCGCTTCTGGACTGCTGCTATTTTGAGCAATCCTGCCATCCGCCTCTATGTCGGCTGCCAAAAGCCACCGCTCCCCACCGGCAGCACCGGCAACCGCCGGACTTGACCCCAGCAGCAGACTGACGGATACCGCAAACCACCGGCAGCCGAATCCCGCAAACCACCCACGCGCCATAAGTGTTCTAAAGAAACGTTTAACCCAGCTCTAGCTTAGGGCTTTGCCTTCCCCCAGAGTCAAACTCTTATAATTTTTTAAGCTTTCCTGAGAGAACAGGGGAAATTTTTGTGGTAAAAGTTGATAGCGTAAGTGAATTGCCCTGCCCCGTCCCTGTCTCTCGCCTTAGCCTTATGATGGGGCTTAGTGAAGTCTTACCGATTGACTGGAGTTTTAACGATGGTTTCAGGAGAACTGCTAGACACCCTGCAAGGGCTAACCCGTGCGGATCAACTCTATATTATGCAGGTTTTGATATCACAGTTAGCCCGAGAAGAGGCTGACCTGATCAAACCCGAGCAATCCTACCCTGTTTGGTCGCCTTATGATGCTTTTGAAGCAGCAAATACCATGCTAGAAGTCCTGCAAGCGGATAAAACTGAACGGTAGCCCCCACCTATTTGGAATCGAGGCGGTTAAACTCCCGAATATACAGCCCCAAGTCCGCGAAGCGGACTTTTAAACCCGCGCAGGCGGGTTTCGTCTGTATAGCCGCGATTTCCAATCGCCCGGTATCTAGAACTCAAACAGCTATGCTCAACTAATATACCCCATGACAGACATCAACCGCCGGCATTTCCTCCAAAGCGCAGGAGCCTTCCTAGCCGCCCTCGGATGGAGCAAATTCGACATCCAGCACCAAGCCCTGCGCTACGCCAAAGTTCTCGCTCAAAGTACCCCTCGCAAACTCGCGCTCCTGATAGGAATCAATAACTACCAGCCCACCGGCATTCCTCCCCTAAAAGGCTGCGAGACAGACGTAGAATTGCAGCGAGAGCTGCTGGTAAACCGCTTCGGTTTCAATCCCAAAGACATTCTAACCGTCACCGGCAGCACCCAAATCAAACCCACCCGCGCCGGAATTCTCCAAGCAGTAGAAGAACACTTAATCAAACAAGCAAAACCCGGAGATGTCGCTGTCCTTCACTTTTCCGGACACGGCTCGCAAGTGATTAACCCCTACAATCCCTCAGGCGACGAGCGCCAAAAGCTCAACAGCATTTTCGTCCCCAGCGACCGCACCAAATCCCAAGCCGGCACCGAAGAAACCGTTTCCGATATCATGGGCGCAACGCTCTTCCTCTGGATGTCAGCCACCAGCACAGAAAACCTCACTGTTGTCCTGGACAGCTGCCATTCCGGAGGCGGAAAACGGGGGAATTTAACCATTCGAGCCATCGGCGGCGGCGAGTATCCCTGCGCAGAGGAAAAAGAGTATCACCGGCAGTGGCTCTCCAAACTGGGACTCTCCCAAGAAAAGTTTATCGAAGAGCGAAACCGAGGCGTAGCCAAAGGAATTGTCATCGCCTCCGCCGCCGCCAATCAATACGCCGCAGACACGCCCTTTGACGGATTTGATGCTGGCGCTTTTACCTACACTCTAACACAATATCTGTGGCAGCAAACCGGCAACCGCGCCGCCGAAACTGTCCTGGCAAATGTCTCTCGCACCACGGCACGCATTTCCTCAACTCAGCAAAGTCCAGAAATCGAAGCCAAACCGGCAAGCAACAACCAAACCCAACCAACTTACTTCCTCACCGCGCCCACACCCCCCGCAGAAGCCGTGATTCGCTCCGCCGCCGGCAAACAAGTCGAATTTTGGCTGGGAGGGATAGATCCGCAGTCCTTTGCAGCCTTTAATAAAGATTCCGTATTTGCTATAATAGACAGACAGGGACAGCCGCAAGGACTTATCCAGCTAGAGTCCCGCCAGGGGTTGCTGGCGCGGGGAAAAGTGGTAGAATTAAAACAGGAGCAACTGCTGCAACCGGGGGCGCTATTGCAGGAACAGGCGAGAGCCATTCCCAGCGATTTGAAACTCCGCATCGGACTGGATGAGTCCTTGGGTAGCGAATTAAATGCAGCCAGAGAAGCCCTCGCCAAACTCGACCGGCTCGAACCCCTTCCTTTGGGTCAAACACAAGTCGAGTACATTTTTGGTAGAATGACAGAAGCGCTGCGCCAAAAGTTAGCGCAAAAGTTAGCAAAAGCCGATGTTTCCGATATACCGCCGGCGGGGAGTTTGGGGCTGTACGCGCCCGGATTGGATTTAATTCCCGGTTCCTTTGGCGCAGCGGGAGAAACCGTCGCGCCGGCAATCGCTCGCCTCAAATCGAAATTCCGCTCCCTGCTGGCGGTGAGAATTGTCAAACTCACCCTCAATGCAGAATCCTCTCGCCTGAATGTCGCCGCCTCCATAAAAGTTATCCAGGTTACAGAAACCCAGTTCGCCGCCACTGCTTTCACCCCCCGCAACCTAACTAAAACTGATAGCGCCCCTCCCCCAATTTCCAAAGCAATTCAGGTGGTGGGGGGGATTCCGCAACTTCCCATCGGAGTCGGGGTTCAGTGTCAAGTTGAAAATCGAGAAAAGCGGGATTTGTACTTGACTTTGCTGGTGATTGACCCCACGGGAGAGTTGGCGGTGGTGTTTCCAAATAGCTGGACTGCCGGTGTTGACGCCGCGCTAGTCAGAGCGGGGGAAACGCGACAAATTCCTGACCCGGATCGAGATGCGTTTAAACTGACTGTAGGGGAGCCGGTGGGAACATCGGAAGTTTTGGTAATTGCGAGTTTATCGCCTTTGCGCGAGTCGCTGCAGCGTTTGCAAACTATCGCTGCCGGTAGAGCAATACAATCAGGAATTTTGACTCTGGATGAGGAGTCTGTTTCTGCTGCTGACAGTTTCCTAGCTGATATTGATGTGAGGAGTCGCAATTTGGTTGTTTCTTTCAACCCCAATTCCCGCGCGGCGGGGACTCAACAGTTAGCCGCGCTGTCAATTACTTTTGGGGTGAGCCGGTGAACTTATAGCGGCTGTCAGTTGGATGAACTATGGCCCAGAAACCCGGAAGGGGCGGTCTCCGTGTGCCGCACCGCCCCTACGCTCACCGGGTTTCTCAGTACCTCACAAACGATGAGAAACGCTATACAACCCAAGTTGCTACTGACCTGTGAGTCAGATGAGATCCCCCCCTAGCCGGGGCGGGCACGGGGGCACCGCCCCTACAAAGGGGGGGAAATCCTCAAAGCCCCCCTTTAAAAGGGGGGTTTGGGGGGATCTAGAGGTTTAGACTTGTAGGTAGCAACTTGAGTTATATACCACCTATTTTGGATTTTGGATTTTGGATTTTTTGCTACTTTCCTGGCTCTAGCCTCTATCTGTAGGGTGGGGAACGCGCGGTTCGTAACCGGCACCACACCACATTAAACGTCGCTGCGTAAGTCCTGTATGAAAAACCCTATAAAGTCAGCCAGGCGCAGGCTCCCACCTGACTGAGTGAGAAAACCTACTGGCTGGCGACGCCCTCACCGGCGGCGGCTGTGCGGTGGGGTCCGGAAGTGAAACAAAATCGCTTAAGATGGCACTAACCAATCTTGTCCAAGTCAAACAGCATGGTAGAAAACCGCTTTCCGCCTTCCCGACTCCCCGCCAAACCCGCCGACGAAGAAGAGGACTACTTTGAATACTTCTATGACGAACCGGGGAGTTCGCCGGGAACCCTCAGGCTTCCGCCAGACGCCTCACCGGCGACGATAGTCTTGATTGACTACAGCCAGACTAGCGCCACCCGCACGCATTTGGAGACGCCGACAGCCTGTCTTCCTTACCTGGATACCGAGTCGGTTTCTTGGGTGGATGTCATGGGTTTGGGCAATGAAGAGAATTGGCGTCAGCTGGGTCAAGTTTTCAAGTTGCACCCCCTCGTCCTAGAAGATATCGTCAACATTCCCCAGCGCCCTAAAGTGGAGGATTACGAAGACCATCTGCTGATTATTGCCCAGATGGTGATGCCAAAGGAAAGGAGTCGGGGCTTCTGGATTGAGCAAGTCAGTTTAATTTTAGGGAAACATTACCTGCTCACCGTGCAGGAGGAAGCCGAACACGATTGCTTTAAGCCGGTGCGCGATCGCATTCGCGCCGGCAAGGGTACTATCCGCCAGCGAGGGCCAGATTACCTAGCCTACGCCCTTCTGGATTCAATTGTCGATGGCTTTTTCCCCGTTCTGGAAGACTATGGCGAGCGCATTCAGGAATTAGAGGATGAAGTGGTGACTAACCCCACCCGCAACACGCAGGAAAAAATCTATCAAATCAGGCGGGAGTTGCTGGCTCTGCGCCGCGCAATTTGGCCGCAGCGGGATGCGATTAATACCCTGATCCGAGATGACAGCCCTTTGGTCAGTGCGGACGCGCGAATTTACCTGCGCGACTGTTACGACCACGCGGTTCAGGTTATGGATATGGTGGAAACCTACCGGGAACTGGCGAGCGGTTTGATGGATGTTTATCTATCTTCCATCAGCAATAAGATGAACGAGGTGATGAAGTTTCTCACGGTTATGTCCAGCATTTTTATCCCCTTAACCTTTATTGCTGGAATCTACGGCATGAACTTCAATACGGAAAAATCTCCCTGGAATATGCCGGAACTGAACTGGTATTTGGGCTACCCGCTCTGCTGGGCTGTTATGATAACAGTTGCTGGCAGTCTGGTCTACTTTTTCAAGCGTCGCGGCTGGTTCGAGAACTTCTCCCCCATCCGGGATGACTTAAAAAGGTAGGTGCATTCATGCCGGCTTAGAGCTGATTTATCAAGTAATTGTTAAGCCCGCATGGTGCCAGAAACCGGGTTTCTTCAAGAAACCCGGTTTCTTCGCTCAGGGCCAGAAACTGTCCCTGAACCGGTTAAAATCCTCACCGGCAGCTCCAAATTCTGATGCGGGCGCTGGGGCTTCCGCCGGCGCGGTTTGGGGTGCCGGTGAAACCAAAAAACCGCACCGGCGTTCAGCTGGCTTGTCCGGGACACCCAACCAGGGTTCCAGATTCCCGCACAAACCACCCACAAACACTCGCTGTGCAATAAACTGGAAGTAAGGAGAGAGTAGGCGCTGGCGGTTGCGGGCTGGCGTTATGCCGGTCTGAGGAAAGTCCGGGCTCCCGAAAGACCAAACTTGCTGGGTAACGCCCAGTGCGGGTGACCGTGAGGATAGTGCCACAGAAACATACCGCCGATGGGGTAGGATCGGGTTCACCCCGCCCCCACTTACAGGTAAGGGTGCAAGGGTGCGGTAAGAGCGCACCAGCATGACCGAGAGGTCGTGGCTAGGTAAACCCCGGTTGGGAGCAAGGTCGAAGGAACGACGGTTGGTCTTTTACCAGTTCCGCCGATGAGTACCGCTAGAGGCGTCTGGTAACAGGCGTCCCAGATAGATAACTGCCTTCAAAGGCTGAGTTCAGCCTTTGAAAACTGAACCCGGCTTATGACTTGCTCTCTCCCCTTTTAAATTTTTTGGATGCTTTGTTCCGAGTTGGCATTCGTCAGATAAAATTTAAAATCTCAACTCTAAAATCTCAACTCTAAAATCGTCAATGACGCTTACTCATCCTCACCGGCAGCCACAGTTACAGAAATTCACACAAAAATTGGGACTCCCAGAGGGGGTGGCGGTGAAGTGGGAGCTGCTAGACTTGGCGCTGACTCACCCAACGGTTTCACCGAATGCCAATTACGAGCAGCTGGAGTTCGTTGGAGACGCCGTGGTGCGGCTGGCGGCGGCTGAGTTTTTATTAGAAACCTATCCCAACTGTTCGGTGGGGGAATTTGCGGCGATTCGTTCTGTGCTGGTCAGCGACCGCACTCTGGCTAATATAGCAGAAAGCTATGGCTTGCAGCGCTATTTGCTGGTTTCCGCCAGCGCCGCCGGTGACGCCGCCGGCTGTGAGTCCCGTCTGGCGGACTCTCTGGAAGCTGTGCTGGCGGCGCTTTACCTGAGCACGCACAACCTCGATCTGGTGCGCCCGTGGCTGGACTCTCACTTCCAGCAGCGCGCCGCTGAAATCCGCACCGATCCCGCTCGCCAAAATTACAAAGCCGCTCTCCAGGAATGGACTCAAGCTCGCTTCAAGGCTTTGCCGGTGTATCGGGTTGAGGAAACCAAGCTGGTTCACGGTGACGCCCACCGCTTCACCGCTGAAGTCTCCCTCGACGGACGCCTGCTCGGTGAGGGAAAGGGGCGCTCCATTAAAGCCGCTGAACAAGCCGCCGCCCGAGAGGCTTTTTTGTCCTTGTCCCAGGAGGAAGCTGAAAATCTCTCCGCCTCCCAGGGATCGCAACCCTCGCGCCCAGCCTCCGAGAACGCCAATCCCCCCCGGCTGGTGCCTTCTAAAGGCACTACCGCCCGATCTTAATTGTAAATTGTTATTTTTTTTATAACTCACTTGCCAAATTTTTTGTTTTTTGCAACCCCCTTGACCTTCACCTCCCGCTCATGGTACTCTTCTACATAATGGAGTGGGCGCGGAAATAATATTTGCGGACAGATTCCCACTCTTAAAGAATACCATGCCAAGCTGTCAAGAAATCTAAAAACTTGTGAAATTTTTTGCGGCGCGGGACGGGCCCAAATCTCTTAAGAATTGTAACAAAAGGGCGGCGGCGAAAGAAGTGGGAGGGGGGGCTTGCCACAGTCACCGGCTCGTGGTAGTCTTAAGTAATAATGGAGTGTTGGCCCAAATAATATTTGCGGACAGATTCCCACTCTTAAAGAATACCATGCCAAGCTGTCAAGAAATCTAAAAACTTGTGAAATTTTTTGCGGCGCGGGACGGGCCCAAATCTCTTAAGAATTGTAACAAAAGGGCGGCGGCGAAAGAAGTGGGAGGGGGGGCTTGCCACAGTCACCGGCTCGTGGTAGGATTGTATCACAATGGAGTGTTGGCCAAAATAAGATTTTTAGTCAGATTCCCACTATTAAAGAATACCATGCCAAGCTGTCAAGAAATCTAAAAACTTGTGAAATTTTTTGCGCCCCGGCGTGGGAGGGGCCCAAATCTCTTAAGAATTGTAACAAAAGGGCGGCGGCGAAAGAAGTGGGAGGGGGGGGCTTGCCAAGCTCACCGGCTCGTGGTAGTGTTAAGTAATAATGGAGTGGTGGCCAAAATAATATTTTCAGTCAGATTCCCACTCTTAAAGAGTAGCATGGCAAGCTGTCAAGGAATCTAAAAACTTGTCAAATTTTTTGCGCCGCCGCCAGAATTGAAAAAGCAAAATTTTGTAAATGTCCAAACAAACCGGCATAGCCGTAGTGGGGGTGGGGCGATGGGGCGTCCACCTGGTGCGGAACTTCCTGGAAAATCCCCAAGCGAGAGTGGTGGCTGTGGTGGATCGCAACCCAGAACGGTTGGCAGCACTCAAGCAGCAGTTGGAGCCCGATGCCGGTGTGGTGCTGGCTGCAGACTGGGAGCAAGTGCGGGAAATGCCGGCAGTGGAAGCCGTGGCGATCGCCACACCGGCATCCACCCACTACCCCCTGATTGCCGACGCCCTCCAGCAAGGCTACCACGTTTTGGCAGAAAAACCCTTAACCCTCGACCCAGGGGAATCCGCAGAACTGTGCCGGCTGGCTGAACAGCAGCACCGGCAGCTGGTCGTTGACCACACCTACCTGTTCCACCCAGCGGTCGAGCTTGGCAAGCAGATTATCAAAGAGGGACACCTGGGAGAATTGCGCTACGGCTATGCCACGCGCACCCACCTCGGGCCGGTGCGCCCGGATGTGGACGCCCTGTGGGACTTAGCCATCCACGACATTTGCATCTTCAACAGCTGGCTGGGAGAGACGCCGGCACAGGTGCGAGCCACCGGCACCATTTGGCTGCAAAGCAATCGGGAGGGATGGAGCGGGGGAGAACATTTTCCCCGGGGTTTGTCCGACTTAGTGTGGGTGACGCTAACGTATCCCACCGGCTTGCAGGCATTTATCCACCTGTGCTGGTGCAATCCCGACAAACAGCGGCGTTTGGCCATTGCCGGCAGCCAGGGCAGCTTAATTTTTGACGAGATGTTAGCTGAGGGTGCCCTCACCCTGCAGCGCGGACAGTTAGAACGCACCGGCGACCGGTTTATCCCAGCAGGTCAAAGTCGTGAAGTGTTCAAGTTAGAGCCGGCTGAGCCTTTAGCGCGGGTGTGCCAGCACTTTTTGGATTGCGTGCGCAACAACACCCCCTCGCCGGTTTCCTCTGGACAGACAGGAGTCGGGCTAGTGCGAATTCTCAGCGCCTTGACCGAATCCATCAACCGGGGAGGGGAGCCGGTGAAAATTGGTTGAAGATTGAATTCTCAATTAATTTAAAATAGGACCCTAGCAGAAACCGGGTTTCTGAACCAGCAGTCAAGACTGTCAGCCCTCGTTGTAGAACTAGAAACCCGGTTTCTCTCACAGTTGTGCGTAAGTCCCGTAAAATTCAAACTTCAAACTTGCAACTTATCAGAAGACACCGGCAGCAGCTCCACAACCGGCAAACATATCTCAACGGTTGTCCCCAAGCCAGCGCCAGCACTGTGCAGGGTAATAGAGCCTTTCATAAGTTCGATTAAATTCCGCGAGATAGCCAGTCCCAGACCCGTACCCCCGTACTTGCGAGTTGTCTTGCCATCCACCATGACAAACGGTTGAAACAGTCTGTGCTGCTGGCTCGGGTCAATGCCAATACCCGTATCCCGGATAGAAACAATCGCGTGCCGCTCCTGGGCCGATGAGGCCGGTGCTGCAGTTGAGCCGTTTGCGTGACCGTTTTCTACCGGTTCTATGCGAGTGGCGATCAAAATAGAGCCGGTGTCGGTAAACTTGAGCGCGTTCCCCACCACATTGAGCAGAACCTGCTTGAGCTTAGCGGGGTCAGCTTCCACAGCAATTGGGGCTTTGCGTTCAGGCAAAATTAACTGCAAGCCCTTGTTTTGAATCTCAGCCGCCTGCAAATCGATCACTTCCTCGATCACTTTTTGCAGATCGACCGGTTCGAGAACCACCGACAGCGTGCCGGCTTCAATTTTGGCAATGTCGAGCACGTCATTGATGATGTCGAGCAAGTGAATCGCAGCGTCATCCGCCCGCTGCAAAAACTCCATTTCCTCTTCCTCGTCATCGCAGCAGTCGTCCCGCACCAGCCGAATGCAGCCAATAATAGCGTTGAGAGGGGTTCTCAGCTCGTGGGACGTATTGGCCAAAAACTGATTTTTCAGTTCGCTAGCCACTTTCGCTTCTTTCCAGGCGGTTTCCAGCTCCTCCGCCCACGCCGTCAGACGCTCTACCATACTGTCTAGCGCCTCAGCCAATTGATTGAGCTCCCGGATGCGAAAATTGTGGGGAACTCGGTCGAGAGAGCGTCGGGCTTGCACGCGCAGGGCATAGTCTCCCAGCTGTTCCAAGGGACGCGCTATATCGCGAGACAGATAGAGAGTTGCCAGCAGGTTAGCGGCTAGCAAGCCCAGGATCAGCGTTACCAGAACGTGCTGAATTTCTTCCAGCCCAGCCAGAGCGTTGTCCAGACGGGTGACCGCCAAGACAATCCACTTTTGATTCCCCACCGCCGGCACTGGACTGGGGATCGCGGTGTACCCAGCCAGCAATTCCCCGCCGCCGTCTTCAAACCCGAACAGGTGAATAAAATCCGTATTGCCGGCGAGCGCATTGCCAACAGTAGCTGTGAGTCTGACTTTGTCTTCCTCCTCGGAAACCTTGCGCCCCACTCGGCTGCGGTTGGGGTGAGCCAGAATTGTGCCATCTTGGGCAATCACCACCGTATAGCCAGACAGAGACCTCGGCTTATCCGTCTCGGGCTGGATGAGGGCGGCTTGAATCGTTAGGGCATAAACAAGCTGACCCGCCAGATCGTAAACCGGCGCACTTAAAACCAGTCTGAGCTGGCTTTCAGCGCTGGCTGGCCCATCCCCAGCCATCTCAGCCTGCTTCTGGGATGTCACCGGCCTTGGGGCCGTTATTTTTACAGCCGAGGCGTCTGTAAAGGCGCTCTCGCGCACAGCGGGCCATACAGAAGCCTCGGGCGAGTCAAGTCGCTGATTGCCGCAGGAGCTCCACGCCATCTCGCCGGTCTGTAAATTCGCCAGTTGAAGGCACTGAACCCGCTCGGGCAATTGTTGCGCCAGCTGCTCTAAAAATTGTTTGGATGGCTCTAGGGAGCCTGACTCCAGGACTGCGGTTTGACTCGCACTCACCAGGCTGGCTTGCAGCCCTTTGATTGAATCTTGAATCTTTTCGCCCTTCCTGACGGCGCTTTCCGGCAGGTTTTGGCGGGCCGTTTCCAGCAGGCCAGAACGTGCCTTTCTGTAAGTCACGTACTCTCCCAACAGCAAAACCGGCACGCTCAGAAGCAAAATCCGCGACAGCAGTATGCGGCGAAATGAGGTTTGACCGAGAGCGGCAAAACCCAAACGTTTGAATATACCGGACAGATCAGGCATCCATCCACCACTTTTTTATGCGCCTAGGAGTGAAATGCTGCTGCCAACATGGCAGGTTCAGAACAATTCTCACTTTACATCACGATTATAAGAGGTGCTAGCGTTTCAGTGCTGTTTCCTGGATTCACTCTCACCGGCTGGAGCGGGCGAGCCATGCGGGACGAAACACCCGCCTCTAGAGCAGCACAGGCATTTTGCCTTTTATTCGTGAGGGCAATTTCTCTCCCCCAGATTTACTGCCCGCCCAGTTTCCTCAGCAATATCTCTACCACACCAGGGCGGAGCGCGTCAATCCCTCTGGGGTATCGTTTCCCGGCAGGCAGCCGGCCCGCACCACCCAACCGGATCGTGGGTTTTAGGAACCGGCACAGACGCGCGGCTCTGCTTCCCGCAGCTGCGTAGCGCCAAGAGCGCCAAGGGAAGAATAAGAAGAGCGGCTGTTAGGGTTGGCCATGACTGTATGTTTGCCGCTACCAAACATGACTGGTATCGCCGAGCCCGCCCGGTGCTCTCATAAAAAAAGCTATTTCTCAGCCCCCTCTGACATCGGTCAAGCCATCCCCCGACCGGCTGACTTCCTTAAAAATACTTCCGGCTAAGCTCGAACAAAAAAGCCCCTTTGAAACTTGTTGAAACTTGAAAAGTTAAAAGGATTCCCCCAACTTGCAATTCCAGTGCTGGGGTGACGCGGCAAACATTGCCACCCCGCCCCGCTCTTTTTTTGAATGCCATCCGGGAATCTGGTATTATTAAAACCACTTTAAAAATAAAAAAATTTATGCCTGTCAGCGGTTTAGAGAGACCTGAGACGACAGCAGTTTTAGCCATGAGTGCTGATGGCAAAATAGCCGGCAGCGAAAGCAGGTGCTGTTTGGCTCGCCGGCAGATAAAGCGCACCTGGAAAAACAGGTGGCAGAAGCGGACGGGATCTGATTCGGCACCGGCACCCTCAAAGGCGGTGGCACGGCCATGAGCGTCACCACTCCTGAACTGATACAGCAAAGAGAGCAGCTGGGCCCCCCAGCCTACAGATTGTTCGCTCCCGAACCGCTCTCACTTCACCCATCAAGCGCGTTTTTTGGGGCATATAATTGATAGCATCATCCCCCAATTTGAGGTTATTGCAAGTTAAAAGCAACAGTTTTTTGCCCTATCAAGACACCATTTTTATCCTTATTTTCAAGGCAAAATCCAAAATCCAAAATCCAAAATCGCTAGGATTGGTGAATTCTGGCTGACGGTTTGCCCTTTAATTATAGGGAGCAGATCGGCACCGGCACCCGCTGACGGTGCCGGCTTTTTAATCGGGGAGGCTCCTCTTCTGGAACTGCTGGAAGTTAAGCCTGCCGGCGTCCAAGGCTGCCGGAGCGCTCAGGGGAGCTTTATCGGCGGAAACGGCACCGGCGCGGGCACGGCCTGTTCATACTGTCCTGCCCCAGATGCGCCCGATTAGATGTTTCAATCCCGTTTCCAAAGATTCGCTGGCCAAAAATCTTCTCCTCCTGCCCCCTGCTGAAATCATTGTCGCATTCATTTGGGCTTCTTTGGACAACCGGGATGCCCCCGATTAGATTACCCTAGATAGCGGAGATGCGCCCCGTAAATCGTGAGCCCTATGGTGGAACAGCTTTCGCCGAGCTATTCGGTAGCCTGGATTAACAAAATCGCTGAAGTGCCCCAAGCGGAGTGGGATGCCTTGGCTATGCCGCTGAAAACTCCTTTCCTGGAGTGGGAGTGGCTGAACAACATGGAAACCTCCAACAGCGCCACGCCTAAAACCGGCTGGCTGCCGAATCACTTGACAGTGTGGCGCGACCGGCACCTGATTGCCGCCGCGCCGCTGTATATTAAAGGGCACAGCTCCGGCGAATTTGTCTTTGACCACCAGTGGGCAGATTTGGCCGGCAGGCTGGGGATCGAATACTATCCCAAGCTGCTGGGCATGAGCCCGTTCACGCCGGCTGAGGGCTACCGGTTCTTGATCGCGCCCAACGAAGATGAGGATGAGCTGATCGGTTTGATGGTGAGTGCCATTGACCATTTCTGCACGCGCAACAGTATCTCTAGCTGCAATTTTCTCTATGTCGATCCAGTCTGGCGACCCAAGCTGGAACGCCACGGCTTCACCAGCTGGCTGCATCACAGCTATATTTGGCAGAATCAGGGCTATCAAACTTTTGATGACTACTTGGCTGTCTTCAACGCCAACCAGCGCCGCAACATCAAGCGGGAGCGCAAAGCGGTGGCCACAGCTGGCCTCCGACTCCAGACGCTCACCGGCGACTATATTCCCAAGCCGCTGTTCTCCCGAATGTACGCCTTCTACGAGAATACCTGCGACAAGTTTGGCTGGTGGGGGAGCAAGTACCTGACTAAACGGTTTTTCGACCAGCTTTTCCACTACCGGCACCGGGTTGTGTTTGTGGCGGCTTACAGCGAACAGGATGACCGGCTGCCGGTGGGGATGTCCTTCTGCATCAACAAGGGCGACACGCTCTACGGGCGCTACTGGGGAAGCTACCAGGATATTGACTGCCTGCACTTTGACGCCTGCTACTACACCCCCATTGAGTGGGGGATTGGCCACGGCATCCAGATTTTCGATCCCGGTGCCGGCGGGCGTCACAAAAAACGTCGCGGCTTCCCCGCCACCCCCAACTACAGCCTGCACCGATTTTACAATGCGCGTTTGCTTCAAATTCTGCGCTCTTACATCGGTCAAATCAATCAAATGGAGCAGCGGGAAATCGACGCCATTAACCAAGAGTTGCCTTTTAGCCAGCGCACTTCATAACTCCTCACTCTTTCCCGCCTGGGGAACTTTTCCGCTCTCTAGCTCGTCTTTAATATCTTTTGCTTCTAAAAAACCATTCTTTTCCCGAGAAAAAAAATCCAGATTCCCACACCCAGGCGAGTCTAAAAAGCCGACAAATTTTGGGACGTCGGGAATATAGTCATTTAATTTGCATAAAGCAGCGGGGCTTCGCAAGAGCTTGCCGGTTGAGCTCGGAGAGCCTCGCTACAGCGGGGCGTGTTAATTTTTGTAAACCCTGCCAAACTGGCAACACAGCCTTGCGGGATTGGTTTTTCATGGATTGAAATAGATGCGTTCAGTACGGACCTCCCGCCCAGTCATATCACTTCCGCCAGCACCGGACTTGAAATTATTCTCCAGAGCGCCGGAAGGAGTAATGCTTCCTGCAATCCATCAGCATAAAATACAACCGGAAATGATATCAGATTTGGGGCTTGAGGCTGAGCCAGTGAATCGGTCAGTCTCAAAAACAGACTCCCACGGGCCAGCCAAAAGCTCGAAGAGTGTGGAGTAAAGGCTGATGATTTGACAGCTGGCAGAGGGCAGCGCTGACGCGCAGATGACAGGAGGCGAACTAAATGTTTGTGATTTCGGATAAAATATTGCTTTTTCATCTGGGGGCTCGCAGCTGTGCCATACCGCTAGAGTTCCGAAGCTTTTCTGACGCACGAGAGTGATGGGTTTTCCCCCTCAGGCGGGTATACTCTCACCATATAAGTGGAAACACGGAAAATAGCATTTCAGCAGTTAGGAGCGTTTAAAATGTCAACGATCAGTGGTTCATCTGCCGGAGACTTTATCGATCTCTCCCAGAATATTGTGCAACTGCAAGGAGGGGACGATACGGTCATTGGCTCGAAAGGAAATGATAATGTTAGTGGTGGCCCGGGAAATGACAGTATCAGTGCCGGTGCGGACGCCGACCAAATTGCGGGGGATGAAGGCGACGACGATCTCAACGGCGAAGATGGCAGCGACAGCATCGATGGGGGTCAGGGCAACGATGTGGCCAAAGGAGGCAGGGATAGTGACCTGATTGCTGGGGGTGCCGGTGACGACATCCTGCTGGGCGAAGACGGCGACGACTTGCTCAGTGGCAACCTTGGCAAGGATGCGATCTCTGGCGGTGGGGGGAATGATACGCTCGGGGGAGATGAAGACGATGACCAACTCTCCGGCGAAGCGGGTGATGACCTTGTGCTGGGCGGCACCGGCAATGACACCGCCGATGGTTCAGAAGGAAGCGACCAGGTGTTTGGCGATGCCGGTGATGACGAGCTAAATGGCGGCACCGGCAGCGACACCCTCAATGGCGGCAGTGGGGCGGACTTTTTGCGGGGAGACCCAGCTAGCGTCGGGCAAAGCGATCTCGATCTCGGCGCTGACGCTGCCAACCTCGGCGGTGTTTTTAGAGATCTCCTGAATAACGATTTTCTTGTCGGCGGTGCCGGTAACGACACGGCGTTTGGCGGGGTTGGGAACGACCAAATCCAGGGCGACGAAGGCGATGACTACCTTCATGGCAACCAGGGAGACGATATCGTCGTTAGCGGTGATGGCAACGACAGGGCGCAAGGTGGCCAGGGCAATGACGTGCTGTTTGGCAATGCCGGTCAAGATATCATCTCGGGTGAAATCGGTAACGACACCGCCTCTGGCGGAGAAGGGAACGACCAAATCTTTGGCAACCGGGGCGATGACCAGCTCAACGGCAACCAAGGCGACGACAGCATTGCTGGCGGTCAGGGCAACGATATCCTGCAAGGGGGCAAAGGCAAAGACCAGCTGTCTGGCGGGTTGGGTGATGACAGACTCTGTGGCGACCTCGGCACGGACACGCTGACCGGCGGCGCAGGGAGCGACAAGTTCGCCATCACTAAAAACGGCGGTGGCACCACTTTACAAGATGCTGACTTAATTGCTGACTTTGCCGACGGCACGGATTTGATTGAGTTAGGGCCCGATCTGACCTTTGAGGATCTGGACATCTCTCAGGGCACAGGGGCTTCCTCCGGCAACACCATCATTAAGCACAAGACCACCGGCGAGTTTTTGGCTGTCTTGCAAGGGATTAACGCCAGCGTCATAACCGTGTCTGATTTCGTTGTGGCCCCATCGCCACCGCCACCGGCACCACCTGTTAATATATTTCTTCCCATTCCGAGTCCTGACACAACCGGCGGCGGCACCACAGGCGGGGGCACCACAGGCGGGGGCACCACAGGCGGGGGCACCACAGGCGGGGGCACCACAGGCGGGGGCACCACAGGCGGGGGCACCACAGGAGGCGGCACCACAGGAGGCGGCACCACGGGAGGTGGCACCACAGGAGGCGGCACCACAGGAGGCGGCACCACAGGAGGCGACACCACTGGGGGCGGCACCACAGGAGGCGGCACCACAGGAGGCGACACCACTGGGGGCGGCACCACAGGAGGCGGCACCGGTGGGGGTGACACAATAGGAGGCGGCACCACGGGAGGGGGCACCACTGGCGGCGGCACCACAGGCGGCGGCACCACAGGCGGCGGCACCACGGGAGGTGGCACCACGGGAGGTGGCACCACGGGAGGCGGCACTACTGGAGGCGGCACTACTGGAGGTGGCACCGGTGGGGGTGACACAATAGGAGGCGGCACCGGTGGGGGTGACACAATAGGAGGGGGCACCACAGGAGGGGGCACCACAGGAGGGGGCACCACAGGAGGGGGCACCACAGGAGGGGGCACCACAGGAGGGGGCACCACAGGGGGTGGCACCACAGGGGGTGGCACCACAGGGGGTGGCACCACAGGGGGTGGCACCACAGGGGGTGGCACCACAGGGGGTGGCACAACTCCAGATACCACGCCTAATGCCGGCACCTTTGAGTTTGCTCTGAGCGCCTTTAAAGTCAGCGAAGGCGATCCGGGGGGAGCCGGTACAGTCACCATCAGGCGCACTAACGGCACGGAGGGAACCGTGAGCGTCACACTGACACCGATTAATGGGAAGGCCACAGCGGGACAGGATTACACTGCCGGACCGATCGCAGTCACTTTTAACGCGGGCGAGGCGTTTAAGAACGTCAATATTCCGATTCTTAACGATACGCTTTCCGAGCCGAATGGCAATGAGAGCGTTATCTTAACCTTAAGCAATCCCACCGGCGGGGCGACGCTCAACAGCGCCGCCGGCACCGCCATTTTGGAGATAGAAGACGATGACAATCCGGGCAAACTGGAATTTGCCGGCCCTACCTTCCGCATCGCAGAAGACGGCACGGTGCTGGCAGCAATAAAAGTCAAGCGCACCGAAGGCAGCAGTGGCGAGCTCAATGGCAGCATAACCCTGGCTCCCGGCACTACTGGCAGCCCTGCAGCTGCGGGTGTGGATTTTAATGCCGGCATGACGATACCTGTCTCCTTCGAGGCTGGGGAAAGTGGGGAGAAGGCGATTAGCATTCCAGCCGGCACAATCATCGACGATACGGCGATCGAGGGGCTGAAAACCGTTCAGCTGACTTTGGGGAGCCCCAGCGTTCCTGACACCATCGGGCCGGTGAATACTGCCACCCTGGAAGTTGAGGACAATGACCTGCCGACTGTGCAGATCGAGGCCACTGACCCACAAGCCGCAGAAACACCAGCTGGCACTCCCACCGAGCCTGCGGCGATTCCTGCCAATCCAGGCCAGTTTACTGTCACCCGTTACCTAGCGGGCGGGATAACTCCAGACACGAGTGAAACTCCTCTGACTGTGAGTTACACCCTAGATGGCAGCTCCGGCAGTACAGCGATTAATGGCACAGACTACACCGCCACCCCCGCCCTCACCGGCACAATCACAATCCCGGGGGGCAGCGCCACTGCGACTATTGACATCGAGGTGATTGACGAGCTGCTCAACGAAGGGGATGAGGGGGTGACTTTGAGCCTCAATCCCAACCCCGAAACTTACAATGTGGGAACCGCCGGCAGCGCCACGGTGACGATCGCCGACAATGATGTCGATAGTGTCAAAATCACTGCCATCGATGCGCAGGCGGCGGAAGAAGGTCTGGATGCGGCTCAATTTCTCGTGACTGTGATCAATCCGATCACTGGAGCGGAAACTCCCGCGAAACAGGATCTGACCGTGAAGTACAGCGTCGGCGGTTCAGCCACCCCGGCCAGCGACTACGACGCCCTGACGGGTGCAGTCACGATTCGAGCTGGGCAGACCACTTCTGACCCGATTACCCTCACCCCCCGGGAGGATAGCATTGCCGAAGAGGATGAGTCGGCGATCCCGACCCTAATGCCCGACACGACCTATAATGTAGACCCCAACAACAGCAGTGCCACAATGAGAATTGCCGACAACGAGCAGGCGACGGTGATTATCTTAGCCACTGACGTGCGAGCTTCGGAACTTGACCCGAATACTGGCAAACCCGGTACTGGCGAATTTCTCATCCAGCGTCTGGGGAGTACAGCCGATTCGCTGACGGTGAATTACACCATCGACCAGACGGGGAGCAATTCCGCCATTTCTGGCACTGACTACCTGGCGCTGTCCGGCTCTGTGACGATTGAAGCTGGGGAACGGGAGGTTTATGTGAAGGTCGAGCCGATTAATGACACCGGATCTGAACCAGAACCCACCTATGACAGGGTGGATTTGGTATTGGGTCAGGGTGCGGGCTACTTGTTGGGGGATCTGACCACGGCCTCGGTGTTTATCCAAAACAACGGCATATAATATCGAGTTTGGGCATGGGGCACAGGGCATGGCACATTCTTCTTTTTTCTCTTGGCGCTCCTTCACGGGGGCGGTTTCTTCCCCTTCCCCCAAAAATCGGTTAATCAGCCGAGTCTAATATAAGACCTGCGGCGGCAACTATTAAGAATTAAGAATTAAAAATTAACACTAAAAATAATTTTTAATTCTTAATTACTCGCTCCTTACTTCATAGCTTTGCGGAGTAACTCAACCAGCTGGGAGAGCTGCTCTCGATTAAAAGCCTGGATCAGGGTTTGCGCTGCCGCCTTGGGCTCAACAACCACCAGTACCTGCTTGGCTCCAGATGCCGGTGCGCCGGCAGCCAGTTGCTGCAAGCTGTAGCTGGCAGCAATTTCGCCGGTTTTCCCGACAACCACTAGGTCGCTGGCCTGCTTGAGCTCTTTAATCACAAAGGGGGCGAGGATGCGATAGGAGTGCTGCGGGTGAGAAATAGCCCGCTGAGCGGTTTTGACGAGAGCGGGCCAAGTTTCGGCACCGGCATCGAGCTGGGCCAGGCCGGCGCACAGGGCCACAAGCTGTTTGCGGTTGGCAGGGTTTTCTTTTTCTTTAAACAGCTGCAACATCTGTTTGAGGACGCCGATTACCCGATCGCCAAAATTTGCGTCGGGTGCCTTATCGTTCGGCTTGACGGCCTCTCGGCCTCTCACCAAACTGTTGAGGTAATCCTGCAGCTGGCCAAAAACCGGCTCTACCTTTTGCACTACTCGCTCTCCCTCTTCATCCCGCAAGCCAAACGGGCCTTGGAGGAGTTTCAGCAATTCTGCGAGGGCGTCAAAACCCTTTAAAAATAAGGACTCTATTTTTTGATCGACCTTAACTTGATTTTCCTTGAGGATCTTGAAACAATCCTCTAGCCGGTGGGCAATTTTCTGAATACTGCCGAAACCGAGCATGGCCGCACCCCCTTTGACGGAGTGTGCGGCGCGAAACAGTTCATTAACCCTTTCTTGATCTGTTACAGTGGCTTGTAAATCTAACAGTCCTTTTTCAATGGTATCGAGGTGTTCTTTGGCCTCCTCAAGAAAATAACCCAAAATTTGCTGCTGCTTCCCCGAATCCACGGCAGTACTCCTGAACGTGCGTCTCCTCTGACGTTTTAGCAGAGAGTTGCTCTACATGAGTGCAGTAAAGTAAATAAACGCGGCCTCAATTTTTCGGCGGCTGCCGACTGCTTGTCAAACTTTTTCTGGATTTTCTGTAGCGCCGCGACCCACCCTACTACTGGCTGACAATCTAGCGCCACAAGGCCTGAAATTTTACCCCTCATACCGAGCTGCCCCAATCTCTCCGTCTCTCCCCCTCTAAAGCCTTTTTCCCTCTCAGCGTCCTCTGCGTCCTCTGCGGTTCAAAAATTTCCACATCCCTATCCTAGCAACCGAAACGCTGCCGGCTCACAAAGAAGGCCGGGGAGTGACCGGTGCCGGAGGTGTGGGAGTCGGCTCCGCCGGCAGCTGATTTTGGGGCACAAAGCTGGGGTCAAACTCGCTAATCCTGTCTCCCGCCTCAATGCAGGCTGCCATTGCTTGAGCGGGAAGCACCTCCATGCTGCGGCTGATGCCGACAACGCATTGAGAATAGCGAGTCGGCAGCAGGCTGCGCCGGCAGTTATCGAGTACGGCACTCGCCATAGAGGCTTCAGTTTGTTTGCTGATATCCACTACGCAAGTCGCTAATTCCTTGGGGCGGCGCACCCGCTTGCAGGTGTCGAGGGCTTCTTCTGCGGTGATATCGGTTTTGCCATTAATTTTCACCACGCAGTTGGCCAATTCATCTGGATGGAGGGCGCTGGCACAGCTTGCTGGGATGGCTGCGGGGGCAATGCCGGCATTTAAAAGTCGAGAAGCGCACTTTTCGTAACTATTCCTGCCAATGGCCGCCGCTGGCAGCACCGGCAGCGACCAAGCCAGCAAGCCAACCGCTGCCACCTGGAGGGCAGAAAAGCGCAGCAGTTTTTGTCCCGCAACCGGGATTAATTCTCTGACTCGCTTTTGGCACAGGCTTCCTGCTTGTGATTTGTCCGAGGGATGTCTCTGCCCCATGCGTCACCGCCTGCAAACTACGATTTTCCTTATCTTTATCAGAACTGGGCGAATATGTCAACCCCCTGTGGGGGTGTAGAGCCTAACCCCCCACAGGGCCCCGTGCCACCTGACCCCCGGTCTGGCGAATCGGTTCGGCGAGTGCGGACAGCCGGTGTCTTGTCCCAATAGGCGTGCGCTCCTGCGGTCAAGGGGGTTTCCACTCTCATTTAAGCTTAACCTTTGGACAACCCCATCAAAAAGCTATATACTTGAATGTCTGGCTAAAATTTTAGCAAAGGATAAAGAGAGGAAATTACATGTCGCGATATAGAGGCCCGCGCCTCAGGATTGTGCGCCGCCTGGGTGATTTGCCCGGTCTGACTCGCAAGACGGCCAAACGAGCTTATCCGCCAGGCCAGCACGGCCAAAACCGCAAAAAGCGCTCAGAGTACGCCATCCGCCTAGAGGAAAAGCAAAAACTCCGTTTCAACTACGGTCTGTCGGAACGGCAGCTGCTGCGCTACGTCCGCAAAGCTCGCCGAGTCACCGGCTCCACCGGCTCTGTGCTGCTGCAGCTGCTGGAGATGCGGCTGGACAACACCGTCTTCCGCCTGGGAATGGCTCCGACCATTCCCAGCGCTCGCCAGCTGGTGAGTCACGGCCACATAACGGTCAACGGTCGCTCGGTCAACATCCCCAGCTACAGTTGCAAACCCGGAGATGTGATCGCGGTCAGAGATCGGGAGGGTTCCCGCAAGTTAGTGGAAACAAACCTGGCTAACCCGGGCTTGGCCAACACGCCGAGCCATCTGGAGTTTGACAAAAACAAACTCGTTGGCAAGGTCAACAGCGTCATTGAGCGCGAATGGGTGGCGCTGCAGGTTAACGAGCTGCTGGTGGTGGAATACTACTCACGGCAAGCCTAGGGATTTTAGATTGGTTCAGCCGCCAATCTGGGACATGGTGCGCGTGTAGACGCCGGTGCCAGTGCCAGAGTCACGTTGCTTGAAGTTAATCTCTGGTTTGATGGTCAGCAGCTCTAGCACCTTCTCCCGCAACTCGGCTGGGTCAGCACCGGCTCGCAAGGCGGTTTTCAGGTCAAGTTGGCCTGTTTCATTCAGCAGGCAGGGTCGCAGCCACCCGTCTGCTGACAGCCGCATGCGGTTGCAGCGATCGCAAAAACATTCTGACATCTGGCTGATAAATCCCAGGGTGCCTTTAGCGCCGGGAATCTGGAATACGTCAGCCGGCCCGGCACCTGTGACTCGCGACTCCACCAGTCCCAAAGTGTGGCGAATTCTTTGCCGCAACTCGGCAGAGGGCACCCAACCGCAACCGGCAAACATCTGGCTGTTGCCAATGGGCATGAATTCAATAAACCGGACGTGCCAGTGCCGGTCGATAGTCATTGCGGCTAAATCGAGCACTTCGGCGTCGTTAACGCCCGGAATCACCACGACGTTCAGCTTCAGGGGGTCAAACCCCACAGCGTGGGCAGCCTGAATTCCCTCCCAGACTTGTGGCCACCGGCTGCGCCCCTGCTTGCCGGCAATCAGGTCAAAGGTGTCTGGATTGAGGGAGTCGAGGCTGATGTTGATGCGCCGCAAACCGGCATGATAAAGATCCTCCGCCATCGGGGCGAGCAAAAATCCATTGGTGGTCATGGCCAGGTCTTGCGTTTCTGGGAAGGATCGCACGCGGCGCACCAACTCCACCACTCCCGGACGCAGCAGGGGTTCGCCGCCGGTGAAGCGAAACCGTCTAAACCCCACCGGTATGAACACTTCTCGAATCAGGGTGAGCAGTTCCTGATCGAGAAGCAAATTCTGCTTGAGGATATAGTCTATCTCTGCCCCCTCTGGCATGCAGTACTGGCAGTTGAAATTGCAGCGGTCGATGAGACTGATACGCAGGTAATCTACCACATTTACAGCTTTCTCCTCACCGCTTGCGCCAGTCTGACTGCTGCTGGCCGCCTCAGTGGAGGCTGCTGGAGGCTGTTGGCTGCTTTGGCTGTCTGTGGCCAAAGCCGCCTTGTTCTGAACATCACTTAACATGGGGTGAGAGGATTTTAGAAATCTTTACAGAACATGTTAGCGAATGTCACCCCGGCGGGAGATGGCCTTCCCCGACAGGGGCGGCAACTCCTTAAAAATTAAAACTTAACACTTCAAAAAAAGTTATCATTTCAGCCATCAAGGGGATTGCGGGATTGCCCCGCTCTGTGTTCTAGGTGCCGGTCAAAACTTAAGCGAGAAAGAACAAGGAAGAAGCAAGAACCAAGAAGCAAGAAAAGTTCTTCCCCCTCTGAAGCCCCCCACTCCCCCTCTCCCCAGCGCCCCCTCTTCTACGTCCAGACGCCGAAACTTAAGAAAACACAAAGAAACTGAGGGCGCGGTCAAATTAAACCTAGAATAACGACATTTGAATGGTGCAGCCAGAAGGTCGCTGACGGCTGGGCTGACCTACTTGTTAAAAAATTCGCTACAAAACCGCCTGCAACGGAGCGAGCGTGCTAAAAAAACTGTAAGCATTCAGACTCGAAGCCTGAGAAGGGAGGCTGGCGACAGACCCCGGTCAACGGGAGCGGGACTGGAGAAAGCCGGAAGTCTGAAATCTGAAATTTAAATTTCACACTTCAGACCGCACACTTCTCTACTAGCCTCTAGCTTGACGCCCCTAAAATTAGAGGGTGTTGCCCTCAGAGGGGGTTTGAGAAGTTAACAAAAATGCGGGCGCAGACCTGTGGAATCGAGTCCTGAAGAAAGTGCCATGTAAAAACTGCATTAATCCTATGCAGCAAACTCATGGATTTAAATTTTTGTAAATTAAAATACAAGCTCAAGGGTTGAAGAGGGAAGTTAAATAATTAAATGCCCGCTAGGATCTCAAAACGCAAAGATTTCAGCACCATGAGGGCCCACCTGCTTTCTCGCAGGGTTGAGAAGGGATTTTCCAGCGGCAGTTAGAGGATGCAATGATAGAAAGACAAATGCCGGACCCTAAAACCGATAAGTTTGCTACACCGCGCCCGGCTCACAGATTTGAGCCCGGGCTGGAAGAGGCATTTGAAGATATCACCCGCTTGGCTGCCGGGGTGTGCGAGGCACCGATTGCTCTGATCTGCCTGGAAGATGGCCGCCGGTATTGGTTCAAGTCACAACTAACCCCCCACTTCCCGGAAATTGCCTGGAATGCTGGCAACTGCCCTCCTTTTGGTGAGCCCTTTGACTGGCGGAGGAACTTCCGGCAGGCAAGCCAGAAGGCCGGCAGTGCCGACAATCTCCTTTATTTGCAAGTTAAACCCTCGCATGGCGAGAGCAATCTCCAGTTTTGCGCCGGATACCCGCTAGTGATGGCCTTTGGTGAGATCGCCGGCACCTTATGGGTGATGGACACCGCGCCCAGGCAGCTTGTCAAGGCGCAGGAAGAAGCGCTGCGAGCTTTGAGCAGGCAAGCAGCCGCCCAGCTGGAGTTGCGGCGTAACTTAGCGGATTTGTCCCTTAATTTAGCAAAAACCAAGCGGAAAGAAAAGATAGGGCGGCTGGCGCAGGTGTCGCTGGAGGTGGCTGCCGGTGCGGTCTTTTGGATCGGGCCCGATGCCCGAATCGTCTACGGGAACGAAGCGGGCTGCCGGTTGCTGGGCTACAGCCGGGAAGAACTGCTGGACTTAAGTATATGGGACATCAACCCAGACTTAAACCCCCAAGTTTGGACACAGCACTGGCTCACCGTCAAACAGCGGGGCGAGATCACCTTTGAGTGCCGGCACCGGCTTGCCGATGGCCAGATAAAGCCGGTGAAACTGCAAGTCAACTATCTCGAATGCGAGGGACAGGAGTACCAGTGCGCCTTTGTCTTGGATAGCGCTGGCTGCGGCTCCAACCCAGAGATAGCGGAGCGAGGGGCTACCTGTGGGGCGCTGCGAGCTTCAGAAGCGCTGCACCGGCTCACGCTCAGCAACGTTACAGAAGCGGTCTTCATCACTGATCGCACGGGCACCTTTACCTTTATCTGTCCCAACGCGCAAAGGCTGTTCGGCTACTCCGTGGAAGAAGTGCGGGCGCTAGGCAACATCTCCAAGCTGCTGGGAGAGAACCTCTTCGAGTGGGAGCTGCTGGAAACCGCTCTGGAAATTGAGAATATCGAAACACAGGTCAAGGACAAAGCCGGCAGGCAACTCACCGTGCTGGTGAATGTCAAGCGCGTTGCCATTGAGGGAGGGACAGTGCTCTACAGCTGCCGGGACATCACCGATCGCCGGCAGGCGGAAGAGGCGCTGTATGAGGAGAGAGAGCGCTTCCGCTTGCTGGTAGACAGCGTGAAGGACTACGCCATTTTCATGCTAGACCCGGTGGGACGGGTTGTCAGCTGGAACGCCGGTGCTGAGCGGATCACCGGCTACCTGTCCTCTGAGATTATTGGCCAGCATTTTTCTCGCTTTTACACCAGTGAGGAAATTCAGGAGGAAAAGCCCTGGAAAGCCCTGAGAGTGGCGGCGATCGCAGGCCGGCTCGAAGAAGAGGGCCCTCGGGTGCGCAACGACGGGTCGCGGTTTTGGGCTGATGTGGCGATCGCCGCCCTGCGAGACCAGTTCGGCTATTTGCGGGGCTTTTCCATTGTCATCCGCGACACGACAGAGCGCAAGCGGATACAGGAGCAACTGTGGCTGGCGGCGTTTTATGACTCCCTGACCGGCTTGCCCAACCGCGCCTGGCTCACAGATCGCTTGTGGGATGCGGTCGAGGCGTGCCAGCCGCGCCCAGATTACCGGTTTGCGGTGCTGTTGGTGGATTTGGATCGCTTCAAGCTGGTCAATGACAGCCTCGGGCACAGCATTGGAGACCAGCTGCTGGTTGCCTTTGCCAGCCGGCTCTCGACGTGCGTGCGATCGGGCGATACCGTGGCGCGTCTCGGTGGCGATGAGTTCGCCATCCTCCTGGAGAATATCAAAGACATCAGCGATGCAACCGGCGTTGCGGAGCGCATCCACGCCTTACTGAAATCCCCTTTCCACCTCAACGGGCACGAGATTTTTACCTCCGCCAGCATTGGCATTGCCTTTTCGGAACGCAACAGTCAGAATCCAGACGGCACAAGTCACTCATCACTTAACTATGAGTGGCCACAAGACCTGTTGAGGGATGCCGATACCGCCATGTATCGCGCGAAAGCGCTCGGGAGATCCCGCCATGAAGTGTTCAGCGCCGGCATGCACCTGCGAGCTGTGACGCGATTGCAGTTGGAGACTGACTTGCGGCGAGCTATCCAAGAAAATTGGGAATTCACAATTTTGAATTGTGAATCCAGTGAAAATCCGAACTGCAAAGTTCCCGAGTCAAAATTATTGCTTTACTACCAGCCGGTCGTGTCGCTGGACACGGGGCTGATTGCCGGGTTCGAGGCGCTTCTGCGCTGGCAGCACCCGACGAGAGGCTTGGTTTCACCGGCAGAGTTCATCCCGATAGCAGAAGATACTGGCCTGATTCTCCCCCTCGGGCAGTGGGTTTTGCGCGAAGCTTGCCGGCAGCTGCGCCAGTGGCACGACCGATTCCCAACTCTTAATTATCTCACAATCAATGTGAATCTGTCTATCCTTCAGATCGCCGCACCAAATCTGATAGAACAAATCGACAAAATTTTAATAGAAACAGGTCTGGATGCCAGCTTATTAAAACTGGAAATAACCGAAAGCGCGCTCATGGAAAATGCCGCCGCCGCAACCGAGGTTATGGAACAGCTTAGAGCCAGGAATATCCACTTGTGTGTCGATGATTTTGGCACCGGCTATTCTTCCCTGAGCTATCTGCAAAGTTTGCCGGTGAGTACCTTGAAGATTGACCGTTCCTTCGTCAGCCGGCTGGGCGCTGATAGCGAAAACTCCGAGATTGTGCGGGCGATTGTCATGTTGGCCCACCACCTGAAAATGGATGTGGTGGCGGAGGGAGTGGAAACCGCGCCGCAGCTTTTGCAACTTGTGTCGCTGGAGTGCGACTTCGGACAGGGATACTTTTTCTCCAAACCGCTGGATAAGGAAGCTGCTGAGGCGCTGATAGCTTCAGATCCGCAGTTTAGTTTATAGCGTTTCTCTCATAGCGTGCGGTACATTTTTCGCTTTCGCCCTCTATCGGGGAGGGGAGACCGAATAAATCGCGTCTCTACAAGAGGAGAACCTCTGTAGCACACTTATTTGAGAACCGCTATATAAGAAACCGGGTTTCTTCTAGAAACCCGGTTTCTGGACAGGTTTCAGGCCCCTATTCAGACTTAACAATTACTTTATAAATGAGCGGCGCACCGGCTCGGTGCGGTGATATGATATAATCCAGTTTCTGCCCATTTTACATTTGTAGTTGGGCTTTAGCCCCACACTGTTTGTAGTTGGGCTTTAGCCCCACAGTTTGTAGTTGGGCTTTAGCCCCACACTGTTTGTAGTTGGGCTTTAGCCCCACACTGTTTGTAGTTGGGCTTTAGCCCCACACAGTTCGTAGTTGGGCTTTAGCCCCACACAGTTCGTAGTTGGGCTTTAGCCCCACACAGTTCGTAGTTGGGCTTTAGCCCCACAGTTCGTAGTTGGGCTTTAGCCCCACACCCGCCGGTACTACCGTTCGTAGTTGGGCTTTAGCCCCACAGTTCGTAGTTGGGCTTTAGCCCCACAGTTCGTAGTTGGGCTTTAGCCCCACACAGTTCGTAGTTGGGCTTTAGCCCCACACCCGCCAGTGCACCGGCGGGAGGAAAGGGACAGGCGAGACGCCTGTCCTACAGGTTGTTAATTCGTGAATACTATATTATATACAGAAAGATGAATCGAAATTCGCTAATTTGGATTGCTGCTTTTGGACTGTTCCTGCTACCGGCATCGGCAATTTCTCTGGGGGGATGCGCCGCCCAACCGGCAACCCTAGAGCAAGTCGCCGCGCCTTTATCGGAGGAGGAGTTGCGAAAGCTGGCGGCATCAATTACAGTAAAGGTAATCGCCAAAAATGGGGCCGGTTCGGGGACGCTGATTGGCAAGCAAAAGGGGGTTTATACGGTGCTGACGAACCAGCACGTCCTGACACCGGGACAGCCGTATAGCATCCAGACGCCCGACGGCAAAACCCACACGGCATCGGTGGTTAAAAAAGCCGATTTTCAGGGGAAAGATTTGGTGCTGCTGGAGTTTCCGGCGGCGGAGGAGTATGCGGTGGCGGCGCTGGGACACCGGCGTTCTTTTGCGGTGGGGGATAAGGTTTTGGCGGCGGGGTTTCCGTTTGACTCGGATCGCCCGATCGTGAGTGCCGGCAAAATCGAACTGTTACCGGATAAGGCATTGCGGGGGGGCTACCGCATCGGGTATACTAATGATATCCAGCAGGGGATGAGCGGGGGGCCGGTGCTAAACTATTTTGGTGAGGTGACTGGCATTAATGGCATGAGTGCCTATCCGATTTTGGCGGATGCCTACCGATTTGAGGACGGTTCCCGCCCCAGCGAGGCGCAGGTGCAGCAGATGAAGCGCTTGAGTTGGGGGGTGCCGGTGCAGATATTGGCTGAGGTAGCGCCTGAAAGGGTGGGAAACAGTGCAATTCCACCCCTCACCGGCATCGCAGGGGAGGTGAACAAAAAAGCCGCAGAGATTACGGTGCGGATTGATGGGCAAAATGGGAATGGTTCGGGGGTGATTGTTGCCAAGCGGGGGAACACTTATTATGTCCTCACAGCGGACCATGTGGTGAAGAATAAAGGGGAATATCAGGTTGTGACGCCGGATGGGGCGAGAGTGCCGGTGAACTATGGCACGGTGAAAAGATTCGCGGAGGTGGAATTGGCGGTGCTGCAGTTCCAGAGCAACGAAACTTACTCGGTGGCTACTTTGGGAAAGTATGAGATAAATTATGAGATAAAAGAGAATAAAATTCCCTGGGTTTTCGTCTCTGGTTGGCCGGGGTCAAAAGGCGCGAGCGCGAGCCACCACAATCGGTTGTTTACCGCTGGACTGCTTTTCAGTAAAGAATGGGGGGCTATTAGGGCGAAAGACTCTTTGTCTTTAACGAGTGGGTACGAGCTAGTATACACCAACATTAGTCAACCCGGAATGAGCGGGGGGCCGGTATTGAATACTCGCGGGCAGGTGATTGGGATTAACGCCGCTGTGGAGACAGATGAGTTATATAAGGTGCAGTTGGGTTACAGTTTAGGGGTGGCAGTGAGTACCTTTATCAGTTTAGCAGAAAAGGCGGGGATAAAGTCTGAGTGGTTGAGCGTGGAGACATCGGCACCCCCGTCACTCAATGAAGGAGAGATAAATTCAATACGCGCCGGTTTATTTACTCTAGAAAAACCTGCCAGCGGGGCGAGAGAGACGGATTGGGTGAATTATGGCAATCAGTTGTGGCGGATAGGTCGCTCTGATGAAGCTGTGAGGGCTTTTGACGAAGCCGTTAAAATAAAGCGGGACTTCTATCAAGCTTGGTACGCACGCGGCTTGGCGCTTAGAGCTCAGCATAAATATCAAGAATCTTTGGCATCTTTTGACAAATTGACTCAAATCAAGCCCAACTTATATGAAGCTTGGCGCGAGCGAGGTAATGCGCTTTACTTCTTGAAGCGATACCCAGAGGCGCTGGCATCTTTTGATAAGGCAATTGCCCGCAACGACAAAGATTCTGTCCTTTATATGTTGCGAGGCAATCTGCTGGATAAATTAAAACGCTACCCAGAAGCAAGGGATGCTTACAGCCAAGCCATTGAACTCAAGCCTCACCCGTTAGCCTACAACAACCGGGGTTTAGCCCATTCTCACTTGGGAGACAAACAGGGGGCGATAGCCGATTACAGCAAAGCCATTGAACTCAAGCCTGACGATGCCTTAGCCTACAGCAACCGGGGTTTAGCCCATTCTGACTTGGGAGATAAACAGGGGGCGATAGCCGATTGCAGCAAAGCCATTGAACTCAAGCCTGACTTTGCCGGTGCCTACAACAACCGGGGTTTAGCCCGTTCTGACTTGGGAGACAAACAGGCGGCGATTGCCGATTACAGCAAAGCCATTGAACTCAAGCCTGACTATGCCTTAGCCTACAGCAACCGGGGTGGTGCCCGTTCTGACTTGGGAGACAAACAGGCGGCGATTGCCGATTGCAACAAAGCCATTGAACTCAAGCCTGACTTAGCCGAAGCCTACTACAACCGGGGTAATGCCCATTATGCCTTGGGAGACAAACAGGGAGCGATAGACGATTTCAGCAAAGCCATTGAACTCAAGCCTGACTTAGCCGGTGCCTACAACAACCGGGGTGTTGCCCGTTCTGACTTGGGAGACAAACAGGGGGCGATTGCCGATTACAATAAAGCCATTGAACTCAAGCCTGACTATGCCTTAGCCTACAACACCCGGGGTTTAGCCCGTTCTGACTTGGGAGACAAACAGGGGGCGGTTGCCGATTACACCAAAGCCATTGAACTCAAGCCTGACGATGCCGAAGCCTACTACAAACGGGGTGTTGCCCGTTCTGACTTGGGAGATAAACAGGGGGCGATTGCCGATTACAGTAAAGCCATTGAACTCAAGCCTGACTATGCCGAAGCCTACAACAACCGGGGTGGTGCCCGTTATGCCTTGGGAGATAAACAGGGAGCGATTGCCGATTGCAACAAAGCCATTGAACTCAAGCCTGACTATGCCGAAGCCTACTACAACCGGGGGCATGTCCGCTATCAGCTGGGAGACAAGCTGGGGGCGATTGCTGATTTCAGCAAAGCCATTGAACTCCAGCCTGACTATGCCGATACCTACGCCCTCCGGAGTTTAGCCCGTGATCAGTTGGGAGATAAACAGGGAGCGATAGAGGATTTACAGAAAGCCGCACAACTCTACTGCTCTCAAGGGAAACCTAACTGTCAAAAAGCACAGGAACTCCTCAAACAGCTTCAGAAGTAACTTCTCACACAGAGCAGAGTCAGCCAAAGCGCCTTAACTCCCGACTGGTGCGGATGGCTGATTGCAGATAAATTGCGCCTCACTCCTTCTCGCCACGCGCCACGGGGGGTGAACCCGGCACCCAACCCCCTCCCCGCTGGCGCGGAAAGGGCTAAGAGCTCGTGTGCCGGTGTGCGGGGAATACCGAGGTGGCACCGGCATCAACCTGTACCTGGAGCTCTGAGCTCGAACGATGGACCTCAGAGCTCGACTGATGGACCTCAGAGCTCGAACGATGGACCTCAGAGCTCGACTGATGGAGCTCAGAGCTCGAACGATGGACCTCAGAGCTCGAACGATGAACCTCAAAGCTCGACTGATGGAGCTCAGAGCTCGAACGATGGACCTCAGAGCTCGAACGATGGAGCTCCGAGCTCGAACGATGGACCTCAGAGCTCGAACGATGGACCTCCGAGCTCGAACGATGGACCTCAGAGCTCGAATGATCGACCTCAGAGCTCGAACGATCGACCTCAGCCGGGGGTAGGGTGCGTTCCCTCTTAGGGAACGCACCCTACGAGTTATAGCTGTGATGACTAGCAAATCGCCCGGAAACCAGCCAATATTGTTTAATTGCTTGGAGAAAAGTCGGCAGAGCCGAAAAATAGGCGTTCCCAGGCTCCGCCTGGGAACGAGGACAGATCCGACATCTTTCTCCCCCTCCCCGCAAGCGGGGAGGGGGTTGGGGGGTGGGGTTACTCTCCACAAAGTATGCCGTTCGCCTATGCGTAAATAATCACCGGCGCGAATTGCCGGCACTCCCTATTTAAGCGGTTGCAAAACCGGCACTGCTCCCAGCTTCCAAGAAAAGAAAATCCGCAGCAGCTGCGCTAGCGAAGGACGGCGCGGCTCTTTGACAAAAACCAGCGGCGCAATGGCAGCCAATCGCACGACAGTTGAGAAGATAAACAGTCCGGTAAACCCACCGGCAAACTGGGCGAGAAAACCGCCGACAGTAGTTCCCAAAGCACCGGCAATGCCAGCAGCTGCGGCGGCAATCCCAAAATAAGCCGAGGAGGAACGCGCCGGCGCTATTTCCAATTGAAGGTTATTGTTGCAAAGCTCAATCACCCCCCAACCGCCGCCGCTGATCAGGTACACCAGCACGAGCCAGGGCCAAAGGCAGCCGGGGTGTGTGCCGGCACCCAGGTAGAGTGCGGGAATCGCCGCCACCGCAAGGCACACGCCAATCAGCAGCGGGCGATTGCCCAGCCGGTCAGCCAATTTGCCAACTCCCAGCAGCACCAGCAGCCTCGCCGCCGCACTCAGGCTGTTATAAAGCGACACCGAACTCACATCCAGCCCCAATTCCTCAAGCATGTACATATTAAAGAAAGGAGCGCTGAGGTTAACGGCAAATGTCCACAAGCCAAAGTAGAGCAGAAATGTCAGGAAATTGGTATCCTTGAAGATGCCCTGCAGTGGGAATCCGGAGGAAACCCCAGCCGGCTTGCTTTCGGTGGCGATTTTCCCGCCCGACGCGGGCATTTGCGGGTTGACATCCGTGATCAACAGCTGGCACCCCAGACTGGCGAGCCCCGCCAAAACGCCCAAAAATAGCACAGCCCCATAGCTGTGGGTTGTGCCACCTGCTTGGGCAGACACCGCCAGTCCCATTAGCGGCACGCACAGCAGGTTGGTCAAGGTGCTGGCGCTGTTGCGCAAGCCAAAATACCGCCCCCGCAGCCGGTGGGGAACCAGCGCCCCCATCCAGCTGAGGCAGGAGGCGCTGCCCAAGGCTAAGAGCACTTGAGCTGCTAAAATAATTCCCAGAGTGCACTGCAGCAGCAGGTGATTGTTAGCGCCGGTGCCGTCAAAGACTGTCAGCAGCACTAAAATCAGCCACAGCAGGCGCGACAAACCGAAAGTCAGCAGGTTATACCGGCGGCGGCTGGCGGTTTTGTCTGCGATTATGGCTCCCACCGGCTGCAGCAAGTTCGCCAGCATGGGAATTGAACACACCAGCCCGATTTCCACGCTGGTTGCGCCCAGCTGCAGCAAGAAGTTACTGAGCAGCACGCCGGTGGTGACGCTAGTGAAAATGCTGGCAAAAACGCTATCGAGGGTTAAGGCTTTCAGGCTGGAGCGAATCTGCGCCTTGGAAATTCCCCCCTGTCTCTCTGGTTTCTCGGCTGCGGCTGCAGGAAAGTTGATCAAGGGGGGGTCGGAAGGCACAGCCGCGTCGCTAGCGGCGCTCGTTTCTGCCATTTCAGGCAATGCCAAAGATCCGGGTCTGTCTGGGGCAATATCCACCACTGGTGTGAGCATATTGGAACTGGCAACCTTTGAGATTTATTCCGGTTAGTTAGTTTATGTTGCTGGTTAAATTTAGGAATTCAACCTAGTTGAAATGGATAGTATTTTTGACTGTGGCTGAACAGGCTTTCCTGCCGGTTGTTCAATCCCAAATCCCAAATCCCAAATCCCAAATTGGTATTAGCGGCGTGCGGGCTGGTCTGTCAGGCAATTTGGTCCCTTGCGCCGGCATGCCAGACTTAACCCGCCCCTGCCATTCCGCCAGGAGGGGCGACCCGCTTTTAGATAGCGCTAAATTACTGGCTCCAAACCCGACCGGCTGTCGGTCATTGGAGCCGCAAAGTTTTATACAATAGTGAAGGGGTCTTTCCGGTTCAGGAGAATTTATTTAATCCCTTAATGGCGGCTGACTCTTCACGCTTATCAGTAATTCTATTGAGGCCATTGTACGCGAGTTTTTGATGAATTGAGCGCTTTAGGATATAATCCCGCTTTTTCTACAGGGTAGAAGGCGAGCCCAGCCTATCTGGGGATTTTTTTTAATCATAGAGGCACGCCTGTGAGACAGGACATCAGTCAGGGGAAAGATAGACTTGTCAAGTTTTTTCCACAGAAATAGGCAATGGGGAACAGTGCTGGTGGCTTACCGCCCGGGCGGCTGGCAACCGATTCGCCCAAATCGCCGCAGCCGCCGGGAGTAGCAGCAGTGTTCCTTTATCTATAATTCCCAAGAAATGCCGGTTAATCTCTATAGCAGGACGGCATATTAAAAAATGTAAACAGGCTAGACAGATGTCTTGCCTCTGTGTCACAACTAGGCTAATGGGGGAGAAGCGACATGGCCAACAAAGAACATTTGGATCTGCTCGAACGCGGGGTGGACGTTTGGAATGAGTGGAGGCAAGAGAATCCTGAGATACAGCCAGACCTCACCCAAGCCGACCTGAGCAGGGCAATTCTCAACGGAGCAAATCTCACCCAAGCCGACCTGAGCAGAGCAATGCTCGTGGTGGCGGACATGGACGGGGCGGATCTGGGTGGGGCGGACCTCACGGGGGCAATCCTCAGCAGGGCAATCCTGATCGGGGCTAATCTGAGGAGAGCCAAACTGATTGGGGCAAACCTGATTGGGGCAAACCTGATCGCAGCCAACCTCACTGAGGCCAACCTCACCCAGGCCATTCTCATGGGGGCGAACCTGATCGAGGCTAACCTCACCCAGGCCATCCTCACCCAGGCCATCCTCAGCGGGGTAAACCTCAGCGAGGCCATCCTCAAAGAGGCTAACCTCAGCGAGACAATCCTCAGAGGGGCCAACCTCACCAAGGCCAACCTCAGTGCGGTAAACCTCAAGGCGGCAAATCTCAGGAGCGCCCAGCTAATCGAGACAAATTTGGAGGGGGCTGTGCTTGAGGGTTGTTTAATCTATGGGATTTCTGCCTGGGATTTAAAACTAGAGGGCGCGAAGCAGTCGAATCTGATTGTGACTCCGGAAGAGGATGAGCGGATTATTACTACAGACAATCTGGAAGTTGCCCAGTTCCTTTACCTGCTGAACACCTCCCAAAAATCCGGGCTGCCCTCAATATCATCCCTCCTAAAATTGTACTGATTGCGGGTCGCTTCAAGGGGTATATAAAGCATATTTTATATCATTGCTTGGATTTGGTATGCATCGATTTTGGATGGGAAAAACGGCAGTAAAGCCTTTTCAGCAACACTCAAAAATACTATCTATGTCAACTTGGTATTAGATGCCGGGGGGGAAGCACTTCGCAAACAGGGCTATTTGCCGGTGGTGTTTGATTTGGGCGCACCGGCAAGCCGAGAGGTGACGGAAACGCTCTCTCGCGTGGCTGCTATGGCGAGATTGATGATAGCCGCCCTCACTGAGGCCCAAAGCATCTGGCAATGCTTGCGGCAGGCGCAGCGGCTCCGGCAGGCGCAGAGGCTCCGCAAGAGCTGATTTATAAAGTAAATATTAACAGGACTTACGCACAACTGTGAGACGAAACCGGGTTTCTGGTTGGGGAACGAGGGCTTGGAGGTACTGCTGGTTCAGAAACCCGGTTTCTGCGTAAGTCCTAATTAAATGCCAGTCAGCGCCCAGTCGGGAAAAGATCCCCCCCCTTAAAAAAAGGGGGGAACTCTTAGAACAAGCCTTATAGGGCGGGGAGCGCACGGAGACTGCCCGTTGGGGGGATCTAAAAAGGGGGGGGAACTCTTAGAGCCAACTCTTGTAGGGCGGTGCCCCCACGGAGACTGCCCGTTGGGGGGGTCTGGATTTTCTTTATAAATGACCTCTAAGCGTTGCGGCTCCGAAGGAGCAAGGAGCGAGGAGCGGCAATTGTCCCTCAAGAGCAGCGGGTGCCGGTGGGAACCGCAGTGATCTCAGGTGCGGAAGACGGGATGTTTGAGGATTTCAAGTGGGTGGCGGTATCCGTACCGGTATGAAAGCGTTGAGGAGGCGTAAGGGTTGCGGCTCGCCCTCGATAGAGCGTCAGCGTCTGTGGAAGAAAAAGTTATTTTTCCAGCGTCAGCTTTGGCCAGGGAATTCTTAAAATAATTTTGTGTTTTGAAGGAAATGCAAAATTGAAGATTCAAAATTGAGGAGTTATCTGGTTCGCACTCACTGACAGAAGGTAGAAGATGATAAGCTCTCAACCTCGCGCTGGATATACGCTGCCGGTGTTTGCTTGCGCCGCCGCCGTAGCGGCGCTGCGCTGGCTGAAACAGGGATCTCAACCGGTGCCAACAGTAACGGTGGATTTAATCAACCCAGCTGAAACAGTAGAAATTCCGATTGAGGAGGTGGCCGGTCTGAAGGCCGGCACGGCACTGGCCATCACCCGCAGCGATCCGGGCGATAACCTCGACCTGACGCGCAACACGCCGGTTTGGGCGCTGGTGGAATGGGTTGCGCCGCAGCACCGGGAAGGGGAAGAAGGCGAGCGGATTGCCATCTTTGGCGGGGAGGGGATTGGGCGTCACGGTGAGGGTGGGACGCCGGCTATCTACGCTTACGCCCAGCAGCTGTTGCGAGCCAACCTGGAGCGCGAGCTCGACAGGGGTGAAAAAATCGCTGTTACCATCATTATGCCGCACGGTCGCCAGCTGGCTGTGCGGACGTCTAATGAAGCTTTCGGGATCGTGGAAGGGCTGTCGCTGCTGGGCACCACCGGCATTTCTGAACCGCTGAGCGCCCCCGGACAGCTGGACGTTTACTGCGAGGACGTGCGAAAAAAGGCTGGCCTGTTTGACTGTTTGGTGTTCTGCATCGGGGAAAATGGCTTAGACTTGGCCCAGAAAATGGGCGTTCATCCGGAGCAGCTGGTCAAGACTGCTAACTGGCTCGGACCGATGCTTGTAGAAGCGGGGATGCAGCACGTCAAGTCAATTTTGCTGTTTGGCTACCACGGTAAGCTGATCAAAGTGGCGGGCGGGATTTTTCACACCCACCACCACCTGGCTGACGCACGCCTGGAAATTCTCACCGCTCACGCTTGCTCCCAGGGGGTGCCAATGCCCGCGCTGCAGCGAATTTTTTCCTGCGCCACAGCTGAGGACGCCCTCAACCAGCTGCGGGAACTGGATGAGGCCACCGGCAGCAACTGGGTGGGCCAGGTCTACGGCGCGATCGCCCAAAAAATTGACCTGCGCTCCCGGGATTACATCCACACCCACACCGGCACCAGCGTCACCGTTGGCTCAGTCTTGTTTGACCGCCGGCGCAAAATCATCGTCACCAGCGACGCCGTTGCGGGTTTGCTGCCCGAGGTGCGCTCGCCGGCTGCCAGTCCGCTATTTTAACTGTTGATCGCCAAATCGGGGCTGCCAGAAGTTGGCAGCCTGGGCGAGAGCTGAGATATCTGTGGCTTTTCAGCGATGTTTGCTTGCCCCGCCCCTGCGGTCAGAGCTGGTGAGGGCACCGAGGTTATTGGCACGCATCTGACCAGCCAATTATTTTTTTTCCGCACAGCTGCCGCAAATGTGTTGATGTGATATACTCTCAAGAACATTAATCAAAACGTGTAATGCCGAAAGGCGTTGAGCAGCCGAAAGCGTTGAGCAGCCGAAAGACGTAGATCGCAGCAAGCACTGCACTAGGATACCGGTCGTGACTGTACAAACTGAACAAGCGCCTCAAACTTCATCGCCCCTCGATACGCCCTCAGGCGAATCTTTAGAACGCCAGAAAATCCTGATTCTCGACTTCGGCTCCCAGTACTCGGAGCTGATTGCCCGCCGGATTCGGGAAACTCAGGTTTATTCGGAAGTCATTTCCTATCGCACCACAGCCGAACAGCTCAGGCAGCTTAACCCTAAGGGAATTATCCTATCTGGCGGCCCCAATTCGGTCTACGACGCCGGTGCGCCCGCCTGCGACCCGGAAATCTGGCAGGTGGGGGTGCCGGTGCTGGGCGTCTGCTACGGCATGCAGCTGATGGTCAAACAGCTCGGGGGGACAGTGGAGCGGGCCAAACGCGCTGAGTACGGCAAGGCGTCGCTGCTGATTGACGATCCCACGGATTTGCTCACCAATGTGGAAGATGGCAGCACGATGTGGATGAGCCACGGGGATTCTTGCACGGTGCTGCCAGAAGGGTTTGAGGTGCTGGCGCACACGGAAAACACCGAGAGCGCCGCGATCGCGCACCACGAGAAAAAGCTCTACGGCGTCCAGTTCCATCCAGAGGTGGTGCACTCCGCTGGCGGACTCGCCCTGATCCGCAATTTTGTTTACCACATCTGCGAGTGCCTGCCTACTTGGACGACAGCAGCGTTTGTGGAAGAAGCGATTCGCGAAATCCGGGCTAAGGTGGGCGACAAGCGGGTGCTGCTGGCTCTCTCTGGGGGCGTGGACTCTTCAACGCTGGCATTTTTGCTGCACAAGGCGATTGGCGACCGGCTGACTTGCATGTTTATCGATCAGGGCTTTATGCGCAAGTACGAGCCCGAGCGGTTGGTTAAGCTTTTCAGCGAGCAATTTCACATAGAAGTGCAGTACGTGAACGCCCGCGAGCGCTTCCTGGAAAAAATCGCCGGCGTCACCGATCCAGAAGAAAAGCGCCGGGGCATTGGCCATGAATTCATCCAGGTGTTTGAGGAAGAGTCCAAGCGGCTCGGCCCGTTTGATTACTTGGCTCAAGGCACTCTCTATCCCGACGTGATCGAATCCGCTGACACCAATATTGACCCCAAAACCGGCGAGCGGGTGGCGGTGAAAATCAAGAGCCACCACAATGTCGGCGGTTTGCCAAAAGATTTGCGCTTCAAGCTCGTCGAGCCCCTGCGCAAGCTGTTTAAGGATGAAGTCCGCAAACTCGGTCGCTCCCTTGGCTTGCCGGAAGAAATAGTCCAGCGCCATCCTTTCCCCGGTCCGGGACTGGCGATTCGCATTCTGGGTGAGGTGACGGCGGAAAAGTTAAATATCTTGCGCGATGCGGACTACATTGTCCGCCAGGAAATTAACCGGCACGGCATGTACAGCGAATTGTGGCAAGCTTTTGCTGTGCTTCTCCCTGTACGCAGTGTGGGCGTCATGGGCGACCAGCGCACTTACGCTTACCCGATTGTCTTGCGCTTTGTTAAGAGCGAAGATGGCATGACCGCTGACTGGGCTCGCGTGCCTTACGACTTGCTGGAAATTATCTCTAACCGCATTGTCAACGAAGTTGCGGGGGTGAACCGCGTCGTCTATGACATCACCTCCAAGCCACCTGGAACTATTGAGTGGGAATAGGTTCAGGCAAGCTAAAGGGAAAAAGGAAAAATGTAACAAGGTTTACTTTTTCCTTTTTCTTTTTTATAGCAAGCTGCGCTCTCGGGCATTCCTTTCTCTCTCTGCCCCGCCCCCACAGCGACCGCCCCTGCGCAAAATCGCCTATTATATCGTGTTCGGTTAACTGCTTGTAATTAATTTCTCTGCGCGTCTCCCCTGACTCTTCATGAAAAGTAATCAACCGAACTTGATATGACTTGCCCAAGGGGTGCCGGTGCCAGCCTGAGGGCTTAATAAAATATTAATGGTTGCGCAACCCGCTCTTAACCTTTCTCTTAATTTTTGTGGAAAACTCACAAAAATCTGTGGAAAACCCGGATCTCTGTGGAAAACTTTGGCTTTGGCGTGCGGCAATTTGAAGCAAGTAGGGTGCGTTACCCCCTGAGGAACGCACCCTACCGATCAGTAGCTGATGGATTCAGACTTGTAATCCGGCGGCTCAACGTGAATCACAACCCGCACAGGCTGGTAGCGTTGTTGCAGGCGAGCTTCCACCTCCTCAGTAATGCGGTGGGCGGTTTCCACATCCTTTGCTTCTACAATCAGGTGCATTTCAATAAACACCTGACGCCCGACGACGCCCCGGGAAGCAATCTCGTGACAGTTGATCACCCCAGGGACTTGCATGGCAATGGCGTAAATGGCTTCCGGGGCAATGGCCATTGCATCCACCAGCCAGGGCAGATTCTCTTTCAAAATCTCCCAGCCGCTGCGAAACACTAGCAGAGCCACGGGAAAAGCCAGCACAATATCCAGCCACTGGAGTTGGGGGATTTTGAAAAGCTGCCCTTGCCAGATGCCAATTAAACCGGCAATCACCAAGATTGTCACCCAGACATCGCTCATGGTGTGTTGGGCGTCCGCGATCAGAAAGCTGCTGCCGATGCGCTGTCCCACGTTGCGCTCGTAATAGGTGACGAAAATATTAATGCCGAGCACAACCAGCAGCAACCACAGTTCTGAGGGGGATATGCTGACCGGCTTACCGCCGTGGAGAATCCGCTCGACTGCCCCGCGCAGAATTTCAAAGCAGGCGATGCCCAAGAAGGCCGCAATCGCCATAGCTCCGATTGCGTCATACTTCATGTGTCCGTAGGGATGCTTGCGGTCTGGTTTTGGGGAAGCCAGATTGTTGATGAACAGTCCCAGAACGTTGTTGGAGCTGTCGGTGACGCTGTGCAGGGCGTCGGCGAGCAAGCTGAGCGAGCCGGTCAAATACCCCACCACCGCTTTGATTCCCAGCACCAGCAGATTCAGCAGCAGAGTGATCAGCAAAACCTTGCGAACTTCGGCGCGGCTATCTTCCAGCATACAATCCTCCCGATTTCCCATCAATGCCTCCAGTGTAGATTCCCACACTGCCAAAAATCTTTAAATCTCTTGCGCTGTAAGGGTTTCAGGATTAAAATTCCCACTTGTGACTGCCTGTTATTGAGACAAGTATTCAATTGCCACCGGCAGTCGAACGGAAATGTTGGGGGACTCTTTCCGTGGGGTGACTGCATCTTTTAGCATTAAGATTGAATGTTAAGATTATTTGCCAATGTCACAACTCACACTAAATCTCGTTGAGGGCTCCGTCTCCTTTAGCTTCACCCCCCAGGCGGCGCGAGATTTGCAGGCTGAGATTGCAGAATTGATGGAAAGCCTAAAGGCTGTGGCTGCCAGGGCTAGCGCCGGGGGGGCGGGCAAAGCCACTCGCCAGAAATCGATGGAATACCGCCACACCGGCGACGTCTTCTTCGAGATGGAATGCAATCCCAACATTTGGCCAAGTCCTTTTGCTGCCAAAGTTCTGATTACCGTCCGCGACGAGCGCATCCGCTTGACCACGCAAGCCGAACTCACCCGCACCATCGAGGATCTCAACCAGTATCTCGAGCAAGTGGGTTAACACTCTCGCGCGAGTGTTCAGGCACCGGCATGTTGCCTGCGCCCCCCTGCAATCCCTAGCGGTGAGGCTGGCGTTGGGCACCGGACTCGGGGCGGCGACCGGCGGGGGGACGGGTTTTCTCTACTGGCCCGCACCGGGCAAAGTGCAGTAGGATGGAGGCGTTGAGCGGCGGGAGCATCCCGGTTGTGCAAAGAAGCCCATATCAATGCGACAATGATTTCAGCAGGTTGCAGGAGGAGAAGATTTTTGGCCAGCTGAATCCCGGAAACGGGATTGAAACAATTCCGGATCAACTCCTACCCTCGTTGCTACTGCATAACGTTTAGGCAATTTGACGATGAACCCCGATACCGTAACTGAATTCTTGCAAAAAGGATTTCGCGTCACCTTGGGCGCGACCTCTACCTTGATCGAGAGCCTGCAAGATCCCCAGAAAGGCGCTCAGACTCTATCTAAAATGCAGTCGGACTTTGGCGGGCTGACCGAGGAGTGGGCTGAGAAAGGAGCGGTGACTGAGCGGGAAGCCCGCAATTTTGTCGATACCCTCCTGACCCAGCAAGGCCAGCCCGCACCGGGCGACACGACTTCGACAGCCGGCACCACTGTGACGACCAGTGCCAGCCCCGTTACCGAGCCCGAAGACCAGAAAGATCTGCGGGAACTGACGGCGCAAATTGCGGCGCTGCGGGCTGAGTTAGAGAAGCTGCAAAAGCAAGACTCCCAGCCCTAATCTCAAAGAAGCTAAATTACTCATCAAATACCCTCACCGCCCCACTCCCACAAACTCAGGTGCGTCAGCAACAGAGCGAGCCTGAAGGCGCAACCTGCGCTCAATACCTGACGCGCCCCGCTGGGTAATATCTTAAGTGATTAACCGGATATTAGGGAATTCTAAGTCTCAGTTTGCAGATATAGAGAGTTTTCTAAAACAAAAATTTATCAAAAATCCGGTTGATTACTTTTTAAGTGTTCCGTGGGGGATTTGGCTGAGGGGTGAGGGGTTAGGAGTGGGGAGAGGGGGCCGGCGTTCGCAAAACCTGAAACCTGAAACATGAAACCTCTGGCCCTCTCCCTTGGGGGAGCTGAGTGCCGGCGGCACGCGGACTGCGAGGGCCAGCCGGAGCGACTGGCACCGCAACGCCCGGTTAAGCCTCAATCATTGTCCCACTCTTCACGCCCGAGCAAATCGCCAATCCGATCCCTAAGCAAATAGTTGGACTGCTCGAGTTCGTACTCTACTAGGGCCCACTCGCGAGCCGGAATGTACTGGCAGAGGGTGTAGATGGGTTGCTGGCGGCTGACCATTCCCTTGCGCACGAGCTGCCGGGCTTCTTCTTGGATGACATCGATGGAGTACTGGACGGTAGACAAAGACATAATTATCCTTTCAAGCCTGATTTACAAACTAACAGTGCTAGACAGTCACAGCGACTGAGGTGTGATAAACAACCTGGTCTGGTCTGGTAAACAGTCCCCGCTCTCTGGGTCAAGCCGGGCTCTTTTTTGTATCTATGTATACTGAATCTTTACTATTCTCGCGCTAAAAGCCTCGGAAAGAGGTTAAAGAAATATTAAAATTTTGACAGCAGCCCCGGCAGCCTGGATGGCCGTTGCTGCTGTCAGTTGCGCAATAGCAGTTATAGTGTCGCTTGTCAAGCGGCTTGTTGGGGCGGGTGCACCCGAGATCTCTGCAGGAAACAAAGGATATCTGTAAACCCGCCCCTGCTTACCCGCGTCAGCGCCGTTTCACCGGCGCTCAAGTAGGGGCGGGTTCACCCGAGATGTCTGCAGAAAACAAAGGATATCTGTAAACCCGCCCCTACTGCAGGCCATTTGCGTCCCACAGCTGCGATTGCTCTGGAGAGTGTGGTGTGCCCCGGATTCCTGGAGGCGTGCCCGGGCTTCAGGGGTCGCGCGAGAGAGAGTAGGGAAGACCAAACAAGGTTTCTAGAGCCAGTGCCTGGGCTTGGGGCAGCTGTCCGTAAGAAAACACATACGGGAATTCTGCCGGTATATTAGGTAACAACTGCTCTAAGGTGTAAGGACTACCATAAACCGCTAGTGCCTGGAGCTCGCCGGTTATTAATAATTTTTTAAACCAATCGCGGGCGGCAGCGGAGACACCGGCACTGCTGCGGAAGGGATTGCCGCGAATGAACACCTGCAGCAAAGTGGCTGAGAACCGGTCGGTGTCCCGATCTGCGGAAGCACCGGCACTGTGCCGGTCAACCACCTGCAACTCATAGCCCAACTGTGTGGGGAAAGAGAAAGCCGGCGTGTGGTGGCCGAGAAACTCGCAGTTAAACAGGTCGTCGAGTACAATCAGGTTGCGCAAAGCACCAGCTGACAGGCGTGCCGGTGGCAAAGGCAGAGCACCCCCGAATTTCATCGAATCGCGCAAGATACTGGCAGCGGTGTCCGCCGCTGCCGGTGTGGCGATCTGGGCCAGGGGATTTTGGATTGGGGCTTTCTCGTCGTTTGGCTGGAAGATTTTGCGCTTGGCTTGCCAGATCCGCTCCACCGAGGCGCGAATCCGTTCCGGGGAGATGCGACCTGCACCCACCGCGTCGCACACCGCTTTGATAGCACCGGCAGGATCTACCGGCATGAGCAGGATATCAGCACCGGCTTCCAGGGCCAGGATTGGCGCTTCATTCGGGCCGTACTTGTTGGCAATCGCGCCCATCACCAAAGCGTCTGTAACAATCAACCCTTCAAAACCCAGCTCTTCCCTGAGCTTGCCGGTCAAAATCCTGTGCGACAGGGTTGCCGGTGTTTCCGAGTCCCAACTGCTAATCACCAAGTGGGCGCTCATTACCGCGTCAACACCGGCGGCAATCGCTGCTGCAAAAGGCGGCAGTTCTATTTCCTGCAGCCGTTCTGGCGAGTGGGGGAGCGCCGGCAGCTCCAAGTGGGAATCCACCGCCGTGTCGCCGTGTCCGGGAAAGTGCTTGGCCACTGTCAAAACCGGCCACTGGTGAGCGCCGCGAATGAAAGCGGTGGCCAGCCTGCTGACCGCTGCCGGTGTTTCCCCAAAAGAGCGGACATTAATCACCGGATTGTCCGGATTGTTATTCACATCCACCACCGGCCCGAGCACCCAGTTCAACCCGAGGGCCAGGGCTTCCTGCGCGGTGAAATAGCCCATTTTTTCGGCGTACTGTTCGGCGAGGGCGGGGTCTTTTGCCGCCACGGCACCGATGGCCATTGGCGGCGGAAACCAGGTGGCACCGTCAAACCGCTGGCCCACGCCTTCTTCGATATCCGACGCCAGCAGCAGGGGGATTTTCGCCCAAGATTGCACCTGCTGAGTGCGCAGCAGCAGGTCGCCGGCATTGCCCACCGGCAGCAGGACGCCGCCGACGCCGAGGTCTTCGACCAAGTGGCGCAGCTCAGCTGCCGGCGGTTCCCAGGCGGGATAGCGAATTTGGTGGTCCAAGAGGTAGCCTGACGCCCGAATCACGAACATCTGAGCTACCTGCTGCTCTAGGGAGAGGCTTTCCAGTTCCGGGAGCGCCGGTATTTTATCCGATGAATTCAATTTTGTCAATCCTCTTCTTCTGCAGAGATGTCCTCTGACCATTCCTCAGCGGTGTCCGCTCCGTCGGGATTGCCGTTGGGGCGATTTTGACTGAGCTGGTTGATCAGGGAGAGAATCCTGTCGCCGCGCTCTAAGGAGCGGTCTTCGAGAAAGACGACTTCTGGCGTGCGGCGCAGGCGGATGCGCTGGCCGAGTTCGCTGCGGACGTAGCCGGTGGCGGCTTTCAAGCCGGCCATTGTCTCGGCACGAGCTTCTTCTGTGCCGTAGATGCTGACAAATATTTTGGCGTGCTGCAGGTCGCCAGATACGTCAACGTCGGTGACGCTGACCATGCCGGCACCCACGCGGTCATCTTTGATGTCGCTGAGCAACATTTGGCTGATTTCGCGTTTGATTAGAGAAGCAACGCGGGAAACGCGACGAGTAGTAGCCATAATTTCGCCCCTAGTAATACAGTATGGGCAGTGTTGGGAATGCGGTCAGCTTGTGAATTTTGGATTTTCGATGCTCCCAATCCCGCCGGGCGAGAGGCTTTTGGCTGGTGAGTGGGGCGGAGATGACAGGCGATGTGACAGTTGGTACGTGTCCCACAATCTGTCCGGCGAGCTGCCCCACAATCTGCCCCTGGGGGGAAGATAAGAAAGAATTTTTGTTCTAAGGGGCAGGGGGGTTAGTTTTGAGACGCAGCGCCCTTGCGCCAATCTGGAATCAAAAATCCGCTGACTGCTAATGTATAGTTTACACCGGCGTCAAACCCAGCATGGCCCGAAGTGTCAAAACGATAAAAATTAAGCCTGACACCATGAAGGCAACGAGGGCGACGGCGGTGACTGGGTTCTTCAACAGGGGTTTGAGCCAGTCGAAGGCAAAAAAGAAGATGCCCAGGATGATGGTGATAAAGTAGCGGGGGTAGCGAGAGACGTTACTCCAAAAATCATCAAACACGACCATCATAGAGAGACAAGCTGACGGGAGCAGCTAAAAGTGAGTGCATTTTAACTGGTAGCATTTCTCGGCCAGTTCGACAAGCTGGACATATCCCCAAGTGCCCCGGTCGGTGAGCTGGCTGGCCAGTTCCGAGGGAATGGCGTCCAGTCCCAGGTAGGCACCGCTGATGGCACCGGCCAAAAGCGGCGGTGGTGTCGGTGTCCCCACCGGCGGCGATGGCGGTGCAGACGGTTTCCCAGTAGTCTGCCGGTGTGCGGAGGAAGGAATACAGGCTCCACAAGACGCTGCCGACGACAAAGGGCGATATTCCGTCCCACTCTGACTCAGACTCAGGAGGGGTGCCGGCTATGGAAATGAAGGGAAAAGCTTCTTCTGGCGGCAAGGGCACCCACTGTATTAATTCTTGCAGACAGTCAGCGAAGGAGGGCTCAATCTGCCGCGCCCACTCACTCAGCTGGGAGAGGAAGGGCTGGGGGCTGACTGTTTCGCCGCGAAGGGCGATGGCGACGGCACCGGCAATGGCGACTGCGCCGGCGGAGCTGCGGGGGTCTTGATGGGTAATTCTACCTTGGTCGTGTGCGGCTTGAATCAGCTGCTGGGGGCTATCGTAGAAGAGCAAGCCAATTGGGCCGGCTCGCATGGCGCTGCCGTTGCCGGCTTTTGGGGCAGGGGTGCCGGCTTCCTGCCAGGGCACCCCCTGTGCCAGTCGCAGTGCCGCTTGTTCTGTGGCCCTGCCGCGCCCGACGATGCGGTCTTCTGCGAAAATGGCTGCGATGCGGCGGGCGTAGTCGCTGGGGTCAAACCGGCCACAGGCGAGATAGCTTTCCAGGAGCTCTCGCGCCAGCTGGGAGTCGTCCGTGTACTGGCCAAAGGGGAACGGGAAGCGGTCGCGGTCTTTTGGCTGCTTGATTTTGAGTTCGTAGTTGACGTAATTTTGGCAGGCGTAGGGGGGATAGCCTTCTACGCGACAGCCGGCAGCATCGCCGAGGCACTGGCCAATCAGGCTGCCGGTGAATTGTTCTTGACGCGGTAATGTCATTGGTTTATAATTGGATGTTTGACGGTTTCACCGGCAGCTTTAGAGCTGATTTATAAAGTACATATTAAATGCCAGTCAGCGCCCAGTGGGGAAAAGATCCCCCCCTACCCCCCCTTAAAAAGGGGGGGGACTCTTAAGCCCCCCTTTTTAAGGGGGGTTGGGGGGATCTAAGCGTACTCCACGCAAGTGAAAACTGCTCTTATCCGCCAACATCGCACTTTTTAGAATAAATGTCCACCGGCACCTTACAGACAGTCCCTCCCCGTCCGTTTCTGAAGTGGGCGGGGGGCAAGAGTCAGCTGATTCCACAATACCAGCCCTATTTTAGCACAGATTGCAGAAATTACTACGAGCCTTTTTTGGGCGGGGGCGCTGTGTTTTTTCATGTGAAGCCGGCGCAAGCTGTCTTGACAGATGTTAATCCAGAGTTGATTAATGCCTATTGCTGTGTGCGGGATAAGGTTGAGCCGGTGATTGCCTTGCTGGAAAAGCACCAGCTGAGGCACTGTAAGGAGTATTACTATCAGGTGCGCTCTCGTGCCGGCGGAGAGGATGTGGAAAGGGCGGCTCGGCTGATTTATCTGAATAAGACGTGTTTTAACGGGCTTTATCGGGAGAATTCTAAGGGGCAGTTTAATGTGCCGGTGGGGAGATATAAAAATCCGACTGTCTGCAATGCGGATTTGCTCCGTTCTGTTTCGGCGGCGCTCCAGCCGGCAACGGTTGATGTCAGGCCATTTGAGGCGGTTCTGGATTGGGCTAAAGGGAGCGAAGATTGGGTTTACTTTGACCCGCCGTATTACCCGGTAAGCGCTACGAGCAATTTTACGGGATACAGCCGGTATGAGTTTAAGGAGGCTGAGCAAGTTAAACTCATGGATGTGTTTGCATCTCTTGCCGGCAGGGGGGTGAGGGTGATGCTGTCTAATTCGGACTGTCCTTTTATTCGAGAGCTTTACAGGGATTTTAATATTCACGCGATATTAGCGGCGAGGGCGATTAATTCTAATGGGAAGAAGCGGGGGAAGGTTGCTGAGGTGCTAGTAACCTCTTATTAGAGATGGCTGTTAAGCTTTTAGGCTTTTAATCTTCCTATCTGCCCAAAGGAGGCAGAGCCTCCAGGACGGCGTTCCCAGGCTCCGCCTGGGAGCGAGGGATAGAGATGTAAGCGTGCAAATTCAAGGCGTGCTGGTGGGTGTGACAGCCAAATCACCGCCCGAGAGAGCGAGACAATTTTGCTAGATGAACTTTTCCGAGCTGTGCTAGAATAAATGACAGCCGGCAGACTGTCAATTTGAGCGCTAGCCAACGGCGCTCCCATGAGTGAATCATTCCCAGCCCAGCACCAGCTAGAACACAATCGGAGGATGGAGGGATGCAACTAGAAGATTACTTCAACTTTATCGCCCCTAATGACATTCGCCTTAAAGGGTCACGCATCGGCATTGAAACTGTCCTGTATGAGTACATCTATCGCGCCCGTACCGCCGAGGAAATTGCGAGCCTCTTCACTCCCCTCACTTTAGAGCAAGTCTACGCCACAATTCTCTATTACCTGCATGAGAAAGAAAAAGTCAGCAAGTATATGGCAGACTGGCTGGAATATTGCCTTAAAGGCGAGCGAGAGCAGGATGAAAATCCGCCTGCGTTTGTGGTGAGACTCCGGGAGTTGAAAGCCAAGCGAGAAGAAGCTAAACGGATTCTAAATGAAGGTTAAATACTTACTGGATGAAAATGTACTCCCTCTGTATCGAGATCAGCTGCGGCGTCTTCAACCCGATTTAACAGTTTGGATGGTGGGAGAGCCTGGAGTTCCTGCAAAAAGTACCAAAGACCCTGAAATCCTGTGCTGGTGTGAGCTAAACAAGTTTATTATAGTGACTAACAATCGCAGCTCAATGCCTGTACATTTGAGTGACCATCTCGCCGCCGGTCGCCACATACCAGGGATTTTTGTACTCCGCCCCAGAGCCGAAATCGGGCAAGTTATTGATGACCTAATTCTGATTGCGCTGGCTGCTAACGAGAATGAGTATCAAGACCGAATTGTTCACATCCCTCTAGCCTAATGCGGGTGTTTGTAAAGAAAAATTGAAGGCCATAGAAACCGGCTTTCTTGTGGCCGAGAGGGGGGACAAGAGCGCGTGGGAGAACCTCACCCCCTAACCCTTTCTCCGTTGGCTAAGAGAGTAGGGTGCGTTCCGCTTTGCGGAACGCACCCTACTGATGTTCTGTTGAATTACAGATTGCCAACAGTAAGCGGGGCTCGGGAATCTGAAGGGGGTGCGGGTGGGAGGCACCCATCCGGTAGTGATGGCCATGTAGGGTGGGGTGTGCCGGTGGAATGGGAGTATCCCCATGTATGTAAATAGGCTGTTGCGGTGCGTGCGCAGAGCGCACGCACCCTACTTGGCAGGATTTCCCACCTCGCCGCCGGGGTTTTTCAAGGTGGCTGTCACCGGCTTTTTCGCTGACTTTCTTAAAAAATACAGTAATTTGACCGGTTTACCGTAGATTATAGCTACCATAATTTTACGGCTCAACCAGCCAGCGGGGCTGTCCACCCAACCGAGAGTGCCATCCCGGTTGGGTGAAGCGCCGGTGAGAGCCGGTATGAACCTCCCCCACCGCTGTACTGTTATGCAGGAACTCGACCCGTTCTGACACTAGGAAATTTAAAGGCAGGAGTTGCTATGAGCGCAGCCATTCAAAATAATAGTAATCCCCCCAGATCGAGAATTAATTTGGAGTCTTTTTTCACGGAAACTCAAGCGGAACGCATGATTCCGAAGCGCCTGCGAGTTTGCATTCCTCAAGATTATTATCAAGAACCCGTGCTTTCACGGTTAACCTACGATTATGGAATCCTCGTCAATATCACCAGCGCTATGCTCGGCCCAAATACGGGCGGTCAGGGATGGTTCGATCTGGAACTGAGAGGCACTCCCCAGCAAATTTTAAATGGCCTTGTCTACCTGCAAGCGCTCGATCTAAAAATTTGGCACATCTCCCACCCGGAGAGTGAGGAGGGAGATCAGCGGGGCGCGTCGCACCTCAGCGGGCTGAAGGCAAGCGCGGCTAAGAAGCCCGCTCAGGCTTGGGGCAGATCCGGATATTCAGAAAAAGAACTGCGGCGAGCTCTGAAAAAACAGGAGTTTCAGGTATATTACCAGCCGATTGTGTCTTTAGCCAGCGGTCGCATTGACGGGTTCGAGGCACTGGTGCGCTGGCTGCACCCCCAAGACGGTCTTGTAGCGCCGGCACAGTTTATACCGCTGGCGGAAAGCACGGGTCTAATTATCCCGATTGAGGAATGGGTGATTGGGGAAGCCTGCCGCCAGCTGGGCTTTTGGCAGTCTCAATCTCCCACTTTGACCATGAGCGTGAATGTTTCTGGCCAACAGTTTTTGCACGCCAATTTAATTGGCATGATTGCAGAATTGATAGAGGAAAATGGCTTAGAAGCCAGCCGGTTGCAGCTGGAGATTACGGAAACGGCGATCGCTGCAAATACTGAACAGTCGGCTGCCAGGGCCAACCACCTGAAAGCTTTGGGGGTAGAGCTGGCTATTGACGATTTCGGCACCGGCTATTCCTCTTTGAGCCGTCTGTATAGCTTGCCGGTGGATGTGCTGAAAATTGACCGTTCTTTTGTCAGCCGAATGGAGTCTGATGCCAGAGGCTGGGAAATTGTCCAGATGATGGTGAAATTGGCTCATCATCTGGGCCTAGAAGTGATTGCTGAGGGGATAGAAACGTCGCAACAGCTGGCCGCACTCAGGACGTTGGGATGTGAGTGCGGACAAGGTTATCTGTTTTCTAAGCCATTAGACAGGGAAGCCACTGGGGAAGCGCTGGCGGCACAGCTTCAGTGGTAAGGCCCAGCCCGCATCAGACCTGCGAGTTATCTAAAAAATGCTGGTTTGACTGCGCCTCCGATCTGCGAAACCGCCACACAACTAAATAATTGCTTGGATGCTGGTTGAAGAGAGCTTTGGATTCCCGACCGGCGCAATCAATGAGACTAAACGCTTCTTGGTCGCTAAAAAAACGAGAGCGCCGGTGAAACCAGGGTGTTGGATCGACACAGTTCATGTGAGCCTCCGTATTTAAAAAGTTTCCACCCCTTTGAGTGGAGTCAAGCAAGGTCAAGCAAAGTCATCTTCGAGGGTGTAACGCAGCGCTACTGGCTCGATCTGACCGGTGTAAGAATTGTAAACAGTGATGTTTCTCAAGGGGGGCGCGTATACATGAAGTGTGACGAGTCTTTGCTCCGTCATGTTAGCTAGCTGGTGGATATCGTTGCGATCAACCAGGGAGAATTCGTTTTCGCCCAGCTGCTGTTCCATCTGGAGTTCCAGCAGCGCTCGCCCTGGCACCGGTCGGTCGCGCACTTGGAACAGCCGCGCGGTGAGCGTTCCGCTGCAAACGCGGGTGACGTTGAGCGAACCGGCATGGTCGTGGATTGTCGTCATTTGCCCGGGAAGCCAGCACAAAACCAGCATGTCAAACCGGGATGTCCGGCACAGGAGATTGCGCGTATAGCCGGCGTTGCAGAAGTGTATGTGCGGTGTCAGCAGGAAGCTGTTGACTTCGAGCCGCATCACCAAGTTTTTAAGCTGATCGAGTGGGAGATGTCGCGGCGAAATGCGCATCAGCTCGATAATGAAGTCGTCGATCCCGAGTCGGTTGGTTAAAGAGTTTGCGGACATACCACCCGCATATTTATGAATAGAGAGCATTAGCTTCAAGCCGTTATGGTTCTTTGAACAGCGGCGCACTCAGGTAGTGTTCCCTTCAGCTCCGCCTCTGGCCCTTACTTAATCTACGGTAAGTCGATTGAGATACCGTAGATTAACAGTCTGATTTTTACTGTAGCACAGCCAGCTCTAGAAAGCAAGTTTTTTTCAGAGGGTTTGTTTTTCACAGATGGCTGTGAGATAATTGTGAGGGGAGAGGACAGCGGTAGGGGTGGCCATTGCCGCAATCGAGGGCCCCTATTGAGGAAAGTTGCCGGCGTGGTGGTTATGCCGGTCAAGAAATCTGAGAAACCGGGTTTCTTCTGGCGTCAGAGAAACCCGGTTTCTTCCCCTGAATTTTTAATACAAAACCGGCGTGCTGGTTATGCCGGCTGCAATTGAATCACCCCCTGGTCAAAAATTTCATTGTCCGCATCAATCGCAGTCATCAAAATATGACCGGCATACACATCCAGCGCGGCAAAACTCAACTGGCTGGCGGAACGCGCCGTTACTTCCGAATGCCCCACCGGCCTGAGATCGGCACCGGCACCGCAAGTCAGGTATGTCGTGCCATTAATAGAGCGCGTGCGTTCATAATTGTGGTCGTGACCATTTATATACAGACGCACGCCGTATTTTTGAAAAAGCGGTGCCAAAGCTTCCCTGACGCCCTTGCTCCCGCCGTGCAAACCGGCAGAATAAGCGGGATGGTGCCCAAATACAATTTTCCAAGGGGCGTCGCTGCGGCTGAGTTCCTTGTCTAACCACGCCAGCTGAGTTTTCCAGTCAGCGTTGGGATTGGTGTCCAAAGCAAAAAACTGCACCGGCTCGCGGCGGAATGTGTAGTATCGCCCTTGCATATTGAAACCGGCATACCGGACTTGGGCGTCGCCATTGCCGGTACGGATGTCGTGATTGCCGAGACAGGCGTAAAATTTGACGCCTGAGTCCAGAAGCGGCTTATAAGGTTGCTCAAAAACCTCGCCAATTTTCTCAATTTCGCCGTTGTAGTAGATGTTGTCACCGGCAAGGATAACCAAATCAAACGGGTTTTGCTCGCGGTAGCGAGACATGGCTCGGGCAACGGCATACTGTCCGCGCCCGCCGGTGCCGGTGTCCGCCACCGCAACAAAGCGCAAAATTGGCTCGCCCAGCCGCAAATTGGCGATGAGAGCTTCTTCTTCCGGACTAGCAGCAACTGCGCCGCCACCGGCACCCCGGATACTTTTCCCGAAGAGTGAGTTTCCCAGCAAAGCGAAACCCAAGCTGAAGCCAGATAAAGCCAGAAAATGACGGCGTTTAATGCTCATAGTGAGTGGGAGCTAGACAAATTCAGAAAAGCAATAGAGCGTTTCTCATCCTTTGTGAGGTACTGAGAAACCCGGTTTCTTAAAGAAACCGGGTTTCTGGGGCGTGCTTCATCAAACTGAGAACTGCTATACAGACTAAATTAAACATAAAATATCTCCCGCAATCCGAAAGCCGGCGGTCAGAGGGGGACAAAGAGGGGGACAGGCGAGACGCCTGTCCTACGCCGGGGGAATGGGTAGGGGGGGACAGGCGAGACGCCTGTCCTACGGAGGAATGCTCTGCGCGGGAACCAAAAATGATAAATTAGGCATAGAGTGCCCCATCAAAATTTATCGCAAACGCACCGATTTTGCCGCTTTCAAGGGAAAAGAAATGACCGAAAACCAGCCGAACCCGCCAGAACGAGAACAGCCTCAACCGCAGACTCCCGCGCCGCAACCGCCTGAGCAGCCGGCGGCTCGCCAGCAGCCACCCCAGAAGCCGTCTGTTCTTAAAGTCCAGACTGTTAAAGTCCTGAGATTCACGATTCAGCTGCTGGAAGGGGCGGTGGAAAAACTGGAAGCGCCACCTAGAGCGCAGCCCCAGCCGTCTGTGCTGGAGCAACTCCGTCCGGTGCTGGACAGCCTCTGGGAGGGGTGGCTGGGTGTTTTGCGCCTGGTTCGCTCTCGGCTGCCGGCATCTGTCAGCGAAAAATTGCCGGATTGGGGGCTGAGTGGGGCGATTGCCGGCATTCTCGCCCTGGTGTTGTGGACAGGATCTGCCCTCCTGTCGCCAAAACCGGCTGAGGTGGCGCAAGTCCCGCCCTCGGGCGTCCAGGCTCCCCCGGAGTTGACTGCACCGGAAGCGCCGGTGCCGGTGGAGCCGGTGCGAGAACCGGAACCGCAATTAACTCCAGAACAGAGGCTGATTGCGGCTATTCAAGAGCAAGTGGCTGAAGTCACCCGCGAATACGCAGAGGGGCTGATTCAGTCGATTGAAGCCAATTTCCAGGGCAGTCTTTTGGTTGTCAAAGTTGGCGATGAGTGGTATAATATTGCAGAAAAACGGCAGGATAAGTTGGCGGCTGAAATGTTTGCGCGGGCGAAACAATTGGATTTCAGCAAGCTAGATATTACTGATACCAAAGGCAGTTTGGTGGCTCGCAGTCCGGTGATTGGAGGGGAAATGATTATTGTGAAGAGAAGGGTGCCGGTGGAAGGTGAGGGATAAAGATTGGGAGGGTGCATGTCACTTTTGAATCCGGGATATTGTAGAGACGCGACATCGGCGTTCGTACAATTAGCCCGCGCAGGCGGGCTTCGTTGGATGAGCCGCAATTTATCAGAGACTGTTGGCGAATCCGTGAAGGGTTAGACCTTTTCCCTGAGAAGTCAAGAGGGCGTTAGGGTTAGCGAAGCGGCGCGTCAGCGCTAGCGCTAACGCCCTTCCTCCTAGCGCTAGCCACAGACAACCTCTAAATGCTAAGCGATGACGAGTTCCAAGAACTGATAGAGCACTTGCACAGTAAAGACCTGTCCCTGCGTGTCGCCGCCTTGAAGGATATATGGCAGTATCCTTCAGGGGACGTCAGAATTCTACAGTACCTAGAAGCAGGGCTTGATGACACAACCCCCTGCGTTGTGATGCTGCCTTACCACTTCGGAGAGGTTCGCTGGTTGGCTGCTTACGCTTTGGCTGCGGAACGAGCCGCGATGGGTATTGACAAACCAGTGGTGGTGTGAGGTGTGGCAAAGCCTCTGGATACAGAGGAGTTGAGCGCTCTGGCAAAGAAAGCTAGCGCAGACTGTCGGGGAGGCGTGGAGGGAATGCTTGAGATATTTAAGATTCTCCGTGAAAAGGGGCAGTTGCCTTTATATGATGTGTTGATACAAGATGGGGCAAATTTATCGCAATCTTTACAAATCCTTTCAGCCGGCTGACGAAATTTGGAACTCCCCAGAAGTAGGGTGCGTTCCTCCGGAACGCACCCTGCGGTTTAACTCACCTTCTTAGTGCGCCGGTTGCGGCTGGCAATCAAAAACAGGGTGACGGCAGCTAAACCGGCAATTGTTGCCGGTTCGGGCACGCTGGCACTCAAAGGATTGCTCGGTTTATTCAGCTGCTCTTTCCCGTCTTCCACCTTGCGCTCAAAACGGTCTTTTTCCGCTTCCGCTTGTTTGAGTGCCTCTCGCTGCTCGTCATTAACTAGCACAATCATCGACGAGTAAGGGGTGACAATCTTGAAGGTTTTCGCGACGGCATGAATAGCATCCAGATCGGCGATCTGATTTCCGTCTGTCTTTTTGCTGAGCGCCTGTATGAGCTGTCGCGCTGCTAGGGGTTCAAAACCATTTTCCCCCTTGTTCTGCGCAACCGCCGGCGTCGCCTTTACCGGCTGGGAAGGTCTACTCTTGGCTGCAGCTTGTTTTGTCTTGCTCGCCGGCTTTTCCACAAACCACGCATAGCCATCCACCACACTCACCGCAGAGCTCCCCAAGCTGGCTTTGGTTGCGATTCGCTGCAAAACCTCTGGGAGTTCCGCAGACACTCCCCCACCGCTGTCTTGAATTGCTTTTAACGTCGCATCATCGTAAGCGCGTGGAAATGCCCCCAGATGCACCACCCACAGCGGCGCGGTTATCTGCGGCACATCTTTAGTGTCATCGGACAATTCATAACTGCCCTCATCTGTGAGCAGCAAGATGGCGTCATAGCGCGTATCGCCTCGCAACTGTGCGAACTGTCGCAGCATCTGCTTATATTGCAGTGTGCCGTAAAACGTCATCTTTGCTGCATTAAAGCTGTTGATGTCGTCAATGCGCTTCGGTTGGGCACCTTTGGCGGAAGTGACGTACAAATCGGCATCACTGTTCACAAAGCTGCCGTCAGCAAAGCCGTGTTTTTGCAACCATTTGAATGTCTCGCTCACTTCCTTTGCGTGTGCTATCATGCTGCGGGAAGTGTCGAGAACGATTGCAAATCGCTTGCCTTGGGGGAGGGAGTATTCTGTTTCAGCTAGCGGTTTTGCGGAGATGCGGTAGCCATCTGGCAAGTTAACTTGATGCGGAGCCGGCGAGTATTGCCCTTCTGCCGGCAAGAAAGCTTCCAACCAGTTCTCCCCGTCACCTTTTACCGCTTTCCCATTGCGGATGCGCTGGGTGTCCTCCGTCCAGAAGATGTTGCGTTTTTCCCCTAATTTCGGCAGCGCCCACCCTTCTTTTTGCCGCATCACTTTATAAGTCAGCCACAGGTGCATTTCGGTCGGTCGCTGAGTTGAATTTTGTCTCTCCCACGGGGTTAATGGAGTGGGAACCGGAAACGCTCGCAGGCGATAGTGGCGCGGGCCCACCTGTTCGAGCAGGGCTGGATCGACTCTCCGCCTGACTTGTTCGTTGTAGACTTTCTGAGCGGCTCCGCGCGGCGAAACTGTAAAGGGGAAACGCTTTTCTCGGTTATTGCTGTCACCCAGCCACACTCCTGTGAGGGCGGCGCTTTCTGGTAAGGAAAAGTAGTAGAGTATCTCTTCTTGATCGGCGGTTTGATTTTTATACACCTCGTAGATTTCTACATTCGCCCAGTCTCCTTGCGGCTGTACTGTTACCTGTTGCTGGGCTAGCCAGACTTTTTTTTGCCCAATATTCAGCAGACCGGCTTTGGCGTCGTCGCGACTGACTGTTGATTGCAAGGCGTGCAAGATTGCCGGCTGTTCGGCTTTTTGAATGGGGGCGTCAAAGAATTCGGCGTAGAGCTTTTCTGCTTTTTCGCTATCTTTCCGAAGAGAGCCTTTGTACAAAAACGGCGACATCACCTGGTTGTACCTGTCTTGTAAAAACTGGCAGAGTTCCTCTGGCAGATTAAAGACGTTGCGGTACATGACGCGGATGTGGTCATGTTCTTCGATGCTGCTGAGATAGCGATAGGAGGACAAGTAGGCGTTAACCAGTCCGGCGCGAATCACATCTGATTTTGCCAGAAGTTCTGCCCTGGCGCTGTCAGTTTGCGCCGGCTTGTCTAGGAGCTGAAATGCTTGTGTCTGGGGCTGTTGCTGCAGTGAGACGAATAGCACCAACGAGGCGGTCACTGCTGCCAAAGAGCCGGCAGTTGCGCGTTTTTTCCCGTACTGGGAGGAAAAATTGCGCAAGATGTGATAGCCGGCGTGAATGTAGAAGGTTGCCAGTGCTGATGGCATGGCAAGAAAGAGAGTCGCGCTCAAGCCAAAGAGGAGAAAAAATAGAAAGGCGCTTAGAGTAAAGTAGAGCCCTTCTAGTGGCCTTGAAGTCAAAATCCGCCCAAGTTCCCCCAAAAAGCCGAAGGTTCCCCACACAACAGCGGGGGCTGCCGGCACGGCATAAAACAGCAGCAGCACTCCCACATACAAACCGAATAGCAGCATCAAGCTGTGAGCGATCAGTTGCGCCCAAGCGAGCTTTTGATTGCGCTCTGCATAGCCCCAAAGCAGTTCGGCGAGAAATGCCGCGATACAGATAGCCGCCGCGCCGACAATTAAGGTGCTGGCGGGGGTGAGTTCCCGCAGCAGGAACAGGCGGATCAGGCAGAGGAGAAACAGGGGCGCTTCTACGCCGTAAAATAGACGTATCAGCTGCAGGGGCTGTTTGCGGAAACGCCACCATCCCAGCAGGGTGCAGGCGGTTGGCACTGCAATCAGCCCCGCCAGGGTGATCAGGAACTCACCGGGAATCAAGCCGGCGAAGGTCGCCTCCGCCAGGGGAACCGCAATTAAGGGTAATATCCCCACATAGACGGCTGCTAAAAAGATAATATTCCACAGCCAAAATATGGCTGAGAATATGTTATTGAGCTTGTTTTTCATAGCTGAAATCCTTTCAGGTTTTTTCAGGCTAACAAGGACAGGAACCCCGTCCCAGAAAAGAATCGCTGACGGCGCTGCACCTGGATGATGGAAAACTCTTTGCCGGCAGGCTGGGAACCCCACTCCCCAACCCCCTTCCCGTTTACGGGGAGGGGGAGAAAGAGAGAGGGTCATACCCCTAATGTGCAACGCTTATCCTCTAGTGTAGTGAGAGTGTGACAAATTTTCTGTGTCTGGCGTCAGGATTTAACAAATCTTTATATAAAGGGGAGTTTAGGTGAAATGATGATAAAGCCTTATCTGTAGAAGCCGGGGCGGGGGCGGGTTTGTGACAGTTGTGAGCTGCGTCACAAATATTTCGGGTGAGCCCCGCCCCTGCAAGAGGTGAGCGGGGCGCGAGTTGATTAACGGCAACCCCCTCACCCCCCAACCCCCTCTCCCACAAGGGGAGAGGGGGAGTAAGAAATGGGAGAGGCAATCGGGGTGAGGGTTTTTTTAGGTCAATTCACCAAACCTGATATTAGCCCCCACTCAGGGCTGATTTATAGGCTCTAACCTGCAAGTCAATGCCGGTGATTGCTGTGCCGACAACGACGGCATAAGCTCCCAAATCCAGGGCTTGTTTCGCCATTGCCGGTGAGGCAATTCCGCCCTCGCAAATCACCGGCACGCTCAGCTTTTCCACCATCTGCGCCAAGAGGTCAAATCCGGGGGGAGACAGGTGTTTTGTGGAGCCGGTGTAGCCGTAGAGAGTTGTGCCTACCAAGTCAGCACCGGCATCCGCCGCTGCGATCGCCGCCTCAATCGTATCCACATCCGCCATCACCAATTTCCCCAAAGCATCGTGAATCCGCTCAACCGTCGTCGCTACCGGCTCGGGGCGGTCTCTCAGCGTGGCGTCAATGGCGATGATATCCGCACCGGCAAAGGCGATCGCAATGGCGTGCTGGAACAGGGGAGTGATGTACACCTCATATCCGGGCAATTGCTGCTTCCACAGCCCAATGACCGGCACACCGGCACCAACCCGCTGGCGCACCGCCGTGACGTGTGCCGGCGTGTCAAGCCGCACGCCGGCTGCGCCTTGGTTTAGAGAAGCTTTCGCCATTGCGGCGATCGCCGCCGGTTCGTGCAGCGGCGAGTCTGCCGGTGCTTGGCACGATACAATCAGCCCCCCACGGAGGCTTTCAATCACACTCACAGAATCATCTGGCATAAAAAAAGGATGGACTATTTCAATCCTTCCACTATAGCAGTTATAAATATAGCGTTTCTCTTTTAGTCGTGAAAGCGTAGAAACCCGGTTTCTCAAAGAAACCGGGTTTCTGGCCACCGGCAAAATCTTTCTTTCCTTGGCGCTCCTTCACGGCGGCGGTTTATAAAAAAAACCAGGAAAAGATCGCTCTTCTTGTTCCCCCTCTCCGCACGCGGAGAGGGGGTTAGGGGGTGAGGTTCTTCTACACCGGCACCTTATCGGCGGGGCGCACTTGGGTGAGGAGACTTTGCAATCCCTCCCCTTCAATCACCTCAGTCTCTAAGATTTCCCCGGCAATTTTTTCCATCAAATCCCGGTTCTGAGTGAGAATCGCCAGCGCTTGCTGGTGAGCAGTTTCCACAATCTCCTTCACTTCCTCATCAATCGCTTTTGCCGTTTGGTCGCTGACAACACGGCGGGGATTCATACCCCCATCTCCCAGGAAATTGTTCTGCCCGCCCTTTTCATACGCCAGGGGACCCAGCACTTTGCTCATCCCGTACATAGTAACCATTCGCTCTGCCAAATCTGTCGCTCGCTGCAAGTCATTGGCTGCGCCGGTGGTAATGCTGCCAAAGACAATCTCTTCTGCAGCGCGACCTCCCAGCAGGGTGGCAATTTGACCGCGAATTTCACCTTCATCCATCAAGAAACGGTCTTCCGTAGGCAGTTGCAGGGTGTAGCCGAGGGCTGCCATTCCGCGAGGGACGATCGAGATTTTAGCAACTTTGCCGCCACCGGGCATCAGTGCGCCAACAAGGGCGTGACCGACTTCGTGGTAGGCGACAATCTTTTTCTCTTTGTCGTTGAGAACGCGACTTTTCTTTTCCAAACCGGCAACCACGCGCTCGATGGCTTCATTAAAGTCAGCTTGGGAGACAGTTTCGCGCCGCGCCCGCGCTGCGAGGAGGGCTGCTTCGTTGACGAGGTTCGCCAAGTCCGCACCGGCAAATCCGGGGGTGCGGGTTGCGAGCGTTTTTAAATCAATATCGGAACCCAGCTTGACTTTGCGGGCGTAGATTTCTAAGATTGCTAAGCGCCCGGATAAGTCGGGGCGATCTACCAGCACTTGCCGGTCAAACCGTCCGGGGCGCAGCAAGGCGGAATCTAGGGTTTCGGGGCGGTTGGTGGCGGCGAGCACAATTACTGTCGCGCCGGCTGCGGAAAAGCCGTCCATTTCAGTCAGCAACTGGTTGAGGGTTTGCTCGCGCTCGTCGTTTCCGCCCATGAAGCCGCCGGTGGCGCGGGATTTGCCAATGGCGTCAAGTTCGTCGATAAATATAATGCAGGGGGCTTTCTTTTTGGCTTGCTCGAACAAGTCGCGCACGCGAGCCGCACCGGCACCCACAAACAGTTCCACAAACTCGGAACCTGATATGCTGAAGAATGGCACGCCGGCTTCTCCCGCGACGGCTTTTGCCAGGAGTGTTTTGCCGGTGCCGGGAGGGCCAACCAGCAGCACGCCTTTGGGAATCCGCGCCCCAATTGCGGTAAAGCGCTCCGGATTTTTCAGGAATTCCACGATTTCCGCTAGCTCGACTTTGGCTTCTTCGACGCCGGCGACATCAGTAAAGGTGGTTTTCGTTGCTTCGCCTTCTACATAAACCTTAGCCTTGCTTTTGGTAATCGAAAGCGCACCTTGCGGACCGGCACCGCGCCCCATAAAAAACTGGAAGATGGCTACAAAAATCAGCGGCGGCAAAACCCATCCCAACAGACTGGTAAACCAGGTATTTTTGGGCGGTGGTGCGGCTGCGAACTCAATCCCTTTTGCTTCTAGCCGTTTGGGCAATTCCAGGTCGAATATAGGGGTGGTGGAAAGGACTTGTGCCCGCTGATCGCCCTCAGGTTTCAGCTGGTATCGGATTTCGTTTTGCGCCACGAAAACCCGCGCAACTTCCCCGTCTTCAACCTGGTCGATGAACAGGCTGTAAGGCACTTGCGGAATCCGGGGGGCAAACAGCTGCGGCAAAAACAGGTTGGCCAGCAGGAACAAGAGGCCCGCTAAGAAGAGAATGTTGCCAATCAGTCGATTGCGAGATGGTTGGGGGTTGTCTTTAATACTCATCGTTTCTCCTTCATTTCCTTTAATATTCTATGTGGGTTATTTTACACCGGCTGTTTTCTGCTTGACTCTATCTTATAGCAGAATTTGAGTTTTGGCAATTCCTGAATCCAGTTTCGCCTCTTCTACTTTCTCACCAGCTTGCACCCCCAGGTAAAGTAGTGATTGCCGAAACTTTGCGGTTCGGTCTTGTTTGGGGATTTTCACGTCCTGTTTGCGTGGGTATTCCTTCCTTGTCAGCACAAGATTGCTGAAAGCCCTCTTCTTTATTATGGGGGGTATCAATTTTGGGAACGGTGGCCAATAATCCAGACGCGATAAATGGAGACGCGATAAATCGCGTCTCTACAAGAGGAGGGAGAAGACGCGATAAATCGCGTCTCTACAAGAAGGCTTCAGCAGGGAAGGGGGGAGGCGGTTTCCAGCCAATCGAAAATTCTATCTAACTGTTCTGTGGTCACTAATCCATACTGCCAAAGAATCACGGGTAACAAGTTTAAGCTGTACTCGCGATGTCGCAAAACTATGCCAATTGCAGCAGCCGGCACCGCTAAGTCTTCTTGTAAAAACTGTATCAGTCGAGTTTGCCGTGTGGGTTCCATATAAATTTTTACTGCTATCTGAGAGTGAGTGTAACAAAGTTTGTAAAGTTTTGCAACGATTTCTCAGAATACCGCTGGGACTCCCCGCAGTGGGGGGGGGGAGGGGTGCGGGAGGGGTTGGGGGTGAGGGCTGGTATCCGCCCCGATCTCCCAGGGGGGGAGATGTTGGGCCATAGGGGGCTGGCCCGTTTGTAGTTGGGCTTTAGCCCCTGTTTGGACAGGCGAGACGCCTGTCCAACGTCTTTTGGGTTGGCACAGGCGAGACGCCTGTCCTACGCCTTTTTTCTCGTTCCGGGGCGGAGTCTAGGAACGCCTATTTGCCGGCTCCACCGGCTTCTCAAGGAACCTGTTAAGCGATATTCCGCCCGGCGAGGGGTATCAACCTCCATTAATTTGCCTGCAACATCATGGAATTCAAGGGCTTACAAACACAAACGCGCTGTTCGGGTTCCCGCAGTGCAGCCGCCTGCGCGGCTCTGAGACAAGAGCGAGACTCTTAAAAGCTGTGCCGGCAAACTATAATTAGTATAGCTGATATTTTTACGTTTAGCAACATCGATTTGAGGTGAGAGTGATGGCGAAACTGGAAATTGATTTGGGGACAATAAATCTTGCTGAAGTGCCGGAACAGCACCGGCAAGAAGCAGAACGCAGGGCTCGGCAAGCTTTTGTGCTGGCACTGCTGGAACAGGGGGATGTGAATGTGGTTCAGGCGGCGGAAGTGTTGGGCATCTTTCGGGAGGACGTTATTAAGTTGGCAGCCGCCTCTAGCGTGTCAAACTTTGACAGTCCTCGCCTGGGGTTATGGCCAGAAGATCGCACTTATATAAGCCGGCAGGCTCTTCTCTTTGATAAGATGCGCGCGGAGTTAGCGAGTCAATATCTGGGCAAGTGGGTGCTTTTTGAAGATGGAAAGGTACTTGATGCGGATGAGGAGCATAAGGCTTTGCTAAAGCGAGTGTCCGAGACGGGGGAAAACAAAATCGTGTTTATCTCAAAAGTCGAGCTGCAAGAACCGCAGCCGGTGCCGGCAACTTCTCTGTCCTCTACCTCTGTTTAGGCGACTGTGGGCACTTATAGCTACAAGTTGGTTTCAGTTGAAATTCCGCCAATCCCTCTGATTGCGGTTCAGCTTACAGCACCCGGCACTCTATCTGATGTCAGGGTTGACTGTCAAGGAATTCTGGATACTGGGTCTGACTGCACCCTAGTTCCGCTGCCGTTCTTAATGCGGCTTAACATAAGTCCTGCCAGTCGTTCGGTACGGCTTTCATTTGGTGGTAAGGAGACAATTGGTGTTCCTTACGAGGTGGGTCTGATATTCGATAGATATCACAAGCCAGACTTCCGAGTTATTGGCTGTCCAGTTGAGAGCATTAGTGAACTCCTGATAATTGGTCGTGACTTGATGAATCAGTACCGCATTGAGTTCGATGGGCCAAACCTGAGGTTTACCATTTTCTGAAAAAGAGGCTCTCTTCCCTCCCCCTTCCCGTTCACGGGGAGGGGGTTGGGGTGCCGGGTGAGGCATCACGCAAATAAGTGCAATTGCCGGGTTTTCATTTCATTCCTTTAGCCTTTAGGCGCTGGCGTGCTAACTCCCTCGACTTCTCTACTTCGGATCTGCGGTCTTTCGGGTCAACTGTCAAACAGTTCTCCCATTCTACCCGTGCGCCGACTCTGTCGTCAAGGCTCTCCAGCACCTGTGCCAGCAAGCAGTGAGCGGCGGCGTTTTTACCGCTGATATCGATAGCCTTCTGGAGGTGAGACTTAGCCTCGACATAGCGAGCTTTCTGCAAATACGCCCAGCCGGCATTTTTGTGCAAATCGGAGAGCAAATCGGATGTCAGCGTCATATCCTGAGCTAGTTCCAAGCCTTGCAAACACCAGCTAATAGCCGCATCTGAGTCTTTGTCCAGAGTTAGGGACAAGCGACCCAAATTGTTGAGGGCGTAAGGTGCGGCGGGATTGCCGGCATCCTCTATGGCAAGCCGGTACTCACGTCGGGCGCAATCATAATTTTTGAGCTTTTCACAAGTAGCTCCTAGGTTGTAGTGAGCCATCCTGAGGCGAGGGTTAAATCGGAGCGCCCACCTGAAGTGAGACTCCGCAGTTGCGAACTGACCGGCCTTGTAATTATCGTGCCCAATCTCGTTGAGATCGATAGCGATTTTGGGCGTCGCCAGCCACAAGCCGGCGACACCGAGCAGTATGGAAGCTGCCACCCCAATTGTAACCCCAATAGCTCTCAGCTTTCTCTTGCCGGCATCCTGACGCCCCACAGCCGGTGCTCTTACCGGCAACCCCTTGTCAATCGCTGACAAATGCTGTAAAATAACTTGAGTGTTTGGCGGTCGATTTCCTGGAAACGGAGCCATCAGGTAATCAATCAAATTTGCCAGCGACTCCGAAACCTGCGGGGCGCTGTGACGCCAAATCAGCTCGCCGGTTTGAGAGTCAATAAGCTGAAAAGGAGACTTGCCGGTCAGCAAATAAACAAAAGTTCGGCCAAGGGCATAGAAATCCGATTGCGGCAAAGCGACACCATCGACTTGCTCTAGGGGCATATAGCCAGATGTGCCAACCCGCGTACCCTGACGCTTACCGGCGATTTTCACCAGGTAAGTCTCTGTCATCTCCCTAACAGCACCAAAGTCAATCAGCACCAGCTGCCCATCCGGTTTCAGCATGATGTTGTCCGGCTTGATATCCCGGTGAAAGTAATGCTGCTGGTGGAGTTCATCCAGAATTTCTGCCAGCTGCTTTAACCAGTCAGTAGCTCGCTCTTGCGAGATGGGTTGATTGTCTCGCAGCCACTCTTGCAAATTCTGTCCCTCAATCTTTTCCATCACCAGACAGTGCAGTGGTTCGGCGCTATTCTGCGGCTGAAAGGTGAAGTACCCATCAGGCTCCACTCTGGGAATCCCTGGATGGCGCAGCCCCCTCAATACCTGCGCTTCCCGCTGAAACAGGGAGACAGATTTGGGATAGTTATCCAGCAGGACTTTCAGCACTTTTGGCGTGCCGGCATCCCCCACCTCGAAAGTAGCGCCAAAGCCCCCTTCGCCCAGGCGTCGAATCACCCGATATCGGTTTTGCAGTAACATTCCCGGCTCAATCATGGCTGCTTCACTTGAGAACACCCCCTACCCCGCACGATGTAGAGACGCCACATGTCGCGTCTCTACAACGGTTCACCGGCGCGGAGATTGATTGCTCACATATTTTACCACCACCGGCTGCACCGTGTAAAGTGTTCCACTGCTTTCTTTAACTTTTTCGATGAGGGAGCGCCGCACCAAGGATTCCAGAGCCTTGAGCAATTCCGCTGAGCCTTCTAGCTGCATCTCCTCTCGCAACTGGCAGATGGAAAGGGGCTGCCGGCTAGCGATAAGGCCCACAATTTCTTTTTCCAACTCAGACAACCGCTTAAAATGCTGGTACAGCAAATATTCAAAATCCCCCAAATACAGGGATTTCATTAAAAACTCCGAAACGCTGCCGGCGAACACATCCTGAATAGTGGCAGCCACTATCTTTAACGCCAGGGGATTTCCTCGGTAAGCTCTAATCAGTTCTTCCCATCTCTCCTGTTCAGATAAACCCTTTTCTCTGAGGATTTCCTTGGCAGCTTCCCCTAAACCCTCCAGCTGAAAGGAGCGAACGGATAGGGTTGGGCTTTCCAAAACGGCAATTTCTTTAGGTTTCTCCCAACTCGCCAGCAGCAAGCAGCTTTGGTGGGATGATTCCCCCACCTGTGTGAGCAACTCCCCATACTCCTCATATCCATCCAGATAGTGGCCAGCCGGCTGCCCTGGGCGCAGGACGGATTGCCAGTCATCGAGCACCACCAGACACCGGTGAGTGCGCAAATACTCCATCAGTCGCGAGACGCGACCAAGAACAGTTGCTGGCCAATCCGTTTCCTGCCGGTTGGTGAGGAATTGTATCAGGTTGGCCAGGAGTTCGTTTAGCGGTGGGGCGTGGCGCAGACTTCGCCAGACAATATACTCAAATTTATCTTTGGTCTGTTGGGCCATGCGAGCCGCCAGAGCGGTTTTGCCAATCCCCCCCATGCCCCAAATGGCCACCAACCGGCACCTGTCTCGCACAATCCACTGTTCTAGAGTTTCCAGTTCGCCGGTGCGCCCATAAAAAACCGAGGCGTCTGGCGCACCGTCCCAATCTTGGCACCGGCGGGCTGGGCCAATTTTATATCCCGCCTCATCCAGCCAGTCAATAATGTCTCTCCAATTTGACAGCGTGTTTGCCGGTCGCCCTGTCAGTATTTCCACATAGCGATACAAACCTTTGCACAAATCAGCCTCAAGCCCCCTGGGGATTATACTGAGCTTTTTCGCAATTACAGCTGGACTGTAACCGCAAAGCAATCCCCGCAGGTGCAGCTTTTCAATCGGTGTCAGTCCCGATTTTTTGTGAGGTGCCCATTCTTTCTTAGCAGCGGCGAGCTTTTGGTAGAGCCTTTCTAGATCCCAGTCATTTGCCGCGCCGGCAAAATCCTCTGGAGGTGGCTTTGGGGTAGATGCCATTTCGGGAAATCTTCAGCAAATTCACAACCTAAATCCTAACCGAATTGCTAACGCCGGTTGTGCTCTCGCTCACAGGTGCCTCAGTTAGGCTGTTATCAGGTTCAGCCAGAACACGCGAACTTAAGGTAACAGTACCGAGGTCAGTGCTATGTTTGACTCTTTCGTGCCATCGTCGGGCAACACTTGGGACAAATCTTTCAATTCTTCTTTCACCAGCGAGTGCGGGAATGCGGAGCCGGCTGACGCAATCACTCCCGGTGTGGCCATCAAAAATATCCCAGCCAGTGGCGCAACTGGCGAGGTGATTGATATCCCGCCGCCGGCACCGGCAAGCGACTTTAGTCTTATTTTGCTTGACACGCCCTTTCAAGCACAAGCCGACATTACCACAAACCGGCATGAAACGCAAGCGGTGGATGCGCTCACCCGTCAGGCGCTACCGGCAGCAGTTGTGGAGGGAGCAATCAGCTCAGCTCACAGCGCTCTGGCGGAGTTGGCGGCTGGCCCAGATTTCGCTGACAAGATGAATCTGGCGTTTGGCGAGGGTTGGGATGCTGCGGTTGCCGGTGACTTAGCTCAAGATTGGCTCACCGGCAATTTCAGCGAGCTCCCGCCGGTGGAGATTCGTGCCGGTGCCGAGATTAATGGGGCGAATGGCGCTTTTGCTGCGGCGACCGATACGATTTATTTATCCAGTGAGTTTGTAGCTGGAAATGCCGGCAGTCCAGAGGCGATTGCTTCGGTGCTCCTGGAAGAGATGGGGCATTATATAGACTCGCGGATCAATACCTCGGATGCGGCGGGAGATGAGGGTGCAATTTTTGCCGGTGCTGTTCAAGGCAAGGAGTTTGATGCAGCGGAACTTCAGGCATTGAAGGCGGAGGATGATACGGCGACTGTGATGTTAGATGGGAAAGCCATTCTGATAGAGCAGGCAGCCAATAAAAAAGCCGACTTCAATGGCGACGGCAAAACAGACTTCTTCCGTCAAGAGAAAGCCATTTGGGATAATGACAACATCAACACAGCTAACGTCTATCTTTCCAATGGTAATGGCACCTTTGGCAAGCAAGACTTGACTCCTGCTTACTGGGATTTGAAAGGAGATGATGGGGTCAATATTATTTTTGGCGATTTCAATGGAGACCGCAAAACAGACTTTATCCGCCAAGAGAAAGGAGTGTGGGATGATGACAGTAGCAACACAGCTAATATTTTCCTATCCAATGGAAATGGCACCTTTGGGAAGCAAGATATTACGGATCATGTCGGGATGAAAGGCGACTTAACCAACCTAATTATAGGGGATTATAACGGGGACGGCAAAGATGACTTCATCCGCCAAGAAAAAGGAGCATGGGATGATGACAGTATCAATACTGCCCAGGTTTATTTTTCCAATGGAAATGGCACCTTTTGGAAACGAGACTTGCCGGATATTGACGAGATGAAAGGCGACTTTACGACCCTAATCGCAGGAGATTATAACGGGGACGGCAAAGATGACTTCATCCGCCAAGAAAAAGGGTTATGGGATGATGACAGTATCAAGACTGCCCAGGTTTATTTGTCCAATGGCAATGGCACCTTTGGAAAGCAAGACTTGCCGGATATTGACGAGATGAAAGGCGACTTTACGAACCTGATTATTGGGGACTTCAACGGGGACCGCCGAGCCGACTTCATCCGCCAAGAAAAAGGGTTATGGGATGATGACAGTATCAAGACGGCCCAGGTTTATTTGTCCAATGGTAATGGCACCTTTGGGAAGCAAAACTTGCCGGATTTTGACGGGATGAAAGGCGACTTTACGAACTTAATTGTAGGAGATTACAACGGGGACGGCAAAGAGGACTTCATCCGCCAAGAGAAAGGCTTATGGGATGATGACAGTATCAAGACGGCCCAGGTTTATTTTTCCAATGGTAATGGCACCTTTTGGAAGCAAGACTTGACGGATAATCTCGAGATGAAAGGCGACCAGACAAACCTGATTCTTGGGGACTTCAACGGCGACCGCCGAACCGACTTCATCCGCCAAGAAAAAGGGGAGTGGGATAATGACAGCATCAACACCGCCAACCTTTATCTCTCCAATGGCAACGGCACCTTCAACAAAAGCAACTTGACTAATGACCCCAATTCTATGAAAGGCGACGATGGGGTCAATATTATCACCGGAGGGCCAGAACTGTATTCAGCCCCTGCCCAAATCCCTGCGACCAATCCAGATATCGATATCCGACTCGACTTTTTTGGAAACTTTACTCAAACCCAAAAGGATTTAATTGAGAAGGCGGCCCAAAACTGGGAGAGAATTATCACGAAAGATATGGTTCCTACTGGAATCCTCAATATCGCAGTAACTCAGGGACCAACTAGCATAGAAGGAAAGCAATGGAGCGGGCCTTGGGCTGAAACTTGGTTCCCCGGTAATTCTATAGGAACTATACGCCAGAACCTGCCCACTGCTTATGATAATCAACGCGGGATTGACTACAACACTCAGATGCATTTCAACAGCAACCAACTTCCTTATTTGAGCAACAATTTGCTAGTTCGACTGGCAACACATGAGATCGGCCACGCACTTTATCTAGATGAGGCACAAAATGACTCACTTCTAGGATTGGATAGTGTGATGGATACGTTTGGATTAGACCAGAAAATAACCCAAGGCATATATCAACAATTAGAACACTTGGGTTACAGTGTTGACCGGAATGCAACAGTTTACTGGTCATAGGGTGTTTTTAGGTAGGTAAAATGAGGCGAGCGCACTTTCTCTTCCCCAAAGTGCGCTCACTTTTTCGTTATATAGCGGTTCTCAGATTAGTGTGGTACGGAGAAACTCGGTAGGGGCGGGCACGGGGGCCATTAGTGTCAACTTAAGCTCCTGGCGATTGAAATCGCGGCTATACAAACGAAGTCCGCCTTCGCGGACTTAAGAGAAGAGCAGGACTTTTCAAACCCGCGCAGGCGGGTTTTGTCTGTATAGCTGCGGTTTCAACCGCCCAGAGACTACGGGACACAGCTTAAGTTGACACCAGTGGCACGGGGGCCCGCCCCTACGCTCATCCGGTTTATGGGCCTAACGTACATCAAACTGAGAACCACTATATAGCCCTAAGCAACCGGCTTTCTTTCTCCAAGCCGGTTGCTTTTCACTCACCGGCACTCTCAGACATCCACCCCCCTTTCTTCTCGCACCTCTTCCTTAACTCACCGGCAAGTTAACAATCCGGTCTTGATATTCCTTCTCAAACGACGCCTCAGCAACGAAAATCAACTCCTCAATCGTTTGCCCCCTACTCATCTTAGGATTCAGAATAAAAATCCCCGGTACATGCCGGTCTGACTCTATATGGTCAATCAAGTGCACCGGCATCGACGTGCGGTTATTCGTCACCAGCACAAAATTATATGCTTCACACCGGCACAAAATTTCAGGATCTAAAGTCCCTCTCGATGGAGCCCCCGGTTCTCCCACCACCCACATGACGATGTTGGAATTGCGCCGGTGCAATTGGGTTTTATAGGTGGGCTCCACATTTTCATCCAGCAGATATTGCAGACTCATTTGCTTTCTTCATCGCCTCTCGCTCAGCTTTCAACTTCCGCAGCCGCAACACCGGCGGTGGTGGGTTCAACTCTTGCTCTTTACGTTGCCGCTCCCCCCACTCCAGCCAGTCAGCTATATACTTACTGACAGCTTCTTTATTGTGCAAGTAATATAAAATAGTCGCATAGACTTGCTCCAGAGTAACAGACGGGTAACTTTGGGCAATCTCCTCTGGAGTCCGAGAGCGATGGATAAAATCGTACAGAATCGTCTCAATCCCTACCCGCGTGCCTCTCACCCGAATATCATCGGGGCGCTGGAAGTCGAAATAGTCTTCTAGTTGCATCAGTCAATCCTCCAACTCTACCGGCACACTTGACAGTCGGTCACAGTTTACAGTTTGTAGTTGGGCTTTAGCCCAAAAGTTCGTAGTTGGGCTTTAGCCCAACCGGCCACTCACCTATTATTATAACTCAAGTTGCTACTTACCAATCACTCAGGCGAGATCCCCCCCTAGCCCCCCTTAAAAAGGGGGGGAACATTCTCAAAGCCCCCCTTTTTAAGGGGGGTTTGGGGGGATCTGGATGCTTATACTTGTTGGGAGCCACTTGGGTTATTATATTATAACACAGCTGGGCGAACTTAATCTCGCCTAGCCCGTCTAACAGAAAAAGGCGATCGCCCCTTTTTTACCAAAGCAACCGCCCCTTTAAATCACAAATATTCAAGACGCCCCTGCATTTCTTCGGGTTCGAGAACTTCCCAAATTAGAATCAAGCCTCGAATAATTTCCCCAGTTGAGCGACTTTCTTTGATGCAGTAAGCAATTCCAGCATGATTAGCCCCAGCCTGATACAGCCGCAGAAAGTCATCATCCTGAGTAAAAATTACTCGCTTCTGAGACAGCGCAAATTCTAGTTGCACCTCATCTGATGCCGCGATTAGTCCGGCTTCTGACGTAGCTGTCACATCAACGCCCCGCCGGCGCAAGCCATCCGCAACAGCACTGTTCACGTTTTCATCGAGATGGAATCTAATCCTTCTTGACATGGCGACTTTTTAGCTTTTGCTGAACGAGAGAAGGATTTTTATCCTGCATTTCTCTGCCAAACGCTTCCCCCTCTGCAATCTGTCGCCTGATCTCTTCCATGTTGTCGTGATAATACGCCAAAGCAGCGTACACATCAGCTAGAGTGATACTTGGGTATTGGAACACAATCTCGTCAGGGCTAAGTCCCATCCGTTCGTGCCAAATAACAATATCTTCCACTCGAATCCGATGGCCCGCAATGCGCGGTTTGCCGCCACACACGCCGGGAGTGATTTCAATGTGTTCCTGAATGACTGGCTCTACAGACATCGCTAATTCTTTACACTCACTCAACTATTTTATCAATTGTATCACAAAAAAGCGCACCTTGCGGGTGGCGGTTCCATATTTTCATCCAGTCATAGCTTATAGGGTGCCTTCCCCAGAACGCACCCTACTTCTACTCCCGCCCCTTCCGTTCGGCGCGGCGGGAGGGAACACGCCCCCACCGGCGGCATTTTTTTGTACAGCCCCGATTTACGATGAGACTGTTGGCGAATTGATGTGGGGGCTTACACCCTACGCTTTCTTTTGGGGGTAGGTTTTTCGAGTTGTCTGTGGCTAGCGCTTGGGGGAAGGGCGAAGCATGAGCGTTAGCGAAGCGGCTGCGTCAGCAGCTATGTAATTTTTTCCCTGAGTCCCACAAATGGTCGCGCTCATGCTTCGCCCCTACAAAGATTCTGTAGGGGGGAAGCATTGGCGGGACAAGCTTTGGGACACCACCCGATATCTTCATTCGCCAATGCTTCCCCCTCTTCGATCGAGCAACGAAAAGGTCTAACCCCCCTCACGAATTCGCCAACAGCTTCTTTACGATCGCCGGCTCTCTTGGAGGCGCGACTGCGTGTGATTTAACAGTCCAAGCATACGCCACCCCAATTTTACCCCAAAACCGGCATAATGAATACCGATGCAATCATGAATAATAATGGTTGGCTCTCCCTTAATCCACACCGGCACTCGCGGTGCCGGCACGACCTTAGTACAGGCTACCGTGCCGTGCCCCTCAATCCTGCCACAATTTCAGCCAGCACTTATTTCTTGCTACCTTAAAACAAAGAGCCGGTAAAGCAGAAGGATTTAATAATGACTAAACTCCAAGAAGCAATGGCCGAAATGCTGAAAGCCGAAGACACTTTTCAGCGCGAACCGAGTGCCGCTTCATCGAAACCTTAACCTTTAGCAACTTCGACGAAATTGTCGCGATGCTCGATAAAGCACTGGCAGAAGATTGGATGGCACTGCCGGTTTGGGCGAGAAATCTGGCATTTCGTCTCGCTTGCCTCCTCGCACCCAAAAAAAATACCGAAATTCGCCGCCGCGCCGCCGCAGATTTGCGCAGCTTCGGACCCGACTGGGACGGTGAGGCAGACCGGCTAGAGCGAGAAGCTTATCAGCTAGACGCCATTCCATCAAATCGCGTGAATTAAGCGTGTAGGGTGCGTTCCCCCAAGGGGAACGCACCCTACTTATTCCCCCCCTCCCCGTTCACGGGGAGGGGGTTGGGGGGTGGGGTTCTTCATCCCACTTTCTGTGCAACGCCTTATTTCTACCGGCCTACTTATCACCCCTCAATTTTGCCAACCGGCACTCCTCGCCGCAGAAATCACCCCTGCCGACTGATCCCTTCCCGCCGCAGTCAGCTTGGTGATTTTTTGCAACAGCCTCGCCGGCTGCACCGGCTTTAGCAAAAGATCGTCCGCCCCCTCCCCCCCTAGTTCCAGCGCATGGGGAGTTTTTGCCGTCAAACCCAGAACCTTCAACTGTTGCCCAACCGGCGACTGGCGCAGCTCACTGATGATTTCATTCCCGTCCATACCCGGCAATTCCATATCCACAATCACCGCCACCGGCTCCAACAGCTCAATTTGCTCAATCGCCGTAGAACCCTCAATCAGCCACACCACCTGATATCCCGCCGCCGTCAGAATATCGCACATCAGCGTCGCCATCTCTTCATCGTCTTCAATCAGCACAATACCCCCTTGAAAACGAGCCGGACTTTCCTTCGGCGCTTGCGCAGCCAGAGCGGGGACAGCCGGGGACAGTGGCTGCGCCGGCAGCCAGACAGTAAACGTCGATCCCTCACCCACTGCCGATTCTACTTCAATCATGCCCCCGTGCAGCTCTACCAGCTGCTTCGTCAGCGCCAAACCCAAGCCGGTTCCGCCGTATTTTCGGTGGTGCGAGCTATCCAACTGCTGGAATTTCTCAAAAAGCAGCGGTAGCTGGTTTTCCGGAATCCCAATACCCGTGTCCTCCACCTGAAACAGGGCGGCATTGCCCTCCACCCAGACCCGCAGCGTCACCACTCCGCCAGCGTGAGTAAATTTTACCGCATTGCTCAACAGATTGTAAACAATCTGTTTTACCCTCCTGTAGTCTGCTGTAAACCTGTCCCGCCCGGCTTCAACTTTTAAATCCATTTCCAGTTCCACCCCACCGGATCGGGCTTTTTCCTGAAGCTCTTGCAAGCTTTGACCTGCCAGTTGGCGCAGGGAAAACTCACTAATATTCAACACCGTCTTCCCCGCCTCCACTTGAGACAAATCGAGGATATCATTAATTAGCTCTAACAAATGTTCCCCGCTTTCGTGAATAGTTTGCAGATAACTGCGCTGCTTCTGATTCAGCTGACCCAAAGACCAGCGCAACAGCGTCGCCGACATGCCAATCACGCAGGTGAGGGGAGTGCGCAACTCGTGGCTCATCGTCGAGAGGAACTCACTCTTAGCGCGGCTGGCGGCTTGAGCGGCAATCAGCGCGTCTTGCAGCGCTTGCGTGCGCTCTATCACCCGCTGTTCCAGAGTTTGTTTCTGCTCCTGCAACTCGGCATAAAGCTGGGCTTGGTGAATCCCCACCGCCAAGTGTTCAGCAATCTCCTTGAGAAAATCTTTTTCACTCTCACTCCACCGGCGCGGCAGATCGCACTGCTGGGCAATCAGCAACCCCCACAGTTCGTCACCCACCACAATCGGCGCGACCAGCTTAGCTCGCACCCGCGCCCGTCGCATTAAGTCCAAAAAGCACGGCGAGAAAGCGTAGGCGATTTCAGTATCTTCTATCGCTTGGGTGAACCCCTTGCGATATTTCTTGCGCAAGTTGCAAACGCTGACAAAACAGCGCTCCCCTTCCGTCCAGTTCAGTACCGAAGATATGCCATCCGATGACCGGGCTTCATAGGTAATGCGACCCCAGTTCCGCTCAGCACTGAGTCCGCTTGACTGAGCCGGTTCAGGGCGCAGAGGACTCAGGACAGAGGGATTCTTGACTCTCTCCCCCTCCACAGCCACCCAGTTCCCGTTCCCCTCAATCTCCTCCTCGGCGGGAAGGACATCAAATTGATATATTGCCAGCCGGTCTACCTGTAGCAAACGCTGCACCTGCTCAACAGCAGTTGACAAAATTACCGGCAGCTCCAGACTCTGGCGGATCTGGCTTGTCACCTGATTCAGGAGTCGCTCCTGTTCAATCTGCTGGCGCAGCGCTTCTTCCACCGGCATGCAGACGGAAACATACGGGTACACCCGCTCCGCTGCGGGAAACTCCGGTTCTTTCGGAGCGAGAATCTCCAGCAACTGCAGCACCAGCTCAGTCGGCATCAGCCCATCGCTGGCTCTCAGGATGCCTCCCGCTTGCTCTACCAGACTTGTCGCACTGGGACTGGAGTCCACAAAGCAGGCCAGCTGCGACAGGAAGCTGGCGATCGCCTCCCGGTCAAACGTTAGCTCCACCTCATAGAGCGCCTCGTTTGCCATAAGCCACCCTCCCTGCTGTGCGGGTGTGCGCGGCTTGCCCTTCAGCAGCCCGCTAAACCGCCCGGACACCACCAGCACGAACCGTTCCGCCTGCCGCTCCGGGGCAAGTTCCACAGGGCCAAGTATATCTTCTGCGATCGCAAACGCCCCTTCCCCAGAGCTTTGAGCCGCCTGCAGCAGCAGTTCGCGCAGCCGGTCGAAGCTCTCTACAGGCAAGGTTCGACGGAAAAATTGAAAACTAGGGATTGGAGCCGGTTTGTTTGCAGGAAGCATGACAGTTGACAGGGGAAAGCCTTTCCTGAGACTCGATCGATAGGCAGTAACCGGCTCAATCGGAGTTTCCAGTTACGCGGGCCTAATTGCTCGCAACAGAGCCCGGAAAAGCTCTCTGGTGTCTCTGGCGTTCTAGCGCCGGTGCGCTTTTCGTTTTTTCGGTGAGTTATTCTGCTATAGTAAACTGCGCAGGCAGTTGTTTTTACCGGCAACAGCTTAAATTATTATTTTCTTTTTTCAGCCGCGCTGAAAGAGGACGGGCAGAATCTAGGGACTGGGCCTTCGGCACCAGCTGCTGAATCTCTAACGCCACACAAAAGGAACGTCATGCACCGAATCGCCGCCACTCCAGGAGGTTGGGACCCTCAAACCGAAGGCGTCATCTTCATCGACCAGACACCGGCACCCATCATCTTTCTCACCGCTGCAGACACCGACATTCTTTCCCTGGCTCGCGCCGTCTCCCAACTGCCAGAGGGATTCCCCGCCCTGCGGGTGGCCAACCTCCTCCACTTGCAGCAACAGCTGACTATCGACACTTATGCCGAGCGCGTCTTACAACCGGCACGCGCCATTGTCCTGCGCCTCCTCGGCGGGCGCTCCTACTGGTCTTACGGACTCGAAGTCGTGCGCGAAACCGCACAGCGCACCGGCGCGGCGCTGATTGTCCTCCCCGGAGACGACCGCCCCGACCCAGATTTAATCAGCCACTCCACCGTTCCCCTCTCCACCGTCAACCAGCTGTGGCGCTACTTCACCTTTGGCGGTGTCGAAAATACCCTCAACGCCCTGCAATTCCTCGCCCGCGTCTGTCTTGGACACCACTGCAACCCACCGGCACCCCAAGAAGTTCCTGCCGTGGGCCTTTACCCTCTTCTAGAGACGCAATTTATCGCGTCTTCCCCACAGTCCCCTCTTGTAGAGACGCGATTTATCGCGTCTCATGCCGGGGAAAGGGGAAAAACGGGTGACGCCCTTGCTCTTGCTGGACAACACCGGCAAGAACAATCATCCGACGCCCTTTCCCCCACTCCCAAAGTCGGCATCCTCTTCTACCGCGCCCACTACCTCGCCGGCAACACCGCCCCCATCGACGCCCTCTGTCAAGCCCTAACCGACCGGCACCTGCAACCCGTGCCAGTTTTTCTTTCTTCCCTGCGCGACTCCGACGTGCGAGACGAACTGCTGGAATATTTCCAGCCAAAAAACAGCCCCGCTATCGAACTTGTCCTCAATACCACAAGTTTTGCAATAAGTCAACCCTCAACCTTCAATTCCACCCAAAATCCCAAACCCCCAATCCCAAATTTAGACGTGCCTTGGCTGCAGGTAATTTTCAGCAGCAGCACAGCACAGCAGTGGGAATCCGGATTCCAAGGGCTTTCGCCGCGAGATGTGGCCATGAATGTGGCCCTGCCAGAAGTGGACGGGCGAATTATCAGCCGCGCCGTTTCTTTTAAAGCCGCGCAAAACCGGCACCCCCTGCTGGAAACAGAGGTGGTAGTCTATGAGCCGGTGCCCTCTCGCATCGAATTTGTCGCCGATTTGGCCGCTAACTGGGTGCGCTTGCGCCGAACACCCCCCAAAGACCGCCGCATCGCCCTGATTTTGGCCAACTACCCCAGCCGCAACGGGCGTCTGGCCAATGGCGTGGGGCTGGACACGCCGGCCAGCTGTGTGGCAATTCTCAACGCGCTGCAGCACGCTGGGTATCGCGTTGAGAACCCGCCGGCAACGGGGGATGAGTTAATCGCGCGACTGACTGCTGGGGTGACGAACGATCCGGAAAGCTGCTGGCGGGGGGGAAGCCACCGGCTGTCTGTTAAGGAGTACGGGGAATATTTCGCTTCGCTGCCGGTGGAAGTCCAGAAAGGGATTGGCGATCGCTGGGGGGTTTTTGGGAAAGGCACAGGCGAGACGCTACGTCAGGAAAAACAGAAGGAAGAGTTGACTATTTCGGGGATTGAGTTGGGAAATGTGTTTGTGGGGATTCAACCGGCACGGGGTTATGAGGTTGACCCGTCTTTAAATTATCACGCCCCGGATTTAGAGCCCCCTCATAATTATTTGGCTTTTTATTATTGGCTGCGGGAACACTTTGGGGCGCAGGCGATCGTGCATGTGGGGAAACACGGGAATCTGGAATGGTTGCCGGGTAAGAGTGTGGCGCTGTCTGAGTGCTGCTATCCGGAGGTGGCGCTGGGTCCGCTGCCGCACCTGTATCCTTTTATTGTGAACGATCCGGGGGAAGGTGCTCAAGCTAAACGGCGAGCGCAGGCGGTGATTGTAGACCATTTGACGCCGCCGATGACTCGCGCTGAGCTTTATGGCCCTTTGCAGCAGCTGGAAGGTCTGGTTGATGAGTTTTATGAGGCTGAGAGTTTAGACCCGAAGCGGCTGCCGGCGATTCGGGAGCGGATCGCGGAGCTGGTTTTGCGAGAAAATTTGCACGAGGATTTGGGAATAGAAAAGGAGGAGTTACAAAAGCAAAAATCCACAATCCTAAATCAAATAGATGGCTATCTGTGTGAGTTGAAAGAGGCGCAGATTAGGGACGGGTTGCACATTTTTGGGCGGTGTCCTGAAGGGCGGCAGCTGCGGGATTTGATTGTGGCTGTCGCCCGCCATCCGGGTGCCGGTCGTCTGGGGCTAACCCGCGCTTTGGCAAAGGATTGGGGGCTGGAGTTTGACCCGCTGACAGCTGATCCGTCCCAAGAGATTTTCGATTTTCGATTTTCGATTTTAGATTCAATCCAAAATCCAAAATCCACAATCCAAAACCCAAAGATTGTAGGCGATATAATAGAACTCCTAGAGCTTCATGCAGCCGATCTGGTAGAACGCCTCATCCAAAATCCAAAATCCAAAATCCAAAATCCAGAAGCAACCCAGCGGGAGTTGGAGTGGATACGGGACTGGCTGCTGCCGGCTTTGCAGCAAACGGAGGGGGAGATCGCTCAGTTGCTGCGCGGGTTGGATGGTTGTTTTGTGCCAAGCGGACCCGCCGGCGCACCGACGCGGGGACGCCCGGAGGTGTTGCCCACGGGGCGCAATTTTTACTCGGTGGATATCCGCGCTGTGCCTACGGAAACGGCGTGGGATGTGGGGCGCAAGGCGGCGGAGGCGCTGGTTGAGCGCTACGCGCAGGAAAATGGGGAGTTTCCCAAAAGGCTGGGGCTGTCGGTGTGGGGGACTTCTGCGATGCGCACCGGCGGGGATGATATCGCAGAGGCGCTGGCTTTGTTGGGGGTGAGGCCGGTTTGGGATGGGCCTTCGCGGCGGGTGGTGGATTTTGAAATCCTGCCGGTGCGGGTGTTGGGGCGTCCGAGGGTGGATGTGACTTTGAGGATTTCTGGGTTTTTTCGGGATGCGTTTCCGAATTTGATTGATTTGTTTGACGCAGCGGTGGCGGCGGTTGCCGGTTTGGATGAGCCGGCGGAGCAAAATCCTCTGGCGGCTGCTGTTAGGGAGGAAGCGCAGCTGTGGCGAGATGCCGGTTTGGACGAGATGCCGGCGCAGTTGCGAGCCCGATACCGCATTTTTGGCTCGAAACCGGGGGCTTACGGTGCCGGTTTGCAAGGTTTAATTGAGGCGCAAAACTGGACGGATGACGAAGATTTAGCCCGCGCTTACATTAACTGGAGCAGCTACGCTTACACCGGCAGTGCAGATCCCCCCCAACCCCCCCTTAATAAGGGGGGGCAAGAGGGGATTTCACCCCCCCTTTTTAAGGGGGGGCAGGGGGGGATCGCAGCCCCGGAAGCTTTTGAGCGGCGTCTGAAAGGGATGCAAATTGTGCTGCACAATCAGGACAACCGGGAGCACGATTTGCTGGATTCGGATGACTATTACCAGTTCCAAGGGGGTTTAACCGCAGCTGTGCGGGCGATAACTGGGAAGAATCCCCACACCTATTTCGGGGATAATTCGATGCCGGAAAATCCGAAGGTGCGCCGGTTGCAGGAGGAAATTGCGCGGGTGTACCGCTCGCGGGTGGTGAATCCCAAGTGGATTGCTGGGGTGATGCGCCACGGTTACAAGGGCGCTTTTGAGATGGCGGCGACGGTGGATTATTTATTTGCGTATGACGCCACGGCTCGCTGTGTGGGAGATTTTATGTATGAGGGGGTGGCGAAGGCGTATTTGTTGGAGCCGGCTGTGCGGGAGTTCATTGAGCAGAAGAATCCGTGGGCGCTGCGGGACATGGCGGAACGGTTGCTGGAGGCGCACCAGCGGGGTTTGTGGCAGTCTGCCGGTGTGGGAATGGTCGAGGAGTTGCGCTTGCTGGTTAATCACGCCGAGGGTATAATTGAATCTGCCGCCGGTCTTTAAGAGGGGAACTTCTCAGGCAGAGGGATTTATGTTGCGCGATATCACCATATCTCTCGTTCCCAGGCTCCGCCTGGGAACGAGGAATATGTCCCCCCCCTTTTTAAGGGGGGGCTAGGGGGGGATCTAATATCTGTACCTCACTCAGTTGCAATCTGCTGTACATTTCGATTGGGAGTTTTGCAGGAGTGTCGCAGCCTCCTCAGCCGGCAGGGGCTGGCTGAACAAGTAACCCTGGATTTCCTCACATTCCAGCCCTCGCAAGCAGTCTAATTGCTCCTTGGTTTCCACCCCCTCTGCCACCACGCTCAGATTCAGTCTGCGCCCCAGGGCAATCACGGCAGTGGCGATCGCCACATCATAGGGATCGGCAGTCAGCTCGCGCACCAAGGACCTGTCAATTTTCAGGGTGTGGAGGGGCAAGTTTTTCAGAGAGCTGAGCGAAGCGTAACCTGTGCCAAAATCATCCACAGTAAGGCGGACTCCCATCTCGTAAAACTTTCTCATAATTGTCCGGGTAGTGTCCGGATTATGCATAGCAGCAGGTTCAGAGATTTCTAACTCTAAAAATTGCGGCTCCAGCCCGGTTTGTTCCAAAACTCGCGCCACCATTTCAACTAAGTTCGGTTGCTGGAACTGCCGGGGGGACAAGTTAACCGCCACCCGCAGCGGTGCCAGCCCGGCATCCTGCCAAGCTTTATTTTGAGCGCAGGCTTCCTGCAACACCCATTCGCCGAGGGTTACAATCAGCCCGTTTTGCTCTGCCAGGGGCATAAATATTTGGGGGGAAACCACACCCTGTTCCGGGTGCAGCCAGCGCACCAAGGCCTCTGTGCCGGTGATTTGCCAGGTGTTGATGTTGACCTTGGGCTGGTAGTAGAGCGCAAATTCTCCCCGCTCTAGGGCGCGGTGCAGTCTATTTTCCAGAGTCAGCAACTCAGAAGCTCCCTCATTGATCGCGCCGGTGTAGAACTGACAGTTATTCCGGCCACGCTCTTTAGCGCGATATAGCGCCGCATCGGCATTCTTGAGCAGGGTTTCGGCATCTTCGCCGTCACAGGGATAGAGGGCGATGCCAATGCTGCTGCTGGCATGCAGCTGGTGCTGTTCGATATGAAAGGTTGGCTTTAAGGCGGCTAGAATTCTGCCGGCGATGCTGGCGGCATCGTCTCTAGAGCTGATTTGAGGCAAAAGCAGGGTGAATTCGTCGCCCCCCCAGCGAGCCACGGTGTCAACTTCCCTCAGACAGTTCGTCAGTCGTCTGGCAACTTCTTGTAACAGCCCGTCGCCAACCGCATGCCCCAGGGTGTCGTTGATGGTTTTGAAGCGATCTAAATCCAGAAACATCACAGCCAGTTTGGCTTGGGTGCGGCGAGCGTTGGTCAGCGATACCGACAGCCGGTCGCTGAACAGCATGCGGTTGGGCAAGCCGGTCAGCTGGTCGTGGAAAGCCTGGTAGCGAATGATTTCTTCTGCCTGCTTGCGCTGAGTGATATCGCGAAAGCTCCACACTCTGCCGGCGATTTTTCCCCCTGTACGCTGAGGCTGCGAATAGCGCTCGAAGACTCGACCGTCCTTAAATTTCAGGCTCTCGCAAGATTCTACATCCGGTTGGGCGTGCAGTTCTCTTATTTTGGCGAGAAACGCTGAGGGGTCTTTTAGCTGAGCCAAAATAAACGCCAGCGTTTGGCTGTCATCCCGCGTGGCCAGGACGGACTCTGGAATCCGCCACATATCGACAAATTTTTGGTTATACACCGCTATCTTTCCCTCTTTGTTAATCACCAAAATGCCGTCCGCAGTGGCTTCCAGGGTCGCCCGCACCAGAGACAGGGATTGCGCGAGTTCCTCTTCTGCCCGCAGCCGATCAGTGATGTCTTGCGCCACACAAACTATCCCCTTAACTTTTCCTTTTGAATTTCGCATCACTGAAGCTGAAAGCAGCACCGGGATTTTTTTGCCCGTTTTTGAAACGTATGCTGTCTCTAGATTTTGAAATCCTTTTTCAAGTAACTTATCAAAGTTGGCCCCCTGCAGCAAAACGTCGGCTTCTGGCCAAATCATCCTGAGGTGGCGTCCAAACAGCTCCCTTCGGCGATATCCCAACAGATGAGATGTCGCTTTGTTGGCAGACCGGATCTTGCCCCCTGGCGTCACTACAATCAGGGTTTCTACCATACTCTCACAAACTTTAAGCAGATAGGAGGTGATGTGCTGCAAATACTCGGCCATTTTATTGAAAGCATCTGCTAGTGCGCCCAGCTCATCTTTTGTAGAAAGTTTGATTCTGGTTTTCAGCTTGCCCCTGCCTATGGCCACAGCGGCATCTTTCAGCTGGCTGATGGGATTTGCTATGGAAAATGAGAGACAGAACCCAATAGTTGTGGCTGTCAGTACGGTGAATAAGCCGGCCAGCCTCATCATCCATTTAGCCGTGGCCATTATGTGCCTTATTTCACTCTTTTGGATGGCCAAGTCTTGTCGCACCTGGTAAAGAGCTTCTCGGACAGCCTCTTGAAAGATTTTTTTCGATTCTTCTAACTCCTTTTCTTTGGCCTGCCAAGCAAATTTTGAGGCCCCTCTATCTTTTAATTCTGCGATTTGGCCGGCCAAATCAACAACTTCTTCTCCCGCCACTATAATTTTATCTCTCAGGAGCAGCTGGCTCGGTTCTGCCAAATAAAGCGCCTGATATCTTCTCAAACATTCCCGGTATTCTTTGAGGGCTGATTCTAAAGTTTCGGAGGCCAGGTCTGCCTCTTTCTCTTGAGCTAGATAGCTGGCATATTTGTGAGTGGGTTTCGAGGGGGAGTTTTCCGGTTGAATGAAATCGATTTCACGCCTAGACGCAACGACCGCGCTCACGGCAAACTTCAGCTCCTCAATCCCATCACGCACCGGCAGGCTTTCATCGACCACTCGATTAAATACCCTGTGAGTTTTCTGGATTCCTTGCAGGCCAACCCATCCAACCCCTTGCGCCAGTAAGGCAACGGTTAAGTACCCCAGAATAAGTTTTTCCTTAATTTTCATCTCGCTCTTTCCTCGATTGGCCAAAGGTTATCTTAAAATATTAGATTAATAAACACGCTGGTAAATTTTAGTATTTCCCCCTCGGCCACCGGCTTAATGTAAAGATATGTAACTTTCGACATCAGTATTTTCAGTGATTCAGGCGAGATTTGCAGTGGCCTTTTTCAGGGCTGCTAACTCCAGACTGAAAGAACCCCTCCCTTTAGGCAATGTATACTGTCTGCGGTATCATCCGAGTTGTGAAGGACTCGTGAAGAAGCCTTGCGGAAGGGTGAGCGATAGACAAAGGTGTATTAACGTCAATTTTAGTGCTGCCTTCAGGTGCAAAAGTTTAAAGTTTTAATGAAGCTACTGGCACGCAATTTTAAGTTATTGAAAACTTGCCGGAATGGCTCACCGGCAGCCGGGATTTTAAAGTTTTTCTTAAGATTTTTCACGCTGGTAAGAATTCAGCTCCTCAGAGTCAGAGTGGGGAAAAGCCAGCCGGTGGCACAGTGTGGGAAGAGCCCTCATCCTGACCGCCGCCCCCACCGGACGGAAGTCCGGTGCAGCAGAACCGCCGTCACGCCGGAGTTTATCAAACTGATATCAAATCCGCCGGCATCGCTGTTCCCGCGGTAGGGGCGGGTTCGCGAAGAACCTTTGCCTCACGCAGATTGAGGGTAAGCCCGCCCCCACACCGCTCACTATACAATAGCGGTGCAACCGTAAAATATATCACCCAGCCGGATTTTATTTCAGCTCACGCGCTCCGCACGCCCTTGCCAGATCTTGAATCTTTACGCAGCGCCGGCGCTTGAATCTCAGGCCCTCCCAACAGGTCTTGACCCCTGTGAGGGCGATTCAGCGGTGGGGTCGGTTGGGGCGGAATCCAAATTGCCCAAAATCTGCGCCAGCACTCTACAGGTGGCGCACCGGCAGCTCAATCCAGAACTCCGCACCCCCTCCCGGTTCGGACACGCACCAGAGCGCCCCCCCATATTTCTCAACCACAGTCTGGTAGCCGGTCACCAATCCCAACCCCGCGCCCTGTCCGACCGTTTTTGTGGCCAGAGACAGGTCAAATAACTGTTCTTTTACTTCTTCTGTCATCCCAGGGCCATTATCGGCAATCCGCACGGTGACGCAATCGGGACGCAACAGTTCCGTGCGAATCCAAATAGTAGGGGACTGGGACAGTCTCGCAGGGGATTGCTTCGCTTTCCCGCTCCCGGTTCTCGGTGCCCTATTCCCCTTTTCCAAAGCGTCAATTGCATTGCTGAGGATATTCATAAAAACCTGGTTCAGCTGATCACCGCAGCACTCCACCAGCGGCAGCGAGCCAAACTCTTTAACGACTTGAATCTCAGGACGCCCGGACTTAGCTTTCAGGCGATTTTGCAAAATTAATAGCGCCCTCTCAATGCCCGAGTGAATATCCACCGGCTGAATGGGCGCTTGATTCAGCCGGAATAAGTTCCGCCAAGTAAAAACAATCTCTCGAATGCGACCGGCACTCTTTTTCATTGAAGACAGCATTTTGGGCAGTTGCTTAACCAGCAAATCAAACTCAATCGCTTGAGTGCGAGATTGAATTTCGGGATCGGGATTGGGATAGTGCTGCTGGTAGAGGCGAAGCAGGTCAATCAGATCGAGGGCGTACTTGTGCGCGTGGATGAGGGTAGCGCAGACGAAGTTGACGGGATTGTTGAGATCGGAAGCCGCATTAGCGACGAGCTGACCCAGACTGGCCATTTTTTCCGCTAGAGCCAGTCGCATCTCCGTCTGCTGCAGTTGGGACAGGGCTTGTTCTAATTCTTCAGCTTTAGTTTGGGCGGCTTGTTCAGCGCCGGCGGCTCGTTTGTGCAGTTCAGCCAGCTCAAGGGTGACCGCCAGCTGTTCGGCTTCACGCTCCTTCTGGTACTGACTGACGACTGCATCCAAGCTTTCGGGCAATTGCGCTTCTGCAGCGCTCATAATGTAGCGAAAATGCGGGCAATCAGGCGTCAGCTCGGCATCAGGCGCACTCGCCAAGGCTCTAACTTCAGCGATATAGTTGCATATCTGTCTGTCCAGATGTACGGGCGGCTCGAAGTACATCGCCCTGAGTGCCGGTGAGAGCTTCTCGGGAAGATTCATGCTCGCGTCACCACCAATCAGTCCGCTGTGCGACCTTTCCATCAGCTCGATAGCCTCCAGCAGGTCAGAGCGAAATTTTTCTCGCTCAGCCCTGTCCTGGCTCCAAACAAGTCTTGCCGATAGCAGTGCTGTGCGCTGGGACAGCATCCGCTGGCGACCGCTGATGTTGACCGCTGCGGCGCTTATTGCCCCAATTTGGGTGATTTCATTCAGCTCGAAGTAGGTCATCACGGTGAGCCAAGCTAATCGATTTAAGTTTTAGGTTTAATTCTGCCTGTCCGCAAAGCCCGAGTCGCTCTATTCAGCAGCAGTAGGGTGCGTTCCCTCAAGGGAGCAGCCCACTGATGGAGTGCTTTCAGAAGGGGAACGCACCCTACCGCGCGATTTTCCCCCTCTCTCTCCCCTGTCAGGTAGAAAGTCCTGAATGGCCACCTGTCTCCCCATCTAGAGTTGAATTTTGTCCCCCTAGCTCTCCCATGACAAAGTGTCTCTGAAAGAGAATTTCAGGCCGGCAATTATTTTGATTTTATTCCCCCACTTTTTCGCAACCGACATTTCTTAATATAAACTTAATTTTAGCAGCGGGGTGAGTTCCCTCAAGGGATCGCCCTACTGATGGATCTCTCTGTCAACATCCAGAACCCTTCTTAAAGAAACCCGGTTTCTTTAAGAAACCGGGTTTCTCAGCCACCACCGGCAGCCCGGGCCCGAAAAGCCCCAGCTCGCCTCTAAGCCCGAGCTGCCGGCTGCAACCGGTCGGACTGGCTTTCAGTCCCAGAGGCGGGCGAAGGGCAGTGGCGCACCGGCAGCTCAACCCAAAACTCCGTCCCCTGTCCCGGTTCGGACAGGCACTTGAGCGTCCCGCCATGCTTTTCCACCACAATCTGATAGCTGATGGACAGCCCCAAGCCGGTGCCCTTGCCGGCTGGCTTAGTGGTGAAAAACGGGTCAAACAGTTGCGCCAAGACTTCCGGCTCCATTCCCGGGCCATTATCCGCAATCCGCACCGCGACACCATCGGGGCGCAACACTTCGGTGCGAATGCGAATGGTGGGCGTGGGACGTGGCGCATGGGGCATTGGGCACAGGTTGTCTTTCCCACTAGAGCGTGCCGGTGCCGCCATCCCCTCTTCCAGTGCGTCAATCGCATTAGCCAGAATATTCATAAACACCTGATTCACCGAGCCGGCACAGCACTCCACTAAAGGCAGATTGCCGAACTCTTTAACCGCTTGAATGCCGGGACGACCGGCCTGAGGTTTCAGGCGATTGTGCAAAATTAACAGCGTGTTCTCAATTCCCTCGTGAATGTCCATCCTGCTGATTTCCGCATCGTTCATGCGAGAGAAATTCCGCAGAGACAGCACAATCTGGCGAATGCGGTCAGCCCCCATTTTCATCGAAGACATCACCTTCGGCAGGTCTTCAATCAAGAAATCCAGTTCTAGAGACTCTATCAACTCTTCAATCTCGGAACCGGGGTCAGGATAGCGCTGCCGGTAGAGTTGCAGCAGCTCGCTCAAATCGCTGACATAGTTGATAGCGTGGGAGAGGTTGCCGTAGATAAAGGTTACGGGATTGTTGATTTCGTGAGCCACACCCGCCAGGAGCTGGCCGAGGCTCGACATTTTTTCGCTCTGAACCAGAAGGCTCTGAGCCTCTTGCAGGTCCCGCAAAGCTTGCTGTAGCTCTAAGGTGCGAGCTCGGGCGGCGGCTGTGGCGGCACAGCTCTGCTCTACGAGCGCAAGCTGGTTCCTGTCGATCGCCTGCTGTTCCGCTTCGCTCTCTTTCTGATATTGACTCACCACAGCATCCAAAGCTGCGAGCAATTCCGTGGAAGCGGCATTCATAATGTAGCGCAGATGGGGATTGTCTTTTGTCAGTTCAGCATCCGTAGCGGCTGCTAGGGCTCTAACCTCCCGAATGTAGTCCCGCAGCTGTCTGTCTAAATTCAGGGGTGGCTCAAAGTACATCGCCTCGATCTCTTTTGAGGGGTTCCCCGCTAGCTTCACACTCGGATCGCCCTCGATCAGCCCCTTGTGTGACTTTTCCATCAGAACGATGGCATCTAGTAACTCAGAGCGCAGTTTTTCCCGCTCAGCTGCGCTCTGACTGCAGACAAGTCTTAAGCAGAAGAAGGCTGTCCGCTGGGACAGCATGCGCTGGCGTCCGCTGACATTAACCACGGCGGCACTAATTTCTCTGGCCATGCTGATTTCACTGAGGCTGTACATACTATTTTGAAGGGGGCAACTTTCTCCCAACTGTCTCTTGGAAAACCGTGAAAAAGATTCTCAGCTGTCCCGTCAAATTGGGAGGGGCTGAAAAATCATCTCACTCAGGTAAAGTTTTCCTAAAAATATTTAAATTTTGTGACTTACCGCGAGACGATTAAATCGGTTCTGCCATCACATCTTACTCCCTATTGTAAAAACTGTAAGCCAGACGGGGTGTAAATTTTGTAACCTTTGATACCAGAAAGTTTGAACTTTTCCCCTGACCTAAAAACCAACCAAAGGGCAAGGGGGGGAAAGAAGTTGATCCGACCTTGCAAGCGTTGCGAACTGCGGCGGGTAGAAAAGCCCCCAGCCCCCCTGTCTCTGGCCTTTCGGCGTCAGCAGCTAGCATGAGCGAATGTCCATCTTTTCCCCGATTGCAAAAATCGTCGCGCTCATGCTCTCTCCCCGACAGATTCTGTAGGGGCTTTCGCATTGGCGCGAGGAGCTTTACGACCCCGCCCGATAAGGCAGTTCGCCAATGCTTCGCCCTCGTCGCTTCCCAACGAAAAAACCTACCCCCGAAAGCTGTCCCTGGCCCATCCCCCTATTGTGACGCGGATCGCACAGAGAGATGCTTCCGATCACATACAATCGCAGACTGCCATCACTATATTTCCCTAAAATTGTCACAGTTGCTCCCAGACTGCCATCACAAAGACTCCAGAAATCGCAGGGCATAATAGGAATAGAAGTAGTATTGCTCCAGCAGGAGGGTATTATGATGGCAGGTATTTCGGGTTTTCTCTATCCTCACAGCCGCTACTATGGCCAGGGGACGCCACAGAATATCGTCTTCAACGCTAATTTGCAGGAATTTGCCCAGCGGGTGTCCTACATCAGCTGTCTAGCTACCGGCGGGAAACTGTCCCCAGAGCAAGCCTACAAAGACATTGAAACACTCTGGGAGGAGTTGGAAAGCTCAAAACAGCAACTGGGAGTGGGTCAGTCTTAGTGTGCCTTCGGGAAAAAAATGCCCAGTCCTAGAGGGCACCCTCCCACCGGCACTCCCGTTCCAGTCTGCCTCAGGGAAAAGCTTAAAAGCTCTCGATTTTCCCGCAGGCAAAGGTTTCAGGCAGCTCCAAGCGCCCGCAAGCAAAAAAAAATTCTTCAGTTTTTCCCCTCAACCGGCATCCAGTGGGTTGAAGGCGGGAAAAAAACTCTGAAAGAATTCCTGCAAGCTAAGGGAAAGAAAAAAGTGATTTTATTAAACAGGGTGTTCAATGACCAGAACCTTGTAGGGTGCGTCAATAGCGCACCCTACTGCTATTAGCAGCCCGGAAAGGAGACAATAATTAATCAACTGGATTTAATTGAAGGCAATGCATCTAGGAAACCTGAGTGACTACCCCTACCCCTCCGCCCGAAGAGTGATGATGGGCAGCCGGTGTGCCGTGGCGACGAGCCAGCCCCTGGCTACCCTTGCCGGCATGGAGATGTTCTGGGCTGGAGGGAACGCTGTTGATGCGGCGATTGCAATGGCCATTACCCTGACTGTGGTTGAGCCCACTGCTAACAGCACCGGCTCGGACGCCTTCGCCCTCGTCTGGGATGGCCAATTGCACGGACTGAACGCCTCAGGCAGGAGCTGTCAGGGCTTGACAGCAGAGCATTTTTATGGTAAAGAAAAAATCCCTTACTATGGCTGGCTGCCGGTGACAGTGCCGGGAGCCGTATCCGCTTGGCGGGCGCTGTGGGAGCGCTGGGGGCGTTTGCCGTTCGAGCAGCTGTTCGCACCGGCAATCCGATACGCCGAAGGGGGTTTCCCGGTGTCGCCGGTGGTGGCGCAAACGTGGAAATCCGCCGAACAAATTTATTTGCCCCTCACCGGCACAGAATTCGAGCCATTCAAGCTGGTATTTTTCCCCGGCGGGCGAGCACCGGCTGCAGGAGAAATCTGGCGGAGTCAGGCGCACGCGCAGACGCTGCGAGAAATTGCCGCCACCGGCACCGAAAGTTTCTACAGTGGCAAACTTGCTGAGCAAATCGCCAACTTCGCATCCGCCAGCGGCGGCTTTCTGGGCGCGGCGGACTTAGCCGCCCACCAAGCGGACTGGGTGACGCCCATCTCAACCGACTATCGCGGACTGACGGTTTGGGAAATGCCGCCCAACACCCAGGGATTGGCGGCGCTGATGGCGCTCAACATTCTGGAGGGGTTCGACTTGCGAGAAACCCGGTTTCTTGAAGAAACCGGGTTTCTTGAAGAAACCGGGTTTCCGCACCGGGAGTCAGCGGAAAGCTACCACCTGCAAATAGAAGCTATGAAGCTGGCTTTTGCCGATGTGGGCCGGCACGCCGCCGATCCCTGCTGCATGGAGGTGCCGGTGGAGCAACTCCTAGATAAAGGATATGCCGCATCTCGCCGACAGCTGATCGGAGAAAAAGCCATTCCCCTGGCTGAGCCCGGATTGCCCAAAGGCGGCACCGTGTATATGGCTGCAGCGGACTCTGAGCTGATGGTGTCCTTCATTCAATCCAATTATATGGGCTTCGGCAGCGGCATTCTCATCCCCGGCACCGGCATTGCCTTGCAAAATCGGGGTGCCGGTTTCACGCTGCAACCCGGACACCCCAACCAGTTCGCACCGGCAAAGCGCCCCTTGCACACGATTATTCCCGGGTTTCTGACGCGGGATGGGGAGCCGGTGGGGCCATTTGGCGTCATGGGAGGGCCAATGCAGCCCCAGGGGCACGTGCAAGTGGTGGTGAATATGGTGGACTATGGTATGAATCCCCAAGCAGCCCTCGATGCGCCCCGGTGGCAGTTTGTCGCCGGCAATCAAGTCGTGCTCGAACCGGCGGTGCCCGAGCCGGTGGTGCGGGAACTGGCGAACCGGGGGCACGATATATATATTGGCAATTTGCCGGCTGGCTCCACTGTCACCCAAACGGGACAATTTGGTCGCGGGCAGATTATTCTGCGGCAAAATGGCGTATTCGTAGCGGCGTCAGAACCCCGTGGCGATGGGATGGCGCTGGCGTGGTGAGCCGAAGCGATCGATATCAAGCGGGGAATTAAAACATTGCACAATCTGGGGATGGGGCAGGCACGGGGGCCTGCCCCTACAGCGCGGAAGGGGAACCCAAGTAAAATTTCAGATATCTAGTTTTTAAATGGCGGCGGCTTTCTATAGCAGTAGCCACTTAGATTAGGACGTAGGACAGGCGTCTCGCCTGTCCGTATTGTCTATTGCTATAACAGATATGCGAACCGTTCGGAACAAAAAGAAACTGCTGGCGCGTGTCGCGCCCCTGCTGCTGGCTCTGGCGATTCCCCAAATCTCTGGGTGCGCGAGTTCTGCCGAGTCTTCCCCCAACTCGGCATCTCCTCCGGCGTCTTCCCAAGCGAAACCGGCACCCCAAGAAATTGTGCAATTAAATGAGGTGCGAGCGCTACCCGGCAAGTTGGATGCCGTGCCGATGTTTAACAGCAACAGCCCGGAATGGGTGAAGACGGAGGGGATTTTGCTCTCTACTTTTCCCCCAGATGGGAAAAAGGTGCCGGCGGCTCATCTCAACTTTCCTTTTGAGGGAGAATTTACCCTATTTGCTCACCACCACACGCACACTCCCAAGGATTTGCAGACGCTTTACACCGGCTTGCTCGTCCACAATCCCGGCACAAAGCCGGTGACTTTGGAGGTGCTGCAGGCGGCGAGCTATCAGATGCAAGAAGCGCCGTTTAAAGAAAAGCCTGCTATGCAGGAAAATCCCAGCGGCGAGATTTATTCGGGTCCCGGCATTCGGGCGGTAGATAATGTGCTGCGGGGAATCAGACAAGCGGATTTTCCGGCTAAATTGGAGATTCCGCCGGGGGGAAGCCGGATGTTGCTGAATCACCCCACGCCGGTGCGGGGTTTGGAGAAGCCAATAAATGGCCGGTCTACCTTTATGGAGCTCAACAGCAGTGGCAGGGTTTACGCTGCCTGTTTGACGATGTTTGCCAAGAAAAATCCTGACGGGAGCGAACGCGCCCCCACTCTGGAAGAATGGCAGAATTTGCTGGACACCGGCGGGTTTGCCGGTCCTCGGGAAAAAACCCCAACACCCCCTTCAGCAACTAGCGGAAAGCTGATTTACGGGCGGGTTGGCGGCGTGCAGTCAGGTTCTAAATGGGAAGCGCAGCTTGTGGATGCCGGTGGGAAGAATCTCACCATTCCTCAACCGGGGAAAGGCTTATCTTATGCTATCAGCACTTTGCGGGGTGGCAGACTCGGCACCAATCAAGTGCAAACTGCGAAAATGCTGGTGCGCTATCCAGATACTGCTTACGAAGCGCACGGGAATTATGCGGTTCGCTACGACCTGAGTTTGCCGCTTGTCAACCGCACCGGCAAAGCTCAAACTGTGGCGCTGAAGGTGGAAACGCCGCTGAAGGAAGACAGACTGAGCAAGGGAGGTTTGCGCTTCCAGAAACCGCCTCTGAATTTCCCGTTTTTCCGGGGTACGGTGCGGCTGCGCTATAATGATGACGGCGGGAAGCCGGTGACTCGCTACATACATTTGTGGCACCGGTTCGGTCAGGTTCTCGACCCCCTTCTGAAGCTGAACCTAGCAGCGGGAGAGGAGCGTTTAGTGCGGGTAGATTTCTTGTATCCCCCCGATGCTACCCCGCCGCAAGTGCTGACGGTACTCACTTTGGAATAGCTTGTCAGGTGCGCTGTGCCGGCTGCTAAAACTGTAGGGTGGGTTAGCGTTGCGTAACCCACCCAATTTCTTTGTATCTGGTCTTGCTCTCTTATAATATTATAGCAGTAGCCACTTATAGCGGTTTGCGAGCTAGTGAGGTACAGTTCGCCCCGTTACACCTTTAACTCCTTTAAGCCGCACCCTAAGCCTGTACCTCATCTAGCTGAAAACCGCTATAGGTTATAGCAGTTTTCACTTGCGTGGAGTACAGTTAGATCCCCCCCTAGCCCCCCCTTAAAAAGGGGGGGTAATTCTCAAAGCCCCCCTTTTTAAGGGGGGTTTGGGGGGATCTAAGATATGTACCTCACTCATGTCCTAAACTGACTGTCTATTGCTATGACAGTAGTAACGGGTATAATTGAGTTGTGAAAGTTATTTTTTTAAGAAACCGCCAAGACGCAAAGATCGCCAAGGGAAAGAGTGCGGCACTCTATTTCTAACTGTAATTTTATAACTGTTAGGTGGGTTGTGCCGGCGCACAACCCACCCTACTAAAACGAAGATCCGGGCTGCTTGAGAAATTCCGCCTCCTCAGGAGTTGTCTCGCGCCCCAGAATTTTGTTGCGGTGCGGGAAGCGCCCGAATCGCTCAATTATCTCCAGATGGCGAACGGCATAATCAATCGTGTCCGCACTGTCCGGATCGTCACTCAGCTGGCGAAACAGCTCCACAGACCGGCGCTGGTGCTCCAAATTCTCGCTGTGTTCAAAGGGAAGATAGATAAACCAGCGCTGCACCGGCAGCATTTGCTTGTCAAACCCCCGATCGACCGCATGCTGCGCCACGAAGAGCGCTTGCGAGTCAGTCGCAAAAGCCTGAGGCTGACCCCGAAACATATTCCGGGGAAACTGATCCAGCAGAATAACCAAAGCCAAACAGCCTGCCGGTGTTGACTGTAAATCCTCTAATTTGCCCGCAGCAGCCAACTCGTAATCCGCCAGAAAACGCAACCGCACCTCCTGATCAAAAGCTGGATCTTTGACAAACCAAACCTTCCGGGGTTTCCCATAACCAGCCTCACCCGGCTGACCAAACCAAAACCCCAAAATCTCCTCAACTCCTGCCATCTTTTCCTCTTCCTCTGCGCCCTCTGCCTCTGAAGCGGTTCATTCAAAAAGCCTCACCCCAAAATCTCCCAGAGTCACCGTATAACTGCGCCGCTCTCCAGTCGCCACAAAACCAATCACAACCTCACAAGCCACAGCTACCGCCAGCATGACCAGATTTCTCGCCAGGGGGTAATCGCAGACATCATCATTTGCCGGCGACGGCACCCGATAGCTTTCATTCCAGATCGCCTCAGCGTAATCGCTAGCCAGCCCGACGTGCAGGCAGGGAACAGAGGCACCGGCACAGTAATCCTTCACCGCCTGACGCCCCACACTGTTATCAAAAGTATCGATCGCCAAGGCGCTATTTGTCAACAGCTGCCCAGCATTTGCCGGCGTCAGTTCTTTAGAGTGCGCCTCCACTTTCACGCCCAGCGCCCGGTAGAGGGTATTTGCCAGAATCTTGGCTTTAAAAGCGCCGACATCTGAGCGATAATAAGGCTGGGTGGAGAGGTTGCGCTCCTCGATGCGGTCGCGGTCAATTACCCTCAGCTGCCCGAAGCCAGAACGGGCTAAATTTTCGGTGATGTTGGCACCTAAGGCACCGGCACCGCATACTGTCACCGGCAAATTTTTGAGTTTTGCCATTACTGCCGGTGTTCTGTAGAGTTGTTCGTGGTGGAAGATAGACATGATATTATTTAAATAATATTTAACCGCCAAGACGCCAAGGACGCCAAGAGAGATTGGTGAGGGATGGTGAATTCAGCGATCTTCGACGACGCCGACAAGGGATTGCAGGTCAAAGTTGCGATCCATTCCGCTGAGACAGATGCCGGCGCTGACGACGGTGAGGTCATTTTTGCAGATGGCGCTGGTGTGGTGTTCGCCGGTGCCGGCTGTCCACTCGACGAGCCAGTGGTCGTCGCGATCGCGGAACTCCCGCAAAGTGCCGCCGCCGGTGCGCAACGCTTCCTGGAGGCGCTTTTCATCGCGCTGCTGCAGCCGGTGAGCTTGGAATTCCTCGGCCTGTTGGGCCACTAGGTGGTAGACTGTCCGCATTTCTGGGGTCATGCCTTTGAAGCGCACTTCTGGTGGGGGCGTCACCTGCTTGAGTTGCTCTCTGAGGTGTTCCGCCGGCATGGGATCGGCTCGCCGGTCAATTTCTTGAAACCAGCAGCTGCGCCCGTCCCATCTGGCCACCACCGGCTCGAAGGACGCCCCATCTTGTACCAGGTGGACCGGCACGGGTTTGGCGGTGCCGGTGCGAGAGCGCATGTCGGATTCATTGACGGGGTAAGCCAGCCAAGTTGTCCCTCGCAAAACGTGAGCCAGCCACAGGCGCACGGCTTTGAAGTTTTGCAGGTATTCTGCCACTTGCGGCAAGTCTGCTTCTTCAACAAGTTTTGCGACTTTTTCGTTTGCCGGCTGGAAAATGCCCCAGCCTTCAAAGTTGCGCGGTTCGGGCGTGAAGGTGTAAACCATGCCTGCTACCCGGGTGCGCACCCGTCCAAAGCGCACGCAGGGTGCCAGGAACTGGGTGTCGCGCAGTTGGGTTTCCTGCGATGCGATTTGGTTGAGGAGTTTGCGGATATCTGTCACTGCTTTCACCTCGCTGGACTGATGTTTAGATGGTAGCTGACACTTTCAGGACTCAAGTCGCCCGCCGGCAGGTAGCTCCCGGCAGTAGAGCCGGTGGGGCGCTAGCCCGGTTCGTGGGATTTGTAGATATATTCCTTTTCAAAGGTAAGTTTCTTGGCTGTCTGGCCCAAATATAAGATACTTTCTAAATTAAATAGCTCCAAAATATAATCCACTAATTCCCTTTCGTTAACCCAGGGCCTGCTATAATAATAATTGCCAATGATATCTCTATTTACGACTTTTTCCTTAATGAGCTTTGAGCGTATGGGCCTTATGTAGCGGTAAAATAGCACTGCCTGACTTGAATAGTTCCCCTGCAACTCAAAAAATCTTTGCTGCTCGACAAAGCTCATTAAAAAGATGCACTTTAACAGTTCCAGCCCCAAAATGAAATCGCCCAATTTATTTAAGGACTCCGCTGTCATCTCATCAGGAATAATGCCACTGGAAAGGTAATAGTTGTAACAGTATTCAGCAATCTCCTTTTCTCCTAAAATTTTGCCGATACAAAATTTATTGAAAGCGGCTGTAATGCGCTCCTGCAAATATTTTTTTGACTGCTCGGCCAGATTGAGCAGCTCAGACTGGATTAAATCATTTAAGATTTGGTGCTGCTGCTCCGGAGATATACTGGCAAACAAAGTCATTGAGTTCAATAAATAGCGCCTTGTACTTGGATCTTTTGACCGAAAGTCTTCTAAGAATGTATAAGGGATGACTCCAAATCTATCTAGCTGTTGGTTAGGAAAATCTTGATTCATAGAAGAAATCCTTGAAGTCAGGAGCGCTAAGTATTACAGCCGCTTTCGAGTTGGGATTGGCCATCTCGTCTGGGCGTCAAGCTGCGTCGAGGCGCGTGCGGGCGTAGTGTGCGAGGGCGTTTCACCGGCAGCGTTCGGGCCAGCCGAACTCTCGGGTGTCCGCGTCGCGCCTCGGACAGAGTGCGAGCTCAGCCTTCAACTCGCAGATGTAGATACACCGGCACCGGCGCGGGAGGCGAGGGGACGGCGGGAGCGATTGCCCTCAGCGATTGCCCTCAGGCAAGGGGGCTGCCGATCTGCGGAAAGGGGCCTCAACCGCGCCACAAGCGCCGGCTCGCCTCCTCTAGTGTGCCCACCTGATGAATAAAAATGCACTATTAAATATTTAAAACCAATTTTATTGGATTCTCTTATTTAGGTTTTAATTTTTAACTTTTAATTGATTGCGCTCTGGTGCGCTGCAGCCGGTGGGCGTCCCACACCCCACCGCCATAACAGTAGAGCCTGTAACCGGAGCCGGTGGCTCCCTTCGCCACCAACAGCAAAAACCACGGGTGCGCCCCCGTGGTTTGCCCAGATTTCGCGCTGTCCTTCTCCCCCGAAACACCCCAGGATGTCCCCTACCCTGTGCGAAGAGCCACCGCTGCGCTGCGCCCTCGCTTATAGCAATTCTGGCAGGGGCGAACAGCTGAGAGCCCCTACTTTATGGCCGGCTCTCCAGGGGTGCCGCACCCTGAACGACACCGAACACCTGACACCTGTTGCTTTGGCCAAACTCTCTGCAAGCCTGCGCCTGAAATTCTATACCAGTCGGGTAGTAAATTCACACATCAAATCCACCCTGCCTTTGCGCAAAACAGCTGGATCTAATCTTTCAGTCGTGTTGCAAGTCAGCAAAACGACAAGGCGCTGCTGTGCCTGAATCCCAGATTCATCAATCACACTCTGGTACAAAGTCCCATCCAGCAAACTGAGAATGCGTTCAGTTTTGTTGCTGTACTGGGCAGCTTCGCTGGAGCGGTCTTGAGCCAAGTTATCGGCTTCATTAATGATCAGGCAAATCCGCTCCAAGTAACTCGGCGGCACAAAATTTTCAGCAGAATCGTGGTCGAGGATGAAAATTACATACCCCAGAGGCGCGAGAATTTCTTTGGCCACGGCTTGCGTCCAAGCTGTTTTGCCTGTCCCCGGCTCTCCGTGCACGAGCACAGCCAGCCGGTTTTGGTCGAAAATTGCCTGCTGCACTGCATCAGTAAAGTTTTGGATGCCGGCAGGGAACGTCCGAATCGGAAACTGACTGTGAATCTGTCCGATCCGATTCTGATACCCGCTGATCATCACCGCCAGGTTGTATGTCGCTTTGTTAACCAGGGGCGCTAAATCTTGGGCAATGAGGGTGTACCGGCGCTTCTGCCAGCCAGAGATTTCCAGCCAAGTGTCGTGCTTTGACCAGTATGCCAAAATGGTGCCGATGTTTTTGAGACGTTTCCAGTCAACAAATTTGTCGGTGGGGTAATAAAAATTACGCCCGTCGAAGCACTGGGTAATGATATCCGGACGCCCCAATAATTCCACCAATCTGAGAACTGTAATTTCCTGGAGCCGCTCCAGAGCGCAATCCAGGGGAATGCGGTCGCGGCTGACTGAAAGGCTGACCGGCGTTTCCGCACTCAGAACGTCTTTGTACCGCTCGTCTGGGCCAGGAAGTTCCGGGGTGATGTAATCCCAAAACTCATCTATGTTATTTCTCGTATAATCCGAGAAAACATTCACTACATTGGCCCACCAAGCAAAGTCCTTGCGACCGAGAGCGTCAGCCATGTAACTGGTTAGGTTTACAGTCTTTTTACTTAGCTGCCACGGATCTTTAGACACAAGCTGCCAGAGATACCCCCAGTCCAGCTCTCGGTACAAGGGCTGCCAACCGGCTCCAAGCAAGTCCTGATCTTTTGTTTTTTTGTACATGAGGGGGTCTTGGAAATTGTCAAAGTATCTTTGATCCATAATTTCAGTTCTGCTGTAGTGCCAGATATGCCGGCGGAACGCACTCCACCAGCCACACCCCATTGTCGGAACAGTAGAATGTATATCCAGATTCGCACATTGCGGCGGCATCTACGACAAAGACTGTGGGGCGACCGTGACGTTTGCCGACATTTCGCGCTGTTGCAATATCCGCCGACAGATGGACGTGGTGGCGCGACATTTTGCGCAGCCCCTCGCGCAGAATTGACTCGACCGCACCGTGGCCTGTCCCGTGGTACAGCGTGTCTGGGGGAGTGGCGGGATCTAAGTGCAAATCGACTTCTACGCTGTGGCCTTGGTTAGCGCGAATCTGGGTGCCGGTGGGGTCGAAAGAAAAGCGTTTTTTGTCATTGCGGGCGACAACTTCATTGAGTTCAGTACGGCTGAGGGTAAAGGAATGTTTCGCACAAGCGGCTAGGAGTTCCCCGACAGAAACCCAGCCGCCAGGAGCCAGTTGCAGACCAATTCGCTCCGGAGTGTGCCGGAGATGCTTGCTGAGATATTTGCTGATTTTTACTAGGCGAGAATCATTGATCATCTACCGAAACTCAGTTAAATGAATGTGGGCCAGAAACCGGGTTTCTTCTGTAGCCGGGTTGAGTTTTCCGGCTGACCCAGTACAAGAAACCCGGTTTCTTGTAGCTTCACTTTTCTTTATCAATGCTCTCTTAACCAGCCGGCTCGCCAATTTTTATTAAAAAACAGCGTACAAGTCGCCAGAGCAGCGCGTTCTTCGCTTGGAAGGAGCTCCGCCGGTGAGTCAACAACACTCTTTAAAGGATGGCCACATTTAAGCCTACCTCCCGGGTTCATCGCGCCTCCCTCCCTTCACGCCCCCCGCCCCAACGATGTCGGGGCGACGGCACTCTTCCTCTCGTACTAAGTATGTAAGCTCTGGCTGTCAGGGCACGCTCTTTGTATTATATCGTAGTACAAAAATTTTAGCTACATTTAGATTTTATTTAGATTTTCCAAAAACTGGCCTCCGGGACTGCCTCAATTCTCACGCCGGCTGCAGTGCCGGTGAACGAGCCGGTACTCAGGCGTGGGAATGCCCAAGTTGTCGGGATGCTGTTCGAGTGCTGTCCCGTGCTGCCGGTGGGCCTCATCTCTACAGCCGGTTGACAAATACCTCTATCTGAGGTTATATTTTTCTGATGGTGTGAACGCCTAACTAAGTCCAAGGCTTCAATCCATCCTGTAAACAGCTTATTTTGGATACCTCTCATGTTTCAGAAATCATTTCGTAACTTCATGGTGGCTGCAGTCCTGTCGCTGCCAATCGTTTCACTGACCGTCGGGAGCGCCAAAGCTGAGGATCTTGAGTTTTAACTCAAAAACGAGACTCAAAGTAACCTGGTAGAGTTTTACGTGGAGTCTTCCGATCAAGACAACTGGGGTGAGAACCTCCTCAAGGGGGAGGTTGTGAGAGCGGGAGAATCGGGGAAGGTGACAATTGCCGATGGCAAGACCACTTGCAATTATGACATCTTAGGTGTTTTCGCTGATGGCTCGAAGCTGGAGGAACTCAAACTCAATCTTTGCGAATTAGGCTCTTATACTTATAAGGAGAAAAGTGATTGAGATAGCGGGGAATTATAACATTTACCTGACTTATCTGAGGGCGGGGATAAACGCTACTTGGCCAGTCAGAAAGCCTTCCCAGACAGGACGGATGACTGACTGGAAAAAAGTCCATCATATTGGACTCATTTTAAGGAGGGCTGGAGTTGAGGTTGCCAGAAACCCGGTTTCTTTAAGAAACCGGGTTTCTACGCTTTCGCAACTCAAATAGAAACGCTATAGTTTTGTAAGGTATGTAAGGGCAGGTTTGACAGTGCGCCGCTACTTGTCATCCCTGACCGGCAGCGGCGTTTCCAGAAAGTCCGCACTCGGCAAAAGGTTCAGCCACTCTGTGAAAGTGTAAATCTGGGTTATTATTAAACCTGGCGATTAACAAAAACAGGCATCCCTTTCAACTCACCGTGCAAACCGACTCCCTTTTCTATAAGCTTTTTCAGAAGTTACCCAGGAGCTTCTTTGAACTGATTGGCCAACCGCCAGGGGAGGCGGAAGCTTATCAGTTCACATCAGTCGAAATCAAACAGCCGACATTCCGAATCGATGGAGTGTTTAAACCGGCTGACGACCGGCTCAACCGCCCCATTTACTTCATTGAAGTACAATTTCAGCCAAAATCTGACTTCTACTGGCGGTTTTTTGCCGAAATCTTCCTCTACCTGGAGCAAGAGAAGCCGGCTCAAGATTGGCAAGCCGTAGCGGTGTTTTTCCGGCGCAGTCTCGATCCGGGCGTCCCCGAGCAGTATCGGGGATTGCTCGCCAGCCAGCAAGTCACCCGCATCTATCTGGACGAGTTAGGCGAAGCAGCAGACCGGTCAGTGAGTCTGGGGTTGGTGCAGTTCATCGTCGATCCTGAAGCAACCGCCCGTCAGCGAGCGCCGCGATTAATCCAGCAAGCCCAGCAGCTTGAGGGTGAAGCCCTCAGGCGAGATATTATAGAATTGATGGAAACCATCGCCGTCTATAAGTTTACCAAGTTGAGTCGCAAGGAGATAGAAGAAATGTTTCAATTGAGTGATTTAAAGCAGACCCGGTTTTACCAAGAAGTCTGGGAAGAGACCGTGTCAGAAATAGTGCCTCGGTTATTAGCGCAGGGAGTGAGTGTGGAACAAATTGCTCGGGCGCTAGAGTTGGATGTTGAAGCCGTGAGGCAGGCCGCTCAAAAGCCTTCCGCTGCTGAGAGCGAGTGAGGGAAAGATGGGAAAAGTTAGTTCCTCCTAAAATTTTCCCCTCCATTTTTGAGTGCGGGGCGGGTTCTAAAAACCCGCCCCTATTATCTACTTGTCATCCCTCACCGGCAGCGGCGTTTCCAGAATTTCCATCAGCAACTCCAGCCGCGAAGGGCGACTCAGCAGCGGCACAAGATTCGGCAGCGAGTAGTAATCACCGGCAAAAGTAAAAGTTTCCACCGGCAGCTGCTTCGCCTTCAGCTGGCGCTCAACCTCATTGCTGGCGGAGCCCACCCGGACAATCACCACATTCGGCATCACCCCCAAGTCACCGCAGTATTTGCTGTACGCTTCCGCGAAGTAAGGCGCAGTGTTGTCCCCTTCATCCGTCACCAGAATAAATTGATCGACAATCTGCTTCTTAATCCGCATCGCCTCCACAGCGCAGCCGCAGCTGGTGTTGCCATCTGCCCTGATGTGCTGGAAAGCTTTCTCCCAGTCACTCAACTCCTTACCCTGCGCTTTAATAGCGTAAGGCATGCTGTCGAAAGCGTAGACAAACAGCGCCGCATCGGAAATCGCCGAAATCAAAGCCGCGAGGCGCTTTCCCACCTCAATTGCATCAGTCATCGAACCCGACTTGTCCACCAGCAAACCAGTCGTCTTGGCAATTTTGCCGCGCTTCTTGACTTGCTCGTTGGTGACTTGCTCCAGCTTTGCAGCCGTCTTTTCATCCAGCTGCGCAGCGTCAGCCGCAACACGCGCCTTGAATGCCGACACCCGCTCGGACTTTACCGCTTCCTCCAGTTTAGCATCGATCAGCGCTTTCACCTCTGGGTTATCCATCGCACCCCGCGCTTGCAGGGATTTGAGGTTGTTAATCACCTCTTGCGGCGACATGGAATTAATCAGCGCTACCAGTACAGTTGGCGTCAGCTGCTTTAGCGCACCCACCGCCACCGTGTACGGGATGCTGTGCTCGACAATCAGCTGCGCCTGAACTGCCGGTGAAACGGCTTTCGCCAGCAACTTTAACGCAAACGCGAGGCTGCCTTCCGGGGGCGCATCCTTGAAGAGCACCGCATCCGCACGCGCATTTGGCTTAATGTGCAAACTCGCATACAAATGCTTCATCGCCTTGCGACTCCGCAGCGCCGCCCGATCGAAGAACGCGGGGTTTTTTTCCCGCGCTTGCAAATACCGGCGCACTGCAGTGCGTGCCGAGCGCGGCAATTTCTGCCGGTGCTGCTTCATAAAATCCACAATCCGCGCCACTTCGTAAGGCGGGAACTCTTGCAGCATCACAAAGCCGGCATCCCGGTGTTCAGTCAGGTTGCTGGCGAGCAAATTTCCCAGGAAAACTTCCTTGTGATCGCGCACGTCACCGTTGCGCTGATACCAGACCGCCAAATGTCCGTAGAAAATCGGGTCAAGTTCCACAATCAGCTTGTGGATTTCTGCCACTTTGCCCAGTTCCCGGTGCGGCGTAGTGAGCAAGCTGTTGAGCATTTCCAGACGCAAATCGCGCTCTGTAGCGTTCATCGAAACCACCTCCTTTAAATGATGAATTTTGAGGAGGCAGCTGTCGCGCGAACTCACGAAAGTGAGGACGCCGCGCAAGTCTGGAGAGCTTTGTTTTGTAAACCTGGATAGGGTTTGTATGTAAGCTCTCGCGGTTAGGGCGCAGCGACAACTGCTATTATAGCTTAATTCAGAGAAACTTTCCGTTCTTTTACGTTCTGGCGAAGTACACCAGCCAAAGCAGCCTATTCGGGAACGGTAAGGGGCAGAAGTGGACGCCTTAACTCTCTTCCAGTCGCTTCAGAATGAATTTAATTTCCTTCTTGCCACACTGGCGTTTGACGATCTTGTAAATTTGACTGTACCAATCATCCCAAGCTGGCTCAGCGCCGGCAGTGTTTTTCCGCTTTCTAGCTGGCTCTCCTGCCGGCAGCTTTTGGAATGTGATAAAATACCACAACCCATCCAGCTTGCGGTATTGATGATAGTTGTCTATGATGACTAGATCGTCCGGCTTTTTCGGTGGAGCAGCCTGTTCGGTTGGGGCTAAGCAGAGAATACCCGTTTCGGGGTGAACGTAAAGGCGCAATCTCCACCATATACGTAACGGATAGTCTAAGTTGTCTTTAGCGTAAGGCACCCCATCAATGAACACAACATGTCGCTCCACATAATCCCATAGATGCGAAATGACGTGTTGCCCAGTTACGGTATTCTTGTCGAGACGCCGGCACAGTTCGCTGTAAACGTCGTCCCAGGGCTGTCCCACCTTAGAACGCAGCAGCCGGCGCAAGGGACCCAGATGATCTGAGAAGAAGATGGGCTGCCTTCTCTTTATCAGATAAGGGCGCAGCAATCCATCTTCACTCGCCTCTTCGGTGAGCTTTTGCAAGGCTTTTTTGTAGCCCGTCACCTTTTTTAAACTTATCTTATTTCGTTTATTATGACGGGGGCGCTCAATCACAATTTCATTGAGACGGTGTTCGCTCATTCTTTCACCATATTTAATGGCACTTCGCGCAAGTTGAGAGAGCTGTTCAGTATACGCGGGAGTCGTTGGCGTTAGCCTGCGCGAAGCGCACACACGCAAGCCCTTTCGGGCAACAGATTTCGAGTCTGTAGCGTGTGCCAGTTCCGCCAGTATGTAAGCTTTCTCGGTTAGGGCGCGAAGTGGAAATTTCAACGAGTGAGAATAATGGATGCCCCGCGCAAGTTTGCCAAGCCGGTCACGTTTTGTTATCTGGTTAATAGCCAGGTGTGTGTATGCTTGGCGTATCGGGGCGCGGGACAGAAACTTTTTATGCGAACGTCCAGAAAACCGTCTATTTTTTAGAACCCAAGTTGCTACGAGCGCAGTGAGTCAGGCGAGATCCCCCCCTAGCCCCCCCTTCAAAAGGGGGGGACAATCTCAAAGCCCCCCTTTTTAAGGGGGGTTTGGGGGGATCTGGATGCTTAGACTTGTAGGTAGCAACTTGAGTTATTATAGGAGCGAAAGTCACTTCGCGCAAGTCGAGAAAGCTGTTTGTTCACGGATTTTAACCCGTTACTTTTACCTTAAAAGGGTAACGCTCTCCCGAGCTAGTATGTAAGCTTCCTCAGTCAGGGCGCGAAGTGGGACTTTCAACTGCCAAGCCGAAACCCCGCACAAGTCGGCAAAGCTTTTCACGTTTGGCGCTCTATCCATTGAGCTACAGCCGCATTTAGTGCAGCTGGCAGGAATCGAACCTGCAACCTCCCGGTCCGTAGCCGGTAGTGTGTACGCTTCACCCGTTAGGGCGCGGGGCGGAAAATTTTACAGGCTAAAATTCAGAATTCACGTCTATTTATTAGAGGAGCGAAAGTCACTTCGCGCAAGTCGAGAAAGCTGTTTGTTCACACATGGGATTTGAACCCATTACGGTTTGCTTATAAAGCAACTGCTCTACCAATGAGCTAGTATGTAAGCTTCCTCAGTCAGGGCGCGAAGTGGGACTTTCAACTGCCTGCCGTTCTGCCCCGCACAAGTTGATAAAGCTTTGACATTTAAGCGCTCTATCCATTGAGCTACATCCCCAATCAGCGGGGATGGTAGGAGTCGAACCTACTACCTCTGGTGACGAAACCAGATGTGTGTACGCTTCACCCGTTAGGGTGCGGGGCAGAAAGGATTTTAGATTTCCGATAAGTTTTCCGAAAAGTTTGAGGTGAGGTCACTTCGCGCAAGTTTAAAAAGCTTTTACTTTACCTCTGAGCTACCGCCCCGCAAAGTGGGGCGGAAAGGATTTGAACCTTTGACACTTCGATTTCAAGCGAATGCTCTTACCAATCAGTATGTACGCTTCTTAAGTCAGGGCGCGAAGTGCGAACCTCAACAGCTGGAAAGAATGTTTTGTCCGCGCAAGTCTGAAAAGCTTTTTGCCACTTCTAGCGTGTCTGCCATTCCACCATGAAGACCGAGGTCTTCAGTGGGACTTGAACCCACACTTCCTTAGAAACTAGAACCCATAATGTGTGTAGGCTTTTCGTGTCGGGGCGCGGAACGGAATTCTGAATTAGCCGTAGACGGCTTCTGGACGTACAATCAGGTCGCCGCTGGGTCGCCGGTCAAGCACGTAAGAATCAAAGCGCTGCCGGCTGACATCAAAATGCTGTGCGAGGCGTTCCTTGATGGCGGCGTCGTTCATGCCGGCTTGTATTCCAAGCTGCAGTTCGGTGACATCATAGGAACGCCCGTCAAATCGTATGTGAACCATGCTGGCACCTCCTTTTTAAATTTTAGATTTTAGATTTTGGATTTTAGATTGGCGCAGGGTCTACCTGAGGATTGAGCGGATTCCGTAAGTTGCCAGCAGGATTCGCCATTGGCAGAGGCTGAAAACTTCTAGAGTAAGAAACTCCGCTCTAAATGATAGACCTTTCTGAGGTGACGGATTGGCTCAGCCACATTGGTGTGTCTGAGCTGTCTTGAACTTTCCTGTTCTAGCTCCGTCTCAGATGGCCTCAAACTGGACTGGTGCGGCCTGCTTGCTGACTCGGCCTGAGTCAGCTGCCGGCCATGCAGTCTGGTGTAGAGTAGCAACATAAGAGTGCCCTCTCTATTAAAAGACTTATTGTTTTACGCCTGTTGAAATTCCCGATTTCTTATTCAGTTGTCAAGGTTCAGGTTGGGCCATTGCAGGAGAGGGCTGTGCCTCTCCTTTGCTTCCCATGTTTATATAGTACATCCGTACTACACAACTGTCAAGGGGGTGAGAAAAAATTTTTTTTCGCCGCTGCCGGTGAGGGGGCTAAACGCCCTTGCCGTAAGAAATCCAGGTGTGAACCTTGCGGAAGCCGGCTCCCTCGTAGAGCCTGCCGGCACCTGAGGGGTTTTCGGCATCGACGCCGAGGACTGCGGTGCCGGCACCGGCAGCCTTGAGCCGGTGCAAGCCCTGGAACAACATCGCCCGCCCCAGTCCCATCCGGCGGAAACCGGGGCGGGTGCCGAGTATGGCAATCCAGCCCTCGTTGCGCCCGCTGCGGGCATTCCATTCTGGGTTGACTGCGCAATAGCAGAAAGCCGCGAACGTCCCATCAGGAGCCACCGCCATCAAGTCCAGTTCAGGTCTGTAATAGGGGTTAGCCAGTTCCTCCTTGACCTGCTCAACCGTTACACGGTGGTGATTCCAGTGCTCGCTAAAGGCCAGCTCGCACATCTCGGCCCACGCCGAGGCGTCTTGCCGACCTCCCTGGCGCAGGGTAAAGCCCGCCGGCAGGGGTGGCTCTGGGATTGCACCGTCAAGCGGTCGCGCCATCCTGAAGAAGTGGCGCTCCGGTTTGAAACCGCAAGCTTCCAGCAGAGCGATGCGATCGCCTTGGTGATGGCGAGCGCCGGAGCGGAGCAACACCTGCACGCCGCGCTCTGCAGCCACCTCCCGCATTCGCCTCTCGCCCCAAGCAACAATCTGCCTCTCCAGATCGCCGCCCCGTGCCGCCGTGCCGACGAAAAACCGGAGCGAGCCATCGATGATTTCGCCTGACTTCGGAATCCGCAAATAAGCGAAGGCAATCAGCCTGCCGGTGGCATCCTCCCAAAGGCAGATATCGTGGGCTTTGTCGGTGGATGGCAGATCAAATTCCATCCGGAATTTGGAGAAAGAGGTATCTTCCACCAGGCGATCAGTTGCCTCACAGGCGTTCAGCAAGTCTGAGAGCGCTTGCCAGTCAGTTTCACCGGCATAAAGGCGCACTGTTATATCTGTCATATCATGTCCGCTAGCATTATTATTGCGGGGTAAGGGCCGGTTCAATAATAACCAAAGCCCAGCTGCACTCAGGGCGGGCCGGTTTATACATATCCTCTGGGGGCACTTTTATAGATATCCTTGGCAACCTGCAGATATAGCAGTTCTAAATGATTTGCGCAACCGCTGGTGGCCCAGAACCCCGGTTTCTTAAAGAAACCGGGGTTCTGAAATTTCCACGAAGGTTATTGACGCGCTCTATCATATCTCCTTGTAATGTCAAAATCTTCTCAAAGTTACGACCGGCTTGTTTTGGGGTGCCGGTGAAAACAGTGGGAGGTATAGGAATCGAACCTATCTAGTATCGGTTAAAAGCCGATTGCATAACCGCTCTGCCAACCCCCCGCAAAAATGGACTCCAAGGGTGGGACTTGAACCCACAACCGCACGGTTAACAGCCGTTTGCTCTGCCATTGAGCTACCTTGGAATAACCCCCTTGCCCGAACCCTGTAGAAAAAGTAGGGTGCGTTCCGCAAGCTTCTGCGCCCTAATTCTAGGGAGCCTTCTCAAATCGGAACGCACCTTACCGCACTCGGAGCATCTCGCAGGCAAGAAAAACCCCTCTGGATGGAGTTGAACCACCGCTGCCGATGTTCGTAGCATCAGCTCCAGATCCGCGCTTCAGAGGGAAATCCACCGGGGAGGTACTGCCCCTCCTATTGCCGCGTTATCAGCACGGTGCCTCACTTTTCGGCCTCCGGTGGATAAAGGAAGATGGAGGGATCGTAGGCGCAGCCTTCCCGAAGGGTACCCCTACAGTTGCCTGTACCCCGGTTTTCAAGACCGGTTGCCGTCCATTCAGCGGCATCTTCCTTGAGGGTGTCTGACGGGACTTGAACCCGCTTTGACTGGTTCCACAAACCAGCGTCTCGACCGCTTTGACTTCAGACACCACAGTGGATCTGGCGAGGGTCGAACTCGCAGCCTCCTGTGTGCAAAACAGGCGTTCTCCCATTAGAACTACAGACCCATTTTTGGTGGATACTGGTCGGCTTTGAACCGACATATTTCTAGCCGCCAGCTAGACGCTTTACCAGTTAAGCTACAGACCCATTGAGGCGGGAATGGTAGGACTTGAACCCACAACAGCGAAGGTAGAAGCTTCGTGCTCTATCCATTGAGCTACACTCCCAAATTGGCAGTAACGGCAGTCTTTTCAGCAGCAAGCCCTTGCTTGTAAGGCAAATGCTTGCCGTGTGGGGACGCGATTTATCGCGTCTCTACAAGAGAGCCAAATTTCTGGAGCAGGCGGCGATATTTGAACTCGCATAAGCAGCTTACAAGGCTGCCGTGTTGCCAATTGACACCACACCTGCATTTTGGTGACGGGGGTGAGAATTGCACTCACTGGTTTTCAGGCGCTGATCCTGACGAGCCCTATCTTGCTCCATCCCCGCTTCGCTCACCAAATACCCCTGACTGGACTCGAACCAGTATCCTCTTCGTCCTTAGCGAAGCGCCTCTTGCCAATTGGGCTACAGGGGCAAAAATTGCAAAATCTTGTCTTTCAAATCAGCATGTATGCCAATACCCCTGACTGGAGTCGAACCAGCAAAATCTGCAGCCTGATTGCAGCACGTTTTCCGTTCCGTCACAGGGGCATATCGGGGTGGCAGGATTTGAACCTGCGACCATCAGCTCCCAAAGCTGCTGCGCTACCAAGCTGCGCTACACCCCGCTGATACTCCTGGTGGGGCTTGAACCCACACTTAAATAACAACTACTTTTAAGGTAGCGGCCTCTTCCAATTGGGCTACAGGAGCATAAATTGACTGCCCCGCCAGGGTTTGAACCAGGTCTCTTCCCGGGGATATCAGGCGGAGAGGGAGGGATTTGAACCCTCGACGGCTATTAAACCGCTCTTTCTTAGCAGGAAAGTGCCATAAGCCACTCGGCCACCTCTCCACAGTGGGTCGGGCTGGATTTGAACCAGCGCGTTCATAAAAAACAGTTTTACAGACTGTCGCCTTCAACCAGACTCGGCCACCGACCCAGAACAGTTGATAGTGCTGACGGGAGTTGAACCCGCAATCACCTGATTGAAAGCCAGGCGGCTTAAACCATTTGCCTACAGCACTATTATTGGCGCGGGAGGCGGGATTTGAACCCGAATTCTTCGATTTTGGAGACCGACGTGTTGCCTCTTACACCACTCCCACATTTGGTGGCACCGGCGGGACTTGCACCCGCATAGACCAGGGTATGAACCTGGGGTTTTACTCTTAAACTACGGTGCTATATCACCAGAGGTCAGAGCGGGGGTTGTAGGCGTTAGCCTTCCCGAAGGTTACCCGCGATTTTCGCTTTTGCAGAGCGACGCCTTCCCAACTTGGCTACCTGACCAAAAAAATGAGTAGTCCCGACGAGGTTTGAACTCGCAATCTTCTCCTTGAGGGGGAGACGGCTTAAACCAATTCGCCTACGGGACTGCGCATCAAGGTGACAGAAATTTGCCCCCTTGAATCACTGCTGAGCGAGGCTGGCGGGGCTCGTAGGCGAAGCCTTCCCGCAGGGTACCCGCGACCTTTGGCTTGACAAGCCGATACTCTGACCAACTGAGCTACAGCCCCATGAAATCAGCAGTTTCTTTTCTGCTTTTTGGACAAGGAAGGCGGTTTATCCCGTGGGGAATTACCCGAGGGGGCTATCCCCACCTGAGCGCAAACCGCCTCTGTCCAACAGTAGTCGAAGGCCAATTTACTTATTCAGTTTTCAAGGTTCGGATTCGGCTTGGGGTGGAGCTTTTTGGCTCTTTCCCTCTCGCCTTACTTTAATACTACAAGTATACTACGCTGACTGTCAAGGGGGTAGAGAAAAATTTTTTGACTTTTTTTTGAGCCGGCTGGTCTGGCCCAGGACAGGAAGGCGGTGCCGGTGTGGCCCCTTCGTAGGACAGGTGCAGGCGTCTCGCCTGCACTACGCCTTCGTAGGACAGGCGTCCCGCCTGTCCCCTCTTCCCGGCAGCAAGCTGCCAGGGTGGCCATGCGCGGAACAAATCTGGATTTTTGCCATCCGAGGTGGTATAAGGGGTATAAACTATGATGGGTCTTACCCCTCACGCCTGCGGCAGCCCGCGACGAGGAGGAGCGACAAGCATCCCAGACTTCCGCACCACTCACCCCAACTGGGGAGGATATACCCAATGAACGGTCAAATCAGCTGCAATCTATCTCAACTCACCATCGCCCAAGTCGTTGAACATATCTTGGCTTCCGGCAGAATTACTCGCACTGACCAAAATTCGTTGCGGTGTGCGATATCATCGGAGGAGATCCCGCCCAGCCCTGAGGAGATCCGCCAAATCAAAGGAGTCTTTAACCGGCTGCAAATGGGATTGTTAAAAGTAATGGATTAAATCGAGCTGCTGTAGGCAGTTCGCCCAGCAGCCGGCTATTTTTGCCCACCGGCACCGGCAACCCGCGCTCCCCTCGCGCAATCGCGCACCTATTTTGCATATACAAAGGTGTTGTGGGGGCGGGTTTATGTCCTGCAGGTGGCTTCTTTTTGGGGGTTTAGAGAGAACTTGGCAACCGCGAAGGGTTGCAATAAAGCCGCCGAAAACGGGCGTCAGGCTTTATTGATAAGCTGTTTGGCTTTTAATCTGCTTGTTGTAAAAAGGAGGCAGAGCCTAAGCGAGCAGCGTTCCCAGGCTCTGCCTGGGAACGAGGGATAGAGATTTATAGTGCAAATTCAATGCGCAACAGCTAAAACGGACTGTCGATTGCTGTGTCAATCACCGGCTTCGCTGACGAAGGCGCAGGTTTGAGCTTCCAGCCAGCACTTGAGCAGGAAAAACTCAGTGCGAGGGCAAAGCGCTGTGACAAACACCCCCTGTGCACCCTGCGGATCTGCTGCTAACCAAGTACCTCGCAAGCTGACTTCTACGAACTCCGCATCAGCTGGGCACAGCGCCAGCGCCTCAGCTGCTTCTTTTCGGGCTTCCACCTCCAACTGATGCAGCTCTGGCAAACCGGCAGGGAGCAAAAACGAAGCCGTGGTGGGTTCGACGCAGAGGCTTTGCCCGATTCGCATGGCCAGAATCACTCGCAGCGCCACTAACTCTTCTACAGATTGAGTCAGGCGCTCGATTTGCAAGCCAGTTTCCGTGTAAGTGAACTTCAGCATTGCCGGTTGTCTCCGGTTGTTTTAAGTGCTCGATGCTTCTGCTGAGTGAGGAAGCTCGGAGGGAGAGGACTTACGCAGAAACCGGGTTTCTGAACGTATACTCTTGATTTGAGCCCAAAAATCCGGTTCAGAAACCCGGTTTCTTGGATTCTCCTCCCGCCGTGTTCCTACTCCCTGAGGTGCTGTTCCCGCCAAAAGAGTTCCGCAAAGGAAATGGCTGGGTGCACCGGCGGAAAGGGTTGGGCCCGCAGTGGCATTGCTGCTTCCTGGGGGGTGCGATCTCCTTTGCGAGCGTTGCAGCGCTCGCAGGCGGCGACCACGTTGTCCCAGGTGTGCTGCCCGCCCCTGGAGCGCGGCATGACGTGATCCAGCGTCAGGTGTCTGGTGCTCCCGCAATACTGGCAGGTGTGCCCGTCGCGCCGCAGGACTTCCCGGCGGTTCACCGGCGGAGTTTTCCAAATCCGCTCGGTGAGGGTGTTGGTGAGGCGGATGTGTTCTGGAACCAGCACGACGCAGCTCGGCGAACGCACCGGCAGCAGTGAAGTGCCGGTTCCGCCCCAAAAATTTAGCGGTTCCGCTTTGCCCGTGACTAACAGGACGATTGCCCGCCGGATGTTGACTTTTGCCACCGGCAGATAGTTCTGGGAGAACACCACCACCGACTGCCCTAATATGTCAGTTACACCAGTTACGCTTGTCACAGCTGAACTCCTTATACAACAACCCCCGCTTCCTTTGGCCAGAAGCGGGGGTTCAAAAAGTCCTCTGAGGTTCTTTTGTCCTATACAGGTACAGCATTTCGCCCGTACCTCCCGCTTCGCTCGTTGTGTTGTGGCCGTTCGACCGGCAGACCGGACGCGCCATTCCCATTGCTTTTAATATCTTTGCCTTGCTCGCTCGAACGCTCGATCGAGCTATAGTTGCCCCTAAATCCACGCTCCACGCCCAAAGCCGCTGATTCCCAACCGCTATGGCGATGGGTGGCAGGCGTGACAGTCGGCATGGAGGCAAAAATGTTCAATGTGATACTTTTTGAAGGCTGCTATGTGAATCCTACAGACTCTATACTACACTTATAGTACAAAGATGTCTACCCATTTGAGGAAAAAAGTTATGCATACCCTGACGCGCACTTCGACCACCGACATGGAAGTCACCAGCATACGCTTGGAGCGGGAGCTGAAGGAGAAACTCAAGGAGCTGGCTGGATCTCAGGGATATCAAGCCCTGATTCGAGATCTGCTCTGGAAGTACGTCCAGCAGAAATCGGGGCACTACCGGCCCTCATTTTCCAGGTTTGACATTCGGGCCAGCATTGCAGCGACAGCGAACAAAGAAGAACAGTGCGTCCTCACCGGCAAGCTAATCCGACCGCAGGAGCCCATGTTACTAGGACTCACGATTAATGGGGACATGGTGCCCCTCAGTACCGGCAGTTTGGACGGCTAGGTCCGTCAGGGCAAAAGCCAACCCCCACCCCCCCTTAGGGCGACCCGCCAGGGATTGCAATCCCTGGCCATTAGAAGTAGGGTGCGTTCCGCAAGAGCGCAACTCTCCAGAAATCGAGTGGGTTGGCACCGGAACGCACCCTACTGATCCCTCGTAGGACAGGCGTCTCGCCTGTCCCAATGTCCTAGACTGACTGTCCCTTGCTAGAGCGGGAGTGCCGGCCCAACCTACTCCAGTGGCCATCTGGGAATCAGCCGGTCGATTTCCGCCATAACCCGCACGGTTTCCGCGAGAGCAACCGCCACTCGCTGATAGTGTTCGATGTCACCCACCCCTAACCCGCAATTGCCTCGCAGGCGGTCTTTCAGCCATTTATTCAGCACTTGATAGCCGCCCACTTTAAACGCCCAGACTTCCGGAGCAATCCCTTCAAAATACTGCTCTCTATTAATATACACCCGCTGCTGACCAGGCTTGTAGCTGACTTTTGTCACCACATTCTCCCCACTCACCGGATACTGGACAGCCGGCTGGCTTAGCTTCGGGGATTTCAGCAGGTGCAGTTGCGCCAATTCCTGACCTTTTTGCGAGAGTGCTTGGAACAGCCGGCTGTCACCCGTCACCGGCAAGTGGGGAAAGTCGATTTTGAGAAATTCAGCGTAACGCTGCCGGTATGTGGGGCTGTGGAAGACAGCGTAGGCGTAGTAAAAGATTGCCTCTGGCGCGGGAATATATCCCAACTTTTCCCCAATCGCCCTCAGAAACTTTTGCGACAGGTTGGGGGTGCGTTCCCTAAACTGAGAATAGAGATAAAGAGGAAAGACAATCGCACCTTTGGCAACGTCCAGTGCGTTGTGACCGGCAACCGTATCCGAACAGAACCAGTGACTGTACTGAGTGCCGAGGATTTGCCGGTGCGTCAGTACAGCTAGATTTTCCCCGGCTAGCATGTGTTTCATCACTTCAGTTCTGGGACGCTCGACAACCGCTGGGTGATGGTAATAATACCTGCGGTCAAAAGGCCGGTACAAGCACTCCGTAAATTTGCTTTCCCATTCTTTATCACCGGCTACTGCTTTCCGGGCACCCCGCAGCTCGGGTGAATCTGCCAAGTCAAACTCCTCGGCAATCTCAGATGCCGGTATTGATAAATCCCTGAATCTTTCTATTCGCCTTCGCAGCGACGCTAAATCAAAATCAAAAACCAACTTGTCGCGATGGGTTTTAATGCCGGTGGAGTAGACCGGCAGGATCTCTGTTATCTTCCAGCCGGTTTCATACTCGGCGAGGGAGTTGACATCTTGAGGCTTGAACAGATAGAATGGTAACTGAGGGTCTAGCGTTTGCCATTCAGTTGACTCCACATCTCGATTCTTCAGGAAGTCATGCTTGCCGGCACGAGTCCCCCACAAATCAGAATGGCGAACTCTAGCGGGGGGGTGCTTTCCTGGCTCCTTGATGAAAATTACCACACTCACCCCTTGCTGAATGTCAAACACATTCTGGTCGGGCGAGCCATCTGGGCTGGTTTCTCGTTTCTTGGCGTTTCCGTGCAAATCCAGGACATAGATATCGGTGAAAGTCCGCATCAGGTTTTGACGCATTCCCCGAAAGGTTGGGCTGTCCAGGTAGCTGTGATTGGTAATGAAGGCTAATATCCCGCTGCCGGCTTGACCGATTAGCAACTGACCCAACCGGATGAATTTGACATAATCATCCAGCAAGTTTTTCGGGTTGCGCTCTCCCAAGGGTTCCCCATCTATATAATAGTAGTCACGCACTAATCTGTCAAGCCGTTTATCTTGGCTGGCAGATTTGACTGCATAAGGGGGATTTCCCAAAACAACCCTGACCGGCAAGTCTTCGGTTGCGCCGGCTGCGCCTCCCTGAGCGAAGAGCGCCTCTGCCTTTTTCAGCGCTGAGTCTGGGGTGCTGGTGAGATAAATTCCTAGAGGGGGAGTGCCGGTGAGTTCATAGCCGAAGTTTTGCAGTTGCCAGCCGAGTTTGAGATGGGCGATTGCCCAGGGAGCCATCAGCAACTCAAAGCCAAACAAGCGGGAAAGCAAATTTGACCGCAGGGACGAGTTTTCAGTGCCGGTTAAACCCTTTTCTTCCAGATTGCGGTAAATCTGACTCACCACATTATAAAGGAAAGTGCCGGTGCCGGTGGCGGGGTCAAGAATTTGCACTCGCGGCTGCTGGGTGCCTGGGTTTTGGGCGGTATCGGCTAATCCTAGGGGCAGATTAAAGCGATTTTTGAGAAGGGCATCCACTGAGCGGACAATATAGGACACCACCGGCTCTGGGGTGCAGTAAACGCCTCGCTTCTTGCGCAGAGATGCGTCATAAGCGGCGAGGAAGATTTCATAGAAGTGGACAGCGGCGTCTTCTTGGCCGGTGCGGCGAGCGAAGTTTTCCAGAAAGCTGCCCATATCGACTTCCGCCAGCACTCGCACTAAGTCATCGATAGCGGAGTTGACTTGACTGATTAAATCTGTTTTAATAAGAGTGTTGAACAGGCGTTTCAAGAAGGGATTCGTTGCCGGGATGCCGGTGGCGGCGGTGTGCCGCGACCAGCACTCGCTCCCTGGCTCCGCCTGGGAACGAGAAGAAAGATTTTGAGCGTGACGAACTCTGGCGGCAAATAACCCATAAGAAATGGTTTGGGCGTACATGTCGGCAAAGGCTTCGGTTTCTATATCGGAGAGGGAACTCTCGTTAAAAGCCTGCTTTAGCTGGTGGAATTCCCCAGTGCCGGTTTCCCCGCTCATCGCTTCAGAGGTGGCGTCTTTGAGCGAGCGAGTTAATAGGGCCATTTGCTCAGCTAGGGCTTCTGGAGTGCTAATCATCTCCTCTGTGGATTGTGCTGGATTGATTGGGTGCCGGTGGCCTTTTTTGGGGGTAGTATGTTACGAAAGGCAACCCCTCACCCCCCAAACCCTTCTCCCACAAGGGGAGAGGGGGGGGTTGAGCCGGCTGATATGGGGCTGCCGGCACAACGGGATGCAATTACTATATTAACAGACGCGATCAGGAGTTTTTCGATGATTCCAGCGGTTTCTACCATTCCTCTGCAGCAACTCGCTTCTGGAGATCGCCTCTCCCTGCAAGTCTATAAAGAAAGCCGGCGCTCAACCGGGCAAAAAGGTCTACCTGCAATCTAACCTGCACGGGGCTGAAATTGTTCTCTTGTTCCCAGGCTCTGCCTGGGAACGCCCTCTGGAGGCTCTGCCTCCTTTCAAGGGAAAAGCAGGTTAAAAGCCTAACACCTTACTACAAACTTTGGGCTAAAGCCCTACTACAAACTTTGGGGCTAAAGCCCTACTACGAACTTTGGGGCTAAAGCCCTAGTACAAACTTTGGGGCTAAAGCCCTACTACAAACTTTGGGGCTAAAGCCCTACTACAAACTTTGGCTTATTCCTTCTCATCTCTTTTTAACCGGCGGCTTTCTATCTTGGCGGTCTTTTTAACAGCCCGCTTTTTCATCTGCTGGATTTCAGCCAGCACCCGCCGCCACTCCGCCGCTATCTCCTTTGCCGAATCATCGGCATGAAATTCCAGATAGGTGACTGTCTTGCGTATTAAATACTCGAATTCTGCCGGTGTCATGGGATTCTAAAGCCTGCCCAGGCTAACCTTGTCTGTACAGCCGCGAATTCTATGAGCTTATTGGCGAATTAATGGGGGATTATCTCCCCCGCAAAGGGGAATATTGGTTCATGGGTGGGAGAGAAGGAGGCAGAGCCTCCAAATAGGCGTTCCCAGGCAGAGCCTGGGAACGAGGAAAAACGAGGAAAAACCGGGCAGATTTTGAGAGTCTCCCGCTGCTCTTAGCCCGCGCAGGCGGGCTTTGTTTGTGTAGCCGCGATTTCCAATCGCCAGGCAAGTAGCAAAACCGGCCCCTACAAGTTGACCAAATAGATGCAACCCGATATAATATAATGAAACACCGGCACCTCTTGCCGGCAGTCAAGCTTCTACCGCTACAGTGGACAGTCCCGCCAGATTATCATCCCGCGTGGTGCCGATGATGTAGATGTCAACCTTGCCGGTGCCGACTCGATACACTTTAATATGGCTCAGGTGATATTTTAGGAAATTTTTCAGGATGTGATATCTCCCCACTGTCGCTTTTTCTTTTTCAGTTTGCTCGTCTCGCTGTTGCAGTGCCGGTGCGAATAACTCATCAAAATCCACGACTTCCACCGGCGTGTTTTGGGGATGATGGCTCAGTTGCAGCAGTTGCCTTGGCGTGATGGCTGCGGTTTCCCAGGCAAAGACTTGAAAGGGATAAAAATCCTTTTTGCTTATCCAGAACAGCCCGTCTGTTAAGTCCGCTAGCTTGTCTGTCAGTGATGAATTGATCGCGATCATGTGCTTTGAATAGATATAGGGCTATCCTAACTCTATCACAGGAAAATTTTCACCGGCTGGCTGACAGTCGCCGGCAAGCCATTCCCGACCGTCCCGGTGCGTCTATTTTGCATATATATTGCTGTCGCTGCGGTAAACCTGCTATCAAAACCGGCTTCCCCAGAGATATGGGCAACCGCGTGCGTAGGGGGGGGCTCACCCGAAATGTCTGTATAAGCTGTTACACTTTTAATATACTTATTGCAAAAAGGAAGCAGAGCCGACCGAGGCGCGTACCCGCCCCCACCCCCACCCGCCGCAGGGGCGGGTGAGCGCCGAACTCTCCGCACACGGAGGAAGGGCTGTCACAAACCCGCCCCCGCCCTATAGCACACTTTGCGCGTTTTGAGAATCTTACCGTCGGCAGATTCACAAACCTTAAAGTTCCGGCATAATGGATAACCATAAATGCCTCGTTTAATGCCTCCTTCTTTAAAGTCGATATCAATCCCGCCAACTTCTTTGAGGCGGGTTCTTTTTTTTTCGGGCCCTCGTCCCGCCACACCGGCAGCCCTAAATGCTGCCCGCAAGGGGTGCCGGTGGGAAGCGGGTAACTCCTTAAGCTTCTACAGGAGTGCCCAGACAAGCTGCCAAATCCGCATCCGGCGTCGTAATCGCCTTCAGGCCGTATTTTTCCGACAGCAGCTTGAACACATTCGGCGAGATAAACGCCGGCATGGTTGGCCCCAAGCGGATATTATGTATCCCCAGATACAGCAGCGTCAGCAAAATAGCCACGGCCTTTTGTTCGTACCACGACAGGATGAACGACAGCGGCAGATCGTTGACGCCCACCTCGAAGGCATTCGCCAGCGCCAAGGCAATCTGCACCGCCGAGTAGGCGTCATTGCACTGGCCAACATCCATCAGCCGGGGAATCCCGTGAATATCTCCCATTTCCTGGTCAAAGAAGCGGAACTTGCCGCAGGCGAGAGTCAGCACCACGCAGTCTTGCGGCACCTTTTCCACCAACTCGCTGTAGTAGTTGCGGACTGGTTTGGCACCGTCGCAACCGCCCACTAAGAAAAAGTGGCGAATCTCTCCCCGTTTGACGGCTTCAATCACAACACCTGCAACGCCGAGCACCGCATTGCGGGCAAAGCCGGTGGTGACGCTACCCCTGTCGCTATCTTCGGCAAATCCAGGCATCGCCAGCGCCAGCGCAATCACCGGCGCGTAGTCGCGGCTGTCCAGATGCGCCACTCCTGGCCAACCCACCGGCCCCAGCGTGAAAACCCGGTCTTTATAAGAATCGTGGGGCGGCATCAGGCAGTTGGTGGTCATCACAATCGCGCCCGGAAATGCTGGGAACTCTTTCGTCTGGTTCTGCCAAGCAGTGCCGTAGTGAGCGTAAAGGTGCGGGTATTTTTGCTTCAACCCCGGATAGCCGTGCGCCGGCAGCATTTCCCCGTGGGTGTAGATGTAGATGCCTTTGCCTTCCGTTTGTTTGAGCAGTTCTTCCAGGTCTTTCAAATCGTGGCCAGACACTAAGATGGCCTTGCCTTGCTTGGCACCCAGGGGGACGGGTGTGGGGACGGGATGGCCATAGGTGCCGGTGTTGGCGGCGTCCAGAAGCTGCATCGCCAGCAGGTTAATCTCGCCAACTTTCAGGGCGATACCCACCCAGTCTTCCAGCGACAGCTCTTGACTGTCAAGGCTGGCTAAGGCTTCGTGGAGGAAAGCGCCAATAGCCGGGTCTTCGTGGCCCAAGTGTCCGGCGTGGTAGGCGTAGGCGGCAATCCCTTTGATGCCGTAAAGGACAGTGAGTTTCAGGGAGAAGATGTCTGTGTTGCGACCGGCTTTGGAGATGAACTCGAATTCCACATCTTTGCCTTGCTGCACCAAACCTTCTAGGGTTTGCGCCGGCTCAAAGGTGGCTGGGCCTTCTGGGATGGCCAGGTGGGGGGCGATTGCCCGGACTTGGGCTTTCAAGGCGTCCCGCAGCGCTACTGACCGGTTGATATACTCGATAAATCTCTGCGCGTCGAAATCAACATTCGTGAGGGTGGAAAACAGCGTTTCGCAGGTGAAGGCGTCAACTTCGCGGCTGACGACGCCCACCTGGCGAGCGGCGAGGGCCACTTGTCCGAGCCCCCGCAGCGTGTAGGTCAGCAAATCTTGCAGGGCGTCCACTTCCGGGCTTTTGCCGCAAGCTCCCCATTTGTAGCAGGCTTCTCCTGCGGCAGTTTGTTCGCACTGGCTGCAAAACATAGGTCACATCTCCAAAGCGTCACTTTCGTGTTCTGATACCACTGTATGACCGGCACGCGGGAAAGCGCTTTGACTTAAGTCAATCTTTACAAGAAATCCGGGATTTCACCGGCTGCCGGCATTCCCCAGAAAGGCTGCAAAACTCTGCCGGTGCTTGAGTTGCGCCGGTTGCCCCTCGCGATTCTTTTTTCACGAGCTTGCTTGACATTGCTTTAAGATTTTTTACAATCTTCCACCGTATTCTGCAGGAGTTAAGCACAATTTACTACTAAGCACAAATACTCGCAGCCGGGTGCGTTCCACAGAGCGGAACGCACCCTACAGAGCTTATTGACAAAAGCAGTTTGACGCCGAGCGTCACGCTACAGGACAGGGTGGAATGCTCGCAGCCGGTGGAAACTTGCCATCTTTAAAACTGCATGCTAAACTGCTTTGAACTTGCCAAAGTAGGGTGGGTGACGCGCAGCGTCACCCACCGGCAGGACTGTCCAACCGGCTCGACAGCTTAAACGTGAACAACCAACCTGCTGAACTCACTGAATTTCTCGCCCAAACCCAGATGTTTCGGGGTTTGCCTCAAAACCAGCTGGACGCCTTGGCTAATATTGCCGTCAAGCAAAGCTATCAAAAAGGTGAGGCACTCTTCTGGGAAGGGGATGAAGGTGTTGGTTTTTTTGTGGTTGTTAAAGGGAGGGTGAAAGTCTTTAAGTTCTCTCCTGAAGGGAAAGAGCAGATTTTGCGAATATTCGCAGCCGGCGAGCATTTTGCGGAGGTGCCGGCGTTTGACGGTCAAGCTTTTCCGGCTTCAGCTGAGGCGCTGGAGGCGAGCGATGTGCTGCTGTTCCGCCGCACTGCTTTTTTGGAACTGTTGCAGCAGCACCCAACTCTAGCTATCAATATGCTCGCTATTTTTGCGGGGCACTTGCGCCGGTTCGCTCAGCTGATTGAAGACCTTTCGCTGAAGGAGGTGCCGGAGCGTTTGGCTGCTTATTTGCTGTATTTGAGCGAAGGATCGGGCACGGGGGAGGAAGTGGAATTGGACATCACTAAGGGGCAGCTGGCTGCTTTTCTGGGGACGATTCCGGAAACGCTATCGCGGGTGTTTGGGCGGCTTGCCGGTGAAAAGCTGATTGCTATAGATGGAGCGAAAATTAAGTTGCTAGACCGCCAAAAGTTAATGTTATTAGCGGAGGGGAGATTGAAAGTTAAAGGTGAAAAAAATTAAATCGTGGCGGTTTCCGTGGGTGGTGCCGGTGTCAGGAGGGCGGCCACGGGGGGCCGCCCCTACTATAGCGTTTCTATTTGAGTTGTGAAAGCGTAGAAACCGGGTTTCTTCCAGAAACCCGGTTTCTGGCCCCCTGAGGTTTCACAAATCATTTATAACTGCTAGATCAGCGGACGCGATTAAATTAAATTGGTATTAGTTAGCCTCCGGTCCTTTGAGCAGATTCAACTCCCTGCACTTAGCTTCTGCCTGTTCGTAGGCATTTTTGTAGTCACTGCCGCCTAACATTACGTCGCCATAGTATTCATAAGGTGGAGCTCCATAAATGGGAAGTGGGTCATCCTCTGGATAGTCTTCCTGAGATTCTTCTATTATGGCTTTAAGTTTCTTGACGGTGAGGCGCTGTGCGGGAAAGTAGTAGAGTTCGCTTTTGTGGAGGTGGGGAAAGGTGGGATCGACAATCCGCTCTTCAAGCTCAATCCAACTGTATTCGAGGGGTTTGTACGGCGCTCCCGCAAAAGCCAAAAAGCCTTGGACGTATAGGGAACCCTTGGTGGATAATGCTGCCTTATAAGCATTGTCAAAGCAGTTAGTAGCCTTGCTGTTGATGCGGGCAGCAATTTCTCTGGAGAGAGTCTCATCGAGTGGTTTGGTCATATCTGATGGATTTCCTTAATGGCGCGTTACCCAGACAGTGCGCTGCCTGTGGGGCTAAAGCCCTACTACAAACTTTGGGGCTAAAGCCCTACTACAAACTGTGGGGCTAAAGCCCTACTACAAACTGTGGGGCTAAAGCCCTAGTACAAATGCTGGGGCTAAAGCCCTACTACAAACTGTGGGGCTAAAGCCCTACTACAAACTGTGGGGCTAAAGCCCTACTACAAACTGTGGGGCTAAAGCCCTACTACAAACTGTGGGGCTAAAGCCCTACTACAAACTGTGGGGCTAAAGCCCTACTACAAACGGTTGGTGACAGCGCACATTTTAGCGATTTGAACTGGGCACCGGCCACTTGAACTTTGGCCCATCCCTGAGTCGGGTGCCGTGCGCGACCGGGCGTTCCCGGTGAAAAGCCGGTCTGGATCGCCCGTATCCGGTACAAGTCCCTCCGCTCTTCGCCGCTTGAAGCTTGTGGGAGAGCCGGTGGCTTAAATAAAATTACGGAACTTTACAGGAAATTTATTAAAATTTAAATAAACTTTACGCAAAGTTACGGAGAAAACCGCTTAAAAGGCAAAAAGATAGGTATTATAGCCACCTAAATTGAGCCAAAATCCGACTCAAGCTTTTCCGCTATAAACCTGATATGAAGCTAGAAAAATTAATATTCATTTTAACTTTTATCGCTAAAAGATACTACTTTAGGTAGAGAGATTTACGGCCCCTATTAGCTATGCTAAAAAAGCCCTTAATAAAAAAATGTATAAATAGAAAGCGGTGGCCGGGAATTAAAGTTAAGAAAAAAGCTTGAGATTCTAAGCTGTGCGCCCAGTCGGAACAGCCAATCTAGGGTAAAAATCAGGTGGACAAAGATGAGCGCCATTATTAAGCGGGGAGACGGTAATCAACAAAATGTGCCTTCTGGCTCAGAAGGGCAGCTATTGAAGGAACAGCGGATATTTAATTGGTCTTACCTGGTTCAAGCCCTGCGCTGGATTGAGTGCCAGTTGCCGGTGGCAGTTAAGATTGGCGTCCCAGTGGTGGCCGTGACCGTTCAATTTCTGCAATCAGTGGCTTGCCTGCTGAGTGCGGCAATGGAGCGGCATCGAAACGCGGCAGCGCTGGAGCGTGCTTTAGCAGCGGAGGCGGCGGCATCAGAGCTGGAAAAAGAAGTGAGCGAGCGCAAGCGGGCGGAGATGGCCTTGCGAGAGAGCGTGGAGCGCTATGCCCTAGCGAGCACCGGCGCAAACGTTGGGCTGTGGGACTGGAATGTGCGAGCGAACGCCATCTATTTTTCTGAGTGCTGGAAATCCATGTTGGGCTGGGAGGAGACAGAAATCGGAAACAGCCCGGAGGAATGGTTGAACCGGATACACCCAGAAGACATCAGCCGGATCAAAACGGAGATAGCCAATCATTTCGAGGGTCTGACCCCTCAGTTTGAAAGTGAGTGTCGCATCTCGCACAAGAATGGAACTTATCTGTGGGCGTGCAGTCGGGGTATTGCAGTTCGGGATGAAAATGGGAAGGTTTGCCGGATGGCTGGCTATATGACCGACATCACCAAGCGGAAAGTAGCCGAAGAACAGCTACGGCACCATGCCTTTCACGACCCGCTGACCGGCCTGTCAAACCGAGCCTTATTCATGAACCGGCTGGAACATGCCTTTGAGCTTACTAAACGGCGGCCAGATTATTTATTTGCGGTTCTCTTCCTGGATTTAGATCGCTTCAAGGCTATCAACGACAGCCTCGGTCACTCGTGTGGCGACCAACTGCTGGTGGAATTCGTTGAAAGGCTGGTGCCTTGCCTGCGTTCTGGAGATACCCTGGCGCGGCTGGGAGGGGACGAGTTCGCAATGCTCCTGGAAGATATCCATCACATCAGCGACGCCACAGCGGTTGCCAGCCGGATTCAAAAACAGCTACAATTAGGGTTTAACCTAAACGGGCGTCAAATATCCACCTCTGCGAGCATCGGCATCGCTTTGAGCGCCGCCGGTTATAACGAACCGGAGGAACTGCTGCGAGACGCGGACTTAGCGATGTATCGCGCCAAGTCTACCGGCAGGGCGGGCCATCAAGTTTTCGACCCAGCAATGCAGGCGCGGGAAGTCGCGCTTTTGCAGCTGGAGAGTGAGCTGCGACGAGCCATCGAGCGGCAAGAGTTTCAGATTTACTACCAGCCCGTCGTGTCCCTGGAAACGGGCTTGCTTGCGGGGTTTGAGGCACTGGTGCGCTGGAAGCACTTCAGCCGGGGTATAATTGCTCCTGAGGAGTTTATGCCGGTGGCAGAAGAAACGGGATTAATTGTCCCCATAGGCTACTGGGTGCTGCGTGAAGCTTGCCGCCAAATGTGCGTGTGGCAGGAGCTATTTCCGGCCAACCCGCCTTTAACAATTAGCGTGAATATTTCAGGGAAACAGTTTTCACAAGCCGATTTGATTCCACAGATTGTCTGCATTCTGCAAGAAACCGGCATCTCTGCCCGGAGTTTGAACCTGGAAATTACCGAAAGCGCGATTGGGGAAAATCTTGACGCGGCGGCGGCTACGATCGGGCAGCTGAAAAATCTGGGCGTACAGCTTTACATTGATGACTTCGGTACGGGCTATTCATCCCTGAGCGTCTTGCACCGCTTTCCATTTGATGCGTTGAAGATCGACCGCTCTCTGATCGGCAGAATGGCAGCGGATGGCGAGAGTTCAGAGATTGTCCGGGCGATCGTGACCCTGGCCGATAATTTAGGGATAGGTGTGGTGGCAGAAGGAGTCGAAACAGCGGAGCAGCTGGAACAGCTGAGGGCGACCGGCTATAATAAGGGGCTGGGGCAGGGATACTTTTTCTCCAAGCCGCTGAACAGGGAAGCTGTGGAGGTGTTGATGTCAAGAGCGCTGCGGCGGAGGCGGGGCAGGTAAAAGAAAATGGGCGAGTTCAAGGCTGTTTTATGAGGGCGCAAAGGGCAATATAGGGTTCTAATTTTTAGAAGTTTTGGTAGCCGTTAAAATCATGGGAAAGTGTCGCTATTGGGAATTTATCTGTGGGTGGGAGCAAAAACTCTGCTTTCACAGAACGTTGAGTTCTCTGCGGTCTGCAGTTAACCGCTGTATCCCCAGGAGCAACCGGCCTGTTGCAGCGCTGAGCTTGGGGCAATCGGTTGTGATTGCCAGCGCACTCGTGACGGGATTGGTGCTGGGAGCCAGACAGCTTGGAGGGTTGCAGTTCCTGGAGTTGGTGGCCTTCGACCGAATGGTGCAGTTACAGCCGGATGCCGGGCCAGATGCCCGCCTCTTGGTTGTGGAGATCGCAGAATCAGATATCCAAGCGCAGAACCAATGGCCCCTCACCGACCGGACTCTGGCCGAATTATTAGAAAAACTGCAACAGTACCAGCCTGAAGTTATTGGGTTAGATTTATATCGCAATATCCCGCACCCCCCCGGTCATGAGGCGCTGCAGAAGCAACTTATGGCTCCTAATCTGATTGCGATCGCAAAACTTAGCGATTCAGACACTGAAGGCGTGCCGGCATTTCCCACTTTACCGGAAGAGCGCATTGGTTTCAACGATTTAGTCATCGACCCCGATGGAGTTGTGCGCCGCAATTTCATGTATGCTTTCCTGGGGAAGGATAAATTCTATTCGTTTTCCTTACGGTTAAGTCTTAATTATTTAGCTGAGCGGGGCATCTCCCTCGATATTCAACCCGAGCACCTTCAGCTGGGGCCGGCAAAATTTATCCCTTTAAATGCCAATTCCGGTGGGTATCAAAATCTTGATGCCGCCGGCTATCAGGTATTGCTTTCTTATCGCTCGCCCCGGCATGTAGCGCGGCAGGTTACGCTGGCACAAGTTTTAAAGGGACAGCTCGACCCGCAATGGGTAAAAGATAAAGTGGTGCTGATTGGCACTACAGCCCCCAGCCTTAAAGATGGGTTCTTCACCCCCTACAGTGCCGCTTTTCAAGAAAACGCTGGCATGCTGCCGGGAGTGCTAATCCACGCCCAACTCACGAGCCAAATTCTCAGTACAGTGCTCGACGAGCGACCGCTGTTTTGGTTTTGGCCGGAGTGGGGTGAAGCGGTTTGGATATGGGTTTGGGCTGCCGTCGGGGGATTGCTGGCATGGCGCATTCAGCATCCGCTGTCTCTAGGGCTGGCTGGGACAGTGGCGCTGGGCGGTTTATTTGGAATTTGCTTGTTTGTGTTTGCGCGAGCCGGCTGGATACCGCTGATACCGCCCGCACTGGCACTGGTGACAGCCGGCGGGAGTATCTTGGCTTATAAATTACTCTACAGCGCTTTTCACGATGCCTTAACAGGGCTGCCAAACCGAGAGCAGTTTTTGCAGCGCCTCTCTGGGGCGCTGGCCCGCACAAAACAGCGTAAAACCGCTCTATTTGCCGTACTCTTTTTGGATGTTGACCGCTTTAAGGCTGTCATTGACAGCATGGGGCACATAACAGCGGATAAACTGCTAGTAAATGCCACCAACAGGTTAAAAATATGTCTGCGCAGCACAGACACAATTGCGCGGGTAGCAGGAGACGAGTTTGCCATCCTGCTGGAAGATATTAGCGATGTCAGTGAGGCGACCCGCGTGGCTGACCGGCTGCAAAAGGAAATGACATTACCGTTCAGATTAAACGGGCAAGAGATATTCACAAGTTTTCACATTGGCATTGCCCTCAACCAAGCCGAGCGCCAGTACAAGCCAGAGGATTTGCTGCGGGACGCCCACACAGCCATGTATCGGGCTAAAACCCTAGGCCAAGCGCGATATGAGGTTTTCGCTACGGGAATGCGCCTGCAACTCGTCAGGCGTTTGCAGTTAGAGACAGACCTGCGACGGGCGCAGGAGATGCAGGAGTTTCGGCTGCACTACCAGCCGATTGTGTCGCTAAAAACCGGCAGGATTGCCGGTTTTGAAGCCCTCGTGCGCTGGCAGCACCCCCAGCACGGATTGGTTTCACCGGCAGAGTTTATTCCCGTAGCGGAAGAAACGGGGCTAATTGTTCCCCTGGGTCAGTGGATTTTCCAAGAAGCCTGTCGCCAGTTGCGTGTCTGGCAAGCGCAATTTGCCACAGCCGCACTGCTGACAGTAAGCGTCAACCTTTCCCCCCTGCAGTTTTCCCAACCGGATTTGGTGGAGCAAATTGAACAGACCCTGAAAACAGCGGAGGTGGACGGTCGCAATTTGAAGCTAGAAATCACAGAAAGTGTCGCCATGACTGATGTGGAGTCCACAATTGCCCTGCTTTTGCGCCTGAAAGCCTTAAATCTGCGATTTAGCATTGACGATTTTGGGACTGGATATTCATCCTTGAGCTATCTGCACCGCTTTCCTGTGGATACCTTGAAGGTAGACCGCTCTTTCGTGAGCCGCATGGGGGATACCAGCGACGATGCGGCGATCGTTCAGACCATCATAATGCTCAGTCACAACTTGGGGATGGATGTGATTGCCGAGGGGGTGGAAACCGCCGCGCAACTGGCAAAACTTCAAACGCTGAACTGCGAATACGGACAGGGCTATTTTTTCTCTAAGCCGGTGGATAGCTCAGCGGCATCAGCATTACTCGCAGCAGAAACCCAGGAGGTGAAGAATCTGTAGCTAGGTTTCCAGTATCGTGCGGCGCTAAAACTAGAGAGGGCGGAGGACTGAAGTCCTCACTACAAACGAATGGAAGATGAACCTAATTCAAGCAATTGGAGATCCCTATGTTTGGCAAAATTATGAAAACGAAAGCACTCACAGCTGTTTGTCTGGCATCTTTGCTGGCTTTATCGTGGGGTTTTCCACAACGGGGGCTGGCAGAAAAAGATGAGTCATCAAGAGAGGGCTTGCCTGGACGGCGAGTGGGAGGCGGAACGCGAGGAAGTTGTCCCGCTACGGAGAAGCAGCTCACTGCCTTGATTCCACAAAATAATCTCGGCTTAACTGCATCGGCCTATCCAACGTTCTTTTTCTATGTTCCCGAAACTCCTACCCCAAAAACGGTGGAGTTTGTGCTGCGAGACGCGAATGACAGCGAGGTTTATGAAAAAACCTTAACGGTGAGTGGCGCGTCAGGAATTATTAGTCTCAGCCTGCCGGCGACCGAATTACCGCCCTTAGAAATAGGCAAAAATTACCAGTGGTACTTTTCAATCCTTTGCGACCCAAAAAACCGGGCTGAAGATGTGTCTGTAGACGGCTGGATTCAGCGAGTTGAGCCTAACCCCGTTCTCGCTGCCAAGTTAGAAAAGGCATCGCCAGATGAGCGTGCTGCCCTTTATGCCTCAGCGGCTCTTTGGCACGACGCACTTGTAACGCTGGCTCAGCTGCGCCGCGAGCGCCCTGATGATTCAGCGATTGCCGAGCGCTGGACAAAGCTATTGCAGTCTGTTGGCTTAGATACCATTGTTCGAGAACCCCTGCTGGAATATTCCAGTTCAAATCAGCCGGCAGCCAGAATCCACTCAGACGCAAAATGATAGCCAATTCCTCGTTTTCTGGCAAAACTATTGGCTGCAAGGGAACCCCACCCCCAACCCCCTCCCCGTTCACGGGGAGGGGGCTTTCTTCTTCTTTTATCGTTCCCAGCCTGAGGCTGGGAACGAGGGGAAACCGCTATAGAGGGCTACAGCCAATTCCCCACTAAGACGTAAGGTGCCCAGAAAATCGGATGTTTGTACAGCGGATTCCGCAAAAGAGATAATTGGGCGCGACGAAGCACTTCTGCTTTCGTCTCTTTGGTGCTGGTTAACTCCTTATAGAACTGACTCATCAGCTCAACAGTAGCAGCATCATTGACAGCCCACAGCGTTGCTAGGGTGCTGCGAGCGCCAGCCCGCACCGCCATCCCCGCAATTCCCAGAGCAGCTCGCTTATCCCCCACTGCAGTTTCACAAGCGCTGAAAACAAGCAGTTCCACCGGCTGCTGTCTGTTTTCGCCCCTCGACTCGAGCAAGCTATCCAGCTGATTGATACTGAGCCGGTCATCCCAAGTCAGAATAAATGTCTCTGCTGCTTTGGAGCTGAACTTGCCGTGGGTGGCAATGTGAACGATATCGAAATCCGCTGATTTGATTTTACCTTGCAGATTTTGGCTGGTAAAGTCCCGATCGAGCAAAACCACACCGGGCACTTCAGACTTGATTTCTTTTAATTCCCGCGCCACGTTCTCCAGGGGAGGAAATCCCAGCCGCGCTTCAGTGAGTCCAGCGCCGAGTACCTTGAGTTTTCCCCTTTGCAACTGTTTCGGGTCTAGCAGCTGCAGTCCTGGGGTCAGAGCGATGCTATACTTTTCAATGAGATACTGCTTGCCGTCGTTCAAAGCTGCCACAGGGATATTCCGCAGGGAGCCATCCAGCACAAACACCAATGTCTTGACGCCACTGTTTGCTAAGTCTGTTTCAGCCGGACGAATCAGCCAGTCATACACTTGCTGAGAAAAGGGCACATACTCGCGTTTGCTGCGAATGACTAAGGCTTGTCGAAACTTCTCTGCGACGCTCTCCACTTCGCTCTCGGATATGAAAGTTGCGTAGTGGCGCAGGGGTTTTTGCGGTAAGCTGAGAATCACTTCTAAGCGATCTGCCAAAATAATGGGATAGATGACAGCTGTTTGCGGAGCGACTCGATCTATCTGCGCTGGTTTCGTATCCAAGCAGGCTTCTCGGAAGAAGTTGTCCAGCTCTGCTAATTGCAAAGATTCAATGACGTTGCGGGCTTGGATCAGGTTGGGCTGCAAAGATTCAATGACGTTGCGGGCTTGGCGCAGGTTTTGCTGGCTGGGTTCTGTGTCGCCCGGTTGCAAAAGCAGGCTGACCAGTTGCCGGTACACCGGCTCCACACTTTCCCGAAACGAAAATTGAATATCTTGGTTGACGCCCACTAAATCGCTGCGCAAAGACTGGAGGGCGCTCACCGCCTGACTGTAAGCCGCAACCGCTCCCTTAATATCTCCCTGAACTTTCAGGAGTCGCCCTAATTGCCAGTGCCAGCGATAGGTAATGTCCGGAGCGTTAATCGCTTGCGCTAAAACTAGAGCTTCCTGAGTCAGTTCGCGAGCGCTCGACCACTGCTGGGTTTGTTCGTACACCCCACCGAGAATGCCAAGCGCTAGGGCGTAGGATCGCCGGTCTCCCAGGCTTTTGGCTTGTTGGGCGCTTTTAGCGACTAGCTGGGCAATCGCTGACCAAGTAGGGGTATTTGTGGCAGTATTCTGTTTCAGTTGGGTCAGACTGTGCGCCAAATTAATTTGGGCGTCAATCGCCGCCCGACTGGGGGGCAGATTGGCAATCTGAGGCTCTATTTGCGGCCACATCGCCTGAGCGTCTGACCATTGCTCAGTGTCTACCAATAGGCTCAGTTTATTCAGTTTTGCTTTTATCTTTGTTATTTGAACGGGGGAAATTGCCGCAGCCTGCTGGTAGAATTCTAAGGCGGCTTTGGCGTCCTGCCGGCTGCGGGCGGTGTCGCCTAAACTGAATAGAGCAGCCGCAATCTCTGGCGCAGAGTTTAATTTTTGAGCTATCATTAAACTTTGCTGCAACACTTGCCGGGATTGCTCTAAATCGCCAATCAGGCAGAGGGTGCTGCCAAGGCTATCCAATCCGGCTGCCTTGAGCAAAGAATCCGGTTGCTCCTCCAGGGAGCTGCGCACTTGGGTTAAGGTCGCTAGCGCTCGCCGGTAAAGCCCTAACGCTTTCAACGCCTGGCCTTGGTTGACCGTGCTGCGAATAGCGCCAAGCTCGTCACCGGCTTCTGTGTATGTTACCGCAGCCTGCTGCCAAGTTGCTAGAGCTTGTTCTGGCTGTCCGAGCGCCAATTGCAGGCTGCCTTGGCTATTCAAAGCTTGAGCGAGGATGTTCAATCGCTGTTTAGAATTACTTATCTGTGCTGCTTGTAACAGTTTCAAGCTTTCGGCGAGCGCCTCTTTCGCTCGCTCCCACTGTCCTAGCTGCTGATAAGCAAACGAGAGATTGTTCAACACCCTCGCTCGGTTGAGCGCATCCCCTCGGGTTTGATAGGTCCCGGCGACTTGCTGCCAAACCCTTACTGCTTCTGAAAACTGTCCTGTTTCGTATAATTTTCTACCCTCTTGCTCCTGCTGTGCGACAGCCGGCAAAGTCTGAACAGTAGAAGGGACTTCCCGAGCTTGTGTCACAGCCGGTAGAACTGCCCAGCCCGGAAGGGACAGGCTTGAAATCAGCCCCAATAAAGCCCAAAGTGCGAAGAGCAGCACTCGGCGACAGGCTTGTATCAAATGCGAATAATTCATAAGGGTTTTTTAACAGCAATTTTGCTCAAAGAAGATTGATTAACTTGAAAAAGCGTTGCCCTTTAGCTTGTAGGGTGGGTGACGCGCTTCGCGTCACCCACCTTACTAAGCTCTTAGGCTTTTAATATGCTTGCGGTCGAAAGGAGGCAGTCGCGACGATCTGCGCACACCACCACCAATGAAAATTGTCAAGGGGGGGCGGGGCGAGCACGGGGGCATCGCCCCTACAAGACTATTTTCAAGTCAGAGCCTCCAGATCAGCGTTCCCAGCCTGAATGAAAATTATGCGCTCTTACGAGGCACGCAGATTGGGCTAAAGCCCAACTACAAACTTTGGGCTGAAGCCCAACTACAAACATAATGAAAATTGTCCCGGAGGCGGGGCGAGCTGGTAGGGCTAAAGCCCAACTACAAACAAGATATTACAGGTATTCCACCCAACCCGATCTTAGCGTCTCTGACAGTGAGGTGGAGCCAGCCAAGGGCTTTTGGGTGTAACATTAGGCGCAGAGGCCGTCAGCACAATCTTATCTTCAGAATTGACTGCCCAGCCAGTGGCTTCAACTATCTTAGCGGAAGAGGGCTGAGTTAGGGGGGTGGAAAAACCGGCATCCGATAAATTGCTATCGCTTGGCACCGGCACTGTCCTCAAGTCTGCCAGCACCGGCTCATTGCTGAGTGTCCCTTCAGGGTTAGGAGGCAGTCCGCCCCGACCGGTAACGATAAATTGGCTCGACGAAGCATGCCCACCTGCCGAACAGCCGGTAGTAACAAGTCCTTCGACATTAATTGCTTGTCCGGGCGAGACAACTAATCCTTTTATCCGGTCAAGATCGGGTGTGTTAATCTTCACCTGACCGCTGATTCCTAACTGGGAGCTGGCAGTAATGTCACTGTCCGCAGAAAGAAAGATGCCTTGGGTGGTGATGTTGATATTACCCCCATTTCCCTGAAAGGCGTTGGCGCTGATGTGGCTGCCCTCTAGGGCAACTAAGGTGCCGGTTTCGGCAGTCAGGTTGCCCCCATTCCCCACACCGCTTGCAGTGCCGGCTTCGGCGGAAATTGTACTGTTTCGCAGCAGCAAAGATTGCGCAGAGAGCTGAATATTCCCGCCCTCCCCCGATACGCTTGAAGTTGCGGCGATCAGTCCCTGATTCTCCAGACGGATAGAGTCAGCGGCGATCTCAATATTGCCGGCATCCCCTGTTCCCCGGCTGCGGACAGCGATTGTCCCCCCATCCCGGAGAATCAACCGGCTCGTTCGCACTGTCAGATTTCCCCCCCGCTCCGCCACTGCCTCGATATTGGCACTCAAGGAGCTTGGCTGCTTGCCGTTGGGCGATTTTCCGATTATTTCTACTGTATCTGTTGCCGTCACCGTTATATTTCCGCCAGTGCCGGCAAGACTGCCAGCGGATATTCCAGCACCGTCGCTCACCACTAACCGCCGAGTCGCCAAAGAGATGTTTCCGCCTGAACCCGCCGGCGTCACGCTGAAAAAGCCGGTGAATAAGCCATCAGTTGTCGGAACCGGAATCGGATTAGTGCCGAGCAATTCTACCGAATCTTTGGCGCTGACGGCAATCTCTCCCGCCCGACCTAAACTCACACTAGCCGTTCCCACGACGGCGTTCTCTCTCGCGATAAATGCCCCCGTGTCAATCGTCAAGTTGCCGGCATTGCCAGCACTGCCGGTGCCGGTTATTAAAGCAGAAGCCGTCAGGTCTAGGGTGTCAGAGGCGCTGACAGTCAGATTTCCCCCTGACCCTTGCCCGAGTGTAGAAGTTGCCACAAAGGCCCCATTGCGAGCGACGAACTTTGGCGTGTTAATCGTCAGGTTTCCCGCTGCGCCCGAACCGAAACTCAAGGTAAATAACCCGCTCGGCAGGTTTGCCGGCGTAACTTTTACAGTCAAAAAGCGGAGGATGTCCTCGGCATAGGTTCCTGTGCCAATTAGTTCCACTGACTCGGTGGCGTTTATAGCTAAAGTCCCTCCCGGAGAATCTCCCAGGGTCAAACCCACAATCCGCGCTCCTTCGCTGAGTCGAAACGAACGCGCTCGCACTTGAATATCGCCGCCGCCGGGGCCGCTGGTATCGGCAGAAGCTCCCCGGTTTAGCTGGATGTCCTGAAAGTTCCGCACCCCTTGATATCCTAAAGCCCACCCACCCAGCGGGGTTGAATTCAGGCTCACCAAACCAGAGCCGGCAACACTTCCGAGCTCAATTCGTCCCGCCGGTGCCCTCAGGCTCCCACCTGAAAGTGTCAGATCGCCGCCGATTAGCGCCAGTGTTTTACCGGGCGCGACTGCTAGATTTGAGCTTTGCACGCTAATTCCTGCTGCTGTTGTGTTATACTGCAATCCGACCGGAACGCTAACTGTCAGCAAGGGAGGGGCACCTGTAGGGTTCGCACTGAACTGTGTCCCGCCGGCAAACGTCACCGCACCGGCAGTGGAAGCGACAAAGGAACCGCCGATATTGAGTTGAGCGTTGGGGCCAAAAATAATGCCACTGGGATTAATCAAAAATAGGTTAGCGCTGCCCGAAGCGCGGAGCAACCCGTCAATGTTGGAGGCTGACCCCCCTGTGACTCTGCCAATAATATTCTCAATATTGGCAGGATTGTTGAAGGAAGCAGATCCCCCCCGCCGGCACGGAGAACTGGCTGAAGCTGTGAAAAAGATTGGCTCCTGCCATTGAGCCGCCGGTGATGCTATAATTAAGACCGTCTGGGGATGTTACCGCCGTGGAGAGGGTTCCATCGCCAGCAATAGGCTGCGCGAATGCCGGACTGGCAGCAGCCAGACTGCAAATGCCAATAGAGCCGGCTATCCAGAAAAGGTAAGGATGCAGTTTCATAGGTGCGGTTGCAGCAACTAAAGTTGACAGTAGACCATCGCGCCGGTCAAGAAACCTGAGAGACCGGGTGTATTTTGGCGCTCTAGCGCCAAAACTCGCTGTCTGCGGGAAGAGAAACCCGGTTTCTTTCCCTCGATTTTTAATACTTGACCGGCTTCCCAGGTTCTTCTAAAATTATCTAACTCAAGTTGCTACTTACAAGTGAGTCAGGCGAGATCCCCCCCTAGCCCCCCCTTAAAAAGGGGGGGAATTCTCAAAGCCCCCCTTTTTAAGGGGGGTTTGGGGGGATCTGAATGCTTAGACTTGTAGGTGGCAACTTGGGTTATCTAGCAACCTATGGCGCAACAGGTGCCGAATGCCGGAATCATTCTGACCCGCCACTGAAGGGTTTCCTGCAGGACTTCACCGCGCCGGTTTTGATAGACCTCCGTGTTAACAGCTCCAGGCGCAACCCGTTTCACGGTGCCCTTGAGGGCGTTGCGAGCGTTAATTTTCATACTCCGCTTTTTATTCACTCATTTTATGTCTTCTATATTATCACACAATCGCCGCTGCGCTCCCAAATCCGAACGCGCCGCATCGTTTCTTTAGACTTGTTTCGGGATCGCTTGGTGGGAGAGAAGGGAGAAAAACGAACGGTTCACCCCTCTCCCACCAGGGGTGAGGGGTGTGGGGGATTGCAAAAGTGGGGTGGCGCTGTTCCCGCAACAAGGTACTGAGAAACCCGGTTTCTTTAAGAAACCGGGTTTCTGGGGCCTACTTCATCCAACTGAAAACCGCTATAATCTATCGCAAGTCCAAACGCTTAACCCAAGTTCGCAGAAACCCTCATTGGGGTGAACTCATGAAAAGAAGACGGATTCTGAGCTTGACTCTCGCCAGTGCCGGCGCACTGGTGTCGGTTCAGGGGATCGACCGGCTCGACAATCGGGCACAGGTTGCTCTGGCGCAGCAGCGAGTCAACCTGACAGTCTCAGCAGCTATCAGTCTGAGCAATGCCTTAGAAGAGCTAAAGACCGTTTACCAGCAAAGCAACCCCAATGTAAAAATTACTTATAACTTTGGCGCTTCCGGCGCTCTCGCGCAGCAAATTCAGCAGGGAGCACCGGCAGATGTGTTCTTTTCTGCAGCAACCAAGCAGATGGACGCCCTTGAGAAAGCTGACCTCCTGCTTCCAGAAACGCGCCGCAACCTGCTGACGAATCGTCTGGTTTTGATAGCGCCCAAAAATGGGCTGGCGCTAGCGAGTTTCAAAGACTTGACCGATTCGCGAGTCACGCGCATCGCCATCGGGGAGCCCAGAAGCGTACCCGTTGGGCAATACAGCCAGGAACTGCTGACGAATCTGGGAATTTGGCAGCAAATCGGGCCGAAAGTTGTGTTCGGCAACAACGTCCGCCAGGTTCTCACTTTTGTGGGAACCGGCAGCGCCGGTGCCGGCATCGTCTACACGACAGATGCCAAACAATCTGATAAAGTACAAGTCAGGGCAACAGCACCGGCAAATTTGCACTCCCCCATTGTCTATCCCGTGGCAGCTATCAAAGGCAGCCGCAATGCAGAGGCGGCCAGAGCATTTGTCGAGTTTCTCGCTAGCGAACGCGCCAAAGCTGTGTTTCAGAAATACGGCTTTGGGATTGCCGGCTGACAGGGAAAGAAACCCGGTTTCTGGCTACGACGCCCACGCCGATCGCAGATAAAACCAAAAACTTCAAATCCGATGGCATTTGACTTCTCACCTTTATGGATATCCCTGAAGTCGGCAGCGCTGGCGACTGCAATCACCTTCTTTCTGGGAATAGCCGCCGCGCGGTGGATGCTGGGAACTCGCATCAAAGGCAAAGCAATAATAGAGGGGCTTTTCATCGCCCCCCTGGTTTTGCCGCCAACGGTGGTGGGGTTTTTGTTGCTGTTGCTGTTTGGCAGAAATGGGCCGGTTGGCCAGTTTTTGCTGCAATTCGGATTCACTGTAATTTTCTCATGGCCGGCAACAGTCATTACTGCCACAGTGGTCGCCTTCCCGCTGATGTACAAAACAGCCCTGGGAGCCTTTGAGCAAATCGACCCCACTCTTTTGCACGCCGCCCGCACTTTGGGGGCGTCGGAATGGACTGTTTTTTGGCGGGTGATGGTGCCGCTGGCGCACCCTGGAATTGTGGCGGGAACAATTCTAGCATTTACGCGCGGGCTGGGGGAATTCGGCGCGACGCTAATGCTAGCCGGCAATATTCCCGGACAGACCCAAACTGTGCCAATGGCGATTTATTTTGCCGTGGAAGCCGGTGAAATGAAGCTAGCCTCGATTTGGGTAGCGATTATCCTGGGAATTTCTCTCAGCGTGCTGGCTGCCGTCAATTACTGGTCTGCATCCGGGCGGCGCTGGGCTGCCGGCGCACCGGCACCCGCAATCCCCCTCAGGGAGAAACAGCCACCTGCAGCGCCCCTAATGCCCTCCAGACGCGACCTAATGCCTTCAGAAATCGGGCTTTTCGCAGACATCGAAAAGCCACTTTCTAGCTTCCCCCTGGAGGTGGAATTGAGCGCAGGCGGGGAGGTGCTGGGACTTTTGGGGGCTTCCGGTTCGGGAAAGAGCATGACCCTGCGCTGCATTGCCGGTTTGGAAACGCCCCGCCGGGGTAAAATTGTCTTGAACCGGCGCGTGCTGTTTGATTCTGAACAGGGAATTAACCTGCCCTCTCGCGAGCGCCGCATTGGCTTTTTATTTCAAAACTACGCCCTCTTCCCTCATTTAACCGTAGCTCAAAATATTGCCTTCGGTTTGCCAAAGGGCAGACCTCGTTCCACCATCAACCAGGAGGTGCAAACCCAACTGGCTGCCTTCCAGCTGCAAGGCTTAGAAAACCGCTACCCTCACCAACTTTCTGGCGGTCAGCAGCAGCGAGTAGCCCTAGCGAGAGCCCTAGCAAGCCAGCCAGAAGCGCTGTTGCTGGACGAGCCGTTTTCCGCACTGGACACCCACCTGCGCAGCCAGCTGGAAAAGCAACTGATTTCCCTGCTAGCGACTTACCGGGGCGTCACCCTATTTGTGACGCACAATCTGGAAGAAGCTTACCGGGTTTGCCAAAATCTCTTAGTGATTGAGCGAGGAAAAGCAGTCGCTTGCGGTTCCAAACACAGCATTTTTGAAAAACCCCCCACATTCAGCGTTGCCCAACTCACAGGGTGTAAAAATTTTTCTGGCGCTGTCGCCACCGGCACCCAGCAGATAGAAGCCACCGACTGGGGCTGCACCTTGCAAGTCATTGAACCAATTCCGGACGATCTGAGCTGCGTGGGAATTCGCGCCCACCAGCTGAGCTTCCCGAATGACGCCAGCCAGGAAAATACTTTCCCTTGCTGGCTAGCGGCGACGAGCGAAACCCCCCACCGCATGACGCTTTATCTGAAGCTGCACGCTCCTCCTGCGAGCGACCGAGACTACCACTTGCAAGCGGAAGTCTTCAAAGAAAAATGGGCGGATCTCAAAGATCGCCCTTTCCCCTGGCACATACATATCCATCCCCTGCGGCTGCTTCTCCTGCGAGAATAAAGCCTTCTCTGGAACAGGAAAAAGAAAAAAGCAACAACATTCCCCTCGTTCCCAGGCGGAGCCTGGGAACTCCGTTCTGGAGGCTCTGCCTCCTTTTATAGCAGCCAGCAATTTGGGCGCGGACAGAAAGCCGGGTGTAGGGTGCGTTTCCTTTTAGGAAACGCACCCTACGAATCACACCAACCTAACTGCATACTGCTATAAGTGTCAAACCACCGGCAGCAAAATTTGCGAGGGACAGTCCCCCCCGCAGCTGACAGTCAGCGTAATAATCCGAGCCTCCATCAAACGCGATTCCCCTGCACTTAAACCCGTTCCCGCATTCACCGCATAGGCAGGAAAACAAGCCGCACTCAAACTGAGGCGCAAAGCATTTCCCCTAGCAACCCTCACGCAAGTTGATTGCAGCGAAATCAGCAACGGATCGCTATCCTCTCCCGGATTGACCCGCAAATACCCCTGAGTCAAATTCCAAACACTGCCGTCAGGTTTCACCTCAGACAGCACCGCGCACAAGTCAAAACTAGGCGCATCAGCTTTACACCAAATTTCTACCGCAACCTCCCCAGCCAGATGCAAATCTTCCGCCAGCGGTTCAGACGTGTAAGTCAAAACATCTGCGCGACAGTCGATCGCAGAGCGGTCAAATGACCCAGCTGGAGTTGCCGCATGACCGCCTAGAGAAGGAACCGGTCGCCAAGGGTCATGCACAAAGATATCATCAGGGCAGGTTTCTGGCAAACTTTCTGTCAGAGCCCCCTCATCTTCCCTCAAACAGGCAAGCCCTGTACTTGAGAAATAATAGGATTTGTGGTTGTAAACCGGCCAGCTGTCAAAGTAGCGCCACTGATTGCTGCCCATCTCGAATAGAGAAATTGGCGGCTCATCCAGCAACCCCGCATCCGCACCTTTGAGAAACTGATCGAACCAGCGCACCTGCAGCTCATCCACAGGAGTGGCCGCCTCTGAGCCAAAATCCGCCGCACCCACCTTGCGACCCCAGGGCAAATGCGCCCAAGAGCCAATGATAAGGCGCTGCGGAAAAGCGCTGCGATCCGCCATTTCTTTATAGAAACGCAGAGTGCCGCGCAAGTAAGTGTCGAACCACCCCCCGATGTGAAGCGCCGGCATATCCACCCCTGCCATATTTGGCGAAAGTTTCTGCCAGTATTCCCCGTCTTGGCAATTCTCTAACCACTCGTGATAAAATGAATCAGGCGCTAATTTTCGCAACAGGTCTGGACAGGCCGGCATCCTGTCATAAAGTGGCAGATTGCGAGAGGCATTAAACAGAGCTTGATAGGCGTCTTCATCCCCTCGCAAGCGAGCTGTTTCTGCCGCCAGCTGAATCGCCCAACTCAGATTCGCTTGCAGGCAGAACGCTCCCCCCTCATAAGCCCAATCCGCATACAAATCCCAGCCAATCATGGCAGGGCAGATAGCTTTTAGCGCCGGCGGGCGGGCGGAAGCAGCGTACAGCTGAGTCATGCCCTGGTAAGAAAACCCATACATCCCCACATCGCCGGTGCTTCCCGGCAAACCGGCAGCCCAATTCACGCTGTCAAACCCATCCTCAACCTCACTGGCGAATAATTTAAATTCCCCCTCAGAAGTGCCTCGCCCCCGCACATCCTGAATCACCACAATATAGCCCTGGGCGGCGTACCATCTCGGGTGAGCGTAAACCACAGTCGATGCAATCGCTCTCCCATAAGGCTGGCGCATCAGCAACACGGGAAAATTCCCCTCAGCGTCGGGGCGATAAATATCTGCATCCAAGCGCACCCCGTCGCGGGTGAGCATCGATGCCGTTTCTTTCGGACTTACTTTCAGCATAGCACCTCCCTATCCACACACCTCAATACTGTTAAATCCCTAGAGTTACCACCTTGTAGGACAGGCGAGACGCCTGTCCCAATTCCCGAGATTTCCTACCTAACCTGTGGCTGCCGGAACTTATAAATATCCTCAATTACCCGCACCCAACCCTCAGAAAGAGATTCCAAAATATGGTCGCCCTTTTCCTTAGTCGCCACAGTCGCATCGCCGAAAACCCCACTCTTAGATAAATCTCGCGTCACCCAAGCAAAAGGCAACTTGCCCTCCATACTCAGAAGGCTGTCTTGAGGCAAACCCTCGGGGTACTCGCACACCGCCGCTTCCATCCTAACCTGTTCCGGCAAAATGGACAGCATCAGGCTCGTCTCAGCATCCCCAGCGTGGATGCCTAACGCCGCCTCTCGGGGAGCCAGCAATTCCTTCGTAATGTTAGGCACTCGCCACACAAACAGCGGAAAAACCAACAAATCGCCGTACTTGACATGAAGATCCCGCGCCGCAATCTCCATCACCTGCGGCTGTCCCCCGTGGGAATTCAGCAGCACCAGTTTGCGAAACCCCGCCCGGTAAACACTGTCAGCAATTTCCGCCAGCATTGCCAGCATCGTCTGGGCGCTCAACGTAATTGTGCCGGGGAAATGCCAGTGTTCGTTCGATTTTCCATAATATAGCGGTGGCAGGGCATAAGCGGGGATAGAAGGATCTAGTTTGTGCAGCGCCTTTCCCAGCACCGCCACACCAATCGCTGAATCCACAATCACCGGCAGGTGCGGACCGTGCTGTTCAATTGAGCCCACCGGCTGGACGAGCACCACATTTTCCTTATCCGGCATCGCCTGGATATCCGTCCAAGTCAGGTAGGGAAAAAAGCGCTCTGGGGGAATAAAGCCGTGCATCATATATCTTGGGTATTTTTCCTTGTTTCTTGATTGACCTTGCCGTTAGAGTGTGGGGAGGCGACATGGGGAGCAACCCAAAAGCATGCACGTTCCCCCCACCCCCAACCTAATTCTTTATTTCCCCCCCTCTCCGTTCATGGGCTTCGGTTTATACACAAATCCCCAGTCATGGCAATTTTCCATGTTTCGCCCGGGGTAGGGTGCGTTCCCTCGTAGGGAACGCACCCTACTACTGCAGTCACATACCCAGTATGTGTATAAAAGGTAGCCCTTCATGGGAGAGGGGGGGAACGGGGGGTGAGGGGGAAAATCTTTGCATGCATGGGGATGATCCCGCGACATGTCGCTTCCCCCCAGCAAAAATCTAAACTCGCTCCAGCCACGTCCGCATTTTACCAGGATTCAGCAGCCCGTAGGGGTCAACCATTTCCTTAAATTTCACCTGCTGCGGGTCCATGCGCTTGCGCCCCCCATCTTCTATGATGTAGGTGTGGGGGTTGGCAATAAACGCCCCTTGCTCTTCGTGATAGCGAATAATCTCATTCAGGCGCGACTCGGTTGTGTAGCGGACAATTTGCAAGCCGGCGGGAATCGCCGCGCCATTCACCCGGATAAATTCCAAGTGCATCATCACTTCATCGCCAAAGTGCCGGTACATGTGTTCAACCAGCTCCAGACTCCTGTCCGCTGGAAACAGCGTCTGCAAGTAAGTCAGCGACGGATCGGCACTGCGGGCGTGCAAAGTTGTGTGATTCCAGGTAAATTCAGCCACGGACGTGCCCTTGCTGGCTTCCTGAGCAGATTTTTGATAGCAAATTTTGCCGCCGCACTCAGCGATTAAGCACTCCAGCGATTCCAGAGAGGATTCTGCAACCATCAGCAAGGCGCAGCTGGCACCGGCTGGAATCTGATTCTTGAAATGGGCAAAGTAGGAAGGAATCGGCGCAGCGCAAACGCACACCAGCTTTTTTATCAGCCCGTCGGCATCGCTGAGGGCTTGACCGAATCGAGCCGCTGCCATAAAATCGTCAAAGGCGACGATTAACTCCGCCCAAGGATAAGCCGGTGCCAGAGGCATTTCTAACTCGGTGATAATCCCATTCAACCCCCAGGCGTGGTTTACCTTGTAAACTTCATCGCCGCGCAATTCAATCGTGCGGGGTTCTTCCTCCACTGTCACCACGCGCAGCGCCAGGATGTTGCCCCGATCGCGCAATTGCCCGTATGTTACCGAACCAATTCCGCCGCTCCCACCGGCAATAAATCCTCCAATCGTCGCCGTGCGGTACGTTGAGGGAGCCATGCGCATTTCCCACCCAATCTCCCGCGCTTTCTTGTCAATCGCCGCCAGTTTCGCCCCCGCCTCCACGCGGGCGATTCCCGGTTTCACCCAGCGAATCTCCTGCAGGAGCGTCATGTCCAAAATCGCGCCGCCCTGCAGGGGAACGCACTGTCCGTAGTTGCCGGTTCCCGCACCCCGCACCGTCACCGGCACCTTAAATTTAGCGCAAGCTGACGCCACCCGCAACACCTCCGCCTCGTTTTTCGGGCGCACCGCGACATCCCCTGTCTTCCCAGACAATTTTTCTGTCAGGATGGGGCTAAAGGTGTGATAATCCCCTGACAGTTTAGCCACTTGCGAGGGATCTGAAATCACCTCTATCCCAGCTAAGGCATCTTGAAACCCCTGCCAGTCTCTTGCTGCTGTTTGGGTAGCCGCCATAACAATTTTTGTTTTAATTTAGGATTTTGGATCGAAAAGATTGTAGCGCATCTTTGAGAGCCGGTGGAGCCGTGCTGTATCCATCCCCTGCTGCCGGCACGGAGTAGAGACGCCACATGCCCTTGTCTCTACTTTGCCCGGGTGCCTTCGCGACAGCTACTCGCTGACAGTCCCCAACTTCATTGACAGTCAACCCATCACTCAGCCCGCCCCTCCGGACAGGCTTTTCGGCCTGTCGGAGCGAGCTATATCCGCAGGGCAGGCGAGACGCCTGCCGTCAGTGTCTAATGTCCTAACCCATTTGCCCACTGCTATATAAGTGGGCAGTCCGGACTGACATGTCATAAAATTATAACACATCATATTGCCAAATTGGTATAGGGGAACACTGCAGCTTTCACCGGCAGCAGCTACAGTAAGGTCGTGAGCCTTCAGTTCATCCCACAAGGTGACAGTGCGGCTCCCTAATTTCAACTGAGGGTTCCATATCACTTAAATACGGAGAGGGCGGCAATGGATTCTCTAACCCGACTGATGGCCAGGGATAGACCGGCATGGAGGAGATGAGGAGCGGGTGATTTATGGCCCTAGGAGTATTTAATAATAAGCCGGCAGGCGCACCGCCGTCAACCGTAAAACTCTTAATAAAAATTTATAATTTTGCGCCCAGATAGCAGGCATTTTCACAAGTTCTTCACTTTGGCGTGCTAACTTCTAAGACAGTTCCCGATCTGGAGCGAGATCTGACGATATTAGGGACATCGCACAGTCTCTGGTTGAGCCGGCACACCCACCTGCTGGCCCGATTCCCGAAAATCCCTGCAAGCCCGAAGCTCAATCTCTGGCTCCCCTGACGTTTGAGCTCTCACAGCAGTAGGGGCAGTCCCCTGACCCGCCCTGCCGGGGATGAAGCCACCTGGAGTGCGTTTTCCGCTCAGCCATACTTGTAGAGGAGGATTTCATAGCAATGATTCTACTGAAGAGAATCTCAGGCCAGTCAGGGTTTACGACTGTGGCCGTATTTCTTCAGGAGGAGCGCGGTATATACAGAGGAATAATCTGGACAGACTCCGGGAAATTACGAGAAAAACAAAGCTTTTTTACCTCCGGCAATCTTTAGATTTTTTATCCCGACCGAATCGGTCGGCGAGTCCGGCTCCCTCAGAACAGGGTACTGCTTAAGGCGACTCTCTATCTTTAGAAAACCCTAAAATTTTCCGACTTTTATCTCTCTCCTGATAGAGTGTGGCGGAGGCAAATTTACCTCTTTTGATAGCTGCTAAATAATGTCTTAAGCGGCGAGTGTAGAGGTATATCTCGTCCGGGAGTGCGGCATTAAAAACCCTCATAAATCTTAGTTTAGGCATGCATCAGATGAGTTTTTTTAAATCAGACACACCAATTTTTCGCAAAAAAACGCTTTCTATTGATGTCCAGAGTCTCCCGGGCGTGCGGGTCGTTAACTGGCAGATTGGAAACATTAAGCTCTATTCGACGTTCTACACCCAGTTCGATCAAGCTTGCATCCTTTGGGGGCTGCTCTCAGCAGTAATTTTTGGCACGGCGCAGTTTCTCCCCCTGAATTGGGGCGTTCAAGCCATCTTGTGGTCAGCGGTCACCCTGGTCGGTACGGTGGCGATGGTGGTGCTGACTCAGTGTTCGGTGAGGGTGGAACGCCTCAGCTGGGTAGTGTATTGCTGGGTAATTTTGATGCTGGGCGGTCTGGCTGTCACCGACCTGAGCATCTTCCTGAGTTGGGGGGGAGTTTTGACGCACCTCTGCGCTCTTTGGCTGGGCTTGATTGCCTTTGGCTACTTGTTTACCGGACTGGGAATGCAATCGCGAGCCATGATTTTTATCGGTCTAGTTCACCTGCTAGGTATCTCCATCTTGCCATACGTTGGCGCTTGGCAGTTTCTCACCACTGGAGTTGTGATGCTATCCACCTTGCTGCTGCTGGCTGAGTTGCGGTGGGATATGCGACCGTCAGTGAGTCCTGAGCTGCTGACTGGAGAGCAAAATCAGTTCAGCCAGGAGCAGTACCAAATCTAGCAGATGAGTCACCGGAGGATGGCTGGCTGAAAAGCCATCCCCCACACCGGCGCTCGGTTATAGGGTATATACTGAGAACCCCGGTTTCTTAAAGAAACCGGGGTTAAAAGGGCGTGAAAACTGCTATAATTGCAGGGTCAAGAAAACCCTTTTGGCCAAGAAGGATGAAAACTTACGACTGGACTGTCGTCGGTGCCGGCATCACTGGTGCGGCTCTCAGCTATGAATTAGCCAAGAAAGGCTTTTCTGTCCTCCTGTTAGAGCAACACCCAGCGCTGCAAAACGCAACTCGCCTCAGTTACGCCGGTGTTGCCTACTGGGCCGGCACCACAGAGCTGACGCGCCAAGTCTGCGCCGAAGGGATTGCACTCCTGCGCGCCCTGTCAGAGGAATTAGACGCCAATATCCTGTTGCGCGAGTTAGACTTGTTACTGACAGTAGCCGCCGGCGAAAACCCGGAACAAATGGCCGCTGCCTTTGCCAATTGCGCCATCCCTCCCCGATTGCTCAGCGTCAGCGAAGCCTGCGATCTCGAACCGCTACTCAATCCCGAATCGATCGCCGGCGCTCTCACCGTCCGTCACGGGCACGTCCAGCCAGAAGCTCTGGTGCGGGCGTACTGCCAAGCCTTTATCCGAGCCGGCGGCGCAATGCAAATTGCCCCCGTCTCCGGACTCCTGCGCGAGGGCAATTGCATCACCGGCGTCTCCACTCCCACCGGCACCATTCGCGCCGCCAACGTCGCCATCTGCGCCGGCGGACTGACTCGCTCCACCCTCAAAGCCGCCGGGATCGACACCCGAGTCTATTTTACCTGTACTGAACTTCTCGAAACGCCCCCCGTCCACACCCACCTGCGAACTTGTGTCATGTCAGCGAGCAACCAGCGCTTGCAATTAGAAACCCGTGCCAGCACCCCAGACGCTGAAAAACTTTGGGACAAACCCGATCGAGAATTGGCACCGGCTATCCTCGATGCCGGTGCGATTCAGTTTCTAGACGGCAGAATCAAAATCGGACAGATCAGCCGAGTCTTAACCAACCCCAGCCTTCCCAACCCTGCAGCAGACCCCGCCGAAAGTGAAGCCGCAATGCGCACTGAAATCGCCAAAATTTTGCCGGCTTTAGCCAACCTGCCTGCAACCTGGCACCAGTGCACGGTCGCATTCAGTCCCGATCAGCTCCCCTCGATCGGGGAAATCCCCGGATTCCAGGGCATTCATCTCTTCTCCGGTTTTAGCAGTCCCCTGGTCTTCGCCCCCCCTCTAGCGCGGCGATTTGCCCGCTTCGCCGCCACCGGCACCGACGAGATTGTCCCCCAGCTCTCCCCCGGAAGACAGACGTAGGACAGGCGGGACGCCTGTCCCCCCTCTCCCCCCCGGAAGGTGTCCCCAGATCCCCCCTAACCCCCCTTAAAAAGGGGGGAACCGGAGCAGCTGAAAGTCTTGCAAGCGACAGACTATAGCTGATATATTTTCCGATTAAATGATTTTTACAAATACTCGAGTTTAGACCGGTTTTGTATATATGCTTTCTTCCGGATATTAGGGAATTTGCCCTAATTCGGCCCTGCAGCGGTGCGGCCAATCTGCTTTTCGGGGCCCAACTGACCCCTGCCGGTGGCCATCAACCCCAGTTCTCGGCCATTTTTCGTCCTGCAGACTGTAAATGAGATAATTTACGAGTAAATGATTTTCACAAATACCCGACTTTAGACGGGTTTTGTATATATGCTTTCTTCCGGATATTATCTCTCGTTGCCAGCTTGAGCTGGCAACGCAGATTGGTGGGCTGCTGCCTCTCGCACCCTATTCCTGCGGCTCTGAAAAACCCGGTTTCTCCAAGAAACCGGGTTTTTAGCTGTTGGGCTGGGGTTTCTAGCGGTTGGGCACAGGTGCCTAGCGGGATTTCATGCCGGCAATCGCGTCCTTCGCCATTGCCGCAATCGCCTGGTCTGTCGCCTTCGGCAAGTGATAGTATTTCCCACCGGCAGTTTTGGCCAGTTCCTTGGCAAAGCCGGTGGAAATAAACTTATTCTCCGTATCGATCACAAGCAGCTGAATTCCCAGCCCCCGAATCTTGGCCGCAATCTCCAGCAATTCCCCCTTAATATCCGGCTTTTCCCCATCCACAACCGGCTCGCCCAGGGAGCGCGCCAGGGGAATATTCCCCCGCCCGTCGGTAATCGCCACAATCACCACCTGACCAATATCCCCAGACTGCTGGGCATTTACACCCACGCGCACCGCCTGAGTCAGCCCGTGGGCCAGAGGCGAGCCCCCGCCGCAGGGGAGCCGTTCCAGACGCCGGCGCGCGGTGGTGATCGAACGAGTGGGGGGGAGCAGCACATCCGCTTGCTCGCCCCGGAAGGGAATCAGCGCCACTTGGTCGCGGCTTTGATACGCTTCCTGGAGCAGCTGCATCACCGCACCCTTCGCGGACTGCATGCGGTTGAGCGCCATTGAGCCAGAGGCGTCCACCACAAACACGACTAGGGCACCGGCTTTTCTCGCCAGACGTTTCGCCCGGACATCTCCTTCTTCGACGAAGACGCGCCGGTTGGGAGGGGGTGCCGGGATTTGGGGATTTGGGGATTTTTCTGCTGTTTCGCGAGCGAGTCTCTCGCGCCGGGCTTTTTGGTAAGGCGCAGCCGCCCTGAGGGTGGCATCCACCGCAATTCGCCGCACCTGGCCCTTGGGCAGCACCGGCTTGACATAGCGCCCCCGGTCGTCGGAGAAAATCACGCTGCGGCTGCCGGACTTGCCCCGCCGGCTGGCCATTTGCGCGAAGTAGAGCACGGAGTCGTCGAGAAGCACCCCTTCCGGGTCAAAAAGAAACTCTTCCGGGACAGTCGCCTGCTGATCCTCGGGCGGTTCGGGGTTTTCTTTGTCTTCTTCTTCTTCTTGCTCTTGCTCGGAGTCATCCTGGGGTGGCGGTGGCGGCGGCGGTGGCGGCGGCTGCTGTTCCGGCGGCGTCTGGACAATGGTGGCGCGGGGGACGATAACCAGTTCCACAGCGCGGCGCAAATCCTCGGCGCTGACTGCTGTGCGCCCTTCTAGGGCTGCTGCTGCCTTGGCTACGCGCACGGCGAACAGTTCGGCGCGGTGTCCCTGGACGCCTCCGCGAATTGCTTCTTCGACGAGATAGGCGATTTGCTCGCCGGCGATCCGGACTTCTTTGAGCCACTCCCGCGCCAGGATTACCTGGGTTTTGAGGTTATCGGTGTCTTCGGCGTACTGTCCGAGGAATGCTTGGGGGGAGTTGGCGTAGGAGAGGGCTTGCTCCACGGCTCGCACCCGGTCGTCCATTCCCAGCACGCCGTCAGCGGAGAGCGAGACGGCAATCCGGTCGAGCAAGTGCTCCCGCAGCGGGCCTCCTTCCGGGTTGTAGGTGGCGATCAGCAGGGGTTTGCAGGGGTGCAGGAAGCTGATGCCCTCCCGCTCGATCTGGTTGCGCCCTTCTGTGAGTGACGAGAGCAACAGATTGGCGATATTGTCGTCGAGCAGGTTGATCTCATCGACGTAGAGGACGCCCCGGTGCGCCGCCGCCAGCAGCCCGGGCTGGAAGACGGTTTCGCCCCGTCTGACGGATTGCTCGACATCCACCGAACCGAGGAGCCGGTCTTCTGTTACTCCCAGGGGAATTTGCACGAAGGGTGCGGGGATGACTTCGGTTGGGATGTCACCGGCTGCAGAGCTAACAGTCGCGTCCCGACAGTACAGAGCGCTAGTGTAATCGTCCCACTCTTCGGGCTTGTTGGGGTCGCAGTTGCTGACAGACCCCTTGACAATTTCAATCGGTGGCAGTAAAGCGTGCAGGGCGCGTGCCATGACGGATTTAGCGGTGCCGCGACGACCGGCAATCGCCACCCCTCCCAGTCCCGGATCGACAGCTGACAGCAGCAGGGCTTGTTTGATGGCTTCTTGACCGACAACAGCGATCAGGGGAAATGCAGTGGTGGAGGCGCTAACATGTGCGGGCATCGTTGTCAGGGTTGCTGGTATTCGAGGTTGAGTGGCCGTTTTCTTCAGGATACCTCACCGGCGGCCCCGCCGCAGTGCCTGCCGCCTTTTGGGCGAGCCGGCGTGCCGAGAAAGCCGGCAAGCAATCTTTCAAATGCTATACATTAAGAATCTTTAAATTACCCCTGACAAAACGTATCAAAAATCCACAATAATACAAGCACCGCTGTAAAGCGCTCACCCCCCCCTCACCCAGAGCGGTACTGCAGAAAACGGGTGCGTCTCCATCCCGCTGGGATTCTACTGTATGGGGCCCGACGGGCCAGACTGCGAGCCGCAGTGGGGTGAGACAGCCCTCCTCACGATCGAGGTGCAATTGTTTCGCGCTCAGAGAAAGCCGCCCCGCCGCCGGAAGAGGCTTTTTACGTCTGATTAATCTTTATTTAATTTTTTTTTGCCCTGACGGGCTCTAAAAAATAATAATGAGCAATCAAACAAAAAAGATAGCACTCATTAAATGTGGCCAATCAGCGCGGCAATCAGCAGGCGCTCTTCTCTGGGAGCGGAAGCTTGGCTGGGGTAAGCGCCAGGGCGTGGCGGAGAGGTAGCCGGTCAGGGAGGGGGTTTGGGGCTGTCCGTTGCTGGGCGAACAGTATGGCGGTCAAGTGAGGTGCGCTTCTAGCATGAGGGTGTTGAATTGGCGATTTCGATTCCCTGAAGGCCACATCGGGTGCGGCAGGCGGGGATGGGGAGATGGGGTGAGAAAATAATTTTGGGTTGAGTGGGGGAGGGAATTCTCAGGACTTGATATGACTCGCTTGCCGCTAGCAGCGCTGCTGACTCGCGATTTTTTACGCGCAACTGAGGGACGCCGATGACTGCGATATGTTAAGGTGTATTAAGCTGAAGGAACAGAGGGGGGAAAAGGGCAGGTCAATTGTCTCAAATAGAAAACAAGATTAAACAAATATATTGGGCATAAAAAACCAATTTTTCATAAATTGAATGGGTGTTGCGTTAAAAGGCGCACGGGATTCGGGCCTAGTAAAAAGCGGGTAGAATATGGCAATCCAAGCACTAAAAAATGGAAGGAATCAGCGTCAAAATCGCGCCGCACAGCCAGATCGCTTCTTCAGGCTGTCGCAGGAGATGCTCTGTGTGGCTGGGTTCGACGGCTATTTCAAGCGCCTCAACCCGATGTGGGAAAAAACGCTGTCGCTCACCGGGGAAGAGTTGCTGCTCAAACCGCTGATTGAATTCGCGCATCCGGAAGACCGAGAATCCACCGCAGCGGCCATAGAAAAACTGGCCACCGGCACGGAGGAGACAATTTCCTTTGAAAATCGCTACCGCTGCGCTGACGGCTCCTACAAAAGGCTGTTGTGGAATGCGGCAGCTGTGCCTGAAGAGGAGCTGATTTACGCAGCGGTGCGGGAGAGAGCTTTTGAGGGGGTGCCGCTTGCTAGTGATGGCACCCCCGGTGCTGCCGGTGACAGTAAACTGGGGCGGCTGTTCACAGCGGACGACTTAGAAAAACAGCTGGAGAAACGGACGGCGAAGCTGACGCGCACCATCGCCCGGCTCAAACAGGATACTAGCAAGCGCAAACAGGCGGAGGCGGCGAGAAGCTCTTCAGGGGAGCGATTCCGCCGGTATTTCGAGCTGTCGCTGACCGGCGTGGCGATCGCGAAGCCGGACTTTGGCTGGCTGGAAGTCAACGACGCTCTGTGCGAGATACTGGGCTATTCCCGGTCGGAACTGCTGCGTTTGACTTGGGTGGAGCTAACGCATCCAGAGGATCTGGAAGCGGACGTGGCCCAGTTCAACCGGGTTTTAACCGGCCAGATTGATGGCTATTCCCTGGAGAAGCGGTTTGTCCGCAAAGATGGCCAGGTTATCCACGCCAGCGTCGGGGTGCAGTGCGTCCGCCGGTCGGATGGAGCTGCCGATTACTTCGTGGCGCTGGTTCAGGACACCACCGCTGGCGTGGTCGCACAGGAGGCGCTGCGGGTGGAGACGCAACATCTGGCCTCTGTAAAGGCGCGGCTGCAGCAGGCTCTCAAGGTGGCCCGCATGGGGGTGTGGGAGTGGGACATTATCACCGGCGACATGACTTGGTATGATGGGGCGGAATCCCTGTTTGGGTTGCCTGCTGGCGAGTTGCCCGCCACCTACTTCGCCTATCTCAACCTCGTCCACCCCTCGGATCGCAGCCGCGCCATGCTGGCTTTCGCACTGGCGGTCGAGGCGGGGGAAGAGTACAATATCGAAACCCGCATTGTCTGGCCCGACGGCACCGCCCGCTGGATTCTCAGCAATGGGGAAGTGGTGCGCGACGCCTCTGGAGTGCCGGTGCGCATGATCGGTACAGTCCGGGACGTCACCCAGCGCAGGCAGGCGCAGGAGGCGCTCAAGCAAGCCAATGAAGAGCTGGAAATTCGGGTCGAGGCGCGGACAGCGGCTTTCAGGCACGCGATCGCTCAGCTGCAGAACGAGATTGCCGAGCGCAAGCGCATTGAGGAGCAGCTGCGCAACTCCCAAGAAATGCTGCAGCTGGTGATGGACAACATCCCGCAGCTGATTGCCTGGAAGGATCGCGATTCTGTTTATCTGGGCTGCAATCGCAACTTCGCCCGCGCTGCCGGGTTGCGCTCTCCAGAGGATATCGCTGGCAAGACAGACTGGGATTTGGGGTGGGAGCAGGAGCAGGCCGATTACTTCCGCCAGTGCGACCGGCGAGTCATGGAGGCGGACGCGCCGGAATATCACGTCATCGAATCGCAAATGCAAGCCGGTGGCCAGCAAGCTTGGCTGGACAAGAACAGAATCCCCCTCCACTCCGGGGAGGGTAATGTTGTCGGCATCCTGCTGACTTCGGAAGATATCACTGAGCGCGTGATCAAAGAGGAAGCTTTGCGGCAATCGGAGGCTGAAAAGACGCGATTAATCGCGTCTCTGCAGCAGCAAGCGACTCAGCTAGAAATCGCTCTGCGGCAGCTGCAAAACACCCAAAGCCAGCTGATTCAGACGGAAAAAATGTCTTCTCTCGGCCAGCTGGTTGCCGGGTTGGCTCACGAAATTAATAACCCGGTTAATTTCATCTATGGCAATCTCAGCTACGCGAGTCAATATATTGAAGAGTTGCTGGAGTTGGTGAATCTCTACCAGCAGCACTGTCCGCACCCGCCGGCGGAAATCTGCGCCCGTACTGAGGAGATCGACCTTGATTTCGTCAGGGAAGACTTGCCCAAACTCCTGAAGTCGATGCATGCCGGCGCTACGCGCATCCGGGAAATTATTCTGTCTCTGCGCAACTTCTCTCGCCATGACGAAGCTAAGTACAAGCCGGTGGACATTCACGAGGGGATTGAGAATACGCTGCTGATTTTGCAGCACCGGCTGAAAAGCAAAGCTGGAAGTTCAGGCATTGAGGTGATTAAGGAGTACGGCGATTTGCCTGCGGTGGAGTGCTGCGGCGGCGAGCTGAATCAGGTGTTTATGAATATCCTGACGAATGCGATTGACGTGCTGGAAATAGGGAATCGGGCATCGGGCATCGGGCGTGGGAAAGAACAGCAATCCCCCTCGCCCAATGCCCAATGCCCTACTATTTGGATTCGCACTTCAATAGGGCATGGGTCCGGGCGCACCGAGCGTGGGGAAGATTTTTCGCAATGCCCAATGCCCCATGCCCCATGCCCCACGCCCAATTCCCAATTCGCTCGGATTTCGATTGCTGACAGTGGCCCGGGCATGACAGAGGACGTGCGCCGCAGGCTATTTGACCCTTTCTTTACGACTAAGCCGGTGGGGAAAGGCACCGGTCTGGGGCTCTCCATTAGTTACCAGATTGTGGTGGACAAACACAAGGGTAAGCTGACGTGTCTTTCGGCACCGGGAAAGGGTACGGAGTTTGTCATTGAAATTCCCATTCGCCAGGGTGCCGGCTGTCTCTGAGTGGGGTGCGTTCCGCCATCAGGAGTGTCAGCGGAGCTCTATAACTCCTCGTGGGAACGCACCCTACGACTGAAAGCCCTCCGCCTCCGCGTGCGCCGGCCTTCCCGGCGAGAGTGTTTACTAGCACGATTTTTGCAAAAATTAATGTTTAGTTTTGTGAAGTGTTTAGATTTTTTTTAGAATTGTGGCAGACTAAATAGTAATGAGTATTTTCCCAACGTGTCGTGTCTTTCACAAATCCCGCTCCTGCCGGCTTGCAACACGACAGACCGGCCATCAGGGGACGCCGAAGCTGACTGTCAGTCAAGAACTGCAAGACCGCCTTTAGGGAGGTTGCGAGCAGTGAAGTAGTATGTTAAAATGCCAGCTGCATACCCTGCCCGCCTCCCGGATACCGCCCACCTACCCCCTACCACTGGACTTTTGACAATGAGTATAAATCTTGCCGGTTACACCCTGAGCCAAGCCATTCACGAAGGCGTGAATACGGTGATTTATCGCGGGACAAGGGTGGACGACGGCAGTTCGGCGATCGTCAAGACTCTCAAAGCAGAGCGCCCCACCTTAGAAGAGATTACTCGCTTGAGACACGAATATAAAATATTGGAATGGTTGGAGGTTTCGGGAATTGTAAAGCCAATCGGTTTAGAAAGCTGCCAGAACGGGTTAGCGCTGATTTTGGAAGATTTTGGGGGGGAGTCGCTGAAACAGTTTATAGGCAAAAAAAAGCTGGGATTAATCGAATTTATAAACACCGGCATTCAGCTGGCGCAAACGCTGGGCGAGCTGCACAGAAGCCAAGTCATCCACAAAGATATCAAACCCCACAATATCCTGATCGACCCAGAAACAGGGGAAGTGAAAATCATCGACTTTAGCATTGCTTCGCGGCTGGAGCGAGAAACCCAGACCGCCAGCAATCCCAATTCGCTAGAAGGCACCCTCGCCTACATGTCGCCGGAGCAAACCGGCAGGATGAACCGCTCGGTGGACTACCGCACCGACTTCTATTCCTTGGGCGTCACCTTTTATCAAATGCTGTGCGGGGAGCTGCCCTTTAATGCTCTTGACCCGCTGGAATTCGTTCACTGCCACATTGCGAAGATGCCGGTGCCGCCCAGTCAGGCGGCTCCGGGAATTCCCCAGGCGGTTTCGGACATCGTGATGAAACTGCTAGCCAAAACCGCTGAAGACCGATATCAAAGCGCCCTCGGACTGAAGGCCGACTTGGAAGCTTGCCTGAAAATGCTCTTGGAATCTGGCGAGATTTCCGACTTCGAGGCGGGGCGGCTGGATTTATACAGCCAATTTCACATCCCGCAAAAACTCTACGGACGGGAAGCGGAAGTGGCAACCCTGCTGGACGCCTTTGTTCGCGTAGCGTCTCCGAAGGAGTTGCGGGTCAGTGCCGGCACCACGGAAATGATGCTGGTTTCCGGTTACTCCGGCATTGGCAAATCTTCCCTGGTGAGCGAAGTTCACAAACCGATCGTGCGGCAGCGGGGATATTTCATTTCCGGGAAATTCGACCAGTTTAAGCGGAATATTCCCTACGCTTCCCTGATTCAAGCGTTCCAGGAATTGATGCGGCAGCTGCTCACCGAAAGCGATGACAAAATAGCCGTTTGGAAATCAAAACTCCTAGAAGCTCTCGGCTCAAATGGCCAAGTGATTGTGGATGTGATTCCGGAAGTCGAGCGGATTATTGGCCCGCAGCCGGCAGTCCCTCAACTCGGCCCGTCGGAATCGCAAAACAGGTTCAATCGGGTGTTTCAGCAATTCACGCACGTATTTAGCCAGCCGGAACACCCGCTGGTTTTGTTTCTGGATGACTTGCAGTGGGCGGATTTGCCTTCCCTGAAGCTGATCGAGCTGCTCGTCACCGATCCGGACAGCCAATATCTGCTGCTGATTGGCGCGTATCGGGATAACGAAGTCAGTCCGACTCATCCGCTGATTCACACCTTGGAGCTGATTCAGCAGGCTTCGGCAACTGTAAACAATATCATCCTGCAGCCTCTGGATATCGCTCATGTCAGTGAATTAGTGGCTGATACCCTGCGGGCGGGCGCAGAGAAGACGAAGCCGCTGGCTGAGTTAGTGTGTGAGAAAACTCAGGGCAACCCTTTCTTCTTAACTCAGCTGCTCAAATCCCTCTATCAGGACAAGCTGCTGGCATTTGACTTCAGTGCGGCAAGCTGGCAGTGGGACATGGAGCGCCTTCAAAGCATTGGGATCACCGATAATGTCGTCGAGTTGATGGTGAGCCAGATTCAAAAGCTGTCACCGAGGACGCAGGATGCCTTAAAGCTTGCCGCCTGCATTGGCGACAAATTTACGTTAGACGTGCTGGCCACGGTCAGTGAAAAATCCCTGTCAGAAATGGCCAGGGATTTGTGGGAAGCGCTGCAAGCCGGTTTTATTTTGCCCCTGAGCCAGTCCTACAAAATTCCGCTGGTGTTTGACTCCGAGGCGCACGACGATAAACCAGCCCAGCCGTTTAAAGTGATTTACAAGTTTTTGCACGACCGGGTGCAGCAAGCGTCTTACTCTCTGATTCCAGAGTCTCAGAAAAAACCAACTCACCTGAAAATCGGCGAGCTGCTGCTGCAACACACACCGGCAGGGGATAGAGAAGAAAACATCTTTGAAATTGTCAACCAATTGAATGTGGGAGCAGAACTCATCACCCAGCAGGCCAAAAAAAATGAACTGGCTTCCCTGAATCTGATGGCCGGCAAGAAAGCCAAGGCAGCAACGGCTTATGAAACGGCTGTCAGGTACTTAAATGTGGGGCTGGGACTCCTGGCAGAAGACAGCTGGGAGACTGAGTATGACTTGACTGTGGACTTGTATGTAGAAGCGACGGCAGCGGAATACACAAACACCAATTTTGAGCGAGCTAAAGCGCTTTCAGAAATTATCCTGGCTCGGGCCAGGAATGTGCTGGATAAAATCAAAGTTTACGAAACACAAATTCTCTTTTATATCGCTCAAAGCCAGATGCAAGAAGCGCTAGATACTGCCCAGATATCTCTGAATATGCTGGGCGTACCTGTAGCTGAGTCACCTCCCAGCAATCTGGATATTGAGGAGTTAGGCAATCTGCCAGCCATGACGGCTCCCGATAAGCTTGCGGCGATGCGGATCTTAGCGGTTTCCGCTCCGCCGGCTTCCTTTCTCGGCTCTCCTTTTCTGGCGCAAATTCCCTACACAATGATAAATCTTTCTATTCAGTACGGGAATTGCCCCCTGTCTGCTGTCGGTTACGGGATGTACACTTTGATTCTGTGTCACTCGACCGCAGACATCGAGATTGGCTGCCAATTTGCGAACCTGGCCCTGAAAGTGCTGGAGCAATTTAATGCCAGGGAACTCAAAACTAAAGTTTATGTTTTAGTTTACGCGCACGGGAGGATCTGGAAAGATCCGGCTCGGACAACCCTAGGTCCTTTGCAGGAAGCCATTCAAAATGGGCTGGACAGCGGCGATTTGGACTGGGTGGGCCACAGCACCTCATGGTACTGCGACCACTTATTGATGTCCGGAGAGCCCCTGGATACGGTCGCTCAAAAGCAGGCCCAGCATCTTGACCAGCTGCTGAAAATCAAACTAGATTGCCAGAGCTCTTATGTAAAGCTGTGGGCGATAATGGTTTTAACCCTGATGGCCGCTCCTCAGGAGAAATACCAGATTAATGGAGAAGTCTTGGATGAAGAGGCCATTCTGGAAAAGGCCACCAAAAACAATATCTATTTGTTGCTCTATGCCGCCTATCTAAGCAAAACAATTCGGTTTTATTTGTTAGGGGATTCCGCTCAGGCCGCTCAATACGCGGCTTTAACCTCGCAGTACGTCCGTGGCGTCACCTCTCTGAGCCTTAACGCCACACACAACTTCTACTATTCTCTCGCCCTCCTCGCTCAATATCCCGGCGCTTCCCACTGCGACAGAGAGCAAATCCTCAAGCAAGTGTCGGCCAATCAGGAAATCATGCAGCAATGGGCCAAGTATGCGCCCTCAAACTTCCAGCACAAGTACGAGCTACTAGAGGCAGAAAAATCCCGGGTTTTGGGGCTTGTTTTAGAAGCGATAGAGTTGTACGATAGAGCGATTCAAGGAGCCAAAGAAAAGGAATACCTGCAAGAAGAAGCCCTTGCCAATGAACTGGCAGCAGAATTTTATTTCTCTTGTGGCAGAGACAAGGTGGCTCAACTCTATCTGGCGGAGTCTTACTATGGCTACATGCGCTGGGGAGCGAAAGCGAAGGTCAAAGATTTGGAATCGCGATATCCTCAAGTGTTTTCCCGGATAGCTAAGGCGGACACCGGCAGGAGCGAGGTGACTCTGACAGGGACTTCGACGAGTGGACAAAAGGGTAGTTCGCTGGACTTGGCCACAGTTATCAAGGCATCGCAGGCGGTTTCCGGCGAAATCGTTTTGAGCAACTTGCTGGCCAAGTTGATGAAAATTGCGATTGAGAATGCCGGCGCTCAAACCGGCGTCCTGATTTTGGAGAAAGAAGGCAAGCTTTTGATAGAAGCCCAAGGTTCGGTGGACGGGGATGTGCGGGTGCTGCAAGGGATGCCGGTGGAACGCAGCGAGCAATTGCCCCAATCGGCGCTCAACTATGTCGCCCGAACCGGTGAAAATGTGGTGCTCAGCGATGCCAGTCGCGAGGGAACCTTTACGGCGGATAGCTACATCGCCAGCCAAAAACCCAAATCCGTACTGTGCACGCCGCTCCTCCACCAGGGGAAACTCACCGGCATCCTTTATTTGGAAAATAATCTCACGACAGGCGCGTTTACTGCTGACCGGCTGGAAGTCTTGAAACTCCTTTCCTCTCAAGCGGCCATCTCGATTGAGAACGCTCGCCTGTATACAGATTTGGAAGCCGCTAACGCCACCCTGGAAGCCAAGGTGCAGGAGCGCACCCTGGAGTTGCACCGAAAAAATGTCCACCTGCAAAAAGCAGAAGAAGCCGCCAAAGCCGCCAGCCGCGCCAAGAGCGAGTTTCTCGCCAACATGAGCCACGAACTGCGCACGCCGCTCAACGGCATTTTGGGTTACGTGCAAATTCTCAAGCGAGACAAAAATGTCACCGGCCAGCAAAAAGATGGCCTGAACATCATCAGCCAGTGCGGCGAACACCTCCTCACCCTGATTAACGATATCCTAGACCTCTCGAAAATCGAAGCCCGGAAAATGGAAATCCACCCGACGAATTTCCATTTTCCGCAATTTCTGGAAGGAATCGCCGAAATGTGCTATGTGCGGGCAGAACAGAAGGGAATCTCGCTGGTGTACGAGCCGGTGACTGAACTGCCTAAAGGGGTGAGGGGGGATGAGAAGCGGTTGCGGCAAGTTTTGATAAACTTGCTGGGCAATGCCATCAAGTTTACCGAGAAAGGCGGGGTGGCTTTCAAAGTCGGCTATCATGAGGGCAAGCTGCGGTTTCAGGTGGAAGATACCGGCGTTGGCATGGCACCCGAGCAGTTAGAAGAGATTTTCTTGCCCTTCCATCAGGTGGGAGAGCACAATCGCAAGATTGAAGGAACGGGGCTGGGACTGGCCATTAGCCGCCAGTTAGTCGGGATGATGGGCGGCGAAATCCAGGTGAAGAGTACCTTGGGCTTTGGCAGCGTTTTCTTCTTCGATCTGGATTTGCCTGAGGTGTCGGAATGGGCGGCTAGTGGGGCTAAAGCGCCGGCGCAAACCCCTATCGGCTACTTTGGCGACAAGCGGAAAATTATCGCCGCTGACGACAAGTGGGAAAATCGCTCGATTCTAGTGGCCATGCTGCGGCCCTTAGGGTTTGAAATGGTAGAAGCCACGGATGGCCAGGACTGTTTGAACAAGGCGGCTGAGTTTAAACCCGACTGCATTTTAATGGATTTGATGATGCCGGTGATGAGCGGCTTGGAAGCCACCCGCCGGCTTCGCAAGTCACCCGACCTGAGTAATATCGTGGTGATTGCCACCTCGGCCAGCGTTTTTGAGTTCGACCGGCAAAAGAGTGTGGGTGCCGGCTGCAATGATTTTCTCCCCAAACCCATACGGACAGAGGAGCTTTTGGAAAAATTGCGGGCTCACTTGGGGTTAGAATGGGTTTATGAGGGGGGAAGTGCCGCTCCCGCAGACAGCTCCCAAAAGCCCAAGTCCGGTGCTGAAGCTATGGTGGCTCCGCCTGAGGAAGAACTGGAAGCTCTCTTCGATTTAGCGATGATGGGCGACCTGCGAGAAATTGGGGAGCGAGCCGCACAGCTGGAGGAGATGAATGCGGAATGGGCACCGTTTGCGGGCCACCTGCGTCAATTAGCCAAAGGATTTGAGGAAAAACAAATCCTCGACTTCGTTAAACAATATAGGGCGGGGAGGAAATGAGTATGGCGACTTCGGGAAAAGGCATCATCTTAATCGTCGATGACACGCCCACTAATTTAGGGGTGCTGTTCGATTTTCTGGCGGATACCGGCTTCAAAGTGCTGGTCGCTAGAGATGGCGCAAGCGCTCTGCAAAAGGTGGACTACGCCCCGCCAGACCTGATCCTGCTGGATGTGCTCATGCCCGGTATGGACGGGTTTGAAACTTGCCAGCGGCTGAAAGCAAATCAGTCAACGAAAGACATCCCCGTGATTTTTATGACCGCCCTGGCTGACACGGTTGATAAGGTCAGGGGTTTGAATCTCGGAGCGGTGGACTACATCACCAAACCGATCCAGCATGAAGAAGTTCTCGCCCGCGTGAACACCCACCTGAGCCTGCGAAAGATGACTAAGCAACTTCAGGAGCAAAATTTGCGCCTGCAACAGGAAATCGCGCAGCGCACTCAAGCGGAAGAAGCGCTTTTGCAGCTGACGTCGGAGTTGGAAAGACGGGTGGGGGAAAGAACTGCTGAACTTTCCCAATCCAATCAGCGGCTGAAACAGGAAATCCAAGAGCGCCGGCAAGCCGAGGCAGGATTGCAGCAATCGGAAGCTCAACTGCGAAACCAAGCTCACTGGCTAGAACAAACCTTGCGCGAATTGCAGCAAACCCAGAGCAAGCTGGTTCACAGCGAAAAAATGTCCTCCCTGGGCTGTCTGGTGGCCGGTGTCGCCCATGAAATCAACAACCCGGTTAACTTTATCTACGGGAATCTCATCCACGCAGGTGTCTATACGCGAGATTTGATTGAACTGCTGAATCTCTACCGGCAGAAACTTCCCGACCCGGGAGAGGAAATTGAAGAGAAGGCTGAGGTGATGGATCTGGAGTTTGTCATCGAAGACTTGCCCAAACTGTTGGGTTCGATGAAGGTTGGGGCGGACCGCATTCAGCAGATTGTGCAGTCGCTGCGGGTTTTCTCGCGAGTGGACGAATCGGAAATGAAGCCGGTGGACATCCACGAGGGGATTGACAGCACTCTGCTGATTTTGCAAAACCGCCTCAAGCCAAAAGCAGACCGTCCCCCTATTCAGGTGATCAAAGAGTATGGTAAGCTGCCAGTGGTGGAGTGCTATGCCGGTCAGCTGAACCAGGTGTTTATGAATCTCCTGGCTAATGCGATTGATGCGTTGGAGGAGTGCAACAAAGAGGAAACGCTCTGCCAATTTAAAGCGAATCCCCGCACTATCACTATCCGCACTTCGGTGACGGGACGCGATCGCGTGGCGGTGCGGATTTCGGATAATGGCCCCGGCGTGAAGGAGGAGGTCAGTCAGCGGCTATTTGACCCTTTCTTCACTACTAAACCGGTGGGCAAGGGCACCGGCATCGGGTTGTCTATTAGCTACCAGATTGTCGTCGAGAAACACGGCGGCAGCTTGCAGTGCGTGTCCGCACCCGGGCAGGGGGCGGAGTTTATTATCGATATTCCCATCCGCCAGCAAGTGCTGCAAACTGCAAGCGTGCCGGTTTTGTATTAAAAATCGAGGGGAAGAAACCGGGTTTCTCTTCCCGGCCAATTTTTCGTGGGGGAACCCAAAATAAACCGGGTTTCTTTGAGGGGAAGAAACCGGGTTTCTCTTTCCGGCCAAGTTTTCGTGGGAAAAGCCAAAAGAAACCCGGTTTCTCAGATTTCCCGTACCTGCGGATAGACCTCGTAGGACAGACATCTTGCCTGTCGATGATGTCCGGAAGTCAGCTGCCACATCGCCCAGAGAACACCCGCCGGCCTCTCTCTTGCAGCCTCTTTACCACAGCAAAAGACATTTAGCGGCATTTAATAATAAAATTTTAATAATTTGCCGGTCGTTGCCCCCACTATCTGGCAACTGTGGCAAGATCGTCCTACGGCGTCAGAGTTGAGCGGGCTATGAAAACAGAGAAGATATCTGGGGGATGGGGGAAGTGGGGGGGCACCGGCACCTGCCGACTGGCAAGGGTTCCGGGAGCTACCCCCCTGCTAGTGGGGGGCTGCGCCCTCCTGGCCACCCTAGGGCTCTGGCAGGCAGCGAGCTTCCAGGAGCGCACACAGATTGAGGGCAAGGTTAAGTTAGCCACAGAGGCGGTAAAAAACGAAGTGCAAGGGCAGCTTGCCGCCCGCACTGGGGGGCTGCAGCAGATAGCGGCCCGCTGGGAGAAGCGGGGGCAGCCAACCGTTGGGCAGGGGAAAATCGGTGCCGAAGTTTACATCGATTTCTACCCGAATTGCCAAACCGTGCAGTGGGTGGACGCCTCGTTTCAGCCCCGCTGGACAGTTTCACAACTTGGAATTGTAGCCCCAGGGGGCGAGTCGCACCGGCTCTTATTAGCGCCCAAGTCCGGCAAGTGGAAGGATATCATCGCAGTTCCCTCTTTCTCAGAACAAGGCAGCAGAGAGTTGTGGGTCTATGTCCCGCTCTACTACAAAGGGAGCTTCGACGGGTTTCTCTTCGCTTCCTTTCGCACCGAGGGCTTGTTCCAAACCATCTTGAACGACGAGATTGTCCCCGGATACGGGCTGAGCGTGTTTGAGGGGCAGATTAAAATATTCAGCCGCGACTCCTTCCACCGGCAGAACGCAGACGCTTGGGGTCAGGAAACATCCTTCCCCCTGGATGGCATCAGGTTGCGGGTGCGAGTCTGGCCAAATGCGGAGCTGCTGGCTGAGGAACAGTCGCCGGTGCCAGAATTGGTGCTGGCTGCCGGCTTGCTAGTCTCGGCGTGCCTCACCTTTGCAGTGCGTCAGGCGCTTTGCGCAAAAGCAAGGGCACAAGAGGTGGAGGCGATCAACGTTGCCTTAAACCGCGAAATCAGCGAGCGCAAGGAAGCCTCGGCAGCCCTGCGGCAACATATGGAGATGATTGACTTCGCCAGTGACGCCATTGTGATTCGCAGTCTCGACGACCGGATCGTCTATTGGAATCAAGGTGCAGAAAGGCTGTACGGCTGGAAGAAAGAAGAAGTAGCGGGCAAATACATCGACACCTTTTTACAAACCGTCTTTCCGCAGCCGATAGAGGAAGTCCTGGAGCTGTGCCGGCATCAGGGGCACTGGGAGGGAGAGCTGATTCACACCAAGCGGGATGGCACAAGGCTGCCGGTGGGCAGCCGGTGGACGCTGCAGCGCGATGAAACCGGCTCGCCGAACGCCATTTTGCAAATCAACAGCGACATCAGCCTGCGCAAACAAGCAGAGGCAGAACGCGCCCAACTGCTGGCGCTCGAACAAGCCGCCCGCGCTTCTGCTGAGGCGAGCGAGCAGCGCTATCGCACACTTGCCGAAACCATCCCGCAGCTGGTGTGGAGCAGCCTGCCGGACGGGCGGCACGATTACTTCAACCAGCGCTGGGTTGAGTACACCGGCATGACTCTGGAGCAAACCGAGGGCTGGGGGTGGCAGCCGGTGCTCCACCCTGACGACTGGCAGGGGTGCTTCGACCTCTGGACGCAAGCCTTGCGGACGGGGGAGACTTACCAAGTCGAATACCGCTTGAAGCGAGCCGACGGACAGTATCGCTGGCACCTCGGTCGGGCGCTGCCCATCCGCGACAGGGAAGGGCAGATTGTCAAATGGTTTGGCACCTGCACCGACATTGACGGCCAGAAGCGGGCGGAAGAAGAGCGGGCTCTGAGCTTGGCCCGCGAGCGGGAGGCGCGAAAGGAACTCGAAGACGCTTTGCTGGAACTGCAGCGCACGCAGTCGAGGCTGATTCAAAGCGAGAAAATGTCCAGCCTCGGGCAGCTGGTTGCCGGTGTCGCTCACGAAATCAACAACCCGGTCAACTTTATTTTTGGCAACCTCAGTCACGCCAAAGACTACACCGAAGACCTCTTGAGACTGCTGGAACTATACCAGGAAATTTATCCCAATCCGGCACCGGAAATTCAGCAGGAAAAGGAAGCGATAGACTTGGAGTTTCTGATGGAAGACTTGCCAAAACTGCTGTCTTCTATGAAGCTGGGAGCCGACCGCATCCGCGATATTGTTCTGTCGCTGCGGAACTTCTCGCGACTGGATGAAGCCTCTATGAAAGAGGTGGATATTCATGAAGGCATTGACAGTACGCTGCTGATTCTGCAAAACCGCTTGAAAGCTAAACCGGAACACCCCGGCATCGGGGTTGTTAAAGAATATGGCAACTTGCCTAAGGTGGAGTGCTATGCCGGTCAGATGAATCAGGTGTTTATGAATATTTTATCTAATGCAATTGATGCTTTGGATGAGTGGCACGATCAGCAACCGGCCTCGGAAATTAAAGCCAGCCCCAGCACGATCACCATTCGCACCGAGGTGGGGAATGGGGCATTGGGAATGGGGCATGGGGGAGAAGAAAAATTGCCAGCGCCCAGCGCCCAATTCGCTCGGATTGCGATTGCCGACAGCGGGCCGGGAATGACTGAATTAGTCAGCCGGAATCTGTTTAATCCTTTCTTTACTACCAAACCTGCCGGCAAGGGCACCGGTCTGGGGTTGGCGATTAGTTATGAAATTGTTGTGGAAAAACACGGCGGCAGTTTGCGCTGCGTTTCCGCGCCGGGGAAGGGAGCGGAGTTTGTCATTGAAATTCCCCTGCGGCAGCCAAATCGGGGCTAGGTGGCCGGCGAGCGCGGCTCCTCTCGGAGCGGCTGCCCTTCCCGCAGATCCACCCGTCTCTGACACACCTCGTTCCCAGGCTCCGCCTGGGGCCGCATGCCCCATGCCCTTTTGCGTGATGCCCGATGCCCGATGCCCGATGCCCCATGCCCCATGCCCCATGCCATTCAAATTCAGTTGCAAATTGTAAAATAGCCGTTATAAAATAGCGGATAACTTCAGAATTTGCAATCTGGGCCTAAGCCCTCTCTCAATACCCCCCGTCAGGGGATTCTCGATAGAACAAGGTAGGCGTAAATGGTGAACCGAAAAATTAAATCTTCAATTATTAAGCTTCAGCGAGCAGAAACAGCACGCTCAAACAGCGAAGAGCAACTTCGCCTTTTTGCGGAATGGATGCCTGCTGGTGTGGCCATGTTTGACCGGCAAATGCGCTACTTGCTCGCTTCTCGCCGGTGGCTCACCGACTGGGGACTGGAAAACCAAGACCTGACTGGGCGATCGCATTACGAAGTCTTCCCCAACCCGCCTGAAATCTGGCGAGAGATTTATGAAAACTGTTTAGCCGGAGGCGGGGAGCGGTGTGGCGAAAGCCGCACGGTTCGTGCCGACGGTTCAGTGGTGAGGGTGTTGTGGAAAGCGACTCCCTGGCGGCAGCAAACCGGCGAAATAGGCGGACTGATTGTATCGGCAGAATTCATACCTCTCCGCCCAAAGACAGAAGAAACACCGCCGGAAACTTTGGCAGAAGCTCGCGCCGGCGCGAGCGAGACAGGGAAAGACACTGTAAAATTCGAGATCTGCGGAACCCAATTGGAGTGGCAGCTCACATCGGGCACCTTTACGTCTGAAAACTTTCCCGTTATCCTGATGTGGACAGACACCACCCTGGCGAGTTTAATGGCGGGCTTCCAGGCGATGGTGGGCACCGAAAGGTTCAGTCTGGCGCTGCAAAGCTTGGGGCGCAAAAGCGTTGAGGGCGACTGGCAGGTAATATCCCAATTTTCCGACTTCCGGGAGGGATTCGCTGCCCTAGCTAAACTCGCACCAGGGGCTGGTTGGGGAAATTGGCAGCTCCTATCTCTTGACAAAAAACAGAAAACGTGCTACTTCAAACTCGCCAACAATTGGGAAGGGCGCTACCAGAAAGCTCTCGGTGTCTGCTGGGGTAGCAGTTTTATGGCGGGCAAAATGGCGGGATACGGCTCCAAGCTGTTCGGGATTAACTGCTGGGCGGAACAAACTGCATTCATCGCTAGGGGAGACGAATTCGACGGGTTCGTGGTGGCACCGAGTGACCGCAACCTGGAAGAAGAGATTGACAAACTGCTGGAAACTGACGAGGCAACCCGTGCCGATATGGCAGTTGCCTTGCAAAAGCTGCAAAAAGAAATTGCGGATCGCAAGCAGGCGCAAGAAGAACTTGACCGATTTTTTAATATCTCATTCGATATGCTTTGTATTGCCGGTTTAGACGGCTATTTCCGCCGTATTAACCCAGCCTTTGAAAAAACCCTCGGTTACACCAAAGAGGAACTGCTTGCCCAACCGTTCCTGGATTTTGTTCATCCCTCAGACCGAGCTGCCACCCTGAAAGAAGTGGAAAAACTAACCATCGGCACTACCGCGCTCAACTTTGAGAATCGCTATCGCTGTAAAGACGGTTCGTATAAGTGGCTGGCGTGGACATCCGTTCCTGTCTTAGAGGAAGGTTTAATATATGCGGTTGTCCGCGACATCACTCTCGCCAAGCAGGCAGAGCAAGCCTTGCGAGAAAGTGAGGCTCGCTTTCAAAAGCTGGCGGCTAATGTGCCGGGAATGCTTTATCAATACCGGCTTTCGGCGGATGGAGTTGCCTCATTTATCTACACCAGTCCGAGCTGCCGCGACCTTTATGAAGTTGAGCCAGAAGTGCTTCAGCAGACTGCAAATTATCAATTCGTTCATCCCGATGACTGTCCCGTCTTGCGGGAGTCGATTGCAGAATCTGCCCGCACCTTGCAGCCCTGGAATTGGGAGTGGCGCATCATCACACCTTCCGGAAAAATCAAGTGGGTGCGAGCCGCTTCCCGACCGGAAAAGCAAGCCAGCGGCGACATTCTCTGGGATGGGCTACTTATGGATATTACAGAGCGCAAGCTGGCGGAAGAAGCGCTGCGCAAGAGCGAAGCGAATCTGGCAGCGGCGCAAAAACTGGCGCACTGCGGCAGCTGGGAATTTGATGCCGTCACCCAGAAGACCAGTTGGTCAGAGGAAATCTTCCGAATTTATGGGCTTGACCCAGAGCGACCTGAACCGACTTACTCAGAACAGCTCGAACTGATTCATCCGGATGACCGGCAATTCTGGCAACAAACAGTCGCGCAGGGGCTCTGTGAGGGGAAAGCTTATGAATTTGAATTTCGCGCTGTTCGCCCTGACGGTGCTGTCCGGCATGTTTACGGTCAAGGGCAACCAGTCCTCAACAGCGAGGGGCGGGTGATTCAGTTATTCGGAACAGTCCTGGATATCACCGATCGCAAAACAGCTGAAATAGAGTTGCGAAAGTACCAAGATCACCTGGAATATTTGGTGGAAGAGCGCACTGAGGAACTGGCTTTGGCAAATCAACAACTTCAGGAGGAAATTGCAGAGCGCCAGCAAGCTTCGGAGGCGCTGCGGCAAAGCGAGGCGAGGTTCCAAAGGCTGGCGGCTAATGTACCTGGAATGATTTACCAGTTCCTGTTGCGTGCGGATGGTTCCCGCTGTTTCCCTTATGTCAGTTCCGGCTGTCGCGACCTCTATGAATTAGAGCCAGAGGAAGTGCAGCAAAATCCTGAGCTGCTTTTTGAGATGGTTCATGCAGATGACTTGGAAAGCCTTGAGAGCGCGATTGCGGTTTCAGCCCAGACTTTGCAGCCTGTCAGCTGGTCAGGGCGCAAACAAACGCCGTCGGGGCGCACTAAGTGGGTGCAAATCATCGCTCGATCGGAAAAACAAGCCGGCGGTGATATTCTCTGGGATGGCTTGACGATCGACATTACCCACCGCGTACAGGCGGATGCGGCACTGCGCGAAAGTGAGCAGCGTCTGCGGACGGTGATTAATAATGCGCCGCTTATCCTGTACGGTATAGACAGCACCGGCATATTTACTTTTTCTGAAGGCAAAGGGTTAGAGGCTATGGGACTACAGCCCGGGGAAGTCGTCGGGCAATCAGTTTTTGACTACTATCAATCTTTGCCTAACATTTTAGAAAAAATTTACCGGGTTTTGCGAGAAGGTGTTGAGGGAAATTGTAGCGCAGACATAGGCGGCGTTGTGTACGAAACTCGCGTCACACCGCTGTGGGGTGAAAACGGTGAAGTTGTGGGCTTGATTGGTGTTGCCATCGACATTACCGAGCGCGTGCGAGCTGAGTCAGCCTTGCGGCAATCGGAAGCGCGAGAGCGAGAAAGAGCCGAGCAAGTCGAGCAAGCCCTGCAAGAACTCCAGCGGACTCAGGCTCAGCTGGTGCAAAGTGAAAAAATGTCTTCTTTGGGGCAGCTGGTTGCCGGTGTCGCTCACGAAATTAACAATCCCGTCAGTTTTATCTATGGGAATATTGACCCGGCTCGAAATTATATCCAAGATTTGCTGCAGTTGCTGGAGCTGTACCGGCAGCACTACCCTGTGCCGGCACCGGCTATTCAAGAGTTGGCTGAGTCAATCGACCTGGATTTTTTGATGTCAGATTTGCCCCAACTGCTGGGTTCAATGAAAATGGGCGCAGAGCGCATCCGCGATATTGTGCTTTCGCTGCGCAATTTCTCGCGCTTGGATGAAGCGGAAATGAAGCGGGTGGATATTCACGCCGGCATTGACAGTACGCTGAGATTGCTGCAAAACCGGCTCAAAGAAACAGGGGGACGCCCAGCTATTGAAGTGATTAAGGAGTATGGCAACCTGCCTGAGGTGGAGTGCTATGCCGGTCAGATGAATCAGGTGTTTATGAATATCCTCACTAATGCCATTGACGCGCTGGAAACTCAGCCCTTCCCGCGAGTGATTAGGATTCGCACCTCAGTGGCGAATGGGGCATTGGGAATGGGGCATTGGGAAGAAGAAAAATCACCTGTGCCCAATCGCCAATGCCCAATGCCCAGTGCCCAATTTGTTCGGATCGCGATCGCTGACAATGGCCCGGGGATGACGGAGGAAGTTATCCGCAAGTTGTTTGACCCCTTCTTTACCACGAAGCCGGTGGGGAAAGGCACCGGCTTGGGGATGTCGATTAGCTATCAGATTGTGGTGGAAAAACACTGCGGATCGCTGGCATGTTTGGCAGCGCCAGGACAGGGGGCGGAGTTTGTGATTGCGATTCCGGTACGGCAACAGCATTAGGCACCCCTGAAATAGCGGTTCTCATATTAGTGAGGTACTGAGAAACCCCGGTTTCTTTAAGAAACCGGGTTTCTGGGACGTACTTCATCCAACTGAAAACCACTATATCACTGACGCAAATTGGTATCACTCCTCGAACACATACTGGTTTGGCGAGCATTCAAAAGTTTCCAGGTTAGGCAAGCGCGGACCAGACGCGCAGTATTGATTGCGCCCCCCCTGCTTGGCTTCATAAAGTGCCTTGTCAGCACTGGCAATTAGGGTTTCTGGGGACTCTTGATGACTGGGCACTGTGGTGGAAATGCCTTGGCTCAATGTAATCCAGTTACTGACGGGAGATAGGGCGTGGGGAATCTTCAGTTGCTGCACCTGAAAGTGGATTGCGCTCGCCACCCGCACAGCTTCCTGAAAACTTGTATTGGGCAGGATCGCCGCAAACTCTTCTCCTCCGTAACGCGCTACTAAATCCTGCGGACGACTTACCCCCTGGCTAATGGCTCGGGCAACCCGCTTCAAACAAGCATCCCCAGCTGGATGCCCGTAAGTATCATTATAGGCTTTAAAATAATCAATATCGCACAAAATCAAGGAGAGAGGGAGTTGCTCTCGGTCTGCCCGACGCCACTCCAACAGCAAGTATTCATCAAAGTGACGCCGGTTGGCAATTTCCGTCAAATTGTCTGAGCGAGCGAAGTGCAGCAATTTTTCGTTCGCTTTTTGTAAAGCAGCTTCAGCGCTGCGCCGGCTCTCAATCTCCTGAAGCAACTTCTCATTTTGTTCCTCTAGCAGCCGAGTTTTCTCCTGAAGTTTCATTTGCAGGCGTCTGATGGTTAGCTGGCTCTCTACGCGAACCACGACTTCTTCCAGCTGAAACGGTTTAGTAATGTAGTCCGTTCCCCCCACCCTAAAGGCTTGCACTTTGTCCGCAACATTATCTAAACCGCTGATAAAAATTACCGGGATATCGCAAGTTTGTGCGCTGGCTTTCAGCTGGAGGCAAACTTCATAGCCATTCATCTCTGGCATGTTGATGTCGAGCAAAATTAAATCGGGAGGGGCGGCGAGCGCCGCCTTCAATGCCAGTTTCCCGGAAATCGCTTTTTGCACCCTATATCCCTGTGCTGCCAGAATAGCGGACAAAAGACGCAGGTTATCGGGCTGGTTGTCAACCACTAGAATTTTGCCCTTTGGTGTTTCAGCTGGCTTTTTACTCATTCTTCTTTGACCCAGGGGATAGATTATATTTACCACTGGGGTGCTGCCGCAAGCAAGGTAGCGGCCAATTGACTCTCCAAAGGTTTAGAGAACAGGTATCCCTGACCGAAATCACAGCCTAGGGCTCTCAGTTGAGCGAGCTGATCCGGGGTTTCCACGCCTTCGGCAACCGCACTCATCCCCATTGTGCGGGCGATGCCGACAATTGCGGGAACCAGCCCGCTATTTTCGGGGCTGCCATCCATGCGCTTGACAAAGGACTGGTCAATCTTGAGGGCACTCACGGGAAAGCAGTGCAGGTAACTCAGGGAGGAATAGCCGGTGCCAAAGTCATCGAGGCTGACCCCGATTTGCCGCTCTCTGAGGAGCTGTAACATTCTCCGGGCGGATTCCCCATTTTCCATTATGGCACTTTCTGTAATTTCCAGTTTTAAGCTTTGGGGATTCAGCTGCGTTTCTTGAAGAGTTTTATCAATCTCTTCTATTAATTCTGCCCGTAAAAAATGCCGCGCCGACAGATTGACGCTGACGGTTAGGGAGGCGTCAGCCAGTTTTTTCTCCTGCCAGATGCTGAGCTGGTGGCAAGATTCCCGCAATACCCAAGTGTCGATAGAGGCAATCAAGCCCATTTCTTCCGCCACTGGAATAAACTCGGCGGGAGACACCAAGCCCCGTGCCGGGTGCTGCCAGCGCACGAGGGCTTCAAATCCAGCAATTCTGCCGGTATTGAGCGCTACAATTGGCTGGTAGTAAACGAGGAATTCTGAGCGCTCGACAGCCCTTCGCAGGTCGTTTTCTAGCTGTAAAGTCTGAAGCGCTTCTTGGTGCATTCCGGGGTTGAACAGGTGATACCGGCCTTTCCCCAGCGCTTTGGCGCGATACATGGCCGTGTCGGCATCCCGCAGCAGATATTCTGGCTTGTCCCCGTAAATATGGCTGGGAGTAATACCTATACTGGCATTGATGAACACCTCATGTCTGGAGAGCAGAAAAGGGGAAGATAGCTTGTCAAGAATTACCTCCGCCACTTGAGCTGCTGTGCTGATATCTGCGATATTTTCCAGGAGAATGGCGAATTCGTCGCCGCCCAGTCGCGCCAGGGTGTCAGCCTCGCCCAAAGAGGCTTCCAGCCGGCGGGCGATGGCGGCTAGCAACTCGTCCCCCACCAGATGCCCGAGAGAATCATTGACAACCTTGAAGCGGTCGCAGTCCAAAAACAAGACGGCAAACTGACAGTCCGGCTGTTTCTTAGCGCGTTCTATCGCCCGTTCCAGGCGCTCGGTGAACAAAACTCGGTTGGGCAAGCCGGTCAGGGAATCGTGCAGCGCCAGGTGCAGCAGTTGATTTTGCAGTTGCTTGCGCTCAACAATTTCCTGGAGGAGCTCTTGATTGGCTCTTTCTAGCTGGCTGGTGCGCTCTTGCACCCGCTGTTCCAGTTCGGCGTTGAGCTGGTTAATTTTGATTTCCGACTCTCTCAGCGCCAGTTGATTTTGGATGCGGACTAAAATTTCTTCCACATGAAAGGGCTTGCTGATGTAGTCCAGACCCCCGACCTTAAAAGCCTTCACTTTGTCGAACACATCATCCAAGGCGCTCAAGAAAATTACGGGAATCTTTTTGGTTTGCTCCTCCGCTTTCAGGCGCTGGCAGACTTCATAGCCATCCAGATCCGGCATCATGATATCCAGTAAAATCAGGTCGGGCAAGAGGCTCTGACACGCCTTGATCGCCATCTGGCCGGTCAGGGCTTTGCGCACCTTGTACCCCTCCTCCGTCAGGAGCGTGGCTAAATACCGCAGGTTATTGGGGTTGTCGTCAACGATCAGAATGTTTTTTTGGGAGGGTTCCATCCGCTCGGCGCTCATCCCGCTGCCTCCTGTTGAGTTAATTCTTCAATTTTATCAAATTGGTAGTTGTTTGCTAAATCCGCCAGCGCTTGCGCGAGTGGGTAGCACTCGGTGGGAATTTGCTCGAGCAACTCCAAAATCAGGTCATCGCTGCACTGAACTGCAGCGCGGTACACCTGCGCCACCCACTCAGCCGGCATCACCTTCAAGCTGTCAGCCGCCAGCTGGAAAGCCCCTGGCGAACCGTCGCGATCTGGCTGCCGGTCGGTTGCGGCTGCCGGTGGCTCCTCAAAGATATATTTCACCCCTAAATGTTCGCTCATTTTTTCCAGCAACTCTTCTTCTTGGAATGGCTTGCGAACAAAGTCATCGCAACCGGCATCCAAAACCATCTTCCGGTCTTCCTCGAAGGCGCTAGCCGTCAAGGCAACAATCACCGTGGCTTGACCCCGCAGAGTGCTTTTAATCTGTTGAGTCGCTTCATAGCCATTCATCACCGGCATTCGCATGTCCATGCAGATCAGGTGCGGCTCCCAGCTCTCCCACACAGCAATCGCCTCTCGCCCATTTTCTGCTTCTCGCACGGAAAAGCCTATTGCTGTCAGCAATTTTACCAGCAAAAGGCGGCTCTCCGAGCGGTCGTCAACCACCAAGATGCGATATTCCGGCTGGTTGGGCGCTAGGCCAATTACCCGGCGCTGTGGGCCGACCGGCTGCATTTCCAGTGCGCCAGCAACGCTGACCTGGATATCAAATGCAAACAGGCTTCCCTCACCCGGAGCGCTCCTGACGCTAATATCCCCTCCCATCAGCTGCACGAACTTGCGGCTGATCGGCAAACCCAGCCCCGTTCCTTGCTGAGAGTTCCGACCGGTTTCTGTTTGCCCAAAGGCTTCAAACAGCTTGTCCATCTCACTCAAGGCAATCCCCGGGCCGGTGTCCTCAATTTCAAAGGTGATTGGCCACTGGGAATGGGGCACTGGGCACTGGGCATTGGGCACTGGGCATTGGGGATTTTGGATTTCGGATTGGGGATTTTGGATTTCGGATTTTGGATTTTGGATTGGGGATTGATTGTTTCCCCCGGTGCCCGATTCCCCATGCCCGATGCCCGACGCCCCATGCCCGACTCTCACGCGCAGCGTCACACTGCCTTTTTCTGTAAATTTCATGGCGTTACCCAGGATATTAATCAGCACTTGGCGCAATTTACCCTCGTCAGTTTTGACAAATTGGGGGAGATCTGGAGCGCGGTCGAACCGGAGCTGCAATCCCTTGGACTCCGCTTTCAATCGCAACATGTCCTCCAGGGCGTCCAGGAAGCGAATTAAGTTAAAGCTGCTTTCATTTAGCGCCGTTCTGCCGGCCTCTATTTTCGACATTTCCAGAATGTCGTTGATCAGTGACAGCAGGTGTTCGCCGGCGCGATTAATAATTCCCAGGTATTCCTGGTGTTCCGCTTTCACGAAGGAATCGCGGGCCATCAATTGAGCGAAGCCGAGAATAGCATTGAGTGGCGTTCGCAGTTCGTGGCTCATGGAAGAGAGAAACTCGCTCTTGGCGCGGTTTGCGGCGTCGGCTGCCACTGCAGCTTTTTGCAGCGCTTCCGACTGCCGCTTGGTCCGATCGAGCAATTCAGCTTGCTGCAAGGCAACTCCCAACTGGCTGCCAATTTGAATGGCGACTTTAATTTCGGCTTCCTTCCACTGGCGGGAGCCAGAATTTTGATAGCTCGCCAGCAGTCCCCAGAGTTGACTGCCACAGAAAATCGGAACAGTGAGGTAGGCTCTGGCTTGGAACTGTTCCAGCAAATTAATGTAACAGTCGTTAAACCCAGCGCTGTAGATATCTGAGACAGCGAGGTGCGATGCCCCCCGGCTGTAGGCACCGCCTCGGGTTTCTTGCAAGTAAGTGTCCTCGACTGTCAAGGCATCTGCGCTGTCGAACGCTTTCACCGCGCAGCGGTCGTTTTCTATGGCATTCGCTGTCAGCTGCGGGTTGCTAGCTTGTTCCTGGAGCAGGGAAATCCAGTCACTGCCGGCGGACTCAGCAACCAGCTTGCCACTCCAGTCGGGATGGAAACGATACACCAGAACGCGGTCGCAATTGAGCACCTGCCGCAATTCCTGCGTAGTCGCCCTGAATATCGTTTCAATATCCAGCGTTTGGCGCATCCTTTGAATCACTTGAGCCAGGGCTCGCTCCCGCTGGGCGCTCTCCCGCAATGCCTCCTCCGCCAGCTTGCGCTCGGTGATATCGGCGAGGGTGCCTGTGACTCGGTAAGGAAAGCCTGCTGCGTCGCGCAGGCATTTGCCTTTCACTTCCACCCACACCCACCGGCCATCTTTGTGTTTCATCCGGTGGGTGTTTTGATAGAGAGGGGTTTTGCCCTCCATGTGGTCGGAAAAAGCCGCCAGAGCGGCGGGCTTGTCCGAGGGATGCAGCAGATTTGACCAGGTGTTCAACTCTTGCGGCAGTTCCCCCTCCTGGTGCCCCAGAATTTGCATCCAAACCGGCGAGTAATAAACCCGACCGGTTCTCAAATCCCAGTCCCAAATCCCGTCATGGGTGCCAGACACTGCCAGATTGAAGCGCTCCTCACTCTCTCTGAGGGCGGCTTCTGCCCGCCGGCGCTCTGCAATTTCAGTTTGGGCTTGTTCAAAAAGGGTGCACTGCCCGATGGCGATTGCCAGCTGCACGGAAATTTGTCTGAGAGACTCGATCTCCGATTCATGCCACTGCCTCTCGCCGCTGCACTGATGGGCAATCAGCAGCCCCCACAATCCATTTTGGATTTGGGATTTGGGATTTGGGATGGAAGCGTCTGGCTCCGAACGGCTTTGCAGGATGGGAACTATCAGGTTCGCTCTCACCTCAAACCGGCGGAGCAAATCAATGTGGCACTCGGAAAGGCCCGCCGCGTAAATATTCTCGATGGCGCGAATGCGACCTTGCTGGTATTTGGGGGCGTAGGTTTCCCTAAAGCAGCGGTCTTCAATGTCAATTCCCAATACCCCTGTCCACCCCTCGCCAACCGACTCGACTTCCACGACCCCGCTCCAGTCTGGCTTAAACCGATAAATGATCACCCGGTCTGCTGCCAAAAACTGCCGCACTTCCCCCACCGCTGCTGTCAGGACTAATTCCAGGTTGAGAGAGGAGCGAATCCGCTCTTGCACCGCTGCCACCAGTCGCTCCCTTTTCAGCTGCTGCTGCAGGGCAATTTCAGCGTACTTGCGCTCGCTAATATCTGTAATTGTCCCGATGTACCCTTTAACTTCTCCCCTCTCCCCAATTTCTGCCACCGCCTGACCCATGACCCAAGTGATTTGGCCATCAGGGCGGAGGAAGCGACACTCAGACTGAAACGGCACTCTCGCTTTCGCTGCCAAAATCCATTCGGCTCTCACCCGCTCTCTGTCATCTGGATGCAAGTTATCGATCCACCCACTCCCCACAGCATTTTCTAGAGAAAGTCCAGTAATCGAGCTCCAGCGCTGATTGACATACAGGCAATTGCCACCGGCATCGGTGTGGAATATGCAAACCGGTGACGATTCTGCTAGGGTTTGATACCGGCGCTGGCTTTCCCGCAGCGCCTCTTCTGCCTGCTTGCGTTCCGTAATATCTACCACATACCCCACCATCTCGATCGGGCTGCCGGCAGAGTCCCTCACCAGCCTCAGCTGATTGTAGACCCAGCGATAAATCCCGTCTTTGTGCCAAACGCGGTATTCGTGGGAGTGATGACCGGCCTCAAATATTTTTGGCAGTCCCGCAAAGATGCGCTCCCGATCTTCCGGGTGGATGAGGCTTGGCCACAAAGAAGCATCTTCTAGAAATTCTCGCGCTTCGTAGCCCAGAATTGTCTTGGCGTTCTCACTGAGAAATGTTATCTTGTAGTCTCCCTCGACCTGGCTGCTAAAAATCACAGCGGGGCTAGAAGTCAGCAGGTATTGCAGGCGTTCTGTTACTGAGCGCAGTTCCGACTCGGCTCGTTTGCGATCTGTGATTTCGACTACAACGACCCCCACACTAGAGGGGCGATTGCTCTCTCCTGGAATGGGAAAGCAAGACACTACCCAGTGGCGCTCAATACCGGGCTGCCCCGGCACTTTTCCCGACACTTCTTGGTTGATCGCCGGTTGGCCGGTAGCCAGCACCTTCAGGCAGATGGGTTCGAGCGTGGGGGCGAGTTGGGGCGCGACTTCCCGGAGGCTTTTGCCGAGATGCTCGCCCACCGGCAGTCCATTAATCTCTGCCAGCGGTTCGTTGATTTGCGCGAACCGCAGCCGATCGTCCAGGATGGCCTTTCCCACCGGCGAGCAGCTGAAAAAGGCATTCAGTCTGGCTTCCCGCAAGGCGAGCGCTCGTTCTAGCGCTTTGCGCCCGGTGATGTCAGTCGCCGTGCCCAAAATCTGTTTCAGCTTGCCGTCTGGAGTTCTGGCGAACGCGGTTTCCCGGACGAAGAAAGTCCGCCATTCTCCTTGGGGGTCATTGAGCCGGTACTCGTGTTCAAAAATCTCCCCATCTCCCATTGCTGAGAGTTTTTGCAAATTTTCTGGAATTTTTGCGAAGTCGTCAGCGTGCATAATAGCTGGGAGCAGCGCCGAACCCATGTCTTCAATTTGTTCTGGCGTGTAGCCCAGAATAGCCGCTGTAGAGCGATTGGCATAGACATTGCGATCTTCAATTATATCGTAGATGTACAAAAGATTTGCAGATGCCTGGGCAATTTGCTCAATAAAATGCTTGCTTTCCCGCAGCGCCTCTTCTGCCTGCTTTCTCTCGGTGATGTCGCGGACAATATAAATTCTCTCGCCCTCTTCCAGCAGCGTCACCGCGATTTCGTGATAGAATGCCGTCCCGTCGCGCCGGCAGCCGGCAGCGTCAATGCGGCAGTGCCCCTGTTGCAAAAAGCTGGAGAAGCATTCTCTGCCAGCCCCTTGCAGTTCGGCTTCGCTGTACAGCGCTTCCCAGCTTTTGCCCAACAGTTCTTCGGCGCTGTCGCAGCCAAAAATATTGACGAGCGCCTGGTTTGTATAGATAAACTCTCCGCTAGAGTTGAGAATCGCGATCCCATCAGTAGCGGCTGCCATCGCGGCGGCTTGCTGCTGCAACTTTTTCTCGGCTTGCTTGCGATCTGTTATATTGCTAAACGTGCAAACCACGCGCTCGACGCTGCCCGAACCATCAAGCTGCGGGTCAAGATTGAGCAGCAGCCAGAGCGGATCTTTTTCCTTGGGGCGAGCTACGCCGGCAACCAGGTTGCGCACCGGCTGGCTGCCGGCGAGCGCTTGCTTGAAGGGATTCTCCTCCAGGAGGAAAACTTTGCCCTCTTCGTCGAGCAGCTGCAAATTCAGGTCAAATACACTTTGTCCCTGCAGATTGCACTCTGCCAGCTCCAGCAGTTCGCTGGCCACTGGGTTCGTCAAAAGAATTTTGCCACCCCCATCCAGCAGGATCACCCCTACTGGCATTTTCTCGAGCAGCGACCGGATTTGCTTTTCGCTTTCTTGCAGGGCTTCTTGCCTGACTAACTGGGCGGCATACCGCCGGTCAAACAGGGAGGCGAGCAGGGTTCCGCTTAAGAGAATCAGGGTGGCCGCTCCCACCTGAATCGCCAGCCAAGAACTGTCAGATCCTTCAATTTGGATGCCGTCTAACTCTGGCCTTCGGGAAAAGCAAGTCGCCCACATGCCGGTGTAGTGCATGCCGCTGATCGCAACACCCATCATGCAGGCGCTGCCCAGTTTCTGCCAGTCGCTTCCTTCTCTGGTTGAATTGCGAAATTGAAAAGCCAGCCACAGCGCCGCACCCGATGCGGCGATTGCGATGGCCACAGACAGGCCCACAAGCCCGGGGTCGTAGTCCACCGCCGCCGGCACTCTCACGGCTGCCATGCCCAAATAGTGCATGGAGGCGATGCCCAGTCCCATGACGGCACTGCCCCCGCTCAGCACTGGCACAGTCAGTCTCGGGCGACTGAATAGCAGCAGTGCCAGCCCCGAGGCCAGAATGGCATCGGCCCAAGAAAGCAGGGTGAGCGGCACGTCATAGCTGACCGGCACCGGCAGCTTGAAGGCAAGCATGGCGATGAAGTGCATCGACCAAATGCCGGTGCCCATTGCCACAGCCCCACCGGCGCTCCACAACAGCCGCGAAAGCCGCGACGATGCCGGTGTGACTCGCCCCGCCAAGTCCAGCGCCGTATAAGAGGCAATAATTGCAATGGTCAGTGACAGCGCTGCGAGGCGCAAGTCATAACTGCCAAGAATCACTTCAGGCATGGCCGAATATTGCAGTATTAGGTATCGTTATTTTATATTTTCATCTTATTGTCGCACAGACTTTGCCTGTAAAGCGGCAAAATTCATCCTGCCTGGTAATCTCCCCCCCCCTAGCCTCTCCCCCCCCTAGCCCTTCCGTGTGGGCTGGGCAGCTGCTAGCATTTGCGCAGACAGACCCGGCTTTTTCCGATAAATTTAGGTGCGGTAGCTCAGGGGCAGCGCAGCTGCTAGCATTGGCGCAGACAGCTGCTGCCTTTGCCGGTTCCTGGCAATTTGAGGTCAGGGGAATTTCAATGACAAACTCGGTGCCTTTTCCCAATTCGGAGACGCACCGCAAAAAACCTTGATGTGTTTTTATAATCTGGTAGGATATGGCCAGTCCCAGTCCGGTTCCGTAACCGATGGGTTTGGTTGTGTAAAACGGATCGAAGATTTTAGCCATCACTTCAGGAGCCATGCCGGTGCCACTGTCAGCGATTTGGATTTGCACCCACTCGCTCTCAACTAAAACCGTGCGAATCCAAATGGTGGGCGTGGGGCGTGGGGAATTGGGCATTGGGGATAAGTTTTCTTTGCTCTGCGCCCTCTGGCCATTCCAGTTGCCCTCTTCCAGGGCATCAATAGCATTCGCTATCAGATTCATGAACACTTGATTGAGCTGCCCCGCGTAACACTCCACCGGCGGCAGCTCCCCATATTCTTTAATCACTTGAATCGCTGGCCGGTTTGGCTGCTCTTTCAAGCGGTGTTGCAAAATCATTAAGGTACTGTCTATCCCTTCATGGATGTTGACTTTTTTCATCTCCGCTTCATCCAGCCGGGAAAACGTGCGTAAAGATTTCACGATCTCTTTTATGCGCTCAGCTCCTATTTTTAATGACGACAAAATGTTTTTGATATCGTGCGCTATAAAATCTAGGTCGATACTTTTTATCCTCTCCTCGATTTTGGGAGCCGGATGGGGGCAATAATTTTGATACAGGTCGAGCAGTCCTAAAATATCCTGGATGTACTCAGCCGCCGGGGCTATATTGCCATAAATGAAGCTAACTGGGTTGTTGATCTCGTGAGCGATCCCGGCGACCATTTGCCCCAAGGAGGACATTTTTTCCGTGTGAATGAGTTGAGTCTGAGTCAGCTGCAGTTGCTGCAGGGCTTGTTCGAGCTTCTGCGCTTGACGTCGGAATTTAGCTTCCGATTGCCGCAATGCTTCCTCAGCCAAGGAGCGCTCGCGGTTCTCCTGCTGCAAAAGTTGATTCGCTCCCTCTAGCGCTGCAGTTCGCTCCCGCACCCGCTGCTCTAGCTCCAGGGTCAGCAAGCTGAGCGCCTCCTGAGTTTGTTTGCGCTGCCCAATCTCATTTTGCAGGGCCCAGTTTGCAGCCGCCAGCTGGTCCGGACTGGGGATAGCCAGCACTTTAGGGATCAAGTGCACCATCACCGCCGCCGTGCACAGGGACACGCCGGCAGTAATGGCTTTCAGGAAACCGGACAGCCAATAAGTCGGGTGCCAAAGTGTCCATATTTCCATAATGTGGGTGATCCCACAGCAGACAATGAAGGAGCCAAACAGCATGAAAATCCAGTCAAAAGGCAGGTCACCTCGCTTCTTTACGATGTAAATCAGCTCCAGGGGAATTGTGAGGTAAGCCAGTGCGATCAGGGTGTCCGAGACAATGTGCAGCCCCACCAATCCGGGCTTCCACAGGTAGCAATGCCCGTGCGGGATAAAATAACCTGAAAAAAAGTGGTGAACCATTTCTGTCACAATAAACCCTCCGCTATTTTGCTCCGTCCAGTTTTGAACTCCTGTCCGCTAACCTGTTTAGTAAACCGGTCTGTCCCAAAGCGCCAGCGTCTCACTCCCGCAAACGAGCCCGCAACCGCACCCCCAGCGTCTTATCCCCAGAGGCGGGGATTCCACCCTGTCCCGCCGCTCCTTCGGAGCCGCTGCGCTAACGCGGGAAGGGGAAACAGGGCGAGAGGTTAGACTGTCAGGAAATTTTTACAAAATGGAGATGCTCCCGATGCTTCCCCCAACCGTGCGCCGGTGCGGGCGGGCGCGTACCGCATTGCGGAGCGTCCCGCTGCTCTTGACCGTAAATCTGATTTTAAGCTGTCCCACATAATCGCAAAGCAAATTATTAAGAAGAACGCCCTGGCCTTTCGGCGAAAATGGGCGTCCCGCGCTCTCTCCCTGATTTTTCTCAGAGTGAGCCGGACGTTTGTGTCTGGCTGACCCTTCTTGATTAGCGTACCTCAAGTCTGCTTAACTTTCGCGCCTCTTTTGTCACATCTTTAGCTGCTGAAACCGGCATTCGATGTGACATTCGATGTGACATGGCTCACCGGCGGTTCATGCCGGCTGAGGGCACTGGCCACTGACAGCCGCGCACACCCTATTAGTTGCTTTTTGTCAATCTATCTAAGGTTAGATTTTTGGATAACTCCCCCGGCTCTACAAATTGCGAACTAACAACTTGTGACGATAGCGCCGCCCTCATGATAAATTTGCCTCACCAGTCAAGCCGGCTTTTCAAGGGTAGGGGTTGGAAGCTTCGATCCCCCCAACCCCCCTTAAAAAGGGGGGCTTATGCCACGCTTGTTGGTGGGCGTTGCACAGTAGAAGGATGATTGAACTTTTTGCACTCATCCAAAACCCTCTCTTACTCCCCCTCCCCGCAGGCGGGGAAGGGGGGGCCCCCTCTGGGGATAAGGGGGCTCGGGGCCCCCTCTGGGGATGGGGGTAGAGGGGTTGGGGGGGTGGGGTTCATCCGGCAATTATGCCACGCTTGTTGGTGAGGCTTTTCTGCTACAACTCAAAACCGAACACGCGACGCGATCGTGTGTCACAATTCAAGCAGGCACGAAGTTTGACCCCTGTGCAGAGAGTATTTTATGACGATAGATGAAGTCCTACAGATCATTCGCGCCAAATGGCAAAAAGATTTAACCCCCGTACAGGAAGTCGTCCTCCGCAAAGTCTGGGACAGCCAGACATATTCTGACATAGCAGAGGGCTCTAAATATGGGTAAAAATATCTGAGAAACACGGCCTCCGTTTTGTGACAGTCGCTCTCTGAAATATTTCAGATACCTGTGACAAAAGCCAACTTGCGCTCCACTCTGGAGCCGCGCTCCCTGACAGACGGAGAGCGAGAGTTTATCCAGGAATTCATCCGCCGGCAAAAGCAAACCGCGCCCCCAGAATTTCCCTCCGTACCAGTGCCACTCGGCTCCCCATTTTACATCCAGCGCCCGCCGGTGGAAGAACTTGTTTATAAAGAAATTGCAAAACCGGGAAGCGTCATCCGCATTAAAGCCCCCAGAAAGATGGGTAAAAGTTCCCTGATGCTGCGGATTTTAGAGCGGGCGGTTTATCTTGGCTACCGGACGGTGACTTTGGACTTTCAGCAAGCAGAAGAGGCAATTTTTGACAGCCTGGATAAATTTTTGCGCTGGTTTTGCGCCTGCGCCAGCCGGCAGCTAAAGCTGGAACCGGCACTGGACGATTACTGGGATGAGGATATGGGCAGCAAAGTCAGCTGCACCATCTATTTTCAAGGCTACCTGCTGCAGGAAACGGAAAGCCCAGTGGTGCTGGCCTTAAATGAAGTGAACCGGCTTTTCGAGTATCCGAAAATTGCCGGTGAGTTCTTGCCCCTGCTGCGCAGCTGGCACGAAGAAGCTAGGCGGTGCGATATCCTGAAAAAACTCCGGTTAATTGTCCTGCACTCCACCGAGGTTTATATTCCCTTAAAGCTGACGCAATCTCCTTTTAACGTGGGGTTGCCGGTGCAATTGCCCTGTTTTACAAAAGAGCAGGTAATCGCTTTGGCCGACCGTCACGGACTGGACTGGACAGATGGCACCTGCGCCGAGCGACTGATGGCAATGGTAGGGGGGCACCCTTACTTAGTGCGGCTGGCTTTCTATCACCTCTGTCAGGGAAATGTGACCCCAGACCGGCTGCTGCGAGAGGCTCCCACAATGGCCGGCATTTATAAAGAATACTTGCGCAGTCTCTGGGCAACACTGCAAGAACATCCAGAACTCTTTGCCGCCCTCAAAAATGTAATCGCAACCGGCGATAGCAAGGTGCAATTAGAACCTATATTAGCCTATAAGTTAGACAGTTTGGGTTTGGTAAGCCTGGATGGCAATTCATGCACGCTCAGCTGCGAGCTGTACCGCCAGTTTTTTTACTGCCTCAATCTTGTTTAGAGGGAGCGGCTGCACCTTTTATGCTACAGTTGAAGTGATTTTCCTCGTTCCCAGGCTCCGCCTGGGAACGAAAAACAAGAGGCTCAGCCTCTTGTTAAGAAAAGGCCGGCCCGGCGCGATAGACGCCAGGCAACCAGGCATGCTATTCTACATTTATAGCGGTTTTCAGTTGGATGAAGTACCAGAAACCCGGTTTCTTAAAGAAACCGGGTTTCTCAGTACCTCACTCATACGAAAACCGCTATAATCTGCGCGTGTGCTGACGAGGCAGAGCCTCTGGATCTGGGTTCCCAGCCTGAGGCTGGGAACCAGGAAACCAGGAAAAATCTCGGAGAGATATGAGCAAAAGCTGGGTGGGGCGGACAGCAATACTGAGCGTCAGGTGGGAGACGCACTGCGGCAAGCGGTTTATGCAACAAATGAATACAACCGTTTATCGGGTCACAAAGCGGCTGTTATGGCTGTGGATGTCAGTCCTGACAGTTCTATAATTGCCTCGGCTAGTGTGGACAGCACCGTCAAGCTTTGGCAGCGTGACGGTACAGGACTGGCAACGCTAAAAGGTCACAAGGGAATCGTCAGGGCAGTCAAATTTAGCTCGGACGGTGAGATAATTGCTTCCGGAAGTGACGATGGCACCATTAAACTGTCGCCGCAGACGGAAGCCTGCTAAGAACTCTTTCAGGTCACAGGGGCGGGGTGTGGGCAGTTGCCTTCAGTCCTGATCGGAAAACACTCGCCTCCGCCGGTCTCGACCAAACTGTTAAACTCTGGAAGCGAGACGGGACTTTGCTCCAGACTCTCCGAGGTTCCGCGGCTGGGCTGTCCTCAGTGGCGTTCAGTCCGGATGGCCAGACTCTGGCTTTATCGGGTGCGGACAGTACGGTCAGGCTGTGGGAGCGTTCGGGGGCGAGCTGGGAGAAGGCAGAGCCTGCCGGAACTCTGGAAGGTCACACGGGTGCGGTGTCTGCAGTGGCGTTCAGTCCGGATGGCCAGACTCTGGCTTCGGCGAGTGCGGACAATACGGTGAAACTCTGGAAGCGTTCGGGCGCGAGCTGGGACAGCGCAGAGCCGGTGGCAACTCTAGAAGGTCATGCGGCTCCGGTATCCGCAGTGGCGTTCAGTCCGGATGGCCAAACCGTTGCCTCTGCCGGTCGGGACAAAACTGTAAAGCTTTGGAATGCTGACGGTACAGAGCTGGCGGCGCTCAGAGGGCACAGTGCGCCGCTTTGGGGAGTGGCTTTCAGCCCCGACGGCAGTTTTATTGCTTCGGCGGGTGCGGATAACACCGTCAGGCTGTGGCTGAGTGAGAACCCACTGCAGAAAACCGTCACCGCTCACAAGGGTGGAATTTGGGGAGTGGATATCAGTGCTGACGGATCTGCGATCGCTACCGGCAGTGAGGACGGCACGGTTAAGCTTTGGAATCGCCAAGGCAAAAGAATCGCGACTTTTACGGGAAATAGCGGCGCAATTTACGCAGTTGCACTCAGTGGCGATGGCAAGTTCCTGGCTTCTGCCGGTGCGGACAAGACGGTGAAACTCTGGAAGCGGGACGGAACTTTGCTGGAGACTTTTGCCGGTCACAGCGCTGCAGTATTCGCAGTTGCGTTCAGTCCCGACGGTGAAACCATCGCTTCGGCAGGTCTGGACAGTACCGTTAAGCTTTGGCAGCGCAGCGGTATTTTACTGCAGACTCTGACAGGAGATAATGCGACACTTTGGCAGGTGGCATTTAGTCCCACCGGCTTACGCGTCTGGAAGCGCGGACAGCACGGTCAAGCTGTGGAACAAAGACGGCACCGAAATTACCACCCTGATAGGGCACAGCGCTGCAGTCCGGGGAGTTGCTATCAGTCGCGACGGCACTTTTCTGGCTTCCGTCAGTGAGGACAGCACGCTCGTCTTGTGGAATTTGCAGCGCATTCTCAATCTAGATGTGCTGGCTTACGGTTGCGAGCGCGTTCGGGATTATCTGCGAAAATTCAGAGGTGGAGCACAGCGACCGGCACCTGTGCGATGGAATATAGGGCTTGGCTCATGAAATCAACAACCCGGTTAACTTTATCCAGAAACCCGGTTTCTGGTTCCTCCGCTGCCAGCTATCCATCCTACAGAATAGCCTCGAACAGTTCAGCCAGTTTCAAATCAGAAAACGCCGGCAAATACTGGTACTGTTCTAGCTGCCCCTTACTTCGCGGTAACAGCAAACCCAGACCCGATAAATTTGGATTGAGTTGTTGCGGGTTCTGCTGATACCTGTAAATCACTGAAGTTTGTAATAACCCCACAAAATCATCGCAGCGGTTTTCAGCGCAACCCGACCGCTTTGTAAGCTCTTTCAACAAAAACACAGCATCCACGAAGAGTTCATCCCAGTACAGGTAAGGCTTCAGCTCGCTGCGGGAAATTGCCAGCCTCTTAGAAGACAGAGAAGACAGAATTTCATCTATCAGCGGATTAAGTCTTGCCGGCAGCTCGCGGAGATACCGGTTCTCCGTCACCGTGTAGCTGCTGTACATATCGGGGCGCTCAAACTCCATAATCTTCTCAGCGAGTTGCCCCCCATTAACCCCTGGGTTGCTTCCCAGGAATTGCAGCACTTGTTCGTAATAGTAATTCGGAGCGCCGAGAAGTTTTTGAGACGCAAGAGTGTACCGGGCAGCCTCTCGCAGCGTGTAGTGAACCTCAATCGTAGCCTTATTGCAGTTTTGCAAGAATAATAACTCCACCGGCTTGCCGATTTTCTTATTAAACTCCTGGATGACATCACTCAGCTTTTTGATATTCATCCACTGCGTTCCAGACTGAGCGGTTCCCGTATCTTCATCCGGACTGATTTCATCCAAACGCCCCCCGTGCCCCAAGAACACGATAGCCCACTTGTCGGCAACAAAGCGCGAGTTAGCCCAATTGAGGTATTCCACAAAGACTTCCTCACTAGCGCTGTTGGCAGTCTCTAGCTGTTCAACCTCTACCCGGTCTTTTGCGATCGCCCTTCTGGAAAGGTTTTTCGCACCCCAAAAATCCGATTCTACTGCCACAAGGATATTTTCACTCCGCACCCCTTTGGCAAGCATCTCCAGGATAGGTTCGCCAAAGCGCGACAGGTTGTTGTCGTAAGGCATCCAGTACAGGAAAATCCAGTCAAATCTTTGCTTCTCGTTCATGCTGGCAAAAGAACTCTCTGGCGGTTGAGGGTTTAGCAGACTCAGATTAACTGCAAATGAAGCGCTTCCCAAGGCTGCGGATTGAATCAATTTTCTCCGCTTCATATTTTATGATATGATAGTTTAAATATGCTTGTTCAAGAAAGGAGGCAGTCGCTTCGGAACTGCGCACACCGCCACCGATGAAAATTGTCAAGGGGGGCGGGGCGAGCACGGGGGCATCGCCCCTACAAGACTATTTTCAAGTCAGAGCCTCCAGCCCCCCGTTCCCAGGCTCTGCCTGGGAACGAGGTCAAACGAGGTCAAACTGTGGGCTAAAGCCCAACTACAAACATGGGCTAAAGCCCAACTACAAACATAGACCCTTTCTTACTCCCCCTCCCCGCCAGCGGGGAGGGGGTTGGGGGGTGGGGTTCTTCATGTCTAAATAATAAGCACTAAGTCCCCAGCATCTGCAGCTGGTAAAGACTCGCATAGAGCCCCCCTTGCTGCAGCAATTCTTCATGACTGCCTTGCTCCACCAGCTGACCCCGTTTGAGCACCAAAATCCGGTTGGCATTGCGAATCGTAGAAAGCCGGTGAGCGATGATAATCGCGGTGCGTTCCACCAGCAGCCGGTCGAGGGCGTCTTGAACTAGCGCTTCCGTACCCACATCCAAACTCGCCGTTGCCTCATCGAGCACCAGAATCCGGGAATTGCGAATCGCAGCGCGAGCGAAAGCTAGCAGCTGTTTCTGTCCGCCAGAGAGATTCGTACCCCGCTCCCGCAGCTCGGTGTCGTAACCTTCGGGAAGCCCCTCAATAAAACGCGCCACATTTGTTCGCTCGGCGGCTGTTCGGATTTCCTCGAAGGAATAGCTGTCTCCCAGGGTGATGTTGCTCTTGACATCACCGACAAACAAAAAGCCATCCTGCAAAATCACGCTCACGTGCCGGCGCAATTCAGCCTGAGGCATATCCCGAATATCAACGCCATCCACGAGAACCCGCCCCTGGCTGGGTTCGTAAAGCCGGCACAGCAGGCGGATAATCGAACTTTTGCCCGCGCCGGTGGGCCCCACCAAAGCCACTCTCTCACCCGGACGGATGGTAAAATCCAAATCTTTGAGGACGTATTCATCTCCCTTGTAGGCAAACCAGACGTGATCGAAGCGGATTTCCCCCGTTTTCTCAGGGAAGTCGGAAGGGGAGATCCGGGTGCCGGATACTTCTGGATCGCGGATTTCCACCGGCTCGTTAAAGATGTCGGTGATGCGCTCAATTGCGGTGAAACCGGCTTGCAGGGCGGTGAATTTTTCAGCAAACTGCCGCAAGGGGTTAAAAAGCCGCTGGGCGAACAGGATAAACGCCGATAGAGTCCCAAAACTGAGAGATTGCTCCAACAGGCGCGCCCCACCCAGCCAGAGCACGCCGGCAATCGCCACCAAGGCAATCCACTCCAGCGTTGCGGAAACGGCGGAGTCGTGAAAGATGGTTTTGTCCACCTGTCGCACATAGCGCTGGTTGATGGTGCGAAACAGTTCGGCGTTGAATTGTTCGCGGCGGAACAGCTGCACCACGTTAATGCCAATGATGTTTTCTTGCAGGGCGGCGTTGAGGGCGGAGAGCTCTTCTCGCGCCCGGTAATTGGCTTTGCGGTACTGCTGCTGGAAGTAGATCACCACACCGGCAACCGGCACCAGCATCAGCACTAACATCAAAGCCAGCTGCCACTGCAAGGCAAACATAGTGATGGCAATCACCACAATGGAGAATAAATCAGTGACAATCCCAATCGCGCCGGTGGAAAACACCTCTCCCAGGGCGTCCACATCACTGGTGAGGCGGGTGATCAGCCGCCCCACGGGAGTGCGGTCAAAAAATCGCACCGCCAAAGAGGTGACGCGATCGAACAAGTCGTTGCGGATATCGGCAGTAATTTTTTGGCCCACCTTCTGCACCAGATAGGCTTGCAGCGATTCCAGTCCGAGGCAAACTGCTATGGTTAGGAATAGCAAGCCGGTCAGAACATTCAGCCCCCAAGACAGGGGTTTGTCCTGGAAAAAAGCCCAAATATTCGGTTCTTGGCGAAGCAGGGAGATGGCTTGCCCGATGATAATCGGCTGAATGGCACTGGCGACTGACAGCGGCAGCAACAGCAGCATGGAAATTAGCAGCAAACGCCCGCTGTGACGGGCATAGGGCACCAAGCGCAGGAACAAGCGCCAGTCGTTTTCGCGGCGGGGCCGGTCTTCCCGATCCTCTCTCTGGGGTGATATGCTAGTCATCTACAGTCACTGCAGAAATTTCTGCTACAAAAAAGCACGCCCTCTTAATCTAGCGCAGACAGCCCGACTGGGGCATTGGGCATCATCGCATTGGGCATCATCGCATTGGGCATCATCGCATTGCTAATCCCCCAAGTTGCTACAGTAGGGTGCGTTCCCTCCCAGGAAACGCACCCTACTAATTGTTTGGCAAAGCTGCAGTAGCGTTCCCTCCCAGGAAACGCATCCCACTAATTGTTTTCCAAAGACTCAATGGAGTATTTCACTTCCGAAAAATTCTTAATGACGAGTTCTTCTTTGAGTTTATTGCCCGCGCTCTTATCGATAACTTCTCTCCAAATCTCATTCGTCCGATAGGTTTTGTCACTCTCGCGCAAAAAGCGGTGTTCTTTTTCGATGATATGGTAAGATAAGGGCCACTCTTTGCCGGTGCGCACAGCTCCTTTTAAATGCTCATCTGTTAGCCAGACCCGAAGTTGAAAGGATTGCTCGGTTGGGTTGGAAAAACGCAAATCGATATAATTGTAAAAAACACTAGCCCCACTGCCAAAAGGCAAGACTCGCCGCTCGTCCGGGAACGGGTCAAAGCTGTGGTGGTGGCGCTCAATCACTTCCAGAGGGGTGTGCAAAACCATCCAATATAACAGGTTCCCCAGCTGGCACAGCCCCCCACCCGTGCCGGTTTTCACATCTCCCTTGGATAATTGTAACCCTTCCACATATCCTTTGGCAGCGGTTGGGTTGCCGACCCGACGCCAAAAGGAAAAAATTTCCCCTGGCTGAATGATGAGGCCGTCTATTGTTTTGTGGGCAATTCCCAGGTTGACAATTTTATTTTCCTGTAACTGGGGATCTGTGCTGCCCATTTTTCTTCGCAGCAGGGATTGGTGCTTGATGCAAGTGTGGGGCAAGTTTTCTAAGGACTGTGTTTGGGCAAACCGGCTGGCTTGCCAAACATTGGCAGTCCCGCGAAACAGTCGTTTCTGCTGGACGCGCAGGTGATAGAAAACTGGGTGGACTTGGGATAGACGCATGGCAAATACACTCTTTTTTATCTCGTCAGGTTGAATACCTATCATATCTCTAAGGACGGGCACTGGGCATTGGGCATGGGGCACTGGCAACTGAATTGGGGTTCACCAGCCCGACATGATATAGCAGTTATAAATGATTTGTGAGAGAGCGGGGGGCCAGAAACCCGGTTTCTTAAAGAAACCGGGTTTCTGCGCTTTCAAAGTCAAGAGGGGTGCCTATCGGGCAGCACCCTCTTTATATTAAACTGCAGCCAGGGTTGCAGCTCGCAGCTGCGAAATCAAATCGCCAATCCCATCGGTGTTGAGGCGGTAGCTTAGGGGATGGGCCACCAGCTGCGCTGTGCTTTCAAAGAGTACGGCAATTTCAATTAAGCCGTTTTCTCGCAGGGTGCGACCGCTGGAAACCAAGTCAACAATCGCCTCTGACATGCCGGTGATTGGCCCGAGTTCGACGGAACCGTAGAGGGGGACAATTTCCACCGGCAAGTCCAAGCTGTGGAAGTATTCGCGGGCGCACTGGACAAACTTGGACGCCACTCGACCGTGGGCCGGCAGTTCTACCGGTCGCCGGTAGTCGCTGGATTCCCTCACCGCTACGGACAGGCGACAGCGGCCAAATTTCAGGTCAGCCAGGTTAGCCACCTTCGGGTTTTTCTCCCGCAGCACGTCATAGCCCACAATGCCCAGCTGGGCTTGGCCATATTCCACGTAAACCGGCACGTCTTGCGCCCGGACGAGCAAAGCTTTGGCTGTGCCGGTGGGATCTGGGATTTGCAGCTGCCGGTTGGATGAATCGAGAAAGGCGCTGAAGTCCAGACCGACTCCTCGCAGCAGCCGGATGCTGTCGGTTAGCAGGGCACCTTTGGGCAATGCGACGGTGAGCATAGGATAATTTTAGGTTTCAGATTTTAGATTTTAGATTGGAAAGGAATGCAAAATCCCAAATCCCAAATTGATATGCGCATTCTTCTGGTTGACGATCAGGTGGAACTGACCGATCCGCTGAGTCGGGTGCTCGCCCGCGAGGGGTACAGTGTCGATGTGGCTTGTGATGGCACAGCTGGCGAGCGCCTGGCGCTGCAGGGGGTGTACGATCTGCTGATTCTCGATTGGATGCTCCCGCAGCTGTCGGGGCTGGAGATTTGCCAGCACCTGCGCGAGATCGGGCGTTTGACGCCTGTGCTGTTCCTGACGGCCAAAGATACGATAGACGATCGGGTGCGCGGTTTGGATGCCGGTGCTGACGACTACCTCGTTAAGCCTTTTGAATTGCGGGAGTTGCTGGCGCGAGTCCGCGCCTTGCTGCGCCGGGGAGCGACGCAAGAGTCCGGTGCCGGCACCCAAAGGCTGCGAGTCGAGGATCTGGAGCTGGATTTGGAGAGCCTGCTCGCCTACCGTCGGGGACGGATCGTTGAGCTCTCTGAAAAAGAAAGCCGGCTGCTGGAATATTTCATGCGCCACCCCGGCGCTCTGCTGAGCCACGCGCAAATTCACCAGCATGTGTGGGGGGATGCGGATAAACCCAGCAGCAATGTCCTGGCGGCGCAGATTCGCCTGCTGCGGCGCAAGATAGAGGGTGCCGGTGAGCCGCCTCTGATTCACACTGTCTACGGCAAAGGCTATCGCTTGGGAGCTACAGATAGTTAATTTAATCAACCGCATTGACGCCACAGGACGCAAGCTCCGTCTCGGAGCGGTGGGCTTCCCGCATTGCAGAGCGCCAAGAGAGTTTGCCTGGAGCAAATTTTCAATTCTTTACTTCGGCTCGACAATCGAACCCATAAACAAGACGGTGCCGGTTTCTTCGTCCCGAATCGCACAGAAAAAGGGGCGGTCAACAATCATGGCGATGTCGGGCTCTCCGCCTCTAGTGCCCCCTATTGCCGTGACGCCAGCCGCTTCCGTGCCCTCTTCACTCACGTCCAAAAATGTCTTGTGTTTAATTTTGCTAATCGCGAAACCTTTCGGAGTTATTTCTGTGAAATCTGCACCGGCATCAAAAACTTTCTCCATCCCCAGGGCTTTGAGACTTTCTTTCAGATCGATTTCATACTCCACATGGAAGCGAGGCAAACCGAGGATAACTCCCTTTTCTTCCGTCTCAAACTGGTCGAGCCATTTTTCCCAGTTCTGGGCGTTGAGGCTTTCGTAGAAGGTTTTGAGACTGACTCCCTGATGGGGGAGAAAGATGTACATGCTCAACCGGCCCTCGCCATAGGGCAGGCCGATCGCCTGAAACATCTCATTCTTGTAGTAGGAAGCGTAATCAACCTTCTGGAACATCATCGGGTGCCGCTTCTGAGAGCCATCGCTCAAGGTAAAGGGGCGCTCTTGGGTTTTTTCTTTGGAAAAGGGCACCATCCAGTCAGCATGAAAATAGATAGCATTGATTAAAACAGCAATGGTTGAGGCGTCTATGTCATTTTTTTCCAGGATTTTATCTATCTTGCTGTTTGTACTTTGCTTCACCCAGCTGTTAATAACGTCCGGGGCATTGGGAGCGCCGAAGTCCACATTCCTGACTTGGGCACCGTAAAAGTCCTGAGTTCTCTTGATAAATTCTGGCTTAAAGGGTTCGCCCTGCCGGCCCCACAGGGAGTTAGCAATGGCCAGGTTAACTTTGGCGTCCAGATTGGCAAGCGACGCCTTCAGGGCGGCATTGCCAAGGTTTACTTGTTGCAAGCTTAGCTGTTGCAATTCTAAGGTTTTGGCGATTGCCTGCCCAGTTTGGCCACCGGCACCGTTGTAAGTCATGGCCAGCGCCAGCGCCAGACTGGCGGGAGAGATAAAAATATTGTGGTTAGCATCCCGCTTGCGGATTTCCGAGAACAGTTTGAAGCCAAATCTGGTATTAGCCGCAACCAGCTTTTCGCGCCAAGCCTCACCTGCAGCCTGCGCCCCAGCGCTCGATTGTGGCGCAGCGGCTGCAGAACCGGCGGGTTGCTGTGCCGGCACGGCAAAAGCCACACCCAGAACAGCTAAACCCATACCAGCGGCAACCATTATCCCAAAAGAACTAAAAAAATGCTTTCTCATTTGGGTCAGCCCAATCGCCTGTGTTCTTGGGGATCTGCAACCGACCCCACAAATAATAGTGTTCCCGTTTGACTGTCGCGAATCGCGCAGGAGAAGGGGCTCCCCACCACCATGCTAAATGGCATCTCCACCCGCTCGCCCGCCGCCCTGTAGCCGCCACCCGTCACGGCTGCAGCTTCGGTGGCTTCTTCGCTCACCCCCACAAAAGTTTTGTGCCTCACCCGATCGAGGCAAGCCCTGTGCGGGCGTCATCCCTGAAAAATCTCCCCGCTGCCGGTCAAACGCCACCCCCATCCCCAAGGCTTTCAGGGCGTCATTTAGCGAGATATCATACTGCAATTTGAAGCGGGGCAGCACAATAGAACCTTCCTTGTACTGGAATTGCTTCATCCCCGAATCCCAGTTGTCGGCGTTCAAACTGTCGTAGAATCTTTGCAAATTGACTCCCTCTTTCGGTAAAAACACGTACAAACTCAGCCTTCCGTCACCATAAGCCAAGCTTATTTCCTGAAACTGCTCAGAATTCTGGCTTGAACGAGACATCCTTGTTCGCCCAAAGCGAGTTGGCAATCAGCAGCTGCATTTTCGCGTCCGCACTCAGCAGGGATGCTTTCAGTGCGGCGTATGCAGAGTTAACGTCTTGCTTGCCTCAGCTGCTGCAATCCTAAGGTTTTGGCTATTGCCCGCCCAGTTTGGCCCCCGGCACTATTATAAGTCATGGCGAGTGCGTTAACCACACTAGCGGGAGAGATAAAAATGTTCAGGCTCGCATCCCGCTTGCGGATTTCCGAGAACAATAAGTATTAGCCCCACGAGCGCACGGGCTTTGTATGTATAGCGGCAGACTTCAGTCGGACGGATTGCGTTTTACGAACCCAAAATTTGCCGCACTCAGCACGAGCGCGGGGGCATCAAGCCCTGACTAAGGTGATGGCTGTGACTTCTGGCGGGCAAAACAGGCGTCCGGGGAGATAAGTGCCCAGCCCGCGATTGACGTACAGCTGGTTCGCCCCCACCTGATGCAATCCCTCAGCCCACTCCCAGTGGTGAACTACTTTATCACACCCGTCTGACATATAAGGAATCCAGCGCCGCAGCGGTTTGGGAATCTTGCGCCGAATCGATTTGATCCGCTGGAGAACCGGCCCCACACCGGGGATGACAATTTGGCCACCGTGGGTGTGACCTGACAGTTGCAAGTCCACTCGCCACCGGCGCAGCAGCTGGGCGCTGTCGGGATTGTGGGACAGGACAATCCGGGGGATGGCGGCACCCACCTGCGCCAGCACCGCAGTTGGGTTGAATTCGCGAGACCAAAAGTCCGGCAGCCCCACCAGGGCTAATTCTGGCCCCAGGGGGCAGACAGCTTGATTCCACAGAACGCCAATCCCTGTGCGAGTCATGGCGCGGGTGATTTCTGATTTTGAGTGCCGGTAGATCAGGTCGTGGTTGCCCAAGACGGCATAGATGCCGGCGCGACTTTGCAGCTGTTTGAGGCGCAGCGCCAGATCGTGAATCGGTGCTGGGTCTTCGGTAACATAGTCGCCGGTCAGCAAAACCAGGTCTGGCTGTTGCTGGTTGCTGGCGGCGATAGCTTCGTCTAAAAGGGCGTCAGACAGCCTGAAGCCATCGTAGTGGAAATCCGACATCTGGACTAGCTTTGTGCCTTGCAGGTGTTCTGGCAAGTCTGCCAGCGCAATGGTTAATTTTTCAACTCGCAACGGGCCGGTTAATAATCTGTGCATACTTTTAAGTTCTGTTTATACCATTTGCTTGGCCGCTGCCTGGAAATGCTATGCTTATGTTTCAGCTCGTTGAGTAGTAGCACTGACAATCCCGTTGAATCTCTGTGAGGGATTGAAATTACACAGAAGAGATTCTAGTTTAACAAACCAGCCGCAGGGCGCGGGAGAACCGGGACGAACGACCAAGGGGAGCAGGCTCCCCGAAGCGGAATGCAGCTCTGCAAACAGCGCTTAGATTTCCAAGTATTTGGCGGCGGGCGGGTTGAATGCAGCGCCACCCCCTGGAACGCGCCCGGTGCCGGTGGATTGCTGCCACCCCCAGCACCTGATGCCCGCACCTGCCTTTCGGGGTTCCACAGCGGAGATTTCCAGAACAGCCGGCATTTCTATCTCAGGCCAGCCGCCTATGAATAGCACCGGCACCTTGCGCAGCGCGAGCGCCCCACAGCTCAACTGTTCCGCCCCCCGCTGGATAAATAAGTAATTTTTGCTAGAGTCTCTAAGCCCGTGCACCTGTAATATGAAGTTCCGTTGAATACCCGTAATATCTCTGAGACAAGGGCGTTCGATCTCTGGGCATTGGGTCAATTATCACTGACTTCCCAACCCCTAACCCCCAACCCCTAACCCCTAACCCCGCGCCTCCTGGCCTCGGGCATTGCTAATCCCCGGCTCCCGGAGCCTAATTGCGGGCGCTCAACGGCAGGTGATAGAAGTTCCCCTTGGCGCTGATTTTTATTAACGCTATGCTAGGAGAAAGCTATCGCACCGAATGGCTGCAGTTTATTCCTGGGAAGTGAAGCTCGAATGAAAAATCTGAACCGTGCGGTTAAAATTGTTCAACCTTCAGGCATTTTAGACAAAAATAAGGCCCTTCAATTCCAGCGCCAGATTAGCGACGTTGTTGACGAGGGGGCCAACATTGTGTTAGTGGATTTTCAGGATGTAACCTTTATGGACAGTTCTGGCCTTGGCGCTTTAGTTTCCGCATTAAAAACCGTGAGAGCCGCCAATGGTAAGCTCGCAGTCTGTTCAATCAACCATCAAATTAGAATCCTGTTTGAAATCGCCTGCGTAGATACATTGATTGAAATCTTTGCCAGCCAGGATGACTTTAAGAGCGCCGAATTTTTGGCGAAATAATTGCTGGCCTTATAGGGGTTTTGGGCCTGTTAGTCTGGAGTCTATCTCAAATCTCAAATCTCAAATCTAAAATCTCAAATCTCAGGGGCAGCGGGGAAAGCCAAGCTAAGGTGCAGCGCGAAACCTCACCTGCAGGAGAGACACGTCGTCATTAAAAGCACCTTTCCCCGTCAAACTCCGAAGCGACTGCAACACTTGATCCAGGTTGAGCGGATTGACCCGATTGGAATCCGCCAGCCAGTCGATGAAAGCATCGAAGCTCCAAACCGTGCCATCCGGTTGCATAATTTCGTAAACCCCATCGCTAAAAATGTACAGGGTGCTGCCTTCTTCTACAGAATAGCAAGCATTGGCGTAGCTGGCATCGGGAAACATTCCAATCGGCAGACCGTTCGGGGTTTTCAGCTGTTTGACTCGCCAAGTCGCAGGCTCCCTTCCCGAGAGCAACAGTGCCGGCGGGTGCCCGGCGCTGGCACAAACCAGCTGGCGCTTTTGCCGGTTGTAAACCCCATACCAGATGGTAAAGTACATATTTCGCTGGCTTTCCATCTGGAAAGACTGGTTCAGGGCGTTGAGGACTTCACTGGGCTCGTAAAAATTAGTCTGGAGCCGGGAGCGCGAGCGCAGCAGGCTCAAAACAGAAACCGACAGCAGCGCCGAACCCAAGCCGTGTCCAGACACGTCCAGCAGATAAATTGCCAAATGGTCTTGATCCAGCCAGTAATAGTCAAAGCAATCGCCCCCCAACTGTTGCGAGGGAATAAACCGGGCGTCAATCGCCACCGGCTCGGTTAAAGGGCGGGGCAAAAGCGAGCGCACATACTCAGCCCCTTCCGCCAATTCCGCCTGCAGCTTCGCCTCCGCCCGCTTGCGCTCAGTAATATCTATCCCCACAAACACCGCTGCCCGATCTTGCAGCCACTTCTTGGCCATCACCAAATGACTGCGGGGAGCGCCATCCAGTTGGGCATCAATTTCTACAGACGCTTCCTTATCCGGGGAAGCAAAAAACTCGCGCACAAATTCGCCAAACCTCGACTGGCGAAAGCCCACTTCTTGATTGGCAAAAGCCTCCAAGGGCAATTTGTAGGTCGCCGCTAAATGCCGGTTCACCCCCAGATAGCGCAAATCCGAGCTAATTAGCGACACCGTACCGGGAACCGCATCCAGCACCGCCTGCAGCTGGTCTTTTGCCAGCTGCAGCGTTTCCTCGGCCTGTTTGCGTCTGGTCACGTCCTGGACGAACCCCTCCACCCCCACCGGTCGCCCGTGGGCGTCGCTGAGGAGCCGCACCGTTTCGGAAACCCAAATCACCGAGCCATCCCGCCGGCAGACAAGAGCCTCCCGCTCATCCACAAAGCCATCCGCTTTTAACCGGCGCAGGGACTCAGCCCAGTGCCCGGGCTCGACATAGAGTTGGGCAATATTTTCCACCCCCTTGAGGAACTCGGCTGGGGAGTCATAGCCGTAAATGCGAGCCAGGGCGGAGTTCGCCGTGCAGTAGCGCCCCTCCAAGGTGACTTGAAACAGCCCCTGCGCCGCATGTTCAAAAATTTGCCGGTATTTGCGAAGGGTGACATTGCGAAAAATCCATCGGGTGGCATAGGGTTTGCCATTTTCGCACAGGCAATTCACATTCCCTTCCACCCACACCGGCTCGGAGTCCTTGGTCAAAAAAATCATCTCCACCGGCTCGTGAGCTTCGATCAGCGAGAATTTTTCCACCTGCTGCCACAGCTGGCGATACTCGGGATGGAGAATATCCCACACCTTTAGCTGGCCCACTTCCTCTTCCGTATAGCCCAAGGTCTGCCGCCACGTCCGGTTGACATAGGCAAAGCCCCCGTCAGAAAGACGCACCGTTTGAATCAAAACCTGCGCCCTGTCGAGAAAATCCTGTAGCTGGGACTTGATATTTTCCATGTGCATCAGCTGCCGGCGGGAGTCCAGCAGAACCATTATCTGACGCGCCAGCATTTGCAGGGCATCTTGCTTGTCCGGACTCAAAGAGCGCGGCACGCAGTCCATGACGCACAAGATGCCCACCGCAAAGCCATCGGGCGCGATCAGCGGCGTGCCGGCATAAAACCGGATGTGAGGTTCCCCCACCACCAGGGGATTGCTGGCAAACCGGGCGTCCTTCAAGGTATCTCCGACAACAAAAACTCCGTCGTGCCCGATGGCGCTGGCGCTGAAAGCCATGATATCGCCTGACGCCCCTCCCCTAGTCCAGCCCACCTTTGATTTTACCCAGCACCGGTCAGAGTCAACCAAGCCGGTCAGCGCCATTGAGGTTCCGCAAATGTGGGCCGCTAGGCGCACCAGATCGTCAAATGCCGATTCCGCTGCCGGATCGAGTAGCTGATACCGCCGCAGGGCTTCAATTCTCTGGACTTCGTTAGCAGGCAGTGGTGCCTTTATCATTGGGGTGCGACCGGTTGCGAGAGAAATAACCATGATAGTACCTGCTTTCCGCCACTACCAGAACCTACAAGCTCTTTCTTAACATCTAAATTGACATGCCGCCTGACAGGCGAAATCCTCCCCTAGGTTGATTTTCATCTCTTCTGCCAGGAAGATTATTAGCGCCCATTATCAAGCGCAACTTCACTCTCCGGTAATTCTTTTTCGCAGCAGCAGGCAATTGCGACCGTCGGGAGTGCGCCTGTAATAAAGCTCATCCGTCAGAGCTTTCATAATTCGCAGTCCCCTGTGATGTTCGTCCCAGAGATCTATGGGTCTTTTTAACAGCTCTTCCACATAAGCTTCCAAATCAAACGGATCGCCCCGATCCCAAATTCGCATCTCCACGTAGTGCGCAAAAACTATCACCTCCAGCTCGATCGGGGTTGTCTGGGGCAAGTGGCAGTGAGCGTGGGTCACCGCATTGGTAAAGCCTTCTACCAAGGCGGTTTCGCACTCCCACCACTCCTTGCACGAGAGCGGCGCTGTGTTGAACTGCTCGAACCATCGCAAAACATCGTCTAAAGCCGTCAGATCCGTACAGACTTGAAGCTGCGCTTCCTTGAGCGGTCGCTCATTTGCCGCCGGCTGTATTCCCCTCCCGGAGGCTAATCCTTTCCACCAGCTGCCAATGTTTCCTAACATCATCCTGTCCCTCCAAAATGTGCAATTTATAATCCTGAATCAAGACTCAAGACTCAAAAATTAATATTTTTCCTCTCTCAGCCCTCAATTCCTAATTCAATAAGCGCCACTGTTTTTCTGGAATAAGCGCAGGACGGTTTTCAAAATTAGCTCCACGTCATACCGGAGGCTCCAGTTTTTTTGGTATTTCAAATCCAGGCGGATGACATCCTCAAAACTGCGCACCTGAGAGCGCCCGTTCACTTGCCATTCGCCTGTCATTCCCGGTTTGACATCTAAACGCTGCCATTCTGGAACCTCATAGCGCTCAACTTCATCCGGTGTGGGCGGTCTGGTGCCGACCAGACTCATCTCCCCTTTGAGCACGTTCCAAAACTGGGGCAGTTCGTCCAGGCTCGTCCGCCGCAGAAACCGGCCCACCCGCGTAATCCGGGGGTCGTTTTCATTCTTAAACAGGGGACCCTGTACTTGATTAGCGATTTGGGATTTGAGCGCCTCCGCATTCACGCACATGGAGCGGATTTTCCACATGCGAAATCGCCGGCCCATCCAGCCGCAGCGAATTTGGCTGAAGAAAATCGGGCCCGGACTGTCCAGTTTAATGGCAATGGCAATCGGAATCAGCAAAACCGCCGTAATCGCCAAACCCACCAGCGCACCGGCAACGTCTATCCAGCGTTTCACCCAGGAGCGCACAGAGGGGTGGGTCGCCGGCAGCGAGCTTTTCACAGATGAGCTGCGGACCTGCTTGCTCGGAGTCTCCGCTGCCCCCTCGATGGTCAGCATCTGCTCCAGTCCCGTTATGGACAGCACTGACCTCACCTGCGGCTGGACATTCCGCAGCACTAATTTAATCCCCAGCTGCTGGGTTGTTCTGAGATTGTTGACTAAGGCACCGATGCCACTGCTGTCTATGAACGTGGTCTGGCCAAAATCTAGGAGGATTTGGCTGGGATAGGGACTCTCTTGGCAAAGCTGCAGGCAGGTTTGCTTAAAGGCTACCGCTTCCAGCACGCTCAAGCGAGGGGGCAACTGAACCAAGGGAGTTTCGTTCGAGAATGAAATCCGAAAATTTTGGTCTTGGGGTTGGTTTACCATGTAACCCTCATGTTGCAACTTGATATTTTAATTCTGAAATTTTAAGACACTATTTTCACAGTCGTCTTGCCATCCTACCTCAGACACCCGCTATTCTCCATCAAACCCAATCTTTCCCAATCAACTCTCCCGGCCAGCTGACTCAAAGGCCACCCCCTCCCCCCCCCAGAAGCGGGGCTTACAAGGGCAGGTTTTTTATTCCACCAAGAGGTATCCGCCAGGGCCCACTCGCTACACCCCTTATATTTTCCTCACTTCTACCCTGATGCTGTTGCAACTTCCAGCCACAGAACCTGTCCTTCCTGTCAAGTCCGGTTGATTGCCCGCGATCGCGATCCAGAGTCTGAGGCGGTGAGCGGGTGAGCGGTTGACGGGGAGGAGAGCCAGAGAAAAATCAATTCCGGTCAATTGACCTTAAATTATATCACACCTGCGAGAATCTGCCGGCCAAAAAAAGCCAGCCCACTGGCATGCTGGCTGTAGCTAGTCTTTCAATCCCTGATAGGGATTCACACAAAACTTCCCCAAACCTATATGTAACTCAAGTTGCTACTTAACCAAAGTTGCAACTTTTGGAGGCAGTCGCGATGAACTGCGCACACCGCCACCAATGAAAATGTGTGGGCCATAACCCCATGTTTGTAGTTGGGCTTTAGCCCTCCCGTCGGGTTCTGACTCAGCGCCGGCTCGTGCGTTTTTGCGCAACAGCCGCACTTTAATTTTAACTTCCCGTATCGCAACTGTTGGAGAATATCTTGCCCAGCATCAACCTAGGCGGAAGCTGCCTTGAGTCTGAAACGGGGTCAGCGCCATCTTCCTCACTGGCGGGGGGAATGGCGCAGATCGCCGTCAGCTCGACTCCAGCCACCAGTCGGGAAACTTGCTTGAGAATGCTGTCAGTGCGTTCCATGAGTTGCTCTGCCACAGCCACAGAAGGAGCCACAATGAAAAAAGTTTTCACTCCAGCCGGACTGGGGGCAATCCCAAATCTGCATTCCTGTAACAGCGCCTGAGTGGAACTGTCAAACGAATTGCAAAAGTGGCGCAACAGCGATCCGTAAAAGGATTCAGCCAGACTTCGATCGTCGAAACTGGGTTTAGATAACACGGCAAGTCCCTCCTACGACTCTTGCTGCCATAACAAAGACGTCTGTACTGCTAATATGAACCATCTTTTTACATCCGTCTGTGACGGCAGTCTGGGACGGTAGGTGACAGGTTTGCGCCCGCACTGTAATCTCAGTCACAGGGGCAACACCTTGGCCAACACCGGATAATATAACAGATGCGCACAGCCTCACCAATACGAAATGTTACGGATTTTAGACAATTGCAAAGGCGCTCCTCTCTCTCCCCCAGTAAAAGCTCTAACCGGCTCTCTGCCATAACTTCACCGTCTTGTCCCGACTGCCACTGGCCACCCTCTGCCCGCCAACAGCCGCCACCGCGCACACCGAGTCCGTATGCCCAACCAGGGTTTCCACTTCTTCCCCCGTCGAAACCCGCCACAGCTTCACCGTTTTGTCCCAGCTGCCACTGACCAGCATCTCCCCACCGGCACTGAAAGCCAGAGCCGCCACCGACCAGGAATGCCCCGAAAGCGTGCTTCTCACTTGTCCCGTCTTCACTTCCCACAATTTGATCGTATTGTCCTCACTGCCCGTGGCCAGAATTTTCCCGTCCGGACTGAAGGCGGCGGCCAGCACCGGCCACAGGTGCCCCTGCAATACCGTCCCCGCACCCCCCCGCTGGCGCAAATCCCACAGCCGCACCGTCCTGTCAAAACTGGCACTGGCCAACATCTGCCCGCACGGGGAAATCGCCACCGCCGCCACCTGCAATCCGTGCCCCCTCAGAGTGCAAATCTCTTCCCCACCACCCACCTCCCACAGTCTCACAGTTTTGTCCCAACTGCCGCTGGCCAAGAATTGCCCGTCCGGACTGAACGCCACCGACTTAACCGCGTGCGAGTGCCCCGTTAGGGTGCGCAACAGCCCCCCGCCCGCCACATCCCACAATTTCACCGTCCGGTCGTCACTGCCGGTGGCCAAAACACTCCCGTCAGGACTGAAGGCAACCGACTTGACAAAATTTGCGTGACCTGCTATAATCCTCAAACATTCTCCCGTGTCTGTATCCCACAAGCGGGCAGTTTTGTCATCGCTGCCGGTGGCGAGGAGATTCCCTTGAGCGCTAATCGCCACAGAATTCACACCGGCTGACAGCCCCGAATGTCCCGTCAGAGTGCGGACGCAGTGCCAAGACGAGCTCGGTGTTCTGGCGCGGGAAGCAAAAGGGAGATTCATCGCCCGCATCACCTCACCCACCGATTGAAACCGGCGATTTACAGCATTCTCCAGCAGCTTGTCTAAAATTTCACCCAGGCGCTCGGACACAGGCTTGATGCCGGTGCTAGACACAGGCTTGATGCCGGTGCTACGATCGGACACAGGCTTGATGCCTGTGCTACGACTATTCCTCAAATAATCTCGCCACACCCAGCAGTCATTGGCAGCATCGAACAGCTGAAAAGGAGAAATACCCGTGAGCAGATAAACGCAAGTCACCCCCAAACTGTAAAGATCGCTGGCAAAAACCGCTTTTCCTTTCGCTTGTTCTGGCGCGACATATTCCGCGCTGCCGGTTGCCCCTCCCCACAAATCAGCGCCACTCACCAGCTGAGCAGCGCCAAAGTCAACCAAGACAAGCTGCCCCTCTTTTTCCCTAAGATCCCCCCCCTGCCCCCCCTTAAAAAGGGGGGGTGAACAGGCACAGCGAATAATATTCACCGGCTTAATATCCCCGTGGATAATTTCCCGGTCGTGGAGAACCTTCAGCACCGGCAGCAACTCTTCCAGCAATTGCCATATCTGAGCTTCGCTGAACCTTCCCTCCTCTTCAAGCACCCTTTCCAGATTGCTTCCCTCAATATATTCCAGCACCAAATACAGGCGACCGTCCTCTTCAAAATGCGCCATTACGGCGGGAAAATTCGGGCGATCGCCCAATTCTTCCAAGCGCAGCGCTTTTTGGCGAAAACCCTCTGCGGCTTTCTGGAAAGCTGCCGGTGTGCTATCCTGCGGCCAAAATTGTTGGATAGCGCAAAACATTGGCGGAGATTCGCTTTCAACCACACCCAAGTAAGTTCTGCTAAATCCCCCCTTACCAATTAACTCGATCGCGCGAAAACGCTCTCCCAACAGTAAGTCAGAACCGCACCCCTGACAAACTTTATCAAACTCAGAGTTTTGTGGCTTTGGGCAGTCGGGGTTCAGGCAATAGCTCATACCGATTTTAGATTTTGGATTTTAGATTTTGGATTCCCCTCGTTCCCAGGCAGAGCCTGGGAACGCCCCTTTGGAGGCTCTGCCTCCTTTCAAGGGACAAGCAGCATTATTAGCCTAATATCATAGACAGACAACCCGTAGGGCAGGCGTCTCGCCTGCCCTCAACAACATTTTATTATAGACGGGGCTAAATATTGAGAAACCAGGTTTCTTTAAGAAATCTGGTTTCTGAAACTAGAATAGTCGGCAGAGCCGACTGTCTTTCGTTCCCAGGCTCCGCCTGGGAACGAGGGAACGAGGGAAAATATCCTTACGAAACAGCAGACCGTTTTGGCAGACCGTTGTCTGGGTCGGGTATCAACTCACCAGAAATAGAAGCCGGCTTGTCTAGCAGCTCTAGCGGGGATTCCGGCGTGTTTGTTGCCAGCTGATTTTGCAGCGGGTTTGGCGTTCCCAACTTGCCGGTTTGATTCCACAAAAGCATCGTTAATAGCCCGTCCACCAAACCGTTATGGCTGCCGTTACCGCCGCCGACTAAAATATCAGGAATCAGGCGGACTTTGCGGTCGCCGATAATTTGCATCAGCTGCATGGCGGTGTAAGGTTGCGAGCCCAACGCTCCCACACCGGCACGGTAGGTTTCCGCTTTGGCGGTGCCGGTGGCGCGGATAGATTCCGCTTCTGCAGTGGCTTTCAGGCGGATAGACTCAGCCTCACCGGCAGCTTTAATCCGGATAGATTCCGCCTCGCCGGTCACTTCTTTAACTTTCGCAGTCGCCTTGAGTTCAGCAATCTGCACGCCTTGTTCAGATTTTACCACTTCTTGCTGGATGTCAGCTTTCGCCTTGAGTTCAGCAATCTTCACACCTTGCTCAGCTTTCACCATATCTTGCTGGATGTCCGCCAGCGCAGTGGATCGCACCAGTTCTTGTCGCTGCGTCTGCGCCATCTGCTGCACTTCATAGGTTTTCTGCTGCTCCTGAGCAATTTTGCGGTCGGTTTGAGTTTGCATCAGCGTCGCCGGCGGCTGGATGTCGCCAATTAAAGTGTCGATCGCCTGCACGTCATAAGCTCGCAGCGCTGTTTTAATATACTCAGCCGCCTCAGCCTGACGCTCGCTGCGAGCGCTGAGAAAGTCGAGCACGGTGTAGTCTTGAGCGGAGTTGCGGAAATAGTTGCCAATGGTGGGTTCCAAAACGTGGTCTACCAGATTTTGCATGGAGCCAACGCGGGAGATCACCTTGGGGGCGTCCAAAGCGCCGACGTGGATAATCTGCGCCACTTCCAAATCAAACGCAAACCCATCTCTGGAGCGCACGGTCAGGGAGGCGAGTTTGGAGTCGTAGTTGTGGCGCTCGCTGCGGGCTGACCAGTTGAGCACGATATTAGTAGTCGGCACCAGTTCGACTTTCATCACCCGCATGTTGACGGGGTGTTTTCCCGGGTAAAGGGGTTCTGTCCACACGCCTTTGTGTCCGGGGCGCACCAAATCGCCGTGGGTGAAGGCGGCTCCGCTGACGTCTTCGTGGGCTTTACCGATGTAGGAAATCACCACGCCGACGTAGCCGATGGGAATTTCGGTCATGGCGACTTGCTCAACCCGGACAAACCAGGGGTTGAGGTTCCAGGAACCGGAGAGGAGAATTTGCTCTTGCAAGCCGCGCCGCCCGCCTTTTTCGATGAATTTCTGCCCATTTTGGAAGTTTTCGTGGGCGGGGACGACAGGACCTGCAATTTCGCCCGCTTCTATGGAAGTGCCGTCTAGGGTGGTGACGATGCCCACTTTGTCGGAGGCGACGGCATAAACCTGCAGCCGCTCTGGGCTTGTGCCGTGCTGGCTGGCGTTGGCGGCGGTGATGATGGTGAACAGGGCGGTGTTGATGCGGTAGGTGCCGGCGGTGAGGAAGCCGATTTGCCGGCCTTTTTCGCCCCCGCCGGTGAGGAATTTGCGGGCGTCTTGGAAGTTGTCGCAGCTCACCACTTTGCCGAGGATGCGTTCTGGCGGGATAGATGCGCCATCGGCGGCGACAATTAGGGCGATTTCGCCTTGGGGGATTTCTATCACCGACTCTTTGCGAATGGCATACTGCCAGGGCCAATAGGCCCAGTGCCAGCCGGGAGCCAGGGTGTCTGCTTGGTAGCCGGCTTCGCCATGCAGGGCGATCTGGCGACCGGGCGGGAGGCTGCTGGTGGAAAATTTCTTGGCAACTATGCCGACTTCTCGCTCGCCGATCACCACTAGACCGGAGGCGAAAGCGATTGCGCCCAAACCGCCGACAATAATAATGGGAACGACTGCCCAACTTAGAGTGTCGGCGGCGCTCACTTGCGCCACAGCCGGTTGCGGAACTGACGCGGTGAGGTTTGCCCGATTGGTGTCCAAGGCTGTTGGGGAACTCTCCGCCCGAGCCGGCTCGATGCTGCCGGTTGGTGTGAGGGCACCCACCAAAGGTGCTCCTGCAGAGATGGCGAGAGATGCCAGTAGGGATGCTGCTATCTGAGCGGGAAGCCCAAGCCGGCTCTGGCGCATCTTAGCGAGAAAACTTTTCATATAAGGGAGTCTCCCCCAGATACACTACTGCAACCGTAGCATTCTGGCAAGCCTCTGCGGGGGAATTTTAATGATTCTTAAAGGAACTCCCGGGAGGGATTGAGGATGCCGTCCGCCGGCATAGGGACCTTCAAATCCCAGTTCGCGCAGGCGCTTCACCGCCCCAAGAAACCGGCGTTTATCGGGACATTTTCAGACCGCCTCCGTGAGTTTATTTAAGTCGATCCCGTCTAGAACTGGAATTTGCAGCCCCAAACGCAACCGCAGCGCAATCCAGTCGCTCAGCGCCTCTCGCAATTCGCGCCGGCACCCTTCTAGGTTGGTGTGACGCGCCCAGACTCCCTGGAGTCCGGGGATTTCCCCCCAGTAAGTTCCGTCATCTTCAATAATCTCGTAAACCGCCTGTTCCAGAGCCAGGTCAATGTAGCTGGCAAGCATTGGGTGTTTCCTTCCCTATTTGTCGGCTGTATTCACTATTATATAGCAGTTCTCAATGATTAGCGCAACCGCTGGGGGCCCAGAAGCCCGGTTTCTTTAAGAAACCGGGTTTCTGAAATTTCCGCAAATGATTTACGCAATAGCTTTTTTCAACGAGCGCGAGCCAACCCGGTTTTTTTTTTAACCGGGTTTCTTAGACGTACTTCACACAATTGATAACTGCTCTACACCTCAGTAGGGTGGGTTATGAACGCACCCTCCTGGCAGCGCTGTTGTGCCGGTGCGGCGCAAGCTTTACGTTAAATCGCCGCCCTCACCCTATTGCTTTTGCCAAGCTTGACTCTCGCTGGGTGGGAACAGAGTTGTCCCCCTGGCCAGTTCTTCTGCCTTGCAGCGATTAGCGGACAGAAGTCCTTGCAAGACTTCCATAAACTTTTTGTAAGGTTCTCTTTGCGTGTGTTCCTGGAAAGCCGCTTCATCTTTATATACTTCATACAGGAACATAACATTGGGATTTGATGCGTCTTCGATGACATCAAAACGCCGGGTGTCCGGCTCGTCTTTCAGCGAACCTTCCCCATCCTCAACGAACGCCTTGATTAACGTATCCCTAACCTCACGATCGACAGTAAATTTCACAAAAATGGCAAACATATTTTCGTTAAATTCGGTTTCCCCGCTAGTGGGGAGTTACAATACTATTAAACTCCATTTCCGGCGCAATGTCCAGAGGTGGATATTAAGAATTCCTGACACTAGGGACAGGCGAGACGCCTGTCCTACGCCTGGTTTGGGGACAGGCGTGCTTCGGAGCAGCGCATGCGCCGGAGAGAGCGACGCTTGTCCTACGCCGGGTTTCGGAATTGCAATGGATTTTTTCTCCCCCTCCCCGCCGGCGGGTAGAGGGGTTGGGGTGCCGGGTTCATCCCTGTTGCAGCTACGCCAGCCCTCTCCTCCACCGGAAAAACGTCTGCAAAAACCTCTGCAGCCGGCTATTATTCGCATACTTCTGCTTGGTGAGCAGCAGCGCCGCCTTGCTGTTCACCTCCGCCAAAGTCGGGTAAATGTGAGTCATCCGCGTCAGCGCAGAAACCGGCAACTTGTGCGCCATCGCCATCACAACTTCGCCGATTAACTCCCCCGCAGAGGCCCCCACCAAATGCGCCCCCAAAATCTCGCCATTCCCCCGCACGACAATCTTGGCAAACCCGTCCGTCGCCGCTTCCGCCACCGCCCTGTCCACACCGGCAAAATCCTGCTTCAGCACGCAAACATCCTCCCCGTAGCGCTCCCGCGCTTCCCTCTCCGTCATCCCCACCCTAGCCAATTCTGGCTCGGTAAAGGTACACCACGGCATCACCCGGTAATTCACCTCGCTCACCGGCAAAAACAGCGCATTCTTCAGCACCACGCTCGCTTCGTAGCTGGCGGCGTGCGTGAACTGGTAGCCCCCAATGACATCCCCACAGGCATAAATGCGCGGATTCGCAGTCCGCAATTTTTTGTTGACAGCAATCCCTTTTTCTGCTATAATAACACCGGCAGCTTCCAAGTTGAGAGATTCCACATTCGGAACCCGACCGGCAGCCAGCAAAATCTCATCAACCGCCAGTCTCAGAGAACCGGCACAGATAACCTTTTTGCCGCCAGCCATTTCAACTCGCTCGGCTCGCACCGGCGTCAAAATCCCGATTCCTTCCGATTCCAACTGCTGGCGCACCACAGCAGTAGCTTCCGGATCTTCTTTCGGCAAAATCTGCTCGCGACTGCCAATAATTGTCACCTGACATCCCAACCGGGAAAATGCCTGCCCCAATTCGCAGCCAATCGGGCCAGCTCCAATGACGGCTATGGATTCCGGACGCTTCTGCAACTCGAAAACTTGCTCGTTCGTCAGGTAGCCGGCTTCTGACAAACCCGGGATTTGCGGAATTTTGGGTCGGGAGCCGGTGGCAATAACAAAAGCGCGGGCGCGGAGTTTTCTCCCGCTGACTTCAAAGGTCTGCCGGTCAGTAAATTGCCCTGACCCAAAAATCACCTCCACGCCCAAACTTTCAAAGCGTGCCGGTGAGTCGTGCGGTTCAATTGTCCCGATAGCTCCCCGGACGTGAGCGCTAGCTTTGGCAAAATCAATCTCGATATTTTCGCAGTTAATTCCGAAACTGCTGGCATTTTTCACCTCGTAAGCGGCGCGAGAGGCGCGGATGAGCGATTTGCTGGGAACGCAGCCAAACCACAGACAGTCCCCACCGAGCCGGTGGCGTTCCACCAGCGCCACTTTCGCTTTCAGCTGCGCCGCCGCACTCGCCACAACCAGCCCGCCAGAACCGCCGCCAATAATCACCAAATCGTATTCAACTGCCACAATTTCACCCGCTGTTCTTATAATCTGCGATTATAGCGATTTTCAGTTGGATGAAGTATGTGCCAGAAACCCGGTTTCTTAAAGAAACCGGGTTTCTCAGTACCTCACGGATGAAAACCGATCTATCTCTTGTCCCCCCTCTCCGCAAGCGGAGAGGGGGTTAGGGGGTGAGGTTCCGGCGAGAGTGCCTATTGCGGGTTCGCCGCCGGCACTTCGGACGCCTCAGCACGCGGGAAGAACTTCTGGCTCACCCAGTAGGTTACAATGTGCGACAGCAACCCCAGCGGGCCGGCAAACAGGCACAGCGCAATGGAGTGGACAGTCAGGACGCCGGTGCGCTGGCCCTCCAAATAAATCCACCGGCCGGCAAATAAATCCATCACCAGAAAGTGCACCCAGCCGGTGGCTGCAGCTCTTTCCTCTGCGAAAAAGCGGGCAATATCTGCGAGCTTGGGATTGGCCAGGGCTTGCGCCGATTCAGAGGTAATCGTGCCGGTGAGCAAATACAAATATAAACCGGCTAGCACCGCAAACGGTATAAACGATTGCATGACTTTTCGCGTCACCCCCCAGTTGGGCAAGAAAATCATCAGCGCCCAAAAGGGCAACACGAACAAGTTAGCGCCGGCAAACAGTTGGTCAATCGTCATCGCTACTACTCCTGAATGTCTCACTGATTATCATCCGCTACAGATGCCCAGACAATCTATTTTAACCTTTCTAGCGGTTCTAAATCACAGGTGCCCCCAGGGCCAGAAACCCGGTCTCTCAAAGAAACCGGGTTTCTAGGTCTCACAACATAAATAGAAACGCTACAGGCGAGACAAGCCAAACGGCCAGGAAACTACTTGGATATTGCCGGCAAGCACGCGAACATCTAAAAAAAATATTAAGATTTTCCACAAAAGGTGGAAAAGATGCTATAGTAGTATTTAATCAAGCGCGGCAGGAACTTTCTACTGCCTGCGGCTGAACAACTGAACTGAATTGCCGGCCTGAACCCAATCATGCCGGCAGGCGTTGGACAAAACCAAGGGAAGGCGTCGATCGCATGTCATCACACGATCTCTTAATGCTGGGTATGCTCCTGTTCCCCGGTCTGGCACTCTCCATAGCAATTATGGCAGCCTTCGCCGCCGGCGGTTGAGCGCAACTGGGGCGCAAAGAAACGCGCCCCAAAACTGCACGGAAAATTCGCAGGGAGCCGCACCTTTACTGCCAAGTAATATCAGATAAATGCTCCGCTGTCAACCCTGAGGGGAGATAAATTTTCTGGCGAGCGCAGATGAGTAAAGAGGGCGAAGCATTTGCGAATCGAAATATCGGGCGCGGTCGTAAAGACCCTCACGCAAATGCTTCGCCCCTACATTGGATCTCCTGTAGGGGCGAAGCATGAGCGCCAGGATATTTGCTACTTAACCAGGATTTAACAACGCTCATGCTTCGCCCTTTCGATGCGGGAAAGAGAAAAAACCTACCCTTGTAAGGGTAGGGGGGTGGGGTTCACCCCACTGATCTGCCACCGGCAATGTTTTGGCGGATTGAGGATTGCGCCCCCGGCTTGCAGCAAACCGAAATCCGCCCCCAGGCTGGGTTTTATTATGAACGACCGGCAAGATTTAAATTTAATATCAGAAGACTCTCACCGGCACCCTCAAGAGCGCCGGTCAAATAATCCTAGAAACCAGGTTTCTTTGGGGACTGACAGCGAACAAACGGTCGATTTTGGCAAAGAAACCCGGTTTCTTAACCCCGAAAGCGAAGACTTGACCAGTGCTCTAGATGCGTGTCAGGCACAGCTGCGCCAAACCCAAACAGAACTGGAGCGATCCCGGCAATACCAGGCCGTCTTCGAGCTGGCGTTGGACGCCATCCTGATTGCCGGCGATCGGGGCGAGTATGTGGAAGTCAACCCCGCCGCCTGCGAACTGTTCGGCTTGCCGGCAGATCAACTCATCGGGCGCTGCATAGCAGACTTCGCAACCGCCGGTTTCGACTTCCCGCAGGCGTGGCGAAGCTTCCTGGAAAAAGGACAGGAATCTGGCGAATTCCACCTGCAGCGTCCAGACGGAACTCAACGTGTGGTTGAGTATGCCGCCACCGCCAACATTGTCCCCCACCGGCACCTGTCCGTTTTGCGGGACATAACCCAGCGCGTACAGGCGCAACAGGCACTGCAAGAGAGCGAGCAGCGCCTGCAAGCTATTATAGATAATTCCCCCGCACTTATCTACCTCAAAGACACTACAGGCCGGTATATTTTGGTTAACCGCCAGTTTGAAATCAACTGCCACGTTACCAGAGAGCAAGCCAAAGGCAAGACCGACTGGGATATCTTCTCCGAAGAAACCGCAGACAGGTTTGCGATCAATGACAAAAAGGTGCGGTCATCGGGAGTTCCTTTAGAGTTTGAAGAAATACTCGATCTTGACAGCGGCACCCACACGTTCCTGTCGCTCAAATTTCCGCTTTATAACTCCACCGGCACTCCCTACGCCGTCTGCGGCATCTCCACCGACATCACCCAGCGCGTACAAGCAGAGCGAGCTTTACGCCAAAGTCAAGCACTCCTGGAAAACCTGTTAGAAACCCTGCCGGTGGGCGTTTGTATAGCAGACGCCACAGGTCGCCTTTTGCACGCCAATCAAGCCAGCCAAAAAATTTGGGGGGGTGCCCAGTATATAGGAATTCAGCAATACAGCGAATATAAAGGGTGGTGGCACGAGACCGGCAAGCGGATAGAACCCGCAGAGTGGCCAATTGTAAAAGCCATCGCTACAGGAGAATCTTATCTCAATGATGTCACAGACATCGAGAACTTGCAAGGTCAGCGCAAAACCCTTCTCAACTCAGCAGTGCCCCTGCGCAGCGAAAGCGGAGAAATCATCGGAGGCATTGCCGTCAATCAGGACATCACCGAATATGAAGAGACGCGACATCTCGCCTCTTTACACGAGAAGGCGCTCTGGGAAAACCAGCGCTTAATTCAGCAAATTGCCCAGGCAACGCCGGCAATGCTGTATCTCTATGACCTGATCGAACAGCGCAATGTTTACGCCAACCGGCAGCTGACAGAGATTGTCGGCTACTCGCCGGAGGACGTGCAAAACATGGGAGCGGGGTTTCTGCAAAAACTCATTCACCCTGAGGATTTAGCCACAGTTGCTGCCAGCGCTGATCGATTGGTAGCAGCGCCCGACGGTGAAATTGTTGAAGTTGAGTACCGCATGCGACACGCCCTCGGTGAGTGGCGCTGGCTTTACAGTCGAGATACAGTATTTACCAGAACCGCTGACGGCGCACCGCAACTGATTCTCGGCACAGCGCTCGACATCACCCACCGCAAACAGGTAGAAGAAGAATTGCAGCAATACAGGCAACACTTGGAGCGGCTGGTTGAAAAGCGCACCGCCGAACTGACGAGAGCCAATCAGCAGCTGCAGCAGGAAATCGCCGAGCGCGAGCTGATAGAAACCCAATTAATCGCCTCCGCACAGAAACTGGAGGTGGTGAGCGAGCGCCTAGCCACAATCACCGGCAATATTCCCGGCGTTGTCTATCGCATGATCGTTCACGCAGATGGCAGAATTTCCATACCCTACATCAGCGCCGGCGTGCGGGAACTCCTCGGAATCGAACCCGATGACATCACCGCCAACCCAAACCTGATTTTAGACCGGATTCATTCCGACTGCCGGCAGGGGTTCGACCGGGCGATGAGATTCTCAGCGCAGACTCTAGCACGCCTGAAGCACGACTGTCGCGTCATCTCCACTTCCGGGCAAGAAAAATGGGTTCGCGCCCTGGCACGACCGCACCGGCTCCTTTGTGGCGATGCTGTCTTTGACGGCTTAGCGCTTGAGATCACCGCCCGCAAAGCAGCCGAAGAAGCGCTGCAGCAGAGTGAAGCGAAAAATCGAGCCCTAGTCGCCGCGCTTCCCGATCCCCTGTTTCGCATCCGCAACGATGGCACCTATGTGGGCTTCATCCCTGCAGATCGCTTCCAGCCCTCAGTACCGCCCAGTCAGTTTTTAGGCAAAAAAGTCACAGAAATCCTGCCCGAACCAGTCGCTGGGCAGTTAATGAGCGCCATAGCGCTCGCCACAGAAAGCGGAAGCGCGCAAGTCTGCGAGTACCAGCTGGCCGAAGACGGTCATCCAAAGCATTACGAGACTCGCATCGCCGTCTGCGGCGCAGATGAAGTCTTAGCGATTGTGCGCGACATCACCAAGCGCAAGCGAGCCGAAGTTGCCCTGCAAGAAAGTGAGGAGCGGTTCCGCCAGCTCGCCGAAAACCTCACCGACGTCTTCTGGATGGTTACAGCCGACAGAACCCAGACGCTCTACGTCAGTCCTGCTTACGAGCGTATCTGGGGACACACTCGCGAGAGTTTGTACCGGCAGCCCGCATCTTTCAGGGATGCCATCCACCCAGAAGATCGCCAGGGCTTCATTGCTGCCTTTGAAAAAGAGTTCCGGGGAGATTTCGACCAAGAATATCGGATTGTCAGACCTGACGGGTCAATTCGCTGGATAAGAGAGCGCGGCTTTCCAGTTCGCAACGACAGCGGAGAAATCTACCGCATCGCCGGCATTGCCGAAGACATCACCGACAGGAAGCGAGCGGAAGAAGAGCGAGACCGCTTTTTCAACTTGTCTCTCGATATCCTGGCTGTCGCTGGGGCGGACGGCTATTTCAAGCGCGTCAATCCTGCCGGCACACTCATCTTAGGATACACCACGGCAGAGTTTTTGTCAATACCTATTATTGATTTTATTCATGCCGACGACCGCGCCCGCACAAGCCATGAGTTCCAGCACAAATTAATCACCGGCGAACCCAGCCTTAACCTGGAAAATCGCTACCGCTGTAAAGATGGGTCGTACAAGTGGCTGGCGTGGACAGCAGTGCCGGTGCCGGCAGACCGATTAACCTATGCAGTTGCCCGCGACATGACCGAGCGCAAGCAAGCCGAGTCAGCCCTGCGAGACAGCGAACAAAAATTCCGAACCCTAGCGGAAAACACGCCCGATATTATCGCTCGCTTTGATAGAGAGCTGCGCTATGTCTATGTCAACCCAGCTGTTCAAAAGGTAACTGGACTGTCTCCCCAGGAAGTCACAGGCAAAACCAACCGAGAGTTAGGCATGCCAGACACCCAGGTATCTGACTGGGAAAAAGTGTTGCGGCAAATTTTTAAAACCGCCCATGAAACTGTGATAGAATTAGAGTATAACTTATCTAAAGGAGCCAGAATTGAGCGCTCGGGTTCCAGAATAAAGACCTCCGGCTCCGTAATTAAGAAACGGGGAGCCAGTCATGAATTAGCCTCCCGAATTCAGAAACCGTGCCCCCTGCTTCACAAATTAGACAGCCAAATTAATGCAGCAGCAACCAGAATTCAGGAATCAGGAGCCAGAATTCAGATATCCGGAGCCAGGATTCAGGAATCAGGAGCCAGAATTCAGAATACTCTCAATTCTCCCTTCTTGAAGTCACAGGATTCTGAAGTCAGATATTATCAAACGCGAATTGTACCGGAATTGGCGGCAGATGGAACAGTTGCATTCATCCTGTGCGCCACCCGCGATATCACCGAGCGCAAGCAGATGGAAGAGTCGCTGCGAGTGGCTCAAGCCCGCCTGCACCACCTGCTCACCGCCAGCCCATCTGTTATTTACAGCTCCGTGGCATCGGGAGATGGCGGCATCACTTTTATGGGTGAGAATGTCACTTCCATGCTGGGCTACGAAGCGCGGGAATTCTTGTCAGATTCCCATTTTTGGACTGACCGGCTGCACCCGCAAGAGGCAGAGCGGGTCACAGCCAAGCTGTCAGAGCGGCTGTCAGGAAACTGTCAAGCCCTGGAATACCGCTTCCTGCACAAAGATGGAACCTACCGCTGGATGTATGACCAAGTGCAGGTGGTGCGAGACGCCCAAGGCAACCCCTTAGAATTCGTCGGTTCCTGGACAGACATCACGGAGCGCAAGCTAGCGGAGGCTTTATTGCAGTATCGGGTTGTTCTCGAACAGCTGATCGGCGACATCTCCACCCACTTCCTGAATCTGCCACCGGCTGAGACTGACCGGGGAATCCACCAAGCGCTGCACGCCCTCGGAGAATTTCTCGGCGTTGAGCGCACTTATGTGTTCCAGTTCGCTGAGAGTGGCGCGACGATCGACAATACCCACGAGTGGGTAGCTCCGGGGATTGAACCGCGCACCTGCCGGTGGCAAAATGTGCCTGCCGGTGCCTTGTCCCCGGTTTGGGACACTATCAAGCGGGGAGAAGTGCTGGCGCAATCTCCCGCAACAGAGGAATTTCAGCTTGAAGGCATTCAATCGCTGCTCTATGTGCCGCTGATCGCCGGCGGTACTGTGGTAGGATTTGTCGGGTGCGACGCGGTGCGCACTGCCAAAACCTGGACGGAAGACCACATCGCCTTGCTGAGAATTGTCGGAGAAATTTTTGTCACCGCCATCGAGCGCCGCCGGTTCGAGCAGGAACTGGAGTTGCGGGCGGCAGATTTGGCCCGTTCCAATGCCGAGTTAGAGCAGTTTGCCTATGTCGCCTCCCACGACTTGCAAGAGCCCCTGCGTGCTGTCACCGGCTACACGCAACTCCTAGCCCGGCGCTACTCTGGCCAACTCGACGCCAAAGCAGACGAATACATCGCCTTCGCTGTTGAGGGAGCCACCCGCATGCAGCAGCTGATCAAGGACTTGCTGATGTATTCCCGGGTGGGAACGCGGGGGAAAGAGCTCGAGCCGGTGGACTTTCTGACGGTGTTCCAGGCGGCTGTGGCCAACCTGGAGGTGGCTGTGGCAGAAAGTGGCGCGACTCTCACTCACGGCGACTTGCCAACTGTCAAGGGGGATTTCACCCAACTCGCCCAGCTATTGCAAAATCTTCTCAGCAATGCCCTCAAGTACCGCAGCGACCAAGCGCCGGTGATTCATGTCAGCGCTCAGCAACAAAACGGTAACATGCGGTTCTCCGTGCGCGATAATGGTATAGGGATCGACCCAAAATACAGCGATCGCATTTTTCAGCTGTTTCAGCGCTTGCACACCCGCGACGAGTATCCCGGCACCGGTATCGGTCTGGCTATTTGCAAGAAGATTGTTGAAAGGCACGGCGGTCGCATTTGGGTCGAGTCCGCACCCGGTCAGGGATCGACTTTCTATTTCACGATTCCAGGGGAACAGGTTTAAAGTGGGGGCGTGCCCCCACCGTCGCGCCCCCCACTCCCCCAACCCCTGCAGGTGGGTCTGCGTCTGGGGGATGATTTTTTCCTGCAATGAGTGGCTACAGAGCCAGTCAAGTAATCCCAGAAACCGGGTTCTTGGGAGCCGCCACTTTATTTTCCTGTTTCCAGATACTTTTAATCTGTTTTTTTTACCCCTATTTTTAATACTTGACTCGCCCTCTAGCCGATTTTCAACAATAAGGAGCGCAATGGCCAATAGAAGAGCCGGCAATAAACCGGTGGATATTTTGCTTGTGGAAGACTCACCCAGCGATGCTCACCTGATGAAAGAAGTGCTCGGCGAAACCAAGTTGCTCAAACACCTGCATGTTGTCAAGGATGGGGTGGAGGCGCTCAACTTTCTGCACCGGCAGGGCAAGTACGAACACGCACCCCGCCCAGCCCTCATCCTGCTGGATTTGAACTTGCCCAAAGTGGATGGCAGCGAGTTATTAGCCGCGATTAAAACCGACCCGCACCTGCAACTGATTCCCGTGGTGGTTTTAACCACATCCGCCACCCCAGCGGACATCCTCAACAGCTACAAACTCCACGCCAACTCGTATATCGTCAAGCCTTTGGACTTGGACGATTTCATTGAGGTGGTTCAAGCTATTGTGCATTTTTGGCTGGGAGTGGCGACGCTGCCGGCAGATGCCCTCGGGACTGCCTGTTAGGGGCCCGGCACCGGGCACCGGGCACCGGGCACCGGGCATTCAGGTTGACAGCTGCACCCGCTACTTTGTCTGCCATTGGTAGACATTTCTTACTTCCGGAAGAAAGCATACATACAAAACCCGACTCAAGGGCGTCTTTTGTAAAGACCACTCTTTCGGATAGCCTCAAATTTGAGGCAGTGGCGTCCCCGGTACGGAGCGCTCCCCCGGGATGGGGCATGGGGCATGGGTGACGGGTTGCAGGACAGCTAACCCCCCAGTTGCCAGTCCCTGGGAGTTCCGCATTTTTTCAGATCAGTAGTTTCACGTAAATTTTATACTAAAATATTGTATTATTCAGTAATTTTACGGTCGCAAAATGTAAATTTTTGTTAAAACCGCACCCCCCAGAAACTCCCCAGAGCCTATCCTGAAGAGGAAGCCAGGAAAAATCGGCTATAAACCTTCTATTATGCAACTACTTTTGGTGGAAGACAACCGCGCCGATGCGGTAATGTTGCAGGAGCTTCTGACAGAAGACTCTGCGGTGTCGGTGCGGCTGACGGTGGCTAGGCGGCTTACTGAAGCAATCGAGAGGCTGGAGGCAGAGAACTTTGACATCATCTTGCTGGATCTGTCGCTGCCAGACACGCAAGGGCTGGACACCCTCCTGCAGGTGCAAGAGCGGGCTCCCAGTCTGCCGATTGTGGTGATGACCGGCACAGACAGCGAAGAACTCGCCGTGGAAGCCGTCCGCCAAGGGGCGCAAGACTACCTGGTCAAGGGTCAGGTGGACGGGCAGCAACTGATGCGGGCCATGCGCTACGCCATTGAGCGCAAGCACACCCTGGAAGCCTTGCGCGACAGTGAGGAGCGGTTTCGCCTGCTGGTTGCCGGCGGCAAAGATTATGCCATTTTCACCCTTTCTTCCAAGGGGCGCGTGATCAGCTGGAACCCCGGAGCTGAACGCATCCTGGAGTATCGAGCCGAAGAAATCCTCGGCGAGCATTTCTCGCGCTTCTACGTTGCGGAAGACATTGAAGCGGGCTTGCCGCAGCAGCAGTTGCAAAGAGCAGGGGTGGAGGAGCGGTTCGAGGGGGAGGGCTGGCGCAGGCGGAAAGACGGCTCGCGCTACTGGGCGGCGGTGACCGTCACCGCCTTGCGAGATGAGGGGGGACAGCTGCGGGGGTTCGCCAAAGTGATCCGCGACTTGAGCGAGCCCCAGCGAGCGGAGGCAGAAATCCGAAAGCTGCACGAAGATTTGAAGCTTCGGGCTGCGGATCTGGAAGTGGCGAACAAAGAACTGGAAGCTTTCAACTATTCAGTTTCCCACGACTTGGGCAACCCGCTGTCAATTATTGACGGCATGAGCTGGGCGCTGCTGCAACAGTGCGCAGACCTGCTCGACGAGCAAGGCAAACACTACCTCGACCGGATTCGCGCCGCCTGCAAGCGCATGCAGCAACTGATTGAAGATTTGCTGCACCTGTCGCACGTCAGCCGCAGCGAAATGCAAATTGCCAGGGTTGATTTAAGCGCCCTAGCGCAAAAAATTGCTCAGCAGCTGCAGCAGGCGCAGCCAGAACGTCAGGTGGAGATCGACATCGCTGCCGGTGTGGCGGCGATGGGGGATGAGTGCCTGCTGCAAATCGCACTGGAAAATCTGCTGGGCAATGCCTGGAAGTACACCGGAAAAAAGCCGGTCGCCCGCATCAGTTTCGGGGTGACTCAGCAGGAGGGAGAAACGCTGTATTTCGTGCGCGACGACGGTGCCGGCTTTGATATGGAGAGCGCCGGTCAGCTGTTCGTTCCCTTCGGGCGGCTGCACGACAAAAAAGAATTTGAAGGCACCGGCATTGGTTTGGCGACTGTAGATCGCATCATTCACCGGCACGGGGGGCGGATTTGGGCGGAGGCTGAGGTGGGCAAAGGTGCGACGTTCTACTTCACTCTCGCCGGAGACAAGTAGCCTCTATTTTCTATCTTCTTGTTTGGCTTATTTGCCGAATTGTAATAGTTGGAAATATTCAGTTAGGGCGTGGGCTGCGGGCGCGGTAAAAGAGCTTTAACAAAAGAAGCAGTTAGATAATAAAAAGTTGCGAGAGATAAGCTGTTCCGATTTTAATCAGCATGTGGTCGAAAGGAGGCAGTCGCGATGAACTTAGCACACCGCCATCCGTGAAAATTGTCACGCCCGGCGGGGCGATCTCGGGGGGAAAGCCCCGACAGCACTATTTTTAAGTCAGAGCCAAAGGAACGAGGGTTCCTTTGGGAAGCGGCGTCTGTAAAAAAAGACGTAGGACAGGCGTCCCGCCTGTCCTATGTTCAAGTCAGAGCCGAACGAGCCGCGTTCCGGAGCTGTAGGGGCGGGCCCTTCCGCCCAGGAACGAGGGGAATGTCCTGAGCAATGTGGCGAGTGGTACAGAGAAGTAGGCAGACAAAACTAAACGGAAAACAAAGAAACCAGGTTTCTTAAAGAAACTTGGTTTCTAGCCGGATCGCCGGGGCGAAGCGCGGAACTCGGGCGCGAAATTAATGAGGCGAAATTAACCCGATTTGATATGAATCGCCAGCGGGGGAAGTCAGCCGGAGGTGAGAGGAGCCGGCACAGCCAAGCAATCTTTCAGAGTGTAGACCACCTGAGCCTGCAGCTCCGGAGAAAGCTCGGGGAACATCGGCAAGGAGAGCACCTCAGTAGCGACTTGCTCAGCAACAGGCAGGTCGCCGGCTTGATAGCCCAAATCGGCGTAGACGGGTTGCAAGTGCAAAGGCAGGGGATAGTAGACCATCGAGCCGGTGCCGCGCTCCTGCAGCCGGCTGCGCACCTGATCGCGATAGGAGCCCGGTGTTGAGTGAAAGGCTGGATCGAGCCGGTTGCCCTGCAGGCGGATGGTGTACTGATTCCAGACGCTTCTACCTCCGGGGAGTTCTTGGGGGAGAATCATACCCGGAAGGGGGGCGAGCAGGTGGCGGTAACGCGCCGCAACTTGCCGGCGCAAGTCATTCCAGGTATCGAGATAGCGCAGTTTAACTAGGAGAATCGCGGCTTGCACGGCGTCCAAGCGACTGTTGATGCCGGTAGCTTCGTGATAGTAGCGTCTGTTGGAGCCATGTTCCTTGAGGGTGCGAATGGCCTCTGCCAGTGCCGGATCGTTCGTGGTCACAGCGCCGCCATCCCCGCAGGCACCCAGATTCTTGGTGGGAAAGAAACTGAAGCAGCCGGCATGGCCAATGCTGCCGGTCTTTCGCCCCGCCCACTCAGCGCCGGTCGCCTGCGCGCAGTCCTCAATCACAGCCAAACCGCGAGACTCGGCAATGGCCATCAAGCGGGTCATATCCACCGGCTGGCCAAAAAGGTGCACCGGCACAACCGCCCGAGTTTTGCTGGTAATAGCAGCCGGCAGCTGGTTGAGGTCGAGATTGTACGTTTGCGGGTCAATATCAACAAAAACCGGCGTTGCGCCCACAAGAGTGATAACCTCAGCAGTGGCAATAAAAGTGAAAGGCGTGGTAATCACCTGATCTCCGGGGCCAATTTTCAGAGCCCGCAGGGCCAGATAGAGGGCGTCTGTGCCAGAGTTGCACGCCACACATTCCTCAACACCGACATAGGCGGCAAACTGCCGCTCAAAGTCCTGCACCGGAGGACCGCCGATGTAACGCCCAGAGGCGAGTACCTCCAAGACCGCCTTGCTCACTTCTTCACTGATGGTTTGGTACTGTTGCGCCAAGTCAAGAGGGGGTATGCTATTCACGCGCTTACACCACGAACGGTTAATTTCTTGTGATTATCTCAGACGGAGCCAGAAGAGAGCAGACAGGACGGCGGCATTCAAGGGCGGCGCTGGGAGAGAGGGTTGAACTCTCCCGTTCCTTCGGCGCTGTTCCTTCTTCGCTGAAGCTTGCTGCCGTAATGCCACAATTAACGGAGATTTAGCCTTTAGTACCCGACCCCGCTATGCCCATTGTTACCCTGACCCTGGTTAGTTTCGTTGCCTGGTTCATCAGCACCTTAGCGGGCGGAGGCTCTCCTCTGGTATTGGTTCCGCTGGTTAATTTCCTGCTGGGCCCGGCAGCGGTAGCGCCGGCGATCACCACCGGCATGCTGCTGGGGAATTCCCAGCGCATTTTTATGTTTTGGCGGCACATCAACTGGCCAGTGACGCTGTGGTTCTTGCCCGGAGCGCTCACCGGCGCTGTGCTGGGGGCTTATGCCTTCACCAAAATCCACCTGGAATGGCTGGAGTTGCTGATTGCGGTGTTTCTTTTGGTGGCAGTTTTCAGTTTTGGGTTTGGCAAAAAAGAGCGCACCTTTACCGCCCAGGCGTGGCAGTTCTTGCCCGCCGGTTTCCTGTTTGCCTTTGTTTCGGGACTGATCGGCAGTAGCGGGCCGGCGATGAACCCGCTTTACCTGAATTATGGCTTGCTCAAAGAAGAGATGATTGCCACAAAAGCCACCAATGTCGTAGTGGTTCACACTGTTAAAATGGGAACCTACGCTGCCTTGGGTGCCTTAACGGCGCAATCCCTAGGTTACGGTTTGGCTATCGGGCTGGCGGCGGCACCGGCTAACTGGGGGGCGCAGCACCTGCTCGGCAAGATCAGCGACGTGCAGTTTCGCCAGCTTGTCCTTGGTATGATGGCGATTGCCGCCGTCTTTATGCTGTGGGGACAGCGAGATTTGCTGATGTTTTGGTAGAAACCCGGTTTCTCTGCCCCCGAGGTTAAGAAACCCCGGGTTTCTCTGCCCGCTGCCCAAAGAAACCCGGTTTCTCTGCCTGCGAGGTTAAGAATCCTGCCCCCCCTCCCCCACTCCCACTCTTCCCTGGAGCGGAGTTGCTCCCAAGTCTGTGAGAGATTCTTGTGACGCACTCCCATCGAGACTGTCACATCTTCTGGCAGCCTTCCATCACTGACGGCAAGCCGAAACAGCGCCTATCATTAAAGTACGGAGATGCCTGCGCTGCGCAAAGGAAGAGCGCCAAACTCCAGAAGCGAAGTCGGATTGACTTCGGGCGGTACGCCTGGGGAATAAAGGCTCTGGCATCGCACGCACTCAAGCCAGGGAGCAAGCCGGACTTGGCTCGCTAGCAGCTGCGCCAGCTCCTCCCACAGCAGACCAAATTGAGCAATCCCACCAAAGGAGGAGCGCTATTTGAACGAGACAGGTTAGAAACTGAGGTGATGTATGCCCCAGGGCGGCTTTTATCCGCCGGCTGCCGGCGTAAAATGGACAGGGCCAAACTGCAAGCGCATTTCTCCAGACTGCCGTCAACTTTACTCGTACCGCACCAATAAGGGCGAGCCGCAAGTTGGCGACAAAACTTGATAAGCCGCCCGCACCAGACAGTCCTGAGACATTCAACAGTCAGGGGAGGATCTACCGATGTCCACAAATCAGGAAAAACCTGATATTCTGAAAGATACTTATTTTCAAGTAAAGGAGCAAAAAAAGCTGCTTCAACAGGCTCAGGAGCGACTCTACTGCCTTTGCATGGAGCGCGTAAAAACATACCCGTCAGAAAAAGTTCTGCTGGACTTTAAAAATCTCTTTATTCACCTGTTAGATGAGGAAAATCCTGAGACAATACCGGCTCTATACGAACTAATTCTATTCAACGATGAAGTCGAGTTTAGAAATACGCTTAAGCGGTGCTGCTATATTCTGATTAACAACTGGACGACGCGCCGGAACCCGGAGGCCATCCAAAAATTAATAGAGCTATTTGGCGACCCAGCCCTTGAGGAAGAAACCTTATCGATGAGTTTAAACCGGCTCAGGGACTGGCTGAAGAACTTCCGAAACAGCAAGGATTACGAGGAACTCAAGCTATTTCTTGCCAGATACGAAGAGCGTGAGCAACGTCACTGGAGTGAGCGCTACGCTTCTTATCTGCTGGTGCCTCAATACGTGAATATGAGCAATTCGCCGGAACAGAGAGAAGCGGCCAGAATCCAAGCCCAGCAACTGAGAGAGCGGTTTAAATTTGACCTGGCCATGTACACAGCTCGCCTTCACTCAGCATACGAACGTCAGGGCGAACCGGGCAAAAATCCGACCGTCTTTGGGGATAAAGTCCTGAAGCTGATCAAGATGATTATGGCAAAACGTGGCCAATTTAGCTATAAAAACATCGCCAACATCTTTCTCGAACAAACGAAAGGTCTTCTTTATAAAGACTTCAAGATAAGTCTGCAAAAATACTTAATTTATTCGGTACAAAATCTGGACTTTGTGGCGCTGATTAATAACCAGCTCTCAAAAATCCTAAAAAATCTCTATGAGAACAACGACGACAAGCCCTTGACAGACGCCCTGCTGTTAAGGACTTGCAAGCGGGCCATTGAATTTTTAACGACACAAAACCACAAAACTCCTTCCCCACTGTTTATTTTGCTGGTTTCTCAAGGACACGCCCTGACGCTGGTGATTATCCTGCTCAAGATTACCCTGCTCTGCAAGCCGGTGCGCACTCACCTGGAAACCTGTCTGGCTGAGCTGATCGCGTATTACGTCGATTACTCGGAAGAAGAATGCAAGTGGGTGGTAAATTTTCTGGAAATCTTGAAGATAACTTTCGTAATCTATGATGAGAATATGCGCTACAACTTGCTAGCAGTCAAAAATGAGAGTGGAAAGGGTTCCCCCACAATCGATTTGGACAGCTATCGAATTTTCTCCCAACAAAGATTGAACCTAAAAGACCGTGGGGAAGCGGATTTAGACCGGCTGCCTCCGGCAAAGGACGCTGGGGAAACGGATTTGGACGAGTTGGCCAGCGAGTCAGACGATAGCGCAGGCAGTTAAATCGCGCAGGGGGATTGCCCCTACAGTTTCATCCCCCAATTGTGCGACGCCGCAGATCGCAGCAAGCCAGAAGCGCACCGGCAGCCTCAGCCAGTACGCTGACCAGCCGGTAAAAGGCGGCGGCGATTAAAATCGCGCCGGCCCCAAAGTGGCCATCCAGCAACACCGTCACAGTCGCTTCAAACACCCCAATTCCTCCAGGTGCTCCCGGCACAACCAGACCCAGCAGCCACGCCCAACTAAAAGCGCCCAACACCACCGGCAGCTTGGCCAGACTCACCGGCGCGACAGCTTGCAACGCCAGCACAAACCCCGCACCTCGCAATCCCAAAAAGCCCAACTCTCCGATCGCCGGCCAAAACGGATAGCGCTCAATTCGGAAATATTTATCGCTGCCATAGTTGGTGAACTCCTCAACGGGAGGCTGTTCCCGCTTCACACTCATTCCGTTTTCCGATAGTTCCCTCCTTTTTAAACCGGGTTGGCGGGAACTCGCCGCCGCAATCGCCTTCCCCTTCAGGCTGACCAGAAATTGCATCACAGGATTCAAAATCCTGGGATGAATCCCCCCCACCACCGCCAAAAGCAGCAGTCCCAGAGTGCCGGTGGGAACCGCAGCGGCGGACGCCAGTCCATGAGATTGCCCATTTGCTGCTATCAAGTTGCCGGTTAAAGCAATCAGGAGAGCGTCAGCCGCCATCAGCACCGGCTCGAGCAGCACGCTCAGCGCCGCCACACCAGGGGAGACACCGGCAGCCGTCACCGCCAAAATTCGGCCATAAAAGTGCCAGACATTTCCCGGCAAATACTTGGCGATATTCGTTTTCAGGTAAACCCGCACAGCCAAAGACACCGGCACCGGCGGGCTGAACGAGCGGACAATCCCCGCCCAGACGCGAGCCGCCCAAATGTGGGCCAGCAGCGTCAGCAAAAAAGCCAGGGCCAGGGTTAGCCAGCCGGTGGCGTCCATACGGAGAGCCGCCACTTCCGCAGCGCAATCCTTAAGGGTTTTGCCGAGAAAAAACAGCGTCCCGCCGAGAATCGCCCACCGCAGGAAAGGCTTCAGGCGCGAGCCTGCTGGCTGGATCTGCTGTAAAAATTTCCGGAAATCAAGCCGCCACATCTTGCTTACCGATACATTTTTGCTAACAACCTTTAACAGTTGCCAACAAATACATAAGCTGAGAGATTTTCTCAACCAAGGCGTATCAACCAATGCCCGCAGTCAAATCCCGCGAGCACAGCAGCCAAGTTCATGATATTGCCCACCTTCTTTTAAGAAGAAGTCACTTGAACTAGCTTGAAGGCCACTCATCCTTTAGAGTTTCAGGCTTTGTGGCAGTTTCCGGGACAGCCACCCGCCTTTGGTTCTCAGGTCTAGGTGACTGTTTTGAGCTTTTCAGAGCAGCCACCCGCCTTTGGTTCTCAGGTTCGGGTGGCTGTCTTCAGTAAAGTATAGCATAGATTGGAAGATGGAACGCAAATCACCTGCTGTTGCCAGCCTTTTTATTGGCGCGGCTGCACCCCAAAAGACCGCCAAGCGCTATTGTTAGCTCTAAACCAGCCTAACAGTCAACCCCAACTTTAAAGTATGTTAGACACCAGCACCCTATTTGACGAAAAGTTTTATCTCGCCCAGAACCCGGATGTGGCCAGTGCTGTTGCCGCCGGCCAGTTTGAAAACGGGTTGGAACACTTTAATATATATGGCGTAGTGGAAGGGCGCAACCCCAGCGCCTACTTCGACAGCAGCTATTACCTGCAAGAGAATCCAGATGTTGCCCCTGTTGTGGGCAACTTTGACACTACCGCCTTCGATCACTTCCTGGAATTCGGTCAGTTTGAAGGTCGCAACCCCAGCCCCCTGTTCAATCCCACCTGGTATGCGCTGAAAAACCCAGACGTCGCCGCCGCTGTGTCCAGAGACGAATTCACAGGGGAGTACGAGCACTTCGTCGAGTATGGGGACAGTGAGAAGCGCGACCCTTCCGCCGCCTTCGATACCAGCTATTACCTGCAGCAGTATCCAGATGTCGCCGCCGCTGTTGCCAGAGACGAACTCACCGGCTTTGAGCACTTCGTCGAGTACGGTACTGATGAGCGGCGCAACCCCAGTCCCCAGTTCAATACCAGTTTTTACCTGCAGCGGTATCCGGATGTAGCCAGCGCCATAAGCGCCGGCGTTTTCGACGCGGGGGCGATTGAACACTTCGCAGCCTTTGGCTACAAAGAAGAAAGGGAAACTGTCCCCTCCTTCCCCCTGCCAGATCCCACCGGCTCCTTCGGAGTGGGCACCACTTCCTACGAGTTTACCGACACCTCCCGCGACGAAATCTTCACCCCAGATCCGGCGGACAAACGGACTGTCACGGTTAAGGTTTGGTATCCCGGTCAGCCAAATCCGCTGGCGCTAGGGCTGGTTCCGCCTTACCTGGACAACTTGGGCCCGCTGGTGGCTCCCGCTCAGGGCTTGCCATCTGATTTCTACAGCGAGATCGGCCAGAATGTCATTCCCGCCGCTGACGTTTCATCCGCTCAAGCGAGTTATCCGGTTGTGCTATTTTCTCACGGACTGGGTGCCTTGCCCGAGTCCTATACCGCTCAGATCGAAGAACTCGCCAGTCACGGCTATATCGTCGCTGGCATCAATCACACCGGCGTTTCTGGCGTCAACGCACTTTCCGATGGGCGAGTCGTGCCCTTCGCCTCCAGTTTCGTGCCGGCGAATCTTCAAGACTTCCCAACCGCCCTCGCTCAAATCGTGGGAATCACGGCTGCAGATACCAGCTTCGTCCTCAACCAGCTCACCGCTCTCAACGCTAGCGACCCGAAAGGACTGTTTGCCGGGCGTATGGACTTGAGTCGGGTTGGCATGTTTGGCCAGTCCTTCGGCGGCGTCACCACCACCGCAGCAATGGAGCTTGACCCCCGCCTGCAAGCCGGTATCAGTCTGGATGGCCCTATCCTGTCGTCTGCCCTGACTCAAACGCCGATCACCAAGCCATTTATGCTGATGAATGCTGGACAGACATACAGCGATACGCCGGTCGGTCAAGCTGTCGGGCAACTGGAACAGCGGCAAGCGGTTTATCAAAAGCTGACCAGTGCCGGTTATAATGTTACAATTGCCGGCACGGAACACTCCGATTTTTCCGACCGCTCCCTGCTATTGCCGCTGATTTCGCTTTATTCGCCCGAGCAGCTCGGTTCAACCGGTACTGTCAGCAATCTCGGGTTGACTGATAGTGGGCCTATTGAGGGAACGCGAGCCCACGATATTATCGATGCCTATACGGTGGCTTTCTTCGACAAACATCTCAAGAATCAGAGCGAGCCTTTGCTCGCCGGCGCTTCCACTGCCTATCCAGAAGTCCAGTTCCAGTCCCGCAATACTTAATCCGCATCTAATTTGCAAGTAAATCGGTTAATTTAAAGTGGGAAGTAGGGTGCGTTACGCTTTGCGTAACGCACCCTACAGGCTTCCCACCCTACCGGCTGTGCCAAGCTTGCAGCGCCAGCCGGTGCACCTCGCGCCAGCTGAGATTGTGCTGCCGAGCCAAAGCCGCGCAATCTTCATATTCCGGCTGCACATTTATGATACAATTATTATCGCTAGATTTGGCAACTTTCACCCGCACCTCCCCCAATGGAGTTCGCACCGGCACAATCTCGCGCAGCAAAATCGAGCGCTCCTGAAGTGACCGGCGAATTCCCAAAGTAGTAGTTTCCCGAAACATAACTGCCTCACAAGCCGGCTGATTTTCAGGATGGCAGATAGCAGTCAGCAACACGCCGGGGCGGCTTTTTTTCATGCCGGCAGGCACAGTAAAAACATCCAAAGCGCCGGCCTCAAACAGCGCCTCGAACACATAGCCAATTGCTTGCGGACTGAGATCGTCAATTTGCGTTTCCAGCACCGCAATCGTTTCAAGGGCACTGGGCGTGGGGCACTGGACATCGGGCATGGATGATTCTTCCCCATGCCCAATGCGCGATGCCCCATGCCCATCTTCACCCACCCACAATCGCAAAATGTTAGGCACCGGCAAGTTGCGGGAACCGGCACCCAAACCAACGCGCCCGAGAGTCATGGCGGGGGGTTTGCCAAAACCGGCTGCTAGAGTCACGGCAATCGCCGCGCCGGTGGGCGTCACCAACTCCTTCTCAATGCCATTACTGTACACCGGCACCTGTCCCATTTCCCACAATTTCAGGACAGCCGGTGTGGGCACCGGCATGCGCCCGTGCGCCGCCCAAACCGTACCGCCGCCTGTAGGCAAAGCCGAACAGTAGAGTTCCTCAATCCCCAGCCAGTCCAGCCCCAGACAAGTCCCGACAATATCCACAATCGCATCCGTCGCCCCCACCTCGTGGAAATGCACCTTGTCTGGGGCAATCCCGTGCACCGCCCCTTCCGCCTCAGCCAGCTTGCGAAACACCGCCAGACTCCAAGCCTCAACCCTAGCCGGCAGCCCCGCCGCCACAATCATCCCCTCGATTTCTGGCAAGTGGCGGGTGTGTTCGTGGGGGTGGTGTTCGTGCTCGTGGTGGTGTTCGTGGTGGTGTTGGTCAAAGGTAGGCGCTTCCAAAGGTTCGCCCGGTTCCAGCTCGCCGGCAGGGGACAGGGTTGCCGGCTGTCCCGCCATCTTTTTTAAGTCCACATACACTTTAGTTGCCTGCTGACCGCTGCGATCGACCAGTTCGGCGCGTAACTCGCACTCCTGGGAAATGCCCAGACGGTTCAGGTTTTCGATTAAGTAATCTAGCGTAACACCGGCGCTCACCAGGGCACCCAGGCACATATCACCGGCAATTCCGGTGGGACAGTCAAGGTAAGCTATCTTTTTCATTGGCGGTTTTAGATTTTAAATTTTAGATTTTATATGGAATGCTAAGAGTGAAATCTAAAATATAAAATCCAATGGCTACTGTTTACGAAATCCACCCGCAGACCCCCCAAGCACGCAGAATCGAGGAAATTAAGGACGCGCTCCAGAATGGAGCGGTAATGCTATATCCTACGGATACAGTGTACGCGATTGGCTGCGATCTGAACGCCAAATCAGCGATAGAGCGCGTCAGGCACATCAAGCGGCTGTCCAACGAAAAGCCCCTGACCTTCCTCTGCCCCTCCCTGTCCAACGTGGCGCACTACGCTGTGGTCACTGATTCAGCGTACCGGACTATGAAGCGCCTGATTCCTGGGACATACACGTTCGTGCTGCCGGCAACCAAGTTAGTGCCCAAGCTGGTGATGAACCCCAAGCGGAAAACGACTGGGATTCGCGTCCCGGATCATCCCGTGTGCCAGTCGCTGTTGCAGGCGCTGGGGAATCCGATTATTTCCACTTCAGCTCATTTGCTTAGCGAGGAAGAGACGCCCGACGGGGCGGAAGCGGAACGCAGTCCAGGTAAGGCGGAGCTGTTTGACCGGCTGGACAAGTTAGTGGATCTGATTGTGGACAATGGCCAGGAGGCGGGATATCAGGTGTCAACTATTTTAGATTTTACCGGCCCTGAGTTGGCCATAGTGCGGCAAGGGTTGGGATGGGAAGCGGTGGCGGGTATCGCTTCTGCAGCCAACAACTAGGGTGGGCCAGAAACCGGGTTTCTTGTTGCGGGGGGTTGAGAAACCGGGTTTCTGAACCAATCTTTCGGGTAGGATGCAAAAATTGTCGCAGAAAGCCGGTTTCTTGGTTGCGGGGGGTTGAGAAACCGGGTTTCTGAACCAATCTTTCGGGTAGGATGCAAAAATTGTCCCACAAAGCCGGTTTCTTGGTTGCGGGGGACCAGAAGGGGGCCAGAAACCGGGTTTCTGAACCAAGGAATAGCGCCTCTTTTCCTTCTCCTGCACCTGTAGAGAGCGCCAAGATACTACCCCAGAGCGGGCAATATTTGGGAGGCGAAGGCGGTGGGAAGAATGCAAGTATAAAAGTGGCCAAGGGAAAGCAGCCGCTTCCAGAACCTACCACTTTAGCCAAAGAACTGCTCGTAATTTTCATGGTTGCCAATCCAAAACCACGTTACAGTGTCTTCCTCTTTGAATCCCAATGCTCGATACCCCCGCGTGACTCTAACTGACCAAATATTTTCTTCTTGGTTGATGCACTTGAAATGAAGAGAGGGATGAAACGGATTCTCAGCCCACAGCTGATATGCCTTGCGGGCACGTTCCCGAACATCATCACTTAACTTGCGATACTCCGCCCAAAACGAAGGAAGAACTTCAGATTTCATAACTGATCGTAATCCATCGCAGTTGCTTGTCCCGCAGCTCGTTCCTGTTTAGCCTGTCGCGCCGCCGCCACCAACGCTGACTGGGTTCGACTGAATGACGCATCCCACTTCTGCTCATCCTGAAGATCGGCAATATACTCGCGCAAATGCTCTACCACTTGTTCCTGTACCTCACTGGGTAAAGCCTCTACCATCTCCACCAAATCTTTGATTGCTGCTGATGACATAATGTTCTACTCCCTTTAATAAGGTTCGTTGTTGGGCTTTAGCCCCTTTTCCTGTCCAACCGCGCAAAACCCCGCCCAATAATAAGGTGATTATAAGGTTCGTAGTTGGGCTTTAGCCCCTTTTCCTTGGATCGTAGCACATTTCCTGCCGCCGTCCCTCACTGATCAACCGGCATCCCCCAATTCACTCTAACAACTCCGCCACCGGCGCTTCCCGCATCCACTCCTGGGTTTGCTTCAGCGCCAACGCCACCGGCGGGTGGTTTTCCCCCAGGAGGGTTTCATAAAAGCCAATCCTAAAAATCGCCGTCGAGATATGATTCACCGCCCATAACCTCCCCAACACATTCCGAGAGCCGGTAAAGAAAAACCCCGCTATAATTGTGATATACTTATAGCTGCCTGCCGGTGCGAATATTGGGGATGCCGGTGTGACAGGCGGACAGGGCAAGTATGTGGGAAATGGGCATCAAACCGACAAACGGAAAGGGGCGAGCGCACTTTCTCCAGCACCGCACGGTTTGGGGGTTGTGAGAAGTGCGAACGCTCGCTGTTTTGGGGTGAGGTGCGTCGCCTAGGGGTGAGAAACCGGGTTTCTTCACAATTATCTCGGTTGAAATGGCAACTTGCTCGCGCTTAAACGAACCATTTACTATTAGCTGTTTCACCTCCTATGCCTAGATCAACGCGGTACTCCTTTCCGGAATACTTAAATTCTTTCCTAGCCGCAGGTATATCCCCATTACCTTGGTAACTGGTTCCTCTGTTGTTTCCCAGCCAAAGAATTGCTTCATCTACAGCTGACTCAAAATCTTCATGAGCTTTTTTAGGCAGTTCAGCTTTTCCTAGACTTTTCAAGCCTTCGACAACAGCGACAGCTTCGCTATAAGTTGGGGGCTGAGAGAATTGTTTATCTGAGGTAGCTAAATTAGCTCTGTCCTGTTGCAATTGAGCGTAGAATCGATATGTAGCCATGTATTACTCCATTTAGCTGACTGTGCTTTCTGAATATTTAAGATTTCTCCTATCTTCCCTTATAAATCAATCCCTGTCACCCCCGAAAATGTTCAAATTTGCCGCGCCCGGTTCACCGAATTTCACCCCCAAAAGTCTAAATTAGTCCTAAAATGTACTAAAATGTGCCAAAAAGTCCAAAATGTGCTATCCTATACAAAACGCTTGCATCTTACAGCCCCATGAATCTTAAAGAAATGTTACAGCTGGCGGATCAGATAGTCTTTACCAAAACCGGCCAGCACCTGGACGACTTACAAGCAGCGGTACTGCGAGGGACCCTGCAAGGTCAAATATACAAGAAAATAGCTAGGGACTTGGACTGTTCGGAAAGTAGTGTGAGGAATGCCGGTTCGCAATTATGGCGGATACTTTCAGAAGAGTTAGGCGAAGAAGTCAGTAAAACGAATTTTCGCTCTACAATGGAGAGGTTGCAAAGCTCTAATGCTAATGTTTTAAACTTTTCACGGGTAAACAATATCTTTAACATCTGTGGAGACACGCCACACTCACCCAATATCCCAAACTCAAACCGGCCAACCGAACAAACATCCAACTCCCAACAACCCCCAATACATCAAGATTTAAGTGAGATGCCCGAGTTGGGTGCTTTTTATGGACGCACCGGCGAACTGGAAAACCTGACAAACTGGATTTTACAGCAAAGCTGTCGCCTGATAGCCCTCACCGGCATCAGCGGAATCGGCAAAACCACATTAGCCGTGAAACTCGTACAGCAAATAAAAGATGAGTTTGAGTGCGTTATTTGGTGCAGTCTGGAGGCATCCCCGACGCTAGCTGAATTTCAAGATCGTCTACACCACTTTTTTTCACCTTCAGAAAACCCCGATACACCTAAAATTAAGTCTGGGCCATTACCTCTGATTAAGTATTTACAAAAATCTCGCTGTTTAGTCGTATTAGATGACGCTCACCACCTTTTCAGTAGCGGCGAATTGGCGGGAAAGTACAAAGCCGGCTATGAAGACTATCGCTCCTTCTTCCAACAAGTAGAAAAATTATACCATCAAAGTTGCTTTGTGTTAATCGGGTGGGAACTTCCCCGAGAAGTGGCGAAAGAGAACAGCCAAACTACTCCGATTAAGATTTTACAACTCGCTGGGGTGGATAGGGAAGCCGGTCGGGCAATTTTGAGGGATTACGGGTTGGCGAACCTCAAGAACGAGTCAGCACTCCTTGACGGCTACCAAGGGAACCCGTTCTGGTTAAAAAGCGTCGCATCTCTGATTCAAGAGGTGGGATTAGGCGTGACTGATCTATTCCCCAATCATCCCATTTTGTTGCCGGAAGATTTGAAGGATGTTTTCCAGGAACAGTGGGAGCGGTTATCGGAAATAGAAAAACAAGTGATGTGCCGGTTGGCTCAAGAGAGCGAGCCGGTCAACCTGGCAAAATTGCTAGAAAATGTAACCATGCCACCTTCGGATTTACTCAATGCGCTTCAATCTTTATCGCGGCGCTGCTTGATAGAAAAACAAGACAATCTCTACAGGATTTACCGGGCTTTTGGGCAGTATATAGCGGGCTTATAAGGGGACGTTTCTTTCTCGCGCACCAGAAACCGGGTTTCTTAGCAAAATCTCGCTTAGGATGCAAAACGTATCGCAGAAACCCGGTTTATTTCTTGTCGCGTGGGGGTTCAGAAACCGGGTTTCTTAGCAAAATCTCGGTTAGGATGCAAAATTTGTCGCAGAAACCCGGTTTCTTTCTCGCGCACCAGAAACCGGGTTTCTTAACCAAATCTCTCGGTTAGAAGTTCATCACTAACCCCATGCCCCATGCCCCATGCCCCACGCCCCATGTCCCATGCCCCATGCCCCATGCCCTCTGCCCGATGCCCCATGCCCCATGCCCTCTCCTTTACCATAAAAGAGCGCAAAAAGATCAATTATAATATTTTCTAAATGCTCTGAAACACTGACCCAGGATACGGCATGTGGTGCAGCGCGTTGGGGTCGCAGCGGTGGTATTACGTCGGGGGCTGGTGCGTCCTGTCAAAAGCCGGTTGGCCCCGCCGCCAGGTGCACCGGCCTTGGGGAGCGTCTGCCAGCGGTCAAGAGAGTTCCAAAGCTTCCTCAGTTTTGTTCGGTAACGCACTGTTGAAAGGGGAGCGCGTCGGGTAGGCGCTCGCCAAGCAGGGTGGCTCACAGGAAGAGCGATTGCATGGGTGTCCGGATGGCGGAATTACCGAACGGAAGAGAGACTGGGTGTCTGAAGCTTGCAATGAAGGCCCTCTTGACCGCTACAGCTACAGGGGCGAGGAAAGCAGACAGCCGGTGGTGCCGGCACACCTCTGCGGCGAACCCGCCCCCACAAGAGCCTTGCAACCCCCACACCGCTCAATTGAAAAACCTTCCCGGCTTGAGCCAAAAATCCGGCGCAAATATCAGAAGTTTCCTGACAATCCACCCCACCCGTGTGCCAATTTTCGATCTGGCACATCAGGGTGCTGACCAGTTTCGGAACTGTCTGTAGGGTAGGGGTGTTACCCCTCACCCCTATAATGTCAGCAACAGCAGGTCAGCATGGCGGGGAGTGCTTATCCAGCAAGAGTTTGCGCAATCGTGAACCAGTGGGACGCATCACCTCCAGCTCGGGCCGGCTTTCAGCCAGCCAGCGCACCGGCAACTTGCCCCGATTGGACGATATGGATAGTAGCAACCTCAAACCCCTGGAGATAATTACAGCCGCCTAAAGTCGAAATGTAGAAAGTTGAGATGGTCGAGCGGGTGGCATCACCCCCAGCTTCCTCCCCTTAACCCCAAGTTCTTTGCAAATCACGTTCGGTGCGTCACCAGAGGCAAAACTATGAACTCCCCACTAGCAAACTCTTCTTATCAAATTTCCAACAGCTTCGGCATCAACCCAGAACCAGCAGGTGCCGGCAGCCAAGCCCCTCGGCATGGCCACGATGAAGACCCATCTGAACACAGCTCCTTGCCGGCAATGGACACCGAAGCCCTAGCCAAGCAAATGGAGAAAGAATTGCGCGAAAAGCTGCAATCAGCAACCAAGAGCGTGCCGGATGTCGCCATGCGCATTGCCAAAGAGATCGAGCGGATTTGCCAAAAAAGCGCTCGCATCCAAACATCCGGTCAAATTCGCTCCTGGCAGGTGGCCTTGGCGCGGCACCGGCTGCAAAAGTGCCTGGAATACTACGAGCTGGGCTCCAAACAAGGGCGCGTCGAACTGCACAGCAACCTCAGCGCTATGGTGTACCGGCACATCGCCCCGCTGCGGGCGCGGTTGGGCTTCCAAGCGCGGTACAACCTGATTGAAGACTTCCTGCAAGGCTTCTACATGGAGTCTCTGCGAGCCTTCCGGCGAGAAAACCAGCTGCCTGAGGGCTACACCCCCCGCACTCAGCTGGAACTGGCAGAATACATGGCCTTTACCGAACACTTCGCCAAGCGCCGCATCAGCTTGCCCGGTCGGGGTGCCCAGCAGCTGATTGTGCTGCGGGCCCAAGGCTTTGCCAACGGCCAGCCGGCGGAAACCGTCCTCGATATCGAACAGGCGGTTGAGTTCCCCAAAGGCGAGGAAGCCGAAGCCCAAAGTCGCTCCCACGCCGCCCAGCAGGTGCGAGAGCAGATGGTCGCCGATACCGTTGACCCAGCTGAGGCCGTCTTGCGCGATCGCGTCATCTCCGAACTGGTGCAGTACCTGGAGGCCCAAGGCCAAAAAGACTGCATTGATTACCTGGTCTTGAAACTCCAAGACATGTCCGCTCAGGAGATTGACGAAATCCTCGGTCTGTCGGCTCGCCAGCGGGACTACCTGCAGCAGCGGTTCAAGTACCATGTCGAAAAGTTCGCTCGCTCCCACAACTGGAAACTGGTGCACCAGTGGTTGGGTGCCGACCTCGATCAAAACTTGGGCATGCCACAAAAGCAGTGGCAAGCATTTCTCAGCAAGCTCAACCCCCAACAGCGCCAGCTGCTGGATCTCAAACGCGCCGGAGCAAGCGAGCCAGAAATCGCCCAAGCCCTCCAGTGCACGCCCAAACAGGTGCAAAAGCGCTGGACGGCCCTCCTAGACCTGGCCTGGGAAGCCCGCAACTCAGGACAGGGGGCGGAGTGATGAGTGATGAGTTGCAGAGTGTTGAGCGATAGCGTGGAAAAAATCACCCCCTTCCTCAACAAACCTCAACACTCCACTCTCACCCCCCTGCTTTCCTGCGGAAGTTGCGGTTAAGGCACCCGCCAGAACCGGCTTCTCAAGGCCAGACAGCCAGCTTCACCGCCTTTCCCTCGCCAGTGAGTTACCGCAACCACCGGCTTTCTGCAATTGACGCTGCTAGCGGTTCAGCGCTGGGTGCAGCCAACTCCAGCCCACTCCACAGCTGATCAAACAGAAGAATTTTAGGATAGGGCGCAAGCGCACGGGCAATAGCCACCCGTTGAGCCTCTCCCCCTGCGATGTCCCGGCATTTCCGCAGTGCTCCAACAGCTCACTGGAACAAAGCTGCCTTGGAAGCCGGTGCGGTGCAATTATCAGCAAAAGTTATATTGTCAATTCGATTCCGGTGCACTAAAATGCTCAATGTAGAAAAAGATTTTTCAATCCCTGACAGGCATTCATACAAACAAACTGCGAAAAATCTGTATATTATAGCACATTTATAGCTGTTATCATTTGCATGTACTATGGCCCATAAACCTGATTTCGTAGGGGCGGTGCCCCCGTGCCCGCCCCTACCGAGTTTCTCCATAGCACACTAATCTGAGAACCGCTATATTCGCAAAAGTTGTATTCGCCACGACTCAAAACTGCTATAGCGTTCCTAAATGATTTGTGAAACCTCTGGGTGTGGCCATAAAACCGGAAGGGTGCGGTCGTGCCGCACCGCCCCTACGAAACCGGGTTTCTCAGCTCTCACAACTCCAATAAAACCGCTATAACCAACTAGCCGGCGCTGTATTGAGGAATGCGCTTTGCTCCGGGAACCCTGTCCCCGCCACCTGCAGGCACCCCCAGCCGCCGGTCGGCACGCTCGACGCCACCGCAGCGGAACTTTTGCCACCGCCAGAATGTCCAACAAGCGCAATCAACGTCATCTTGAGGCGAAACGGTGGCACCCTTTAGCCGGCCCCACTGTCCAGCACCTCCCTAAAGGCCTGCAGCCCTGACTCGCTGTTTTTTAAGAAATATTTCGATATAGTAGATACAGACAAATTCCTCGGTCAGAAACTTATGGCGGTCAATGCGGTCAATCTTGCTCGGGCTTCTCGTTCACCCACGCCGGCAGCACAGAATATGCCAGCACTAAAGCAAGTCTTTCAGACGATCAGTGCTGAAAGCTGTCCGCGTTCGCACAACTTTCACATGCACACAACCTTCTCCGATGGCCATTTGAAGCCAGAAGAATTGATTGAGCAAGCGATCGCAATTGGCCTGAAAGGGCTGGCAATCACCGATCACCACAGCGTCGGCGGCTACCAAGTCGCTCAGCGCTGGTTAGACGACCGGCAAAAGTTCAGCGAGCGAGCTTCCGATCCAGCCGTCCCAGCATCCCCGCTGCCCCACCTCTGGACCGGCGTTGAAATCAACGCCTCACTGCTCGGCTGTGAGGTGCACATTCTCGGCTATGCCTTCGACCCACAACACGCCCACATGCAGCCCTACCTGCAAGGCAAGGCACCGGCAGGGTGTGACTATCACGCCAGCAGTGTCATTTCTGCCATTCACCGTGCCGGTGGCTTGGCGGTTCTGGCTCACCCCGCTCGCTACCGCATCTCAGCCACTCAGCTAGTCCCCGCCGCTGCCGAACTGGGTATCGACGGCGCGGAAGCTTACTACGCCTACAAGAACCCCAACCCCTGGTGCCCCAGCCCCAAGCAAACCCAGCAGGTGCTGGAACTCAGCGCCACCTGCAATTTGCTTACCACCTGCGGCACCGACACCCACGGTCGCAACCTGCTCCAGCGCCTCTAATGCCACAAAACAGCACCCTTGGTGCGCTCCCAGCGCACCCCACCCCTGTTTACAGCCGGCAACTACTTGACTTTTCTCCAAACGTGTGGTGAGCCAAGTCTCGTTCCTTAGCTAAATTATTTTTTAAATACACCGCGCCTGAGCCAAGAGCGCCAAGGAAAGAAAAGAGAGAGGATTTCACAAATCCTTTAGAAATGCGATATAGATGTAAAGTATAACCTTTGACGCCTTTGCCGTGCCTCTGCTGAAGACGCAAAAGTAACATTTTTATTTCCTTTTTCCTCTTTCTTCTTCGTTCTTGGCTCAGGCGCGGTTCATGATTAATATCGTGTCAGGTTGATTAACCGCACAAATACCCCCTCTCTCACCAGGAGAAAGGGGGAGTAATAAAATGCAACAGCGGGTCTATTGCCGGCGAATCAAACTAGCGCGGTTTGGCGGGAGAACCGGCGGTGATACCAGCGGCGGAACAAAAGCGTTGGTTTATCCGTTGTCACGTGGCACTCTTCAGACATGGCTGGAATTTCACCCGATTGGGATTCAATCACCACCCGGTCTTCTACCAAGGGTTTAATGAATTCTTGAGCCGCAAACTCCTGTGCCTGAGCGTCCATCCCCTCTGCCATCTGAAGTATCATCGCGCATCGCGTTTGACGCTCATTAATTGGAATGGCAAAGAAATGCTCCCGCCGCACCGGTAAGCCCATATCATCAAACTTCACCACAACCTGATTGGGCTGACGCCACTCCAGAGCAAAACTGGGTGGCACATTGGGATAGGGAGTGAAAACTTCAATCCGCTCTTCTGTGTGTTCGATTTTGAAGTCGAGAATGTCGCCTGATTCCAGTGAGGCTTGAGCGATATTACCGAATGAGTTGCGGTGCACAAACGGCAAATGAACAAAGTCTAAGTTCGCTTCTATAACCCGGCTCCAGTGAGTGTTCCAGATTTCCTGATGAATGCAGTATTTCGCTTCCGGGAACCTCAAGCTGTCGGGAATTTGAAGTTCAGGTGGTTCGCCCTTACCTGTGAAGACCCAGACGAATCCGGCAAGAATTCGTGCCGGAAAACCGGCAGCAGACAGCCTAGATAAATTAACGGCTTTAGCATCATTGAATGGAACATGGGTGCAGTTTCCACCCCCGTCAAAACGCCAGCCGTGATAGGGGCATTCCAGACAGCCTTCTTCAGTGACGCGCCCCAAGGAGAGTGCCGCACTGCGATGGGGACAGCGATCGCTCAAGGCGCTAATGTCACCGGACTGGTTGCGAAACAGCACCAGGCGCTCTCCCGCTAGCTCCACCGGCACTGGTTTCTCTCCCACTTCACGCGCCGGCAGAACGGGTGTCCAAAAGTCAGGAAACATCTCAAACATCGCAAGTTTTCTCCTCTAGATTTTGTTTCGCGATTATTTAACCTAAAATTAGGTAGTCACACCGGCTAAAAAAAAATTAGGACTTCAGCGCCCCTTCCAGCAGCAGGGAAATCAAGTCAGCAACTAACTCATCGTCGGTCTTGACTCCATATCGCTTAAAGGTGTAGAGGGCTTCGATCGCAGACAAAAACGCCCCTCCAATGAATCCCGGATCGGCTTGCAATCGGTATTGCAACTGATGCCGGTGCTGCGCGAACAGCTGCTCGACGGGAGCAAACGCACAGCGGTACATGGCTTCCTCCAGTTGAGCCGATTTTTCAAAAGACAGCTCTGGCAAATCTGAGAGTACCATCCGTCCGGCGTTGAGGGGCGGTTGCTGAATCAGCCAGGTGCCAATTTGCAACAAACGTCCTTCCAGGGTGGGGGGAGCTTCCGCCATCAACCGTTCCAACATCACGCGCCGCCGTTCCAGGTGACGTAACATCACCTCCACATACAGTTCCTCCTTCCCCAGGGGAAAGTGGTAGTAGAGGGAGGCTTGTTTCATCCCCAGCGCCTCTGAAACGTGCTTAAGCGTGACAGCAGTATAGCCACGAGCGGCAAATAGCTGTTCGGCTGCATCCAGCACGGCGTCGCGAGAGGAGTTGGACTGATATCGCTTCGACATATATCTACCTTAAATTAGGTAGCTAAATTTGTCAAGGGGGAAAATTTTATTTTCTGTGACCGCACGCCTCCGCCGTTGGGCCAGCGGCAGGAGTGGCTGGATGCCGGCACTGACATCGTGACCTTGCGGGATTAACCTCTGTAGGGGCAGCCCCCCGTGGCTGCCCGCCCCCCGTGGCGGCTCAGAACGCGCACCAGCCCATCTAAAGCTTGAAAAACCACCGGCGACGGTACAGGGCGTAGAGCACCAACCACCACAGCAACACCGTGGTTAGGGCAAACGCCAGGGAACCGTTCATCTGGCCGGCTGCCGGCACAAACAGCCTCTCGTATATCCAAGTATAAACACTCGGCGCGCCCTCACCGGCACCGACATGCGTTTTAATCAAAATGCGGGCCACCATTCCAGAAGCGACAAACAGGAAAATAGCGTTCAAGCCCATAACTTCAAGTGGCCACGCCCACCGGCACCACCGGCGCACCTCAATTGCGTAATACAAGCCGGCAAGCAACAGCAGCGCCCAACCGGCAGTAAACACAGTATAGGAACTTGTCCACAGCTGCTTGTTGATCGGGAAGACAAACCCCCACAAATGCCCGACAATCAGACAGCTCACACCGGCAAGCGCCAGCTGGATGCTAGTTTCCGCTTCTGCCTTCCTCCCGCGCAGCCACTCACCGGCAAAATAGCCCATCAGCACCGTCACGACTGCCGGCAGAGTGCTCAACAGCCCCTCTGGGTCAAAACCGATGTCCCGCTTCAGCAGGTGCGCCGGCGTGAGAACGAGCCGGTCTATATAACCCACCAGGCTGCCTTCGCCTTGGGGCGAGAGGTTGCCGGCACCGTAACCGGGTACGGGAACCAGCTGCATCGCCCCCCAGTATCCCAGCAGCAACAGCAGCGCCAGCCCCCACTGCCCTTTTCGCGGCAGGTGCAGCGCCGCTAAACTGGCGAGCAGGTAGCACAGGCTAATCCGCTGCAGCACTCCCATGATGCGGATAGTGCCGAAGTCCAGGGGTTTGCCGTTGAGCAGCCAGTCGAGGGTTAAGGAAGTGCCGGCGAGCAGCAACCCCAGGGCAAATAGAAGGGCGCACCGGCGCAGGATGCGCCAGTAAACCGCTGCTGCGGGCCGGTTTTCTGGCGTGTGTTTGCACAGAGAGAAGGACATCGCCACACCGACGATGAACAGGAAAAAGGGGAATACCAGGTCTGTGGGGGTGCAGCCGTGCCACTCTGCGTGTTCCAGGGGGGGATAGATATAGTCCCAGCTGCCGGGGTTGTTGACGAGAATCATGCTAGCGATGGCGATGCCTCGAAACACGTCGAGGGACATCAGGCGCTTCTGCTGTTTCTGGGTTGGCTCGAATTGTTCGTCACTCATCGGTGGGTGCCGGTGGTCAGTGTTTTCAGGAATACCGGGGAAGATATCATGGAGGCGGAGGATTGTGAATCAAGGGGATTTGTTTCAAATTATGTAGGAGCCGGGGGGAGCGCGTGACTGCCGGTTTAGACAGCAGTAGGGTGCGTTACGCTCCGCGTAACGCACCCTACTTTGTTTGCCGCAGTCAGTTTATAATCGCCTGGTTAGATTTGCAAAATGTTAAATTACCAGGTGAAATTCCCTAAATTTTAGGCAATTTCTGCGGTATATAACTGCCAACAATTTCCTGTTATAATGTCTGAATAGCCTTTTCATGTGACTCCTGCTGTGCGGCAAAAGATTGAGGTAACTTTGCTGTTACCTGCCTCGGAAATTTACCATTGCAGAATTGCCGGCTATTTGGGGTGCCGGTGCCGCAACACGCCCAGATTAATCGGTGTTCGTTGCCTGGGCCGGCAGTTTCACCCCAGCACCGGCAAGCCACGCCCAGCAGTGCGATAAACTAAAACTGATGGCGTTGCAGATTATAAAGATTATTGAACCAAATTACCTTCATCGAAACCCCCATCTCTTTCTCCCCCTCCCCGCATGCGGCGAGGGGGTAGGGGGGTGGGGTTCATCCCCGGAATATGCTTCTGACTAACGATGTGACGCTCAACCGGCTGACGGAACTGCGCGTGCTGGTGCTCGCTGAATTGGAAACTGTCTGACACCGGCAGCTGCAATTAAAAACCGCCCCTGAACGCCGAAACACCCTGATTTATCTGCGTTTTAAATGTTACATTTGTATTACATTTTTTGACACTCATGCCGCCTGCGACACCGGCGTGCGTGGCCCATTTGCGATTGAACCTCTCTGACCGTGAGGTGGGCCTGCGGTCGAGCCGGCTGAACCTGGTTCAGTCAAGGAGCGTTTTGCCCCACCGGGAGGCTACATGCAATTGCCGATCGCGGTGAAATGCCCTTGGAAGTCCAGATAGCGAACCTTGGAACCCCTGGCCGGTTTAAACGAGCCCACACTCATCGGGGAGTGGCGAACCGCTTTGAGCTCTTCTGGACAGTGCCGCTGCGGATCGTTAACTGAGCGGATGGGCTGCTCCATCACTGGATCGTCTTCGGCAATGGGATGGACAGCGCCCGGGCGCTGCTTCAGCTCAACCTTCCGTCCAGAGCGATGGTTCATCATTTCCTGCCGGTTTAACTCTTCATCAAACTTATTCTTGAGCGCCACCATAAAATTACCCTTCACCGAGCTGCCTATCTCACTAAGGTTAGCTGCCAAACGTGAAGAACTTGTGAAGACTCATCAAATTGTTACCAAATTAACCAAAAACTTTTCAGTGCCATTTTTCCGGGGTTTGCTGGGGTTGGCTGTTGGGCGTCGGGTGCCCAAAACCGCGATCCCCAACTGTCGCCCCTCGATCCTTGTGCGCTTATCGCTCGCAGCAACCTGTTTCTGCCTCAATTTCCCACGGGGGGCGGCGGGTGTTGAGAAAAGGCCCCGGGCGGGAATTCCTCTTATCCCAGTGCTCGGCAACCTTACCCAAAGGGAACCCCCAGCCAAAGGGAGCCACTACCCCAGCTAAAGCGAACTGCTTCCGAGTGCGGAAAACGCTTCGGCGTGCTCCTCGGGCTGCTTTCCTAATATCATGTTTTCATCCCTACTGCTGACCGCGCACACAGAAATTTACAATTGGCTGCATTTTAAATCGTCATGGCCGGCGATAAATTGCTTTGAAATCCGAATAATTGATTTCAATAAGGGGCAAAAAGATCAAACCCTGTCAGCTCAAGGGTTTTACCGGCAAGCCGCAGGGTGGGTCGATCGGGCACCCGGCAACTTCGGGGCTTGCGCATTCAACCGGCAGACTGAGGGGGTGAGGGGGTGAGAGGGGAGAAAACCTGGAAAGTCAGGAATTTTGTTGAATCGGCTGGGCCCGTCTTATCCGTGTTACTCTGGCGACAGAGACTGGTCTGCGGAACCGCCGGCAAGCAAGCGATATTCTCGCCAGACTTCCAGGCTGAGGATACAGGCAATCAGCCAAACCACACCTGCCGAATAGCCGGCGATCACATCAGTAGGCCAGTGGACGCCCAGATAAAGCCGGCTCAGACCGATCGCTGCAATCAGCAAAACCGTCAAGGAGACAATCAACCCGCGCCAGCGGGGGAAGCGCTTGGCCAGCAAATAGCCCAGCAGACCGTAAACGACCATAGAAATCATGGCGTGACCGCTAGGAAAACTGTAGAAGCCGACATCAACAATGCGATCCCACAGGGCCGGCCTGTCGCGAGAAAATAGATGTTTGAGCCAGTAGTTTAAACCGACTGCGCCGGCGGCGGCGATGCCCAGAGTTGTTGCTTCCGACCGCCGCTGGTTGCGCAGCAACACTGCTGCCGAGCCGACACACAGGGCCACCAAAAATTCCGGCTCGCCTAAAAAGGTGACAGCCACAACGGCACGGTCCAGCAGCGGGGTGTGCGTTTGCCGGAGAGCCTGTAAAATTGCCGTGTCAAAGGCGGCGGTTTGCTTGCGCAGCACTCCCTTAGCAATCCAGGAAAATGCCGACATAGCCAGGCCAGCCTGGAGCAACCCCGCAATCCGAATCGTCGAAAGCAGTGATAAAAGCTTAGTTTTCAGTCCCATTTCCAGGATTCACGCTCGCGCTTCTTGATTGAAGAAAATTTCTGCCGCAGAGTCACCGCCCGCCACCGTCCCACGTCACATTATATACCGCACAGCCCAGGGACTGAGTTGAGCCGTGCGGCATATTTTTTCTGTTTCGGAATGCAACCCATGATCGCACTGTCAAGAAAACATCTTTTTACCTTCCTTCTCGCCCTCACACTGGCCAGCCTCCCCAGCTGCTTCCAGCAGGGGAAAACCACAGTCGCACAGCCACCGGCAGCTCAAACCCCCGTCACAGTCGCCCAAGCCGGCGATTCGCCCAGCTTTGCCATTCCCATCGACTGCACCTTGGGCCAAGACTGCTTCATTTTGTCCTACTTCGACCGCGCTCCGGGTCCGGAATACGTTGATTTTGGCTGCGGTCGCCAAACCTACGATGGCCACAACGGCACAGACTTTGGGATTCCCGACGAACAGGCGATGGCCAGGGGGGTGGCCGTGAAAGCCTCGGCAGCAGGCAAAGTCCTGCGGGTGCGGGACGGGATTGCCGACCGGCGGATGCAGGCGATGGAAGAAGCAGCCCAACTCAAAGGCATTGAGTGTGGCAATGGAGCCGTCATAGATCACGGCAACGGCTGGCAATCTCAATACTGCCACATGCGCCAAGGCAGCGTCGCCGTCAAGCCAGGAATGCAGGTGGAAAAAGGAACTGTTCTGGGTATGGTGGGGATGTCTGGCTTGGCCTCCTACCCCCACGTACACCTGACTCTCCGTTACGGGGGCAAACCCGTAGACCCCTTTGTGGGGGTTGATGCAGCAGCCGGCTGTCAGGTGGAGCGCCGCCCCTTGTGGGAGCCGAACCTGGAATACGCGGGCACGGGTTTAATCAAAGCTGGCTTTTCCAGTCAGCCACCGGGGGATATCAACACCCTCTGGAACGGGAGCTTTTCCGAAACCCCCGTCTCTACAGACAGTCCAGTGCTGATATTCTGGGCTCACTCCTTCGGCGTCCTCAAAGGTGATCTGGAGCATTTCCGCCTGCTCGCCCCTGATGGCACAACCATTGCGGAGAGCAAACGAGAGATCCAATCGCCCAATCGCATTAACTGGTCGAGTTATGTCGGCAAGAAGAACACCAAGGAACGCCCCCTCACCCCTGGCGTCTGGCGCGGAGAGTACCAACTCGTGCGCGGCGAGCGGGTGCTGATTGACCTCAAGCAAGAAGTGGAGCTGAAGTAGAGTTTGCTGTGAGGACTTCAGTCCTCACACCCCACCAGAGGCACCCCGGGCTGGCCGCCAAGGCACCGGCTCTGACGCCGTGTGATATATATATGGAGAAGCCTGTAGCGCGGTTTTCACCCCTGGCCTGATGCGGAACGCGGCGGGAAATGTGCTATAATATACCGTGACCGGCTCGTTTGTATGAATCCCTGTCAGGGATTGAAAGAAAGAAAGAAAGAAACAAAGAAAGAAAGAAAAAGAAATCGCGCTCGCCCGGCACTATCAATCCCGGAAACGGGACTGCTTGCCTTGACCCAGCAGAATTACAGAGGTGGGCTTTGCGCCGCCGACCTTAGGAAAGACATTTCCAAGCTTCAGCGACCACATCACTCAGCCAGCGTCTTTGCACCTGGTCGAGGAGATTGTCCTCGGCTAGCACTTCCGCCTTTAAGTCTTCTAAGGAGCGCTGCTGAGAGCGGAAGATTTTGATCACCCCCACAATCGCGGCTGCGACCAACTCCTCACTCACCGTGAGGTGCCGCATCGCCTCAATTTCTTGCGGACTGGTTGGAATGGGATAATTCATGGCAAGTTCCGGCAAATATCTTCTAGGTTAACAATATGAGAGTTATGTAAACTTTTTTTAAACCGATTTAAGTTCAGTATCCGGAAGTAAGCGCCCACTTTGCGCCCCTTTCAACTCTGTCTTTAGGTGATTTATCCCAGTCAACGCCCAATCGATGAAAGAAATCCTCTACCTGGAAGTTCCCACCCCGGATACAGATTCAGTCCGCCTCTGGTTGCAAGAAGAATTTCAGCCCGCCACCGGCTTGTGGAAACTCCCAGCCGGCGGCGGTATCCGAGTGCGGCTCCAAAGCTTGCCGGTTCAGCCCCAAGGGAGTCCGCCGTCTGAAACAGAAGTCGAACTCTCGCCTGAAGTTGGGGACGAACTCTCGATTTTTGTGTGGTCGCTGCAGCGGACGACCTATTTAAAGGTGTTCCGCTGGGCAGAAAAGCCCCTTGCCGGTGAAGGCCAGTTACTCGCTGGCCTAACTGCCGGTTTGAGAAACCGATTCCCCTATCAGCACCCACAACCGCCTGCTGTCGTTTGGTCGGAGCAGTCCATTTTTCAGGCATTAGCCCCATATTACCCCCTCACTGTCCAATACTTTCAGAAAATTCCCAACGGGGAGTATGACCTAAAGCGGGTCTATTGGTGGGAGCAGCGCTGGCGGGAAGGCGTCCGCAATCCGCAAAAACCCCGGCAGGTGGTGTTCAAAGGGGGGGAGAGTGGCCCTGAGTCCTCACCCTCGCCGGTCTACGACCTTATATATATAGGTGGTGCTCTCGGGGTAATCCACGCTGCAGTGATGGCCAGGTTGGGCTATCGGGTGCTGCTGGTGGAGCGGCTGCCTTTTGCCCGCATGAATCGGGAGTGGAATATTTCTCGCAGTGAGTTCCAAAGCCTGATTGACCTGGGTTTGTTTACCCCCGCAGAGTTTGAATCCATCATTGCCAGGGAGTATAAAGACGGATTCCACAAATTCTTTGACTCCAACAACCCGCCCTCTGCTAAGGCACCGGTGCTCCACACCCCCAAGGTGCTGAATGTGGCGCTCGATGCTGAGAAACTTCTGCGCCTGTGCGGGGAAAAACTCAGAGCCGCCGGCGGTGAAATCTGGGATCAGACAGAATTTATCCGGGCGGACGTAAGTATATCACAAGTAGTCGTGCGTGTCAAGCACCTGCCAGCAGGGGCGGAAAAAGAGGCAGCCGGTCGCTTGCTGGTGGATGCGATGGGAACGGCTTCGCCAATCGCTTGGCAGCTGAATGGGGGTCGCCCTTTTAACAGCGTCTGCCCGACGGTGGGAGCGGTGATTGCCGGTGGGTTTGAGCCTGGGGTTTGGGACTCGCAGTACGGCGACGTGCTCAACTCTCACGGGGACATCTCGCGGGGACGCCAGCTGATTTGGGAGTTATTCCCGGGTGCCGGTGAGGAAGTGACGGTTTATTTGTTCCACTACCACCAGCTGCATCCAGACAACCCGGGGTCGCTGCTGGAAATGTACGAGGACTTTTTCACGATTCTGCCAGAGTACCGCCGGTGCGATATGGACAAGCTGGTGTGGAAAAAGGCAACTTTTGGCTATATTCCCGGACATTTTAGCGGCAGCAGTCGCGACCGCAAAGTTGCTTTTGACCGGCTGATTGCCATTGGCGACGCCGCCTCCCTGCAATCTCCCCTGGTGTTCACCGGCTTTGGCTCCCTGGTGCGGAATTTGCCTCGCTTGACCGATTTGCTCCACACTGCCCTCAAGCACGACCTGCTGAGCGCCGCTGACTTGAACCAGATTCGCGCCTACCAGAGCAATGTCTCGGTGACTTGGCTGTTTTCCAAGGGCATGATGGTGCCCACAGGCAGGTTTATCAAGCCCGAGCGCATAAACTCGATCTTGAATGTCTTTTTCGGGATTTTGGCCGCACAAGACCCGCAGGTGGCCGAAGCCTTTATTAAAGACCGGACGGACTGGCTAACGTTCACCGGGCTGGCTCTCCAGGCGGCTTGGAAAAACCCCTCCCTGCTGGTTTGGATCTTGGAATTTGTAACCGTTGGCGAGGTGCTGCGCTGGTTGGGCAGCTACCTCACTTTCACTCTGGAGTCTCTCAAAAGCTGGCTGCTCGGATGGTTGCCGGCATTGAGCCGCCGCCTCCAGTCCTGGATCGAACCCCGCTATCCGGCTTTGTGGCTGTGGCTGCTCAGCCAGAGCTACGCCCTCACCGATGGTTTGGGGCGTCCCCAGAACCCTCGCACCCGCCCCCAGAAGCAGGTGGCTGTACCGGGCAAACAGCAACTAACTGCTGACAACTGATATTAACTTCGGTTGACTGCGCACAGTATCTCTCTGCAGGGGCACGCCGCTCCTGCGGAGCCGCAACGCTTACGCACGCTCGCACTCAAAGAAACTCGGTGTCGCACACGTGATAATCCTTACTCACACAAATTACATGCCGGCAGTTTCTGAAACAAGTCTGGGTTCTCAGGCAAAAGCCAAAAACCGGCTTTATCAAAGAAATCTGGAGCGTCAAAAGCAAGAAACCGGGTTTCTTCAAGAAACCCGGTTTCTCGATCTTCGAGTTAAAGAAACCTGGGTTCTCGCTCTTGTGCTTGTGGTGGCTGGGCGCTGGCAATTGCTAATCCCCACCGCCCGCGACGCCACCGCTACAGACGGGGAAAGGTGGGCAGCTGAATCCCCGCTAGTGACTGGCGTTTTTTAGCCGGCTGCTGCGGTCGAATTTCAGGCGCTTGCCAGTTTGGCGGGGCTGCAGCTGCCTCACCGGCTGGCTCTGAGGGGCTGCCGGTGTCGCCGCTGGGGCCCGGAGTCGGGACATCTGGCTCAGCTGGAACCAAGATGGCCGGTGAATTGGCACTGACTGCCTCAGCCGCCTTCTCAATCAGCTGGGCTAAGTCTTGCCAGAGAGGCTCCTTTAGCTGACTGGGTTCTGGCTGGGCCAATAAGGCGTCTGCTGGGTCGGTTGCGCTGGCGAGATACACCTCTACCGGCACCTCCTGTGCCGGTGGTGGGGACGCCTGGGGTTCAGAGGGTGCGAGCGCTGTCCAAGGTTGGATGGGCAGCGCCTTGGCCAGGTGCGAGTCTGGGGCATTTAAGGTGCCCTCTGAGAGGCTGGCGGCTATGATGCGGGCGTTTTCTGGGGCTGCCGGTGTCTCCAGACACTTTTCCAGGGCGGCTTTGAACTGCAAAGTTTGGCGCTGCTGTCTGGCGAGGCGCGAGCGCAAATCCCGACAGGTAGTTTCGCTTTGCAACAGCCGCTGAGTTTGTTCGCTGCAGCGCAGCTGGGTGAGGGTGCACTCCCGCTCGATTTGGGCTAGCCGCTGCTGGCTGGTTTGCAAGTGATCGGTCAGGGTTTGAATCAGCTGCTGCTGGCGCTGGATTTCTTGACGGGAGGATTCCAGCTCGCGGGAGACGCGCAGGACTTGGGCTTTTGCCACTGCCAAGTCTTGAGTCTGCTGGGCTAGGGAGACTTGTTGCGCTTGCGCTCGCGTCTTGTGCAGCTGCAGGGCACTTTGGGTGTCGTGAAATGCGCTTTCCATCTCCGCCATTTCATGGGCGAGCTCACTGTTGCGCTGGCGCAGCTGCTGAATCAGCGCCACCAGCTCCACCGCTTCTGGAAGACTGACCGCCGGCTCGACAGCCTCGACATCAGCCAGCAGTTGGGGCGCTGGGGCGGGGTGCCAAGTGGCGATTGCGCTCTTGAGCTCGCCGGCTGTGACTGCGGCTGTTATCTCCTGTGCCGGTGGGGTTTCGCACTCAAGAACATCAATGCTGATGGCATTGGGGAAATTCACCGTCAGCCAGTCTTCCGCCTCAGCGTCGGAGGACAGGCGGGACTCGTGTCCGGCGACATCGGTCCGGGCGGCTGGGGAATCCGCCGGAACTGGGTCTTGCGCTTCAGGGAAATGCGGGTTATTGGGCATGTGTGCTTCACTCATCGGTTCGATCCAGGAACTTACAACTCCTCACGGCAGGCTTCCGTAACTTTGTCAATATTTGTTTACTATTTCCAGGCTGTCCGCGCACCGTCTAAAACCCCTGCCACTGAATGTGCCTGCCGAGAAGTTGGCTTAGTAAGACAGAATAGCAGCCCTACTGTCTATTTTTCCCCGAAGAGATGGGTGCCGAGCCACCAAAACGTCAAAAGTCTGCACTAAAGAGTAAAAATTGTTACAGGCATGTATGCCCGGACACCCCAGTTCCCCGCGCTGACCTTCCGTGCCGGCAAAAGCTTACAGCAGGCCACGTTGTTAAATTTTTATTATGAAGCTCAATTTTCGTTTTGCGGTGGTGAGCGACCCACATATCGCCCTCCCTCAGACAATCTGGGACAATCCCAGCCGCTTTCATCTGGTGGAAATCAGTATCCCCGCTCTGGAGACGGTTCTGGAGCGCTTGAGCCGGCTGGAGATCGATTTCTTGCTGCTTCCTGGAGACTTGACTCAGCACGGCGAGCCGGCAAACCACGCTTGGCTCTCTGAACGCTTGACAAATTTGCCGTTTCCTGCTTATGTTATTCCCGGCAATCACGACGTGCCGGTGCTGCAGCCAGATGCCAGTTCTATCGGCTTGGCAGATTTTCCTCGCTACTACCGCCGGCAGGGCTATGCAGACATATCACAGCTTTACTACACCTGTCAAGTGCTGCCGGGAGTGCGCCTGATCGGGCTGAATTCCAACCAGTTTGATGCCGCCGGCAAGCTGCTGCCATTCGGGCGACTGGATGAGGAGCAGCTGGCGTGGCTGGAAGAGGTTCTGGCCACAGCTCGCGAGGAGTTAATCTTGGTGATGGTGCATCACAATGTTTTGGAACACCTCCCCGGGCAGTCTCGCCACCAGCTTGGCCGCCGGTATATGCTGGAAAACGCACCGGCTTTGCTGCAGCTGCTGCAGGATGCTGGGGTGCAGGTGGTGTTGACCGGCCATTTGCACGTTCAGGATGTGGCCAAAAGCGGCGGGATCTGCGATATCACCACCGGCTCTCTGGTGAGCTACCCCCACCCCTACCGCATCTTGCACTTTCAAATGGATGAGCGGGGGCGAAAATCCCTGCAGATTCAGTCCGACTGGGTGGCGTCGGTTCCCGGTTGGCCAGATTTGCCGGTGCAGTCGCGAGAGTGGATAGGCGAGCGCAGCCGGCCCTTTATGATGCGACTTTTGACGGACCCGCCTTTAAATATGCCGCCCGCCGAGGCAGATCCTTTGGTTGCCAGTCTGCGTTACTTCTGGGCAGATATTGCCAAGGGTGATGCGATGTTTGACTTCTCCCACTTCCCGACGAATGCCCGCCGGTACTTCGAGGCGTTTAGCGCCGTTGGTTTGGATGGCACCCCCACCCCGATTGACAACCACACGACGCTGCTGCTTTAGGGACAGGGAGGATTTTCTATCAACGGGTTATATAGCGGTTCGCTGTTGAGGAGTGATTTTTTTTAGTAAACCGCCAAGACGCCAAGATCGCCAAGGAAGAGAGAGGATTTCACAAATCATTTGGAACCGCTATATAGCAGAAAGAGGGGGGCTGTGTCGGAAACGCCTGGAAGAAATGGCTGAAGGAGGAGGCTTGAGGGCATGAAAAAAATCGACCTGGTGTTTAGAACGGTTGGAGAAAGGACATCTAAAATAGCCTTAGACCTGGCTGTCAAAAATATTGGCCCATCCGGGGTGCGGATTCTGGAAAATGTCAAACCCTTTTCCCTGGCTGTTCAGCAGATGCTGGCGGCTGAGTATGATTGCGATTTTGCCGTCTTCATGGATGCTGACTGTTTAATTCTGGAGGACATGAGGCCCTTCCTTCAAGAGAATACCCTCCCCTATGCAGACTGTTACGTTCTGGATAAATTTCGAGGTCACATTCATTGCGGCGTGCATATTGCTAGAATAGATGTGGTGCGAGCTATGCAAAAAGTAGGAGTGCCTCAAGACGACGCCAAATATGCGCTCAGACCTGAGTCCAGAATTCGCGACTTGGCTCTGGCCCAAATGGGGCTAGAGAAAGTGTTTAAGCCGTTTAAAATATATCACGATTATCTTCAATACTGCCGCGATATCTTCGCTAAATACGCTCTCAGAGAGCTGCGAAGTCGCACGGACTACCATCAGGCAAAATTAACGGCTTGTCAAGAAACCTGGGAAATGCAAGAGGGCGACCTAGATTTTCTGGTGGCTAACTGCGCGATAGCTTGGGCGAGAGAAACCGTTAAACTCAACGCCTCTACCCAGGAGATTTCTAAAGTCATTGAGGCTTTGCCTGACATTGCTGTTCGCCAGCTGCGGGAAAAGGGAATTGCAGAAAAAGGGCCTTTGACTTGGCAGGAGGTAGAGGAATTTTCCGCGAAAGTCAACCCGCCAAACCCTTTCAAGAGTGAATTCAAGAGTGAGCCGGTGAAAATTTTTGGCATCGGGCTGAGCCAAACGGGAACTAAGAGCTTGACTCAGGCACTCCACATGCTGGGCTTCAATGTAGCGCACTGTCCCGATGACGAAATGACGCTGAAAGAACTGGCGGCGGGAAACTATAACTTTTCTATTTTAAAGGACATGGATGGCATAGCGGATATAACCGTGGCTCCATTTTACGCTCAGCTGGATAAACTGTTTCCTGGAAGTAAATTTATCCTGACTGTGCGCGACAAAGAATCCTGGATGAAGTCGGTGGGAGACAACTTCGGAAAGCCCGTCTTTGAGGGATTGCCGAGCAATGAAAACACAATGCAGCTCAGAAGACAGCTGCGGGCTGCTGTTTATGGCAGCTACACTTTCCAGGAGGAGCAATTTTATCAGGCTTACGCTTCCCACTGCCAAAAGGTGACAGAATATTTTCAAAGCCGGCCAGAGTCCCTGTTAGTTCTAAATGTTTTTCAGGGAGAGGGGTGGGAGAAATTGTGCCCCTTTTTAAACCTGCCGGTTTTAGAGCGACCTTTTCCTTTAGTTGAAAAATAACGGCGCGAAAGTGTAAAATAAGCCCATCTCCTCGGGAGCATCCCATTTTTGTAAAGATTTTCACCCCCTCACCCCCCGCACCATTCGCCATGAAGGGAGAGGGGGGAAAAATAAAGAAAAGAATTCTCCCCTCTCCCCTTGTGGGAGAGGGGTTGGGGGTGAGGGGGATTGCAAAAATGGGATGCTACCCATCTCCTCTCTTCCTCTCTTCTACAGTCCCTTGGCGTCCTTGGCGTCTTGGCGGTTCATTAACAGACAGCCGGCAATAAAATCGAGTATAATCTTTTTGGCTTCTAGAGATTCTCCAATGAAAGCAGACCTAGTTCTAAAAGTTGCCACAAACAACCCCGGTAAAGTGCCGGAAGCCGCATCGCTGAAGAAGCTGTGCGAGCGCCTGCTCAGCTACATGTTGCGGAACAAGTCACCGCTATTTGCCGGCTTAGCCACGATTATTTGTCTTTCCTTTATTCAGATTATCATTCCCCAAATCACGCGCTATGTAATAGATTCTATCATTCCAGCCAAACAATTCAATCTCTTGCCTTGGGTGGGGGCGGCGATCCTGATGATTTCGCTGCTGACGGGAGTTCTCAACTATTTCCGCAGTTACATGATGTCTGTGTTTGGACAGAGAACCATTGACAGCATCAGAAACGACCTGTACCAGCACCTGCAAAAGCTCTCAATCAGCTTCTTCAACAGCCAGCGGACGGGAGATTTGATGATGCGGCTGTCTCAAAATGTCAACACGGTCGGGAATTTGGTGACGGCTGACATTGCTGATATTTTGGCGGACGCTTTCATTTTTGTGGCGATTGTCAGCTATCTGATCGCCGCCGATTGGCAACTGTCCCTGCTTCTCCTAGTCACTTGGCCTTTAATAGTTTATCTCACTCAGATTTTTGGCCACTCTATGCGGGACGCTTACGGCGATGTGCAACTGCAAGCTGCGGCGGTCAACGATCACCTCCAAGATACCCTGTCGAATATCAATATTATCAAGTCTTTTGGCAACGAAAAATATGAAATTGACCGCTTTTCCGAGCGCAGCCGCAACTACATGGAAGCCAATATTAAGGCTGTTCGTCTTTGGTCTGTGTTTTTCCCGCTGATTGATATCCTGAACAATCTCGGCAATCTAATTGTTCTGGTTTTTGGGTCTTGGGAGGTGATGGTCGGTCGTTTGACTGTGGGCGAATTAGCGGCTTTTCTGGCTTACATCAGTCAAATGAACCAACCCATCAGGCGGTTCAGTAAGGTGGTTAATCTTCTGCAAAGAGTTGCTGTTGCCTTGGAGAGGATTTTTGAAATCCTTGATACCCAACCAGAGGTTGTCGAGAAGGAGGGTGCAGTTCACCTGACCTCGGTAAAAGGAAGCGTCAGGTTTGAAGGGGTTGACTTCGCCTACAGCAGCGGGGAAAAGATTCTCGACAACTTTAACTTAGAAATTCAGCCGGGAATGACGGTTGCTTTAGTGGGTTCTTCGGGGGCGGGTAAAAGCACTGTGGCGAAATTAGCTGCTCGCTTTTATGACCCTGATAAGGGGCGGGTATTGATTGATGAATGCGATTTGCGAGACGTGACGCTGGAGTCGCTTCGAGAGCAGATGGGAATTGTCTCGCAAGAAACTTTACTGCTCTACGGCACTGTGCGGGAGAATATTGCTTATGGAAAGCTAGACGCTACAGACGGGGAGATTGAAGAGGCTGCGAAAGCGGCTAACGCTCACGAGTTTATTGTCAGCTTTCCTGAGGGGTACGATTCAATCATTGGCGAGCGCGGAGTCAAGCTATCGGGGGGGCAGAGGCAGCGTTTGGCGCTCGCCAGAGTTTTGCTGAAGAACCCTGGAATTATTATACTGGATGAAGCGACTTCTGCGCTAGATACTGAATCTGAGCATCTGATTCAGGAGTCTCTGGCAAAGCTCTTTAAAGGGCGGACTTGTCTGGCAATCGCTCACCGGCTTTCTACGGTGCGGAGTGCCGATTTAATTGTTGTTCTGGAAAAGGGTCGGATTGTGGAAACCGGCACTCACGCAGAATTGCTCTCTCGCGGGGGGAGGTACGCCTATTTACATGCGATGCAATTTTTTAAAAAAGCCAGCGTATTAGAGCCATCGCACTCAGCTAGCGGAGTGTTCTGAGGGCTGGGTGAGCCGGTGTGTTGCGGTGTTGACTTTAGATAAATTCGGCTTTAGCAGCAGGCGGACTGCAATTGCCCAGGCTATCGAGAGCATCCAGCCGCCTAGAATGTCACTGGGAAAGTGAACTCCCAGATACATCCGCGTCCAGGCAATAGCTACGGCATATACGCTCCCGAAAATTACAGTCAGCCAGCACCATCTGCTCCCCCAAGTTAAAATTATCAAAGCGGCTACCAGGGTCATGCTAGACATGGCGTGACCGCTGGGAAATGCGTAATCCGACGGGTGTGGGTAGAATGACTCCCAGAGGTGGGGGCGCACTCGATGCATCACTAATTTTATGTTTTGGTTGATGATGGTGCTTCCGTACTGGGTGACGATCCAGTACGCAAGTGCTCGCCACCGGCGGCGCAGGAACAGCAGCAGCGCTACCGCAGCGATCAGCGGAAACATACCTTGAAACTGACCAAATTGAGTCAGCGTCGCTGCAAAAGCATTCAGTTGCGGCTGTTCTCTGGCGTGAATTGCCCCCAGTACGGACAGCTCCCACGGAAAGCCGCCTCGATTTTTCCGCACTTCCAGTGCCAGCAGCTCAAACACCTGCAAAGGTAAATACACTCCTATCAATAGCGCCAGGAGTGAGCGCCAGCGAGCGAGGAGCAGCTCCTTGAAAAAGCTAGTGAAAAACTGGAGACGTTTCCCGAAATTGGATTTAGACATTCGCCAAGCCAAACGAGATTGGGCGCACTTTTTGAGATGGGCGGGAATAGAACCCGAGGTTCCCAAAGACCGAATGTACCGGCTCTAACCGGCAACTTGTCCCAACGACCATCATACCTATCGCAGCCGGCGCTCGCAAGCTAGTGGCTCTCCCGGTGCTGGGACGAACCGACTTCTGTTGTCTAGCGGAAGCCACAGGAAAATCCCCAGTTCAGAAGTGGGGAATGGATATAGGGGTTTTCAGTTGGATGAAGTGCGCCCCAGAAACCCGGTTTCTTTAAGAAACCGGGTTTCTCAGTACCTGAATATGAAAAACGCTATATCTCGCACCGGCTCTTCACCCCACCCCCTTTTCCCCCTCCCGGCTTTGGACAGGCGAGACGCCTGTCCAACGTCTCGCCGGCGCAGTGGGGGAGCCGGTGGAAAAAGCCCATAAAAGCTGAAAAACGACGAAAAGCCGGCTAAAGCTGCAATTAACCTGAATTTTTAGCGTTTTTCTCACTCAGACAGGCGCTCCTCTGTTTTTGGTTAAAGAATTTTAGACTCACCGCCCCGCAGCAGCCAGCCGCCTAAATTCCCACTTTTACCCAGTGACTTTTGACCGGCACTTGCGTTAAACTACGGTAAGTCGAGCGAGATAGTGGATTTAAGCGGCGAAAGGCCACAAAAGTCAAGAGCGAAGGCCCGCAAGCGGGCCTCCCACTGCAGTTCCAGCAGGCTGCACGAGAGGGGTTCGAGCCGGCAAGCTCACCGCTAGCCAGAAAGCCAAAACCAACGCCCTGTTTTAGCTCACCGCACTTTACCCTGTATCAGGACAGCGACATGGACTATTTCTTCCTCCCCTTCCTCAGCTTTTTAGTAGGCATCATCGTTGGTTTAACTGGAATTGGCGGGGCGTCTCTCATCACCCCTATGTTGATTTTTGTGTTTCATGTTCCGCCTTCGATTGCTGTTAGCTCTGACGTGGTGGCGGCCACATTGATGAAGGTTATTGGCGGCGTAAAGCACTGGCGGCAGCAAACGCTTGACCCGCAAATTGTCAAATGGCTGGCGTTGGGAAGTGTTCCCGGCTCGCTGACAGGGGTGGGGATTTTAGCCTTGATTAAGCAGAATGGGAATCTCGACCCCGATGGCATCCTGCTCCGCTCGATTGGGGTGGTGATGCTGCTTGTCGCCTTGTCGGCGATCGCACAATTCTTGCTCAAGACTTTTCTGCCGGAGTTGAATTTCCCCGAGCCGCCTAAGTTTGACTTAAAAACTAAGTCGGGTCGCCTGCTGACGCTGAGTGTGGGAGCGATTTTAGGCTGTGTGGTCGGCTTGACTAGCGTGTCTTCCGGTTCGATGTTCGCACTGGTGCTGATTGCCTTTTTCCGCCTGGACTCTCGCATGCTGGTGGGCACGGATATCGCACAGGCGGGTATTTTGCTGATTTTTACCTCTTTGGGACATCTCAGCCTCGGTACAGTCCACTGGAGTTTGGTGCTGCCGGTGTGGCTGGGGACGGTGCCCGGTGTGCTGGTGGGCGCTAAGCTCTGCAAAATCGTCCCTCAAAGCGGGCTAAAGTTTGTGATTTACACCCTTTTAGTGATGGTTAGCTGGAAGTTAGTGTATCAGGCGTGAGCAGATCGGCTTTCAAGAAATAGCCGTTTTTATCCCTCTCACCGGCAGCTGCAGCCGACATGTACCTCTCTCACACATGAGGAACAATCCCACGCCACTCCATCCGAAAGGAACAGCGGCTTGACCCTACCGGCTTACAATACGAGCGATGGCAGGTTGACGGGTTAATCGGTGAGCGACAGCGCACCAAAATCCTATCATTTAATAAATATGATAACAATCACTCCCAGACTGGCAGGCTTACTGCTAGGAAATAGGGGAAGTAGATATTGATATTGTCTTTCACACCGACAACTTTTACGGCTGCCACTTTATAAGTTTGGGTATTTAAGACACCCTCTGGCGTCAGCGAGGGGGCGCTCTCTGGCGTGGCTTCCCCTCCCTCGGGCTTCCGCCCCACCGCGCCGGTGAAACCTCTGGGCTCCCAGAGCGGGCGCTGGCGGGGACCGGCTGGCGACCAGCTTTGGGGGCGCGGTGCTACAGCGCCACCGGCACCGGCAGGCAGCATGGAGGGCAGGACAGTCGCCGACTTGCGGCGGCGGCTTGGGCCAAAACAGCGGCGAGCTGCCGGTGGCAATTTAAAAGTGTGAATTTATACTGAAACTCGTAAGATTTGCCTATAAATTTGACAAATTTACTAAATTTCGATAAAGTTACGGGCGATTAATTTCACATAATTCCGATTGGGCTACCGTTGTTTTTTACATAACATCCAGAAACCAAGGGAAAATCCATATAACTAAAATCCGATGCGCTTACAGGGGATTTTAAAATGTAAAAAAAATATAAAATTTTTACGAAATCCTACTTTTTAAGGTAAACCTAATATAAGGGTAGGGTGGCCGTGGAGCTTATCTTAACCACCAGCACACCTGGGTTTTGGAAAAGATGGGGGGAAATGAGGAGGTAGAGATTGGGGATGGGGCCAAATAAGGACAGACCGAAATGAACGGGTTAATCACTGCAATCCCCACAGGGGTGGGAGCCTTTAGCGCCACCAACATCGACGATCTGGCAATCCTGCTGCTGTTTTTTTCGCAGGTGGGTGCTGGATTTCGCCGGCGGCACATCGTTGCCGGCCAGTATCTGGGCTTCGGTGCCCTGGTAGCCGCCAGTTTGCCCGGTTTCTTTGGGGGCTTAATTTTGCCGCAGCGCTGGATTGGTCTGCTCGGCTTAGTGCCGGTAACATTCGGTCTGAGCCGGCTGCTGAATCCGGACAGCGATGCAGAGGAAGTTTCGCAAGAGACAGAGCAGTCTGAACGCTCTCCACTGGCCAGTTTTCTCTCCCCCCAAACTTGCAGTGTGGCTGCTGTTACGGTGGCCAATGGCGGTGACAATATTGGTATTTATGTGCCGCTGTTTGCCAGCAGCGCCCTAGAAAGCCTTCTGGTAATTGTAGGGGTGTTCTTCCTGCTGGTTGGAGTTTGGTGCTACACTGCCTGCCAGTTAACCCAGGTGCCGGCTGTCGCAGATGCCCTGACTCGCTTGGGCAACACGCTCGTTCCTTTTGTCCTGATTGGGTTGGGGGTTTATATTGTGTTGAAAAGTCACTCTTTGAGCCCGCTATCTTTAGTTGCTAGCTGTCTTTGTTTGACGGGTCTGGTTATAATGAATGGCAAACCCCCTGAAGTGGAGAAGGATTGAAGCGGTCGCTCTGGCTGCTGCGCCGGCGCTCGCAGGGGCGACCGAACCGAAGGAATCAATCAGCAGCCAGAGCCTTAAACCGGCTGCTGAATAAAAAGAAGCCAAACCACCTTGGTTATATTGATATGCATCTACAAACAAAGGAATGACCTGTGAACATTCTTGAATTTACCCTCCTAGTTTGGATTGGGTCATTTAGCGCCGGGTTTTTAGGGTCGCTGACTGGGTTAGGGGGTGGAGTCGTGATTGTGCCCCTCTTAACTTCAGTATTTGGAGTTGACATCCGGTACGCCATTGGGGCTTCACTGGTGTCTGTGATCGCCACTTCCGCCGGAGCCGCCTCTGCCTACATAAAGCAAGGCTACACCAACCTGCGGCTGGGAATGTTTTTAGAAGTAGCGACGACAGTCGGAGCGATAATCGGAGCTTTAATTGCCACTTTTGTCTCAGTGAAAGCGCTGACGGTGGTGCTGGGCATTGTCCTGCTGTATTCAGCGTACCTGTCACAGCAGCCCCGACCTGATGAGTATTTTGACACTGACCCGCCTGACCCCCTAGTAGCTCAGCTCAGACTCAATGGCACTTACCCAACTGCCGATGGGGTGATGTCTTACCAGGTTCACGCTCTCCCGGTTGGGTTCAGTCTGATGGTGCTCGCTGGAGTGATTTCCGGGTTGCTGGGAATTGGTTCCGGTTCGCTCAAGGTACTGGCGATGGATCAAGCCATGCGCCTGCCGTTCAAAGTTTCCACAACCACCAGCAATTTTATGATCGGCGTGACGGCGGCGGCGTCGGCGGGGGTTTACCTGGCGCGGGGCTATATCGATCCAGGACTGTCAATGCCGGTGATGTTGGGCGTAGTGCCAGGCGCTCTGTTAGGCGCGAAGGTCTTGGTGGGAGCTCAGACTAAGGTTTTGAGAATTATTTTTGGTTTCGTCCTGGCGGCAATGGCGTTTAAAATGGTTTACAACAGTCTGCATGGGGGGCTTTAAAATGTATCAATTTGATTCGGGAACTCAGTGGGTGTCACCAGCACGGTCGGAGAGTAACGTAGTTCCATTCCCGCTGCAGCAGGAAGCCCCAAACTGTGATGCCGGCGAACTTTCTCAGGACTGTGGGGCTGCCGGTGACAGTAAGGTTGCGGAACTGTCGAGCGACCGGCAACTTCAGCTGGCGATCAGCAACCTGCTCAAATATGGGGTTATTCTGGCTACCGCCACAGTGTTTATCGGCGCAGTCCTGTACTTGATCCGCCACGGTGCGGAGCCGGCTGACTATCACATTTTCCGAGGAGAGCCATCCATGTTCTGCAGTCCCGCAGGTGTGGTGAGCGCGGTTCTGTCAGGCAGCCGGCGCGGCATTATTCAACTGGGACTCCTATTTTTAATTGCCACTCCCGTCGTCCGGGTGATATTTTCTCTAATAACTTTCCTGCGGCAGCGAGATTTTACCTATGTAATCGTGACCTCAGTCGTACTGTCTGGGCTGCTCTACAGCCTTATAGGAGCGTACTTCAGATTCCAATGAAGATTTTGCTACTGAGCGTTCACCCCCCACAAGGAGGCGGCTCAGCCCACTCCAGTCAAGAACTGGCCTGTGGGTTGCGCCGGCTCGGACATGAAGTGCTGCACATTTCGCCCTACAAATCCGAACCCGGACCCGCCCAGTATCCCGGATTGCTCTGGTTTCCGGCAGACTTTCCAGCGGATCTGAGCATTAGCCCACAAACCCAGTGGGATATCGACCGGCACGTTCAAGCCGCCTATTTAAATCACGGCCCTTTCGACGCTGTAATTCTGGGTCGCGAGTCGTTTCTCTGGCACCTCCCCGCCATCCGCGAGGTTCATCACAGTAAGCCGGTGGTGCTGATCTGTCGGGGAGCCTATATCAACCGTCTTGTTAGCAGCGAGCCGGTTGACTGGAAAATTCGGGAGCAACTGACAGCGCTTTACCGGAGCTGCGACTCGATAATTTGTATCGCCCGCCACCTGGCGGAATCCCTGCACCGCGCAGTTGGGGTGAGCAATACCCTTTTCTTGCCGAACCCGATTGCGCTTCCCGCTTTCCAGCCCAATGCCACCTGTCCGCCGGCTGCCGGTCAGCCAATCCGCTTGCTGATGGCGGCCCAAATCAAATCCAGAAAAAGACCATTAGATGCGGTTGAAATTATGCGGATTCTCGCAGCTCGTCAAGTGGAGGCTCACCTGACGATTTGTGGGGATGGGGCTGATATGGAAAAGATGTTGAATCTCATCCGTCACTGCGGTTTAGAAAAACACATTCTCGTCAAAGGGCGGGTTGACCGGCAGGTGGTGATCGACTGTCTCAACAGTGTGGAAACCGTCCTGCTTTGCTCAGATAATGAAGGCCGTCCCCGCGTGCTTCAAGAAGCAATTGCCGCCGGCAGAGGGGTAGTCGCCTACGACAATCCAGGCTCCCGCGAGGTGGTCACTGAATGGTCGAATCAGTGGCCTCACGCTCGTCTGGTTCCCATCGGAGATGCGCCCGCCGCCAGTCAGGCAATCCTGGATTTAGCCGGCCACTTTCGCGCAAAGCCAGACCCCCTGCCACCGCCACAACTGCCCGAGCCGGTGGAAGTGCTTTATCAGTATGAGTCGGCGCTCAAAACCTTGAAAGCCAGAGCGGAACCCGCACCCGAATTCCATATCGCTCCTAGATAACTGGCAGTTCTCTATGATTTGTGCGTTGGTAAAATTAACTCCGCTCTCCGGGGGATTAAATCGGGTAGGGAATTCCCCGCCAGCATCTGTTCAAAGGCTCTGGCGAGCCGAGTCTGAAAACGATCCCGATGCTTCAGCTTCAAAAAGGGCCGGACTATTTCCAAGGTTGGGCCAGAGCCGTTGCTGCTATTTGTGACTGGAATCGAACGCAGCGTGCCGAGCTGTATCTCTTTTTTCACCATTAACTCGGAGATAGCGGCTGCACCCACACCGCTTTCAACGACCGCCTTCACCATCTCGCCACTGTTGAAAACTAAAATCACATTTAACTCGGCGGTCGTCACGCCCCAGTTTTGCAAGGCTTCCTCAAATCTTTGCTGTGTTCCAGATCCGGGCTCTCGCATCACCCAAGCGGTTTCGGTGAGATCCGTTAAGGAAATTTCTGCACGCTCAAACCAGGGGTGAGATTGGCCAACAACAATTTGCAGCCGGTCGCTGCCAACTATTTCTTCCTCCAGACACTTTTTTAGCGATGGTTTGACCTCGCCTTCCACCAAACCCAAATCAAACAGTCCCGTCGCCGTCCCCGCACAAATATCTTCTGTATTGGCCAGAGTGCAGTTGACAGAGACGCCTGGATGCCGGATCTTAAACTGGCTTATCTTTTTGGGAAGCCAGTAGTTACCAATTGTCAGGCTCGACCCCAATTTTAACTCGCCCCGTTGCAGCCCGTTCAATTCCCGCAACCCCCGCTCGGTGAGGGCCACCTGGTCGAGAATTTTCTGGGCTTCCACTTCTAGCAGCTTCCCCGCCTCAGTTATCTCGATGTGGCGACCGATGCGGTGAAACAATTTCACTCCATACCCCTCCTCTAAGCTTTGCACCGCCGCGCTGACAGCAGGCTGGGTAATGTAGAGCGCTTCAGCAGCACGGGTAAAGTGCAGATGTTCGGCCACGGCCAGAAAAATTCGCAGCTGGTCAAGCGTCATCGCTGCCATTCTGTATGCCCCCTAAAACTTCGCGTGCGGACTTCAATCAATTTTATTTATCAGTTTAACAAAAAAGAGTATTTGCTTCTCTGGGGAAAAGATATTAAATTGAGAAGATAGCCTTACGCACCTGGCCCGCGCTGAGGCCGCTCCTGCTAGTTAAAGTCGCTCGAACAGCCGAGCTATTGGAGGTGAACGGAGATCCTGTATGACCAATCAAATGCAAATCAATGAAAGTGCTTACGGCTTAAAGGCAGACTGCCTGTCCTACGGGGATGTCCTGGCGCAATCCATTGCGGTTATCGCGCCCACGACAACGCCAGCGGCGAATTTAGGCTTGATATTCGCCAGTGCGGGAAATGGCACCTGGCTGAGTTTTCTGCTCGGGATGATTGGGCTAGTCTTTGTCAGTGTCAACATCAACCAATTCGCTCGCCGGTCGGCTTCTCCAGGCTCGCTGTACTCCTACATCGCCAAAGGTTTAGGCCCGATGGCGGGCATCCTTTGCGCCTGGGGTCTTGTGCTGGCTTATTTGTTCACAGGGATGGCAACTTTGTGCGGTTTTGCTAACTTTGGAGCCGCCTTGCTGGGTCATGTGGGAATCCATCCCTCCCCGATCACCCTGTTTGCTATCGGCGCAGGAATTGCCTGGTATGTGGCTTACAAAGACATCCAGCTCTCTGCAATGGCAATGCTGTGGCTGGAGGTAGGATCTCTTGCCCTCATCCTGGCACTCGGGCTGATTGTCTGGGCTCACAAAGGCTTTGCCATTGATATGGCGCAATTTACGCTGCAAAACGCTACCCCCGGCGGAGTGGCAATGGGACTTGTCCTGGTTGTGTTCGGATTTTCTGGCTTTGAAAGTTCAACGTCCCTGGGGGATGAGGCGAAAGATCCCCTGCGCACGATTCCGAAATCTGTGATTTCCAGCACTATTTTGTCCGGTATATTCTTCATTTTGATGGCTTACATTGAAGTGATCGGTTTTAGCGGCAGTTCCGCGAACCTTGCCAAAAGTGAAGCCCCTTTGGATTTTCTGGCTGACCAAGCGGGAGTGGGTTTTTTGGGCGTGCTGATTAGTATCGGCGCAATGCTTTCGTTCTTCGCTTGCATCCTGGCTTGTATCAATCCGACGGCCCGGATTTTATTCACGATGGCCCGTCACGGTCTGTTTCACTCGACTCTGGGTGAGGCGCACCAGCACAACAAAACGCCTCACATTGCGGTGGCTCTAGCAGCACTGCTAACCTTTCTGGTGCCGGCTTCCATCTCCCTGTTTGGCATCCAGGCTTTTGAAATTATGGGCTACATGGGAACGATTTGCAGCTACGGATTTTTGCTGGTGTATATCCTCGTTTCCATCGCCGCGCCGGTTTACCTGCACCGGCTGCGAAAACTGCGCCCCCTGGATGTGGTGTTCTCGGTTTTGGCGGTAGGGTTTATGATGATTCCCGTTGTCGGAACTGTAGGAATTCCCGGCAGCAGTTTTTTCCCCGTGCCCAAACCCCCTTACAATGCCTTCCCTTACCTGTTCTTAATGTACCTGGTTGCCGGTGGCGGCTGGTTCCTCATGCAAAGGCTGCGCTCTCCAGAAATTGTTGAAGAAATGGAGCAGGCAATAGAAGAAATTCACGCCCGATTCAGCGACACGGAACATCTTTAACCCGCTGGCTCCCTTGCTGCCAGCCCGGGGAGACACCGCGCCAAAAGTCTGTACAATGGAAGCCTGAAAATAAGGAGAGACAACAATGAGCGGGTTAATCACTGCAATTCCCACAGGGATAGGAGCCTTCAGCGCCACAAACATCGACGATCTGGTGATCCTGACGCTGTTTTTCTCACAAGTCAATGCTACCTTTCGCCGCCGGCACGTCGTTATGGGCCAGTATCTCGGCTTCAGCGCACTGGTAGCCGCCAGCCTTCCCGGTTTCTTTGGCCGCTTAATCGTGCCGCCACACTGGATTGGACTGCTTGGCTTGGTGCCGGTGGCATTTGGTGTCAGCCGCTTGCTCAACCGAGACAGCGATTCAGAGGAAGAGTCCCCAGAACTCCCGCAGCCCGAACCCTCTCCAATTGCCAGTTTTCTCTCTCCCCAAACTTACAGTGTGGCTGCAGTCACGGTGGCTAATGGCAGTGACAATATTGGGATTTACGTGCCGCTATTTGCCAACAGCGCTAAGACAAGCCTTCTGGTAATTTTAGGCGTATTCTTCCTGCTGCTTGGAGTTTGGTGCTTCGCCGCCTACCAATTCACCCACCTGCCCGGACTCGCCGATCTTCTGACTCGTTACGGCCAGACTCTCGTGCCTTTTATCTTGATTGGATTAGGGGTTTTTATTGTCCTGGAAAGTGGCGCTTTGAGCCCGCTGGCTCTAGCCGCTTGCTGTCTGGGTTTGACGGTTCTGCTTCTAATAAATGGGCGCACGCCTGAAGTGGAGAAAGACTGAAAGAGGTGACAGCAGTAGGGTTTTCCAGTAGGCTCGCAGGCGCGATTGTTGCCGGCGCAACATCTTTTGCAGCGACCAACATCGATGACATTCTGATTTTAATGCTCTTTTTCGCACAGGTGAGCCCCACCTTCCGCCGCCGGCATATCGTTCTCGGTCAGTACCTGGGCTTTGCCGCCATTGTCCTAGCCAGTCTGCCCGGTTTCTTTGGTGGCTTAATCGTGCCGAGATCCTGGATTGGCTTGCTCGGTCTAGTCCCGATCTCCATAGGTGTCAGCCGCCTGCTGAATCGAACGAACGATGAGGGGGAGGTTCAGGCTGTCTCCGGTGAATTTAACCCCTTAAGTTCCAATCGCTCTGCGGTGTCTGTACTGGCAAGTCTTCTCAGCCCCCAAACTTATAACGTAGCCGCTGTTACCTTTGCCAATGGGGGAGACAATATCGGCATCTATGTGCCTCTGTTTGCCAGCTGCGATCTCCCTACTTTGGCAGTCATTTTGGCCGTCTTCTTTTCGCTCATAGGAGTTTGGTGCTGGATTGCTTACCGGCTAACCCGCCAGCCTGCTGTCGCTCGCGTTTTAACTCGTTACGGCAAGGCTCTCGCCCCCTTTATCTTGATTGGCTTGGGGATTTTCATCCTCCTTGAAAGCGGGACTTACCGGCTCCTGCCTTTTATCGCAGCTAGCTAGCTTCCCTTGGCGAGGGCTTCCTCAAGGCGGGCCGAAATAAGCTGTTAGGTTTTTAATCTGCTTGTCCCTTAAAACGAGGCAGATACTCCATTGGGACGATCCCAAGTAGGGTGCGTTCCGCCTCAGCGGAACGCACCCCGCAGGCAGAACTAATTCCTGTAAATATTGCGAAATTTAGGCAAAATTTAAATTTGATTTAAAGGTTTTATAAATAAAAAGCTCCCTCAAAGATGCTAAACTTAGTGTTAGCGCGTCCGGAAAGGGGGCACCTACCGAATGGGAGCATCCCGTTTTTGCAAAGACTGTCACCCTCACCCCCCTAACCCCCCTCTCCCATGAAGGGAGAGGGGGGAAAAATAAAGAATTCTCCCCTCTCCCCTTGTGGGAGAGGGGTTGGGGGTGAGGGGGATTACAAAAATGGGATGCTCCCTACCGAATTGACCCCCTGGCGCTCTCTATTGGCACGAGGGGAAATTCACGGCTTCCCTCTAACTGTCAAGCCGGCAGCAGGTAAACTTGAAAAGGAGAAAAGTCATGAAACTTTGGAAATCTCTTGCAGGGGTCTTGATACTTCTGGTTAGTCTAATGTTCGCTCAACCTTCCCTGGCCAGCTCAGACCAACCGGCCTATACCAAGAATCCAGACTATATAGAGGTTACTGAAACCCTGAACAGTTTATTAAAGGCGGAATCTGGACAAACTCAAGCCGAGGGGTACACCCCAGAGGAACTTCAGAAGAAAATTGCTGAGTTGGAGTTGCAAAAATATGCTTTGGAGACGGGAGTAAACTGGGGTCAGTGCCGCAATGAGACAGGCAAGAAACTGGCTGTCTACGGTCCTCGCCGCAAAAAATCCGATTTGTCCTACGATAAGGGCCTGTATTTCTTAGCAAATGGCCAGACAACTCAAGATGAATGGGACTGTGAAGGGGTTTATCTGCCGACTTTTGTCAGAGCAACCTATATAAGCACTGCTAGCGGACAGCCCCAAAATTTGGCCGGCGGTGTGGCTCTCAAGATAATTGATGGAACTGAGTTAGTAGTGAAGACCAATCCCGACACCGGCGCAGTTGAATTAAATGTTCCGCCGGCTAAAGTTTTCAAAGCCGGTGAAGTTAACTGGTTTATTCCCAATGTGTCTCAGGCTCTCATAGATTCGCAACTTCCCAACGCGCCGACTAATGGGAATGATTAGTCTTGACGGGTATTGGGCATTGGGCATCATCGCATTTGGCATTGAGCAAAAGCTGATTTCTCGCGTAGCGTAAATATTCCCCATGCCCCATGCTCCACGGGCTATGCCCTATGCGCTATGCCCCATGCCCTATGCCATTCATGTCCTAACCAATCTGGCTAGTGCTAGAGCAGCCACCGGCACCCCATCGCACTGCCGGTGGCCATTCCACTGCCCCCGCACATATCAAATTGCCAATTGACAATTATCTAAGACCGAGATCGAAAGCCCACACCGAGAGTGGGCTTTTTTGCTGGGGGAGTTGCGGGGACAGTCAGCGAAACACGCCTCCCAGCGCACTAGACTTTTACTCGGCGCTGCGCTAAACTACGGTAAATCTAGCGGAATAGTGGAGTTAGCATGAAAAGCGCCAACAAAGTCAGTGAAGCGGGCCAGGTTGCTGAACAAGTGGCCCTCGGTGGAGAGGGCACCAACAAAGTGATGTGGAAAAAACTCACAGGCGGATTGCTGGTGGTCATTGGATATCTGCTGTCCCCACTGTGCTGGTGGAATGACCTGTTTTTCAATTTGCCAATTGCTTCTTTTTTTGGGTATCTCTTCAGCTGGCTTTCCCCAGATTTATTCGTGCCTTGCTCAATCGTGGGGTACTGGCTTTCTAACATTGCTGGAATTCTCTTGATGCAAGCAGGGGCTTTGGACGTTTTGCAAGGGCAGCCCAAAGAGCGCAACCTGAAAAAAGAGTTATTCACGGGTCTGGTTTCCTCAACCGTGTACACCGGCGTCATTCTGGCGCTGATCCAGTTTAAGATTCTCGACACTCCCGTCCTATTCTCCGGCGGTTAATAGGGATGACTAGGTGTGCGAGAAAGTAGCTAACCCCACTGCAAAAACTTGAACCAGCTGTAAATTCTTCTGGGACAGTCCCACCGGCCTGTCAAATATGGACAGGCATCTTGCCTGTCCTACGAGATATAGGGTGTCTAAATCATTCATGAAAATTTCAGAAACCCGCTTTCTTTAAGAAACCGGGTTTCTCAGTACCTCACTAATATGAGAAAGGCTATATATAGCGGGCAAGCATCTGGGTCGAGTACAGTCTGGAGATCCCCCCAAACCCCCCTTAAAAAGGGGGGCTTTGAGAATCTTCCCCCCCTTTTTAAGGGGGGGCTAGGGGGGGATCTAATATCTGTACCTCACTCGGTTGAAATCTGCTATATATCCGTAGGGCACGCATCTTGCCTGCCCTCAATCTCCTAACCAGTCACCTTTCCGGTTTGTGGGAGTCGCTCTCCTCCAAAAAATTGAGACTGTGATTCCCAACAAACAAAGGCAGATTCCCATTCCATTTATCTATCGCTTGCTTTTGCAGGAGTTCTGCCGTCAAAGTTTCGCGTAGCAACCTTTCCGCCTCAGCCTCTCCTTTGGCTAAATTTATCTTGGCCTCAGCCTCCTTAGATGCCTTCAGCGCTATAAACTCCGCCCGTTTCGCTTCTTGTTCGGCAATCTGTTTAGCCTCCACTGCCTCATTGAATCGCGGCGAGAAGTGAACATCCACTAGAGAGATATCATCCACCGCAATGTGATAGTTAGCCAGCCGGCTGGTCAGAGAATTGTCTATACCTAATTTCACTTCCTCCCGCCTGGTAATGATTTCCTCCGCCGTGTACTTAGCGATCACTGCCTTTAGCACTTCTTCAACCGCTGGGTTGATAATCCGCTCGACAATCGCCGGTTCGTCACCAATTTCTTGAAAAATAACATTGACTTCCTCTGGGATAATATGCCAGTTGAGAGCCACATCACTGAAAATATCCTGGAGATCCTTCGAGGAAGCTTCAGCAGAGATTTGCTGCTTTTGCACTCTGACGCTCAACTTGATCACCGTATTAACTATAGGGACGATAAAGTGGATGCCTTCTCCCAGCACTCTCTCTTGCACTTTACCAAACTCCATCAACACACCCCGCTCCCCAGCGCTGACTGTCGTAAAAGGACTGAAAAGGATAGCGACCAGCAATAAAATCAGAGCCAGTTGACCGGCAAAGTAAAGACGCTTATTAGTTTTCATAGCAGATTTATTTGGCAGTGTCAGTGCTACTAAAGTATCACAGCTGACACCACCTGTCGCGCCCACCGGCGCTCCTGCTGCCAAACCCATCAAAACTCCGCCAGCCAAAACCGAGATGCTATTCCGGACAGCCGCCTCCCGCGCCAGATTTCAGCGAAAAAATCAAGTTCCCCCTCACCTTTCACCTCCCGCACACCGGGAGGGGATTCGGCGAGAGATTTACTGAGAAGCCCGATCGATCTCCGCCAGCAACGTCTCCAACGGATCGACCTTGAAAAAGAAAATTATATTTCCTGCAACTTGATAGTCGTCGATTTGGTAGTGTGTTTGGCTGTAAAAGATGGTAAAATTGGAATCTGACTCGCCCGATAAGATCAGCTCCTTCAGCTTCCCATCGCGGTAACTAGGAGCCATATAGGTAATCCCTTTCTTAATCACGTTGCTAAACGACCCCATTATGCCGTTGAAGAAGATATTCCCCACCTCACTGAGGGTTTTCATCTTCACCGAATCGCGGTCGAGCGCTCGCCGCTGCTCGTCGGCGAGAATGTCTACAAGCGTGGCAGCACTCTTTTCTGAAAAAACCAGGATGGCAATTGCCTCAAACTCTCCTCTGATGAAAAGCTCCATTCCATAAGCGTGAGACCTGCCAACAGGTTGATCCAGTTTTGCTTGCAACTGCTGGGGCGAGAGGATCTCAATCTCAGACATCTGCAAGCGAATCGGGCTGTCGGTCATATAATTCAACATAGTATTGGCGCGCTCAACACCGGTGTTGAACAGCTTTTGCAACGCACCTATCTGCTTGGATGTAGGCTTGACGCTCATGGTAGACAGTCACTTTTTAACAGAAGTGTGAACAAAGAAAAGAGGGCAATTGCGCTCTATTCTTGGCGCTCCTTCACGGAGGCGGTTCATTCCTTTTCTCTAAGGCTGCCGGCAAATCCCAAACACAGACGTGTAGCCGTGGAGGAAAGTGCTGCCGCCCACAGGGCCAATTTCGCCATTGCAGAAAAAGCCGCTCACCGGCACCTTGCCCAGATACCGGCAGAACAGTTCCGAATCAAAATTCGGCTCGCCATACAGCCCAAAGCCCCGCCCCAGACAGGAGAACATCAAAGCGCCTGCAGGCGGTGGGGCATCGGACACCAGCTCCAGGTAGCGCTCCAGCAGCATTTCCAGGTCTTCTGCGGAAGTGCGGGCGTCGCGCAGGTGGAACTGAATCCGCTGTCCCGGGCGCACCCGGTCCCCAATCGCAATTGCCCCTCCCTTCGGATCTACCCCGAGCAAAGTGCGGATTAAAAAGTCTCCCTGTTCCAGATCCGGCTTAAATTCATCCCGCGCCACGCCCACAAACAGCGAGTGCTGCGCCAGCTGCCGGTCTTTCTCGTCCAGGGTTTGCAGCAAATCCCGCAGCACTTCCAGCGGCGGGCGCGACTGGTCGCCGCCGACGACGCCCTCATCGAGAGCCACCACCACATTGCGCTCGCTGGCACTGACGCGGTACGGCTGGCCAATAGGCCGGCATCCCTGAGCCACAATCGTTTCCACCACGATATCGCCGCTGAGCGCCAAGCCCACCGTCCCCTCTCGGTGGAGCCGGTGGTTGCAGAACAGGGCCATACTGCTGCCGGTGGGGCCACCGCTGGCCAATCCCCCCACTTTCGTCGCCCCTGGATAGGCAAAATCGAGCCCCTCAATCAAGTCACTGATCTTAAATGTCAGCGCATCCGCTAGCAGGAGAAACTGCGGTTGCTGCGCCGCCGGCACCCCAATCAGCCGCACCCAGGCTTCTGGGGGGCTGTCCAAGTCGGGCAATTCCTCGGCGGAAATGTGAAACGACCGCACGTCCACTCCCGGCAGGTGTGCCAGAGTCAGGCTGAGGGCGGGCTCTCCTTCGCTCTCTTGCGGCTGTTGCTGCCGGTTCATGCCAATAATGCCGTTGCCGCTTGTGCCAATTAAGTGGGGCATCGGCAGCACCTCCCGCAGCAAAGGCATCAGTCGGGAATACTCGCTGGCAAACGCCGACGAAATAAACACCAGCCCCAAATCTGCCGGTGCGCCCAACACCTGCTGCGCTTGCCCCACAACTTCTTTAACTGCCGCTTCCAAGGAAGGACGGGTTGATAAGGCGTTTGCCCACTTCATCCGGTCTGCCATCGGTCTTGCCCTCCTGAAACTCTCACCGGTCTTGGCTTCTGGATTTCTGGCGCTTCCAGGATCGTTCAACTCCCAGCCACAGGAGCGCCCGTGTCACAGGGTTGGTTACTGTACCCTCTGCTCCAGTCTAGCTTGCCAGCAAAAGCCCCCTCACCAACTATGGTAGGATACCCGGGACTGCGCAAGACAGTCCCTGCGGAACATCTGCTTGCTTTGCGACGAGCGGGCGTAGCAGCTTAACATGAGTTAACATATTCTCTGTACACAGCACTCAGGTGTCAGCTGACGAAAGGCGCTCCATGAGCGGCCAAACCTTAAAAAATAAGGCTCGCTCCAGTCTGGCAGCTACAGCTGCATGTATTGCTGATGAGTGAGCGCCAGCGCGATTCACCCGCCCGAAAACCAGACTGAACGCTCAAGATAGCGAAATCTTGACTTCTTTCCGGTACTGACAGCACCATTATCAGATCCCAAAATCTATGACCAACAACATCCAACAACAAATCGAACAAGAGCGCGATCAGGCTCGCGCCGTCTGTGATGTATCGGGCGCAACTTCTCCTGCGTGTGCGGCGGCTTGGGATGCGGTTGAAGAGCTGCAAGCCGAAGCGTCCCACCAGGGCCTAACTAAGCCGAAAACCAACTTTCAGCAATATTGCGATGACAACCCGGATGCGTCTGAGTGCCGCATCTATGAAGACTAGATACCGCCGGCAGCTAGCTTCCGGTGATTGGGCCTGAAAATACCCTCATGGCAAGCAACTGGAACAGCGCAGCTTGCAAGATTCCAGTTGTTTGTCGTTTTTGGTTGGAACTCAGCCTGGAAATGCCGCTTTTGTCTTGGAAATGCCGGTTGACAAATCGGTGAGATTTATGTTAAAATACTATGCCACCTGAACCTTGGTTTAAACCGCTAATCTGGACAGATTACCGCTTGGCGGTTCTGTTTACCGTTATCATCCCTCTGATTCTGCTAATTTGGGCGTTTGTCCAGAAATCTGAACCGATTGTGCGGCTGTTAATTATATACTGGCGGGTGGCTAGCTTGCTGGCTGTCACAGTTTATCTGATGATTGCGGCCATACCGATTAGCTTCATTACGGGGCTGATGGCTCGCATTCTCATCCCCGTGTCCCTCTGGTTTTGGGTGGATCTCAACGAGGAAATTGACGACCAGCCCCAGTCCCCCCTGAAGCTGACTCTGACCTCCTGGCGCTGGGCTGTCACGGTTTACAATGCCCTGGGAACTCTATTTCTAATTCCGTTTGTCCGCTGCGCTGGGTATGGCAAAAAAGACTTGATCGCCAATCAGTTTTGTAGCGTTTGGCTGGAGCCGCCTTGGGCTTATAAGGAATATTTCCACGCTAATACCAGAGAATATCTTTTAGGCTTTTTGGGGATTGTCGGCTTGCTGATTTATGTGACTTACTTTAGCTTTTTTATGCTGAGGCTCAGCAAGCAGGGACGCTCAGCTACAGGCCAGTGAAAAGATGGCTGAAGGCCGCATCCCAATGCCTGCAAAAATTATATAGCGGTTCTAAATGATATGTGAGACCTCTGGGGGCCAGAAACCCGGTTTTTTTGAGATACCGGGTTTCTGCGCGTCTCACAACTCAAATATAAACGCTACAGACGCAATTTATCGCCTCTTAAAGTTTTCCCATCTTAGATTTATCGCGTCTAATTCCGTCATGAAACCCCACCCCCCACCCCCCCACCCGGTACGGGGGAAATAACATCAATAAACCTGGTTTATTAAAGAAACCAGGTTTCTGGTCAGGGGCCTGCTATTCTTAATAATGTCGGCCTGCTTATCAAGCTTATTCAGAACATAAAAAAATGACAGCTATGAATAATTCTCCCGGACAGCGGCTGGAAAAATACACTGCAAAGCGCTCTCAGGAAGTGCTGGTCGTCAGCGCTGACATTGCAGGCGTTCTGGATAAAATTCTCATTTTTAAAGGCTATTCCAGCTCCTTAATGCGCCCTACGGCTTTCGACCCAGATGTGCCGGTGCTGCCGGCGGACGCCAAGATTATCGCCATAGACCGGGCGCAAGGGCCCTACAGTCCGGCTAACCCCCGCTATCTCCAGCAAGGACTCACCTGGGAAGCGATGCAGCCCCTGCTTTCAGAAGTGGGAGTTTAGGGGATTTGGATTTGGGGGATTTGAGATGCCGGGATTTGGGGATTTGGGGATTGGGATTTGGGATTTAATCCAAAATCGCCAATCCTTGCATCCAAAATTCCTTTAGACTTGCACCATGCCGCCGGCAGCCTGAAAGCGGGAGCGGGCCCGCTTCAAGGCTTGCATGGCCTGAATTTGCTCTTGCCGGCTGTCGCCCTGCTGCGCTTTCTCCAGGCGGGTTTGGGCTTCGCTGTAGGCGGTGCGAGCCGTTTCCAGATCGATTTTGTCGCCTCGTTCGGCACTGTTGACCAGAATGATCACTTCGTTGTTTTCAACTTCGGCAAAACCGCCCATCAGCGCTATCGCCAGCCACTCCTTTTCGGGGCGGACTCGCATCACGCCGGTGTCGAGAGCGGTGAGCAGGGGGGCGTGTCCGGAAAGGATACCCAGCTGTCCGGTGGTGCTCGGCAAAATCACTTCTTGGGCAGAGCCATCCCAAACTGTTTTGTCTGGGGCAATTACGCGAACTGTTAATGTCATATCTCAGCTGTCTGTTGCTAATTGGGGAATGGGGCATGGCATATGGGGCATGGCGCATGGGGCATGGCGCCCAGCGCCCCGTGCCCCGTGCGAGCGTCGCGAGCGTCGCGAGCGTGCCCTATACCCTGTGATTACTTACCGCCGGCTTTCATCTTTTCGCCTTTGGCGATCGCCTCATCAATGTCGCCCACCATGTAGAATGCCTGTTCGGGCAGGGCATCCAGTTCGCCAGACAGAATCTTCTGGAATCCTTTGATGGTCTTTTCCAGGGGGACGTATTTGCCAGGAGAGCCGGTGAATACTTCCGCCACGAAGAACGGCTGCGACAAGAACCGCTCAATCTTGCGAGCCCGGACAACCGTGAGCCGGTCGTCTTCAGACAGTTCGTCCAAGCCCAGGATGGCGATGATGTCTTGCAGTTCTTTGTAGCGCTGCAGGGTGGCTTGCACGGCGCGAGCGGTGTTGTAGTGTTCTTCGCCCACCACGTTCGGTTGCAGCATCGTCGAAGTAGAATCCAGCGGGTCTACTGCTGGGTAAATGCCCTTGGATGCCAAGCCCCGAGACAGCACGGTGGTGGCGTCCAAGTGGGCGAAGGTGGTGGCCGGTGCGGGGTCGGTCAAGTCGTCTGCCGGCACGTACACGGCTTGAATTGAGGTGATTGACCCTTCGGTGGTGGAGGTGATCCGCTCTTGCAGCTCGCCCATTTCTGTGCCCAGGGTGGGCTGGTATCCCACGGCGGAGGGCATCCGTCCCAGAAGTGCGGACACTTCCGAACCGGCTTGCACGAAGCGGAAGATATTGTCGATGAACAGCAGCACGTCTTGCTTGTTCACGTCGCGGAAGTATTCAGCCATCGTCAGAGCGGACAGACCGACGCGCATCCGGGCTCCCGGCGGTTCGTTCATCTGACCGTACACCAGAGCCACTTTGGACTCGCCGAGGTTTTTTTCGTTAATCACCCCGGATTCTTTAAATTCGTTGTAGAGGTCATTGCCCTCGCGAGTGCGCTCGCCCACGCCGCCAAACACGGACACGCCGCCGTGCGCTTTGGCGATGTTGTTGATCAGTTCTTGGATGATCACGGTTTTGCCCACACCGGCACCGCCGAACAGGCCGATTTTGCCGCCGCGCCGGTAGGGAGCGAGCAAGTCTACGACTTTGATGCCGGTTTCAAACACGGAAGGCTTGGTTTCCAGCTCGGTGAAGGCGGGGGCTGACCGGTGGATGGGGAAGTATTCCGAGGTGTTCACCGGCCCTTGATTGTCCACGGGTTCGCCGATGACGTTGAAAATCCGGCCCAGGGTGGCGGGGCCCACCGGCACGCGGATGGGTGCGCCGGTATCGACGACTTCCATGCCCCGCACCAGCCCGTCGGTGGTGCTCATGGAGACAGCGCGGACTTGGTTGTCGCCGAGCAGCTGCTGCACTTCACAGGTGACGTACACGTCCTGGCCTGCTTCGTTTTTGCCGGCGATCGTCAGGGCGTTATAGATCTGCGGCATCTTGCCGCCGGTAAACTTAACGTCTACTACCGGGCCAATGATTTGGGTGAGATACCCTACGTTTGTCTTTTCTGCGGTGGTGACCATGCTCGCGCCTTGTACGCTGGGATAGTTTTACGGAGCGTTACAATTTTTCAGATTACCACTGATGGGGTTCGCCGCGAACTTTTCTTGCCCCCCGCCCTTCCGCAAGCGGGCCCGGGGGCAGGGCCAATGCCGGTGCGTGACCGCACCGCTCACCCTCGTTCCCCGGCGGAGCCGGGGAACGCTGCTCCAGAGGCTCCGCCTCCCTTCCCCCAACAAGGACATTTGCCCTCGTTCCCCGGGGATGCCCCATGCCCCATGCCCCATGCCCATTGCCCAAACTGTAGGGTGCGTTCCTGAATCTCGATCTCCCCACAGGTGCACAGGCTCATGGAACGCACCCTACGGCTGAACCCACAGGTGCGTCGGTTCATGGAACGCACCCTACTGCCTTCTCGTTTCCCGGGGATGCCCCATGCCCCCATGCCCATTGCCCAGAGCCAAAGAAACCCGGTTTCTCAAAGAAACCGGGTTTCTGCCATCCAGGCACAGCGGTTGTATAGCAGTAGTCATATTGGTTAGGACATCAGTGGCCTAGGGATAAAAGGCGTAGGACAGGCGTCTCGCCTGTCCTACTGTCCTAATAAAAGGCGTAGGACAGGCGTCTCGCCTGTCCTACTGTCCTAACCTAAGTGAATACTGCTATACTTAGCTTTCTGATGCTTGCGCTTGAGCAGCGAGCCGGTGCCCAGAGTGCCGAACGCCAGCAGACCTAGCATAGAAGAGGGTTCGGGGACAGATGCGCTTGCTTGGGAAAAGGAGGCTTGGAATGCCATGTCGGTATTTTGGAATCCCCAGTTGTCCCATGAGCTTGAGGTTAGAGCGGAGAAATTTGCCCCATTATTACTGAAAACGAAATCACCCCCATTGTAAACGTTTTTCCCGATCCATCCAACATCCGAACTGCCTCGAACTCCGTCAAAGAATTTGGAAGCGCTGAGAAATGCCACATACTGCTTGCCTGACGTTAGGGCAGTGCCGCCTGTATTGAAGACAAATTTTTCCATGCCCGCCGCGCCAGTAGTTGATTGCATGCCGCTCTGATATAGGATATCACCCTTTGCCCGATAATTGGCGCTGTCCCACTCCATAACATAGGCAGCAAAATCAGTAGAATCGGGACCCGCGGATGGAACGTCATTAACCCAGAAGGAGAAGTCATTCAGAACATTGTCGCTACCGACGGTAAAGGTTTGCCCGTAGGTAGCGGTATTGGGTTCGCCAAGAGAGGTAATATCCGAACTGCCGTTCCAACCAGGAGTTGTGTCGATGAGTGTGCCGGCTTGTGCCTTGCCAGGAACACCGAGAGCGAGCAGTGCCGCACCGGCAGCAGCCATTGCCAAATTTTTTACAACAGAGGAGAATGCCATAAATTTGAATCCTCTCAACTTAGGTGAACGAGAACAGGAGGATCACTTGACAGCTCGCTCTGCAAAAATTACATTCAGGCACATCCTTTGGTTGCAGCTTTTTCTTGCTTCCGGGCAAGCCGTCGATCTCTCTCATATATGCCCTATTCTCAATGCTCCTCACCAGCACGGTCAATGCCTTGAGTTCATCTTTATGAAAAAAACATGTTTCGCCGCCGTGGGTAAATCTGCCGCAAGCCTTATCCATAGAGGCTTTCACACCCAATCTGACCTGACACTTCCGGCAGGGCTTTTATGAAGATTCGGTTAATAATTTTGACAAAAGTATAATTTTGGTGTAATGGACTGTAGGGTGCGTTCCTGACTGTCGAGGACTCCTATGGTGTGCCGGCTTATGGAACGCACCCTACTGCTGACCCCACAGGTGTGCCGGTTCATGGAACGCACCCTACTGCTGACCCCACAGGTGTGCCGGTTCATGGAACGCACCCTACTGCTGACCCCACAGGTGTGCCGGCTTATGGAACGCACCCTACTGCTGTTGCATTTAATTGAGTTCAGCAGCCTTGTCTTTCTGCTGCTGTTTGCGCTTGAGCTTGGCACCGGCAAGAAAAGAGCCAAACACCACTGCGCCCATGACAGTAGTGGGTTCGGGGACAGCTTGAGCTTGAGCGTCGCCGACGCGGAACTCACCCATAGCAAAACCCTCAGCGCCACTGGGAGCGGCGATCGTGATAGAAGAGATCCGGTCTGTCCCCGTCGTGTAGAACCCGAAATACTTGCCGCCCACATTACCTTGCACCCCCTGCGTCAGCGTCTGGGTGACGCCGCCGAAAGCTGTTACGGCAATATTGAACACAAGCGGTGCCATAGAATTCGTCTCCACGACCAAATCTAAGGCTGCGACAGCGTTAGCCAAGGAGAGCGTCGTACTGTTAGCGCCTCCGTTAAAGTACACCGCGCTTCCGGTGGTGAGGCGCGAGGTTGCCAATTTTGCCCAGTCAGTGCCAACGTAAGCTTTGTAAACTGTGTCGCTGAAGCTCAAGGTGTTGGACGGCGACGAGATTTTGTTGACGGGAGTGAACCCTCCGGGCGCAGAAGTGTTGTTGGGAAGGCTCACCATATTGAAGCCCTGATTAGATAGGGTGTTCGCCCCCCCTGCGCCCCACCTTCCCGTGTCGCCCACCGCAAAAAGTGCCGCATTAGCAGCGGGTGCGCTAGCGAAAGCCGCTCCAGCGGCGATAACTGCGGCTCCAGTCACGAGTCTAGAGAACTTTTTCATTACGGTAGATGCAGACATAAAGCTATTTCCTCCACAAAGATGCAGTAGACGCTAGAGACACCCTGAAAGGCTGGCGAGCTTCAGGCTCAGTAGAAACCGTGAGATGCTCTTGGAACTCGGCTAGTCTCCCCAACTAGCAGTCGCTTTTCAGCCAGTGATTTGATGGCATTACAATCAATGATTGCGCTCGCGGTCGGACTTCAGTATCCGCAATACTACTAGCTTCATCCAAACTTTAAATAACTCTCCGTAAACCTACTGGATGTCTCCTGACATAAAGTGAGATTGCGAAAATTGTCATCTGAATCTGGATGGAACAAGTATGGCATATCTTAGCCGCCCTCTACAAGCCGGTTTAACGAAAATTTATTTTAAATCTATAGGGAAATCTCTGGAGTGGGCATTACTCCTGCCTATAGCTCAGCGGACTGGCTGATTTGACAATATTTTTCGGCCTTTTCCTCCATGAGAGACTGTCCCATTAGGCGCAGGGCGCGGGGCGCAGGGCGCGGGGCATTGCGAATTCCCTGTCCTGAGGCTAATTGCGGTAACACGAGCGTAAATGATAGCAGGGGTAAACCCCAGGGAAAAGCCCCGAGATCGATCCCGATCGCCCCTGTGCCTCGCTCAGCTGCTGTAGAGCGCAGCTTCCAGGCGGCCCGAAAGCTCAATGATATCATCAATTCTTGCAATTTGGGCGACCCATTCTTGAGGGATGCTATCAAATCCATAGAAAATTCCTGCCAGCCCGCCGGTGACTGCGCCGGTGGTGTCTGTATCGCCGCCCAAATTCACGGCTTTTAGCACTGCTTTGGCATAAGATGAGCTATTTAACAAGCACCAAAGGGATGCTTCTAGGGTAGAGACAACATAGCCGTCCGACTGAATTTCACTCACCGGCAATTCGTCTAACTTGCCGCTAAATATTCTTTGAAAATTAGCCAGTTCTGATGCGTAAGGGGGCTGGGAGTAAATTTCTCGAACATTTTGTCCGCCTTCGAGATAAGCCTGTTTGGGCGCTAAGCCTCGCAACAGACAAGCGGCGATGCTGATATAAATGCCGCAGGCCATTTGCGAGCGGGGGTGGGCGTGAGTGATGCGAGAAACCTGGTGTGTCCGCTGAATTAAGCTTGACAAGTCGAGTGTTTTGTGATAAAATGCCACCGGCAAAATTCGCATCAGGGAGCCATTGCCATTACTTTGTTCGCTAGTGCCACCGGCTTCCAGGGGTGGGACGCCCCGTTCCAGGCGGTAAAGGGCTGCGCGGGTGGCATTGCCAATGTCGAAGACTCGACCGTGGGGAGTCCAGTAAGCTTGGCGGAACCACCGGCAAAAGGACTCAGCGATCTCCTCTGGAGAAAAGCCGGCACACAAAGATTCGGCTAGACAAAAGGTGAGGGAGCTGTCGTCTGACCAAGTGCCGGGGGGCTGGTTGTAAGTGCCATAGCCGGTGATTCCGAGTATCGGCAATTTTATCCTTTCGGCGCGGCGGGAAAATTCCACCGGCACCCCCAAGGCGTCGCCGACACACACCCCCATCAAAGCGGACAAGACTTTTGAACTAGATTGCATTATTGCACCTGCCTGACAGTCGAAAGCAATGGCGGACACGTCTACTGAGAACAGTTTATCCGCCCGGGGCTGCCGGTGGCAATAATTGTATCTTCCGATACAAATGCAAGGCCCTCCAGTGGGAAGCTGGAGGGCGTTTCCGGTGTTAAAACCACCATAAGAGAAGTTCAGCATCTGTACCGGCGGGATTGCCGGTAATGGCAAATGATTCAGACTATCTGTGATGCACCCTGATTTTCACCTGTGGGAGGGCAGAGGCTTTATAACTCAACCACCCACAGGTATATTTCTGATTACGACATAACCTGTGGGAAAAGCGCAAGAGGGCGATATCCCCTAGGGGGCTGGGCACCTGGCCACCCGCCGCAGAACCGGGCACGCCGGCAGTGCGGAGGGGGGTGCGCCCCCATGAAGCGGTAAGAAACCGGGGGCAGGGCAGAGGGTTTTGGGGGTTAGGGGAGGGGAATTACAATAAAAGAATTGTTTGCGCCGGCAGGGGGTGAGAAACCGGGTTTCTTTGGCAGGGGAAACAGATATGTAATCGCCCCAAGCTGTAGGGGCAGCCCCCCGTGGCTGCCCCGGTTTCTGGCTTATTCAGGTGGTGAGAAACCGGGTTTCTTTGGCATTTAAACTCATTTTTAAGGCCAGAAATTCAAGAAACCCGGTTTCTATTCAGGGGGTGAGAAACCGGGTTTTTTGACAGGGTAAACTCATCTTTAAGGCCAGAAACTCAAGAAACCCGGTTTCTGGCTTATTTGTGTGGCACAATCAGAGAGTCAGGAAGTAGTGGGAGAGTACTGCCGCACAGACGCAGGCACTAAGCTGTTACGCTAATAATGCTGCCTGTCAGTTGCGAAGGAGGCAGAGCCTCCAGCCCTCCGTTCCCAGGCAGAGCCTGGTCACGAGGGAATAGAGAGGGATAGTGCTTGCTGATGATGCGCAATAGCTTATAAAATAGGAATCACACTCAGGATGACAAGTTATTTTTCCCAGATGGCAAAGCAATATAATTCATTTGGCATAGCCGGCAGGTCAGACCTCTGCCAGAAAAGGCAAAGCTGGACAAAAATTGGGCTTTTTTTTACAATGATGGGCTGTCCGAACCTGGCAAATGGCTTGGCGTCAGCCCAAATTATACCCGATGCAACCCTGCCAAGCAATTCTACCGTCGCGCCGGATGGCAGCACGCTTCGCATTGAGGGGGGAACGAGAGCCGGTGGCAATTTGTTCCACAGCTTTCAGGAATTTTCTGTGAAAACCGGCACCGAGGCCCACTTCAACAGCGCCCCCGACATTAGCAACATCCTCACCCGCGTAACGGGGGGGAAAATCTCCAACATTGACGGCTCGGTCCGCGCCAATGGAACCGCTAACCTGTTCTTGATCAATCCCGCCGGCATCATTTTTAGCCCGAACGCTCGGCTGAATATCGGCGGCTCATTTATAGGCAGCACCGCCAGCAGCATTAAATTTGCAGATGGCAGCTTTTTCAGCGCCACCAGTCCGGCAGCGCCGCCGCTGCTGAGGGTTAACGTGCCGGTTGGCTTGCAGTTCGGGCAAAATCCGGGTAAAATTGTCAATCAATCGAGGGCAGCAGGAGCGAGTTTACCTGCCGGTCTACTTCCGCTGGCACAGCTGCCACCGGAAATTTTACCGCTGTTTGCTAATGCCGGGTTAGAAGTGAAACCAGGTCAAAGTTTAGCACTAATCGGTGGGGATATTCAGCTTATAGGTGGCAATTTAAGTGCAATGGGTGGGGGAATTCACCTGGGAAGCGTCGCCAGTCGGGGTTTAGTCAGCCTGACGCCAACGCCGGTGGGGTTGAGCCCAAACTATGAAAATATCGAAAATTTCGGCAACATTCAACTGGAAGCAGGCTCAAAAATCAACACCAGCGGACTGGGAAGCGGCAGAATAGAAATTAGGGGCGAAAACGTCGCCCTTAGCAACTCGCGGCTTGTGGCTCTGACGCTTGGCAATATTGACGGCAGGGGCATTGACATCAGTGCCAATTCTTTGCGGCTTGGGGAGGGGTCGCAGATTTCCACCCTAACCCTCGGCAGTGGTGCGGCCTCAGCGGTGAGCATTCGCGCCACCGATTCAGTGGAAATGAGCGGCACTGGTTTTGTGAGCTACCAGCAGATATTGAGTGAATATCTGACAGCTGGAACAGGCAACCCCTTCAATCCGAATTTTACTCTCATCACTGGGACGGTAGGCACTGGGGCAGCGGGGGACATCACCATTGATGCCGGACGCTTGTTGCTGCTGCGGGATGGAGTCGTTGCTTTTGCCGGCACCTTGGGTGCGGTAAAGGGGGCAAATATGACACTGCGTGCAGGTACTGTGGAGTTGGCCGGTTCTGGGATAGACACCGGCACAGTGCGGGGGAGTGCCGGCGCTGGCGGGGACATTACCATTGAGGCGGGACGGTTGACGGTGCGCGATGGGGCTGCTGTCAGCGCTATTACCCTGGGTGACGGCCCTGGGGGGAATATCGCCATCAGAGCGTCTGACACAGTAGAAGTGTTCGGAACTCCTGCCGGCAGCGTAGCGCCCACCACGATCATCACTGGGGCCTTACAAGGTACGGGGAAAGCGGGGGACATCACAGTTGACACGGGCCGGCTGATGCTCTCCGATGGTGCGGGAATGTCCTCCAGTAACGGCGGTCTTGTTGGCCAAACGCGGATTTCTGCGACTGGGGGACCTGGAGGCAATTTGACAATTCGAGCCAGGGAGTCGGTGGACGTGTCGGGCTTTTCTTCTAATGTGTTCGACAATGGCACCCAGGCACAAAGCTTCCTTACCGCTTTTACCCTCAACTCGTATCCGGGGGGAAATATCAGCATTTCTGCGCCCCGACTGACGGTCAGCAATGGGGCCTACATTTCGGTGGCTTCTGCCGGGTCTGGAAAGGCGGGGGACATTACAATCGGCGCGCAGAAGGTAGAAGTCATTGGCCGTGCTAATCCCGCTCAATTTATCAGCAAGATTGAAGCTTCTGTCGCCAGGATATCCAGGTTTGAAAATCCCAACTCTTCTGGGAATGCGGGAGCCCTGAATATCAATGCCGGCTCTCTGACAGTCCGGGATGGGGGCCTGATTACTGTGAGCAATTTGGGAACCGGCAGCACCGGCACGTTAACTGTGGTGGCTGACTCGGTGCGACTCAATAGTGGTGGAATTTTGGAAGCTAACACCAACTCCGGGGCGGGGGGAAATCTGAGCATACAAGCATCTTCTTTACAGATGCGCTCGGGCAGCCACATTGTGACAAACGCCAATAACGCCGATGGTGGCAATATTAGTATTAGCGCCGGCACGCTCGTCGCCCTAGAAAATAGCGACATCACCGCTAACGCTCTATCAGGCAAAGGGGGTCGGGTAAGTGTGAGCGCCACTGGGATTTTTGGCACCCAGTTTCGGGATGCAACTACCCCGGACAGCGACATCACGGCCACTTCTAATCTCGGCCCCCAGTTCAGCGGTACGGTGGAAATCAACACGCCTGATGTTAACCCGGCAGCAGGGTTGCTTGAGGTGTCAACTTCTTTCACTGATATCAGCAATCAAATTGTCACCGGCTGCGCGGCGGACAGGGGCAATCGCTTTGTCGTCACCGGTCGCGGCGGAATCCCTGCAGACCCCAGCGAACCTCTGCGGGGGACGGCTGTTTGGCGGGACGTGCGCCTTGTGGGGACAGCCGGCACCCAACCCCCACCACGCAACAGTGCCGAGTCCCCTCTTCCGCCACCCCCGCCACTGGTGGAGGCGACGGGGTGGGTGATGGGTGCCGGCGGGAGAGTGCAGCTGGTGGCCAATGCCCTGACTCCTCAAAGTCCCTGGTACAAGCCGCCTAACTGCGGTAATTAATCCGGCTGCCTCATTTTTTCTATTGACAAAAGTGCCGGAAAGTGATAAGCTTTTAAAGCTTATGATTGGTTGGCTTGCCAGTCCCGCTGATTTCATGCCGGCCCCCTAAAGCTGACCAAAGTTCAGCTAACCCAAACAAATGCTCCCCACCCGCAGCTATAGTCAAATCGCCACAATTTCTCTGCTGATTCTGGCAGCTTCAAGCCCGAGCCATGCCCAAATTATACCCGATGCAACCCTGCCCTTGCATTCTACCGTCACGCCGGATGGCAGCACGCTTCGCATTGAGGGGGGAACGAGAGCCGGTGGCAATCTCTTCCACAGCTTCCAGGAATTTTCTGTGAAAACCGGCAGCGAGGCATTTTTCAACAGCGCCCCCGACATTAGCAACATCCTCACCCGCGTAACGGGGGGCAAAATCTCCAACATTGACGGCTCTGTCCGGGCCGGTGGAACAGCGAACCTGTTCCTGATCAACCCCGCCGGCATCATTTTTGGCCCGAACGCTCGGCTGAATATCGGCGGCTCATTTATAGGCAGTACCGCCAGCAGCATTAAATTTGCAGATGGCAGCCATTTCAGCGCCACCAGTCCGGCAGCGCCACCGCTGCTGGCAGTGAACGTGCCCGTTGGCTTGCAATTCGGGGGAAATCCGGGGAAAATTGTCAATCAATCGAGGGCGGCGGGCGCTCCTTTCCCCGCCGGTCAACTGCCGGTGGCACAGATCCCACCGGAGATACCTTTGCTGTTTGCTAATGCCGGGTTAGAAGTGCAACCCGGTCAAAGTTTAGCACTAATCGGTGGGAATATACAGCTTGAGGGTGGAAATTTAACTGCACTGGGGGGAGGGATTCACCTCGGCAGTGTCGCCAGTCCGGGTTTAGTCAGCCTAAACGCAACGCCGGTGGGGTTGAGCCCAAACTATGAAAATATCGAGAAATTCGGCAACATTGAACTGGGAGCCGGTGCCAAAATCAACACCAGCGGACTGGGAAGCGGCAGAATAGAAATCACAGGAGGAAATGTCACCCTCAGCAACTCGCGGCTTGTGGCTATAACGCTTGGGAATATGGACGGCAGGGGCATCGACATCAGCGCCAATTCCTTGCGAGTTGGGGAGGGGTCGCAGATTTACACCTCAACGGTAGGCAGTGGTGTGGGGGGAGCTGTCAACATTCGCGCCAGCGATTCAGTGGAAATGAGCGGCACTGGATTTGAGAGCTACCAGCAGATATTGAGTGAATATCTGACAACTGGAACAATCAACCCCTTCGATCCGAATTTTTCTCTGATCACTGGGACGACAGGGGGTGGGGCAGCGGGGGACGTGACCATTGATGCCGGACGCTTGTTGCTGCTGCGCAATGGATTCGTGGCTATTGCCGGCACCTTGGGTGCGGCAAAGGGGGGAAATATTACACTGCGTGCCGGTACGGTGGAGTTGGCCGGTTCTGGGATCGCCAACGGCACAGTGCGGGGGAGTGCCGGTTCTGCCGGGGACATTACCATTGAGGCGGGACGGGTGACGCTGCGAGATGGGGCTGCTGTTAGCGCTCTTACCTTGGGTGACGGCGCATCGGGAAATATCGCCATCAGAGCAACTGAAACCGTAGAATTCCTCAGCCCCCCCGCAGGCAGCGTAGCGACCACCCTGATCACCACCGAGGCTTTAGACGGTACGGGGAAGGCGGGGGACATCACCATTGACACGGGCCGGCTGATTATCTCCGATGGTGGGGGAATCACCTCCAGTAACGGCGGTGCTATTGGCCAAACGGTGATTTCTGAGACTGGGGGACCTGCAGGCAATTTGACAATTCGAGCTAGGGAGTCCGTGGAAGTGTCGGGCTTTTCCCCCATTCTGGCCACGGGCAGCAGGGGACAAAGCTTCCTTAGCTCTGTTACCCTCAACTCGTATCCGGGAGGAAATATCAGCATTTCTGCGCCCCGACTGACTGTACGCAATGGGGGATTGATTTCTGCTGCTTCTGCGGGGTCGGGAAAGGCGGGGGACATTACAATCGACGCTCAGAAGGTAGAAGTCACTGGCAGTGATAATCCCGCTCAATTTGTCAGCCAGATTCAAGCTTCAGTAGGCAGGATATTCAGATTTCAAAATCCCAACTATTCTGGAAATGCGGGGGAGCTGAATATTAAGACCGGCTCGCTAACAGTCAGTGATGGGGGCCTGATTACGGTGAGCAATTTGGGAACCGGCAATACCGGCACGTTAAATGTGGTGGCTGACTCGGTGCGACTCAATAGTGGCGGAAAGCTGGAAGCCAACACCAACTCGGGGGCGGGAGGAAATCTGAGCATACAAACATCTTCTTTGCAGATGCGCTCGGGCAGCACTATTGTGACGGACGCCAACAACGCCGATGGCGGCAATATTAGTATTAGCGCCGGCACGCTCGTCGCCCTAGAAAATAGTGACATCACCGCTAACGCCCAAGCTGGCAAAGGCGGTCGGGTCAGTGTGAGCGCCACTGGGATTTTTGGCACCCAGTTTCGGGATGCCACTACCCCGGACAGCGACATCACTGCCACTTCTAATCTCGGCCCTCAGTTCAGCGGTACGGTGGAAATCAACACTCCTGATGTCAACCCCGCTGCAGGGTTGCTTGAGGTGTCAACTTCTTTCAGCGACATCAGCAATCAAATTGTCACCGGCTGCGCGGCGGACAGGGGGAATCGCTTTGTCGTCACCGGGCGCGGCGGAATCCCTGCAGACCCCAGCGAACCTCTGCGGGAGACGGCTGTTTGGCGGGACGTGCGCCTTGTGGGGGCCACCGGCACCCAACCTCAGGCACGCAAGAGTGCCGAAGCCCCCATCCCGCCAGCACCGCCACTGGTGGAGGCGACGGGGTGGGTGATGGGTGCCGGCTCTCAGGTGCATCTGGTGGCGAATTCCCCTGATGCCAGATCCGAAAGTTTCCGGAGCGAGCCGGTTAAGTGCGATAGTTTTTAGAATAATGGCAACAATCCCCTCCCTGCTGAAAAAGGTGTCTAAGCCTCTCTACCTCGCGACGATCGGCTTCTTTCTGGCGACAGCTGTGCTGCCGGCGTTTGCCCAACACCCTCCGTCCCCGCAGGGGCTAGAAAGTATACCGCATCTCGCCAATAATGTCAAGAGCGCCTCACCCCTCCTGGAACAGGGCAGATCCCTGTACGAGGCGGGACGCTTTGCTGAGGCGGCTGCAGTTTGGCAGCAGGCTGCGAAAGAGTCTGAAAGTCAAGGCGCTCGCCTCCTTCAAGCCCTCAGCCTGAGCTTGATGTCGAACGCCTATCAAGAATTGGGACAGTGGGAAGAGGCGCAAAACGCCACCGCCAAAAGCCTGGAACTGCTCGCCAGCTTGGAGAAAAACCGGGAGAAAACACAAATTCTCGCTCAAACGCTGAACGCTCGGGGCAGTCTCCTGCTGGCGGTTGGACAGCCCGAAACCGCCCTAGAGAGCTGGCAGTTGGCGGCAAAAACCTACGCCGAGGCGGGGGATGAAACGGGAGCGCTAGGGAGCGAAATTAACCAAGCGCAAGCCTTGCAAGCCTTAGGGCTGTACCGGAGGGCGAAAACTGTCTTAGAGCGGGTGAGTGAAAAGCTGCAATCTCAACCCAATTCTACTCTGAAAGCGACAGGATTGCGGAGCCTGGGGATAGCCCTGCAAGTGGTGGGAGATTTGGGCCGGTCGCAGGAAGTCTTAGAGCAAAGTTTGGCTGTCGCGCAGCAGCTAAACTCACCCGCAAATATCAGTGCCGCCCTGTTCAGCTTGGGAAATACCCAGAGAGCTTTGCCAAACCATGAATTCGCGCTGGAATTCTATCAAAAATCGGCAGAAACTGCAAGCAGCCCGCTCGCAAAATCAGAAGCCCAACTCAACGAGCTGAGCCTGTTGGTGGAAATGAAAAAGTGGGCGGACGCTCGCGCCAGGGTGCCGCAAATTCAGTCGAACCTAGCCAACCTCTCCCCCAGTCGAGAAAGTGTCTACGCTCAGGTTAATTTGGCTGAGAGTTTGATCAGAATGGCGTCGGGAGAGCCGGCACGGGGGGGTGAGGGAGAGGCGAGTCTCCGAGAAATTGCAACCGCTTTGGCCAAAGCGGCGCAGCAGGCGAAAATGCTGCGAGATCCGAGAGCGGAATCATACGCTCTGGGAACGCTGGGCAAGCTGTACAAACAGGCGCAGCAGTGGGAAGACGCCCGAAACCTGACGGAGAGAGCGCTGCAAATTGCCGGGGGGATTAATGCCGGGGATATCGCCGCTCGCTTGCAGGCGCAACAGGGTGAAATTCTCAAACAGCTTGGAGATATTTCTGGGGCGATCGCCGCTTACACCGAAGCCGTTAACACCCTGCAATCCTTGCGCAGCGATTTGGTGGCGATCAATCCTGACGTGCAGTTTTCTTTTCGCGAGAGTGTGGAGCCGGTGTACCGGGAGCTAGTTAGCTTGCTTCTGGATACGCGGTCTTCAGCCCCCCCCCTTTTTGGGGGAAAGCAGGGGGAAATTGCGCAAGTCAGTCAAAAAAATCTCAAGCAAGCTCGCGAGGTGATTGAAGACCTGCAGCTGGCAGAATTAGATAACTTTTTTCGGGAAGCGTGTTTAGATGCGAAGCCGCAGCAAATTGACGAGATTGATAGCAAAGCAGCGGTGATCTATCCGATTATTTTGAGCGACCGGCTGGAGGTGATTTTGTCCCTTCCAGGCCAGCCCCTGCGCCACTACACGACTCGGTTGCCCCAAAAAGACGTGGAACTCACTCTCGACGGGCTTTTGGAATCCCTGAACCCATTTTTCTCTGACGCGGATCGCTTGCGCCTCTCGCAAGAAGTGTATGACTGGCTGATCCGACCGGCACAGGAGCAGCTCGCCAGTCAGGGCATAAAAACCCTGGTGTTTGTCCCCGATGGAGCTTTCCGGAACCTGCCAATGGCAGCCCTCCACGATGGCAAGCAGTATCTGGTGGAACAGTACAGCCTCGCCCTGACTCCTGGTTTGCAGCTGCTAGCGCCGCGCTCGCTGGTGCCCAGCGAACTGCGGACGTTAACTGCCGGTCTGACTGAAGCCCGCCAAGGCTTTTCCGCCCTGCCGGGAGTAAACGTTGAAGTGAGTCAAATCGCGTCTGAAGTGCCTTCTAAGGTATTCTTGAACCAGCAGTTTACCGAAACCAACCTTCAGAAGCAGATCGGCGCGGCGTCCTTTCGCATCGTTCACTTTGCCACTCACGGGCAGTTCAGTTCCGACCCGGAAAAGACTTTTATTCTGACTTGGGATGGAAAAATCAAGGTCAGGGAATTTGAGGACTTCCTGCGCTCGACAGAACAAAACGCGCCGAATCCGATTGAATTGCTGGTGCTGAGCGCTTGCCAAACGGCTGCCGGTGACAAGCGAGCGGCTTTGGGACTGGCGGGAGTGGCGGTGCGGTCTGGGGCTCGCAGCACCTTGGCCACTTTGTGGTCGGTGAAAGACGAATCCACCGCCGAGCTGATGGCTGAGTTTTACCGGCAGCTCGCCCAACCCGGAGTGAGCAAAGCCGGAGCCCTCCGCCAAGCGCAGCTGGCTGTGTTGAAGCAACCCCAATTCCAGCATCCCTTTTACTGGGCCCCCTTCATTTTGGTGGGGAATTGGCTGTAAGGAAATTAACAATTCTAAATATTGTGAAGATTTTGTAAAAAAACAGTGAGAGAACATGAATGGTTTAAAATCGAATGCAAGGGTGCGATCGGATAGAGCTTGCGATCCTTCATATCATAAGGTAACTTTATATGACTGAGCGGAAATTTTCTGTGTCTCTAACGCGGTTTTCTGTGGCGTTATCCCTGGGGGTCGCCGTGAGTGCTGGAATGCTTTTACCGGGGCGGGCGCAGTCATCGCCAGCAACGCCCGCTCAAAGCACATCCAGTCGCGGTCCAGTCCGCGTCACCTTCGAGCCGCCAAAAGATGGGAAACCCGACAGTACGGTAGGGGGGGCGTCCCGTGGCGAGCAGTGCCCGCAGGAGGCTGCCAGTGCGGGGGGGTGCCTCACCCCGCTGATGCCGCAAAGCAAAGACGGGCTAACCGTCTCGGAACGCCCGACGTTCTTGGTGTATATTCCGCCAAATTCGGCAAACGAAATATTTTTCCGTTTGGTGGGCGAAAGCAATAACTATCGCTACCAGACAAAAATTCCCGTGACGAGCGCTGGCGGGATTGTCAGCATCAAACTCCCAGATAGCGAACCGGCTCTGGAAGTTGGCAAGAATTACAAGTGGACTTTGATCGCCACCGGCTCTGAGGGGATCAGACCGGACAGTCCGGGGGTGCGAGGGGACATTCGCAGAATTGAACCGAGTCCGGAGTTGAGCGCTGAGCTGGAGAAGGTGACGCCGCTGGAACGCGCGGCGCTGTATGGAAAAGCCGGCATTTGGTTCGATACGGTGGGGACCCTAGCCGAGCTAAAGCGAGCGCAGCCGGGGGACGCAACCCTAGCAGATGCCTGGAAACAGCTGCTTGCGTCAGTGGGGCTGGAGGCGGTCGCATCTACGCCACTGCTGCCATAAACTAAGGTAGGAGGGAAGTGCCAGCTCCGGAGCGTCTGGCCCTACTGCCGGCAATTAAGCCAAAATTGGGCAGGGTGGCTAGATTTTTATGATTGGTTCTGGGTGCTGAGCGGAGATAGATGTGGCGAAAGCTAAGACAGGGAATTGGTCAGTGGCGAGGCGTCCTCATGGCAGCCGGCAGCGTTACAGTATTAGTCATAGCTGCCGGCTCTGCCGGTTTATTGCAGCCGCTGGAGTGGGCGACTCTCGACCTGTTTTTTCGCCTGCGCCCCCTGGAGCCACCTGACCCGCGGATTGCGATCGTCACCATTGGTGAGTCCGATATCAAAAAGGTGGGGCAGTGGCCGATTCCGGATGCTGTCTTGGCTAAATTAATAGAGAAACTGGAAGCGCACCACCCCAGAGCGATTGGTTTGGCGCTCTATCGAGATTTGCCGGTGGCTCCGGGAAATCAGGCGCTGGAGGAGGTGTTTAGATCCACGCCGAACTTGATTGGGGTCGAGAAAGCGGTTGGGGAGACCGTCGCCCCACCCGCAACTCTCAGCAAACTAGACCGAGTGGGCATCGCCGATCTGCTGCTGGATGCCGATGGCAAAGTGCGGCGGGGCTTGCTGTCTGTGAGAAACCAGGGCGGGCAAACAAAATTAAGCCTGGGGGTTCGCTTGGCGCTCACCTACCTGCAAGCCGAGGGCGTAAGCCTGCAGATGATTGACGCAAAAAAGAAGCACTTGCAGTTGGGAAAAGCGGTCTTTGTGCCTTTTAGGGGGAATGATGGGGGCTATGCCGGCGCGAATGCCGGCGGCTACCAGATCTTGCTGAACTTCCGGGGGGGAGAAGACAATTTCGCTACGCTATCGATGACGGATGTTCTGGAGAACCGCATACCGCCAGAAAAAGTGCGCGACCGCATCCTGATTGTCGGGGCTGCTGCGCCCAGCCTGAACGACGTTTTTTTGACTCCCTATTCTAGCAGTTTCAAGGGCGCGCCGGTGCCAACTCCCAGTGCGGTGATTCACGCCAATTTAACCAGCCAGATTTTGAGCGCCGCTCTAGATGGGCGTCCGTTTATCCGGGTTTGGGACGAGCCGGTGGAGGCTTTGTGGATTTTTCTCTGGTCTGTTGCCGGTGCCGCAGCCGGGGTGCAGGAATGCTTATTTGTTGCCGCTTGCCCGCTGGAAAAACATTCCTTCCTGACTTGGGCAATTCAAGCATTTTGCACTGTTTTGGCAGGAGGGGCTCTCCTGATTAGCTGCTACCTGGCTTTTCTGGGGAGCTGGTGGGTGCCGGCGGCAGCCCCCCTGCTGGCTCTGACCGGCTCTGCGATTGCCAGCTCGGCTTACTGCAGCCGCAAATGGCAGCGCTTAGCGCTGGTAGACGGTCTGACTTTGGTGGCAAATCGCCGCCACTTTCAGGAATCTCTGGAGCGAGAGTGGTATGGAACCCTCGCAAAGAAAAGGCACCTGTCGCTGATTTTGTGCGATATTGATTGCTTCAAAAGCTATAACGATAGCTGGGGCCATCAAGCCGGAGATGCCTGCTTGCAGCAGGTGGCCAAAGCTATCGCTGAGGCGGTGCGCCCAACCGATGTAGTGGCTCGTTACGGGGGCGAAGAATTTGCGGTTATTTTACCGAATACAAGCCCTGAAATAGCCCTGCAAGTTGCAGATAAAATCCGGAAAAAAGTGAATAATTTAAAGATAGATCACCCCCAATCTATAGCAGGACAGTATGTGACTGTAAGCTGTGGGGTTGCCAGCGCTGTGGCTGACTGTAAAGCGGCCCCGGCAGACCTAATAAGTGCGGCAGACAGAGGTCTTTACGAGGCTAAAGAGAGAGGGCGAAACCGCGTCATCTTGCAGGAGCTGGAAATTTCTAAGATCAACTTTCCGGGCCATCCCTATAATTAAGATAATTAAGAAAAGCAGGGGAGCGTCTCGCAGAAGGCCGAATCGCGTCTTGTGCGGGGGAAACAGAGTTTCAGCCGCCGCCGACAAAAAGCCGGTAATGACTGCTTAATAGGAAATGCAGGCAGCCCTTGGAGCTATGTGGCACAAACTCAAAAACCGAATTTGGAAATGGCGGGGGGTGCTGCTCACAGCCCCCACTGTGGCGGGGTTAGCGCTCGCTGCCGGCTCTGCCGGATGGTTCCAGCTGTTGGACTGGGCGACTCTCGATCTATTTTTTCGCCTGCGCCCCCGAGAGCCGGTTGATGAGCGCATTGTTATTGTCACCATTGACGAGCCAGATATCACTCATGTCGGGCAGTGGCCAGTGCCTGACGCAGTGCTGGCTAGAGCGCTCAATAATTTGAAGGAACACCAGCCGAGAGCGATCGGCTTGGATCTTTATCGCGATTTGCCGGTTGCGCCAGGGCATCAAGCGCTGGTGGGGGTGTTTAAATCCACACCCAACTTGATTGGCGTCGAGAAAGCGGTTGGGGACAGTGTCGCCCCACCCCCAACCTTGAAGGAACTGGGGCAAGTGGGATTGGCTGACTTGGTGCTGGATGCGGATGGCAAAGTGCGCCGGGGTTTGCTGTCTGTCCGAGAAGACAGCGGGGAAACGAAATTAAGTCTGGGGGCGACTTTGGCGCTGATGTACCTGCAAGCTGAAGGCATTGCGCCGCAGAGGGCTGACCCCAAAAAGACGGACTTGAAATTGGGTCAGGCGGTCTTTGTCCCCTTTGCGGGAAATGATGGGGGCTATGTTGGCGCGAATGCCGGTGGCTACCAGATATTGCTCAACTTCCGGGGACCGCAAACGAGCTTCCCGACTGTTTCGCTGAGGGACGTTTTGGAAAACCGCATACCGCCAAATTTGCTGCGCGACCGCATCGTCCTGATTGGCGCAACTGGGCAAAGCCTCAACGACCTTTTCTTAACTCCCTATTCTAGCAGTTTTGCCGGCAGTCCCAAGCGAACTCCCGGCGCAGTGATTCACGCCAATTTAACCAGCCAGATTTTGAGCGGTGCCTTGCAGGGGCGTCCGTTTATCCGGGTTTGGGATGAGCGTGCCGAGTGGCTGTGGGTTTTGAGCTGGTCTTTTACCGGCGCTGCCGGGAGTTGGGCCATCCTAGAAGCCAAGCTGTTCAAAAAGAACGTTTTCTTGAGATGGACATTTCTTGGCATTTGCATTGTGCTGGTCGGGAGCAGTCTGGCTGCCGGCAGCTTTGCAGCTTTTGTTTTAAGTTGGTGGATTCCTGGGGTTGCCCCCTTAGTGGCTTTTACGGGATCTTCGATTTGGATTGCCGGCTACCACAGCCGGGAGTTGCAGCGCCAAAGTGAGAAAAAGCTGGCTCAATTCCTGGAAGCAGTGCCGGTGGGGGTGACTGTGGTTGATGCCACCGGCAAAGTCTACTACAGCAATCGCGCTGCAGTGCGCCTGCTGGGCAAAGGCATCGTGCCTGACGCTAAGAGCGAGAACTTCGCAGAAGTTTACCAGCTCTATATTGCGGGAACCGAGCAACTTTACCCGCCGGAGAAATCGCCCCTAGTGCGGGCGCTCAAGGGCGAAGCTTCAATCGCTCATGATATAGAAATCCGCCAAGGAGACAAGATTATCTCCATCGAGAGTATGGGCACGCCGGTGCGGGATGAATTTGGCAACATTGCCTACGCGATTGCCGCCTTTCAGGATATCACAGAACGCAAAAAAGCCGAAGCTGACCGGGACAAGTTAGTGGAGGACATGTTCTCGCTGAATTGCGATTTGGAACTGGCGCTGGACGCTGAAGAACAGCTCACTGATGCTTACGGGCGCTTTGTGCCCCACGAATTTCTTCATTTTCTGGGATACGAAAGCATTACTGAGGCTAAATTAGGCGACTGCGTGCAGATGGACATGTCCATTCTATTTTCCGACATTCGCGACTTCACCACCGTGTCGGAAACCATGACGCCAGAAGACAATTTCAAATTTATCAATGCCTATCTGTCTCGCATGGAGCCGGCGATCGCCGAACATCAGGGGTTTATTGACAAATACATTGGGGATGCGATTATGGCGCTGTTTGGCGGCGGGGCGGATAATGCCGTTAAGGCGGGGATTGCCATGCTCAACCTGCTGGCTGAATACAATACCACCCGGGGCAGACCGGGACGCCCGCTCATCCAAATTGGGATTGGCATCAATACAGGTTCCTTGATGTTGGGCACAGTGGGAGGGCAAAGCCGGATGAATGGGACTGTGATTAGCGATGCTGTCAACTTAGCCTCCCGCCTTGAAGGGCTGACAAAAAATTATGGCGTCTCGATGTTAATCTCTCACCACACTTTTATGGCGTTAAATAATACCGGCGATTATGCCATCCGCTTGATTGATAAGGTAAAAGTTAAGGGCAAATCGGAAATGGTGACGGTCTATGAAGTCTTTGATGCTGACCCGCCGGAAGTCAAAGAGGGCAAGTCTGTCACGAGAACAGATTTTGAAGAAGCTCTGTTGCTCTACAATATTAAGGCTTTCAGGGATGCGGCGCAACTGTTTCAACATTGCCTGCAGGTTAACCCCGGAGATCGAGTGGCTCAAATCTATCTGGAACGCTGTCAGGGGTTTGGGCCAACTGGAGGGCCTGAGAATAAGTAGGTAAACCTAATTAAGCTTGAAATAGCCCCCGGTAGAAACCAGGTTTCTTGAAGAAACCTGGTTTCTGGATATTCCGTTTCGTCGGGATTAGCGTCTTCGCCCCCGGCGCTGTCTGGCTTCTTCACTGCTGGCAATTCGTTCGCGGATTTCGCTCAGTGTCGCCCCGTCGCGCAATTTCCTTTTCCAAGTCCTCATGCCATCGCCGTCGGCATTTCGACCGAGGACTTGCCGGTAAATCCGGTGAATCGCTTTCTCCGCTTCCTCACTGTCGGCAATTTTTGTGCGCACGTCACGCAGGGAGTCACCGTCTGCCAACTCATTTACCCATGTCCTAATTCCACCGGCATCGGCTTCTCGATCGAGCACTTCTCTATAAATCTCCCTAATCCTGTCTTGCGCTTCTCGACTGCGGGCGATCTCCTCGCGAATCTCGCCAAGCGTCGCACCCCTTTCTAATTTACTCGCCCAATTTCTGAGTCCGCTATAATCAGCATCTCGATCCAGCACCTCCCGATAAATCTCGTTAATCGCGTCGTAAACCCCCTCCTCATCCCCCCTTTGATCGCGCCGGTCAGGGCTGCTCCCGCCCCATTCTTGACTCTCGTGACCTGCAAGCAACAGTCTCGGCTGTGCGGAATTGACACCTTGAACCGGCGCTGCTAAGCTGAGGGTGAAAAGCAGTGCTGCGGTTGCCAGAATCTTTCGTCTCATCTTGTCTGCCTCCCAAACGGTCACAAAACCGTGAATTTCCTGTAAAAATCGGGCAATATTTTGGTATAGACAAGGGCGTGTCGCGTCTCCACACAAAGCCGGCAGCTCACCCATCTTCGATCGGACTCAGGCTGGCAATCCGAGCGAGCTGCGCTGTTCAAGCGGTGGGGCAGTCTGCAGGCAGCCGGAATGGCTCTAAATTCCAATATAACTGGCAGATTGTGACCTGTTCTAAGCCCTATCAGTTCCCGCGATTGTCCTTATCGAAAAGCCACCCGACGGAGCGCCGGTGACTCGCCCTTATATTGCAGCTACGAGCGGGCGACCGTTTTCCGCCTCAGCCAGCAGCAGACTTCCATCCGCGTGAAGCCGCTCGCTCCCTCGGACGCTTAGTGGGCGCACACCGGCTTGTTCGCACAGCACATTTGCAGCCCACTGTCAACTCCCCCTGTAGGGATTGTTCATAACGCACCCTGCGCCGGTGAGCGTGTGGGTGAGGTGCTGCGGAGGAACGCTCGAGCCTCGCAGGCTCGACTTTCCCTGAAGGCGCGGCGACCGGCAGCCGGTGTGAGTTAAAATAGCATCCCTAATCTTCTCTTTGCTTAATTAACCATCCTTCAGCTCTTGGCATTGACGGGGGAGCCTGAAGCCAAAATTCAGCAATTCTCCAAGAGAGGAAAGGATGCCCAATTCAGAATCTATGATGGCCGAGAGGAGGAGGGTTCAGCTTCCCGAGCTTCTGGCTGATGAATTAGAACTTATAAATCCCCTGACAAGCTCTCAGTAAATCCCCGGAAAGTTAAGCCGACCGACTTTATAGATTTGCCAAATAAGAGGGTGATTGTGTTAGTGAATAGCAAAGATTTGAACGGGCTGGAATTCAATAAAGCCAACTTTGTTCCGGGTTCGATGAAGGGGGAAAACCTGAGTGGCGCGAACATGAGGGGTTCCAACCTCAGGAGTGCCGACCTGAGTGGGACAGACTTCAGTGAGGCCAACCTGAGTTACACAGACTTGGTTGACGCTGACCTGAGGGGCTGCAACCTGAATGGAGCCAACCTGACTAAAGCGTGTCTGAATTTGGCGAATCTGACTGAGGCCACCCTGAGAGGAGCCAACTTAAGTGGCACCAACCTAGTGGGAACCAACTTCTGCGAAGCCGACCTGAGTGGGGCCAATCTGAGAGAGGCAAACATCATTGGTGCCAACCTGACGGGAGCGAATCTCAGTGGAGTCAACCTGAGCGGGACAGACTTGAGCGAGACAGAGCTAAGTGGGGCAATCCTGGAAAGAGCGATCTACGATGCCCGCACTCGTTTCTCCAAAGCTATTGACCCATTACAGACAGGAGCTTACTGCATCACTGCCAGCGTATCACTCCCGGGAGCCAACCTGAGTGGGGTGGATTTGAGCGCCTCCAACTTGAAGAGAGCCGACTTGCGGGGGGCGAACTTGAGAGGGGCGAAATTAATGGGTGCCAACCTGGAGAACACCAACCTATTTAGGGCCAACCTGAGCGGTGCCGACCTGAGAGGGGCGAACTTGAATGGAGCCATCCTGCAAAAGGCGGTCTGCGACGCAAAAACCCGGTTCTCGGAAGATCTTGACCTGACTGAGGCGGGGGCTTACTGGGTCGGCACTAACGTGTCCCTGCAAGGGGTCAACCTGAGTGGGGTGGATCTCAGCGGCGCAGACTTGAGTGGGGCCAACTTAAGTGCGGCCAACCTGAGTGGAGCTGACCTCAGGGGGGTAGACCTCAGCGGTGCAAATATGAGGAAAGCGTTCTTGGAGAATGCTAACCTCAAGGATGCAGAAATGAGAGGTGCGGATCTGGTTCAAGCCCATTTGAATCAGGTCAACCTCAGTGAAGCCGACCTCAGGGATACAGATATGACGAGAGCCGACCTGAGAAGGGCCAACCTCAGGGGGGCGGACCTGAGAGAGGCCGATCTGACGGGAGCGAGCTTGAATGAGGCTTGCCTGAGTGAGGCCGATCTCCGGGGGGCGGATTTGACCAAAGCTGACCTCAGAGGAGCCAACCTCAAGGGTGCGGATTTGCGAAAGGCAGATTTGACGAGAGCCAATCTGGAGGGAGCCATTTTGGAGGGGGCTCTCTTGAGCCCGGCAGACGCGAGCCAGACCGACCTCAATTCAACCTCGAATCACCGAAAACTTTTACAGCCCGGGGCTTGACTTATCGCTCAACTTATGCTAATGCGCTCCCTGGCGCGTGCCGCCTCAGGCTGGTGCTGCTGTGGTAGGGTTTGGGCAAATTTTCCAGGGTGATGCGCACCGGCTGGGGCGAGAGGGGGTTTCGGTGCGCAGCTGTTTGTTGGGCGATGCTGCAGCGGTTGCCGGCGCATCCTTAAGTGTGAGTTTGTGCGGCAGGCGGTGCCGAAAAGCAGCGCCTGCAGTATGAAAAAGCGCCCGGTTTGCATGGCAAATGCGGTAAAATTGGCTCCACAATTCGATTATGGCGGAGTGATATGAAGCTCCCCCACCTGCAAGCGGACAGGGTTTGGGAGGGAGAATGCCGGCTGAAGTTCTCTCTGTTTGGCCAAAATATTGCGTTTCTCATCCTTTGTGAGGTACTGAGAAACCCGGTTTCTTTAAGAAACCGGGTTTCTGGGCCATAGTTCATCCAACTGAGAAACGCTATATAAAATCTAAAATCGTTTTTGGGAGGGATTGGTGGTCAATCAAAAGATTGCGGTCGCCGGAGCGGACGGTGGCAGCTTCAGCGCCTATGTGGCCATACCGGCTGCCGGTCAGGGTGCCGGTGTCCTTGTCATCCAGGAAGTTTTCGGCATCAATGAAGTCATGCGCAAAATTGCCGACTCCTACGCCGAGGCGGGGTATGTGGCGATTGTGCCCGATTTATTCTGGCGTCAAGAACCGAATGTCGAGCTAACTGACCGAACTGAGGCGGAGTGGGACAGGGCGATTGAGCTTTATCAAGGTTTCGATGAGGACAGGGGGGTTGAGGACTTAATCGCAACGCTCAGCGCCCTCAGGGAGATGCCGAACTGCACCGGCAAGGTTGGTACGGTTGGCTTTTGTCTGGGCGGGAAGCTGGCTTATTTGATGGCCACTCGTTCGGATGCGGACTGCAATGTTAGCTATTACGGTGTCGCCATTGACAGCAATCTCGCGGAAGCCGGCAATATTAAAAAGCCCCTGATGCTGCACATTGCGGAAAATGACCGGTTTGTCCCTCCGGAAGCCCAGGCCACTATCAGGGCGGAGTTGAGTGGCAACCCGCTGGTGACGGTTTACAGCTATCCGGGGGCTGACCACGCTTTTGCCCGCGTCGGCGGACAGCCGTACAGCGAGGATGCCGCTCAGTTGGCCAACAGCCGCACGCTGGAATTTTTTAAGCAGCATTTGGGGCAGTCTGGCGCTCTGCTGTCGCCGCGCCGGCTTTAAAATTAGTAAATAAGCGGATTTTTTAGGTGCTGAGGCGGCAGGCACCGGCACTCTGCGGGTGGGAGTGGCACCGGCACGCTCGGTGAGCGCTGCCCAAAACCCTCCTACACGGATGCCGTCCCGGAGGACGGCATTTTTCTGTGAAATACGCGCTTACTTAATTGCGCCAAGGTGCTATTTTTTTACCAAAGCGCTCTCACCGGCGCAGGCATGGCACGCGGCACGGGGACGGAAGAGGGCATTTCTGCGGAAGGAACCACTGGTCGTACCGCCGGAGGAGGAGCCACCGGTCGCACCACAGGCGCGGGCTGTACTGGTGGCAGTACCGGACGAGTGATAGTGGCCGGACTGGGAGCCGGTGGTGCCACCGGACGAGTGATCGTCGCGGGAGCTGTGATGGTGGTTCTGGTAACGCTCGCCGTTTGTGATGCGGCAGCCGTGGCCATAGCGATATCAACCACACGCCCGCTCACCACCTGGGCGACAATATTCATCCCGGACACCAGCCCCAGGATTCCTTGGTCGCGCTTCGAGAGCCGCAGCTCTATGACATTGCCGTTTGCTTCTTGAACTTTTACCACCTCGCCGACAATACTTTTGATGGTGCCTCTGATCGTGTTGGGCGCATTCATCTGGCCCATCTGCTGTCGCTGAGCGACTTCAGCAGATGGGCCCGCCATTGCCGGCCCCACTGCTACTGCAGAGAGTAACAGTGTCACTGTCGTACCTGTCAATATTTTCATTCCCTGATTGGGCATTACAACCTCCTGATACATTTACGCGACATTATTCGAGGTATTCCCGGACAATGCAACGATAGCACTATCACCGATAAAAGTGATAGAGGCGGTATCCCGCAAAGCTTTCAGGAAAATCCCAAAAGCACCGTTCCAGTCCCGCGAAGCGCGTAAATCCGCAGCCGCGGACAGTGGAAAACTTTAGAGCCACCCAAGCGGGTGTGGACATGGCCGACTGCTGCATGCAGGTCTTGCTGGTGAATTCTTCGGTGACATCCACAGGGCGTGGTTCCCGTCAATTCAGCCTGATGCTTTAAAGTCATTTTGAACTTTTGAACTGGTAGTGCGCCTACCCAGCATCGCTCTCGCCGTTTTAGACCTGATTTTTCGCTTTGCTTTGGCAACCGTGTCGGAAGTCAAGGGAGGTTGGCAGAAAAATAAGCGCGGTAATTGAAGTCCCGATTTGCCTGTTCGGATCTGACCGTTGGGCCATGTCAATTTATCAGCTCTGTCTGTATTGTATCACGTTTTGTAGGATTGCGCAAGAAATCCAGGATTAAATTTTACCTCCCTTGGAGAATACTGTGGCCAACAGACCCAGCGCTGGCAAGCGCTGCGTCCTTCTTATTGCAGGGCGGCTCGGCGCTGATAGAGCCAGAGCTTTTCTCAAATCCTAACAGTCCCTGATTGCAGGCGAGAGCCACCTGCAGATATAATTTTCCGCTGGGACTCCGGCTGTGGGGAGACACTACATGTCGCGTCTCGGCTTTTTCAGCAGCCCCGCAGACTCTCAAAGCGAGTCAGGGAGCTTTCCGCACTTGCTATACTGTACCCTTATGGGCGTTAAAAAACATTAAGACTCTCTTAATCTATTGCAAAGCAACCAGGCTTGACTGATAGATATCTGCAATCTGACTGTTAAAAGGACAGACCCGGGCGGGAGAGAAAGTGGCCAGTGGACATGGGACAACTTCCAGGTAAAATTCCCAAACAGAGGGACATGGCGTATATCAAGTCAGGTTGAATACCCATCATATCTCGCTCGTCGGGGCACTGGGGACTGGGGACTGGGGACTGGGGACTGGGCGTTGGGCGTCACTAATCCTAAGGGCCCTGTCTGCTAATTGCGGTTAATCAACAGGACATGATATTAAAATTTAACAAAGCAACTGCTGGTTGTGTGAACTCCAGACAGCATATCTGTACAAGTCATTGGCTAGGGATAGAGAGAAGACAGCAATGGTGAGAGGGGAATCGCGTCCAAGCTTAATGCTTCTGTGCGCAGCAATTCTACTGCTTTCGGTTCAGAGGCAGGCTGCAGCCTCAGATCCAGCTCCTCAAGCGGCAACTCCGGGTGGGGCAAATCCTCAGATTCAGGAAAATGCCGTGCCTCCGATTGGGGAACCTTCTAATTTTCTTCCCGGTGAGGGCGCAGCCCCACCGGCCAGTCCCACTCCCGACACTCGTCGTTTGGTGATTCGGTTGAGTGAACGCCGCGTCTATGTCTACTGGGACAACCGGGTGGAAGCCAGTTACCCGATTGCTGTCGGGAAGGCCGGTTGGGAAACCCCTACCGGCACCTTTAAAGTGCTGCAAAAGATCGAGAATCCCTCTTGGCAGAATTTCCGGACAGGAGAGGTGATCGAGGCCGGGCCGGACAATCCCCTAGGGGCTCGGTGGATCGGTTTTTGGAGTGACGGAGAGAATGTGATTGGGTTTCACGGCACCCCTAACGAGGAAACGGTGGGATACGCCGCTTCCCACGGCTGCATCCGGATGTTGAATAAGGATATCCTCTCTCTGTTTGAAAAGGTGGACGTCGGCACGCCGGTCACGGTAGAGCCGTAGTCTTAACTGAGCGTCTCGCCCCCTGGCGAGCGCCTCCAAAAGTGCCGGAGGTAGCGTGCTGCCTCTGGCACTTTTGTTGAACCGCCGGTGTTCCGGCACTCCGGGGAACACGCTCGCATTGGGCGCTGGGCACTGGGCACTGGGCATTGCTGATTGCCCGAAACCGGTTATTTATAAGTCAATCTACCGGAAATGATATCAGTATAATGTTCCCCTGCAACGGCTTTAAAGGCCTATTACGGCAAATTCATTATTTAAATATTCTATAGTGGGGTGCGTTCCCGGAGACGCACCCTACCCACTGGCGGCGTTGATGGCGATCTGAGAAACCAGGTTTCTCTAAGAAACCTGGTTTCTGACAGGGGTGACGTTACGTTTATTTATGTCCGCTCACCCAACTCACCGGCAGTTTCGGCAAAGGGGCGAGCGCTGCAATAGGGGTCATTCCAGCGACCGGCGGTACTGTTCCAGCAGTTGCGGGATGTAGTCATAGCCGTCCACACCGATGAACGGAAGAATTTTAGCCCGCTGCAGCCCCAATAATTTCTCGAAAGCGTCTGCGCCCATTTGACCTTGCAAAATAGTCAGCAAGCCGGCAGACTTGCGCCACTCTGCGGCAGAAATTTGCTCCAGGATATACATCGCCAAAGCGCCGGTGTAAACCGTTTTTTCTAAGTCTTGCTGGCTGTAGTACGCTTCAGCCAAATAAGCCATATTCAGACCTTGCAAGTACAAATCGCCAGAAATATGGGCGGCTTGCCAGCCTTTGGCCAGGTATTCAATCGCGGCTGAAGGCTGTTCCAAAAGAACGCAGGCAATGCCGAGGCTGCTGCCGCACAGAGCTTGGCTCTGCCGGTCGCCCAGCCGTTCCGACAGCTGCAAACCTTGTTGCAAATAGCTGACAGCCGCTTCATACACTTCCGGTTCCACCTGTTCGAGCTGTCGCGCTTGGAAGACTTCGCTGTAGCCCAAATTGGCAAGTGCGTTCGCCTCGCCCAACCGGTCGCCGGTTTGGCGAGCTAGGATGAGCGCCCGCTGGCTGGAATTAATCGCCCCGGCATAATTCTTTTGCGCGGCGAACGTGCGGCTGAGGTGATTGAGATTGGCAATCTCGCAGGGGCGGTCGCCGGCATGGCGGGCAATTTCCAGCGCTTGCTCGTGAAAGGAAATCGCTCCCTCGTACTGACCTTGAGCGCGGTGCGAATAGCCTAAAAGCGTGATGATCCGAGCCTTTTCCTGAGTGCCTTCAACTCGCCGCATGGGTTCGTTCAAGTAATCCAGAGTGTCCCGGAGATACCTGCCTGAAAAGGAGGCAAAAATCCCCCCGTAAAGGGGGAAGTAGTCCCGCTGGGCAAAGGCGCGAAGAATTTGCAGCGTCACTTGAAAGCAGCCATCGGCCAAACGCTCGCGGTTGCTGGAGTTGAGGCTGGCGGCTGCGCTAAAGCCATTAGCCAGCACGCACCAAATTAAGGCAAAGGTAAGAAAGGTGGAAATGGAAAGTTTTGCGCCGGCTTGGGAGTCGTAAATGAGTTGGTCAAACCAGGCAACCAATCCCCGCTGCAAGCACTGCAAAATTACCGCTAGCTCGACGGCGACGCTGAGGTCGAGGTCAGAGCGCTGGGTGACGAGTTTTTCGAGCGATTGGTCGAGGGCGATGGTGTTGAATAGTGCCTGGGGAAAGGGGCTATTCACCTGTTTCGCCCACAGCGCCCAGGGTCCGCGCTGTCCGGGGACGCCTTCAAATCCCAATTGCCCCCGACTTTGGTCGTAAATCCAGCTGACGAGGTGCGGTTCGAGCCGGTGCCAAGATTCCAGTCCTTTGCTGATGCCGGTGAGCAGTTGCTGCAAGTCTCGCTCTAAATCTGGGGTAGTGATTTGCAGCAGTTGCTGGTGCAGCGCTTTGGCGAGTTGCTGTATTTGCTCTAGGGTGAGGGGGTGCTGCTGGTTGGGGTCGATGGCTCGCAACAGGGCGCTGAGGCGATCGGCGGGTGAGGCGGTGAGGATTTGCTGAACGGCTGATGCGATGGCGCTTGAGACTCGGTTTTCTTTTTGCCAGCGCGAGTATTCGCCCTCGACGGTTTTGAGGGCTCGCAGGGTGCGGTTGGCTCTGGCTTGTTTTAACTCGTCTTTTTCCGCCTTCAGCTGGTGTTCGGTGGCGCTGAGCCGGTCTTGCAGACAGCGCTCGAAGATTTCGCCGGTGCCCGGGCTGACGCCTCGGGCTAGCATTTGATAGACTTGATCTTTGGAGCGGATTTGCCCTTTGAGGGTGGTTTCGACGATTTGGTCGATGATGCCTAGGTAGCGTTCGGGGAGTGAGGTTGAGTCAGACATGGTTTGAGGTACAGCCGGCTGTTGAGTTGGGTTTTCTTGAGTGTAACTTACCAGTCCTGTCGCCTCGGTTGGCCATCGAGCCGGTCGCCGGTGCGGGAAAGCAGAAATATGGCTTTCTTGTGGGGCCGGTGGGACGATTTCATTATATAGCAGTTCTCAGTTGGACGAACTATGGCCCAGAAACCCGGTTTCTTAAAGAAACCGGGTTTCTCAGTACCTCACTAATATGAGAAACGCTATATATAGCAGTTCTAAATGATTGGCGCACCGGCTGGGGGCCCAGAACCCCGGTTTCGTAGGGGCGGGCCACACACGGAGACCGCCCTCTTCCGGGGTTCTGAAATTTACACGAAGGTTATTGAGGCGCTATATCCGCAAGAAAGCATATCTACAAAACGGATCTGCCGGCGCTTTTTAGGAAAACCATTTAATCGTAAAGTGCGAGATTGAGCCCTCACCGGCAACAGCTTATCCTTTGCCACCGGCAGATATCTTGAGTCAACCCGTCCTTACTGGGCAGAGATAATAGCTGTTAGGCTAATAATGCAGCTTGTTTGAGAAAGGAGGCAGAGCCAAAGCGAGCAGCGTTCCCAGGCAGAGCCTGGGAACGAGGGAAAAACGAGGGAAAAGGGGGCACAGAGGCAGAAACCGGCATTTTTGAACTCACGGCGAGAGATATTACACCAGCACCGGCTGCGGCGCTGCAACAGCCATCCCAGAGCCCTCGCCCAGTTGCTTCAGTTCCTTCGGCACGAAATCGGTATCTTTCGCTCCCGGAATTTTGGCAAGGTAGCAATCCCGCACTGCTAAAAGGAATCCTTTGATAGCCGCCGGCTCTCCTGGCATCGCGCCTGCTTTCAATAGGAAACTGCGCCACTTGCTCTGATCTTTATCATACATTTCCACCAAATGCAACCCCGCCAGATATTCAGCTACCGGGTCAAGGGAAAAGCTGATTTGGTCGTGGGCGACACCCTTAGTTTGGATGAGACGGAGTTTTTCTTCGAGATATTTGAGGCGCGATTCGGCGCTATCTCCACCGAGAGCGGCTATAGCAGCTTGACGGTTTGCCGGGGCCGGTCGGAAAGTAGACTTCAGGCATTCCCAGGCAAGAGTTATGGCAGCTTGGTGGAGAGTGGTGTCGCTGAATTTCTCCCCAGACACGCTGCGGTTGAGCTGGTTCAAGTAATAGAGCATCAGTTCGGGGATATTGTCAGGCAGATCGCCCTCTGTCGCGCCTTCCTTGGCGGCGATCATCTGGTCGGCGTAGAGTTTTGTCAGGAGGACGGTGATGTTCCTGTCCCCCACCATTCTCGAAAGTTGGATGCAGGCTTTGAAGAACTCCTCATCGGTGAAAAGGTCGCGTTTTCCTCGCTGGCTGAGATAGCCTTCCATAAACGAGGACAGCCGGTTGCCGGCAATGCGAAGCGGTTTCATGGTGGTTTTGGTAACGAAACCCAACGGTTCGTCAAGGCGGGAAGTAACGAGCAAAGCATTCACCGGAAAGTCCGGCATTTCTGGCCGTATTGCCGCTTGCGTCGCCTCGCTCATTTCCGACAGGCGATCCACAATTACCAGGATGCGCCGCTCTAGCAGCAAGCGCTCTAGCAGTTCTTCCGAAATCGGCTCTTTTTCGTCAGTCAGGTCTTGCAGCTGTCCCCGGATGGCTTCTAGGAAAGGCTGTTTGCCATCAGGTACTTTAAAGTTTAGCTCCTGTTCGATGATCACCGGCAGCATCCGGTGGTTGCAAATGCGCTCCTCCGGACTGTCCGACATCGCCCATTTGGCAATCTGACAGGCGCGACTGGTTTTGCCGGCTCCCCCTTCCCCCCAGATCAGCAGACAGCCGCGCTTTTGGGCGAATGTGGGTCGCAAATCTTTGCCGGTGAGGTCGGGAATGGTTTTGTTATCCAGCACAACGGGAACTGGGACGATAACTTTGCGAGCGATCACTGTGTCCCGCTTCTGAAATTCCTGGCGAGCGGCTTGGATGTGGGAAGCCACCCAGGCATCCAGAACTCTGGGGTGATATTTGAGAAAAATCAAGAAGCCTAGCGATACGTCTGCGCCCAAAATCGGCACTTTGAAGCCGATAGGTTTCAAGAGTTGATAAATTTTTAGCAGCCCGATTGGGCGCACCGCAAAAAGTCCGAACAGTGAGACTAGATAGATTCCAGACCCCCACACCCAGGGATTCTGTAAAAGCGAATTTATGAACAGGCGCTTGTTTTTTTGCTCCTTGAGTGCTGACAGGGGGCGGCGCAAATTGGCGATTGATTCCTCCGAGAACGTCTCTTTCGATTCTTCTAGGATTTTTAAGGCCGGCTCCAAGTCCGATATGGATTTCTCCAAATCTGATGGAGTTAGTGTTTTGGCGATGTCCTGAATTTTAGCAGCAATTTTACCCAGAGCTTCAGCTGCATTGTTGCGGACGTAAGGAATTGGATCTTTCAGAGCCTCCCTCAACTGGGGAAGAGCGTCTTTAGAGGCGGCACCGATTTTTCCGAGAGCCTTAACCGCATTGTTACGCACGTCTATATCCTGGTCTGCCACAGCCTTCTTCAAATCGGAAACTGCGGATTGGGCATCAGAACCTATTTCCCCCAAAGCCCAAGCTGCATTGAAACGCACGTTTCGATCCGCGTCCTGTTTGAGAAGCGCCCTCAATTCGGGGACAGCATCTTTGGCGGGAAAACCTGTGCGCCCCAGACCATCAATCGCACGGTAACGCACCTCGGCATCTCGATCTTTCAGAGCTTTTATAAAATCGGGAATAGCGTATTTGGCTTCCGCACGCATGTTCGCCAAAACTGCAGCCGCACTGCGCCGCAGGTTCACATCTGGGTTTTGCAGATCTAAGCTTAACTGCGGGATAGCCTCTTTGGCTGCCGGTGGAACTTTTCTGTATTGATACCATTGCTGGCTGATTTGGGACAGTGACCAAGCGGCACGCCTGCGCACTGGCGAATGCGAGTCTTTCAGTAGCTTTGCAAGAGCGGAGATGACGGCATCCGCATCTTTAATATAGTCGGTATTATTAGCCCTATAATTGATATTTCCCAGAGCAGCAGCAGCATTCCACCGCACTCTCTGATTCTTGGAATGCAACGCTTTTATCAAGTCGTGGATAGCCGGCTGACCGATTTTCGCCAGCGCACCGACTGCACCCTGGCGGACTTGAAGATCATCCGACTGCAAGGCGTTTATCAAAGCGGGGACAGCAGGCGCTCCAAGTTTTGCTAAATTATCAACAGTTTCCTCGCGGTTGAATTCCTCGGCGGTTTTCAACTGCTCGATCAGGGGGGAAACCTTTGCGTCAGCCGGCGCTTTTGCCCAGGCGTGGCGAGCCAGCAGCAGCGGTGAGGTGAGAGACAGGACGATGCCGGTGAGTGCGGCGAGGAGTTTTTGCCGGTTATATTTATTCATGGGTAGAATACCCTCCCTAAATGGACAACTTCAGCCCTACTAAAATAACTAGGTAATCCTAAATATTGCAAGGAGCGCTAGGCTCTGCGGATTGCACGGGTTTCTCAGTCATATCCGTGACTGCAACCCTGAACCCTTCCGCTCTTTCCAGTCCTTACAAAGCGTTAATAGGTGAGGGGGAAAAAACTTATGCACTTGTTTCAGGAGTGGGGTGTGCCGGCAAGGTGGCCAGGGGGAGCTGTTAGGGGTTAGGGGTTAGGGGGTAGGGGCACAACCCAATGCCCAATGCCCATCGCGGCGGTGAAATGGCCCACCGGCAGGTGCGTGCTGGTGAGGTGCGGGAGCTCCCCCTCTCCGCTCGCGGAGAGGGGGCAGGGGGGCGAGGTATCAAAACTCCCACATCACCGGACTGTCATCTAAATAATCCGTAACACTCCGCCCGATGGCATCAATTTCCGCCAGCTCACCGGCATCCAATCGCACAACAGCCGCACCGGCATTCCCCACCGCCTGCTCGGCATTTCGCGCCCCTGCGATCGCACAAGTCTGCGGCTGCGCAATTAACCACGCCAGCGCCAGCTGAGCTAAACTGGACTGGTGCAGGTCTGCGATTGGGCGCAGTTGGTCGAGCGCTGCTAGCGCCCGCTGGTAGTTCTCGCCCTGAAACAGCTTATTTATCGCCCGGTGATCCCCCTCCTCAAACTTGTGACCCGGGCCGAATTTGCCGGTGAGCAGCCCCTGAGCCAGAGGAGAATAAGCCAGAATTGTGATATTATTCTCAATGCAATACGGCATCTCATCCTTCTCCACGAACCGCCAGAACAGCGAATAAGGCGGCTGCAAACTGTCTACCCGCCCGTACTGCGCCGCTTCTTCTATCTGGGCGCGAGAGAAATTCGACACGCCAATCGCCCGTATTTTCCCTTGCTGCTTCAAATAATTCAGCGCCCGCATCGTCTCCTCAACCGGCACAATCTCGCTTTTCCAGGAGCCAGCCGGCCAGTGGATTTGATACAGATCGATATAGTCGGTTCTCAGATTTTTCAGCGAACTATCGCACGCCTCAATCAGTTTATCGTACTTGAGATTAGTGCACCACACTTTAGTCGCATAAACCACTTTGTCGCGCACCGGCTCTAGGGCTTCGCCCACAATCCTCTCTGAGTGACCGTCTCCGTAGATGGCAGCGGTGTCAAACGTCGTGATGCCGGCATCAAACGCCGCCCGCATCGCTTTGATTGTTTCCGAATCCTCAACCCCCACCCACATCGATTTGCCGGCTTGCCAAGTGCCCATAATTACAGGCGTAATCTTGATGTCAGACGTGCCTAGCGGTCGCGTTTCCATGCTCAACTACTTACAGTTCTCGTTTTGCCTTATATTATAACTCAAGTTGCTACCTACAAGTCTAAGCATCCAGATACCCCCAAACCCCCCTTAAAAAGGGGGGCGCAAGAGAATGTCCCCCCCTTTTGAAGGGGGGGCTAGGGGGGGATCTCGCCTGACTGACTGCGTGCGTAGCAAATTGGGTTATATTATAAGCATGCCGGCAATCGCCTTTCTATCTGAGATGGGGAGTGGTATAATAAATAATCCAGCGGATAAGGCGGCAGCTGATATTTCCGCCGGCAAGACATCCGCGCCGCAGCAGAAAAGCACCAGGTTTTGCTATCCTAGAAGAGGAACACTCCGCCAAGGACTCTTCTATATACTCTCATGTCTGGCAACTCCCCCCCTCTGATCCAAAAGCTGACCCCAGAGCGCTTTGTCGGGTTGAGCATGGACTTCATCGAAGCGGGCTGTATCGGTCTGCTGGTCAAAAATGGCCAGGTCGTGCGTCGGCTAGATCCCGGGCGTCATTTCAGCTTTGCTGTGCCTTTGCTGGAACAGTGCCAGCTGCTTCTAGTTGACACCAAACTCCGCAACCTGGAAATTGTTTCCCAGGGAGACTTGCTAACCCGCGACCAATTCTTAGTAAACGTGTCCCTCAATGCCAGCTACCGGGTAGCCAACCCGCAACGGGTGGCGCTGGAACTGTCTGACCCGATGGCGGCGCTGACAGGTGTGCTAAAAGATATGCTGGGAATCGCTATCGGTAAGGTTTCTGTCGGAGATATGACCGAGCGGGGACGAGTTGCGATCCGCCAGCACATGCTCGATAGCAAGTCAGCCGTCTATTCTCTGGGTTTTGAACTGGAAGATGTGCGGGTGAGCGATATCACGTTTCCGGACAATCGCGGCGTGATCCGTCAGGTTGAGGGCATGAGTGCGCGTCAGGAAGCGGAACACGCAGCCGCACTGCAAGTTGAAATCAGTCGGGCGGGGCGTCCGGTTTTGCCACCGCCGCCGGTGCAGCAGGTGAACCTGATTTCCAATAAATCGAGCGATCCCTCCTATGCGGCGGCGCTGGAACCTGGCACTTTTGTTCAGCCCTCCCTCGCGCCCTCCCTCGCGCCAACCCTGCTGAGCGACAGCGCCGGGGAGGGAGCAACCGCTCGTCTTGCTGACCGCTCATCCGGTGATATTATCGTTATAAATAATAGCCCTTTCACTATTGGGCGCGAACCGAATAATAACCTGGCGCTGCAAGATCCGAGGTGCTCCCGCTACCACGCTCAAATTGTTCGGATTCCTGGCGCTAACGGTGCAGTCCGATACCAGCTTGTGGATATGGGCAGTTCCAATGGCACGTTTGTTGGAGGTGAGCGGCTTGTCGCCAACCAACCTTTCTGGCTGAGTGACGGTACTGCGATTAAAATTGGCAATCAAGAATGGGTATTTTATGAGTGATATTGGCAACCGCGCCCTGAAAGAATGGGCAATTGCTGTTGATGCTTTGGAACAGGGCAAAACTGTCGTGCTGCTGCGCAAAGGCGGCATCCGCGAGGAGGGCGGGCGCTTCACTGTCACCGGCACGCACGTTTGGCTCTACCCGACTTACGAACACCAGCAGCCAGATTTGCTCAAACCTGAATATGCCGGCTTGGTGACGCCGGTGCCCTCCGGCTGGCATCCGGATACAATTCGGATTGGCAGCTGGGCGGAGATTACTGATGTTTTGCCGGTGAGCGACGAGTCAGCGGTTGCAGCTCTGCTATCTTACCACATTTGGAATGAGAAATTTGTCAGCGAGCGCCTTAAGTGGAAGCGCCGCGAACCGCTTTATGTGCTGCTGCTGCGGACTCACCTGCTCCCAGCGGCGCAAGAAATTCCCTACCTCCCGGAATACGGGGGCTGCCGGTCGTGGATTGATTTGGCTGTGCCGGTTGCCAGCACCGAATCATCCCCAGTTCTCAGTGATGCTGAGTACGCCGGACGCTGCGCTGAAATCCGCCAGGTCATTGAAAACACTCGCAAAATTTCCGCTTGATTAGTTAAAAAACAGTCAGGAGGGGGAGCTTATACCTCGTTATACCTCGTTCCCAGGCTCCGCCTGGGAACGCCGTTATGTCGGCTCCGCCGACTTTAAAGGTAAATGCAGATTAAAAGCTTAATAGCTTATAGCGGTTTTCAGTTGGATGAAGTACATGCCAGAAACCCGGTTTCTTAAAGAAACCGGGTTTCTCAGATCCCTCAATTAATGAGGGATGAGGGCTAAAGCCCTCACTGCGAACTAGCTCGCCTGTTAATTCGGATCTCCCCCCAGCCCCCCTAAAAAAGGGGGGCTGGGGGGAGCTGTGCGATTTGGCACGTTGGCCCGGACAAGTTTTTAACATTAAAAAAATTTAAACAATCGATCGCCAAACTATAGCCTTGCCATAACCTGCGTTTTAGATAATACGCTCAAGTGCAGATTAAAACAGATAGCAGCCGGTTAACGCATCCTGTTGCCCGCACTCTTTTGGAGATTTTATCTCCTTAGGGAGGCTTGCAGATAACACCAAAGAATGTAGCTTTGGGAAGCAGGAGGGTTGCGGTTTTTCAAAAGGAGATAATTAAATATGTCAACCCATCAGTGTCCTTGGTGCAATCGCCTCCTCCTGCGCCACCTGCGGCAAAATCGCCTGTATTGGTTTTGCCAAGGCTGCTGGCAGGAAGTGCCGGTGCTGTTGAGCGACACACTTCCCATCCCCAAAGACAATCTGGCTTCGCAACCGCAGGAATTGCGAAAGGTGTCTTTAAGAGTCTAGACGGTTCCGAAGGTGACGCCTTGCTGTTTCAGCCACTTGCGGTAGGCAATGGAGGAGCGATCGCACTGGAGGTGAAACTCCGCCTGCAAGTCCAGCGGCAGGCGCTTGGGACGCTGGGACTCCACAATAGGAATGTCTTGGCGAATCACGGCGTCTTGAAACACCCGCAATTCCTCCAGGGGGATTTCGTGACCGTAGTTCATGGCAACCCACATCCACCCCAAGCACTCTTCCTCATCCACCGGCGTGACGGTGAAGAAAATCGCCAGACGCCCGCCGGCGGATTCTTTGACAAAAGAGGAGGTCAGGGGACGCCAGACGCGATAATTGTAAGTGACTTTGCAGCCAATGCCGGTGCCATCGGGATCTGGCTGCCAGACGCGGACGTTGCGGAGGTGGATGCCGGCTGCATCGACCTCTACATCATAGTCCTCAACCTCCGTATGGTTGGGCGAGCCCAAGAATCCGTCATGGACGAAGGGGAAGTGAGACACATCGAGGAAATTCTCAACAGCGCGGAGTCCGCTGGCAGAGCAGCGGAAGGGACCGCAGAGGAACTTGCGGTAAGCTGGGTCATCCCACTCCGGGAAGGGTGAGGGGTGAATTTGTCCTTTTTCATCCTTACCGAGCAAAACCCAAACCAAACCGTAGCGCTCCTGAATTTGGTAAGTCCGGACGAGAGCGCGTGCCGGTGGCTGCTGGGTTGGGTGCGCGGGGATGTGCGTGCACTGTCCTGCCGAGTTGAAAGCTAAGCCGTGGTAGGGACAGACGAGGGTTTCGCCGGCAACCTGTCCCTGAGACAGGGGAAAACCCCGGTGGGGGCACCTGTCTTGCCAAGCCACCAATCCGTCGCCACTGCGCCAAAGCACCAAGTCTTCCCCCAGCAGGCGTGCCGGCAAGGGGGAACCGGGCTGTAAGTCTTCGGTTCGGGCCACAACGTGCCAGTCGTTGAGTAAAATTGGGTCAGCTGCCACCATTACTGTCACCTGTCAGTTCACACACTATTAAAAGCGGTTGTAAACAAAATCAGCCGGTTTTGCAGGGAGCATCCGACTTTAGTATTCTGGCACACAAAGTGCCTGCCACACAAACTTTCGCCCGAAAATCGCAGGCTCTTAAAAACCCGCGCAGGCGGGTTTTGTTTGTATAGCCGCGATTTCTAAGATGCTGTTGGCGAATTGATGTGGGGTAAGACCCCACCCTATGCCCTTTGTCTGCAGGTAGCGTCAGGGGAAGGGCGAAGCATGAGCGAATCTAATCCTTTCCCTGAGTCCCATAAATAGTCGCGCTCATGCTTCGCCCCTACAGGATACTTTGTAGGGGCGTGCTAGCTGCTTACGCAGCCGCTTCGCTAACGCAGCGGCTGCGCCAGCAGCTAGCATTGGCGTGACAAGCTTTGAGACCCCACCCGATATCTTCATTCGCCAATGCAACGCCGTTCAACGCTTGACGAACGAAAAGGTCTAACCCCTCACGGATTCGCCAACAGCTTCTTTCTAATCGCCAGGGTATATTTGCAAAAACGGGATGCTCCCGGTTTTGCACGGGTGGTGGGGCGAGTCCGCCTCACTTCCCCCCCGAAGCCGGGGAGAGCGGGGAAGGCTCGCCCTTTGCCTTATTCAGCAACCCTTTCGACTGGAGAAACTCCCGCACCACATCTTCCACCTTGCGCAACTCCCCCTCAACCTGAGAGTTCATGCGCTGCATTTCTTCTGCGCTAATTGCGCCTCCCAGTTGCTGGAAAGCCTTGCGCAACTGCGGATATTTTTTCAAGGTTTCCTGGCGCACCACCGGCACGGCTTCATAAGGGGGAAAATATTGCTTGTCATCTTTTAGGATCGCTAAACCCAGCCGCGCAATCTGCCCGTCGGTGGAGTTTCCAGCCACCAGATCCACTTTTTTATCAACCAGCGCCCGGTACATCAGCCCCAAATCCATGATTTTGGGGGGCTTAGCAAACTTCAAGCCGTAGGTTTTGGACAGTCCGGTTAACCCATCCTCGCGCTCGATGAATTCGTAGCCGAAACCGGCTTGCCACTGCGGGGTGTATTGAGCTGCTTGCGAGAGGGTTTGGATATTCAGCCGCCGGGCGTCTGAGCCGCGCACAACCATAGCGAAGGTGTTTTCAAAGCCTAACGGTTCAGTCACCTGCAGCCCAAACCGCTGGGCATATTCTTGTTTAACTTTCTGGTAAACTGCTTTGGGGTCACTGATGGGTTTTTGTTTCAGGATAGCTGTGAACGAGGTGCCTGTGTACTCAACATAGGCATCCAGCTGACCGGCTGTCAGGGCTGTGTGGCAAATGAATGTGCCTCCCAGGTTGAAACGCCGGTCAACTTTCAAGCCTGCTGTCGCTTCGATGTGCTGCGCCAGGAGTTCTCCCAATATGACTTGCTCGGTGAAATTTTTCGAGCCGATAACGATGTTGCCGCCGCCACTTCCGCCCGAGTTGGTGTTGCAGCCGGCTAGCGCTACTGTTAAGGCGAAAGTCAAAATTAAGAATAGCGCGGCTCTGGGGAGGCGGAGCCAGGAGCATCCCATTTGTGCGATCCCCCTCACCCTCACCGCCCGCACAAGGGGAGAGGGGAGAATTCTTGATTTTTTCCCCCCTCTCCCAGGGCGGGAGAGGGGGGTTAGGGGGGTGAGGGGGAAAATCCTAGCAAAAACGAGATCCTCCCGGCGGAACCCCCTCAATCTCGCTGCCGATATGAGCCAGGGAGCGAGGAAGCGGAACCAGGAAGCGAGGAAGGAAAAGCGCATTTTCATTTTCTTATTGTTGTTAATTGCTGCTCAATCCAACCGAAAGCAAAATCTGCCAGCAAGGCAATCAGCGCCGCCGGCACGGCACCGGCAAGAATCAGCTGGTTGTTGACGACAGAAATGCCCCGAAAGATAAACACCCCCAAACCGCCTGCACCAATGGCGGGGGCGATGGTGGCGACGCCAATGGCAATGACGGAGGCGACCCGAACGCCGGCGAGGATAACGCCGGTTGCCAGGGGAATTTCCACCTGAACTAACAGCTGCCAATCGGTCATTCCCATGCCGCGACCGGCTTCGCGGATGGCTGGGTCAACGCCGGTAATGCCGGTGTAGGTATTGCGAATAATCGGCAGCAGCGAATATAATGTTAGGGCGACAATTGCTGGGGTGTTGCCAATGCCGCCCAGCAGCGGTACGGAAATCAGAAAGCCGAACAGCGCCAAACTGGGAACCGTCTGGACTGCGTTGGCAAAGCCGAGTACCGGCTTGCTGAGTGCGGGTTGGCGGGTGATGAGAATGCCCAGGGGGATGCCGGCAACAATGGCGATGCCGGTGGAAATCGCCACCAGGATTAAGTGTTCGCCGGTGCGCGCCAGGATTTCTGGGCCATACCGAATCAGGAAAAAATCGCCGCTCACAGCCCGTCCCTCGCCTGTTCGAGCGAGCGCAGACATTGCAGGAAAGCCTGCGCCTCTGGATGTTGCGAGCTAGTGAATTCTGCCGGCGTCTCCAGCACAGCCATTCGCCCTTCGTGCATCAAGCCAATTCTCGATGCCAGAAGGAAGGCTTCTTGAATGTCGTGGGTGACAAAAATCACCGTTTTACCTAATTCCTGTTGCAACCGGCGGAACTCCTTTTGAATCTCCAATCGCGTAATCGGGTCAAGTGCGCCAAACGGCTCATCCATCAGCAGCACCGGCGGGTCAGCGGCGAGTGCGCGCGCGATGCCGACGCGCTGGCGCTGACCGCCAGACAGCTGGTGCGGATAGCGTCCGGCGAATTGCTCTGGATCTAAGCCTACCAGATTCAGGAGCTCGCAAACGCGGGTTTTAATTTGTTTGGGTTTCCAGTTTTCTAAGGCGGGGACTAAGCCCACATTGCGCTCAACGGTGAAGTGGGGGAACAAGCCGGTTTCTTGGATGACATAGCCCATGCGCCGGCGCAGCGCGATGGGGTCCCACTCCGTTGTGGGTTTCCCCCCCACCAGCACGGTGCCGGCGGTTGGCGCGTGCAGCCGGTTGATCAGTTTCATGGTGGTTGTTTTGCCGCTTCCGCTGCGTCCCAGCAGCACCAGCGCTTCTCCCTGGCGGACGGTGAAATTCAAATCCGACACCAGATTCCGGTTGTTGACGCGATAGCTGGCATCGCGGAATTCGACTGCTATTTCGTTAGCCTCTGGCATGGGTTCCTCTCAGTGGGTGCCGGCAGTCTATCATTATCATATAATTTCGCTCAAAAAGATAATATGCCCTTGGCCGGCAGGACTTGACTGGAGAGGCGAAGAGATGTATGATAATAGTGGGAGAGGAAATTTGTTTATTTTAGGATAGGATAAGATGAAAACCATTGCAACAACTGCCACCGTACTGCCTGGGGGAAAAGTTACTGTGCAGCTGCCGGCAGACATTCCACCGGGCGAACACGAGATAGTGCTGGTGATTGATGAGCAGCCAGTCAGTGAGAAGCCGGTGGCCAAGAAAGAGCGCCGGCACTTAAACTTCCCGGTGGACAGTTATGGTTCTTGGCCAGCTGACCTTTCCCTGAGACGTGAGGATATGTATGGTGACTCAGGACGATAGCGCTGTATTTCTGGACACCAATATTCTGGTTTACGCGAATGTTGCCGAGTCTCCTCTTAACCCAGTGGCGCTACAGGCAATTCAAAGCCGTTATGATGCCGGGGTGTAATTGTGGGTGAGCCGGCAAGTGTTGCGGGAATATTTGGCGACTCTCAGCCGCCCTCAGCTATTTACAAACATCTACCCTGTGGGGACATTGATTGAGGATGTCCGACTTTTCCAAACCCAATTTCGCTTCCCGCGCACCGAACCATAAGATATGCGGAAAAATCTAACCCTACCGGCTGCATTGCCAATGTGACCGGCTGCATTGCCAATGTGACCGGCTGCATTGGCAAGTTGACCGGCTGCATTGCCAATGTGACCGGCTGCATTGCCAATGTGACCGGCTGCATTGCCAATGTGACCGGCTGCATTGCCAATGTGACCGGCTGCATTGCCAATGTGACCGGCTGCATTGCCAATGTGACCGGCTGCATTGCCAAATTGACCGGCTGCATTGCCAAATTGACCAGCTGCATTGCCAAAGTGACCGGCTGCATTGCCAAGCTCGAACGAGGAAAAGTGGGGTTGGGCAGCACTAGCCCATATTTCCGGTTCGCCCAGCCAGGTTGGTGATAGCCACAGCTAGCTCAGCGGGATCGACCGGCTTGGGAACAGCTCGTGGGAGAGGGTGGCGAACCCAAAGAGGGCCCAACGCCTCCTCTCCTTTGGCCATAAGATTGCTGCCAAAGTGGGATGCATGCTATTCGCACCCATCCACCCCGCCGAGTTGGAGTCATGTCAGCGATCTTGGCCAGCTACCTTGATGAAGTGCAGTCGCGCCGCCAGAACCGCTCACAAAAAAGCCCACAGCTAGAAAACCAGGGGCTAGACAAGCTAAGCCCGCCTTCGCAGCCTAGAAGGCGCTAGCCTTTTTGTATGAAGAAATGTTGAGCTTCTTGACAAATGAAAACGGCTACGTTAGGATGGCTAAAGTATCACATCTAATTTGACCTCTATGGAACCTTTTGGCTTGATAGCTGTTAACACTGCTACTTTCTTGGCGATCAAAGTCGTAGAGGGAGCAGCAGGAAAGCTGGGAGAAAAACTTTTCGATCGGGGCGGGAAGTTCCTCTCACTGCTAAAGCAGAAGTCTCCAAGGGCAGCCAGCGCTATAGAACTAGCCCAACACCAGCCATTAGATTATGGTCAAGCCGTTCTTGAGGTACAAGCAGCGGCCAAGGCAAATCCGGAAATTGCTCAAGCAGTCCAGGAAATAGAAACGGCAGTCAAGGCAGACCCAAAAATTGCTGAAGCTGTCCAAAAAGAAATCGCTCTTCTCAAGTCCCAACAGCCTACTATTCAAAATCAAGCGAAGCTTGCCGAACAGGTTGAAGTTCTTAACCAAGGTGTTATCAATAAACAGCAAACTATTGAGCATAGCAAAGGGATAAACATCACGGGTGGAACGCAGACTTTTGGTGGCCCTATCAACATATGACTGGATTCGTCCGGGGGGAAACGGTTAAAAAATAGCTTTTGTGGTCTGCTTCTGTGGATTTCTAGAAAATGCACGGTTCTAGAACAGTTGAAGCAATGCTACGAAGACGAAATTTTGGGCATTCTAAGGAGAGATCCTGTAGAGTCGCTAGATTTTACCCCTTTTGAACTCAAGGTTCTTGAGTTGGTGTTTAACTATTGCCGTTACTCGGTTCATCGGCGGATAAAACGTTCACCAGAATACATACAATTGAAAAAGCCAGAAGATTTCTACGTTCAGATGAAGGCTTTGGTTGAGTCGGGACAAAAAATAAGAAGTGGGACAATCAAGCTAAGTTCTCTCATTGGAGATCCTCAAATGTCTAAACTGGTAAAACAGGTGGAGCAACCAGATGAATCCTATTGACGAAAGAGAAAAGCGAGAGCAGATTCGCCAATATTTTGAATGGATGCAGAAGCTGAATAATGCGAGTGAATCAAATCTTTGGCCAGAGTCAGGACGGCTGGAAGAAGAACTGTCATCAATCGAAGCGGAATTAAGCGCAGCCAAAAAGTATTTTGAAGAATTGTTAGCGCAGCCAGCACCTCCCTTTCCGTTTAAAACCAAGCTTTATTTTTTTATCGGAGAGGCATTTTCAGATTTAAAATACAGCGGCTCTGTGGCTATTCGGTTTTTTATAGAAAGCTCAATCAAAAAGAAAATATTGGTTTGTTTGGCGCTCGTCTTATTTTCCAGTATTTTCTATGCAGGGGTCAAGTTAGCGCTCATATTAATCCTGATCTCATTAACAGGTTATACCTTAAAAAACTGGAGCTTTATTCATAAAAAGCATGAACGTTTGCATAAAGATAACTTGACCGAAAGCCAGCGTTCGTGCCAGCAACAAATTGACCAACTCCAACGGCAGCATGAAGAAAAAATGGCTGAAATAAAACTTTTTTCGGAGAGCCAAATTTCTTCCCTCAGAAGTCTAGAAGAGCGCGTAAAAGAATGGCTAGAAGAAGATCAAGAAAAATGTATTGTAGGTGGACTAAACCACTTGCAAATTAAAGATTTATCCCGGGGCGTAAATAATGATAATTATACGGTGGACTTAGAGGAGGAGCCTATTGTTTCATTTATCGGCATAGGCTCGGATGAAGTTGATAAAAGTTTGATTATTAAAGGAAATAGAGAGCTGGATGAGGTGGCGAATAAAAATCAAGGCTTATATATAGACATTGGAGATTTTTACAAAGTGAAAGGGTTTGATGGAAAGTTAAGATATGGCGTTTATGAATTTGTTGTGATTTTTTTGTCTGACAATTTTATATCCTACTATAAATGCTACTATGATTTCGTCAAAGGGAACGGAGTGGACATAGAAACCTGTGAATATCTCTATGACAGCATCGTTTCTGTGAAAACTCAGGAAAAATCTTCATTGAGACTTAAAAATCCTGACGAGCGAAGGAAGTATAGAGATTTATTATCAGTCACTACTATGGACGGCAAAATCTTGTATTTTGAATTGCAGGAGGATAGAAGAGAGAGCATCTATTCCTCTAGAGGAACTTCAAGGCGCTATGTGTCGGAAATCAATAAAGCTGCCGAAATGATTCGCTTCTGGTTAAGGTGCAGGCGAGTAGATTACCTGATGACTAAACGTGCGGATTCTGAAGAATAAAAAACTTTGATTTTTTATATAGCGAGTCTAATGATTTGCGCAACCGCTGCTGGCCAGAACCCCGGGTAAAAAAACAGGGGTTCTGAAATTTACCATTAGCCCAAAAGTTTGTAGTTGGGCTTTAGCCCAAAAGTTTGTAGTTGGGCTTTAGCCCAAAGGTTCGTAGTTGGGCTAAAGCCCAACCTGCCCGCAGTTGTAGCGCACCGGCGCAGCAGGAGCATCGCGACTGCCTTAAAATAAACGGTGGATTGCAATTCAAACAGCCAATGGCTCGCACACCGACCATCTCATTTGACAGGGGCACTCTCATCCTGCACCCGCCGCCGAGGGGCAAAGCCTGGGTGGACTTTGCCACTTGGGACGACAGGGTGGAGAAATTCCGCATACCGGCAATCCACTACCGCCCCCTCATAGAAGCCCTGCAAGCCGAGGGCATCGCCTTCACCGACGAAGCGAGGGGATTTCAGCCCCTCGAACTCGTCCCCAGCGTGGAAATGCCCCCCTACCGGCACCAGCAAGAAGCCCTAGCTGCGTGGAAGCAGGCGGGGCGCAAGGGCGTCGTAGTGCTCCCCACCGCAGCCGGCAAGACTTATCTCGCCCAGCTCGCCCTGCAAGCCACCCCCCGCAGCACCCTAATTGTGGTGCCCACTCTCGACTTGATGCACCAGTGGTACGCCCACTTAGTCGCCGCCTTTCCCGATGCCGAGGTGGGGTTGCTGGGGGGCGGTTCCCGCGACAAAACGCCTATCTTAGTCGCCACCTACGACAGCGCCGCCATCCACGCGGAAGCCCTCGGCAACCGCTACGCCCTGATTGTCTTTGACGAGTGCCACCACTTGCCCACCGACTTTAACCGGGTGATTGCAGAATATGCGATCGCACCCTACCGGCTGGGGCTGAGCGCAACGCCGGAAAGGTCAGACGGCAAACATTCCGACCTCAATATTTTAATTGGGCCGGAAGTGTATCGCAAAACCCCTGAGGAACTCAAGGGCGGCGCACTGGCAGACCACGAAATTGTGCAAATTAAAGTCAAGCTGTCGCAAATTGAGCGCGATCGCTACAGCCAGCTGATGAAAGAGCGCAACGAATTCTTGCGGGAATCGCATATCTCCTTGGGCAGCCTAGACGGGTGGCAGCGGTTTGTCCAAGCCAGCTGCCGGTCGCCGGCGGGACGCCGCGCCATGCTCGCCCACCGGCAAGCCAAGGAAATCGCCCTCGGCACGGACGGCAAGCTGAGGATTCTGGCGGATATCCTCGCGCAGCACTACCCGGAACGCACGCTGATCTTCACAGCTGACAACGCTACGGTTTACCGCATTTCCCAGGAATTCCTCATCCCGGCGATCACCCACCAGACGCCGGTGAAGGAGCGCCACGAAGTTCTCAGCCGGTTTCGCACCGGCGAGTACAAAGCCCTGGTCGCCTCTCACGTTTTGAATGAGGGGGTGGATGTCCCAGAGGCGCGCGTGGCGATTCTGCTGTCGGGTACGGGATCGGTGCGGGAGTACATTCAGCGTTTGGGGCGGGTTTTGCGCAAGGGGGCGGATAAGGATAAGTTGGCGATTCTGTATGAGGTGGTGGCGGAGGATACGGCTGAGGAGGGAACTTCCCAGCGCCGGCGGGGTGAGGTGAAGAAATCTGAACCGCCAAGACGCCAAGTGCGCCAAGAGGAAGAACCGGAGTTACCGAAGCACCGGCAGTTGGAAATCTTGCCCCCTGCGCCAGATGGGAATCCCCAGTCGCCGCCAGCGCCGACTCCGATTTATGGGGTGAATAAGTCTGCGAGCAAGCGTGCTGCTGAGCCAAAGGCTAAATGGGGAGATGAGGAAGAAGAGGAGGAAGATTGAAGGCTTCAAAACTCTCCCCTCGTTACCAGTATCTGCCTGGTAACGCTGCTTTGGAGGCTCTGCCTCCTTAAATAGAAACTTGGGTTAAATAGGGAAAGAAAAATCCAGTCAGCTCTCTTCTTCTCTTCCCTCTGCGTCTCGGCTCCCTCTGCGGTTAATAAAAGAAAACCCTTTGCCCTAAAAATGTTACCAACCGACCTGTTACTTTCCCGGCAAAATGGGGAGACAGTCATCCCGAAACGCCTGAAAATTGAGCCCAACAATTTCGCCCTTGCTAGCGACATAATCACCTGTTTCCAAGAAGCGAAAGGCGGCACCCAAGGGGAACTCGACCGGCAGCTTTTGGAACTGGAGGGCGACAGCCCTGACTACCGCATTAAGCGGGGGCTGGCCCACTTGCTGAGAAGCGAGGCTTTCAGTCAGTTTGAGGTCATCAGTCCCATCGACCCGCAGGAATTGCGGCAGCGGGTTTTCGCTCGCTCGGCTGAGTCTGTTCCCAGTCCGCAATCGGCACAAGTTACTCTGGAAAAGCTGGGTCTTGAGCTGAGTCAGGAGTTAAATCGGGAAGTGCTGCCGGTGCAGATAAAAGCCGGCTTGTATGCGGATTTGGCGGAGAATAAAATTCTGACGCAGTTTGAGGCACCGGCAGCGGAAGACTTGCTGCACCGATACAATTTGGCGCAGGTGCAGGGCGTATTCTACCGCGCCAGTGACATCACCATCAACGCCCACCGCAATGTTCCCGGTCAGTATAAGCTGTTATTCCGCTATCTCAAATTGTTTCAACTGATGGTCTATATTGAGGGCGACGCCGATCGCGGGTTTACGATTACGGTGGATGGCCCTACGAGCCTATTTAAGCCTAACACGCGCTACGGGCTCGCCCTCGCCAAGATGCTGCCGGCGCTGCTGCACGTCACCAAATGGAGTTTGAAGGCGACGCTGTACAGCCGCGATTTCTACACCGGCACTTGGAAAACTGGCCGGTTCAGCCTGGATTCGGATTGCGGTTTGGTGAGCCACTACCCTGCGGGCAAGCCTTATGACAGTATGGTAGAGGCGTCCTTTGCTGACAAGTGGGACAGCCTGAAAACCGAGTGGGTGCTGGAACGAGAGGTTGACCTCATCCCTATACCCGGCAGCGTGATGATTCCGGACTTTCGCCTGGTGCATCCTGATGGCCGGTCGTTTTTGCTGGAAATTGTCGGCTACTGGCGTCCGGAGTATTTGCAGAAGAAATTCGCCCAAGTGCGCCAGTCTGAGTGCAATAATTTGATTTTGGCTGTTTCGGAGCGATTGAATTTGGAGAAGGCGGGGGTTAATATTAGGGATGTGCCGGCTACCGTAGTGTGGTTCAAAGACAAATTGTTGCCGAAAGCGGTGTTAGATGCGATAGAGTAAAGGCCGCAGGGAATGCCGGCACGCCCAGCACGCTACCGGCACTTTTGGCGGCTGTTACGGGGCGGACAGCGAAGGTAGGCAGGGGGGGTTCAGCCGAGATATGTGTGGCGAGCGCGAAGAGTGTTAACACGGCTCTGCAAGACATGCAGAGGCGTGCCGGTTGCCGCGAGTAGCCGGTGGAACCCCGCAGCTCCCCAGCGGGGGACTCCCATCCCCCCTCTCCCCCTTGCCTCCCGAATGTGCTATTTTAATATTTATCATGGCAGACATCTGGTCTGTAACAGCGCTCGAAAACCTTGTAGAGCAATTCTTCCAAGGTTATTGCAATCAGAAAGCAAGGGGAAATTTATGAGTGACTCCTGTTGGTGACCGAGCCGCCTGATAGTTCGGTTGCAGTTGTAAAAAGCTGGTAGTTTTGGAGAGTGGAATGTCGAAGCAAATCAGAGTCCTGTCAATAGATGGAGGCGGGATGCGAGGGATTATACCGGCCATGATTATGGCCGAAATTGAGGCGCGCACTGAAAAGCCGATTGCAGAGCTGTTCGATATGATTGCCGGCACTTCAACGGGCGGTATTTTGGCTATGGGCCTGACTAAACCGCTGGAAGGAAGCCAGAAGCCTGAACATAGCGCTCAGTCTTTGGTGAGATTGTACGAAACTGAGGGACAGCAGATATTTCCCCACAATATTTTTAGCAGCCTGAGGAATCTACAAGAGGAGAAATATTCAGCATTTGGCATGGAAGAGGTTTTAGATAAATACTTTGGCGCAACTTATCTGAGTGAAGCGCTGGCAGATATCCTGATTCCAAGCTATGACATTGAGCTGCGCAGGCCCTACTTTTTTAAAAGTTTCAAAGCCAAGCTGGAGCCTAAGCGCGACTTCCCTATGAAAAAAGTTGCGCGGGCGACTTCTGCAGCCCCGACGTATTTTGAGCCTATGAAACTTGAAACGAATGACTTGACGGATTATTATGCCTTAATTGACGGGGGCGTTGTTGCGAACAACCCCGCAATGAGTGCCTATGTAGAAGCGAAGAGTATCTATAAAGATGCCACGGATTTTCTAGTCGTCTCACTGGGGACTGGAGAGATGACAGCCAGACTGTACTATGATAAAGTGAAGAACTGGGGGTTGCTGGAGTGGGCGCAGCCAATTCTGAATATCGTTTTTGATGGCAGCAATGATGCGGTAGATTACCAGCTGAGAGAGTTACTGCCCGCTTCGGAGGATGGAAAACCGCGCTACTACCGCTTTCAGACCAGCCTGTCTGCTGATATGGGCGACCGTATGGATGATGCCAGCCCGGTTAATATCATCGGTCTGAAACGCCTCGCACAGGAGATGATTGATAAGAACAGTGAGACTTTGGAGATGCTTTGCCAGCAGTTAACCGACAGCTTCAATGCCTGCAAACTTTAGAGATTGGGCACGCTCGCAGTGGGCGTTCGGGCACGCTCGCACGCTCGCACGCTCGTACTGGGCATTGAGCATCCCCACTGTCCAGGTCCTAATTTAGGTTAATCAACCGGACATGATATCAGTTTCGCACCCTCACGGTTGCGGTGCGGTTCCCACATCTCGCCCCTCTGGCGGAGCCTGCAACCTATCAGCTCGCCCGCTCGGAAGAGCCTCTCGCCCGCTGGCAAGAGCCTCAGCCGGTAAAACCTTTAGCTCATCTAAACAAGACAAAGCTTTCACCGAGGAGTGCGGTAACTTGAAAGAGTAAGCCGCATTACATGGGTACTATGGAGCCAGATTCTCTGCCCACAGAGGTGATTCTGACCCAACCACCTCAATCGTTGGGAAACGTTCAACTGGATTGGAATCCTCAACCGGGTCACTATCTCGATCTACAAGGTCAAACCTACGCCGTATTAGAACGCCGGCACCGATACCAGCTGAAATCAGGTCGATACCGCTTGCAGAAAATTGCCCTCTACGTCCAATCCGCTCAACGACCGGTGGAAACAAGCATCCTCAATGGACGCTGGATCATGGGAGATGCCAGCTGCCGCTTCAACGCTCACTCAGAAATCATTCGCTGCGCCGTCAATCCTGATGGCCCGTGCGACGGGTGCCGGTTCTTTGAACAATAACTCTGGCGCATTCCTCCTCGATGCCCAGCATGGAGGAAGGAATGCCCGGGGCACTATCTCCAGTATAATACCGACAGCGAGCAACGCACCATAAGAGCCGCTCGGCTGCCGAAGATGTCTGCCTAGCTCGCACTGCACTCATGCCGGGACAGCAATTGCCGAACCTCAATCGATACAAGTAGCGCCAGTATTGTTAAACTTTATTAAGGTTGCAGACATTGAGAGACGCTGGTAGACTAGAATATAAACTGGACTGAAGGTCGAAGTACAGGCACTTCTTTCCCTCACACTCCAATTAAGATTGGGACAATATCCCAACCAACCCGCCAGCTTCTACTGGCTTTTCTTAAAAAGTAATCCCCAAGACAATTGATTCTAATATGTCAATTGTCAAGAGGGATAGGGGATGTCTGGTAGTGCATCCAAGGCTTATGACGCCTGTGTTACCCTCATATTTGGGTCAGGCACAAGCGTTGCTCTTTCCCCCCAGTAGGGTGCCTGCGCTCATGTCTATGATTGTCCATCTGAAAAGGAACTATAAGAAGTAACAGAACACCCTTAAGCAGGCCGGCAAAAATAAACGGAACATCCAGAAACCAGGTTTCTTTAAGAAACCTGGTTTCTCGCCGCCGCCATCTGATATCAAGTTCGGGCGCGAATCTGCTGCTTTGGGAATGGCTTTGGGGCGCAGCCGGCGGAACCCGGCAAAATTTTGGTATTTAAATTGCATAAATGGCTGTATATTTACGGCGCAAATACTGTGGGTTTTGCAATTTAAATGGATAAATTTTAGCTCGCCAGCCGGCCATTTTCCAAAACTTCTCCCACTGCTAGGCGGGTGCCATTAACAAAATCCCAGCCTGTCTGCGGGCGTTTGCCGGCTGGCTGCACTTCCCGCAGCAGCAGCAACCCGGAGCCGGTTTGAACCACCGGCCCGAACCTCTTGGCAAGGCTCACCACTTCCCCCGGACGGCCAGACCGGGCGGACAGCGCCGGCCAATTCTGCTGGAGGGCGCTGAATTCTGGGGGCAGCAGGGGCCAAAACTCAGGACCGAGGGGCGCTGTGGCTGCAATCTTGAGATCCTTGCCCCGAAAAGTGGCCGCACAGTCTGGGAAAAATCCCCTGACTTGATTGTGCAGTTCCAAGGCTGAGCGCGACCAGTCCAGGCAGTAATTCTCTTTTTTAATCGGCGGCGCATAAGTCGCCCGGGGGGAATCTTGGGGGATGGGCTGAATTTCCCCGCCCTCCAGTCGCAACAGGGTTTCCACCAACAAGTCCGCTCCCAAATTCGCCAGGGTTTCCGCCAGCAGGCTGGCGCTGTCCAAAAGCCCCACCGGCGTGCGGGCTTCCAGCAGCACCGGACCGGTATCCATGCCTGCGTCCATCAGCATCGTGTTGATGCCGGTTTCTCTCTCGCCGTGGTAGAGACACCACTGCACCGGCGCTGCGCCCCGGTACTGCGGCAGAATCGAGCCGTGCACGTTGACGCAACCCAGGCGGGGCATATCGAGAATTTCCTGAGAGAGAATTTGGCCGTAAGCGACGACCGCAAACACGTCTGCCTGCGCCTCTCGCAGCAGAGTTAGGGTTTGTTTGTGTTTTTTCACCCGAGGCGGCTGCCACACCGGCAGGTTGTGGGCCAGTGCAAGACTTTTCACCGGCGAGGGAATCAGTTCGCTGCCGCGCCCTCGCCGTTTGTCCGGCTGGGTGACAGCAGCCAAGACTTCAAACGCTGGATGTTCCAGCAGCTTTTTCAGGCTGGGCACTGCAAAGACGGGGGTGCCGAAGAAGACGACTTTCATGCTGGGGCTGGGTAATGGGGAGTGCCGAAGAGGTTGCTCTCCCATTTTGCACCATTATCTCGCCCCGCGTGGCCCGGGGGCGGCAGCCGGTGTGATCACCATTCCCCCCAAGTCCTGTTATGAATCTGTCACATCCTCCAGCGGGCATGCCCGCAACGAGCCTGCGGTGGGCGCATCGCCCGACAGCCGCCAAATACAAAATTGCCCCACGGCTTCGGCGCTGCAGGGCACAAGGACAGATAAACGCTTCTGTTATCAGTTTGTGGGGAGTTTCCCCCAGTCGGTTCAGCGTTTGTGACAATTTTTACACTGTCCATCCTGTAGCGGCGCACCGGCACGACAGCCCAGGCCAATCCTGGGAGCAGCAACCGGGAGAGCCGGTGAAACGGTCAAGTCTAAGAGGTTGGGTGCGTTCCGCCTTACCTTTGCACTCCATCAGTGGGGGAGGTTCCCTCGCGGAACCCTGCAAGAGGTTGGGTGCGTTCCGCCTTCCCCTCGCACTCCCTGAGTGGGGGAGGTTCGCTGGCGTCACGCACCCTAGTGCTTGATATGAGCGGTTTAGAATAGCTGGTTAAAGGCTTTTACCACTAATTCAAAATGGTTCGCAACCCAGTGCGCCAAACTGCCCAAACCCAAGCCGGCAAACCCCAAGAAATTTAAAATAAAAAAAGCTTTTAATTCTTCTATAGCAGCCATTTGAAGGTCGATTCTGGCTAAGGTTGCTGCCGTCACTAAAAGCAGACCCTGGGCAGAAATATTACTCCATGAGAGTATCACTACCGTGAGAAAAGAAGCGAGTGTTGCCGCAAAGAAAGCTTTCGTATCAGAGCTAATCCAGCGGTTAAACAAGGCTCTCACGATTGACCAGGGAAAAGCCAAAGTTTCTGCAATGGCCAAGGTAAAAGCTGTTACTAACAGCCAAACCCACCAGGGAGACTTCCCCTCAGATAACTCCCAGCCCAAGTTGAAATATCCAAGGGAGAGGAGTATCAGAGAGAAGCGGGACAGTTGTTTGGCTATGGACATTTGCGTCATCTGGCTGGTGTTGGTTTGCGGGACAAGAGGACGCAACTGATTGGCTGTGCCTCTTTACAGGTTGGTGGAAATCGCTTGCACGGGACAGGTGGGAATGCACTGCTCGCAAACGATACAGCGCGACCGCGTGAATGTCAGTTTAAATGCAGACGGTTCCAGGGTCAAGGCTTCCGTGGGGCAGATGCCGGTGCACAAGCCGCAGTGGACGCAGCTGTCTTCATCAATCAATATCTCGCGGCTGGCGAGGGAGACGGTGATATTCTGCGATCGCATCCACTCGATGGAGGCGTCGAGTTCATCAATATCGCCCGCGAGTTCCACGACCATCGTGCCAATTTGGTTGGGGGCGACCTGGGCGCGGATAATATTCGCCGCCACATTAAAATCTTTGGCCAGCCGATAGGTGATCGGCATCTGGATAGAGCGTTTGGGAAAGGTGAGCATTACCCGTTTTTTCACGGCTGGGGGGCTTTGAGCAACTTCAGCTAGACTAATATCTGAATGATAGATCGTAAAAAAAATATCTGATGGCTGCCAATTTACCCGATCCGAAAGCTGTGTCGCAACAGAAGTCTGAATCGCCGGTGGCGAGCGGGTTTGAAACCGGCTCTGCAACTCGCCTGCGAAATTTGCTGATTGTGCTGGTGGCGGTGGCGCTCACTGTGGCCATTTTCCTGGGGCTGCGGGCTGAGACGAACTCGGCTGACCTCACCGAGCTGGCTGAGGAGTCCACGCCGCTGGAGGTGGCGCTCAGCAATGGGCAACCGACGCTAATGGAATTTTATGCCAATTGGTGCACGAGCTGCATGGCGATGGCACCGGAAATTCAGCAACTGGAGGAGCAGTACAAAGGCAAGGTGAACTTTGTGATGCTCAATGTGGATAATTCTAAGTGGTTGCCGGAAATTCTCAAGTACCGCGTGGATGGGATTCCTCACTTTGTTTTTTTGGGTCAGGATGGCGCTGCGATCGCTGAGGCTATCGGTGAGGTTCCCCGCACGATTATGGGCGCGAATTTAGAGGCTTTGGCTGCCGGTTTGCCTTTGCCTTACGCCACTGCTTCCGGTCAAATGTCTGCGTTTGACGCGCCGGTTGCGCCGGCAAAGGGCAACTCTGCCGATCCGCGCAGTCACAGCAGTCAGGTGGTGAATTAGCTGCGAAAAGCGCAGCTGGGCTGGGGATGAACCCCACCCCCCAACCCCCTCCCCGCAAGCGGGGAGGGGGAGTGAGAGGGGGTTTTCTAGGAGTCGGTTCAATCATCCTTCTACTCGCACCGGCACCCGAATTCCTGGGGGATGGGGCTTTGGGGTTTTCTACTCACCGACAGCCTATAAAATACGGTTATAAAGCGGTTTAGTTATCCTGGTGTAGAGTTGTTGCAATAGGGAAAGCCGGCTGACGGCTGCTAGGTTGGTAATTGGGGAAGTATTGCTAACTCCAATCCTAGCTCTCCCATCTCTCCCAGTGTCTTGATGTCGGCTTCTAATTCAGCGACATCGTAATGGACAGGAATTTGGCGAGACGCCAGCAAGTGTTGAAATTGCAGTCGATTCATGCCGGCTAGCCGGCTCGCTTGCGCCAGGGTCAGTTTCTCTTTTTGAAAGAGCATCACTGCAATTTCCTGCTTTAACTCAGCTTCCGACATCCTGGTTGCGTGTAAGATTTCATTGGGGATGATGACGCTCATTTTTTCTCCTGCTGTCTTTTATTTCAATCCCACCACCGGCACGCCGAGGGCGTTTGTCCAGTGGGTGCCGGTGCCGGTGGGCTGGCAGTGTTGGCCAAAGGGATGCCGGTGGGGATTGGGCCAGGTGGAGTGCCCTAGCAATTTCCCCAAGTCGCTTGTCGCCGGTGCAGCTTATCGACCGGGCGAGTGCGTTCAGTCAAGACCCAACCGGCAACTTGATTGAATTGAGTGAGCGTTAGGGTTTATCCTGGTTAATGTGAAAACTGTGTGGCGTTTATCGCTGTGACAATCGTGACTCAACTTACTCTTGACTTTGGCCCTCTGGAAAAATTTAATTACAAGCAATTCTTTTTGGAAAGTTTTTCCCGTCTACCTTGTTGGGTTTCAAGCAAAGGAGTTCTCTTTGAGGAGGATTGCCTGAAAATACTCTGTTGTATCAAAGATGAAGTGGCCGCTGTTGTTTTTGCCGACCCACCGTTTAACTTAGGCAAAGACTATGGAAATAAATGGGATGATTCCCTGGATGAAGACAAATATATAGACTGGTGCTATTCCTGGCTAGATGAGTGCTGTCGAATCCTGAAGCCAGGAGGTAGCCTTTTTATTTACAATCTCCCTAAATGGAATCTTTTAATCGGACATTATCTTCTGAATCGCGGCCTGACCTTCAGGCACTGGATAGCTATCAGCATTAAGCTTGGCCTGCCAATTCCAGGCAGGCTGTATCCAAGTCACTACAGCCTTCTTTATTACTCTAAAGGGAAACCAAAGGTTTTCCGCAAAATCAGAACTCCTATAGAAACCTGCCGCCATTGTGGTGGTGAGATAAAAGACTATGGCGGTCATCGTAAGTCGATGAACCTATTGGGTGTAAATTTGACAGATGTCTGGACGGACATACCGCCCGTGCGTCACTGGAAGTTTAAAAGTAAGAAGCGCAAAACTAACCAGCTATCAACGAAGCTGCTCGATCGCGTCATCCAAATGTCAAGTCTTCCCGGTGATTTAGTCGTCGATCCATTTGGCGGTAGCGGCACAACATACGCCGTCTGCGAGGCTACTGACCGGCACTGGATTGGCACTGACATACAAAACTGTGATGTAATCATTGAAAGGCTCACTCAAGGGGACTTACACTATCACAATAATGATGATTATATAGAGGGCTAATACAGCGATCTCCCATCAGTCCCTTTTGGGATTCTTGGGACTTCGTAGCTAACCTCATCCTGCTCAATCCCAATGATTTCTAATAAACCCTTGTAAGCAGCTATTGAGTTTTGCCAAAAACCAAAGTAGGGTTCTAACTCTTCAAAGTTACCTATTATATCAGTCAGATATTGTGCTAGAGAGCGGCAATGGACAACTAGGAAGCCAGCCAGAATGACTTGATTTTGGATACCAAAGGCCATCTTATTAAGAGAGCGATGGCTGGAAGAGACATTTCCGGTTTCCCACTCTAGGGCTACAATCTTACCCTCTCTAGTCAAAACAGCATCAACATCTCCAACTCTTTTGCTAGTGCCAAGGCTGACTTGTAATTCGGTTCCCCAGCCTTGGGTTTGGAGATATTTCATAAAACTACTCTTTATAGGCTTGACTCCATTCCCTTGTCCTCTTTTCTTGCCACTTTCTGGATAGATTGAGAATTTTCCCGCGCCCGGAGGCCAGTCAACTTGTTTTATTGCCTCTTCTACGTGCCGGCGAGCTTCCAGATATAAAAGCTCATTTAAAAGCTCACTTGAACTGACAAGAGTTGAATACTTTTTAATTTTCATCAAGCGGTGAAGAATCAGAACTAATAGATTGCAGTGCTTCGACTTCTCGGATTACCTCAGAGGGGAGGATATCCAGAGCCTTAGAAAGCCGAAATATTACGTCTAGCGTTGGGGATTTTAAGCCCCGCTCTAGCAGGATCACATAGGTTCTGTGCAAGCCGGCTTCAAACGCCAGTTGTTCTTGAGTTAAGTTCACTGCTTCACGCTTTCTCCTCAGGACTTGTCCAAATGCTTCCTCTAGGGTCACTTTTGATTTAGGAACCAGGCTTAACCATCATAAAGTTCGCCTAAGAGAAAGTCTTCAGACTATAGTCTGCATTTGGGCGACAGGTGCTGCCGTACCTTGCCCCTACTCCTGCAAGGCATGGAATTTTAGCCCGCCTTCTTGAGAAAAACCATTACCGAGCTGTACAGCAAGCCGTTCCGTGCCGGTTGATATGACAGTTTTATTCCTGTCGCGCGTTCAGAGACAGCCGGCACCGGCACCCAGCTCATATAAATTTCGTTTGAATACTCATAATAGCGAACGCTTGGGGCATTGGGCATTAGGCACCGGGCATTGAGCATTCCTAATTACCCGACTCTAGCTAATAAGTTAATTAATAAAGCGGATATTAACTCAGGCAAGCCACCGGCACCCCAACCCTCCCGGCAACAAACTATCGCCACACCTCTTTTCCATTCGTCAGTAGGCGTCTTGCCGGCTCCCCAGTTCCCCACCGGCACTCTCATCTTAATTCCGGGCGCATCATTATTGTAAGGTCGGATTCGGGTTTATTGCACACCCGCAACGATCGTGGCATACGTAGCGAGGGAATAATGAACCGCCCCCGTGAAGGAGCGCCAAGGAAGATGAAAAATGAATTAGGAGTGATTAATCTAAAATTATATCACCCGTTTAACCGCTCCGGATCGACACCCAAAGCCCGCAACTGCTCTGCCAGCAGTTCAGCTCGCCGGCGCTCTCGCTCCAGCAGTGCTTGTGTTTCCTGCAGTTGAGACTCCGCTCGCTCAGCTCGTTCCGTGCCGGTGGGGAGCCGATTCCCATCCCTGTCGCACCACCGCAACCACACATCCTCTTTCCCCTCAAACACTCCCCGCCACAGCGTCAAACCCAGCCCCACTTGTTCCAGCCAAGTTTCCGTCAGGGGAACGTAACTTGTCCCCTGCAACTGGTAAATCTGTAAAACCGGCCCTCCCAACTGCCTGAGCGGGTCAAACACAACATAATAACTCACCCGCATCCGCTCATAAGCTCTGTACTTGCTGCCGAGTTCATTCCCCTCTCTGTTAGAAACAATTTCAATCACAACCTCTGGCGGTTTGCCAAACTCCCAAATAAAATAAGAGCGATTTTTCTTCTCCCACCAATTCTCAGCCACTCGCACGTCCAAACTGAGAAAAACATCCGGCACAACCGGCGGCTGGCTAACAGCAGAAAAAATCCCCACATTAGCCGCCGCCAGAAAAGGTCGGGAGTTGCCAGGGCCACCCCAAGAACTGTACACTACCCTCGCCAGTAAACGCTGCTGTTTTTCGGAAGCAAAATTATCCACAGGGGTATCGTCTTCAGTGATAATCTGACTGGTATCTGGAGGCAGGACGACCTCGGTCTCTAGAACTTCGGACATAATCTAAGAAAACCTCAACCCGACAGTCTTGCCAACACCCTAGCACACAATCTCTCTTCCTTGGCGTCCTTGGCGTCTTGGCGGTTTACCCCCCCACCAATTCCCGCACCAACTTAGCCAGCAGTTGGGCGCTGTCCGGAACCGCCAGAGATCGCGCCCTATCCGCCATTTCCCGCAACCTTTCCGGCGATCGCAACAGCTGCAAAACCTTCTCTTCCAGCACCGCCGGCGTCAAGTCCTTTTGCCGGCAAACCGCAGCCGCACCGGCACTGGCAAACTCCGTCGCATTGAAAGCCTGGTGATCCTCCGCCGCATAAGGATAAGGAATCAAAATCGCCGGCGTACCCGTCACCGCCAGTTCAGTCAGCGTACCGGCACCGGCACGGCTAATCGCCAAATTCGCCCGCTGCAGGAGCGCCGCCATATTCTCATAAAACGGCTGCTCGAAATACTGCCGGTGCTGCAAACTCCCCGCCTCCGGATCGCTGTCTCCCGTCTGGTGGACAACCCACGCCCCCGCCTCAAACCACGCCTTAGCGCACTGGCGCACCAGCTTGTTCACCGCCACCGCTCCCTGAGAGCCGCCGGAAACCACAATCAGCGGCACATCTTCCGGAACCGGCAAATCCAGCCGCTGCGGGGAGAGAAACTGCTCGCGCACCGGCGTGCCGGCATAAACCGTCTTGGCGCGGGGGAGGTATTGAGCTGCAGACTCAAAGCCTAAAGCCACCGCAGAGCACCACGGGCTGAACCAGCGCGTCACCTTCCCAGGTAAAGCGTTGGACTCGTGGAGAATTGCCGGCAGTCCCAGCGAGCGAGCCGCTATAATAGCAGGTGCGGCAATATAGCCGCCGGTGGTGAGCACGCCCTGAAATTGTCCCTCTTTGAGCAAGCGCCGCACCCGGAGAATGGAACCAACCAGCCTGAACAGGACTAGCAAGCTGCGCAGCCCCCGCTGCTGGAATCCCTCCACCTCAATGGTGTGCAGGGGATACTCCTTGGGAACCAGCTGGGTTTCCAGCCGGTTGGGCACCCCCAGCCATTCAATTTTATAGTCGCTCAGCTGCTCCGCAGCCGCCAGCGCGGGGAACAAATGTCCCCCCGTGCCACTCGCCGCAATCAGCAATCGGATCGGTTTGTTCGCCACTGTCTCTGTCTCTCCTACACGCACTCACCGGCGCACCTTTCAATTTTCGCTCTTCGATGCCCGGTTTCGCCGCTCATTGAAATTTTAAAATCTCAATATAAAATAAACTGACCGCTACAATCACAAACTAGCCGTCAACTGCTGTCTGTACCCCCTATTGAAACTGTAACGCAATGCCCAATCCTCTAAGCCTACTGTCACGCCTGTCTCAGCTGGCTCGCCACCAGACCAGGACGCGACTCCTCCCGCCCCTGATCGGGTTCGCCATTTGGTGCGCCGGCGCGTTCGGTGCCGGCGCTGCCATCGCCGCCCCTCCCGACACCGCGCCCCCGGAACTGAAAAACCTCTTGTCCCAGATTGACGACGCCGCCAACGCCCGCGATCTGGATGCGGTGATGCGGTTTTACAGCCAGAATTTGAGCCATACCGACGGGTTAACCCACGACAGTCTGAAACGCGCCTTGAGCGATCTCTGGCAGCGCTACCCCAAACTGAGCTACCGCACAGAACTCGTATCTTGGGACGCCTCGGGCAGCGGGATTGTCGCCGAAACCGTAACAACCATCACCGGCACCCAGTCAATGATGGATAGAGAAGTCGCCCTCAAAGCCACCGTGCGCGGGCGGCAGCGCTATGAAAACCAAACCATTGTCCGCCAAGAGATTTTGGCGGAACGCAGCGAGCTGACTTCTGGCGAGAACCCTCCCAAGGTTGAGGTGAAATTGCCAGAACAGGTTCGCCCCGGGCAGGAGTTTAACTTTGACGCCATCGTTGTCGAACCGCTGGGCGATAACTTGCTGATCGGAGCTGCCTTGGAAGAGACGGCTAAGGCGGAAACCTATTTCACCCCCCCGCCGGTGAAGCTGGAACCTCTGGTAGCTGGGGGGATTTTCAAGGTGGGGCGAGCGCCGGCACAGCCAGATAACCGCTGGATTTCTGCAGTCTTGGTGCGCCACGACGGCATGACGATGATTACCCAGCGCCTGCGCGTCGTCGGTTCCAATACCCCATCGAGCTCCGTCAACCCCTGACATGGTGCGCCGCCTCACACTGTTTGCCGTGAGGGCAAGAGCCCTCCCCTCTCCCGGCTGGATAAATAGTAAAGTCCTTACTGCAAACATTGCTGTGCAGGAAAGATTGTTGGCGTCGCGACACTAGAAGTATGATTGAAACTTTTTTCACAGATGGAAAACCCCCTCTTACTCCCCCTCCCCTTGCACGGGGAGGGGGTTGGGGGGTGGGGTTCATCCGGCGCTCTGCGCAACGCCTGATTGTTTGCCCGGAGGAGTGATGATTTCTGTTCAAGACCAAATTGTTCTGATCACCGGCGCGAGCAGCGGCATTGGCACAGCCTGCGCCCAGGTGTTTGCCTCCCAGGGCGCTAAACTGATTTTGGCAGCGCGGCGTCTCGACCGGCTCGAGCAGCTGGCTGCAAAACTGAGCGAGAAGTTTGGCAGCCAGACGCACTTGTTGCAGCTGGACGTGCGGGATCGCGCTGAAGTTGAATCCGCTTTGCAATCCCTGCCGGCATCCTGGGAACCGGTGGATATTTTGATTAATAATGCCGGTCTGAGTCGGGCGCTGGACAAACTCCACGAGGGCAACATCCAAGACTGGGAAGAAATGATCGATACTAATGTTAAGGGGTTGCTCTACGTGACGCGCTTTATCGTTCCCGGAATGGTCAGCCGGGGGCGCGGTCATGTCGTGAATATCGGCTCGATTGCCGGTCGCGCCGCTTATCCAGCAGGCAATGTTTACTGCGCTTCCAAAGCCGCTGTCAGAAGCATCTCGGAGGGGTTGAAGCAGGATTTGTTAGGCACGCCGGTGCGCGTCACCCAAATAGACCCCGGCATGGTGGAAACGGAATTTAGCGTGGTGCGGTTTCACGGGGATGCCGACCGCGCTAAAAAGGTCTACCAAGGTTTGACGCCCCTGACGCCAGAAGACGTTGCTGATGTCGTGTTTTTCTGCGTCACCCGACCGGCTCATGTCAATATCAGCGAGGTATTGCTAGTGCCGGCAGACCAGGCAAATGCCACTCTCGTTCACCGGAGAGGTTAAGCTAAAAAGGATGGGCTGCAAACAAACCTATCCCAGCCAAATGCTAGTGCCGGCTTTCCCAGACCCCGGCCCCCTCGCTCACCGGCTTCCTCCAATCTATATGCTATCATAACTTCTAGCAGTAGGGTGTGTTCCGCCAAGAGCGGAACGCACCAGAAAAGCCTATTTACCAGTAGTAGCAGTCCCCTTGACCAACGTGGGATGCTCCCTAGTGTAGAAGAAAGCAGGGGTGATATTTTTTGCTTAACTCGCAGCAGCCGGTCAGACGAGCGAATAAAGAGCCTTGGCTGGCCGTTAATTTATCCCTATTTTTTCCGGGCATCGGACAAATCTATGCCGGCAAACTGGGAAAAGGGATAGTTTTTACAGTCAGTCAGCTTCTCCTGCTCGCAATAGCCGCCTGGTCGGTATTCAGTCCCGCCGGCAATACAGTGACCGGCCTGAGCTTTTTAGCGCTGGGTGCCGGGGTTTATGTCCTCAATCTTTTTGACGCTCACAAATACGTCAAAAAACAAACCCCCCAGCAACCGAAAGCCACACCAGCCCCCAAAAAACAGGCTCACTCATCCTTCAGCCTTTCTCCTTCATCCTTCAACAAAGAACCCTGGAAAGCCGTATTTTTGTCACAGATATTGCCAGGGTTAGGTCATTTATATCTGGAAAAGCTAATGACTGGTGGGCTTTTTTTATCGGGGATAATTGTGGCTGCTAATCTGTCCGCGCTCTTCTCGCCCTTGCTAATCTGTCCGCCGGCACTCTACGCTATTGCTGCTTACCACGCCTATGTGGCAGCCCCAGAACATCCAGGAAAGTCGAAGCAGCTGATAAGTGGAATTGTCGGGGCAATTATTGCGCTGAGACTCACGACGGCATATTTGCCGGTTTGGGTAGAGCGGCGAGTGGAAAGATTTACCATTCCCAGCACGTCAATGGTGCCGGCGCTGCAGATTGGAGACGGAATATTGGTGTCCAAAAACAGCCATTACCTTCCCGAAAGAGGCGACCCGATAGTCTTTAAGTTTCCCGAAACAGCGCAAACCGAAGAGGTGCCTGCTGGCACACTTTTCGTCAAGCGAGTGATTGGCAAACCGGGGGAAGTGGTTCAAGTCAGCAGCGGGCGCGTTTGTGTGAATGGCAAACCCCTGCAAGAAAACTATATTGGCCTGCCCCCTGTTTATGAGTGGGGCCCGGAAACAGTGCCAGCCGGCAGCTATTTTGTTCTCGGTGACAATCGCAACGACAGCTTTGACTCCCACGTTTGGGGGTTTCTGCCGGCAGGCAATATTGTCGGCAAAGCGTATAAAATTTATTGGCCACCGGCACGGATAGGAGCTCTGCGCTAGAACAGTAGCGGTGCCGGTGGGTGTTTAAAAGACAGCCGGTGTTAAGCTATAGCGTTTTTCATCCTTTGTGAGGTACTGAGAAACCCGGTTTCTTTAAGAAACCGGGTTTCTGGGGGGTACTTCATCCAACTGAAAACCGCTATAATATGCGTGTAATTTGCATTAGGGGTGACAGGTAGGGACAGGCGTAGCTGCTGGCGCAGCCGCTACGCTAAAGCGCAGCGGCGCGTTAGCGCGACGCCTGTCCTACAAGAAAGGGTAACTTGAGCTTGGCAAGTTAGATGATTGCTAGCTTACCCTTAACCCCGTCTGCTTTAGTGACGCCAGAACCCAGGTTTCTTTAAGAAACCTGGTTTCTTGATGTTCCGTTTATTTTTCTCCACTTAATTATAGCACTAGCCACATAGGTGAGGACATTAGACCTTGAGGGTCGGAGGGAACGCCTGCCCTACGGATATACCTCGTAGGACAGGCGTCTCGCCTGTCCCAATGTTTTAAACTGACTGTCCATTGCTATATTAGTCAATAGGCGGTCAGACATCATTGACCAATCCTACAAACTTTTTAAAATTGAACCACTGTGTCCGCAATTTCCAGAATTTACTCGTCTGGACAGCGGCAATAACAGATTGCGAACGCGCCAGTTCCGCCTGAGTTTGCTCTAGTTGGGACTGCGAGTGTTCCAGTTCCGCCTGAGTTTGCTCTAGTTGGGACTGCGAGTGTTCCAGTTCCGCCTGAGTTTGCTCTAGTTGGGACTGCGAGTGTTCCAGTTGCGCCTGAGTTTGCTGCAGTTGGGACTCGGAGTGTTCCAGTTGCGCCTGAGTGTGCTGCAGTTGGGACTCGGAGTGTTCGAGTTGCGCCTGAGTTTGCTGCAGTTGGGACTCGGAGTGTTCGAGTTGCGCCTGAGTTTGCTGCAGTTGGGACTCGGAGTGTTCCAGTTGCGCCTGAGTTTGCTGCAGTTGGGACTCGGAGTGTTCGAGTTGCGCCTGAGTTTGCTGCAGTTGGGACTGGAAGTGTTCGCGCTCCGACTGCAAGTTTGACGCCTGCTTTTCCCATCTGCGCACGTCTAGCCAGTCTTGCAGCGCCCACACGACATAGGGGGGAAGCTGCGCTGCGCTAGAAAAAGGAAGACTGGACAGTCCATTGAGTGACCAAGCCTTGGAGTTGAGCTCCTCGTACAGCTCAAACGCTTCAGGAAAATAATGCTTGATTAGGGCGGGCCGGTGAGAGCAAGAAACTTCACTGTGCAGTAAGGAAGCGTCATAGATATCTTGCGCCGGCAGCTTTAACTGCACTCCCAACTTTTCCTCTATGGCTTTTACTAAAAAAATAGGATTCTCAGTGATGCTGTAAATATTAAGTAGCAGGCAATGCTCCGGAAATTGATTGAAAAAATCTAATAAAACTCGGTTGTAGTGGCCCCACAGCTTGAGAGCGAAGTTAGGGTTGGAATGAAAAACACTATCATCTGCATAGCCCCGGCGGTACAGGGAGTCCACTACTTCCCAAGGCGAGCGATAGATGAGTATAAATTTCGCTTCCGGAAGGAATTCATGCCAAAAATTTAAGAAGAGAGTGGTTCGCGGATCTTTCCAGCCCCAAATTGCTTTGCCATATCTTTTATTCAGAATTAGTTTAGCTTTTTCTAAATACTGTTCTTGAACATGAATCTGGTTTTCAAAAGTCCAGCCGGCTTTACTGATTCCCTGAGAGCGCAGGACACTTTCATGGAACTCAACAAAATCGATATCTTCAAAGTGACCCTTAACGTTGCCGTGGCTTGGTTGCATGAGCCTTTGACCCAGATCCACTCCCGCACTCTGAAGTAAAGAGGCTATCAGAGAGGTGCCGGAACGATGCATGCCGGTGATGATCAAAGTGGATTTTTGAATCTCAGGAGTCTCCATAAGGTTGCGTGAATCTAAGTAGTTGGGCATTTCAAGGGTACAGCAAAGCCACAACCCAGACAGTGCAATGGTTATAGGCTATAAACCCCTGAAAAAAAATCTCAGGGTTTTTTTTGGGAGATAGAGCTTACCTATTTTAACCGCACTGCGCCCTCTCGCGGGGAGCACCGCCCGCCCTCCCTGGATAAAGGGGCGGGGGGAACCGGCGTCCCTCCGGCGCAAGTCCTCTTCCAGAATAGGCCATGTCCCGGAGGGCGCGCGCCAGCGCTGGGCGAAGCTTTGCAACCCCCGCTGGCGTTCCCTTGTGGGAGCGCTCTTCTCCCTCAGCCTGTCCATTTGTGGGAAGGGCAACAGCCACCGGGCACCGAAGGGCGAACCGGCCAAAAGCGGTGCCGGCGACTGAGGACAGCAAAAGCCCCCCGCTGGCACTGCGGAGGGTATTGCTGTAGATTTGCCAATTCCAAACGCTGCAGCACTATGACTGCAGGTAGCTGGGATTGCTACTGATACTGCTGTCGAACGAGGTTGGATTTTTGAGCAGGTCTGGAGTTATGTTTTCCACAACGCCCAAATACTCGCCAGTGCTGTTGATTTTGATAGCAGTGGCAGGAACCGGCGCACCGCCATTGACCGACAGCTGAAGCGCCTCCAAGGAAAGGTTTGAGAAGGCTAGCCCCGTGAGTCCAATTGTATCCTCGCCAATCACGAAGTCGCGGATAATGTCTACCTGAGAGACATTAGCAGAAGTGTGTTTCAAGGAGGCATTGTTGCCATCCGTTCGGAATACAAACATATCGCGACCGGCACCGCCGATCAGGCTATCTTGACCGTAGTCGCCAATCAAAAGGTCGTCTCCGTCCCCACCGATAAGGAGGTCGTTTTCTTTCCCGCCCCGCACTATATCACTCTCGGCACCTCCATCAACCGTATCGTTCCCGTTATTGCCGTTAAGAACGTCGGAGTCAGAGTTGCCAAAAAGGTTGTCGGAGTCTTTCCCGCCCCGCACGATGTCCCCACCGGCACCTCCGTCGATGGTGTCATTCCCTTTATTCCCGTTGATATTCTCAATGCGTGCCGTGCCCAGCACATTATCATCCCCATTCCAAGCAAAAATGTAACTAGCGCTAGCAGCGTCGGGAAAATTGCTCAGAGTCAGACTGTCAGACCCATCTGACAAACTGAAAGCCGTTCCACCCTCTCCGAGCAGCACACTAAAGGGATCGAATGCATTCGGTTCCACAGGTTCTGCCCCCAGGGGTTGAGGCGTGCTGACAGCCACAAGCGGACTGTCGCCCCCCGCTTCAAAGCCAGGAGTGACATAATTCAGGGCTACAGATTGCCCATTTTGTTGGAAAGCGCTAACATCATACGTTCCCGCTAAGATGTTAATGCTGCTGACGCGCACTATGTAGTTAGCCCCAACTTCTGGAGTAAAAACCGTTTCCGAGTTGAGGTTACTCCCGATCGCCTTATCGTCGTTAAACGCGATCGGGTTCCCTGTAACGTTCCCAACAGCGTCTGCCCTAAAGACTTGTACCACCGTATCGAATTCATTGGACACTGCGGTAACCGTTACCGGCTGATTGGGTGCTAGTCCCCCCAGGAGATAGTCATCGAATCCAGTATTTCTACCCTCATAGGACCCTGAGTTATTAGCTGGATTTATGTCCAGTACCTTAGAAACTGTAGCCATTTCTATCTCTCCGTAAGAGTGCCTTTATAGATTATAACTCATCCTGGCTTCCTTTGTCCATTAGCGTCAGCCTTCTCTCTCAGGATTCCCGCTCGCTCGCTGCCGGTGCCAGATCGGCTGATACAAGTCATATCCAGTCCGCTCAATTGCCCGCAATTAATTTTTCCTCTACCCCTGTCCCCCACCGGCAACTTCTCGCTTCCAGAATGCCAGACGCCGCCTCACACGGCTACCAATCCAAATCCCTCTCGTAGCCAAGTTGAATCAGTTGCTCACCGGCAATCTTCTTAAAAGTTTCCACATGTTCCGGTTTGAAATACTTTTTCCACTCCCCAATCTCACCCCTCCTGAAAGTAGCGCTAGAGCGGTCAAACACTCGGCTAGCTACAGCGATAATATCCTGCCGGCTGAGTTGCAAATTCAAAAAATCGCTAATCTCTCGGAGCGCAGCTTGTTGTCGAGCTCTGCTTCCCCCACCCTGTTCGCCTACTAAGTCCTCAAAACGCACCACTAAGCAATTTGGCTCGCGCAGCCAAGGCAAAATACGAGCCAGCCGTTCGCCCATGTTAAGTAACGGATAGTTTTCCCACCCCACGCCCTCAATAGACGCCCTTAGCCTAGCATCCTGACTCGGCAAACTTCTATAGTATTCGCTTAAAGGATGAACCGGAAGGCAAGCGAAATGGCAGAGGGAAACGGCAACATCTCGCGGGTCGCGGATCAGAATGATTTTGTAAAAATCCAGCGCACTCAACAGTTTAACAGCCGCTTCAGAATGGGGGAGATGGGCTACCGCATATTCCCCCGAACTGACAGCTGCAAAGCACTTGTAAACTTCCGAGTAAGATTTCTTCTGCGGGCTCCCCACACCCAACCAGATCGCATCTTTATCATCCGTTACATTTTCAGTCAGATTCCGGTCAGCAGCAAGCCTCCGAACCAATCCCAACTCATCGAGAGCCTTCGCCAGCAAGTGCGTCCCTGACTTCGGTAAAGTAATCGCCACAGTTCTCGGAGAAATTTGCATAAACATTGCCAAAAGCAGGTTCTCTAGATCCACTCAGCACGGGCTTTGTCTGTCGCAGCCAGTTTTAATCGCCGAGCTTATTGCCAAACCGGGACACTCCCGCGTTCGAGCGGTTCAATTCCTTTTCTTCCCCGCATTTTATCCCCAAATCCACCATTCCTAAAAATTCTCTCGAACTGGCTTTCAAAACTTCAAAACACAGGACAGCCACCTGCTTGTCCACCACAAAAAAGTGGCTGTCAGACTGGCGGTCTTCCAATCTAAAGGTTAGAAAGTAAGTCCCTTCTGTTAAACGAGCGCGGAAGGAAAAGACAGCGCAACAGCGCGATATTTTTTCAGGTTTCTGCTTGGCCAACTTCAGGAACTGCCCTCCAATGGGAAGCAACTGCCGGTTTTGGACAATCAGGCATAGGGTTGGATATTTCAGGGTATTTACAAACTCAACTTCCGCTCTTATTGTTATCGGCTCTCCCGTATTATAAGCCGAGCGCAAGCTGCCGGTATCCCCAAATTCGGCTCGAATGATTCGCCCCTCATCCGTACCGAACGCAATTCCCTTATTCCCGCCAATGGACTCTTTTGCTCTCACCGGCGCACTGCCAGATAGAGAGCGCTTCTGCCGGTCGCGCAGCTCCATTAAATATAACTCAGCGATTTCATCCGCCGGCCCAAACGCCCTGGCCGTTCCGCTGTCCAGATACAGCACCTGTTCGCAAAAAGCCTTAACTGTGCCAATATCGTGAGAGACAAATAAAGTGCTCACTCCTGACTGTGTGAGGCGCTCTAACCTTTCAAAGCATTTAAATTGGAAAGCCGCGTCCCCCACAGCGAGCGCCTCGTCGATAATTAAAATTTCCGGCTCCACATTCACCGATACGGCAAACGCCAGCCGCATCATCATACCGCTGGAATAGGTTTTCACCGGCTGGTCGATAAACTGCCCAATATCCGCAAACTCAGCAATTGCGTCAAACCGCTGCGCCATCTCTTCCCGGCTCAACCCCAGAATCGCTCCATTGAGAAAGACATTTTCTCGACCCGTGAATTCCGGGTTAAATCCGCTGCCCAGTTCTAGCAGCGCCCCGATTCTGCCACTCACCCCGACAGTTCCTGAAGTTGGAGTCATGGTGCCCGCAATAATTTGCAGCAGCGTACTCTTACCGGAGCCATTGCGCCCGATAACCCCCACGGTTTTCCCCGCCGGCACTTCCAGGTTAATGTCTCGCAGCGCCCAAAACTCTTCGGCGTAGCTTCGCCCCGGAAGCAAAACCTCTTTTAACCGATTCAGGGGACGCGCGTACCGATTAAAGCACTTCGAGACATTCTTGACCGCAATTGCTATTTCACTCATGGAACTGCTTGCTGTAATGCCAGCGATTGAGTTTGTTATAACTGATTGAGCGAGTGTGCGGAAACCGGGTAACTTCGGCGAAACCCGGGTTCTTCTAAAACCTCAAACCCAAACCCCCTTGCAGGGAAAAGGCGGTTCCTCCCTGTTCGCGGTAGGCGTCGAAAGCAATGATAGCATTGCCGAAGACAACTAACCGGCTGTTGGGGAGCGAGTAATCAATCCCCGGTTGAATCGCAAAGCCCGTCTTGTTCCCCACCGGCGTATCCCCGCCGGCAAAAGAAACCCCCGCCCCCACATAGGTATCCGTCTGCCAGTTGAGGGGAATATCATAAGAAACCGTCGGCACCAGTGCCACTCCCTCCCCCATCAGGAAAGCCTGCGCTCGCAGGGAAATCGGAACTTGGAGCACCTTGTAGCGGAGAGCAATCAGAGCGGAATTTTGGCGCTCGCCGTCTCTGCGAATGGCACCAAACCCACCCCCAACCCCCACATAGCTCCCATAAGCAGCTTGAGCGGATGCCGGTGGGGCGGCGGATGCCAGACAGGCGCAGCCCAATGCGACTAGCCCCACAGCCGCCAACAAACTCTTGAGACGTTCCATTTCCCTACTCCTCACACTGCAGGTATTGCGCAAAACTCTCTTGTTCTGGTTTATCCTATCTTAATCGCTCTGCCAGCTGGCCGGTGGACTTCCCAGCAAGCAGCAGCCATCAGGCAGTATGAAGTAAAGCCTACAGCCTATTGCCAAAAACGTCTATCCTCTTATTTCCGTCTAATAACTTTCTAAACAGCCCCCTCGGGCGGAACCCTTCTGCCGGTGCTTGGGGCCGCAGGAGGGGCGTCTCGCCTGTCCTTTTTCAGGTTTGTCTGACTCGGCTGTCCTTTAACCGCCTGGCCCGACTTCAGCCGGCCCGGCTGACTGACAGTTCCAGAGCGTGTCCAGCCAGCGACATCCTTTTTCACGGCAATTGCGGATTGACAAAAAGCCGGATTTGTGGTTAGCCGTATTTCTGTCCTTAAAAAGGTTTTTCTTGACAATTACATCTCTTCAAATTTCCGGCAAATTGCGGATGACGCCGCTCACAAAATATAAAAAAAATAGCGTTAGAGACTGTTTATAAAGAAAAGTAAAGGATCCAGAAACCGGGTTTCTTATGGCTGTGGGCCATTACATATCTCTTGCCCCAGCAAAAGAAACCCGGTTTCTCACACCCTGGCGGTCTTAACAATTGTTTAGAAACAGTCTCTTAATTCCTCAGGCGAAGTTTTGTCAGTCAATCGGGCCCTTCTATCGCCAATTATAGCGTTTTTCTAGTGAGGTACTGAGAAACCCGGTTTCTTTAAGAAACCGGGTTTCTGGAGCGTACTTCATCCAACTGAAAACAGCTATAATTTGCCTGAGTCCTGAATCAAGGAGAGGGATTGGGCGAGGGGCATTTGGGGTGAAGCCCGCCCTGAGCGCAGATATAGGAAATTTGCTGGGCGTTTAAATTTTTGGCGAATGAAAACTCAACCCCCTGAAGGCCGGTAGAAGGCGCGGCGGGCGGTATTTGAATAAATTGATCCGGTTTAGCCGGCTTAACCTCCACAAACGTCGCGCCCTGAAAATCTGCCCCTGCCAAATTAGCTCCCCGCAAATCCGCCCCCACCAGATCCGCGTTGCGCAAGCTGGCACGCTGCAGCTGGGCACCGCTGAGATTGGCACCGGCAAGTCGCGCCGAAGACAGGTCAGAATTTTGCAGATTGCTGCCACTGAAATCCGCTCCCGACAAGTCAGCCCCAAGCCATTCCGACGCGCTTAAATTCGCAGCTTGGAAGGAAGCCCCTTTCGCCGTCACCTGTCCGAGGCGAGCCCCCTGGAGATTAGCCCCTGCCAGCTTAGCCTCCCTTAACTCCGCACCCGTCAAGCTGACATCGCTCAGCACAGCTTGACGCAGATCCGCTTGCAGCAGCTGAGCGCTGCTGAGATTCGCGCCACTCAAGCGAGCGCGGAACAAATTAGCCTTATTCAGCTCAGCTCGCATCAGGTTAGCGCGATTCATCAGCGCCAGGACAAGAGTGGCTTCGCTGAAGTTCGCCTGTTTCAACTCAGCGCCGCTCAGATCCGCAATCCGGTCGTCGAACGTGCCAAAAAGACCGTCCTCACCGGGATTGTAGAACCGGCTCTCCCGAAAGCTGGCCCCGGTCAGGATGGAGCCTCTCAGCTGAATTCCTGACAAATCCGCGTAGTCCAGCACCAGAGTGAACTGGCCAGGGCCAGAGACAGTTTGGCCGAGGTCTAGGCGGCTGAGATCGGTAGAGCCAACTTGCTCGTTGTAGAGAGTGAGAATTTTGGCGATCGTGCGCTGGGTGGTTCGCAGCCGCCGGGCAATCAGCTCCCGCTCTTGCTTCGATCCGCCATAGCGCAGAGAGTCCTGGTCATTTTTCAGAGACTGATTCAGCCGCTGCAAGTAGGGCAGCGCCTTTGGGCCGGTGCTCAACAAAGCTTGCCCAATCGCATCCATCAGCTTTGGCTCAGTTTCCAAGCTGAGCATGTCCGCTAGCAGCTGAGTCGCCGCCTCCGGGTGTTCGATTGTCCCCAGGGCCAAAATCGCTCCCCGTCGCTCGTCCGGGGCGAACTTGCTCACCAGTGCCAGCAGCTTCTCACTGTCGAGCTGCTGCACCTGCCGCCAGTTCACCTGACTTTGAATGTAAATTTGGGTGCCGGCAAAGGTTGCCAGCACCGCACTCACGCCAGCCACCGTCACAATTACCAGCGTCAGGCCCGGGTTTTGGCGAATCCAGTACAAAAGTCCCGGTCGCTGCCACCGGGTTTCCGGAGTCAGGACTAGGGCGGCGATCTCCGCATCCTCATCCGAGGCGCTGAAACTGTCGCGCACGGTCGAGGGCCCCTGCCGGGGAGCGTCAAACCGGTTGAACTTGGGAATACTTTCCAAGGCATCGACAACAAACGTTCCCCCCAAGCGGTCGTGCAGGGTTCGGCCCTTGGAATCGAACCACACGGCACAGCTGTCCGCCAGCAGCATCAAACCGGCCAGTCCAGTGAGAATTCCCAAGTCCGGCACCGCCCCACTGCAGCGCCAAAACAGGTAAGCCAGTCCCAGGGGCAGTCCGGAGCGCCCCACGCCCTCGCGCAGCAAGGCTCGCCTCAAACCCGGAGCAGCGCCGGTCGCTGTCACCACCTGCAGCCCGAACAGCGCCTTGGGAAGGGTTCTGCCGGTTTTTCCCAGCAGATAGATTTGCCAGCCGGCTGCCAGCACCGGCATCACAAGCGCCCCAGACCAAAACAAATTGGTCAGCGGTCCCACCTGTCGCGGACGCGCCCGCACGGGAAGGGAGAAGGTTTTGGCGAGCGCCTCCTCCGCCGTGGCCAGCAGTGGGTTGAGGGCAACTTGCTTGCCCAACAGGTGGGATTGAGTGTACAGACCGATGCTGTAAGGAACCAGCGCACTGGCTACAATCAGTGAAACTTCTGCCGCCCAGGCACCGCAGCGTCTGGCCAGAAGTGAGAGGGGGTGGGAGTGAACCTGAAACACCTGTTTGAAGGGACGAAAGCCTCTAGACGCGGTTGGGCTAGTCATCGGTATCTTTCACCGTCACGAGTCGTTACTGTTCCTGGCCTGGGGAGCTAGGAAGAATTTGTACGCTACATACACGATCGCTCCCAGGACAGCCAGATTGAAAGCTAGGGAAATAAGCTTCACTACTGTACTCACCAGTGACAAGCCGATCAGTGCACCGCCCACAATTACTGCCACTTGGCCGACTGGGGCAAGTCCTCGATACCAGATGATAAATTGACTGTACAGGGACTGAATAGATTGAGATGTTTCAAAATGGGACTGTAGGGGTTTTTGCTGATTGAGTTCAGCTTCTAGGTTTTCCACTTGACGCTCTAGGCGTCGCTGCTCTTCAGGGTTCATGTTGTAAAATTCCAGGCAGACAACGGACGCGACCCGATCCAACCACCAACGCTCAACCAGCAGTGCCGGCTTGTCGCACGATCATAGCGACTCTACTATAGAAGAAAAACAGCCTCGTGTGTGGCTCCGCTCCCCGCTGTTACCCAACCCGTCTGGGAACCCAGACTGTTTGAGTGGAATCAGCTCCCTGCTCTGAGGGGGATTTCACCAATCAGCACAAGAGCATTTCAGCAGTACCTCAGTCCTCAAGCCGGGGCGCTGATACCTCAATCGCCTTGACATCAATGGTGCCTGGAGGTGTCAGGCGCTGCAAATGACCCTGTTGCACTTTGAGCGGTTCGCCGCAGCTGGGGCACTGCAGTTGCGTCTGATTCAAGGCTGCGATCTCATAGCTGCAGACGGGACACTGGTCTTGAATCAGGTTGCGGCTCAACCACCAGCGCACCCCAAAAAATGCCAGCGCCGGCGCAATCAGAGCCAGCCCCATTAAAATCAAAATCGACTTGACCAGCCAGCCCAAGCCAATAGAGCCCAGCAACCAGATGACAAGCAACGCAGTCAGCCAGTTGCCGGCGTAAGAGTTGTTCAATTGAAACCTTTTCCAGCTGTTCTGGTTCACGGGAATCTCCTGGCGCTCGCGGTTGGATATAATTCCATGCTAATCACAAATTTATGAGTTGTTTGACTCGCTCGGTGAAGGCATCCGTACCGAACAGGGTCAGGGTTTCCTGTCGCAACCACGCCCCATCGCACCGGCGGTCTTTCCCTTGCAGCATTTCAACACACGCCGCCGCTACCGCTTGGGGGTCGCGGTGGGGCACTCGCCAGCCCAGCCGGCCATCCTGCAAGGGGTCCGCTGAGCCATCGGCGTCCCCGGCGATCACCGGCACCCCGCTTGCCATCGCCTCCAGATACACGATGCCAAACCCTTCCTGGGAGGGCATGGCGTAGGCGTCGGCCACCCGGTAGTGCGCCGGCAGCTCTTCTGTGGCCACGAAGCCGGCAAATACCACCCGGTCTGCCACCCCCAACTCTTGGGCCAGTCGCTCCAACCGGGGCCGGTCGTCTCCCCGCCCAATCACTAAATACTTGACAGTTGGGATTTTTTGTGCTATGTGTGGCAGCGCCCGAATCGTCACATCCACACCTTTATAGATATCTCCTGACCACAGGCGGGCTACGGTCATCAGCACCTTGGAGCCGGCCAGACTGTAGCGCTCGACCAAAGTTGGGTCTTTCTCTCCCGGGGTAAAGATGTCGCCATTCACCGCGCAGGGTAACATCTGGAACTTGTGGCGGTCTAGGTTATTGGCCTGACAAGCGCGATCTCGGCTGTAGCGACTGATCGCCCAAATGCTGTCTGCAAGTTTTAGCGCCCTTTGGTATTGAGGCGGTAGCGGCTCCCACACTTCTTTGCCGTAAGTCAGGACAGTGTAAGGAATTGCCCAGGGCTGGCACAGCAGCTGTACCAGCGGTGCCAGTTTGATGTGACCGCAGAAAACCCGTTGCGGACGCCGTTGCAGGAGACATCCGAGCAGGGCGGCGGACAGCCGCAGGCGTCCCAGCCAGGGGGGCAGGGTTTTCAGGTAGTGAAATTTCAGCTTGCCGGTGTCAAAGGGATTGGGGCATCCCGGACTGTCCCGCAGCAGGAAAACTTCGGCAGGACCGGAACCCACCGAGAGATAAGCGCTGAGAATATCCTTGACATAAGATTGAATGCCGCCTTCGAGGGAAAAAATTTCCAAGAAAACGAAGACAGGGGTTGCCGGTGCGCTCAATTTCTGGTTCAAGGCTGTCTGTTATTGCAAATGGTACTTAAAATTACCAGGCAGTTCCCACCATCCTCACATCGTTCGTAGACCACTCGGTCTGCCAAACGCCGCAGCAGGAACCAGCCATACCCCCCTGACTGGAGGGTTCCCGGCTCTGGCTCTTCCAGGGAATCAGGATTGAAGGGGTTTCCCCGATCCCAAATCCGAATTTCCAGCCGGTCATCCCACAGCGCTACATCAATTTCTATCGGCGTTGCCGGTGGCAATTCTTGATGAGCGTGGCGAACGGCGTTGGTAAATCCTTCTGCTAGCGCTAAGTTGAGACAGTAGAGTTTTTCTTCTGACCAAAAAATCTGTGAGGTGTGTTTGAGAAAGAATATCTCAAACCATTTTTGCACCTGGCTTAGGGCAGCCAAATCGCTCTGAACCGTCAGATGTTCTTGCTGCAACATTTCCGAAATAGGCCAATCATTGATTCGGGCGAGCTAGTGCAGCCGTGTGGGAATTTTTACAATCCGCTAATGGCGCAGGAACGCTCCTTGAGAACCGCTAGCTGCTGGCGCAGCCGGGGGAGAGTTTCGGGTTTAGAGGCTTGGGCCTAGGGGCTAAAAAATCTCCCGTCCCTAACCCGACCTAGCCCCCAGTTGGGGGGAGGGGGAGAGAAAGAAAGATATAAAGGTTCCTGGCCTAAAACTGCCGCAATGCACTAGATATTTTTTAGCAGCCGGTCGGGCCACTTCAGTATAGCGAATTAGTTCTGAGAGTGAAGTTAATTTTTATAAAGAAAACAGCAGCCAGTTATTAAGGATTGACGCCTGTTCGGATTTCAAGAGAAGGGCGGCTGCGCTTCTAGGAAACCTGACAGGCGTCAAATTTTAACGCATTTCAGTCTTTTAGAACAGACCTAAGGTGAGGGATTTGTCAATCGGGAAAATAGCACCGATACCCAGCCAGATGGTCACCAGGGTGCCAAACAGGAAGACAGCGGTAGCCACAGGACGGCGGAAGGGGTTTTGGAACTTGTTGACGTTCTCAATGAAGGGAACGAGCATCAGTCCCAGGGGAACCGCAGCCATAGACGCGATACCCAACAGTTTGTTGGGGAGAATGCGCAGAATTTGGAAAACAGGCCACAAATACCACTCGGGCAGAATTTCCAGGGGAGTGGCGAAGGGGTCAGCCGGCTCTCCCACCATTGCGGGATCTAGCACAGCCAGACCGACACAGAGGGCGATGCTTCCCAAAATCACCACAGGGAAAATATAGAGCAGGTCATTGGGCCATGCCGGTTCGCCGTAATAGTTGTGGCCCATTCCCATTGCCAGTTTGGCGCGTAGCTTGGGATCGCTCAAATCTGGCTTTTTCAGAGTTGCCATAGTTCTGCGTGTTCTCCTAAAAGGTTTTGCTTATTAGTGGCCGCGAGCTGTTAGCGGCTCAACACTAACAGCTCACTGCTGACCAATTTACAAGGGACCGGAAATCCCTTGCTTGCGGATCATCAAGAAGTGCAGCAGCATAAACACTGCAATCAGCCAAGGCAGCACGAAAGTGTGCAGGCTGTAGTACCGGGTCAGGGTGCCTTGCCCAACGCTGGTGCCGCCACGGATCAGCTCTACAATCAGCGAACCGACCACGGGAATGGCTTCAGGGACACCGGAAACAATCTTCACGGCCCAGTAACCCACTTGGTCCCAGGGCAGGGAGTAGCCGGTGACGCCGAAAGAAACGGTGATCACGGCCAAAATCACGCCGGTCACCCAGGTCAGCTCGCGGGGCTTTTTGAAACCGCCGGTGAGGTAAACCCGGAAAACGTGCAGGATCATCATCAGCACCATCATGCTGGCAGACCAGCGGTGGATGGAGCGAATCAGCCAGCCGAAGTTGACCTCCGTCATCAGGTACTGCACTGACGTAAAGGCTTCCGTCACCGTCGGCTTGTAATAGAAGGTCATGGCGAATCCAGTGGCGAACTGGATTAAGAAGCAAGTGAGGGTGATCCCGCCCAGGCAGTAGAAGATGTTGACGTGGGGGGGGACGTACTTGCTAGATACGTCATCAGCAAGCGCCTGAATCTCTAAGCGCTCCTGAAACCAGTCGTAAACATTGGCCATAGAGCAAGCGTTCCCAGAAATGTATTGCTGTTCATCAAGAATGTAACATAGTCTAAACAGGTTTTCATAAAGCCAAGCCACAACTGGTGGAAAACGATATGGGGATTGAGGAAGGCTCCTGACTCCCCAGCGGGGAACGCACCTGGAACTCTGGCTGGGTAAGGATTGCAAGGCCCGCCCCCAAGGGGGCTTTGGCCACCGGCGGCTTTGACGGTGGCTTCTCGTCACACATTTAATATCGGTCTCATGCGCAAACGAGTTTTCTGGGTCGGACTTTTACTGCTACTGTTCATAACCTTAGGATGGCCGGCAAGACCGGCAAGCGCCTTGACAGAGGAACAGCAGCTGCTGTCGGAGGCGTGGCGGATTGTCAATCGAGCTTATGTGGACGACACGTTCAACCATCAGAACTGGTCGCAGCTGCGCCAAAAGCTGCTCAAGCAGCCGCTGAACAATCGAGAGGCGACTTACGAGGCGATCGGCCAGATGCTGGCCAGCCTGGACGATCCCTTCACGCGACTTTTAAAACCTGACCAGTACAACAGTTTACAGCTAAATACCTCAGGGGAGCTGACCGGCGTCGGGCTGCAAATTGCCCTCGATGAGGCAACCGACTTTATACAAGTGGTGGCTCCGATTGACGGCTCGCCGGCAGCGCGAGCGGGCCTGCAACCGCGCGATATCATCCTCAAGATAGATGACATTTCCACAGTGAATCTGAGTCTGGACGCCGCCGCCGCACGGATGCGTGGCCCGACAGGCAGTCGCGTCATCCTGACGGTGAAGCGAGAGGGGATCTCCGAGCCACTGGAATTTCAGCTGGAGCGGGACAGGATTGCGCTCAACCCGGTGTATGCAGAGTTGCAGGCTTCTGAAAGCGGCACGCCGATTGGCTACATTCGCCTCAGCCAATTCAATGCCAACGCCACCGCTGAAGTGGCTCACGCGATCTCGCGCTTGCAGGGAGAGGGGGCGCAAGCCTACATTCTCGACCTGCGCAACAATCCGGGCGGCTTGTTGCAAGCCGGCATTGAAATCGCCCGCCTCTGGCTCGATAGTGGCACAATCGTTTACACCGTCAACCGGCTTGGCGTCTTGGGCAGCTTTGAAGCCTTTGGGGAAGCGCTGACTGACGCCCCCCTGGCGGTTTTGGTCAATCAGGGAACCGCTAGCGCCAGTGAAATTCTCGCCGGTGCCCTGCAAGATAACGGGCGGGCCCAGCTGGTCGGGGACAAAACCTTTGGCAAGGGCTTGATTCAGTCCCTGTTTGACCTGTCCGATGGCTCTGGGCTGGCGGTAACGGTGGCCAAATACGAGACGCCGAACCACCGAGACATCCACAAGTTGGGCATTCTCCCAGACCTCGTGGTGCCCTTCCAGCCGATTGGGCGCAACCAGGTGGCTACGGAGGCTGACCGGCAGTATCAAGCCGCTGTGGAGTTGCTCAGCAAAGATTCCGTAGTGGCTGATGCGGCTTAATGCCACAGGTGCCGGTGCCGGCTGGCCGTTGGGGGGTGCGCTATCAGCGCACCCTGCTGCTATTCCACTCGCACAACTGTCTGCTACCAGGCAGGACAGTTGGGGGTGCCAGCGAGTGCGTGAAATACCGCCTCCCGACACTCCCAAGTCCCAGCCGGTCTGGCACGCCGGGATTTTGGGTGAATCGCCAATCTAAAATCTCAACTCTCAAATCTCAAGTCTGGCGCTATACGCCTTTGGAAGTGACACACCGGCACTCCGGGGGTGCTGTCGAAGTTTATAAGCTAATGCTCAAAGGGTACAGGGGACTTTGGGTATGAAGACTCGCTTTTTTGCAGAACGTCAAGACAAGACTGGACAGCGTCAGGGCCGAACTGTTCCGTGCCGGTGCGCTCAGCACCCTCAGCTAACCCCCACCCCCGCCCCGGAGACAGCCAAAAGCCAGGTGGAGCAAGACGAGCTGGTGGCGCTCCGCCGGCAGTCCCGCGCCAAAGCCGAGCGGGGGCAGTACAGCGAAGCGATTGAGATCCTGACTGGGCTGATTTCCCGCTATCCCGCCAGTGCGGTCGATTACAGCAATCGCGGGCTGATGTATTTCCAGAGCGGGCAGCTTGACAGAGCCTTCGCCGATTACAGCAGGGCGATCCAGCTGAATCCGCAATTGGCCAGCGCCTACAACAATCTGGCCAATTATTACGCCGCCCGAAGCGATTTAGGGGCGGCCATGCTTAACTATGACAGGGCCATTGACCTCAACCCCGCGCACGTTCGGGCTTGGCTCAACCGGGGCATTACCTTGCGAGAGCTCGGACTGTACGAGCGAGCGATTGATAACTTTGACTTCGCCGAGAGGCTGGGCAGCCTGAAGGGCCACATCTGGGCGGAGCGAGGCCGCACCTATCACTTGATGGGTGAGTGGAACTGCGCCGTGGCCGACTACCGGCGGGCCAAAACCCAGCTGCTGGAAGCTTCGGCTGACCGTGGCTCGCTCGACCGGGTGGAAACCAGGCTCAGCGAGTTGCTCAAACCTTTGAGCGCTTAATCGGTTCGCCGCACGTCAGCCTGGAAATCCTCTCGCCGGTCGGTTCGCACCGGCGCGCTTTGGGCCTCCTCTCGCCGGTCGGTTCGCGCCGGCGCGCCTTGGGCCTGGTTTTCCAGCAAAATAACCGGCAGCTGCGTGGGGTCCACCAGATGGCTCTGCTCCTGCATAACCCTTTTCATTTGTTGCGGATCGAAGGAGCGGCTGAAGTCCTCCCGCAATTGCGTGACTCGCCCTTCGGTTTGTTTGACTTCCGCTTGGATTTTCTGGAGTTTCTCGACCTCGGACCGGTAATAGGGCCACAGTTGCGCTAAAGCCGAAGCCGCTGCGAAGGACAGCACAGCATTGACTGCCAGCTTGACAGTAGTTTCAGAGGCCATGACTCGGTAAGGGTGACTGCGCTGGCGGCGTTTCTCCTGAGGCTCCACCCGACGGCGGGGTTCTGCAGGTTGCAAAGGGTGTCTTGAGGGTTCAATGGCATTCATGATCTCTTGAATTTCCGCGCTTTTAGCCGCGATTGCAACTGTGTTCGAGAAAAACCTCACCCCGGACAAGCCTGTAGTGGAGTCGCTCAGCGGCCAAACCGCACTAGGGGAGAATACCTAAATTTTAGAGCGCTGGTGGAGCTTCAACAGAGGGCGAGGGGAGCCTCCCTGGAGCCTTGACTCCCGGCTGCTCGCCAGCAATTTACAGTCGCTCGACCGAATTGCCTGGAAGCTTTGGACTCAAGTGCCCTGAAAGGCTCCCCGCCAGCGTCACTGGGACTGGTTTATTTGTACAGCTCTGTGGCCAGGCGGAAGGCCAAGAAGCCAGGAATCAGGGCGATGACGAGAGCGACGAAGACTTGAGTGTCGGATAGAGACATTGTTTAACAGCTCCTGTTGTTGGGGGTATTCGTTCACCAATTTCGACTAAATTGCCGATTTGTGGAATACTCTTGTTACAAGATGAAACAAAACGTGCGCTCCTGGCAAGTCGGCCCGCCGAACCCAGGGGGCAGGTGCTGGCTTTTGTCCCTTTGGCTGTGCGGCAGACTCCCCTGATTAACGTTAAGCTGGTTACGGTACTTATCCTCTGCCCCGGTTTCGGCAGTTAGCTTGTTGCTCTCAGTTCGCAACTCCGGGCTTCAAAAAATCCTTAATGCTGGATCGATTTACAGACTTTTACCCCAATTTCGGTGCTGACGCCTTTTTCCTGCTGGTCATTTTGGTGGCCCTAGAGGCGGTGCTGTCGGCGGACAATGCCATCGCCCTGGCGTCCATTTCCCAAGGCTTGGAAGATGGCAAGCTGCAGCGTCAGGCGCTCAACTTGGGTTTGCTGGTGGCTTTTGCCCTGCGGATGGCTCTGATTCTCACCGCTACCTGGGTGATTAAGTTCTGGCAGTTTGAACTGCTGGGTGCGCTCTACCTGCTGTGGCTGGCGTTCCAGCACTTTACCTCCGAGGAGGGGAAGGAGGGGGAACACCACGGTCCGAGGTTTTCCACCGTCTGGCAAGCTATCCCCACGATTGCTCTGACGGATCTGGCCTTTTCACTCGATAGCGTCACCACGGCGATCGCCGTTTCTGACAAAACCTGGCTCGTCCTCACCGGCGCTACCCTGGGGATTATTACCCTGCGGTTTATGGCCGAGCTGTTCATCCGCTGGCTGGATGAATACCTCTATCTCGAAGATGCCGGCTACATCACGGTTGCTTTGGTGGGATTTCGTCTTCTGCTCAAGGTTGTCAATTTGGAATCGGTGCTGCCGGAGTGGGTGATGATTCCGGCGATTGCGCTGTTATTCGTTTGGGGATTTTCCAAACGCAAGCCGCACAACCCTCAAGCTGCCGGTGAGGCTGAAGAAATTCCCGAACACAAGCCTTGAGGGGCTGCGGGCTAAGGGCGACAGCCGCATCGATTCCGCTGGTATCGTTTTTGTATCTTTGCGGCTGGCTTCGCTGAAAATGACAGCGATACAAGCGAATATGAGGGCGAACGGTCATTGGCCAGTGACCAATGACCAAGAGCGCTTTACTCGTAAATCCAGCTGGTGAGGGAGGGCGACCAGCCGACTAATTCCTCTTCTTTGAACCAGAGGCTGATTTCCCGCTGAGCGGTTTCTACGGCGTCAGAGCCATGTATAAGGTTGCGGCCAATACTAATCCCGTAGTCTCCTCGAATGGTGCCCGGTTCGGAGGTGAGGGGATTGGTGGCACCGATCATTTTTCTGGCGGACGCGACGACGCCTTCTCCTTCCCACACCATCGCTACCAGTGGCCCAGAGGTGATGAAATCAACCAGTCCGGCAAAAAACTTTTTCTCCCTGTGGACGTCGTAGTGCTGCTCGGCCAGTTCCCGGCTGACTTTCATCAGCTTTAAGCCCACTAGGGTAAAGCCTTTGGCTTCAAAACGGCGGATAATCTCGCCCACTAGCCCGCGCTGTACGCCATCGGGCTTGATTGCTAAAAATGTCCTTTCCACACCGAACTCCTCGAACTGCATCAAATCACACAAAAATCATACGCCAGGAGTGTCGCTGCTAGTGAGCGCCGGTGATGGGGCGAGCAAAAATCTGGCTTGATTTGAACCGCTCCTGAGCCAAGAGCGCCAAGAAAGACTTTTATTGATAGATAAACCTGTTGATTGCTCATCATTATTTTTGGTGCGGCGGTAAACAGGTTAAGGGGTATAATACAAGTATTCAAGCGTAATTAAGGGCGCTGGGCGTAGGGCGTGAAGCATTGCGGAGAATCTTCCCCACGCCCCACGCCGCCACCCCCATGCCCAATTGCGGGGGCGCTTCCCGCGAGGGAATTAACCGGAATGGATGACAAAAAGGCGGCGCTCACTCAGGAAAATTGGCTCGACAGTTATGCTGAGGGGCGATGCGATAGACTGTCTACTCTAAAGGTCATTGCGAGGTCACTGCTAGATGGGTCTGGAACCAACCACCGCTGATGCCGGCTTTGAGCAACTATCAACCAAATCGCCCGGTGGCGTGGAAATTGCCCCACCGGCTCTAGGACACCGCGAGCAGCTTGCCGGCACCCGCAAATCCTGGACAATTGAGAAAAGTGAGGAACTGTACCGGATTCGGGGCTGGGGGGAGCCTTATTTCTCGATTAATGCCAGAGGACACGTCACTGTTTCGCCCAAAGCCGATCGGGGCGGTTCCCTCGATTTGTACGAACTGGTTGAATCGCTGCGCCAGCGGAACCTGGGACTGCCCCTGCTCATCCGGTTTTCCGATATTTTGCAAGACCGGATTGAGCGCCTGAATGCCTGTTTTGCCAAAGCTGTGGCTCGCTACAACTATCCGGGAGCCTATCGCGGCGTCTTCCCAGTTAAGTGCAACCAGCACCGGCACTTGGTAGAAGAATTGGTGCGGTTTGGCCAACCCCATCAGTTCGGGCTGGAAGCAGGCTCGAAGCCGGAATTGCTGATTGCTATGGCCACGCTGAAAACTCCCGGTGCGCTGCTGATCTGCAATGGCTACAAAGACCGGGAATACATCGAGACGGCGATGCTGGCGCTGCGCCTGGGACAGACGGCGATTATTGTCCTCGAGCAGCTCGAAGAAGTGCAGATGGTGATTGAGGCGAGCCGCCGGCTGGGGATCGAGCCGGTGGTGGGCGTGCGGGCTAAGCTGACCAGCAAGGGGATTGGCCAGTGGGCCGGCACAACCGGCGACCGCGCTAAATTTGGCCTGACGATTCCAGAAATTATCCAGGCGGTTGACGAGCTCAAAGACGCCGGCTTGCTGGGCTCACTGCAGCTGCTGCACTTCCACATCGGCTCTCAGATTTCTTCGATTAGCGCCATCAAGGACGCCATGCGGGAAGCCAGCCAGATTTATGTCGAGCTGGCGAAATTAGGAGCCAATATGAAATATCTCGACGTCGGCGGCGGCTTGGCAGTTGACTACGACGGCTCTAAGACGAATTTCTACGCCTCTAAAAACTACAACATGCAGAACTACGCCAATGACATTGTGGCGGAGGTGAAGGAAGCTTGTGAGGAGCGCTCTGTGCCGGCACCGACGCTGATCAGTGAGAGCGGTCGGGCTCTGGCTTCCCATCAGTCCGTGCTGGTTTTTGACGTTCTGGGTACGAGTGAGGTGCCCGCCGGCGCACCGCCTCCCCTCGGCGAAAAAGAGCATCTGATTCTGCGCAATCTCTACGAAACTTACCAGTCAATCAGCGCCGAAAACTACCAGGAAGCTTACCACGACGCTATTCAATTTAAGGAAGAGGCGATTAGCCTGTTCAACTTCGGCTATGTCAGCCTGCGGGACCGCGCCCGGGCTGAGCGGCTTTACTGGGCGTGCTGCCACAAGATTCAGGAGATCGTCCAACCGCAGGAGTTCGTGCATGATGATTTGAAAAATTTAGACGATATCATGGCGTCGATTTACTACGTCAATATGTCTGTCTTTCAATCGGCACCAGACACTTGGGCGATTGACCAGCTGTTTCCTATCATGCCGATTCACCGGCTCGATGAAGAGCCCACCCGGCGCGGCACTCTGGCAGATTTGACTTGCGACAGTGACGGTAAAATCGACAAGTTTATTGACAAGTCGGATGTCAAGCAGGTGCTGGAATTGCACCCGCTCAAACCAGGAGAACCCTATTACTTGGCGATGTTCCTCGCCGGCGCTTATCAGGAGATCATGGGTTCCCTCCACAATCTGTTTGGCAACGAAAACGTTGTGCACATCCAGCTGACGCCCAAAGGCTACCAAATCGAACAGGTTGTCAAGGGGGATACGATGACAGAAGTGCTGGGCTATGTCCAGTACGACTCTGAGGATCTGGTTGAAAGTATCCGCAAACAAACCGAGCACGCTTTGCAAGAAGGGCGGATTAGCATCCAGGAGGCTCAGCGGCTTCTGCAGAACTACGAGCGCTGTCTGAGCAGCTACACTTACTTGTCGTCCTAAATCGGGAGCTTAGAGAGAGAGCCGGGATTTTGCCCAGCCCCCACCGGAGAGAAGGCGCAGGACAGGCGTAGGACAGGCGGGACGCCTGTCCTACGTCTTTGGGGAGAAACGTTTCCTAAACTGGGTTGCCGTGTAATACGCATGTGCTAGAGCAAGAGACAGTAAGTTTAGGACATGGGCATCATCGCATCACGCATGCATGGCATCATCGCATCATCGCATCCAACCCTGATGCGCGTCAGCCCTATGCGCGTGAGCCCCATCGCCCGCTGCTATTAATGTCCTACCCTAAGTGGCTACTGCTAGAGCGCAGGCGCGGGAAAATGCCAGCCATTGTGTCGGTGTGCTGGTGGAATCAGCGTAAATCAGTTAGATTTGTCAAGTTTTCTTTAGAATCGTAAACAAAATATTAAGACTTGTAAAAAATTGCTCCAACCAGTAGACAACTATATAGAGTCACTGTTACTCTATCTGTATGTGGGAAATCATTAATAGTTCTTGGGCTGGGAAAATGGAAGTTCAATTTGACTTCACATCAGTGTTCGATAGGGATGTGATTATCAACTACGGGGAGTGGTGGATGCTACAAAAAACTTTCCAGACAAAGACAGTCACAGTTGCCGACTGGTTTGACGAAATTACAACAGAATCATTTGACACTTACTATCCGAACGACCAACTGGATCTTTGCAAGGATACAACGGGAACCAGTTATGATGATGTCAACGCTCCTGCCATATTCGGGTTTGGTAGCAGAAGCCTCTCGGTTTTTATGCTTTGAATTATTTATTTGCTGTTCCCAGTCAGCCGGGAGTTCAAACCATGAAATACGGGCCTTCATTAACGAATTCCATTTACCGCGAGAGCATCTGTAGCGTTTCACTGCTCCCATCTTGAATCCCAAAATCGAGCGCAGCTTCGGCATCGTCTGGGAGTTCGGCTAACTTAGCGCAAAGAGGTTAATCCTGCATCAACTGCAATATGGGAGCCTTTGGAATACCAGAGGTTAAACCTATAAGTTACGAGCTGTAGTAATCTTTTCAGAAAGAAGGAGTATTTTATGGAATTTCAACTACATTCTCAACCAAAAGATTGTCAGTGGCCAGTAAAAACTCGGGAATTTCAGAATCACCATTTTGATTCCACTATTTGGAATGAGTTTAAGTTCCGCGATGATGATATAGTGATTGCCACCTATGCAAAATCAGGTACAACATGGGGGCAGCAAATTGTGGCACAACTGATATTCAATGGAGATCCTGACCTAGAGGTTGCAGAAATGTCGCCCTGGTTAGATCTGCGCGTACCACCAAAGGAAATCAAACTTCCATTAGTCGAAGCACAAACTCACCGAAGGGTTTTAAAGACTCATCTTCTCGTCGATGCGTTAGTGTTTTCACCCAAAGCAAAATATATTTATATTGGTCGAGATGGTCGTGATATTCTTTGGAGTTTGTACCACCATCATCTAAACGCTAACAATATCTGGTACGAGTTAGTAAACGAAACGCCTGGTCGCGTAGGACCTCCCATCAAACCACCATGTAAGGACATTCGGGAATATTGGCACAATTGGCTTGCAGGAGACGGATATCCTTTTTGGTCGTTTTGGGAAAATATCCGCAGCTGGTGGCAAATTCGTCATTTACCAAATCTATTGTTTCTCCACTATGAAAATCTTAAACATGATATGCCTGGGGAAATTAGCCGTATAGCAGCCTTTTTGAATATTCCAATCAATGAATCGAAATGGCCAGCAATTATCAAGCATTGTTCGTTTGAATGGATGAAGAAAAATGGAAACAAAACTGTTCCTCTAGGAGGATTATTGTGGAATGGAGGAGCCCAAACCTTCATTAATAAGGGCAAAAGCGGACGTTGGAAAGAAACCTTAACTGCTGATGAGTGTTTAAAGTACGAGCAATTGGCTGAAACCGAATTAGGTTTTGCTTGCTCACAATGGCTCGCGACTGGTAATACCTCTTACCTAGACGCTGAGAACTAAAAATTCCCGGTTTTTAGCCTTGGTGCAAGATGTGAGACTGCCCACTAGCCACTCGCCATGCCCATGTCTTTCTACGACCAAGAAGTAACCGAAGACTTGGGCTTAAAATTTATCGATGTCAAAAGGCAAGATACACTGGCTTATAGGCGCTGTTTTTTGTTGGGGGCAAGTTGGCGGGTGTGGAGATCGCTCCTTCTGCGGTTGCGCTGCACGCCTTCACGCTAACCGCCTGTCCTGATTTTAGCGGGAACTGTGCTGGGTTCAGCTATTGCCAAGGGGGCACCGGCGTTTTGTATGCGCCGGCTTGAGGTTCGATTCCTTACCTCGGCTCTCATTTATCTCTGCCGAGGAGCAAAAGAAGTTTGCAGCGCTAGCCGCTTGTCCTGCTCAGCAATTATCCATATTACTAAAAAGGTCGGAGCCTTAAGGTTCCGGCCTTTTTAGTATGGTTAGATAGTATGAATTAACCCTAGTTGCTACCTACAAGTCTAAGCATCCAGATCCCCCCAAACCCCCCTTAAAAAGGGGGGCTTTAAGAATGTCCCCCCCTTTTTAAGGGGGGGCTAGGGGGGGATCTCACCTGACTCACTTGTGAGTAGCAACTTAAGTTAAATTACTTATTGACAAATCTAACAAGATGTGAGTATAAGACGCCTGCTTCAGGCTGGGCTCGCTATCCACCGCCGAATGATTGTGCCGGCTAATGCAAGACCGGCTCTTGGTACAGATAAACTTATAAGGGAGCCTTCGAGTTGACAAGTCATACTCATAATGACTACGCTTAAACAAAGGTCAGTCCCACTCAGTACCCTTTGATTCGTCCAGGAGCCAAATTCATGTTGCCCAATCGCGAAGGACAGAAAGTTCCCAACGTCACCTTCCGCACTCGTCAGAACAACAAGTGGGTAGATGTTACCACCGACGAACTGTTTGCCGGCAAGACGGTGGTTGTTTTTTCTTTGCCCGGTGCTTTTACTCCAACCTGTTCGTCAACCCATTTGCCGGGTTATAACGAGCTGGCAAAGGTTTTCAAGAAAAACGGGGTGGATGACATTATCTGCATTTCCGTTAATGATGCCTTTGTGATGAATGAATGGGCGAAGAGTCAAGAAACAGAAAATGTCAGGCTGATTCCCGATGGGAATGGTGAGTTCAGTGAAGGCATGGGAATGCTGGTTGATAAAGCAGACTTGGGTTTTGGTAAGCGCTCGTGGCGCTATTCCATGCTGGTGAAGGATGGGGTCATTGAAAAGATGTTCATTGAGCCAGAGGAGCCGGGCGATCCTTTTAAGGTGTCTGATGCCCACACGATGCTCAACTACATTAACCCCAATGCCGAGAAGCCGAAATTGGTGACGCTTTTTGCGAAAGAGGGCTGTCCGTTCTGCGCCCGCGCTAAGGCGATGCTGAAGGAACACGGTTTGGATTACGAACAAATTATTGTGGGCAAGCATGTTACTACTCGCTCTCTGCGGGCTGCTACAGGGGCGACAACTGTTCCTCAAGTTTTTATTGATGGAAAATTGATTGGCGGTTCTGAGGCGCTAGCGGCTTACTTCGGTGTGAAGTAGGGTGGGTTACGCGCTTCGCGTAACCCACCGTAATGGTCTGTTGATAGGGGGGGTTACGCTTTAAGGGTTTTTAGGGGGTGGGTTAGGCAACGCTTACCCACCCTACTATAGCGCTTTGCATCTGGGTGGAGTACAGTCTGGAGATCCCCCCAAACCCCCCTTAAAAAGGGGGGCTTTGAGAATCTCCCCCCCCTTTTGAAGGGGGGCAAGGGGGGGATCTAATATCTGTACCTCACTCGGTTGAAATCTGCTATATTTTCAGGGGGTGGGTTACGCTTCGCGTTCCCCACCCTACGAAATAAAAAGGGAAAAACCCGGTTTCTTTAAGAAACCGGGTTTTTTTACTGTTGGATTTAACGGCTGAGGGCGAATTCCGGGGCGCTTTCGCGCGGGGAAGGAGCCGGCACTATCTGGACTTGACCTGCTTGATCAACATCGACAGTGGCGCTGTCGCCTTCTTTGATGCCACCGGCCAATATTTGTTCGGCTAGGACATCTTCTAAGAGGCGCACAATTGCTCGCCGCAAAGGTCTGGCTCCGAAGTAGGGGTCGTACCCTTCTTGGACTAAGCGCTCTTTGAAGCGTTCGGTAACGTTTAAGGTCATTCCCCGCTCTGACAGGCGGCTGAAGACATCGCGCAGCATAATTTCTGCGATTTCCTTGACTTCTTGTTTCGTCAGCTGGCGGAAGACGATAATCTCGTCGAGCCGGTTGAGGAATTCTGGGCGGAAATACTGCTTGAGTTCTTCGTTAACCAGGGAGCGAATGCGGCTGTGCTGAGCGTCTTCTTGGGGAGAGGCGGACTCGAAGCCGAAACCGCCGCCGCCTTTGGCAATGACGCTGGAACCGATGTTGGAGGTCATAATTATCAGGGTGTTTTTGAAGCTGACGGTGCGACCTTTGGCATCAGTGAGGCGTCCGTCTTCAAGGATTTGCAGCAGCATGTTGAAGACGTCGGGGTGGGCTTTTTCAATTTCGTCGAGCAGCAGCACGGTGTAAGGACGCCGGCGCACGGCTTCTGTTAGCTGACCGCCTTCTTCATAACCCACGAATCCGGGAGGGGAACCGATGAGTTTGGAGACGGTGTGGCGCTCCATAAATTCGGACATGTCCAGCCGAATCATCGCTTCTTCGGAACCGAAGAAATAGGCGGATAGGGCTTTGGCAAGTTCGGTTTTGCCGACGCCTGTTGGGCCCGAAAAGAGGAAGCTGGCGATAGGCCGGTTGGGGTTTTTTAAGCCGACGCGAGCTCGGCGAATGGCGCGAGAAACGGCTGTGACGGCTTCTTGCTGACCGATTAGACGCCGGTGCAGGGTGTATTCCAGGTGCAGGAGCATTTCCGATTCGGATTCTGTTAGCTTGCTCACCGGCACGCCTGTCCAGCTCGCGACAATTTGGGCGATGTCTTCTGAGGTGACGGTGGGGGATTCTGCTGTTTCCGGCTGGCGAGAACCCGCTTCAAGTTGAGCTTTAATTTGTCGCTCTCGGTCGCGCAAATTGGCGGCTTTTTCAAAGTCTTGCTCGCGGGCTGCTGTTTCTTTTTCTTGTGTGACTTTTGCGAGTTCTAGCTTCAGTTGCTTGACTGCCGGTGGCAGCTGGTAATTCCGCAGGCGGACGCGAGAGCCTGCTTCATCAATCAGGTCAATTGCTTTGTCGGGCAAGAACCGGTCGGCAATGTACTGGGCTGAGAGTTTTACAGCGGCTTCGAGCGCTTCGTCGGAGATTTTTATTTTGTGGTGCCGCTCGTAGGTTGAGCGCAAGCCTTTGAGAATTTCCAGGGTTTCTTCAACGCTGGGCTCGCCTACTTTCACCGGCTGGAAGCGGCGCTCTAGGGCGGCGTCTCGCTCAATGTGCTTGCGGTACTCGTCGAGGGTTGTTGCGCCGAGACACTGCAATTCGCCTTTTGCGAGTGCCGGTTTGAGCAAGTTGGCCGCATCCATACCCCCTTCTGCCCCACCGGCACCGATGAGGGTGTGGATTTCATCGATGGCGAGGATTATGTTGCCGGCAGAGCGGATTTCCCGCACGATGTTCTGGAGGCGCTCCTCAAATTCACCGCGCAACTTTGTGCCGGCGAGCAGCGCTCCCATATCCAAGGCGATCACTTGCTTGTCTTCTAGAATTTCGGGGATATTTTTGCTGGCAATGCGCTGGGCTAGACCTTCGGCAATGGCGGTTTTGCCAACTCCTGGCTCCCCAATTAACACTGGATTGTTTTTGGTGCGCCGGCACAGAATTTGAATCACCCGCTCAATTTCCGTCTGGCGTCCCACAAGGGGGTCGAGTTTGCCCTCGGCTGCCAATTTTGTGAGATTTGTGCCAAATTCATCGAGGGTGGGTATGGGCGGGCGGCTGTTGCTGTTGCTGTTGCTGTTGCTGCTGCTGCTGCTGTTGCTGCTAACGCCAGCTGGAACCGCCAATACTTCTGGGAGTTTATCAATCAGTTGCTCCCGCACTTTCAACCTGTCAGCGCCGAAGTTTTCCAGCACTTTTCCCGCCCCGCCTTTGGCATCCTGAAGCAGCGCCAGCAGGATGTGTTCGGGGGCGACGAAGTTGTGCCCGAACTGGCTAGCTTCTTGCAGGGACAGCTGGAAAATGTTCTGGGCGCTGGGAGTGAAAGGAATTTCGGCGCGGGCGGTGCCGGCACCCCTGCCAATGATTTTTTCTACTGCAATTCGCGCCTTTCTCAGATTGACTCCCCGCTCGCTCAGCACTCGGGCGGCATTGCTGGTTCCTTCGCTAATTATACCCAGGAGGATTTGCTCTGTTCCCACGAAGTTGTGCCCCAAGCGACGGGCTTCTTCTTGAGAGATCAGAATCACTTTGATGGCTTGTTCCGTGAAAAGTTCAAACATGGCTAATTCCTATTATACTATTTAATGGCGGCTGAGAGCCACATGCCGGCGTCTCAGTCCCCGCACAAAGGAACGCGCAGGAGAGTCACAAAAATCTGGGCTGTAAAGTTTTGTGTGCTTCCTTGATTGAAGGTATCTGTGCGGAGCCGGCGGTGGCAGTGAGGAGAGCCGTAACAGTTAGGGGTATTTGCCGCACGGTCGGGGCGAATGGAGGTTCGCCCCCGCTCTGAAAAGGCGATGCTTTCCCTAGAGGGGATCGCTCTCCTCACAGAAGCCAAGAAATCGCCCGTGCAACAATTTTCCGCTCTCGGTCAGCCCTTGCGCTCTCACTGTTATTCTAACACCTCCCGGATTGCCGGCGTGACGGCGGGCGATTTCGCGCATATCGGCGAGGCTAAACCCAGTTCCGACTGAACCCCTGGGCACTACTCTTCCTTCAATCTCTTGCGCTACTAGAATGGAGTGGAAGGGGCGGTAGGCTGAGTCGGTTGGGATTAGCTCCGCAATCAGCAGGTCGAGTTCCAGGCTGTATTTTGTCCGCACCATCGGACAGTTCCGGCTATCTTTACCGCCTGTATAAGTGCAGTCGCGCCGCACCCAGATTTCCCCCTCTCGCTCCTCGGACTGCTGTTTGAACGCGAGGGCTGCCTTTTCTTCTGCTGTGCGGGCTGTTGGCACAACTTCAAACAGCGAGGGAGGGAGTGTCTCCCCAATTTTAGCGCCGGCTTCAATCCTTGCCGCTTCTGGCTCTGCGGTGAAATCTTGTTGCAGAAATAAGGCTTTGAATATAGCGCAGACCGGCACAGGTTGAATGCTGGCTTTTCCCTGGGCGATGTTGGCGGTTGCGGCTTGAGCGCCGGTGCGGTGTTCGCTCCCACTTGCGGAGCGATAGTACAGTTCTCCATCTAAGATAAAAGTTCCTAATTGATTCGCAGCATTGAGCAGCGCCTGGTTGATTTCAATAGAGGGTTGCTCCCTGAGCCTTGTGGAGCGTGACTGGTAGTAAATCTGTGCCGGTGTGGCAATCACAACCAGTCTGTGGCCATCGCGTTTTGGCTGCCCCCAGAAGTCGGGATTTTCAATGTAGTGCGAGCGGTCGTAGGGAGCGTCCACCGGCTGCATTGTCACAATGCGCCCGGGCTGCAAGTGAGCCGGCAATTCCGGGACGAGAATTTGCTCTGGGTTTGCGGCGGGGGCTTTCTTCGCGGATTGGGGCGGGGTTTCGCCGGCAGATCGCTCTGGGAGCAGTGTTTTCTGCCCTGTTTCCAGCTCAAAGGCTTTGCGCCAAAATCCCTGCGCCATTTCCAGACAGCCTTCTGATTCCGCGCACAGCGCCAAGCTGACAACTTTGGGCGCACCAATGCCCTTGCCGTAATCCGCCAGATATTGGATTGCTCCCGCCTCACCCATCTCGTGCAATCCCCGACTGACGATGCGGTTGTTCCACCGCTCCCGAATCTCGGAAGGGATTCTCTTTTTGGCGTTTCGTTTGGATTCGATGTACTCTTCCAGGTTCATTTTTGTAAATGAGCGCCACACTCTAATTGTAACAATTTCAACTGCCTGCCAGAAACCCGGTTTCTTTAAGAAACCGGGTTTCTCAATGGCTCATCCAGCCAGCGCAACTAACACGCGCCCCACAGTCTCTCCTTTGAGGATGGCGTCAATCTTCTCCGGTAACTCCTCCAAGGTTATAACAGTCACCATCTTCTCCAAATTGGCGGGTTTCCAATCCCGCGCTAGCTTTTCCCAGATTGCCAAGCGCTTTGAGCCCCAACATTTAGCGGAATCAATGCCTATTAGGCGCACTCCCCGCAGGATGAAAGGGTAAACTGTCGTTACTAAGTCCGCCCCGCTCACCAAACCGCAGGCTACGACACATCCGCTATATTTTGCGCGTTTGACCGCCGTGGCTAGGATGTTTCCTCCCACAGTATCGACGGCTCCAGCCCAACACTCTTTCAGCAGCGGTTTGCCGCTCTTATCATCCACTTCCTCCCTGGATATGACTGAGGAAGCTCCCAGCGATATCAGGTAGGAATTCTGGGATTGCTTTCCCGTTACGGCTACAACTGAATAACCTAATTTTGCTAGAAGAGAAACAGCGATACTGCCCACTCCACCCGTGGCACCCGTTACCAAAATATCTCCCTCTGCGGGAGTAATGCTGTTTTGCTCTAGGGCTTCGGTACAGAGTCCTGCGGTAAAACCGGCAGTTCCTAAAATCATGCTTTCCCTGAGCGTTAGCCCCTGGGGAAGGGGCACCACCCACTCAGCAGGAACGCGAATGTATTCGGCAAATCCTCCCCAAGTGTTCATTCCCAAATCGAAGCCGGTGACAATCACCTCTTGATTTTCCTGAAACTGGGGTGCCGCACTGGTGACAACGGTGCCGGCGGCATCGATTCCCGGCACATGGGGGAACTTTTTGGTAACTCCGGGGTTCCCCGTGGCTGAGAGCGCGTCTTTGTAGTTCAAAGATGAGTAGTGAACCCGAATTAGAACGTCCCCAGCGGGGAGATCGTCCCAGGTTTTTTCGGCAATGCCGGTGTGAAACTGACCGCTCTCTGTCTGGGTGACAAGGAAAGCTTTAAATGTCTCTTTTGTCATAAAGGTATTCTAAAAAGACAGAATCCAATGGGGACAGGCGAGACGCCTGTCCTACGTCAAATGGAGGCTCTGACTTGAAAATGTTTGTAGTAGGGCTTTAGCCCTACCGGCACGTCCGCAGTGGAGCAAGTTTTCATTGGTGGCGGTGTGCGCAGTTCATCGCGACTGCCTCCATTTTTTCGTTCGCAAAGACAATGGGGACAGGCGAGACGCCTGTCCTACGTCATTTCCCCCTCCCCGCCTGCGGGGAGGGGGTTAGGGGGTGGGGTTTGCCTCGTGCGTAACGCTCAGCCGCCTCTAGAAAAGCCGTGACATCTTCTTTCTTCGTATTGAAAGCAGTCACCATGCGCAGCAGAGTTGAGTCTTCTCCCTCCCAGCGGTAAAACCGGAACCCCTCGGCGAGAAGCCCTTCAATAACAGCTTCTGGCAGATGAATGAAGATTTCGTTGGCTTCAACCGGCTGGCAGAGTTTCGCTCCCGGAAGTTTGGCGAGTCCCGCTGCCATACCGGCTGCCATTTGATTGGCGTGACGGGCGTTCTTCAGCCACAGATCGTCCGCAATGTAAGCTTCAAGCTGCGCCGACAGGAACCGCATTTTGGAAAATAAATGCCCGCTGCGCTTGCGCCGGTAGGGGAATGCCCCCACTAAGTCGCGGTTGAAAAATACAGCGGCTTCCGCCGCCATCGCGCCGTTTTTCGTCGCCCCAAAAGACAGCGCGTCAACACCGGCACGCCAAGTGATGTCTGCAGGAGCGCACCCCAAGCTGGCAACAGCATTGGCGAAGCGAGCACCGTCAACATGCAGCCTCAATCCGTGAGCGCGAGCAACTTCAGAAATTTGGCGGATTTCCTCAGCGCTGTAAACCGTGCCTGCTTCGGTAGCTTGAGTTAAACTCACAGCAGCCGGCTGAACGTGATGCACGACACCGGCTCCGGCTTTTTTCAGCGCCTGAGCCAAATCAGTTGCGTTAATTTTGCCGCGCTCCCCAGGAAGCGCCACCAACTTCGCCCCGCCGGTGTAAAATTCCGGCGCACCGCACTCATCGAGGTTGATATGCGATTCGGCATGGCAGTATATCGCACCGAAAGGCGGTGTCATCACCGACAAACAGAGGGCGTTTGCTGCAGAGCCGGTTGCGACAGGAAAAACCGTCACCTCTGTCTCGAACAGTTCCGAGAATTTGGCTTCCAGTCGCTCGGTGCGCTGATCATTCCCGTAAGGCATGGCTGCGCCGGAATTCGCCGCAACCAGTGCTGCCATGATTTCCGGCGCTGCGCCGGTGACATTATCGCTGCAAAAATTCATTGCTAACTCTCGTTTAACTCTCGCTCCCCTTGAGAAACCGGGTTTCTTCAAGAACCCCGGTTTCTTAAACCCCGTGCGTACCGGCATGCTTAAAAGCTGCAAGCTTCTTTCAACCAGTCCGCTTCTTCTGATTCTAGTGCGGGAGCCAGCTTTTCGACAATAGCAGCATTATAGCGCTCCAGCCACTGCCGGTGCCGGGATTCGAGCCGGTTTAAATCGATCAGCCGCTTGTCAAAGGGAATGTAGGTGAGGGATTCAAACCCGTACCACGGCGTCGCACCGGCTGCCGGAGCAGCACCGTTTTCTGCGGATAAATCGATCACCACATAGAGGTTCTCAATGCGGATACCCCCCCATCCGGGCTGGTAAAAACCCGGTTCAATGCTATTCACCATCCCCGGTTCCAGCGGCTCTTGCGCCCGCTTGTTAATCCCGTTTGGGCCTTCGTGGACATTCAAAAAAGCGCCCACGCCGTGCCCGGTTCCGTGACCGAAATCAAGTCCTTCCAGCCACATTCCCGCGCGAGTAATCCCATCTAAATGCACTCCCGAAGTGCCTTTGGGAAACCGCTGCATGGCGCAGTTGATATGAGCTTTCAACACCTCAGTATAGCGCAAAATTTGCTCGGCGGTTGGCTCTCCCACAACCATAGTTCTTGTGGCATCCGTCGTGCCTCCTAAATACTGCGCTCCGGAGTCCAGCAGCAGGAATTCCCCCGGTTTTAGCGCCTCATCCGGGCTGGGCGTGCCGTAGTGCACAATAGAACTGTTGGCACCGGCACCCGCAATCGTGTTAAAGCTCAACCCTTGAAATCCCGCTTCTTCTTGATAAAACCCCTCGACTGTTCTCGCCACGTCTAGCTCAGTCACGGTTTGCCCGCCCTTCAGCCGGTCGGTAACCCACTTCAAGGTGCGCACCTTAGCGCGACTTGCCTTCAGGTTTGCCCGCTGCATCTGCTCGACTTCCACCGCATTTTTCCGCGCCTTCATGCCCTCAATCGGATTCGCGGCTTCTACAATTTTAGCCTTCCCTTCCAGCAGCCGGTAAGTGCCGGTCGTCGAGTGTTTGGCATCGAGCAGCACCCGCAGCCCCTTCGACTGGGAAACCAGATAGCTCAGCGTTTCTTCGTACCGCTCGTAAGGCAGCAGGGTGACGTAGCTCTTTAGCTCTTCCTGAATGTCCCCGTCGATTCTTTCCAAATTGGTAAACAGGAAGACTTCCGTCTGCGTTATAATAGTGTAAGCGATAAAAACCGGATTGTAGGAGATATCCCACCCCCGCAGGTTAAACAGCCAAGCCACTTGGTCAAGTTTAGTGATGGGAAGGATATCGGTTTTAGCCTTTTGCATGGCTTCCCGAACCCGACCCACTTTCTGCTGTGCCGTTTCGCCGGTGAGCTCCGCCGGCACGCGGAAAACCTGCGAGTTCCCGCACGCCGGTACGGGATCGGACTCCGCCCGGTGACTTTGGCTGCGAACCCGATCCACTAAGTTTTCCGCCACCGGCACCAGTTCCACTCCCGCCGGTTCCAGCTGCTTTTTCAGCCGGCGGCACTCATCAACCGCAACCGTAAACGGATCGAATCCCAAGCGGAAAACGGTTTGGTTTTTCCCCGCCTCTTCTCCCAAAGTTTCCAAGGTTTCTGCCAATGTTTTTTCGCCTTCCCGCCCCACCTTGGACACCTGAATCAGCGACGGATCGACCTCCAGTTCCGCCTGCTCGTAGTAGCGGAAATCGACAAACAGCCAAGCCCCCTGAAGCCCCACCAGAAAATCTCCAGCCGAGCCGGTGAAGCCACTCGCCCAAGCTCGCCGCTGTTTGGCTTCCGGGAGATACTCATTCAAATGTTCGTCAGCAGAGGGAATCAAATAGCCATCCAGCTGCTGAGCCGCCATCAGAGAGCGCAACTCAGTCAACTTCCCCTGGATTAGCTCTCTATTGGTAGTCTGAGGCTTTACAAGGTCTAGCGATGCCATAAACGGGAACCGGTCGTGCGGATAGTGAGTAATTATGATTTGAGTTATAGCACTTTCGCTCAAAATTTACAACCCCCGCCCCCAACTCGTAGGACAGGCGTCTCGCGAGAAGCCGGGGCGGGGGTTCCGTGGGTCTTGTACCATTTGTCTTTAACGCCAAAACAGTAAGATCCCCCCCTACCCCCCCCCTAAAAAAGGGGGGGGACTCTTAAGCCCCCCTTTTTAAGGGGGGTTGGGGGGATCTCATCTTCAAGAGAGCCGATAGTTTTTGCTCCTATCTGTTGGGCGTCTAAATTAAAATGGTATTAGGCGTCTATGGCGGTTTAAATCTACCCCCACTAACTATGGATTTATTTGAGCACTACAACCTGAAACAAGCCGAAAAAGAAGCCCCGCTCGCAGCCCGCATGCGCCCCCGCACCCTCGATGAATTTGTCGGTCAAGACCACATCATGGGTGCGGGACGCTTGTTGCGCCGCGCCATTCAAGCCGACCAACTTTCCTCACTTATTTTCTCCGGTCCCCCGGGCACCGGCAAAACCACTCTCGCCCGCATCATCGCCAACACAACCCGCGCTCACTTCATCGCCATTAATGCCGTCCTCTCCGGCGTGAAAGAGATTCGCGATGCCATCGAAACCGCCCAGGAGCGCCGCAAAAAACACAACCAGCGCACCATTCTTTTTGTCGATGAAGTGCACCGCTTCAACAAATCCCAGCAAGACGCCCTGCTCCCCTGGGTGGAAAACGGTACAGTCACCCTGATCGGAGCCACAACAGAAAACCCTTACTTTGAAGTCAATAAAGCCCTCGTCAGCCGGTCGCGCATCTTCCAGCTCAAGCAACTGAATGAAGCGGATTTGTACCGGGTTGCGGAGCAAACTCTCGCTGACCCAGAACGGGGGTATGGCAAGCTGAAAGTGCGGGTTGATTCTGAGGCTCTCGCTCATCTGGTTAATGTTGCCGGTGGCGACGCTCGCTCCCTGCTCAACGCCCTAGAATTGGCAGTAGAAACAACCCCGCCCGACGCCACCGGCACCACTCACGTCACCCTAGCAGTCGCCGAAGAATCCATTCAGCAACGCGCTGTTTTGTACGACAAAGAAGGCGACGCCCACTTTGACACCATCAGCGCTTTCATCAAAAGTTTGCGAGGCTCCGATCCAGACGCCGCTTTGTACTGGCTGGCAAAAATGGTCTATGCCGGTGAAGATCCGCGCTTTATCTTGCGCCGGATGTTAATTCTCGCCAGTGAGGATGTCGGGCTGGCTGATCCCAATGCAGTGGCGGTGATTAATGCCTGCGCTCAGGCATTTGACCGTGTGGGCATGCCAGAAGGGCGCTATCATTTAGCGCAAGCCGCGCTTTATCTCGCAACCGCACCCAAATCCAACAGCGTCATGGGCTTTTTTGACGCTTTGGCGACTGTTGAGAAAGAGGGAGAAGCGGAAGTTCCCACTCACTTAAAAGATGCCAATCGCGATAAAAAAGGATTTGGGCACGGAGCCGGCTATCTCTACCCGCACGCTTACCGCGATCACTGGATCGCTCAGCAATATCTGCCGGCAAGCTTGCAAGGACAGGTATTTTACCAGCCATCCACTCAAGGGTTTGAAGGCGAAATTGCCGCGCAAGTCGCTCGCCGGCGCGAAGCGCAACTCGCTGCTTTGGTAGAAGGTGCCGGTGTCGCACCGGCAGAGGTGCTGACTCACAGTCCCGCCGTCCCAACAATTGACCGCTGGTTGCAGCGCACCCTTTCACAAGTCGGCGAACAATTAGCAACTGTGCGCGAGCGCATATTCGCACTCGCTGAACCCCAGCGCCACCATCTCATATTAGACCTCAACGCCGCCAGCGGTTTGCTCACATGGGAAGCCGTTCGCCGCGCACCCGAAGGCGGAATTTATGCCGCAGCTCGCACATCAAATGATGCCAGCGCCTTGCTCGAACAAGCGGCGGCGCTTCCAGAATTAATCCGTCCTGCGGTGCTGAAAGCCAGCTTAACTGAGCTGCCTAATATATTAGCAGAACAGGCAACCGGCGTGCGATTTGACCGCATAATCGGGCGCAACGCAATGCTGCAAGAACCTGATAAAATAGAGAGTGTGCGTCAGGTTGCTAAATTCTTACAGCCAGATGGAATTATTGTCCTGGCGGAGGCGGTTACCCGTCACACGCAGCGCCTCTATCGCTTGCTCGATTCTCACTGGCTGGATGCCGGTTTGTACCAGCGCCTAGCTGTTGCGGAAGAAGCTATCTACGCCAGCGAGTCAGATCCGCTGGTGAACTGGGATGCGGGCGACTTGCGGACTGCTTTCGAGACTGCCGGTTTGGCTGTTGAAATTGAGGTTTCGCGCTCAACCGCACACACGCACATCACCCCGGCTTTGCTGGAGCGCTGGTTTGCGAGTGCCGGCACGCGCCCGACTTACGCAGCGCATCTTTCTCGCAGCCTCTCAGAAGCTGAAATCGTCACTGTAAAAGACATCTTCAGCCGGCACTTGCGCAATCAAACTGTCATTTGGGAGAGTTCGATTGCCTTTGTGCGGGCGCATCGCTGACTGTTCGGTTGGGTTAGCTCTCGGGGTGGGTTGCGCCCGGCGCAACCCACCCTACTGTCTCCATCGTCCGAGCTCTGAGCTCCACCGTCCGAGCTCTGAGCTCCACCGTTCGAGCTCTGAGCTCCACCGTTCGAGCTCTGAGCTCCATCGTCCGAGCTCTGAGCTCCATCGTTCGAGCTCTGAGCTCCATCGTCCGAGCTCTGAGCTCCATCGTCCGAGCTCTGAGCTCCATCGTCCGAGCTCAGAGCTCCATCGTTCGAGCTCTGAGCTCCATTGTTCGAGCTCTGAGGTCCACCGTTCGAGCTTGCAGGGGGCGTTCCGCCCAACCGAACGCACCCCACGGAGTTTCCTTCAACAGAAAACCGCAAAACCGTGAAACAGTCCTCTCAACTTCTCAACTCCGACACTCTCCGGTCATTCGCCAATCTGATGGCGATTCTGGCTGCCTTTGGTGTGAATGTTTTAGCAAACATCGCGCCTATTAACGGGCTTTCGATTGGTGCGATTTCCAACCAATTTTTCAGCGAAGTCCTGATAATTCCAGCCAACTATACCTTTGCCATTTGGGGGCTGATTTATTTGGGGTTGATTGCCTTTGGGATATATCAGGTACTGCCGGCGCAGCGGCAAAATCCCCTGCTGCGGCGCACCGGCTACCTTTTAGTAGTGGCCAGCCTGTCGCAGATTGTCTGGGTGTTGCTCTTCCAGTACCGGCTGTTCCCACTCTCCGTAGTGGCGATGCTGGGGATTTTGCTCCCGCTGATCGCACTTTACCTGCGGCTGGGAATTGCCCCGCAGCGAGTCTCCCGCGCTGAGAAGTGGTTTGTGCGCGTTCCCTTGAGCATTTATTTAGCCTGGATTTGTGTGGCAACGATTGTGAATGTGGCGATAGCGCTCTACAGTTTGGGTTGGAACGGTTGGGGTGCCGGCGCTCCAATTTGGACGGTGCTGGTGATGGCCGTGGGGGCAGCCATTGCGGCGAACATTGCCCTTGGGCGAGCCGATATTGCCTACGCGCTAGTAACGGTATGGGCTTATGTTGGCATCGCTGTGCGGCAGGCATCTCAACCCTTAATTTTGGGTGCGGCTTTGAGTCTGGCGCTGGCGGTTCTTTTGGCGCTGTTCAGGGGCTTATCCGTTCGGAGACAGCTCTCTTCAAACTGATTGTAAGTTAGGCTGTTAGGCTAATAATGCTGCTTGTTCAAGAAACGAGGCAGTCGCTTCGGAACTGCGCACACCGTCACCGATGAAAATTATCCGCCCCTACGAGGCCCGCCGATTGGGCTAAAGCCCAACTACAAACATTTTCAAGGGGTAGGGTGCGTTCCCTCTTAGGGAACGCACCCTACTACTGCAGTCTTACTCCCCCTCCCCGCGTGCGGGGCTGGGGTTGGGGTGCCGGGTTCATCCGGCGCTTGGGTGCGACGCCGCTAATTCCCCTCAGTGCCGAGAAGTTCGGCGATCGCTTGCCGTTCCGCCGGCGGCTGGGACGGCATGGTTTTGCGCACGTCAGTAATCAGCCAGTCCAGCGCCGCCGCCTGCAGGTCAATATTTTCGCCCGTTTTGTCAATGCAGTAGCGACCGAAAACTAGCTTGTCTACCAGTCGCGCCCCCTGTCCCAAGCGGGAGTATTCAAAAATCACGCTGTTCTCGACAGTCGCCCCACTGCAGATGCAGCAGTTGGGGCCGATATAGGTCGGGCCTACAATCTTCGCCCCATCTTCAATGCGGGTCATGCCACCGATATAAACCGGCCCAGAGATGTGCACTTTGTCCCAGTTCACGGCAACATTGATGCCGGTGTAGATGCCGGGAGCCACTTCTTTGCCGGGAATCGCCACAGTTTTGATTTTCCCCAGCAGCACGTCTTGCACCGCCCGCCAGTAGTCGGGGACTTTGCCAATATCCACCCACTGGAAGTCCATCGCAATGCCGTAGAACGGAGCCCCGATTTCCACCAGATGGGGGAACAGCTGGCTGCCGATGTCGTAAACCTGGCCAGAGGGTACATAGTCCAGCACTTCTGGCTCAAAGATGTAAATGCCGGTGTTGATGTTGGTGCTGAGGGCTTCTGTAACTGAGGGCTTTTCTTGGAAGGCGACGATCTTGTCTGTTGCGTCTGTCACCACCACCCCGTAGCTGGAGACTTCCTCTCGCGGGACGGATTTCATCACCACCGTCGCAATCGAGCCTTTCTGTCTGTGCCACTTGACGGCTGCTGTTAAGTCCAGGTCTATCAGCGCGTCCCCGCACATCACCACAAACGTGTCGTCAAAGAACGGGTTGAAGTCCTGGATGCGCCGCATCCCGCCGGCAGACCCTACCGCCTCCCCTACCAGTTCGCCCTCCACAATCCGACCTTCAAAGGAATAGGCAATCTGCACTCCAAACCGCTGACCGTCGCGGAAATAGTTTTCTATTTCATTGGCTAGGTGACTGACATTGACCATAATTTGGTCAAACCCGTGCGAGCGCAACAACTCAACTAAAAATTCCATCACTGGCTTTTGCAGGATGGGAATCATTGGCTTGGGAATCGTGTGGGTAATCGGACGGACGCGGGTTCCCTTTCCAGCCGCCAGAATCATGGCTTTCATCGACATTTATTTTTCACCTTAGGCGAATCTATTCTAGTGAATCGAGCGTTAACAGTTATAGCGATTTTAACTCTCCGCCGGCTGCAACCTGTGTCTGGGAATGTGCTATCATATTAAGCGCTAGCAATTAGGTTCGTGGGATTGAAATATTTCCTCAATTGCCGCAAATCCAGCAGCTCACAGCGCCTGCGGCAGCGCCCGGATTTTCAAGTCTCGGTAGAACTCCTCTTGGGTTAATTCCACCTTTGACTGAGCCGACAGCAGCAGCAGCGCCCAGAAAACCCCCACCCGGTGGTCGTTGCGCTCTCGATCGGCGGCGATCTCGGAGGGCGGGTGCGGCTGACCGGCACTGTGCCGCGCATGAGGCGACCATCGCTCCAGCAGCTGCTCCAGCTCCAGCCAGTCCTGCTCTCCAGCGATTTGCAGCCAGTGTTCCTGGAGAAACCGCTCCAAGGCGGTGGCCAGTTCCGAGAGATTTTCCTGCTGAGCCAGTTCGGCGATGGCGCGAACCGCCTGCGCCTTCGACCCAGACGCCGGACGGCGGCGGCGGGTGCGGCTGGGAGTGTCTTGCATCGCTTCCGCCATCACCTGCAGCTGCTCGATCAGCTCTTGCAGCGTCACCCGGCGTCTTTGCGGCGGCTGGGCGACAGCGCGGCGGCGCAGCTGGCGCTCCAGATGCAGCTGCTCCCGCCGCCCCGCAGAGTCTTCACCGTCGAGCAGCTCTTCTTCTGCGAGTTCTTGCTCCGACTCCGATTCCGAACGAACCAGACTGTCAGCTTTGAGCAGCACCAGCATTGACGCATACAAAAAAGCCTGCCCCGATTGGGACAGCGCGACTTCCCGCTGAAGTTGGCTGGCATTGCCCACCGGCACCACCTGACTCAAGTAGCGATCAATGACATCAATGACCTGCACATCCCAGGGGTTAATATCCCCCCGCTTGGCCAGGTCAATGAGCAGGGCGATCCCTATTTCCGGCACCGACGCGCCAGAGCGCCGGTCAGCCGGGGCTAAGCCATCCAGGGACAAGCTTTCTTCCATTCTCAGACCTTTATCTGTTGATTGCGGCTACCGCACAGGCACTATTAAGTAGGAGAAGACAATTAAACTCCTGAGTCGGAGGCGACCGAATCCCGGTTTCTTTGGGAAACCGGGAGATCGAAACCTGACAGTTTATTGATGCCGGCCCACAACGTCGCGCCCCGGCAGAGCCCCCTCCTGCAGGGGAGCGAGAGGTTGCAGCAGCTTGCTTTTGGCTCTCACCTGGCCTCCGCTTTAGTGGGGGACGCATCATTAGTCAGGGACGCCTCTGTGGTGAAGGGCTCGCTGGAGGTGAGCAGCCGCTGCTGCTCTTGCACTTCTACCTTGAAGCCTTGAATATCTTGCTCCAACTCCTGAATGCGGGCTTTTTGTTTGCGAAGTTGACGAAGGGTTGGCAGGGAGGCCAGAAACCGCTGCAACCTAGTCCACACACCAAACAGCCACGCCAAGAAGGCTCCTAGCCCCATCGCCAGAAACAGTTCTAGGGACAGGGGCGCTGGAAACTCTACGCCTTCCACGATGTTAATGGTGGCCACCTGTGTGTTTTCGATGCCGAATACCAGCATCACCAAGCAAAATACGAAGATGAGCGCGAAGTTGATCAGTCGCATCAACGGACTCCTGCATCTTGGGGTTCAATTGCCCATTTTACGAGGGCACCGGCACCAATCAGCACTGCCAGAGGCAATACACACCGCTCGCCGGTCGGGTTCCCGCCCTTTGGATTTATCTTCCCGGGCGCGACCGCGCTCGCCTTTGCTGTACCGTCTCTCACTTCCGTTTGATAAATTTAGGTTTATCCTCTAGGAAGCCACGGGCAGACACTCGCCGCACCAACAGCTAGCGGACTGGGGTGCCGGTGATACAACTATTATCCACCGGCCAGCGCCACCCTGCAGGCCGGTGAGACAGTCAAAATCTTGCAAGAGGCCACCATGACAGCTGTAAAAACAATTGCCACCGCAGTGCTGTTCGCTGCATTAGGGGCTTTGGGGGCGATCGCCACCGCCACCTATACCCGCCAGCCACCCACCCTGGGAGAAGCTTACCAAGTCATCAAGAGCAAGCAGTTTGTGGACTTGACCCACGCTTTTGAGCCGGGGATTCCCCACTGGAAGGGCTTTCCCAGCGAAACCCGCCAGAAGCTCTACTGGTACGATGCCGGTGTTGGCAAGCTGGGGTCTGGCTTCTGGGCGGATATGTTTTGCCATGTCGGGCAGTGGGGCACCCATGTTGACCCACCGGCACACTTCATCAAAGGCTTGCGCACCGCTGACCAGATCGATGTCAAAGAGATGATCCTGCCCTTAGTGGTGATTGACGTTCACGACCAAGTTGCCAAGAATCCTGATTATACCATAACGGTGGAAGATGTCAAGGCTTGGGAAGCCAAACACGGCCCGATTCCAGAGGGGGCGTTTGTGGCCATGCGCACCGACTGGTCGAAGCGCTGGCCAAATGCGGCGGCGATGGCCAACAAAGACGCCAAAGGCGTGGATCATTACCCCGGCTGGAGTCTGCCGGTGCTCAAGTACCTCTACGAACAGCGCAAGATTACCGCTTCCGGACACGAAACCACCGACACCGATCCCGGAGTCGCTACCAGCAAGAATGACTACTCCCTGGAAGCGTATATCCTCAAGCAAAACCGCTACCAGATAGAGCTGCTGACGAACCTGGACAAAGTTCCTCAAGCCGGTGCGCTCTCCGTCGTCACTTTTCCCAAACCAAAGAATGGCTCTGGATTCCCGGCGCGAGTGTTTGCGATTTTGCCGTGAAATTCCTCGTTCCTTTGTGCCGCGAAGCGGGAAGCAGGTAGGCGCGGGAAGCCGCCCGGAAACCAACAGCGGCAGGCGGAGCCTCCCAAAGTTGAGAGCGGTTGAATATATAGCGGTTCTCAGTTGGATGAACTATGGCCCAGAAACCCGGTTTCTTAAAGAAACCGGGTTTCTCAGTACCTCACAAAGGATGAGAAACGCTATATCAGACTGCGGGACATTTTCTTGAGTTGCGCAATTATTCTTAAAAAACAGGGAATTCAGGGGAGGTCGCCACCACACATACCTAATTTCACGGAGAAAGCCGGTTTCTGCCCAAATTATGTTTATCATAGAAAAGGTAAAAGCATAGCTTGCCCCCTAGCTCTGGGGGATTGGCCTAGAAGATGTCAGTTTCCTGCCAAGCAGGAAGGAAGCCCTAAAGAAACTCGGCTTTGATGTCAGGGAAGTCTGACATCAAAGCAGGTCTAATGTAAAACACAGATTCTCCACCGGCAGTGCCAATGCCAGAGCCAACCAAGAGAATTGCAAGCTTTTCCGAAACCCCGCCCCTGTTTTTGTTAATTCAGGGACTCGCAGGCGGACTTGCGATTAAACAACCCGGCAAGTAAAACAGCACTCATTAAACCCAAAATGCCCTCACCCCCACGCCCCGCCCTCACTCCCCCCACTCCCCGCCGGCGGGGAGAGGAGTAACCCTCTCCCTCTCCGTTAACCGAGAGGGGGTTTGGCGGCTGGGGTTTCTTGTTCAGCCCGCCGGCACGCCGGCGCTGCGACTTAATATAATAAAGTGATAGCCCAGTCAGGAAAACCCAACCATGCTCGCAATTCCCGGCTACCAGATTCTCGCTCAAATCTATGACAGTGCCAACACACTGGTCTATCGAGGGCGGCGAGAGCAGGACAATCAGCCCGTTGTCCTCAAGCTTCTCAAACAAGAGTACCCCACCCAGGCGGAACTCAGCAGATATGAGCAGGAATATGAAATCGTGCTCTCTCTGAAGGCAGAAAGCGCAGTAAAAGCCTACGGCTTGCAGAAATATAAGAACAGTTTGGTAATGATTTTAGAGGATTTTGGCGGGGAATCCTTGAGGATATTGATGTCTTCCCAAAAATTTACAATTTTGGGATTTATCACCCTGGCGATAAAAATCGCTCGCAGCCTGGGAGAGATTCACGCCGCCAATATCATCCACAAAGATATTAACCCGTCCAATATCGCTTTTAACCCAGCCACAGGGCAGGTAAAAATCATCGACTTCAGCATTGCCAGCGCCCTCACCCGCGAAAATACCGCGATTAAAAATCCTGCCGCCTTGGAAGGCACTCTCGCCTACATGTCGCCGGAGCAAACCGGCAGGATGAACCGCTCGCTGGATTACCGCACTGACTTTTACTCCCTGGGCGCAACGTTTTACGAGCTGCTGACTCACCGGCTGCCTTTTGCCGCCACCGACGCAATGGAGCTGGTGCACTGCCATATGGCGAAGGTGCCGGTTCCGCCCCACAAAATCGATCCGGAAATTCCCAAAGCCGTTTCAGACATCGTGATGAAGTTGCTAGCAAAAACGGCTGAGAAGCGATACCAGAGCGCCTGGGGGCTTGTGGCCGATTTGGAGGAATGCCTGAGGCAGCTGCAGTCAACCGGCAAGATTGCCAACTTTACCGTCGGACTTCAGGATATATCTGACAAGTTTCAAATCCCGCAAAAACTCTATGGCAGAGAGCGCGAGATTGAAAGCTTAATGGCCGCATTTGAACGGGTGTGCGCCGGCAGCACAGAGATGATGCTGGTGCTGGGCTATTCCGGAATTGGCAAGTCCGCCCTCGTGCAGGAAATTTACAAGCCAATTACCGGCAGGGGGGGATACTTTATCTCAGGGAAATTTGACCAGTTTCAGCGGACAATTCCCTACTCTGCTGTAGTCAGCGCCTTTTCCGAATTAGTGCGGCTGCTGCTCACCGAAACGGAAGAACAGCTGGCGGTGTGGCGAGAAAAGCTCCAGGCCGGCTTTGGGCCAAACGGGCAAATTATTATAGACGTGATTCCGGAAGTGGAACTGATTGTCGGGACTCAGCCGCCGGTACAAGAGTTAGGCCCCGCCGAGTCGCAAAATCGCTTCAATCTCGTCTTTCAAAACTTCATCCGGGTGTTTTGCGCGGTGGAGCATCCGCTCGTCATCTTTCTCGACGATCTCCAGTGGGCTGACTCCGCCACACTCAAGCTGATAGAGCTGATGGTGGCGGATGAGGCGACGGAATATCTGTTTGTGATTGGGGCGTACAGGGATAATGAAGTCAGCCCCACCCATCCGCTGATAATCACCCTTGACGAGCTGCGCCGAAATGGGGCTACAATCGGCCAGATTGCCTTAGCGCCCCTAAACCTCGAACAAATTGGCCAACTGATTGCCGAGACAGCGCACAGCAACACGAGCGCCGTCAAACCGCTGGCAGAACTGGTGCTGCGCAAAACCCAAGGCAACCCCTTCTTTGTCAGCGAATTTCTCAAAACCCTGTATCAAGAAAACCTCCTCACCTTTACCCCGCCCTCATCTGGCGATCGGGGGGGGTGGAAATGGGACATCGATCACATTCAGGCCCTCGACATCACCGACAATGTGGTGGAGCTGATGATTTGGAAAGTCAAGAAACTGCCAGAGGGCACCCAGATGGTTTTGCGCTTGGCGGCTTGTCTGGGCAGCCAATTCGATTTAAACACCCTCTCCCTGATTTATGAGCAAGAAGCGTCCGCAACATTCCAAGACCTTTTGCCGGCAATTCAGGAAGGACTGATCCTGCCGGTGTCAGACTCAGACACTGCCGAGCCGGCACTGATCAACCTGCCCCTGTTAATCCTCAACTATAAATTCTTGCACGACCGGGTGCAGCAAGCTGCTTATGCCCTGATTGATCAGGGCTTGAAAAAAGCCGCTCACCTCAGGATAGGACGGCTGCTGCTGGCCAACACCCCCGCCCAGTATCGCGCAGAAAGAATCTTCGAGCTGGTGGATCACCTGAATGTGGGCGTGTCGCTGATTGAGGACGAGCGAGAGCGGCTGGAATTGGCCACCTTGAATTTAGAAGCGGGCAAAAAAGCCAAAGACGCAACAGCTTACGTCGCCGCAAGGCAGTATTTGAGCGCCGGCATGGAGGGGCTAACCGGCAAGATATGGGATGAGAGCTACGACTTGGCTTTTGCCTTGCACAAAGAGCGGGCAGAGGTGGAGTATTTAAATGGCAATTTCGAGAAGTCAGAAGAATTGATTAACCTGACTTTACAGCGGGCCAAATCCGTCACTGAAAAGGCTGAAATTTACAGCGTGCTGATTTTGCAGTCTACGATGTCCTCCAAATACAATGAAGCAGTCAGGTCTGGGAGAAAGGCTCTCAGCCTCCTGGGCGTAGACTTGCCCGAAGAGGATTTGCAAGCCGCTATTAATGCGGAACTCGCAGAAGCCAAAGCCAATTTGGGCGAAAAAGAAATTGCCTCCCTGATAGGCGAGCCAGAAACGCAGATAGCAGAGAAAAAAGTAGCGCTAAAATTGTTAAATAAATTGCTGCCACCGGCATACCTTAACAACCCACAGCTGTGGACGGTGAGTCTCCTAAAAGGAGTGAATCTTTCGCTGAAATATGGTTCAGCACCGGAATCAGCCAATTTTTACGCTAACTATGGCCTGATGCTGTCCGCTCTTTTTAGCGATTATCAATCAGCCTACGAGTTTGGCCAGCTCGCGGCAAAGCTGAGTGAGAAGTGGGGCAACGTGGAGCTGAAATGTAAAGCCCTTTCGGTACTGGGCAATGCTTTGACTTACTGGTTCAAGCATGTAAAAGAAATTGAAAATCTCAGCAAGGAAGCGTATCAGGCAGCTCTGGACTGCGGGGATTTGCTGTTTGCAGGATATGCCCTGAACTACCAAGCCATTAATTCATTTTTCGGGGGGCAAAATCTGGGCAAAATTATGGAAGACGTTACCCAGTATTTGCAGTTCAGCCATAAGACGAAAAACCAGCTGGTAACTGACACCCTGCAGGGATTTAAAATGGCGCTCTGGAATTTGAGCGCTCAAACGAGCGAAAAATTGGACTTTTCTGCCGGTGAAATCAGCGAAGCCGATTATCTGGCCAGCTGTCAGGAACATCAAAATCTTTACTCTTCCTGCATTTACCAGCTTCGGAAATTCCAGGTTCTCTACCTGTACGGGGAGCTAGATGAAGCGCTAAAATGCGCTCAAAAAGCAGAAGAAAAGCTGGGCTTTATTACGGGCACAATATTAGTGACGGAATACAATTTTTATTCCTCACTTCTGTTTCTGGCTGTCTGGCCACAAGCTGCGGAATCCGAGCGCAAGCAATACTGGGAGAAGGTAGAGGCCAATCAAAAGCAGATGAAAACCTGGGCGCAGAACTGTCCGGAGAATTTCGCCCACAAGTACCTTTTGGTTGAAGCGGAAATGACCCGCCTCTCCGGCAATGACTCAGAGGCAATAGACTTGTACAATCAAGCCATTGAATCAGCCAGAGAGAATGAGTTCACCCACAATGAAGCCTTGGCCAATGAACTCGCAGCCAAGTTATGGTTGAGCAAAGGCAAGCCGAAGTATGCCGAGCTCCACATGCGCGAGGCTTACTACGGCTACCAGCGCTGGGGTGCGGCACGCAAGCTGGAGGATTTGGACGAAAAATATCCGCAGTTGCTGGTCAAAACTGCAGCCGGCACTCGCATTGCGGACACCCGAACAACGGCGATCCACACCACGACTGGCAGCGGTTCGGGGGCGCTAGATTTAGCCTCGGCGATCAAAGCCTCCCAAGCCATTTCCGGTGAAATCGTTTTGGATAAGTTAATGGCCAAGTTGATGAAGATCCTGATTGAGAATGCCGGCGCTCAAAAAGGCTTGCTGATCTTGCCCGCAGACGGAAAGCTGCTGATTTCAGCTGAGGCGTCAGTCGCTCAAGAAGAAGTGCTTGTGCGCCAATCTCAGCGGGTTGAGGTACAGCGCCGAATCGCCTCTCAAGATTTGCCGGTGACGGTGATTAATTATGTGGAGCGAACTCGCCAGGATGTGGTTTTGAGCGATGCGGCTAGTGAGGGGCGATTTACCGCCGATGCTTATATTGCCAACCGGCAGCTGAAGTCTGTCTTGTGCACCCCGATCGTCAATCAGGGGAAACTCATCGGCATCCTTTATTTGGAGAACAATTTAGCTGCCGGTGCCTTCACTCCCGACCGGCTGGAAATCTTGCGACTCCTCTCTTCCCAGGCGGCTGTCTCTCTGGAAAACGCCCTGCTCTACGCTTCACTGGAACAAAAAGTCCAGCAGCGCACGCAGGAATTAAAGGAAAAAAATGAGCGCCTCTCTCAAACCCTGCAAGAACTTAAACGCACCCAAGCCCAGCTGATCCAGACGGAAAAAATGTCCAGCCTGGGGCAGATGGTGGCCGGTGTGGCCCACGAAATCAACAACCCGGTCAGTTTTATCTATGGCAATCTCACGCCTGCCGGTGAATATGTCCAAGAACTGCTCGACCTCATCGATCTCTACCAGCAGCACTATCCCCAGCCTGCGCCCGCGATTCAAGATAAAATAGAGGACATTGACCTGGAATTCCTGGTAGAAGACTTGCAAAAACTCCTGGATTCGATGGAGGTGGGGGCTGAGCGCATCCGCAATATTGTCCTCTCCCTGCGCAACTTCTCCCGCCTGGACGAAGCGGATATGAAGCCGGTGGATATCCATGAGGGCATCGAATCAACTCTGCTCATTTTGCAGACTCGCCTGAGGAAACAGGGCAGTTTTTCTGAGATTGAGGTGATTAAAGAGTACGCTAAGCTGCCACGGGTTACCTGCTACGCCAGTCAGCTCAATCAGGTGTTTATGAATATCCTCAGCAATGCCATCGATGCCTTGGAAAAGGCGAGAAAGAATGTCACCGAGTCCGGCAAAAAGCCGGCGATTACCATTCGCACCTCGGTGACAGACTCCGACTTTGTGAGAGTCCGGATTGCTGACAATGGCCCGGGCATGACCGAGAGCGTGCTCAAGAAGATATTTGACCCCTTCTTTACTACAAAGCCGGTGGGTTCTGGCACCGGCTTGGGGCTGTCTATTAGCTACCAAATTGTGGTGGACTCTCACGGCGGGCAGCTCAGCTGCGTTTCCGCACCCGGTGAAGGCGCGGAATTCGCCATTGTGATTCCAATCAAACGGAAAAATTAGCACGCCCCTCGTCGGGTAACAAGAAACCAGGTTTCTTTGAAAAACCTGGTTTCTTTCCGCAGTAACAAGAAAAAAAAATAGTGCGAAATATCCGCTCCATTCCGAAACGGTCGCCCCACCGGCATCTCATACCAACTTGAGATAGATATAGCGGCTCTCACTTGAATGAAGTGCGCACAAGAAACCCGGTTTCTTTAAGAAACCGGGTTTCTCAGCCCCTCACTAATATGAGAAACGATACAGTATTTTTTCGCCCGACGAAATCCCCTTGGGGTCTGGATTTTTAATCCAAAATCCAAAATCTAAAATCCCAAATTGGGATCAGGCGGTGGGCTTGGGCTCGACGGGTGATTTTTGCCGCTTTCCTGTGCCGAATGCCGGCAGCAACCGGTATTTCAAAAACGTGCCTGCGGCGACTAACAAAATAATCGCGACAGCGCCAATCCCGATCGGGCTGGGCACCCAGAAAATCGCCTCCAGATGGTTCACCTGACCCGGGTTGAGCGTCCAGACGAGCTGGCGTCCTTCTTGCCGGATTTCTGGGCTGAGCCCGCCGTCTGTCTCAACACTCCGGCCACCCCAAGGCGTATTCAACCTGAAATGCAGGTCTAGCAGCGAACCGGCACTGACCAAGACATTCCCGTCAGACGAGAGAACGCCGAGAGAGCGCATATCCAACTCATAGCTGAGCCGGTTGCGCAGCGCCAGCAAAAAGTTATTTTGGGTGACGCTCAGATGGGATTTGATATCCGGGAGCTGACTGTCTAGCGCCGCAGCTGACTGAGACTTTTTCTTGTCAGGCGGATTGAAGAATTCGTTAAACTTCTGTTCTAGCTCAGCGCCATTGTTAAAAGGAATGGTAACGGTCATTTCCTGTTGAGAAACCCGCTTAGTTCGTCCTCCCAGCAGCCGCGCTCGCCGGTCGATGCTGTCCAGCCACTCCCGCACCGTTGCCCCGCTAAAGCTGGTCAGCTGCTCTCCCAGCTGGATGTGCTGCACCAACTCCCCGTGAGTCTGGCTTTCAAAATTGACCCCGACATCATACTCCACACAACCAGACAGCAGAAGCGAGGCAAACAGGATCGCCCCCAGCACTCGCCAGCGCTCCCACACAGCACGGATACCCCGCACCAACCAGCCCTCTGCCTTCCTTAGTTGTTCCCCTGTTCCTCTCACCAGCTCCTCCTCGCGATTCGTGCGCCTCTGCGGTTCAATAAATCTGGTAATGCCTCACCGCCCAGCTCAGCTCCTTATCGATCTTAGGCTGGAATAGGGTGCTGTTGGTAGCTGAATCCTTAGATAATGCAGCAGTAGGGTGTGCTGAACAGCACCCCACCTAGAGATAAGAGGCGTCTGTAATGCAAGATTTGGATACGCGGGAATGGCTGCTCACCAACGGGCTAGGCAGTTTTGCCTGTGGGACGGTCTGCGATGCCGCCACGCGCACCTATCACGGCTGGCTGGTTGCGGCGCTCGAGCCGCCCATCCGGCGCACGCTGTTGCTGTCACACATAGAGGCAACCCTGGAAGTGGCGGAACAAGTATTTCCGCTGGGAGCGAATTTTTGGATTGATGGCACGATTGCCCCTCGCGGCGACCAGATGCTGAGCTCTTTTGACACTGAACCGGCAGCCACCTGGGTTTGGGAGCAGCCCAACTGGCAGCTGACGCGCCAGCTGCTGATGCCGCACGGGTTTGGCCATCAGGAAAATGCCGGCCCGGAAACCTGTCACCGGCTTTTGATAAAATACCGCTACGTCGGTCGGGTGCCGGGGAAGCTGAGGCTGCGACCGCTGATTGCCGAGCGCGACTTTCACCAGCAGCAATTTGCTGAGCCAGATTTGCACTTTTCGCAGTTGCTCGGTGAGGGGCAACTCCGCCTGCAAGCGATTCGCGGAGAAGTTCCCGGCACCCCCTGGCACCTGCGCTGGAGTGCCGGTGATTATGAAATCAGCGGCTGCTGGTATTTTAATTATCACTATCCGGAGGAAACCAAGCGGGGGTTGTGCGACCGGGAAGACCTCTACAGTCCGGGTGAGCTGACTGTGAGTCTGAAACCGGGCGGTTCGGTGATTTTGGAAGCGCGGGTCGAGTGGTCAAAGCCAGGGGAGGAGGGGAGAAATCTCAATCTGCCACTCACCACTTACCACCTGCCATTCCCCCACTCAGAAAGTGCTCAAGAGTCAAAATTAAAGTTCGACGCGGTTGTCAGCGCTGAGCGGGAAAGGCTCAGGCAGCTGTTTGGCCCGCTGACCGCTTCCCCATCCGCAACGCAGGGGGAGGTTGCGGAGAGCGAGCGGCAGGCGATTTGGCGGCAGTTGCTTCGCGCCGGCGATCAGTTTATTGCCTACCGCGCCTCGATAGACGGCCCGACTGTGATTGCCGGCTATCCGTGGTTTAATGACTGGGGGCGGGATACGCTGATTGCTCTGCCCGGGCTGGCGCTGGCTACCAAACGCTTCGGGCTGGCTAAGGGGTTGCTGCAAACGTTTGGGCGTTACTGCCAGCAGGGTTTGATTCCCAATGCTTTTCCCGATGCCGGCGCTCAGCCTTTTTATAACAGCATTGATGCGGCGCTGTTGTGGGTGGAAACGCTGGGGCTTTATCTGGAAGCGACTCAGGACTGGGGTTTCTTGCAGGAAGCGTATCCGGTGGTGCGGCAGATTTATCAATCTTTCACCGATGGCACTCGCTACAACATCCGGGTTGACCCATCGGATGGTTTGCTGATGTGGGATGCTGACGGGGTGGCGCTGACTTGGATGGATGCGGTGATTGATGGCGTGCCGGTGACGCCCCGCCGGGGAAAGCCGGTGGAAATCAACGCTCTGTGGTACTCGGCACTGTGCTGGGCGGCGAAGTGGGCTGAACGTCTCGGCAAGCGATCTAAGCAGCGAGCTTATAAGAAACAGCAGGAAAGCTTAGCACGCCAGTCGCGTTTTGTCAAGGCATCTCTGCAAAAATTTTGGAATTCCGAGCGGGGTTATTTTTACGACAGGATTGAGCCGGATGGGCGACCAGACCCCCAGATTCGCCCGAATGCGGTTTTGGCGCTGTCGCTGCATCATTGCGGGTTCCCAGAGGAGCAGGGGCGTCAGGTTTTGCAGGTGGCGAGCTCGAAGCTGCTGACGCCTTTTGGCTTGCGCAGCCTCGCCCCAGATGACCCGGAGTATGTCGGCACTTATGCCGGCGACCGGCACCATCGCGATCGCGCCTACCACCAGGGTACGGTTTGGAGCTGGCTGATTGGCCCGTACATTCGGGCGTGGCAGCGGTTTTACCCCAGTGAGCCGGTGGGCTTTGACTGGCAGCCCCTGCAGGAGCACCTCTACCGGCAGGGTTGCGTGGGGTCGGTTTCGGAAATTTTTGATGGCGACGAGCCCCATTTACCCCAGGGGACGTTCGCTCAGGCTTGGTCAGTTGCGGAGATCATCCGTCACTGGCCCAGATAGGGGCGTAGGGGCTGGCGATTTCCCAGCCCCCAAAGATGCCATTCCTGGGGTGCCTGTCTTGCAAGTTTCAATCCCGCTGCCGGGATTCAGCTGGCAAAAAATATTCTTCTCCTGCCCCCTGCTGAAATCATTATCCCATTCATTTGGGCTTCTTTGCATGCAGCGGGATGCTCCCGGAGAGTCCACTCACAGTCACAACCGGCAGTCCAACCCCGCAGTTAGACAGCGCCCGTTTTTGGCCATCTACTGAAAGCCTTGCGCTGTAAGGGTTTTGATAATGGCTCAGGCTGGATTTGAACCAGCGACCGAGGGCTTATGAGTCCCTAGCTCTACCCCTGAGCTACTGAGCCGCCTTTTTCTGACTTTGATTAATCTAACACATCAAACCGGCTTTGGCTACCCCCCGGGAAAAAAAAATACAAAAAAATAAAGGGAGCCAAGTTGGCTCCCCGGAAAAACCCAGCTCCCCAATCAGTGGGGTGGGAAACTAGCGAGGCAGATAGGCAACGGGGTTGACTGCTCCCTGTCCGCGAGCGTGGACTTCAAAGTGCAAGTGCGGGCCGGTACTGAAGCCGGTGCTGCCCATTTCAGCGATTTGCTGGCCTTGCTCGACCTCTTCGCCTTCCCGCACCATAAGCCGGTCGTTATGGGCGTAGAGGGTCGTACTCCCATCTGCATGGGTAATTTCAACCAGATTGCCATAGCCCCCATCGTTCCACTGAGCGTAGCTGACAGTTCCGGGGGCTGCAGCTACGATGGGCGTGCCAACCGCTGCGGCAATGTCAATGCCCTTGTGCATGCGTCCCCAGCGCCAGCCATAGCCTGAGGTGAACTCTCCCTGAGCCGGCCAGATATAGCCATTAAAGACAGCACCGCCTTTGGGCAGGTAAGTCTCGGCGGGGGCTAAAGGAGGTAACTGCGGGGAAACCATCCGGGGCTGAAGCGGCTGTTCGTAGGACTCCGGCCCGATGAGCGGTGCCGTTGCCACGACTTGCTGCCGCACCGGCGAGGAGTCGGTTTTCGCGACCACAGGGACAGCCACAGGGGCGGGAGCCGCCGGAAGCGGTTGGACCGGCAGCTCCTGCTCTGGCTTGCCGATTTGTCTTTGCCAAGCTTGACTGTACCGGTCTGGAGTGAACTCTGGATTGACTGGCGTGACTGGCGCAGACGGCTCGCTAGCAGACGCGGCCACCGGCGGCTCGACCTGCGGAATTGCCGGCACGGCCACTGGCAGCTCCACCGGCGGAATCACTGGCACTGCCACCGGCAGCTCCACCGGCGCAATTGCCGGCACTGCCACGGGCCGGCTGAAAGCCCGCACAGGCACTGGCTGAGGGGGTTCAGCAATCGTGGCGCTGGCGGCGGCATTCTCTTCCTGCTGCCGGCGATTCTTCTCCCTGAGCTTTTCGATTTCAGCCCTCAAGCTGTCCAGAGAGGGGCTATCTTGCCCTTCCGCTCCCAAGGCTGGCGACTGGAGGGGCTCCGGGGCAGCGATGCCTGATGGCGTTGGGTTTAGCGGGTTTAGCCGCTCCTGAGCCACCAATTCGATTTCATCCCTCTTGGGCGCGATAACAGTGGCTCTTTCGGCGCTTGCTGGTGGCGATGCCCCAGGAACCAGCGGCAGGGAGGGAATGTCGGCTGCCTTTGCCCGATCCCTCAAAACAACATTCGGCACCGTCATTTCTGGAGGGCGCACAGGCGAGTAAGGCGAAGAAGCCGCGCTGGAATTGGGAATCAAGGCCGTCGTCACCACCTCTGGTCTGCCCGGCTGGTACAGAGGAATTTGCAGCGTTTGACCGACCTGGATGATGTTGGGATCGCTCAATTGATTGGCCTCGAGCAGGGCCGCCGGAGAAACTCCATAGGTCCGGGCGATCGACCCGAGCGTATCCCCCGGATTGACGCGGTAGCGCTTGACTTTGGTTGCGCCCGCTCCCTCAGCCGCCTGAGGAGCGATGACAACCGCTTCCGACAGATCCGGCACTGCCACCCATTTAGGGGTTCGCTCGGGCGTCAGCGGTTCCGGCGCTGCGGCGTCGGGCTGTTGGGGGGCCACCTCTGCTGCCTGTTCCGGCACACTCACCGAGGGGGGTGTGGCCGGCACCGGCAGAGTCTTGAGCGCTGGGGCTGGCGCTGCTGCCGCTTCCGGCTGGGGAACCGCTTCTGGTGCCGGAGGAGCGAGCGCCTCGGCGCTTGCCGCCGGCTCGGACGGCGATCTCGCCGGCTCTGCTGCTGCAGCTTCCGGCTGGGGAACCGCTTCTGGTGCCGGGGGCTCGATTGCCGGGGCTGGCGCTGCTGCCGCTTCCGGCGGTGCCAGAATTTCTGGTGCCTGTTTGAGCGCACTTACCGAGGGGGTTGTGGCCCGTTGCAGCGGCAGCATAGCCGGGCTGGGAGCCGCTTGCGGTACCGTTCCCGGTATCACGCTCGGCACAGCCGCAGATGGCGGGGAAGCCGGCTGCCAGGGCGAGAACGCGCTTGCGGGCGCTGCTGCCGCTTGCTGTCCCGGTACAGCCCCCGGAATTAGTGCCGGTACTGCCACTTCAGATGGGGGTGCTGCCGGTTGCAGCGGCACTATCACCGAGCTGGGCTTTGCCACCGCACCAGAAGCGGTGGCTAGCGCCTCGCTCTCCCGATCCGCAGCCGCCTTTGCTTGGGTGATCCCTTCTGTGGGAGAAGCCGCAGCGGATGGCTGCTCTGGCTCCGACAACTGTGAATTTGCAGACTCCTCAGACCGCAACTCCGCCACACTGTCTCTCAAGCGGTTCGATGCTTGATTTTCTCCGCTGATGGCCACTTTTTCAGTGGCCTTTAAAGCGTCTTCCTTGGCCTTTAACGGCTCTTGGACGCCCTCCGCCATTTGGGCCCCGTCTGTCACCCAGTGCGGCAGGGCAGCTGCGGGCTGTGCCGCAGTCGTTGCCGCTGTCCCCACACCTTGAGACTCTGCCCGCCCGGCTGCTGGCTCAACTGCTTGTCGAACTTGAACGCTGCTACTTTCTGCTGGGCTGTTCAGTTCTGGGAACTGTTGCCCCACCGGAGCGGCACCCACCTCTTGTGGCGGCAGCGCCGTGGAATCGACCTGTAAAGTGTCTGGCGGTGACGGCAGGGAATTATCCTCTTGCACCGGCTGCTGTTCCACCGAGGTTGGCGCAGCCTGTTGGCTTGCTGCCGGTGCCGGTGCGACCTCAGCGACAGGCAACATAGGTGCATTCTGCGAGGATGATAGAGCCGTCGTCGCCGTCGGATCGGCTGTCAGGGGTTCAACCGCCAGCGCTGCATCCCCTTGTTGGGGCAGAAACAGGCTTGACGCACCCATTGAAATGGCCAATCCAATCATGGCTGCTGAGGTGCAAGCCCTGCGATTGCCTTCTGGAGATGTCTGTGTGAATAGTCCCACCTTGTACGCAGAATACTTTGCAAAGGTATCCTTGCCTGCTGTGTGGGAAGGAACAGACTTTACCTTCTGCGGAAATGCTCGTTTCAAGAAACGACCTCCTAACGACCAGCGCTTAACTGTCCTTGAGCGAACCTAGCTGTGTAACCTGTCAATGATGTATATCACACCGTTAAGAGATCCTCATCACTGACGGTCAACTCACTTAGGCAAGATTACCCTGCTTTTTAAATTTTGACAAGCTTACATTTGCAAAAACCCCTAGACAGGAAGTTTCTCAGGCAAGACGACGAGCCACTGCTCAGGCGCTTGGAAATCACACACCCCTGCTTGTCTAGGGGTTTCTTGAGGTTTGCACCCCAGCCACGGCAAAGCACCTGATTCCAGCGACAGATGAGAATTTACGCTTGTTTTTCCCAGAAACACAACCGTACTATCCCGTAAGTTTTCCCTGGCCCGCACGAGGGCCACTTCCCTCTCCTGAAGCGCTGAAAGTGCCAGCTTTTCTGACTTTCGCGCCGAGCAAGGGGGCTGCGGCAGTGGGGGTTGGCATGAATATAACCTATAGGTTCTCTCCCCGCCACCCGCCGGCTGTTCTATAGAAATTTCTTATACTTCCTCTTGGCAGGGCCGATTTGGGATATCTCCATGATTGTCAGGCAATCTTAACAGTGAAGTCTGCTTGGGGGTGCTCTCAGTTGCCGGTGCGTCAAGCTATCCCAGCTTCGCTGCATATATCTGTGCGGACAGGTTTTGATGGCCATTAAGGGGAGTCAGATTTGACGAATGCTGTTATCGGTGCCAGCCGGCGTGCGGTTTCCCACAGCTGCGGCTCGGCATTACTTTAAAGTGATGGAACTCGCACCGCCACGAAGATGCCTCCTTTGGGGCGCAGGCCAAAAGCGCTCCTATTCCAGATAGCCCAGCTGACGCCGCGCTTCAAACAGACCCACTGCCGCACTCACTGAGAGATTTAGGCTGCGGACACGAGGCTGCGTCATTGGTATATATACAGTTGCAGTACAATTTTCCAGGACTTCCTCTGGCAAGCCGGCTGTTTCACTGCCAAACAGCAGCCAGTCGTCTGGCTGGTATTGATATTTAAGATAGCTGCAGCTTCCCCGAGTGCTGAAGCCGACCGAGCGCCCCCCGCGCTGCCGGTGGCAAGCTCGGAACGCTTCTAGAGAGGGGTGGCAGTGCAGCTTGACGTAGGGCCAGTAGTCCAGACCGGCTCGCTTGAGGTAGCGGTCGCTAATTTCAAAGCCCATCGGCCCGACTAAATGCAGCTCTGTGCCCGTAGCGGCGCACGTTCGGGCAATATTGCCTGTATTTGGCGGAATTTGGGGGTAAATCAACACAACCTGAGGCATGGAAGGCGAATTCTATCTCACTTTAGGCAGACATGTCATCAAAAGCTGCCCTCCGGGTGGCAAAAATCTGCCCAAATCGAGAGGGAATATATTTAAATTTCTAATAGGTGGTGGCGGGAAACGACTGATTAGAAATTCTAATGGTCGAGTCTGGCACAGGGCCTCAGGCCACCCACAGCTGGCACAGCTTGTCTTCTAGCTCTCTCTCCTGCTGAGCGAGGGCTTGCATGCCTTGGGTGATGACTCCCCGGCAATCGAGTCCTCCGGACTGCTGTTTTAACCACTGCTGGGCGGTGTTGCCTTCCCGGAGGATTTTCTTCAGGGGTGAGAGGAAGCAGCTGAAGCCTCGTTTCTTAGCAGACGGCCAGACTTGTAGGTAGAGTTCCTCAATCCAATCCCGCGCTAAAATCGTCCTGCCGTCTAGCCAGTGCCGCAACGGGGCGTCTAAGCTGTCTTTGGCGGCAGCTACCTCGTTGGCGTCGGTGAGGGCAATCAGGTCTTCGGCGCGTGCCGACGGGGGCAGCTGGCTGATTTCCAGGGGGTCTAAGCTGGGATCTTCTATCAGCTGGGACAGGCGAGCTTCCAGGAGGGCGGTGACCGCCAGCAGGGAAATTGGATCGGCGATCAGGTCGCAGATTCTCAGTTCCAGCCGGTTGAGGCTGTAGGGACGCCGGTCGCCGTTGGGGCGGACGGACGACCACAGGTGGCGGACATTTTGCATGGTGCCGGCGGCGAGCTGCTGTTCTGTCCACTGTATGAAGTGGGCGTGGCTTTCAAAAATGGGGACGTGGGCGGGGGTTTTGGGAAACATCTGCCAGCGGGTGGAGTGAGAGCCGGTGACTTGGCCGTCGAGGAAGGGGGAGGAGGCGCTCAGTGCCAGGTACAGGGGCGCTTCCACCCGGATCAGGCGAATGGCTCGCATCAGCAGTTCGGGGTTGCTGATGCCTATGTTGATGTGGACGCTGGCGGTGACGACACTGGTTCCGTAGGTTTGCTCGATGTAGGTGTGGTAGGGGTTGCCCGGATCGGAGCGGCAGAAGCGCTGGCTGTCCCCCAGGGACAGGGTGCTGCCAGGAATGAGGGTGTAATCGCCCAGTGTGTGGAGGTATTTGCGCAGCTGTAACCTGGGGCGCACTAACTCACACAAGAGCCGGTCGTAGGACGTTAAGGGGGGGGTGGTGTATTCGACGTTGCGACTGTCTGGTTCCCGCACGAATCTGTCTAGGGCGGCAACGATTTTGTCGGAGAGGCCAACAATGTCCCCTTGGGGGGTGCCGGTGTACATCTCGACTTCAAAGCCTTTCGATAGCAGCACGGTTTCTTCTCCGCTGTGTTGGTGGTTACTTACCCAGTATCTCGGAAAGTTAGACGCAGCATCTGCCGGCTGTGTGATGTTCCCTCTGAAGTCGGGGGGGCAAAGGCTCGCCCACTCCCAGCCGGCACTTGGGAAAAACATGCTGGAATATATTGACAAATCCACTCATATGTGATATTGACTGAATTCGCCGGCGGCTCGCTCTTAGTAGGGTGCGTTACTGCGTAACGCTACAGCTGTTCTGGGTCAATCCCCTTTTCTCGCAATCGCTCTATCAGCGCTTGATAGCGCTGTTGCTCCTGTTCCCGCAGAGCCCGTTCCTGTTCGAGTTGGGCGAGTGCTTGCTCAGCCCGCCGGCGCTCCTGCTCGCGCAGCTGATCGAGTTCCACCGGCGTCAGGAACCGCTGGTTGTCAGGGCGATAAATCTCCAGAGTGTCTTCTTTGAGCTCAAACCGTATCCCCAGGAGAGGACTGACCCCAAAGTTTGTAGTAGGGCTTTAGCCCAAAAGTTTGTAGTAGGGCTTTAGCCCAAAAGTTTGTAGTAGGGCTTTAGCCCAAAAGTTTGTAGTAGGGCTTTAGCCCTACCGATTGGCACCTGATTTGAAGATAGGGACAGGCGAGACGCCTGTCCTACGGGGATAGCGCGGATTATTTCTTATTTTTGCCTTTAGGTTTTGAGGGAGTTTTACCGGCACCTTTGGAGTTGCTCACCGGCGGGTTTTGAGCGGGTGCGCAGGTGGAGATAAATTGCACCGGCTCTTCGGTAGCCGGCTGAGCGATGCCAAGGCGGACGAACTCTGCCCAAGCTTCATCACTCAACAGAGTTAAAGCCGTCTCGCGATTTTCACCGGCAATCGCGCCAACAACTTTCTGCCACCCTTCCCGCAATGAGTCAAGATTCGGGTCTTCTGCTGAAATCTGACTCAGCAAAGAAAGTGCTGTGCCGAAACACGCTGAATCGGGCGATATTTTTTTCGACCTCAGCCCCTGAAGCACAACTTTCAGCCACACCGGCATAAGTTCCAGCCAGTTGTCTTCCAGCAGCCGGTTGAGCGCCATTTCCTCCATCCCCAGCGCACCCCACATGCAGAGAGGAGATTCAGCGAGTGCCGGCTCGCAGTTTCGCACAGCTTCATGCCATAATTGCTGTGCGTGGGATTGGAACCGGCTGGCGAGAGAGTTGTAAGCTTCCTGAACTGTTTCGGGAATCGTGACTTTATATACAGTCTCGCCGCGTGGCAATCTGTCGCCGCGATAGGAGAGCCAGTTGTGGGAACCGCACAAGTGGATTTTCCCATCCACGACTACTTCCTTGGCGTGAGAATTTCCCAGCCAAAATACCTGGACAGCCGGCAGCCCCTCCGGCGTCTTAACTTCGCGCAGCTTCGCCTCAACTTCCGGTGGTATTGGTCGGTCTTCATCCTCCTGTCTGCGGGAAATTCCATGACCAATCATAACCCACACTCCCCGGTTTCCCAGATTCTGGAGGATTTGAATAAATTCGCTATCTACCACTTCCTGAGTCACCCAAGGGGAATAAATCAGGATGTCGTGACAGCCAGACTTGAGAGTCTCTAAAAAAGTTGAGCGGATCTGACTGTCGCGCAGGAGGACAGCACTGCCGGTCGCTTGGTTTTCCTGGGGCGGAGCTATCTCCCCCAAAGCCCGCATTTCTCTGACGCTATCCAGCGCTTTTTGCCGAATCTTTTCCAGTCGGGCTTCCACCTCTTGATTTTTCCGCTCCGCAATTGAGTCGCGCTCACGTGTGAGGCTTTCTTGGGAAACCTCACACAAGTCTGCCAGCGAAAGTTTGTTTTGAGATTCAAGCTCTTTGAGCCTGTCGGACGCTTTTTCTAAAATTTGCTTGCCGCGCCTGACTTGCAGGGTAAAATTGTCTTCTAAAACATCCAAAATCAGGAAAATAGACAGAGTTTGCCAGATTTCTTCAGTTTCACCGGCAGCGCTAGCGCTGGTGACAATTTTGCCCTGTTCAGGAACGTGCAGCCCCAGACCTGAAGCCTGAACCCGCTGCTGCACTTCCTCAAGCGGTAATTCAGACACATCCCCAAACCGGCTCTCAAGTTTGATAAAGTCTTCCAAGTTTGGGAGGTCTACCTGTGCTGAATCTAGGGGAGAAAGCCGAAAGACCGTGGTTTCCTGCAAGGGGTCATCCAGAGCGTAAAGCTGGTGAAGTTTGGGGGACTGCGGGACAGACCCTTTCTGGTAGAATTCACGCCCTTGAGGGGTGAGTGCAATGGGCGCTCCGGGTGCGACTTCCAACGTCTGCAATACCTGAAGAGTTGCGGTAGTGTTGCGCACGAATAGAGGGTCTAGCCCCAGGACACTCGCCAATTCATTTTCTGTTGGGGGTGGGGAAAGTTCAAAGCTGGCGCGGAGTATGAACTCCTCAAGGACGTTGAACTTGCGAGGCTCTGTGACGGTCACGTCTACCGGCGTTTGGAACACTTTATAGCGAAACTGGCGCGCCGCCAAGACTGACAAACCCGGGCTTTGCTTCTCAATTTGCTCCGCCCAGACACTGAGTTCCGAGGCAATGGGTTTATCCGAGGATGCTGGAAACATCAATTATTCTCCATTCTATCAAAAAAGTTGGCAGTCGCGCGCGAACGCCGGTGGGAGCGCGGGGAAACTAAGCTGTTAGGCTTTTAATGTGCATGTGGTCGAAAGGAGGCAGACCCTCCAGAAACCCGGTTTCTTAAAGAAACCGGGTTTCTCAGTACCTCGGAAACCGGGTTTCTCAGTACCTCGCTCCCCAACTATCAGCTGAGAAGGCTGGAAACATCAACGAGTCCTCCCTGCCGGCGCACAACGTTTGAAACTTCGGAGTACATCCTGCCGGCTTGGCCAGGATGCTGGGTGAATAGGGAGTGGCACCCCACAATCACCAGCAGTTCTTGAGCGCGAGAGAAGGCGACATTCACCCGTTCGGGCTTTTTGGCAAATCCAACTTTTCCTTGGCGGTTGTTTCTAACCATGCTGACGATTACGACCTGACGTTCCATTCCTTGGAAGCGGTCAACTGTGCCGGTGCGAATGTGAAGGGAAGGGAAAAGCTGAGGGTCTAAGCGCTCGTCGATCAGTTCGAGCTGAGCGAGATAAAAGGTGATGATGCCTATTTCTTTCCGGGGTTCACCCAAGGCAATCTTGGGTGCCCACGCGGCTTCCATCTGCTGGCACAAGCGTTCAATAACATCAACTTCCCGAACGTTGAAAGGCGACGTTCCCTGCTTTTGCTCTTCAAACCCTTCGCTGAGAGGCATCTGAACCCAGATGAGATGCTGGTGTTCTTGGATAATTTCTCCTGCAAGATTGTGTGCGCGTTGCTGGTCGGGAGCCGGCAGGCCGCATTGCAGCCGGTGTTGGTAAAACTGATTGATGGCTGCCATAATGCTGGGGTGCATCCGGTACTGTACCGTCAGCATCCGCTTGATGCTGTCTGCAGCCGCCTCAAATTGCAGCTTGAACAGTGATTCTTCTAGAAAACTCAGTTCGGATGCGGCAATTTCCATCTCTCGGGCAATATCTTCTACCGTGCTTTCATTGAGCATGGGTGGCAGCTGCTGGTGGTCGCCGACCAGTACCAACTTTTTGCCTTTCAAAGCGGGGATGAGCAACTCGGGAGGAGTGCATTTACTGACTTCATCAATAATCACGACATCGAAGTTTTTAAATTCTTCGGAAAACTCGCGGCGAGCGGCTTGCACGCAGGTGATGCCAATGACGTTGGCACTGTCCAGGTAAATTTGCTTCAATTCGCTGCGATCTTGCGCTGAGGGGTTGCGCAGTTTTTCAATCCAGTCTTGAACGAGGTTCTGGTACCGGCTGAGGTAAGCTTCTTCCTGAGCGAGTTCGTTTTGCCAAGCGTCAAACTGAGCCTTGATTTGGCGCAAAAAGTCGGGGGCGAACAGCCCCGCAGAGGGAACCGCCGGCTTGACGCGCTCGGGGATTGCGTCCCACGCTTCTTGCCACCAAGTTCGCTCTGCCATTAAAGTTTCTGGCAGGTTCTGCTGTTGGAGTTGAACCTCAATCTTGCGGAGTTGGCTTTGAGACTCTGCGAGCGGTATTTGAGCGGTTTCTTTTTCTTGTTGCAGGCTATAAACGCGCTCGTTCAGACGGTTTTTGCATAACGACAGTACAGCAAAAGGCTCTAAGGAGGAAATCAAGGTTTCTAGTTGACTGGTTTGACTTTGCCAGGAACGCACTTGCGCCGAGAAGTCAGGTGCGGTTGGCAAAATTTCTGAGGGAGTGCGAAGACCCCGCTCAGCAAGTATGCGCAACTTCTCAGGGACTTGGGGCAGCTGGTAAAGTTCTTGCAAGAGTTGGACAACGCGGTTAAATTTGCCCTCAGCGTTTTGACGCGCCATTTCCGCCTGAGTGTGAGCGGCTGATCCTTGCATATTGAGGTTGGCAGCCAATCTCTGAAGCTCATTGAACTGCTGTCCGAGATGCTGGAGCGTTTTTTCTGTTTCAGCTTTGACTTGTAGCGCGTATGTGCGAGCCTCAATGATGGTGTTAATTACCTCTTGTGCGAGCCGGTTGAGAGTGGACTCGATATTTTTCGGTTCCCATGAGGCAGCGTACACCTGTTGCATTTCCCTCAAAAACTCGCGGGCGCTTTCAACCACAACTTGCCGCTGAGTTTTGGTGAGGCGCGGATAAATGCTAAATCTTTCGGCAATTTCGAGCGAATTAGCCCGGTGGTTTGCTGACAGCACCACTGGCGGCTGGGTGAGACTCCTGTGCAAAAACTCACTGAAGCGAAACTGCTTCCCTGGTGCGTCGCTAAAACCATTCTGCGCTTCATAAGAGAGCGCCTTTCCCAATCGCTCCCAATCTGGCATATCATCAATAGGGGTTGTTCCATAGCTGGGAACAAGTCGCAAGTTGGCTGACTGGGCGAGCGCCAGCAAGCTCTGCGGTAATTGCAGCAGAGAATCTGTGAGCGGCTGGCGCTCTTGCAAACATCTCTTCAAGAGATTGTACACTCTAGGCGGACTGGCATGCAGCCAGATATCAACTTCTTTTATAAGTGAATCTATAGCAGATTTTTTCTTTTCTCGCTCCCCGATTTGTTGCTCTAGGTTTTTCTGCTTTGCTAGCAGTTGCCGGTAGTCGCTTCGCAGCCGGTTGACGCCGGCAGAGTCGCGATCGTCAACCCGCACGGCTTCCTCAAATTCTCTCAGGGCTGCAGTCGCGTCATTTGCAGCAGCCAATGCCGTCCGAGATTCAGATATCGAAGAAGCTACAGTCTCGCGCAGCCATGCTGCTAGACCAAATGAGCCACAGCGAGGGTATTCAAAGCCGAGTTCCTTAGCCAGCTTGAGAGCGTCTTTAACTGTGTTGATAAAGCTTCGCACAGAACTGTCGCCACCGGCATGAGGCTGGAGACGCGACAAAAAATCGACGGTTGCGGGATCTTGCCAGTCCACTTTCGCCGCAGACAGCAAGGCTTCCAACTCCGAGATCAGAGATTCGACCTCGCTCTGCTGCATTTCGGCTTGCGTGCGGGCTTTTTCTTGGGCTTCACAGTTTGCCTCTAAAGTTGCCTTGCGCTCTTGCAATTCTTTCTGAAGAGCTTGGAACGCTTCTTCCGCTTGGAGATAATTAGCAAATCGCTCCGCTGAGGCCAGCAATTGACGGTACAGGTCAACATTTTCGCGCCGCTTTGCCAGACCTTTTTCGCAGTCGCCGGCAGTATCTCCCAGCCATTTGCCTATTACTTGGTCTTCCAGGAAGGGCTGGCCCTCTTCTTGCACTTTATCTGCTTTTCCCTTTCTCAACGCGCGAATCGCCGGATTGTGAACTAACCGGCTCAAGGCGTTATCTACTGCTAAATTCGCTTGAGAGGCGATCAGGGTGCGTCCCCCCCGCAAGGCAACTTGATAGCAAATCTCAGCAATCACGGTGGTTTTGCCGGTTCCGGGTGGCCCTTGGATGAGAACCATATCCGGCGCTGAAAGGACTGCTTCTACTGCTGCAATTTGGTCAGGATTAGCAGAGGGAAGCAGCAAATTCTCCGGTCGGAGGTTGACTGTTTTTTTCGGCGGTCGAGCCTTAGAAGCCTCGAATAAAAACTGGCCCAAATAGGGATTTTGGGAGCGACCGTTTCGCAAGTCGGTTAAGGCTCTTTCTTTCTGCTTAATCTGGCTGATTTCACCAAAAGCCTCGAAAAACAAGAAACCACTTGCCGGCAGCTGGTAGTGCCCTTCGGCAATGCGTTCAACCATATCGGAGTCAAGCATCACGCGAATCTTGCCCTGTTCGGAGTCTACCTCTGCGATTCTGCCCAACTTCTCTCCATCCCGTCCGCCTCTGCCTTCGGGAGAGGACTTGAACAGCTTGACTTCTTCCTTTCGCGCCTGAAAAGCCCGCTTCCAAAACTCTTCTCCTGCTAAGGAATTTTCAGCTGAGCCATCAATAGTTGCCTCAGCCGCCTCAATTTCAAAGGCGATTCGCCGGGTAGACGCGCCATAGTTGTGGCTCAGGAAAGGCACGCAAAACTGACGCGCCTCTGCGATGCGCCGCTCAATTGCCACAAAGGCTGTCCACGCTTGCAGCTGTTCTTGTGTGGGCACATGCTCGCCGCACACCGGCACCTTTGCCATGCGAGTCAGTGCTGAGCGCGGCACACCCATTCCAGACTTGTAACTTGGGCGCAGGCGAATGCGGGACAGCACAGCAAAACCATCTGCTTGTCCCCTGTCTGGCAAAACTAAACGAGCGGACAGCAACCGCAAATCGCCAGATCCATCTGAGGATACAACTGCGAATAAGCTCAAAGTTTTTTCTCGCTCCTCAAGCACTGCCGGCAATTTAACACCCTGCCGGTCTGTCGCAATTGTGAGTTCCCATCTCTCCTCTCCCGGCTCTTGCCCTTTCCCCTTGCGGCGCACATAGAAGAGTCTTGGCTCGTTTCCCAATATCTCCGACAATATATCTTCGGCACGATTGCGCCGAGCTGTGAATTCGGCATAGCTTTCTAGGGCAGCTTTGCCTTCCATATCGCGGATTAAATTCTGGAAAGCCGCCGCTGTCACGAACTGGTAGCCCCACTCTTCGGAACTTAACCCGTCTTCTTTAGCCGTCAAGGGCGGAATATTACTTCCCTTCGCTTCTAGGGGAGGGGTTAGGAGAGAGGTCTTTTTAATTTTGGCGGCAACCGCAATCTCTCGCCTTCCCTCTGGTGTCTCCAGCAAGAGATCGCCGGCCAAATTTGTCCCCGCCGGCACATCTTCGGAATTCAGCACAACCTCTAAATTATGCACTCCAGGCGACAGGTGAGAAGTCTTCACCTGCAGCCAACTTAAATCGCATAAAACCTCGCATGGTGCGCCCACTTGCATCGGCCAAGAACGTTCCACCTGCCGGTTTGTCTCTATCTCCCCAAAATCCAGCACTGCCGGTATGTCCCAGCTCGCTCCTTCCCACTGGACATTCTCAGCTATTCCGCGCAATTTTACCTGATTCAAAATAGGAGAAGTGCCCGCACCGGCAGACAGCACCACAGCGCCGGTGTCCCCTCCCACAGTCCGCTCAATTGCCAAATTTTCCAGCCGCACTCCTGGCACTTCAATCACCAGTGCCGGCTCATCAACCGCCCAAATTACTGTATCTGTGCCGGTGCCGCGAACCGTAATAGATTTGTCGATTGTGAGTGGCCCTTTGTACTCTCCTGGCGTCAAGCCAATCTCGTCCCCATCTCGGACAATTTGCAGCAAATCGGCCAAGTTAGAGGGATCGGCTGGGAAGGTTGGCATGGGTACTCCCTGATAGGTGATGGTGTGATGTTGACCTTTTTATAATAAAGCCGCACCATCGCTCTTGTCAAGATAAATTTCAAATTTTTTCCGGCACTGCCGGCACACCTGCTTTGTCCTCTTCCCGGCAATTGTGCCGGGAATGTTCCCCTAAGAGGGTTTAGGGGCGAGTTCGACGACTTTCCCTATTAGCTACTCCCTTTAACCGGCAGCCGCTTTTACCACATATCGATCCCCGGTGCAAGATGTCAGGTAGGGTAAGAAACGGGGTAAGAAACCGGGTTTCTTTTACTGGGGAAGCCAATATGTAATGGCACACAGCTAAAAGAAACCCGGTTTCTAGATCCTTGACGTTTTCTTTAGAATTGATTTCCCAACCGGCACTCGTGTTACACCTGTTCTGGGTCAATCCCCCTTTCTCGCAATCGCTCTATCAAAGCTTGATAGCGCTGTTGCTCCTGTTGCAGTTGGGCAAGTGCTTGCTCAGCCCGCTGGCTTTCTTGCTCAGCCCGCTGGCTTTCTTGCTCAGCCCGCTGGCGCTCTTGCTCAGCCCGCTGGCGCTCTTGCTCAGCCCGCTGGCGCTCTTGCTGGCGCAGCTGATCCAGTTCCACCGGCGTCAGGAACCGCTGGTTGTCAGGGAAATAAATCTCCAGGGTGTCTTCTTTGAGTACAAACCGTATCCCCAGACGAGGACTGACCCAACCGTCGATCAGCTCAATCTCTTCTAAGTTGTTCCCATTCCGCAGCAAGCCGGTCAGTTCCACTGTGTCTGGGTCATAGATGTAATATTCCTCAACGCCATAGCGCTCATAAAAAAGCAGTTTCTTGGTCATCGCTGTGACGGTGTTGCCAGGGGAGAGGATTTCAAACACCACCTGTGGGGGAATGTTTGCTTCTTCCCACTGTTTGTAGGAACCTCTGTCGCCTTTTGGTCTGCCAAACACAACCATGACATCCGGCGCTTGCCGGTGGAGACTTCCCCGGAGGGGATACCAGAAAAGATCGCCGGCGATGAATACATCGGCGATGGCGGCAAACAGGATTTCCAGGTTTTCCTTGATAGTTACAATCCAGCGGAATTGCTTCGTGTTGTCTGCCATTGGCTGTCCGTCGCTGTCGGGGTAGGTGATTTCTGCTTGGGTTTCAGGTTGCAGTTGCTGTACCATGCCACTAATCTCACTCATACTTTTATTGTAGGGCTTTAGCCCCAAGTTCGCAGTTGGGCTTTAGCCCAAAAGTTAGTAGTTGGGCTTCAGCCCAAATTTCGTAGTTGGGCTGAAGCCCAAAGTTCGTAGTAGGGCTTTAGCCCAATCGATTGGCACCTGATTTGAAGATAGGGACAGGCGAGGGACAGGCGAGACGCCTGTCCTACGGGAGAGAGCGGATTATTTCTTCTTTTTGCCTTTATTTTTTGAAGAAGTTTTACTGTCACCTTTCGATTTGTTCACCGGCTGTTTTTGGGCGGGGGCATAGGTGGCGATAAATTTCACCGGCGAGTCGATAGCCGACGAGGCGATACCAAGGCGGACAAACTCTGCCCACACTTCCTCACTCAACAGCGTTAAAGCCGTCTCCCGATTGCTGCCGGCAATCGCGCCAACAACTTTCTGCCATCCCTCCCGCAATGAGTCAAGATTCGGGTCTTCTGCTGAAAACTGACTCAGCAAAGAAAGTGCTGTGCCGAAACAAGCTGAATCGGGGGATATCTTTTTCGACCTCAGCCCCTGACGCACCACTTTCAGCCACACCGGCATAAGTTCCAGCCAGCTGTTTTTCTGTATTTGGTTGAGTGCGATTTTCTCCATACCCAGGGCACCCCAAATACAGAGAGGCACTTCCGCGAGTGCGGCATCCCGATTTCGCACAGCATTTTTCCACGATTTTTGTGCGTAGGATTGGAACCGGCTGGCGAGAAATTTGTAAGCTTCCCCGACTTGTTCGGCACTCGTAACTTTATACGCAGTCTCGCCGCGTGGCAATCTGTCGCCGCGATAGGAGAGCCAGTTTTGGGAGCCGCACAAGTGGATTTTCCCATCCACAACTATTTCTTTGGCGTGGGAATTGCCCAGCCAAAATACCTGCACAGCCGGCAGCCCTTCCGGCGTCTTAACTTCGCGCAGCCGTGCCTCAACTTCCGGTGGGATTGGGCGGTCTTCATCCTCCTGTTTGCGGGCAATTCCATGCCCAATCAGAAACCACACTCCCCGCTTAGCCAGATTCTGGAGAAGTTCAATAAAATCCTTATCTACCACTTCCTGAGTCACCCAAGGGGAATAAATCAGGATGTCGTGACGCCCCGACTTGAGAGTTTCTAAAAAAGTTGGCCTAATCTGACTGTCGCGCAGCAGGAGCGCCGTGCCTTTTTCCTCACTTTCCTTGGGCGGAGTCTTGTCCCCTGCTGCCCTAAGTTCTTTTGCGGTGGCGATCGCCTGCAGCTGAATTTTATCCAGTCTCGCCTCAACGTATTGATTTCTCTTATTGAGCAGTGTTTCGCGCTCAGCGGCAATGGTTTCGTCGGTCAGGTACAGCAAACCCTGCAAGGATACTGTCCCTTCGGCTTGCAGGATGTCCAGCAAGTCCGAGGCATACTGCAAAATGGTATTTCCCCGTCTCACTTGCACTCTGACCGCATCTTCTAGGGCGTCGAAGCAGACGATAATTGATATCGGTTGCCAGATGATTTGAGTCTCATCAGTTACCTGAGCTGCAGTGAGTATTTTACCATCTTCCGGGACATGAAGCCCTAAACCTGAAGCTTGAACCAGCCGCTGGAGTTCCTCAAGCGGTAATGAGGGAACCTCGCCACATCGGTTTTCGATTGAAATAAAAGATTTTAAATCAGGCAGGTCTATCTGTGTTTCCTGCAAAGGGGAAGAGCGATAAACAAGATTTCCCCGCAAGGGATCGGCAACCGCATAAATTTTTTTAGTTTGTGGGGGTTGCGGGACAGAGCCTTGCTCGTAGAATTGCCGCCCTTGAGGGGTGAGTTCGATTTTGTCTGTGCCCGCCGGTGCCAAAGTTTGTAAAGCCCGCAGGTTTCTGGTGGTATTGCGCACAAATACAGGGTCAAAGCCTAATAAATCTGCCAAGTCATCCGCTGTTGTGGGCGGGTCAAATTCACTGCCGGCGCGGAGGATAAATTCCTCAAGAACGTTGAATTTGCGGGGGGCGCTGATCGTGACTTCCACCGGCGTTTGATACACGCTATAGCGAAACTGACGCGCCGCCAGCACTGACACACCAGTTGGACTCTGGTTTTCAATTTGCTCCACCAATTCCCGCAACTGGGGGTCAATCGGTTTAGGAGACGGAGATAGAAGCATTAATGATTCCTCCACAAAATTCAATGAATTTACCCTCGTTCCCAGGCTCCGCCTGGGAACGTAATCTGGAGGCTCTGCCTCCTTTCAACGGAAAAGCAGGTTAAAAGCCTAACAGCTTATTTTAGGGCGCAGGCGAGACGCCTGCGCTACAGAAAATTAATATGTTGCCGGCACGCCGGCTCACATCTATTTTAGCTCAAGATGCTAGAAACATCAATCAGTCCTTGATTGCGGCGAACAGCATCAGCAACTTTGGAGTACCTCCTGCCGGTTTCGCCGGCGTGCTGGGTGAATAGGGAGTGACACCCCACAATCACGAGCAATTCCTGAGCGCGAGAGAAGGCGACATTCACCCGTTCCGGCTTTTTGGCAAATCCGACGCTCTTGTTGCCGTTGTTCCGCACCATGCTGACAATAACAACGGGGCGCTCCATACCCTGAAATCGGTCAACGGTGCCGGTTCTAATCTGAAGGGAGGGGAAGCTTCTATTGCTGAGCATCTCCTCGATTCGCCTTAACTGTGCGCCGTAGAAGGTGATGATGCCAATTTCTTTCCTGCGTTTCCCCTCGGCAACCTTGGGACTCCAGGTATCTTCCATTTCCTGGCACATAGCGTCAATGACTTCAATTTCCCTGGGATTAAAGAAAGAGGTTCCCTCGCGCCGCTCCTCAAACCCCTGCTCAACCGGCATCTTCAGCCAGATGAGATGGTGATTTTCTTGGATAGTAGAACCGGCTAGGTTGTGTGCGCGTTGTTTGTCTGGTTCTGAGATGCCGCATTCCAGGCGCTCCTCGTAAAATTGATTGATGGCACCCATGATGTGGGGGTGCATGCGATACTGGATGGAGAGCTGGCACTTGAGGCTTTCATCCGCAGCTTTAAATTGGGTTTTGAACAGGGACTCTTCTAGGAAGGAAATGTCCTCTGGCGCACTCCCAATTTCTTCGGCAATCTCTTCTAGAGAGTGTTCGTGCAGCATGGGGGGTAGCTGCCGGTAGTCACCAATCAGCACTAACTTTTTGCCTTTCAGTGCGGGGATGAGCAATTCTGGAGGCGTGCATTTGCTCACCTCGTCAATGATGATAACATCAAAGTTATTGAAGTCTGTGGCGAAATCGCGACTGGCGGCTTGGCTGCAGGTAATGCCAATGACGTTGGCGCTGTCGATATAAATCCGCCTCAAATCGCTCTTGTCTTGCGCGGATGGGTTGCGCAGTCTGGCAATCCAGTCTCGGATAAAGTTTTCATACTGGCTCAGGTAATCTTCTTCCTCATCGAGTTCCATTTGCCAATCGTCGAATTGAGCTTTAACGGTGCGCAAAAAGTCCAGATCGAACAAGCCGGTGAGGGGAACTGCCGGTTTGATGTGCGCCGGCATTGCATCAAACGCGGACTCCCACCATTTTCGCTCAGCGATTAAGGCTTCTGGCAGCTCCTGCTGTTGCAGTTGAGCCTCAATTTCGAGGAGTTTGGTTTGTGACTCTGCTAGCTGACTTTTTGCCGTCTCAGCTTCTTGTCGCAGGCGAGACATGAGATTATTTTTGCTTTCCCGCAACACAGCCAAAGAATCGAGCGATTCCATCAGCTTATTTAGCTGGCTGATGCGATCCAATAGGATTCCATACACGTCACGGTAAATCTGTAGCTGCCTTTGCGCGTCAGCAATTTGCTTCTTAAGGTTTGCGTCAGGCACCCCCCGGTCAAAACTTAGCTGATACCTTCTTTGCAATTGAGAAACAGTTTCCGACTGTTTCTTGAGAGATGCTTGTATCTTCACCAAATCCTTACTCGCTTCAGATATCCGATTGGGCACATTATCCCGCAACCAAACAGCTAAACCAAACAGTTCTCGGTTGGGAGGCGCTATGCCAAGTTCACGAGCCAGCTTAACCGCCTTTTGAACATTTGCTTGGAAGTCTCGCACGGAGCTGTCTAAAAGCATCTGCGGTCTGAGACTGTCCAACAACTTGATGACTGCTGGGTCTTCCCAATTCACTGCCGGCGCAGATGCCAGCAGGGAATCCAGCCCAGATATAACAGATTCTATCTGGCGCAGCTTGGCTTCAGCTGCCGCCCGTTTGTTTTCTTGCGCTCTGTAGAGTTCCTGTAGGTTTGCTTTCTTCTTTTGCAATTCCTTCAGACTCCCTCGGAGCGCTTCCTCCGCTCTCACATACGCGGCAAATCGAGCCGCCGGCTCTAGCAATTGCAAGAGCAATTCAACCTTCTCCCACCGTTTAGCCAAACGCTTCTCACAATCCTCAGCCGTATTTTGCAGCCAAGTGCCAATCACTTTCTCTTCCAGAAATGGCAACCCCTCCTCCTCCACACTCTCGGCGCGTCCTTTTCGCAAGGCGCGAATAACCGGACTGTGAATCAACCGGCTCAAGGCGTTGTCCACTGCTAAATTCGCTTGCGAGGCGATAAGTGTGCGTCCCCCCCGCAAGGCAACTTGATAGCAAATCTCGGCAATCACGGTGGTTTTGCCGGTTCCCGGCGGTCCTTGGATGAGAGCCAAATCCGGCGCTGACAGCACCGCTTCTACTGCTGCAATCTGGTCGGGATTAGCAGTGGGGAGTAACAAATCCCCTGGCTTCAGTTTAACACTTACCCGCGCCGGTCGCGCCTTAGAAGCATCAAAAAAGAACTCCCCCAGATAGGGATTCTGGGTGCTGCCCTTCTGCAAGTCTTCTAAAGCTCTTTTCTTGCGCTTAATCTGGGTAATGTCCCCCACTGCCTCGAAAGACAAGAAGCCATTTTTGGGGAGCTGGTAGTGCCCACCGGCCATTTTCTCAACCAGGTCAGATTCCAGCCTCACCTTAATGAAACCCTTTTCCCGGTCAACTTCTTCGATAGACCCCAATAAGACAGCCAACATCTCGTTTTCCGCGCTGCGCTTCACCGGCTTGTTGCCGGTGCCATTCTCCTTTTCCTCACCCCTGTCTTCGCTTGGGGGTTGGAAAAGCTTCACGTCTTCATTTCTCGCCTTGACGGCACGATTCCAGAAGTCCTCCAGTTTAAGAAATTCTTCAGTTGACTTATCAGCCCTCGCCAATCGGGGATTTACTTCAAAAGTAATCCGCCTTGTCGCCGAACCATAGTTGTGACCTAAGAACGGCACGAAAAACTGCCGTGTCTTGGCGATCCGCTCCTCAATATTCAAAAACGCCTTCCAAACTTGCAGCTGTTCTTCTGTGGGCACATGCTCGCCGCACACCGGCATTTTTTCCATGCGTGTCAGTGCTGAGCGCGGCACACCGATTCCATACTGGTGACTTGAGAGCAGGCGAATGCGGGACAGCACAGCAAAACCATCTGTTTGTCCCTTGTCTTGCGGGACTAAACGAGCGGACAGCAACCGCAAACCGCCATATCCATTTGAGGACACAACTGCTAGGAGGCTCAAAGTTTTTCCTCGCTCCTCAAGCCGTGCCGGCAATTCCACATCATCCAGATCGGTTGCGATTGTGAGTTCCCATTTCTCTTCGCCCGTATCTTGCCCTTGTCCCTTGCGGCGCACATAGAAGAGTGCTGGCTCCTCTTCTAATATCTCAGACATTATCTCTTCTGCCCGATTCCGGCGATCTGAGTAGTCGGCATAGCGTTCAAGAGCAGCTTTGCCGTCGATCTCGCGGATAAGATTCTCTATCACCTTGTCCCCGACGAACCGATAGCCCCAATCTTCACAACCTAACCCCCCCAACCCGTCTTCCCCAGTAGTGACGGCGGTAATATTACTCCCCTCCCCTCTTGTAGACACGCGATTTATCGCGTCTTGTATAGCGTCTTGTATCGCATCTGAAGTTTGGGGAGAGGTCTTTTTGATTTTTCCCGCAACCGCAATCTCTCGGATTCCGTCAGTCGCCCCCAAAAAGATGGCACCGGCCAGATTTGTCCCCGCCGGCACATCTCTAGAATTCAGCACAACCTCCAGATTCTGCAACCCCGGATACAGCTGAGAATTCTTCACCTGCAACCAGGGCAAATCCCACAAAACCTCGCAGGGTGCGCCCACTTGCACCGGCCAAGAACGCTCCACCTGCCGGTTTGTCTCTATCTCCCCAAAATCCAGCACTGCCGGTATGTCCCAGATCGCTCCTTCCCACTGGACATTCTCAGCTACCCCGCGCAATTTTACCTGATTCAGGATAGGGGAAGTGCCCCCACCGGCAGCCACTACAATTGCGCCGGTGTCCCCTCCCACAGTCCGCTCAATTGCCAAATTTTCCAGCCGCACCCCAGGCACTTTCACCACCAGTGCCGGCTCATCAACTGCCCAAATCAACGTATTTGGGCCGGTGCCGCGAATCGTAATAGATTTGTCGATTGTGAATGGCCCTTTGTAATCTCCCGGCGTCAAGGCAATCTCGTGCCCATCTCGGACAATTTCTAGCAAATCGGCAAAGTTAGAGGGGTCTGCTGGGAAGGTTGGCATGGGTACTCCCTGATAGGTGATGGGGTGAGGCAGATTTTTTTTAGAATAACACCGCCCAACTGAGCCTGTCAATAGAAATTGCAAATTTTAACCGGCACAGCCGGCACCCCTCACTCACCGCTCCGTGGGCCAACGAGTGCCGGCGCACCAGCTTTGTCCTCTCACCGGCAGTTGTGCCAGTAATTATGCCGGCACACTTTCTTGTGGGGTGGGATCTCTCTTACACCATTCTCAATAAACCGCTGGCTCCCGCCACCCTTGAAAAGTCCGATTCCCCCCTTTTTAAGGGGGGTTAGGGGGGATCTGAGTTTAGGGGGGATTTTAGAGGACTTTCCCTATTCGCCACTTGCTTTAACCGGCAGCCGCATTTACCACATATCGCTCCCGGCTGCAAGATGTCAGGCAGCTTCGGATTGCCCCGCTCTTGAACTGCCGGCATCTTGGCCGGCATTATACCAAGTTGTGACAGATAGTATTTTTTACGCCCGACGAAAACCCCTTTATGTCCGGGGCTTAAATCCCAAATCCAAAATCTAAAATCCATGCATTGGCATTCCTCCCTCAAAGCCGGCACTGCCGGCACACCTGACTCGCCGCCCGGTGCACCAGAGAATGCCGGTAAACCAGAGATTTCAAATCATCCGCATACCCCCCACCAATCACGCAAGCCACCGGATACCCCCTGGCAACACAGGCACTCAAAACCTGCATGTCCCGGCGAAAAATGCCGGTGTCTGTCATCGCCAACTTCCCCAACCGGTCGCCGGCATGCGTGTCAACCCCCGCATCATAAAACACCAAATCAGGCTTGACATCTGACAGCAAATCTGGTAAATACTTATCCAGAGTTTGCAAATACTCATCATCCTCCATCCCCACCGGCAGCGGCACATCTAAATCGCTCTTTTGCTTCGTTCCCGGAAAATTCACCTCGCAGTGCATCGAAAACGTAAACACCGTAAGGTCATCCTGAAAAATCACAGCCGTCCCGTCTCCCTGATGCACGTCTAAATCCACAATCAAAACCTTGCGCACAAGCCCCAGCTGTTGCAGCACGCGGGCAGCAATCGCCATATCATTGAAAATGCAAAAACCAGACCCAAAATTGGGAAAAGCATGGTGAGTGCCACCGGCAGTATTGCAAGCCAGCCCGTAAGTCAGTGCCAGCCGCGCCGTCAGAATCGTACCCCCCACCGCCACACAAGTGCGGTTCGCCAAAGCCGGACTCCAAGGCAACCCAATCCGCCGCTGCGCTTTCGCATCTAAAGTTCCCTCACAGTAAGCCTGAACATACTCGGGCGCGTGCACCAGCTCAATCCAATCTTGCGGCGGGCGCACCGGCTTGTAAAATTGCAGCCGGTGCGCCACTCCATCCGCCAAAAGCATCTCGTACAGCCAGCTAAACTTCTCCATCGGAAACCGGTGCCCCTCTGGCAGGGGCGCAACGTAATCCGGATGATAAACTATCGGCAAATCCATTGGGGTTCTTTTAGCTATCATTCATCTAGCAGCAGGAAAACAAGCTAGGGCAAATCTCCCTATCCCCCTTCCTCTAGTATTTGTGCTATTATAATAGCAGTTTAACAGCTAGGGCCAAACCTGGTGGCCATACCGCCCTAGCGCGGTTCAAGCAAACTGGAAACCGCAATAGGATCTTAACTATGCAACTCAACACAGTCTGGCAGTACGGCAGCAGCGATACCGAAAACGCTAATAACTTCTATACGATCCGCCAGTGGTGGGCCGACCTCAACGGCAAGAAAATCACTTGGCGACAGCGCCTGATTCCGGCAACCAGCGATCCGAGTGAGATCGACTGGGAACCCCAGCGGTTTGATGAAGAGTTTGCCATCTCCAACCCCGAAATTCGCGGCATCACCATCTACTGGCGCAAACCCGATTCCCCCGACGAACGCAGCACCACCCCTCACAAGCTGGAACTGGACACCCTCCGCCAGCAACTCTACATCCACCCCCAGTCTCAAAAAGAGCTTGTCATCCGGGTGGGGTTGGCTGAAATCGTCTATCAGAAGATTTCGGTGAAAAATCCAGAATGGGAGTGCCGCCGTGCCGGTGAAAACTACACCCTCACCCTGCGAGACACCGCGCAACAGCTGGAAGTGAAAGTCACCCTCAGTCCAGCAAATATCGACCAGCTAAAGCAACAGCTATTATAGCAATATACCATCTCCGAAATCTGCCTTAAAGTAGAGGCAAAAGCTGAAATACGAGTTATAATTTGCTCCTTTAGAGTTGGGGGATTGCAAATTTTTAATGAATCAATCGACTGTTTGTCGGAAGCATCCCATTGAAAGCCGACACACCCAGCGCCTCACTACAAACAAAGTCCTTTGTAAACCCTTGCCTTGCGGGTAAAGTAGAGACGCGACATGTCGCGTCTCCACAACCGCCAATTAACACCAGTAAATACTGATTAAGCTAACGGGATTTTTGTGGTCTCGCAGAGACGTTGCCCGCAACATCTCTGCCAACTGTCAGGAAAGCAGTGTCCACTTGCTAAAAGTGGCAGCTTGCCCGCACATTTGATTCCGCTCATCTAAAACATTCCAGATGATGCCGTCTTCGACAAAGAAGCGCTTCCCCGTACTGGAGATTCGCACGCCCTGCCAGTTGCCAACGCCTTGGGTTTTCGTTTGAGTGAGGAGGCACTCACGCTCTGCCCGGTCTGCCGGCTCAGTTGTGTTACGAGAAGGCAGTTTGGTAAACTGCTCCCAATCTAGCTGCCACAGTTCAAGCGCCCGCCGGTTCCCGTAGTTGTAAATTGGGTTTTCTTCCATACTGTGGGAAGCCAGGAAAAAGGGAGCCTCAAACAAAGCCCGCGCTATTTCCACCGGCTCACCGTCAGCATCCAGCAGAACTTTGCCCGTCCAGTGCTGGAAGCTGCGCAACAGGCGCTGACTGTGGCGGATTACAGCTGAATCCTGCCAGGGAAATTGGGTGTCGTCACTCATAGGATTGAAAATTAGGGACTTCAAACGCATAAATTATCCCGCAAGCCGGTGAGCAAAATCACAGCAAGCGAGGTTCCAGAAACCGGCTTTCTTAAAGAAATTCGGTTTCTCAACACTGCAAGCTTATTTATGTCCACCTACTGACTGTCCCAAGCACGTCACAGCTGGATTGGCTGGCGTCCCGTGGAGGTGGCTGACCCAACACTAGTCGCGCTGACACAGGGCGTCTGGTACAATCGAATCAACCCCCACAACTACTTGCGATACTTTTGCCAAAGTCCACAATCTCCCCCCTGGACTGTTTAATGATGGTGGAAGCTGCCTCATTGCCATCCGCACCGGCAAGACTGCCAACTGGCAACAACAAAGGAGGGCCAAATCTCAGCATTCCCCCCTGTACGCGCCCAGTTGAAGCAGGCGGCACCCCTGACCTATTTCTTGAAGTTGTCCCCGGCGGTCAGCCTTTTGGCCCTCGCCCCACGCTACCGCTCTGGGGCAGCAACAGCTCGCCCGGAGGGGCTTTGTCAGAATTCCCTAACCTCCGCGCACGAGCCACTCTTCCACAGCCAACGCGCCAGTAGGGCAGTGCAAAAAATTTTTCCCTACCTGTCCGATCCATAGCTGCGATATCAAGGCACAATAGTATAAGAAAAGCAAAACGGGAACAGCCCCCACGCCCACCAGTCCCCTCCGACTTCTCTCCCGCATACTTGACGCTGCACTCACTCGTTTTTCCTGAGAGTGCGGCGACCAGGGAATAACCGTTCAATAAGCAAGGGTGGTGAGTGAATGGTTTTCAATAAAATCAAACAAAAATCTATTTGTTTTTTTCCTATCAGGAGGGGGGTTAAGGCTATCCATTAAATCAGCGTTCCGCACAATTCTGCGATAAACTAATGAGCCATCTAAGTTTGCCCGGTCAAATTGTACTGCATTTGACTTGGCCGGGGGTATGCAGTATACTGCAAGTGCTACAAACGGCCCTAGCATCCAGTGGCCGGTTGCGGGCGTTAATGGCAGTCGGAGAGAATTTAGAGCTTTGTCAGAAGCTAGAGCAAATCTGGCATCAGACTTCCCAAAACACGCAGGACAGTCCGGGCAGCAGATGGCTTGTGGAACCGGCCACCGTTGGCTGTGCGGCGGAACCGGCACGAACTCGCCAAGTAGAGAGCCGCGCGGCAGAGGTGCGATCGAGCGCCAGGGCGCTGCAGCTGATTCCCTTGGCTGGGGTGGAAGCGAGTTTGCTAATCTTAAGTCCTTGCCTGAATGTCTGGATTCAGATAGAGCCTGCCGTTGAAAGAAGCGATCTGGAAAGCAGAAGTATCAGTCAGCAAAATCCGCCTTCATCCTTGATGGCTGAAACTTCTGAGACAGCACCGGCGTGGCGAGTTGGCCTTATCTTCAATCCAGAAACAATTGCGCGGTTGCTAAGCGCCCCAGCAGTAGCTGCTGCTGCCCCCCATTGCTCCAACCTAGAGCCTGGGGAACTGGAGAGTCACGGGAACGTCCTGCGACGGTTGTGGGTGTTGCTGCTTCGGGTTGTGGGAGGGGATAGCCCTAAGGAGACAGGTAATGGGCAAGAGGTAACAGAAGAACCCAGCACCGGTATACCATCAGCGATTCGACCTTACCCCGTCAAACCAGCACCGGCAAAAAACTGGCTAGCACCGGGCCCTTCCAGCAAAAATCAGAAGTGGCCGGTGCCAGCTGACAGCAACTCCTCATCCGTGAATGGCAGCGCATCAGTTGCCAGCGGCACCCAGCACGCGCCAACCGGCAGCGAACTGTTTTGGGAAGCCCCGATTGGCATTGTCTGCGAGAGCTTGGATGGCGGTATCCTCAGCGCCAATCCAGCCTTTTGCCGCCTCACCGGCTACAGCGAAACCCAGCTGCGCCATTTAGATCGGCGTTCCATCACTCACCCAGAAGATTTCGCCGCTGAAATGCGGCTGATTCAGCACATGCTCCAGGAGGGAGACAGACGCCAAACCAGGCGCAAGCGCTACCTGCGCGGCGACGGTTCGATTGTCTGGGCAGAAGCGGTGATCTCTTTGATTGGCGAAGAAGAAGAAGAAAGCTACCTGCTCACCTTTGTCACAGACCTGAGCGAACGCCAGCGAGCCGAGCTGGAAATCCAGCAGCGGCGCTCGCGGGAAGCCCTGCTCAGTGAAATTTCCGCTAAAATCCGCGACAGCTTCGTAAGCGAAGCGGGACGAGACAGCGACCATCTCGATGCCATTCTCCAAACAGCAGTCAAGCGACTCAGAGAAGCGCTGGATACAGACCGGGTTTTGGCTTACCAGCTGTTTGGCGATCGCAGTGGCGTCTGCGTCTCGGAAAACGTCAATCCCGTCTATCCGCCCATGCTCGGCCAGTCCTTCCCAGCAGAGTGCATTCCCCCGCCTTATCTGGAAGCCTATCGCTGCGGGCGTCTGTGGAGCGTGGACGACGTCCGCGCCGCCGGTCTGGCCGAGTGCCACGTGCAAATGCTAGACCAGGTGCGCGTGCGCAGCATGATGGCGGTGGCGATTCAGCGCACCGACGCCGCAGGGGAGCGCACGAGTGCCGGAACGTTCTCTCCCTCTCCTCTGTGGGGTTTGTTAGCCGTTCACCACTGCCACGCTCCCAGATGCTGGACGGCAGACGAACAGCAACTCCTGCAAGCCGTGGCCAATCAGATAGCCATTGCCATTGAGCAAGCGAATCTCGTGCACCAGCTGCAAGCATACGCTCGCGAACTGGAAGACCGGGTTAGCCAGCGCACCCGCTCCCTGGAGCAATCCCTGCGATTTGAACAGCTGATCCGCCAGCTGACTGAAACCTTGCGCCAAGCGCTCGATGAAGACCAAATGCTGGAAGCCGCTGTGGAAGGTCTGGGCAAGACCCTCGGCGTTGATGGCTGTTACGCCAGTCTGTTCGACGACCGGCTAGAAGTCCTAGAGGTGCGATACCAGCACCTGAGCAGCACCCTGGGGTTCGCCAAATCCCTTGTGGGAGAGCGCTTTTCTGTGCGAGATTGGCCCAGCCCAGTTCGGGAGCGGGTGTTTGCAGGTGCTACCTGCGTTCAGAGCGTCCCCATCGAGCTTTCCTTGAACCTGCGGCAGGCTCTAGAAACCTCTCACGTGCGCGGGCCCTCGCCCTCACCTTCTTCTGGCGTCGTCTGGCAGGCTCACTGTCCTATCTCCGACGACAGAGGGCTGATTGGTGTCCTGGCGGTGTTTCACGCCTGCCCCCGCAGCTTCGAGCCGGCTGAGCTCGAACTCCTCAAACAGGTGGCTTCCCAGTGCGCGATCGCCATCCGTCAAGCCCGCCTCTACCGCGAAGAGCACCAGCAGCGCCTCAGCGCTGAATACTTCCGCCTATTCCTGGAACAGTCTGCCAACGTGTTTGTGGAATACGACCGGCAGTTGCGCTACCTTTCGATCAACCCAGCTGGGGCATCCCTGCTAGGCCGGCGGCAGGCTGAGATTATTGGCAAAACCAACCGCGAGTTAATCGGAGCCCAAGCCGATACCATTGAACCGTTAATCCGTCAAGTGTTCGACACCGGCCAAAAAGTAGTTGCCAATCACGACGTTTCCACCGCCACCGGCACCCGAACCTTTGAAACTGTTTACGCACCGATCTCAGACGCCTCTGGCACCATTTGTCGCGTGATCGGCATTGGCTCTGACGTCACCGAAGTCAGACAGCAGTGGCAGATGCTGCAAGAACAAAATCACAAGCTAGCCGCAATCAACCGTCTCAAAGAGGAATTCCTCGCCAACACCAGCCACGAACTGCGCACCCCCTTGACCGCCATTCTCGGCTTTTCCAGCGTCCTGCTCGAGGAATCCTTCGGCGAACTCAACCCCAAACAAAAACTTTACGTTGACCGCATCTGCAGCAGCGGACAGCACTTGTTAGAACTGATCAACGACATTCTCGACCTGTCTCGCATCGAGGCCAATCGCCTGGAACTGGAATACCAGCTCGTGTTTATCCAAGATATCTGTGAGAGCGCCATCGGCTTGATCCACGAGCGGCTGACCAACCAAGGCTTAACACTAGAGGTGGACGTAGATCCCGATTTGGACTACCTGATCTGCGATCCCCGCCGGCTCAAACAAATGCTGTTGAATTTGCTCTCCAACGCTATCAAGTTTACCCCACAGGGAACCGTTGGCTTGAAAATCTACCGCACCCGCACGCCTGCCGGCAGCCACGGGGCCTGTCACGTCCCCACGCCTGAGATGATTCACTTTCAGGTTTGGGACACCGGCATCGGCATTGATGAAGCCGACCAACTCCGCCTTTTCTCTCCCTTCTCCCAGATCGACTCGTCTCTGTCCCGCCAGTACCAGGGAACGGGGCTTGGCTTGGCGATCGTGAGAAAGTTGGCCGAAATCCTCGGCGGCTCAATTACTCTGGAGTCCAGTATCGGTAAGGGGTCGCGCTTTACGATTTCCTTGCCCCTCTACCAATCGCCCGATATGTTACCTGCCGGAAACACTATTCCTCCCCACAGTTTCCACCTGCTGCCCGAACGAGGGTGAAGGATAGCGCCTCAAATCTCATAAACCCGGTTTCTTTTGGCTTTCCCCCCGACAAATTGGTCAATACCTGCAGAGAAACCCGGTTTCTTAATCTCGATTTTAATACCATACCTGCACTCTCTAGCGGTTATAATTTAGACTATAAAAAAAACCGCCAAGACGCCATAGACGCGCAAGCGGCTTCCCGCAGGGTAGAACGCCAAGGGAAGAAAAGAGAGAGGTTCGCACAAATCATTTATAAATGCTATAGTAGGTTTGTTCAAACATAACGTCTCTCCCTTCTTTCTTCAGACTTCCGACTTGCGAACATCCCCAGGCAAACAGATAAGATGATCGCCGTAAATCTCAATCAGCCCTTTGGAACGCAATTTGCCCATCAAGCGGGTCACGGTAACGCGCGTCGAACCAATGGCGCTGCCAATTTGCGCGTGGGTCAGCGACCAAGGCAGGCAGTAACCGCGTTCTGTGCGCTGACCGTATTCTTCTATCAGCAGGGTGAGAAACCCCAAGAGCCGGTCAATCGTGCGCCGCTGCCCCAGCGTGGCCAGCCACAGCAGTTTGCGCTGGTGCTGGTAGCGAAACGCATCCAATATCTCCCGCCGGAAGTGGGGCCAGTTGTCTAAGTCGTGCCAGTACATCCACAGCACCGTGCTTTCGTCAACATGAGCGTAAGCCTGGAGCGCCACCGGTGATTGGCCCACAATTTCAAACGGCTGGCCGGCACCGACGAAGCCCAAAAAGGTTTCTTCCGATCCGATCTCGCTTGAGTCAGACTTCGACTGGCCGGCTGCGGCCACAATCTGGCCTGTCCCCACCAGCCGCACAGCACCCCGCTGCACCAAATACACCAGCTCGGGGCGGGCTGGAATCCGCTCGTCTTTGCTAAAAGTGCGACAGCGGTAGTGTTCCTGAGCCCAGTCTAGAATCCGTTGCCAAGTTAAAAAGGGCCTTGTGACTTCTGAATGTAAGGATGTGTGCATAGCAAAGGGCGGAACGCAGATAAGGGCATTGGGGATTGGGCATTGGCCATCGGGCATTGGGCATCGGGCATCGGGCGTTCGGGCATCGGGCGTTCGGGTATTGGGCATTGGCAATTTCCCCCGCCTCCCTTGCTCCCCTACCTCACCCCTCACCCCTCACCCCTAACCATCGCCCGATACCGGCTTGTAATTGCGGCAGTTCAAGGAGATGATATGAAGTCTCGGTTCAGTGCCCTTGAAAATCCGACTCGCTCGGTTTTATCTCTGTTATATAGGTTTTATTTATATGTCCTGCTGCCACATTCAAGGTATCAAAGAATACTTCTACGTTCTGGAAATTTTTCAGGATTTTTAGCTTTAATCCGGTATTCCACCGGCGGCGCAAACCCTCAGCGTGCTGCCTTCAGCCATCTTTCCGCGCTGGATATCCGTTGTAACAATTTTTTTAAGCTCATACCCTGACCTGTTCACACACCCATTGACTGAGCTTTACAGAAGCTCGGCACTCAAGTAGTTTAAACTAATTAAACGGATATTGCCAAAGGTGCGGAGGAGCGCAGGTGAAGGTAGGTTTATCAGCCGCACAATCCCCAGCCATCAAGCTGCTACTGTTGGGTCAGCTACAAGAGGCTCTCAGTATATACGCCACAGCGCCTGGAACAGTTGAGTCTCTGAAGGCCATTCCCTTGCACCGGCCTAAAGATCCCGCTCGCATTCTCTACATTTCGGCGCTGCCGCTCTCTATGGCCCAAATCTGCCACCGGCCCGCCACCGACATCGCAGCAGAACTCGCGGCTCATTTGCAAGAAAAGAAACCCGCCAGTGTCAGTGACGCCGGTCAGCCGCCCCTGCATGCCGGTGATCTAGAAATTGCCGTCGCCGCTGTCCCTCCCGGCTGGCTTCATTTCCAGCTCACCGAGCCCGGTTTGGCCAACTGGTTGCAATTCCTAACTCAGCTCCCAGTTCTGGGGGAGTTGCCCCAGCCAGAGAGCCCGCCCCAACTTTCGTGTGACCCAGCTAGCCGGTTTCCCGCACAGTACGCCAGCGCTCGCTGCTGTTCCCTGTTGCGTTTAGCCCACCGGGAGGGCTTGCTGGCGCTGGCGCAGCCACACTGGCACGCTATCGCACCGGCTCCCTTTCCCTGGCTGGATACTGAGGCGCACCCCATCACCCTGCGGCTGGCGCATCCCGCCGAGCGCCGCCTGATTTCCCAACTCGTGGCGGCGCTCGACGCCTCCGAGACGCCGGCAGATTGCCTGAAGTTGGCCACTGCCGTCAGTCAAGCCTTTGAGAACTTCTACAGCGCCTGTCGCATTTGGGGAGAGGTCAAAACCGAATCGCCCAAACTCGCTCAGGCGAGACTGGGGCTGATTCTGGCCACTCTCTCCGCGCTGCGATTGCTGCTCTACCGGCTTGGCGTCCCAGCGCCGGATGAATTATAAATTATCAATGATTAATTCTTATTTAAAATTCCTTATTCATAATTCCTAATTAACTGTCGGCGTCCCTCCGCCGCCGCAACTTCTGTATTCGATCCCCGACCTGTGGGGCTTCCAGCCTCTCCCGATCCCCCATTTGTTGAGGGCTGCCAAGGATTTAAGCCATTCCTCAGGCGAGCCAGCAAAAAAAAAGTTATGAAAATTTAACGAAAGGGGGTGACAAAATCGGATCGCCTCCTGTATAGTTTGACTTGTGTGAGGAGCGAACCAGTTAGGGCACCGAGACGAAACACGGCCAGTCGTCGGTGCCCTTTCTGATGCGCACTTACAGCAAAAATTCTTCGATCGCCGCCGCCGCCCCATCTTTGTCCACGCTGGGCGCTATCCAGCAGGCCACGGCTTGAACGCCGGCAGGGGCATTGCCCATCGCCACGCCGGTGCCGGCATAAGCGAGCATCTCCACATCGTTAAAATTGTCCCCAATGGCCATCACATTGGCCGGCGACAGCCCCAGAAGCTCTTCCGCCAGGTAGCGCACCGCCGTACCTTTATTCACCGCTGGGTGGGCGGCTTCAAAAAAGGTGGCCACTGATGTGGTCATGTAAAGCTCTGCTGGGGTGTAGCGCCGGCGCAAGTTACCCAGCAGACTGTCAATCACAGCGACATCGTCGCAGAGGGCTAGAATTTTCGTCGGTTCGGCGGTGAGGAATTGGCGCAAGTCCCCCACCGGCACCGGCTCGACGCCGGTGCGCTCCCCGTAAGCTTTTGAGGCGGGAGTGATTTCGCGGACGTAGAGCCGGTCGTTGAGATAAACGTGGACAGAAAGCACTGAACGCAGTTCAGGCTCCTCAAAGTGTTCCAGCAGCTGCTTCGCCAGGTGGTGGGAAACCGGCTTGTGCCGGTGAACGCGCCCGGTGGCGGGATCTTGGATCAGCGCTCCCTGGTAGCATGTCAGTGGCAGAGTTGAGCCAATCGCCTGATGGAAGCGCAGCGCCGAACGGTACATCCGACCGGTGGCGAGGGCGACCTGGATGCCTTTTGCCTGCGCCGCCTGAATCGCTCGCAGCACCGGCTCGCTGATTTGATTGGACTCGCCGGCTATTGTTCCATCAATATCGAGGACTAAGAGTCGAATGTCTGGGGTGCCGGTGGTGCCGGTGGATTGGTTAGCCACAGCTGCTGTCTGCATCATCTTTTCCTTCGTTCAGCCTGCGAGTTCTTCCCCACTAATTTAACCGTGGCTGTGTCCCACCGGCTTGGATTGGCCCCCACGGGGGGTGGGGGACTCACCCACGCGCATCACCTGAGCTGTTGCGCATTTAATTTTTGCTATCCATCTCTATCCACCGTTCCCGGGCACCCTGCGGGAAGCCTTCTGCTAGAGCCTTTAAATGCTTCTATGGATGCTATTTACCCTTTCTATAATAAGCATATTAAAAGCGCAACAGCTCACACATTTACCTGCAGGCTTCACCTGCAGGCTTCACCTACAGGGATCGCCTGCAGGCATCCCCTGCGAATTCACCAACGAATTCACCAACGAATTCACCTGCTGGCATCCCCTGCTGGCATCCCCTGCTGGCACCACCTGGGAATTCACCAACGAATTCACCAACAGTTCACGCACAAAATTACCCACGCCCCACCCACAAAATTACGCTTTCGATGAGGAAACGGAGGGCGAGCCGGTTGATCTGGGTTCTGATGCCGGCGATCCTGTGGCGATCGAGCCGGTGGCTGAGCTCGATTCTGATGCCGGCGATCCTGTGGCGATGGACATGGTTGATGAAACTGCCGGCAGTGCAGTTCCCTCGGTCGTCAAACCCGAGCCGGTATTTGACTCTGGGGTTTTCACTGTCGGAGAAACCGGCGAGGTTGGCGTTGATTTCCTCTTTGATGGCGGCGGATATCAGGGAGAAGTAGCAATCTTCAGCTTCGAGGGGATGGATGAACTTCAGCCGGGGAGCTCACAATTTATAAAAGAAGCTTCCAGTCGGGGGCTGAGTCATTCGGAGCTGGGTTATCTGGTGATTTCTCATCGGGCGGAGGGAGCGCGATTTAGTTCTGTGCTGGGGGAACCGAGCCAGAATGCCGGTGAGTATTTGGGTGTGAGGACTTTTGCAATGCGTCCGGGAGATAAGTTCGGCATTATGCTGGTGCCGAATGGGCGCGTGCAGCAGGTGTTTGACAATCCTGGCGTTGGCGGTTCGCTCCGCCCGCTGTTCTCTTTGGGCACTGCGAACCCCAATGATACCTTCCATGTGGGGCAGATTGCGGATGTCACCGGCAGTGGCAGCACTTTCGCGATCGAGGACATGCGGGTTGATGGCTGGACTGACAGGGATTACAACGATATTATCTTCCAAGTGCGGGGTGCTACCGGCAAGGCGGCGCATCTCGATGGGGCGATCAACTCTGCTAAGGATTGGCGCGGTACGGATATGGGACAAGCGCTGATTGCTTATGCGGAACCGTATGTGACGCCAGAACCGGCTGAGGATTTGCAAGTGGATCTGGTGGATTTGATTTCGGAACTCGAAGAGCTGGCGGAGAATCCACAACCGTCAGATGCTATTATTGAGCCAGTCACAGAAGCCACACCGGCACTAGAGGCAGTGGTTGCTCAGACGGCGGAAAGTCTGCCGGCGGATATCGATTTTACGGACAATTCAGGGACTTCGGAAGCCTCACCGGCACTAGAGGCAGTGGTTGCTCAGGCGGCGGAAAGTCTGCCGGTTGACGATTTAGAAGACGCACTAGCGGATTTGATTGCCGAACTGGAAGACTTTACGGATAATTTAGATACCGAAGGCGATCAGCTGACCTCCGCCACAGACGCCTCACCGGCACCGGGGGGTGTGGCTGCCGAAAAGCTTATACGCACAGTGAACAACCGGAAATTTTATAATTTTATAATGATGCGACTGACGAAACCTCTCAATCGCAGGCTTTATCAGAGGTGAGCGGTGCGGAAACAGCGGAATCTACGTTAGAAGAGTCATCGAAAATTCCAGGAGCCACAGCGCCTGTACCGGCACCTGAGGCTGTCGCTGTTGAAGACAGTATTAATAATGTGTCTGCTGACATCGAGGAAGTTGTAGAAACTCCAGCAGTTGAGGCGCAACTCGACACGGAAGCGCCACCGGCATCTGAAATTGCCGGTTCGGATGCAATTGTAAATCTGCAATCGGAAACGCCGGCAGCTGTTGAGGCTTCAGTTGAAGTCCCACCGGCAGCCTCAGTTGTCGCTGTCGAGACTATTGATAATGTGTCTGCTGACATCGAGGAAGTTGTAGAAACTCCAGTCGCCTCGGCGCAACTCGCCACGGAAGCGCCACCGGCATCTGAGACTCTCGGTTCGGATGCAATTGTCAATCTGCAATCGGAAACACCGGCAGCTGTCAAGGCTTCAGCTGAAGTCCCACCGGCAGCCTCAGCTGTCGCTGCAGAAGACACTATTAATAACGTGCCGGCTGACACCGCCGAAGTTGCAGATTCCGCACCAGTTGAGCCGGCTGACTCCACCCCAGAAGCGCCACCGGCACCTGAGGTTCTGGTTTCGGATGCAGTTGGCAATCTGCAATCGGAAAGCCCACAAGTCGCAGAGGCAACAGTAGAGCCGGCTGACTCCACCCCACAAGCGCCACCGGCACCAAAGGTTGTGGCGGGTGCTGCGGTTGAGACGCCGGCGCAAACGCAGGTGCACGAGACCTCGGCGTCACAGGCGACAAGCGAAGGCGCTGCCGGTGCTGCGCCTCAAACTCCAGCCACTCCCGCGAGCACTTTCAATACTGACAGTCGGGAGCCGGTGACGGCGAGTGCTTAAATAGCACAAAATGGCAATTTTGTCAAGGGCGATTTGGTGTCTCGTCTGGAAAACCTGACTGCAAGGCAAGCGGAATCAGCCGGCGGAAGCTGCCGGCGATCAGCCGGTGAGTGTGGCTTTGATTGAAAAGCTGGAAAGTGTTACTGAAAGTTTGAAGAGTCAGAGCGAGCCGGTTCAGGTGAGTCCTGCTACGGTTGAATTGGTTGAGCGCTTGGAAAATATTGCTGTGCGATCTGCAGCACCGGCAATTGAGCCGGTTGTGCCGGTGGGGTACGAGTTTGCTAAGGCGTCTCAGCCGTTGGTTGGCGTGATTGACACCGGCTTTGCTGGGAATAATCCCGATATTGACTATTCGCGGATTATTTTGGGACAAGAGCGCGTGGATGGGGATGCCAATCCGTTGCTGGAAGCCGGTGAAAGTGACGTGCCGGTTAGCCCCGCGTTAGAAATTATTGGAGCCACTCAGAACAATGGCACCGGCATTGATGGTATTAATGATGATGCGCCCCTGTTCGCAGCGCGTGCCGGTGGTTCTTCTGAGCAATGGGCGCAGTCGCTTATTGAATTTGTGGATGCTGTAAGAAAATCGGGGCAACCGAATGGGATCGTTACTCTCAATCTAAATTTGACTCAACTCAACTCCGATGGCAGTGTCACCCCGCGCTATGAACTGACGGATGCGGAATGGGAGGCGCTGGCATACGCCCACAAGCACAATGTCTTGGTTGTGGTTCCGGCTGGAGATGACAGCGAAACAATGTCCGCCCTCGGTGAGGCTTCCCTGTCATTTGACAGCATTATGACAGTGGGAGCGGCCAAACGGGTCAGGAATTCGGTAGCGCTCTCTAATGCCTGCGATGAAGCGGACTATTCCGGCAGTGGCTACGCCCTGGATATGGTGGCTGACGGTAGCAGCGGCGAAACCTCGGGGACATCTGTGGCAGCTAGTAAGGTAGCCGGTGCCGCTTCCCAAGTATGGGCGGCGAATCCGAAGTTGAGCTATCGCCAAGTGATGGATATTCTCCAGCGCACAGCCACTGACCTAAATACGCCCAACTGGGACGAGGCGACTGGTGCTGGGTTGCTGAATATGGCGGCGGCGGTGCATTTAGCGAAAGTTACCCCCGCTGGTGGATGTCCCTGTCAGGTGGCTGGACTTTGCCAAGAAAAATCAGCCTCTCATTGGCATTATCGACACCTGCTTCAATGGCAAGAATGCAGATATCGACTACAGCCAGATTATTCTGGGACGTCACCTAGTTGATGCCGATAACAACCCCTTGCTGGAAACGGGAGAGGGCAACGAACACGGCACCCATGTTTTAGGAATCATTGGCGCGACTCAAAGTAATGGGAGTAGTGTTGCATAGTAAGGACTCTCTTTGCAGAAGTGAGCAAAATTTCTGCATCCTTACTTTGCCGCACTGCCGTTGCAGCACTACCGGAACCGTAAACTCAGTTTTTTTAGCTTAGCACAAGCACAGCTGAGAGCGAGGAAAAATTGCTTTTCGCGCCTGCCGGTGCGCTCGCGCCCGCCGGCATGCGATCGCCTAGAGCGGGGAGTCCGGCTGCAACTGCCGGCACCTTCACCCGCCGGCGACACAAAAATTTACAAAAAAATCCAGACTTAACCCTTGACAAATTAAACAAAATACCATTTAAAAACTTAAGCTGTTAAGCATTTAATCTGCGCCTGTCCGCTGAAAGGAGGCAGTCGCGATGCTCCTGCGGAGCCGCTGCGCTACAACTGCGCACACCGCCACCAATGAAAACTTGTCCTGGGGGCGGGGCAACGGTTGGGCCGGTAGGGGCGGGTTTACCTAAAATGTCTCTACGAAGTTCAGATGTTGGTGAACCCGCCCCTACAAACATTTTCAAGTCAGAGCCGACCTTGGGGCGTTCCTACGCTCCGCCTGGGAACGAGGGTAACGAGGGTAACCAGGGTAACGAGGGTATTTCAATCGCCAGGTAGCTGTATGGGCGGCCCCCCGTGGCCGCCCCTTGTGCCCCTCTCTTTTCTCCTCCTCCCCGTTAACGGGGAGGGGGATGGGGGGTGGGGTTTCCAGCAGCACAGAGCTGTAATCATCCTTCTAGTGTGCCGCCATCCCTGACCGGCAGCCAGCTACTTCAACTTTTGCTTGATCACCGTCACGATCTGAGCCAGCTGCTTCTTGAGCCCATCAATCTCAGCCTGCATTTTCTTCATCTCAGCCTGCATTTGGGCAATTTGCTCGTTCGATGCCCCACCGGCTGCCGGTGCAGCAGCCGCTGCCGGTTGCGCCTTGGCTTCCGCTGCCGGTGCCCCCACAGGTGCCGGTGCCGGGCCTGTGCGCATAGCCAACTTGATCGCGTCAATCAGCTGCTTCTTCTCAAACGGCTTTTCGATAAAAGCAAAATGCTTGAACGGTTCCGGAATCTTCTCAGTGACTTCTTCTTTCCGCCCGGACATCAGCACCAGGGGAATTTTCCGGAGTTCAGCATTACCTTGAATCTGCTGGTACACCTCCCATCCGCTCACTTTCGGCAGCAAGAAATCCAGCATAATTAAATTAGGGCGCGCCTGGCGGATCAGCTTCAGACCTTCTTCACCGTCTGTTGCTTCCACGATCTCAAAGTTACCCGGCGGTAACATCTCCCGCACCCGCATCCGAATCACCTTGCTGTCATCGATAACCAAAATTTTGTGACTTGCCACGACTGACTCCTCTAGTGGTTGGGTGAAAAATCAAAATTAATGGTGACAGTTGGGCAACCTTGAGGCGGTTGAATCCCGATGGAACACAGAACCGCGATCAGAAAATCCAGTTCGGTATCGGGCCGGCAAATGTATCTGAACCCCACCTGTCCGGGAACACTATCAATCCTCACTAGCGCCACCTCTGCCAAACACAATCTCTCTCGCAGGAGTGCGATCCAAACCTGCTAGCAACTCTACAATTTATCATTTAGCATCTCCAGATCACTATATATTTAACGCTCCGCCTGAAAGCTAGCCTGTCCCTTAATCCTAGCTTAAGGCGGTTCCGGCTCAAAAGGCACAAAAGCCGCCCCACCTTTTCGCTACCGCCCCACCGGCCTGTTTGGAGAATGTTATAAGATTTGTATCATAGTCTTGCTTTTTGGGCGATTAGCCCGATAGTTTAAATTCTAACTTTTATGGCTGCCGAACCCAGTCCAACTCCCACAAGCCCATCCCCCGCGCAAGCGCGGCGGGCAGAAATTCAGGCCATGCCAGAGTGGCTGCGACGCCCCATCGGCAAAGCCAGCGAGCTCTCTACAGTACAGCAAATTATCAAGCAGCGCCAGATCCACACCATTTGTGAAGAAGGCCGCTGCCCCAACCGGGGAGAGTGCTACGCCCAGAAAACAGCCACATTCTTGCTCATGGGGCCAACATGTACCCGCTCCTGTGCCTTTTGTCAAGTGGATAAGGGTCACGCTCCGGTGCCCTTAGACCCAGAAGAACCCCAAAAAGTGGCTGAAGCAGTGCAGCTGCTGGGCTTGCGCTATGTCGTTCTGACATCGGTGGCTAGAGATGACTTGCCAGACGCCGGTGCCGGCTGGTTTGTGGCCACAATGGAAGCCGTGCGCCGGCTAAACCCCGACACACATATAGAAGTGCTCACCGCCGATTTCTGGGGGGGTCACTCCTATGATATGACACCGGCACAGCAGCAGCGCCAGCGGATTGAGACAGTAGTGAGGGCCCTCCCCGCCTGTTACAACCACAATATAGAGACAGTCAGACGCCTGCAAGGGCCGGTGCGGCGGGGAGCCAAGTACGAGCGCAGCCTGGACGTCCTCCGTTTCGTCAAAGAAATTGATTCCAGCATGCCCACAAAATCCGGATTGATGCTGGGACACGGCGAAACCGAACCTGAGATCATTGAGACGATGGCAGATTTGCGGGCGGTTGGCTGCCACCGGCTCACCCTCGGGCAGTACATGCGCCCCGCACTGGAACACCTGCCGGTGCGAAAATACTGGACGCCCGAAGAATTTGACCGCCTCGGCGCAATCGCCAGAGACATGGGCTTTTCTCACGTCCGGTCTGGCCCTCTCGTGCGCAGCTCCTACCATGCCGGTGAAGAGTTTTGAGTTGCCAAAAATGAGTTTTGAATTTAAAATTCACAATTCAAAACTCAAAATCCTCCCCAAACCGGCATCAAACTGCCGTTTCCCCTGACTGACAATCTTTGAGGCAGCCATCCGAGGGAGCGACACGCGCCTTCAGGGGAAGTTGACCGCCCAGCCGGCACCGTGAACGGCCTCCCCCATCGCCTTGCCGGCTCAAAAGTCGCGGCACAACTTTTTGCCCCACCCTTTTGCGGAACTGCTCGCATTAACTGTAACTTACCTGCCGAAATTGTCAGATTAAGTTATTTTATTGTAATGGCTTACCCCTATCATTTTGCTTATCTTTCCGCCAAAACAACCAGAACAGTGATAGTCTGATTTGTCTGGCTTTTTGTCTGATAGTTATTGTTCACCTTTGGATTGCAGGAGCGTTAAGGATTGCGAAAATCGATCGGTAGGAGAGCGCAGTAGGGTGCGTTACGCGCTCCCTTGTAACGCACCGAAACCGCCGATTTCCCAAAATGGGATGCTCCCTTGATACAGTTAAAACTATTGTGCCAAGCGCTTGCCATACAGGCGGACAAAAAGTCACGGAAAGATTTAACCGGCACCGGCGACCGGGCAAATTTCCCAGAGATCGGGACAGCCTTTCAGGCCGTTTGTACTACTATATAACTGAAAGGCGCATCCACCCAAAGACAGAAGTACAAGTCATCCCTAAAGAAGAACACATGCCAGTACAAAAACACCCAAACAATAACGAACAGATGAACTTTAAACAGGAGTCCGGCGGACGCTCAAGAATGAGTCTCCCCTATGTGCGGTTAAGTAAATTAGTCTTATCAGTGTTGGCGGCCTCAGCGCTGGCCGGGTGTGGGGGCGGGCAGACAGGTGCCGGTCCAAATAGTGGCGGAACCGGCTCAGCACCTTCTGGGAATACAGTCAAGATTGTTTCCAGCCTGCCCATGACAGGCAGCGCCCTGGGCCAGAGCCAATCGATTGTCAACGGTATCCAGCAAGCCCTCGACGAGACAAACTCAACCGTCTGCGATGGCAAGCTCAAGATCCAATATGAAAAATATGACGACGCTACTGCCGCTGCCAATAAATGGGACCCGGCGCAAGTGACGCAAAACGCCAACAAAGCCGTGGCCGACAAATCAGTCGCTGCCGTGATTGGCCACTTCAACTCCGGCGCAGCCAAGCTATCCATTTACATCCTCAACCGAGCCAACTTGGTGATGGTCAGCCCCGCCAACACCTATCCAGGGCTGACCAAACCGGGCAAAGGTGAAAGCAAAGAGCCTGACGTTTACTACCCAAATGGCAAGCGCAACTTCTCCCGCGTCGTCCCTACAGATGACCTGCAAGGGGCAGCCGCCGCCAAATGGGCCAACTCCCTGGGGGTGAAACGGGTCTATATCCTGGACGATCAAGAGCTTTACGGCAAAGGGATTGCCGATATTTTCGAGGCAACGGCCAAAAAGATAGGGATAGAAGTTCTCGGACACGAAGGAATTGACGCCAAAGCCAGCGACTATAAAGCTTTGATGACCAAAATCAAAGCCCTCAACCCAGACTTGCTCTACTTTGGCGGCACCACCCAGACCAATGCTGGGCAGCTGATCAAGGACATGCGAAATGTGGGGATGACGCCCGATAAAGTCAAGTTTATGGGGCCTGACGGGATTTACGAGCAAGCCCTGATTGATGCGGCGGGCAAAGATGCCGAAGGGGTTTACGCAACCTTCGGGGGAGTTCCGGGTAAAGAGCTCACCGGTGCCGGCAAAGCCTGGTATGAAAGCTACAAGGCCAAATATAACGCTGAACCGGAAGCCTACGCCGCTTATGGCTACGAAGCGGGCAAAGTGGTCGTTGATGCCATCGGCAAAGTCTGCAAAAATGACCGCGCCGCCATCCGCGACGCCGTATTGGCCACGAAAGAGTTTCCTGGAGTGCTCGGCACTTGGAGCTTTGACGCCAATGGCGACACCACCCTCACCACCATGTCCGGGAATCAGGTCAAGGATGGTAAATTTCAGTTTGTCAGTCTGCTCAAGGCAGATTGATGTAGGATTGACCCATTGCCAAATTCCAGGGGCGGGGTTCCTTTAGCCGAGACGGGCAGTGGGCAGTGGGCACTGGGTGCGGAATTTTCACGCTTTCGCTGTGTTCAATCGAGCACCGGCGCAGGGCTGGAAAATACAGTACCCAGATGCCGTCGCCATACATTCCCGGCTTCCAGTAGGGACTGCCCGGGGGCGGGGCAAGTCAATAAGCTGTTTAACTTTTAATCTGCTTGTTGTAAGAACGGGGCAACGAGGCAGAGCCTCCTTGGAGGCTTTTCCATGCTCTGCCTGGGAACGAGTGCAGAGGGCATATAGTGCAAATTAAATGCGCAAATAAGTCTTCTGTCTGCCACAGATGATATCGAAAGAAATCCCGCCCCTGCAAACCCTTTTCACCGCCGGTGGCCAACAGACTGCCGGTGAGGACTGTCGGAAAACGAGAAAACGCACTCTGCTGTTTAGAGCCAAATCCCTATGAAACAATGGCACAAGCCACTTGTGTACCTGGCTGTCATTTACCTGGTGTTACTGTTAGGCCCGATTGCCGGGTTGGACTTGCCCCGAATTGCAGGGGATATTGTCCGCAACCCGGAAGTCCTGATTCAACAAATCTTAGTGGGTCTGGTCAACGGTGCGGTGATTGCTATTATTGCCCTAGGCTATACTTTGGTTTATGGTATTATTGAGCTGATCAATTTCGCTCACGGGGATTTGTACATGTTGGGAGCCTTTGCTTCCCTGACAGCAATCGGTGCGTTTGGCGTCGGAGACGGTGCTCCCCTCAGCGCTAGCATTCCAGCTATGTTAGTTGCTTTGCTAATATCTGCCGGTCTTTGTGCTGCATTAAATATTGTGACCGAAAGATACGCCTACCGGCCTTTGCGCAACGCCCCCAGGCTGGCACCGCTGATCTCAGCAATTGGAGTTTCCTTTATTTTTCAGAATGCCGGACTGTTTTGGGGAGGACTCAAATCTTTTCTGCCCATCATGGGGGGAAACGCAGCTGCGCCAAAGAGCTTTCCAGACTTATTGCCCCGGATTGAGATTCTCAAAGCGATGGGAATTGAGAGCAATATTTCGTTCACAACCAAAGACTTGATTGTGTTGGTTGTTGCCCTTGGCTTGATGGTTGGACTGCAGCTGTTTGTGCAGAACACCCGTCTGGGAAAGGCGATGCGAGCGACTGCGCAAAACCGTGACGCAGCTCTGATCATGGGCATTGATGTGGATTGGATTATTGCCCTGACATTTTTGCTGGGCGGGGCGCTGGCGGGGGCGGCTGGGCTTCTGGTAGGACTGTACAACAACACGATTGTGTTCACAATGGGCTTCACGGCGGGCTTGCGGGCGTTCACCGCAGCGGTGCTGGGGGGGATTGGCAACATTTTCGGCGCAATGCTGGGGGGCTTGTCGATTGGATTGCTGTCTGCCTTGAGTGACCAGTACCTGTCGAGCCGGTGGACTAATGCTTGGGTGTTCGCAGTTTTGGTGGTCATTTTAGCCTTCAAACCGGGCGGCTTGCTGGGCGAAAATGTTCAGGAAAAGGTTTGAGATTTTTTCAGCAGTCAGTTGCCGGCTGTTTCTGGCAGCTGACTGGTGACTGCTGACTGCTGAGCGGAGAAAAAATATGGCTAATCAGGTGATCAAGGCTGTCACGGCAAATTGGATTTTAGGAGCGATCGCCGCTTTAACGGCATTCCTGTTTGGGGGGTGGAGCGGTGCGGTTATTGGCTGGCTTCTTGGTACGGCGGCTGGCTTCATGCAGGCTCAACGTCAGAGAATTCTCAGCCCAACAGTTGGGTTGGGAGCGGGTGCCGGTGCGGGATTGATTGTGGGGCTTTGGCTGCTGGCTGGAAGCGCAATTCAACAGCAGCTCGCACCTGTTTTAGGACTGCCGGCTACAGGGACGGTCGAGATCGTGCTGGCGCTGGCAATTACCACTCTAGCCGGCGGAGTGATGGGAGCCTTGCAGGGGATACCGGCTCCTGCAAAGCAACAGGCAACCCTGGTGACGCTGGCTTTCGTGCTGGTACTTTTTCCCTTGGCTGATGGATTCGCTCAGACAAGCTGGATAGATACGGCGATCCAAATTTTAATCTTTGTGATGTTAGCCCTGGGGCTGAATATTACTGTAGGCTTTGCCGGCTTGCTGGATTTGGGCTACGTTGCCTTTTTTGCCATCGGCGCTTATACCACTGGCTTGTTAGCCTCTCCCCAACTCAACCTGGATTGGAACTTCTGGCTGGCGCTGCCGGTTGCTGCAGTGGTGGCGGCGCTTGCCGGTTTAATTTTGGGAACACCCACCTTGCGGTTGCGGGGGGATTACCTGGCAATTGTCACCCTCGGTTTTGGTCAAATTGTTCCTGTGGTCTTTCGCAATTTAACTGCGGTGCGGATTGATGAGCCAATCTCCAAGTTTTTGGCTTCCCTGCAGGGGCATCCAGAAATGGCAATTTGTCTGATAGGGTGCGATCGCGCGATTAATTTGACCGGCGGAGAAGCCGGAATTAACCCCATCAATCGCCCAACCCTCCCCTTGATCGGCACTTTTGAATCCGCCAACTATCTGCCCTGGTATTATTTAATCCTGTGCCTGGTGGTATTTGCCTACTTCGCAATCGTGCGCCTGCGCGATTCCCGCTTGGGGCGCTCTTGGACAGCCATCCGCGAAGATGAGCTAGCTGCCAGCGCGATGGGAATAAACCTGGTCAACAGTAAATTACTCGCCTTTGCGATGGGGGCAACCTTCGCGGGATTTGCCGGCGCTTTCTATGCCGCCTATATCAGCGCTATATTTCCCAGTGTATTCGATTTTTCCATTTCTGTCATCATCTTGTGCATGGTTATTTTGGGCGGGCTGGGGAATTTGACTGGGGTAATCCTGGGTGCGATTATCATCATGGCGGCAGACCGGCTGTATCTGCCTAAACTGGCGGAAGTCCTCAAGAGTTGGCTAAATACATCCGTGTTGCCCACCATTACCGAGCCGGGACTGAGAGACTTTGTGGCAATCAGTCTCGATCCGATCCAGATGCGCCTGTTTCTTTTTGGCTTGACATTAGTCATAATGATGCTGGTGCGCCCGGAAGGACTGGTGCCTGATAAGCTGCACCAAGCAGAACTGCACGAGACTGAGGAGGCGAGTAAAGAGTTTTTAGCAGACGCGAGGAGCCGGTAATGCCACTGTTAGAAGCACGGGAACTTACTATGCGATTCGGGGGGCTGACTGCAGTCAATCGGGTCGATTTTAACCTGGAAAAAAATATGATTGCCAGCGTTATTGGCCCTAACGGAGCTGGCAAGACCACATTTTTCAATACGCTCACCGGGATCTATGTCCCCACTGCCGGTCAGTTGCTGCTGGAGGGCAGCGAGATTACCGGATCTCCCCCTCACAAGCTGACAAGTTTGGGAATTGCTCGCACTTTTCAGAATATCCGCTTGTTCCATAACATGACTGTGCTGCAAAATGTTTTGGTGGGCAGGCACAGCCGGCTGAAGACAGGTTTATTTGGAGCTTTATTGCGTCCGCCAGCTGCCGTTCAAGAGGAGCGCACAGCTAAGGAAAAAGCGCTGAGTCTCCTCGACTTTGTGGGTTTGGGTTCCTCAAAAGCTGCGGAACTGTCAAAAAACCTCTCTTATGGGGACCAGCGCCGGTTGGAAATTGCGCGGGCGCTGGCGAGTGAGCCTAAAATACTGCTCCTGGACGAGCCCACGGCGGGCATGAATCCCAACGAAACGGCTGACTTAACTCGGTTTATCTACCGCCTGCGCGACGAACTCGATTTGAGCATATTGCTTATCGAACACGATATGCAGGTGGTGATGGGAATTTCCGACCGCGTCAGCGTCATGGAGTACGGCTGTAAAATTGCGGAGGGGACTCCCGCTGAGGTTCGCGCCGATCCCCGCGTGATTGAGGCATATCTGGGGAAAGAAGAGGGAAATGGGTAATCGGGCGTGGGGCGTGGGGCGTGGGGCATTTTTCGTTCATTCTCCCTCCCAGGGTTCTCGTTTATCGTTCCCAGGTTTCTGGGTCATAGTTCCCAGGTTCTAGCTGAAAATGCCCTTTTATCGGAGCTGCCGGCTCTACAGAGTCTTTTTAACACAAGGGAGGCTGGAGCCTCCTGATATGCGTTCCCAGGCTCCAGCCCCGGAACGAGTTATAATGAACCCTGAACAGTGAAAATGAAGCCTTATGCTTGAAGTCAAAGATATTTACACCTATTACGGAAATATTCAGGCTCTCAAGGGAGTTTCTCTGCGGGTCGAACAGGGGGAAATTGTTACCTTAATTGGCAGTAACGGGGCGGGGAAAACTACCACTCTCCGCACCATCCAGGGGCTGTTGCGACCTCGCCAGGGAAAAATCCTGTTTGAGGGCACATCTCTGGAGTCTCTCTCTCCGAAACAAATCGTCAAAGCCGGCATCTCGCAAAGTCCTGAAGGTCGCCTGATATTTCCTCGAATGACGGTGCTAGAAAACCTGGAAATGGGTGCTTTTTCCCGCCGGGATTCTCTTGGCATTAAGTTAGATAAAGAGAAAGTCTTGTATCTTTTCCCCCGGTTGAGAGAGCGCATCAATCAAAAAGGGGGGACTCTCAGTGGCGGCGAACAGCAAATGCTGGCCATCGGTCGCGCTTTGATGGCCAGACCCCGCTTGCTCCTATTAGATGAGCCAAGTATGGGTTTAGCGCCCCTGCTGGTGAGCCAGATTTTCTCGATTATTCGGGACATTAACACTCAGGGGACAACCATTCTCCTAGTAGAGCAAAACGCTCACATGGCTTTGAAGGTGGCCCATCGCGGCTATGTGCTGCAAACGGGTCAAGTTGTGGTGGAAGGGACTGCTAGTGAGCTGGAGTCGAACGAAACTGTTCGCAAGGCTTATTTAGGGGAAACGTAGTTGACAGGGCATGGGGCGTGGGGCGTGGGGCATCATGGCATGGGGCATTGGTCTGAGTCGTGCCGTGCCGGTGGGTGGCGGGATGCCGGTTGAGGAAGGGACACCGGCAGGCTTCTCCCCACAGCCCCAAAAGGAGCCCACTCGCTAGTTGTTGTCCCAGATTTTCGGAAACGGGAGATGGCTGGGGCGTGCCGGCGCAGCTGGCGTTCCCTGGAGGCTTGCCGTTTCAGGCGGGACAAAGCTAGCCTCCCCAACCCCTGTCCCGACTGGGATTGATCGCCTCTGGGGTGGGGACAAAGGTTAACCTTTGTATTATAAAAATTTTACCAGTTCTTAAGCTAAAACAATTAGTATTTCTCATGGCTTCCAATCTAAAACGCGCTTGAGGTGGGATCTGTTCCTGCTCTACTAGCACTAAAAGTCAGAGGGAGACTACATATATAGGAGTTACTGCCTGAGATTCTTGATAAGATCGGCGTTACTGTCTGGGCTTGTAACAGTAACAAGCCGCTCAGCAATTTGGGGATCTCAGTTAGGTGTGAGGAAACAAGGATGCTAAAGATTTTTAGGGCTGCTCTACAGCACAGTCCAGCCGTCCTGGGCGCGACCTTGGTCTTGGCCAACAGCGCTCTGGCCATTGAAGCGCCGGCAGTCAGCACAGAGGCGGACAAAATGGTAGCAGCTGCAGGCCTAACCGGCAGCGCTGTAGAAATCGCTGACCAATCTGCGCTGCAAGCCACCGCTAAGGTCGCAGTTGCTGCACTGGCTCAGCCTGAGGAAGTGAACCCCACCTCGGTGAATGCCGGCAGTGCGACAGTGGCTGAAATGCCAGCCGTCGCGACACTGGCTCCTTTGACTGCAGGAGCTGCTGAACTTTCGGTCAGCTCGCTGTCAACCTCTGGCCAACCGGCACCGCAAGCCAGCCCTCTGGCGCAAGCAGCCAACCTGGCTCAGCCATCGGTTAATGCCGGCAGCACCTTAAGTACGCAATTGCCTGCAGGTGAAACAGTGCCGGCTCAAACGGCTGTGCCGGCTGAACCCACCCTGCGGGAAGCCCAAGGGTCTGCAGTCAGCTCCTTGGAAACTTTTGGCCAGCCGGCACCGCAAGCCAGCCCTCTGGCGCAAGCAGCCAACCCCCCGCAGTCTGAGGTGAGTGCCGGCAGTACCTTGAGTGCGCAATTGCCTGCTGGTGAGACAGTGCCGGCGGAAATGGCTGTGCCGGCGGAACCTTCCGTCAGCTCTCTGGAAACCGCTGGGGAATCTGCCGATCCAGCTGACCCAATGGGCCAGGTGACTTCCGTTTCCCAGCTGTCCGACGTGCAGCCCACAGACTGGGCCTTCCAAGCCTTGCAGAACTTGGTCGAGCGCTACGGCTGTATTGCGGGATATCCGGACGGTACGTTCCGGGGAAACCGAGCCATGACGCGCTACGAGTTTGCTGCCGGTTTGAACGCCTGTTTGGAACGGATCGTTCAGCTGATTGGACCCAATATCGATACTTCACAGTTGATCACCAAACCAGATTTAGCCGCAGTGCAGCGGCTGCTAGAGGAGTTTCAGGCAGAACTGGCTACGCTGCGGGCTCGCACCGACGTTTTGGAAGCGCGCACAGCTGAACTGGAAGCCAATCAGTTCTCGACCACTACCAAGCTCAAAGGTGAGGTGATATTCGGCGCTAATGACATCATTGGAGAGGGAGGAACCGGTGTCGTACCGCATTTAAGCTATCGGGCGCGGTTGAATTTTGATACCAGCTTTACCGGCAAAGACTTGCTGCGAACTCGTTTGCAAGCCGGCACCACTGCTAACTTGGGTGCCGTTGACGGGACTGGCGTCAACATGCAGCGCTTGGGATTTGAGGCGGATACGAACAGCCAATTTCAACTGCACAAACTGTTCTACCGTTTCCCGCTGACTAGCAAGATGACGGTTATCCTTGACGCCAATGCGGCTGAGTTCAATGATAATGTGTACGTGTTTAACCCTTTGTTTGAAAGTAGTGGTCTTGGATCTATTTCCCGCTTTGGGCGATTCAACCCCATCTACCGGCAGGGGGGAGGGCAAGGTGTGACCGCCAACTTCAACTTTAGCAAGGCATTCGGCATATCCTTGGGGTATCAAGCTCCGAACGGCAACGACCCCGAACCCGTTCCTGACATCCTCAACCCGAGCAATGATCAGGGAGGCGGGGGCTTCTTCAAGGGTTCCTATGCGGCTCTCGGTCAAGCCACCTTCCGCGCTAGCGACCGACTGGCTTTAGGCTTTACCTACGTGCACTCCTACTCTTCTAATCCTGCAGCTTCTCGTCGCGGCCAAGTATCGGGGGGTACCGGCAGTGAGTTGGCCAATGCTCCTTTCGGTGCAGAGCCCACCTCAGCAAATCACTATGGCTTGCAAGCGACTTTCAGCCTTAGCCCTCGATTTGTGCTGTCTGGCTGGGCCGGTTACTCGCTGGCTCAGTCAGAAATTAGCTACAACGATGCCAAGATATGGAACTGGGCTGTGACGGCAGCTTTCCCAGATTTGGGGAAAGAAGGGAACGTTCTCGGTTTGATGGTGGGCATGCCGCCGAAAGTTACGGATAATGACGTTGCCGGTCGTGAGGACGGTGACACTTCCTTGCATCTGGAGGCTTTTTATCGCTACCAAGTAACCGACAACATTGCCATCACTCCTGGCTTGTTTGTCATTGTCAATCCAGAACACAACGAAAACAACGAAACCGACTACGTGGGAACCATCCGCACCACCTTCTCATTCTAGGTGCCTGTGGCGTGAGGGGTTGCCGAATTAAGTAGTAGACAAATTTAAGAAACCGGGTTTATCCAAGAAATCCGGTTTCTTAAATCACCTGATTGGGCGTTGAATTTGATCGGCCTGACTTGAACATACTGTTTGAGTGGGGTCGGGTTGATCAATCTTCTTGTGAAGCTGCAGAGATTCCTCCTGAACCTGTCTCTAATGATGTCTTCACCTTATGGGCCGGTGCGCTTTATAAAAATTCTCTGTTTCCTGGATGCATTCCTTGTGAATCCGCCTCTACCTTGAGGCTGCTTGAAGCTGTCGCGCATTGAACTTGCGCCGGCGTTCTAGGAGGCAGAGCCTCTGGTGAGGGGTTCCCCACTGTGCGACGCTGGCTTCCCGTAAGGGTGCCTGGAAGGGGATCTACCTTAAGTTCAATTTCTTTCTTCTAGAGTTTTCTGAAGGTGCTATGCTTTTTCAAATTCGTCCAATGCGACAGGCTCTGCTTTTACCGCTGATTGCGTTTTCCGTGAGTGTCGGCGGCTGCGCTTCCCAAACCCAAACTCCCACAAGCCCTACAGGAACTGGCACCTCTCCGTCTACTCCAGTTGCGGCGGGTTCCAGTGTCACCCTCACGGGTGCCGGTGCGAGTTTTCCCGCTCCTTTGTATCAGCGCTGGTTCGCTGAGTATGGCAAAAGCAATCCCAAGACTCAAATCAACTATCAGTCTGTTGGCAGTGGCGCTGGGGTGAAACAGTTCATTAGTGGAACGGTTGACTTCGGAGCCAGTGACGTAGCCATGAAGGAGGATGAGATTAAACAGGTTGCCAAGGGGGTGGTGCTGCTGCCTGTGACTGCCGGCAGTATAGTCCTCGCTTACAACCTGCCCGATGTTCCAAGTGGGCTCAAGCTTTCTCGGCAAGTTTATGCAGAGATTTTATTGGGAAAAATTCAGACTTGGAATGACCCTAAACTTGCTGAAATCAATCCCGGAGTGAAGTTGCCAGATAAACCGATTACGGTTGTGCACCGCTCTGATGGCAGCGGGACAACCGCTGTGTTCACGAAGCACTTGAGCGCTGTCAGCCCGGACTGGAAAGCAGGCCCGGGAGAGGGGAAAACTGTGGAATGGCCGCAGGCACAGGGATTTGTTGGGGCTAAGGGCAATGAGGGCGTCACAGCGCAAATCTTGCAAACTGAAGGGGCGATAGGTTACGTTGAGTATGGCTACGCCAAGCAGCAAAACTTGAAGATGGCGGCTTTGGAAAATAAAGCCGGTAAGTATGTTGAGCCGACTCCGGAGGCGGCTGCTAAGACACTTGCGGCAGTGCAGCTGCCGGAAAATTTGGTGAAATTTATTGAAGATCCCGAGGGAGAGGCTTCCTACCCAATTGTCAGCTATACCTGGATAATGGCTTACAAGCAGTATGACAGTGCTGACAAAGCCAAAGCTTTGAAAGATGTTCTCAAATGGGGGCTGGCTGACGGACAAAAATTAAGCGCTGAACTGGGATACGTGCCTCTGCCTCCGGAAGTGGCGACTAAGGTGACAGCGGCTGTGGAGACGATCAAGCCTTAGTAAAAGTAGAGTGGGCTTCGTCCGCACCGGCGCTCGCGCCGGGAGCAAGAAACCCGGTTTCTTTAAGAAACCGGGTTTCTGACTTACCGGCGCTATGAAGCTTAATTTTGTCCGCTCAGTTAGCTTTTTATTTTCATGCTCAAATCCAGCCAAGTGGAGCGAGTGATGGGGGCGCTTGTGGAAATGTAGTCTGTGCCGGTTTGGCCCACGGCGCGGAGGGTTTCCAGGGTGATGTTGCCAGACGCTTCAATTTTGACCCGGGGCTGTGAAGCGCGAATCAGTCGCACGGCTTGGGCCATCAGGTCCAGTGACATATTGTCCAGCATGATGATGTCCGCTCCGTGGTGCAGGGCTTCTTCGACTTGGGCCAGTGTTTCGGTTTCTACTTCTATTGTCAGGGGGTAGGGAATGCGCTCCCGAATCTGGGCGATTGCCGGCCCAATGCCGCCGGCGGCGGCAATGTGGTTATCCTTGATCATCACGGCGTCATCCAGGCCCATGCGGTGGTTCCTGGCTCCTCCCACTTGAGTGGCGTACTTCTCCAGGAGTCTCAAACCGGGTGTGGTTTTGCGGGTATCCACCAGCTGCACCGGCAGGTCGGCAATTTTCTCTATATATTTGCGCGTCAGGGTGGCGATGCCACTGAGACGCATGGCCAGGTTTAAGGCGACTCGCTCTCCTGCAAGCAGGGCGTCAAGCGGGCCCTCAAGCCGAGCGACTATCTGCCCCGGGTCGCACCATTCGCCATCGGCAGCTGTGGCCACAAACTTCACGTGGCCATTCAAGAGCTGGAAGACCCGACGGGCCACCGGCAAGCCGGCAATCACTCCTGGCTCTTTGACAGCCCACTCGCCGCGCCCATCTGGGACTTCTGCTGTAAATAAGCTCTGAGTCGTGCGGTCCCCCCGGCCAATGTCCTCCAGCAACCAGGTCTGCAAGAGCGGGTCTAAGACGACCCACGGGGGCAAAACAGGGATGGCCCTCACTAAATTTTCTCCTCATGCCTCTGTCACACTTTCCCCAATCTAGCTCAAACCCCAGCCGGCAGGGAGATTCAGGGTTTCCGAAAACTTTTTCAAAAAAGTTTGGAAAAATGCTTGACAAACTCAGATAGGGTTGTTACAGTAGTAAAGCGCGGTGAGTCAAGAGGCAGCGCAAGCGGCCCGACGGCCCTCACAGCACCGAACCAAGATAAAAGAATAGTTTGAAAGCCAGAAAGCATCAAAAACCTCGTCAAAACAATTAGAGGTCTTCAGGGCTAACCTGGAGATGCGATTATAACAAAAAAC
>JAHHHT010000058.1 GCA_019359235.1 Oscillatoria princeps RMCB-10
ACCAATCTTGATCTCAATGGGGTCTTTGTTCAGTCGCCAGTCTGCTCCGCTGCTGGGAATCGACATCAGCTCCTCCAGCGTCAAGCTGGTGGAGTTGGGGCGCGATAAGGCAGGTAGTCTGGTCCTTGAGCGTTGTGCGATCGAGCCGCTGGAGCGAGGCTGGATCACCGATGGCAACATCGAAAAATTTGACGAGGTCGCGGACGCATTGCGTCGACTGGTCAAGAAAAGTGGCACCAGAACCAAAAACGTGGCCCTCGCCCTGCCTCCGTCCGCAGTAATCACTAAAAAGATTACGCTGCCTGGTGGCATGACGGAGCAGGAGCTGGAGGTTCAGGTCGAATCCGAAGCCAATCAATACATCCCATTTTCACTTGATGAAGTCAGCTTGGACTTTTGCGTCATTGGTCCCAGCAAGAATGCGCCAGGGGATGTCGATGTGCTGATTGCTGCATCCCGGCGCGAAAAAGTTCAAGACAGGCAAGGCTTGGCGGAAGCTGCTGGGCTGAAGCCTGTTGTGGTCGATATTGAATCGCATGCATCGCGCTTGGCTGCAGGGCGCTTGATTGAAGCGTTGCCAAATAAGGGCGTGGACGCCATGGTGGCGCTCTTTGAAGTGGGCGCCTTGACGACCAGCATGCAGGTGATCCGGAACGAAGAAGTTCTGTATGACCGCGACCAAGCCTTTGGCGGCGCACAACTGACCCAACTGATTGTCCGCCAGTACGGCTTTTCGGTAGAGGAAGCCGAGAGCAAAAAGCGTAGCGGTGATTTGCCAGAAGACTATCAATCAGCGGTCCTTCGTCCTTTTGTTGACAGCATGGCCCAGGAAATTGGCCGGGCCTTGCAGTTCTTCTTCACCAGCACGCCGCACAATCGTGTAGACCACATCATGTTGGCCGGGGGGTCTGCTCCGCTGCCCGGGCTGACGGAAGCAGTCACCCAACAAACAGGTTTTGCATGCAGCGCCGTCAACCCATTTGACGGCATGGAAATCGGAAGTTCCGTGCGACTGAAAAAAATGGTGCGTGAAGCACCGTCGTACCTGACCTCTTGCGGTCTTGCTATGCGGAGGTTCCTGCAGTGATTCTTATCAATCTTTTGCCTCACCGCGAGGAGGCCCGTAAGCGCCGCAAGGAGGCCTTTCAGGCGACGATGTTTGCATCGTTTCTGTTGGGGCTTGCTATTGCCGGAGCCATCTACTGGTGGTTTCAGATCATGATCACGGATCAGCAGAACAAGAACGCCTTTCTTCAACAGGAAATCAAGGTATTGGAAGGGCAGATCAAAGAAATTGCCTCCATTGAAGATGAGATCGCCTCACTGCGTGCGCGCCAGAAGGCCGTGGAAGACTTGCAGTCTGATCGCAACCTGCCTGTTCACCTGCTCACCGAAATGGTTAAACAATTGCCCGATGGTGTATATGTCACGGCAATCAAGCAGGCCGGACAGACTATCACCATGCAAGGGATGGCTCAATCCAATGAGCGTGTCTCTGAATTGCTGCGTAATTTGGCTAACAACACACCGTGGCTGGCGAAGCCTGAGTTGGCAGAGATTACCGCTAGCACCGTGCCATTGAGCCAACGAGATCAGCGCCGAGTTTCAGCTTTTAATTTGAAGTTTCAGTTAGTCAGAGCTAGCGATGCTCAAAAAACTATTGCTGCTGCGAGCTCGGCCGCTTCTTCGCCAGGGGGAAAATGAAATGGCGAAAATAAAGGAAAAATCAGTAGGTATTGCAGAGAGATTGGATGCTGTTCAGCGGCAATTTAAAAATCTCGATGCTAAAGATCCTTCACTGTGGCCGGTGCTTCCAAAGGTAATTTTTTGCATTTTTATAGCGAGTGCTGTAGCTGCAGTGTCATGGTTTGCATTTTTGCAAGACTATGAAGTGCAATTAGATGATGAGCGTAGCAAAGAATTGGCGTTACGAGCGGACTATCAGAAGAAGCTCGTGAAGGCGGTAAGCCTAGACGCTTTGAAGAAGCAGCGAGAGCAAATTCAGCAGTACGTGATTCAGCTGGAAAAGCAGCTCCCTAGCAAAGCTGAAATGGCTGCATTACTCTCAGACATCAATCAGTCTGGTTTAGGGCGTAGTCTTCAATTTGAACTTTTCCGCCCCGGCCAGGTGGTTGCTAAGGATTACTACGCTGAGTTACCTATTTCAATACGAGTGACGGGTAAGTATCATGATATCGGGGCATTTGCTTCGGATGTTGCTCATCTGTCCCGGATCGTTACGTTGAATAATATGTCGATCACCCCGGGGCCTCGTGATGTGTTAACGATGGACGTAACTGCTCGCACATTCAGGTATTTGGATCCCGAAGAGGTTCAGTCACAGAAAAAAGCTGGGGGGGGCAAGTGATGAGAACTTACCTTGGCTTTCTTCTTGTCGGCAGCTGCCTGATTCTTGTTGGTTGCGGACCTTCTGGTGAGGATGAATTGAGAGTGTGGATGGCTGAGCAACGTGCCAACACCAAACCCAGCGTTCAGCCTTTGACTGAGCCGAAAAAATTCATTCCTGAGCCTTATGCACAAGAAGAAGCAGTAGACCCGTTTAACCAAGTCAAACTGACTCAGGCGCTTAAGCGTGACTCCAATCAGGTAGCATCAAATGCAGCCTTGATTGCGCCGGAAATGACTCGCCGCAAGGAGCCGTTGGAGGCTTTTCCTCTGGATTCTATTGTAATGGTCGGCAGCTTGAATAAATCAGGTTTGCCCACAGCCTTGGTGAAAGTTGATAATTTGATTTATCAAATAAGAGTCGGAAATTATCTTGGGCAGAACTATGGCAAAGTTATTCGAATTACTGAGAGTTCTATTCAGCTGCGTGAAATAGCGCAGGACACGACTGGGGATTGGATAGAACGTCCAGCGTCGCTTGATCTGCAAGAGGGTAAAAAATGAAACAAAATAGTAAAAAATTTTTGACTTACTGCCGTAGAGCAGCTGTCGGTGTTTCAGTTGTTTTTATATCTTTTGCGGCATCCGCGCAGGGGGTTATCAATGCAGTTTCGGCCAGTGTGCAAGCCGGTGTTGAGACTTTAAAAATCGATTTTACTGAGCCGGTTGTAGCCTTGCCTACAGGGTTTGCGACGCAATCGCCAGCTCGTATCGCGTTGGACTTTCCAGGTGTGGTAAATGCCACCGGAAAATCTGCATACGAAGTGAATTTTGGTAATTTGAAGTCAGTTAATATCGTTCAGGCGGGGGATCGTTCTCGTATTGTCCTGAATCTTAAGGCTCCATCAGCCTATAAAACTGAATTTCAAGGTAAGTCGCTGTTTTTGATGCTAGAGCAGGGTGTAGCTACTGTTAGCCCATCTACAGCCTTCGCCGAAAATCAAAATAGGGATGTGTTGCCATTGAGGGATATAGATTTTCGTCGAGGTGCCGACGGGGCGGGGCGAATTGTCGTTAATTTGACAAATAATCAAGTAGGAGTAGATTTGCAACAGCAATCGAAAGGTATTGTTGTTGATTTCATGCGCTCCTCGCTTCCAGAGGGATTACGTCGTCGCTTGGATGTTGCTGACTTTGGCACTCCTGTGCAAACAGTTACTACAACTCAGTCGGGTGAACGGGTTCGCATGCTGATTGAATCTATTGGCGACTGGGAGCACAGCGCCTATCAAAGTGATGATCAATTTGTTATTGAGATTCGTCAAAAGAAGGTAGACCTTAGTAAGCTAACCCAAGGCCCGGGCTTTTCTGGTGAAAAGCTTTCTTTGAATTTTCAAAATATTGAGGTTAGATCGCTTTTACAAGTGATTGCAGATTTTACAAATTTTAATATTGTTACCTCGGATACTGTTACGGGTGCTCTTACTTTACGTCTTAAAGATGTACCTTGGGATCAAGCGCTTCAGATTATCATGGATGCGAAAGGGCTTGGTATGCGGAAGTCGGGCTCAGTGCTCTGGATCGCACCGAAAGACGAGATCGATGCACGAACAAAAAAAGATTTTGAATCGGCTCAAGCTATCCAAAAACTCGAACCACTGAGGACCCAGTCATACCAGCTAAACTATGCAAAAGCTTCCGATATAGTTGCTCAAATTACCTCTGCTGGCAGCAACTCTGGATCGTCTACAAGATTTTTGTCAGAGCGTGGTAGTGCAATATCTGAGCCGCGGACAAACCAGCTATTCGTAACTGATACACCGAATAAGTTGGAGGAAGTTAGGCTATTGCTGGCTAGTTTGGATGTCGCAGTCAGACAGGTGTTAATTGAGGCTCGGATTGTGGAAGCATCAGATACCTTCGGTCGATCTCTTGGGGTAAGACTTGGGGCCACTGATCTGCGAGCGAATCGTGGTGGAGATGGTGGTTATACACTGAGCGGTGCGAATAGAGTCGCTTTTGGGACTTCTTACTCAAATGCTGTCGCTAGTAGTGGAGCTGGTGGGACAGTGAATACGACTGGTAACTTTGTAAATCTGCCCGCCCAAGGGATTGGTGGATTTGATCCAGCTAGCTTCGCAGTCTCTATATTTAATTCGGCTGCTAATAGATTTTTAAATCTGGAAATATCTGCTATGGAAGCCGATGGCAAAGGAAAGATTGTTTCTAGCCCTCGAGTCGTTACTGCTGACCAAACCAAAGCATCGATTGAGCAGGGTACTGAGTTTCCCTACCCAGTAACAGCGCCAAATGGGGGGACTGTTATTGCCTTTAAAAAGGCTGTGCTGAAGCTTGAGGTAACACCACAGATAACACCTGAAGGAAATGTAATTCTCGATCTTGATGTTAATAAGGATAGTCCTGGCGAAGTCCTGAACAATGTTCGCGCAATCAATACTAAACACATAAAAACACAAGTTCTCGTTGAGAATGGGGGCACTGTTGTCATTGGTGGAATATTTGAATTATTTGAAAATGAATCGGAGAATAAAGTACCATTTTTAGGGGATATACCGGCGGTGGGTAATTTGTTTAAAACTAAAACAAAATCTGCAAACAAACAAGAAATGATGATATTTATCACGCCAAAGGTGATATCAGACCGTGGGCCTACTCGTTAATAATTTAGAGTGAAATCATGAATAGAATATATTGCGTTGTAATCTGCTTTTTACTTGGTTTGGCTGGTTGTGGAGGTGGGGGGGGGTCTGGGGGAAGTAATCCCTCTCAGCAAGCTCTAGTTACTACAGCAGGGCCTTCCGTTGTCTTGCCTGCGTCCTCTGCCTCACAGTTTGATGTTAGTGGGGGAGTTCCTCCTTATCGTGTTGGTAACAGCGATCAAGCGATTGCTGTAGGAGCGATTTCTGGACGGGTACTGACTATTGGTGCAGTCAATCCCGGATCTACTAACGTGATCGTGCTTGACAATTCAGGGGCTTCAATCTCGATTAATGTTCGTGTTGGTTCGAGTATCCCTTTGTATACAACCGCGGCATCTAGCGTGACTATTGGCGTGGGTGATGCTGCTTCGCGGACTTTTACAATTGGCGGTGGTGGGGCTCCCTACACGGTGCAGGGTAGTGCCAATGAGGTCGCACGTGTCGAAATGATAGGTGCAACTCAATGGAAGGTAACGGGTATTACTATTGGCACGACAAATGTAAAAATTCGCGATGCGGCCGGTACGGAACTGCAAGTGGCGGTAGCTGTCGGCGCTCCTGAATTGCGAGTTTCGCCCACAGATCTCAAGTTGTTTCCAGGCATAACAGCAGTTGTTAAAATATCAGGTGGTCAACCACCTTATCGCATAGCTGGAGGTATACCGGCTGCAATTGATGCGCAAATATCCGCGTCTCAACCGGATGAGTTAATTATCGTTGGGAAATTGGCATCCGAATTGGAGTTGTCTGTGGCTGACGCGACGGGTCAATTGCAAAAGGTTACTGTCAAAATTGAAATTGGGCAGGCGACATTTGGATTTTCGCCGAGCGCTCTTTCTGTTTCGGAAAATGATAGTCAAAACATCAATTTGACTATTTTTGGGGCGGCTGTCGGAGAAGTTTGTTTGTTTACATCAGACTCTAGATATTTGAAACCCGCTGGTGCTACCTGCAGAACGGCTTCTGCTGCCGGTATGCCTGTTGTTATTGAAACCGGAACATTGGGTAGTCGTTGTGTTAATGCTGATACAGAGGTGACGATTACTGCAGTTGATTCGGCTAGAGCAGTTGGATCAGCGACTATTAAGATACTCGATAATGGATTAGGATGTGGTGCAGCTTCTTTTGCGATATCGCCATCCGCTATAACGCTGAATGCTTCGACTACGGTGGGTCAAGCGGTTGTGACAGGCGGCTCTGGCACTTACTTGGTATCTAGTGCTAGTCCGGCTGCTGTTACAGCAGTAGCGACGGGAGGTGTTATTACTCTTACCAGAGTTGCAGCAGCTGCTGCAAATCCAGTAGTGGTCACGGTTCGCGACTCCCGGGACCCAAGCCGTTCTCTCACCTTGAATGTAACGGTTAACTAGAACTCGTTTGCTAAAGACGCAGCTCCAGAGATTCAGGGGCTAGCTTCATGGACGCCCTTGCAGATCGCTAGGGCGTTTTTCTTTATCGGTCATTGTACGAACCGGCAAGGTTATTTTAATTGAATCTTGAATCTTGAATCTTGAATCTTGAATCTTGAATCTTGAATCTTGAATCATTGATTTGCGCATAGTTTATAATTTTAGAGCTTTGATGTAATTCAAATTTTAATGATTGCATTCGAATGTTTTATCTCGATTGGGATAACGGTTGCGCTAAGCGGTTATGCTTTTCTGGTGTTAAATTCTTATTTTTAATCTGTATTGCAGTAACTAAATTGCTTCCGATGATATTAATAAATTGGGTTTGCTGCTGGATTTGATTATTTTGATGGTGTGAGTGATGCCAGTGTTGGTGTCATGTTGAATATTGGGGTAATCATGGATTCTGATTTTAATAATGTTGAGATAGATCTTGAGGGGCGTAATTATTCAATTATCATTGGTGATAACTTGCTTGATAAGCCGGAGATTTTTAATGGACGGGATTTTGGGCGGCATGCCATCATTGTTACAAATACTACTGTTGGTAAATTTTATCTTGAAAGATTGAGAAATTCCCTAAGGGGGAAGTTTGATGAAATATTCGATTTGATTTTGCCCGACGGAGAGAGTTTTAAAAACTGGGAAAATTTGAATTTAATTTTCGATGCTTTGCTGGAAAAGGCGTGTGATCGAAAAACAACAATATTCGCTCTGGGTGGTGGGGTTGTTGGGGATATGGCTGGGTTTGCGGCTTCGGTATACATGCGGGGCATTTCTTTCGTTCAGGTGCCAACCACGCTGTTAGCGCAAGTCGACTCTTCCGTTGGGGGGAAAACTGCAATCAATCACCCTCGCGGCAAAAATATGATTGGGACGTTTTATCAGCCGAAGCTTGTGGTGTGTGATTTTTCAACACTCAGCACCTTGCCTTCACGTGAATTCAGTGCTGGTTTAGCTGAGGTGATAAAATATGGGGTGATATTTGACAGGGATTTTTGGAATTGGTTAAACAGTCATTTAAGTTCTTTGATTGGGCGGGAGCCAGTGTCGCTTTCGTATGCGATTCGTCGTTGCTGTGAAATAAAAGCATCTGTAGTACGGCAGGATGAGAGAGAAGAAGGGCTTCGCGCCATCCTTAATTTTGGCCACACTTTTGGTCACGCTATCGAAGCGGGCATGGGTTATGGTGTCTGGTTGCACGGTGAAGGGGTCTCAGCCGGCATGGTGATGGCCGCTGAACTCTCTTGGCGCTTAGGGTTGGTAGACGCTGATTTCGTGCAGCTGCTGATTGCTTTGATTAGGCGTGCAGGGTTGCCGACCAAAGGCCCCGTTTTAGATGCGAATGACAACGCTGGTCGCTATCTGGAGCTGATGCGGATTGATAAAAAGTCTGAAGGAGGAGAAATTCGCTTTGTTTTGATCGACGGCCTTGGAAAGGCAATGGTGCGAGCGGCGCCAGATTCTCTGGTGCGCGATGTCATTGACGCATGCTGCGAGCAAGTGTGAGTGCCTGATTTAATGGGTCTGGTTGTGGGGCATATTTGCCACTCGGTACAAGGCGGCTTGTGTGACTGAACACACGAATTTGTTGCCCTACGCATCTCATTCAGGTCATACTAGGGGACGGCGCCATTCGGAGGCCCCCCCACCTACTCGAACTGAGTACCAGCGTGACCGTGACCGGATCGTGCATTCCACCGCTTTCCGTCGGCTTGTCTACAAGACCCAGGTATTTCTCAACCATGAAGGAGACCTGTTTCGTACCCGTCTGACCCATTCGTTAGAGGTTGCGCAACTAGGTCGATCTATCGCACGTTCTTTGCGGATTAACGAAGACTTGGTCGAGGCCATTTCATTGGCTCATGACCTTGGGCACACGCCATTTGGGCATGCCGGGCAAGACGCCTTGAATGGCTGCATGGCCGACTTTGGCGGCTTTGAGCACAACTTGCAGAGTTTGCGAGTGGTGGACAAGTTGGAAGAACGTTACCCGTTGTGTGACGGGCTGAATCTCACGTTCGAAACCCGTGAAGGAATTCTCAAACATTGCTCGCGCGCCCATGCTAAGCAATTGGAGGACGTGGAGCCAAACGGTGTCGGTGCGCGGTTCCTGCGCAACGAGCGGCCGAGCCTGGAGGCGCAGTTGTGCAACCTGGCCGACGAGATTGCCTATAACGCACACGACATCGATGACGGCGTACGCTCGGGGTTAATCACACTCTCCCAATTGGAGGATGTTCCCTTATTCGATGCTTACCGCTTGTCGGCGCAGGCCGAGCATCCAGCACTTGCTGAACCGTCGAGGCATCGCCGGTTGTTGTACGAGGCGATTCGTCGGATGTTGAGCGCGCAGGTGTATGACGTCATCGACACTACGAAAGCGGCATTGCGGCTGCATGCACCTGCTCATCCCGATGAGGTGCGGCAGCTACCGGTCATGGTGAGTTTCAGCAGCGACATGCGGGAACGCTCTACCGCGCTAAAACAGTTCCTCTTCAGGCATCTTTATCGACATCCTCGGGTAATGGAGACTACCGGCCATGCCCAACACATCGTGCGTGAATTGTTTGATGCATACATGACCAAGCCCCAAGACATGAAAGCAGCGTTCGCCGCGCAGGCCTTGGAGGGTGATGCGCACGGGAGAGCGCGGGCTGTGGCCGACTTTATTGCAGGGATGACCGATCGCTTTGCGGTGAGGGAGCATGAGCGCCTTACGGGGCGCCGACTGTTGCAGGAATAGCAAGAGGCTTCTCCAGGCCCAGTGCTTGGCGCACACTGATTCTTGTGATCTTTTGATGCATGCTCACGGCCTTACTTGAAGGAACGATTCGTACACTGGTGGAGGCGACACCTCCCAATAAGGGTGTCTTTAATATGGTGCTTGATCCTCTCCTCGACACCATTGACTACCAATCATTTGCGAGTGCGTACCGACAAGTCCTGCCAGCTTCTGATTCAGGGGCAACGGCTATTGTGCGACCGTCAGATAACGTGCCCCGATAAAATCAAGGTCCTACCTCCAGCGCTTCCGCGCGCGTTCATGACATCCTCCATCACTGCCGCCGACCTGGCGCCCGCTTTGCCTTGCTCTACTGATACTTATATTGATGACACCATACGGTGGCTGGAGAGGGCGGTGATTGGGCTCAATCTGTGCCCCTTTGCGAAGGCTGTGCATGTCAAGGGACAGATTCACTATGCGGTCGCTTTGGCCACGACTGCACATGATGCGCTGGAGCTGCTGCGCAATGAACTCAAGGAGCTGGCAAACACACCAGCAGAGGTCAGGGACACCACCTTGCTGGTGATGCCATACTGCTTGCCGGATTTCCTGGACTTCAACGACTTTCTGGGTGACGCCGAGGACGTGCTGCACGCTTTGGGGCTGGAGGGCACGCTTCAGTTGGCAAGCTTTCATCCGCAGTTCCAGTTTGCAGGTACCGAAGTTGACGATGTGACCAATTGCACTAATCGCTCTCCATACCCCATGTTGCATTTGCTGCGAGAGGACAGCATCGACCGTGCCGTGTCAGTGTTCCCCGAGGCAGAGGCCATCTTTGAGCGCAACATGGAAGTGCTGGAGGGCATTGGCATGGCCGGTTGGCAGGCGCTTGACGTCGGGCCCCATGGCAAAAGTGGCGAGCACGCGAGCGCAAATGCTGGAGGCGACTGGGCCCGGCCAACACAAGGCACCGTGCTATGAAGCCACAAAAGCCATCTTCAGCGGCGCCCGGCGAGCATGTCCGTGGTGTAAGAAAGCCCAAGAACGAGGGCATTGAACTGCAAGAGCTTCGCCCGGGTCAATCGATAGAGCTGCTCAAAGAGCTGCACATCCTTACGCGTGAGGGGCGTCTCAATCAGGACTCGCGTCGCAAGCTCAAGCAGGTGTACCACCTGTTCAACTTCATCGAGCCGTTGCTGACAGAGTTGTCTGTCCAGGGCAGTGGGCCTACGTTGGCGGACCACGGCGCGGGCAAGTCCTATCTGGGTTTCATCCTGTACGACCTGTATTTCAAGGCGCTGGGCCGCGGGCACATCTACGGGGTGGAGACCCGGGCCGAGCTGGTGGAGAAGTCGCGGGTGCTCGCGCAGCGGCTTCACTTTGAGCGGATGTCGTTTCTCAATCTATCGGTGGCCGAGTCGGCCGATGCCCGAGAGTTACCGGCGCAGATCGATGTGGTCACCGCCTTGCACGCTTGCGACACCGCTACCGACGACGCGATTGCCTTCGGGCTGCAAAAGAAGGCCCGGGCCATGGTTCTGGTGCCTTGTTGCCAAGCTGAAATGGCGGCCTGCCTGCGCCAAGGCAAGGCCCTGCAGCTGGCCCGTACGCCCCTGGCAGAGTTGTGGCGTCATCCTTTGCACACCCGCGAACTCGGCAGCCAGGTGACAAATGTGCTGCGCTGCCTTTACCTGGAGGCCAGTGGCTACCAGGTTACCGTGACCGAGCTGGTGGGGTGGGAGCACTCCATGAAGAACGAACTCATCATCGCGCGCTACACCGGACAGAAAAAACGCAGTGCAGCCGATCGGTTGCGTGCGCTTCTCGGTGAATTTGGCCTGGAGCACGCCATGGGGGCAAGGTTTGGCATGGGTGCGGCGACAGATCAGGTGGAGAACGTGGCCGCGCATTGATGCGTGCAAGCAGGTGCGCAAGGGCCGTCCAGCATCAAGCCCGCGCCCCTCTGTGTCCATGGCGGATGCTGCGCATGGCCAACTTGCATCGCTGGAAAATAGGGGACAGGTCTATGATCGTGGATATTCCATCCTTGATCAAGAACCATGGCCCGTTTGCCGCGCCTGACCCTGCCGGGTCATTTGCACCACGTCATCCTGCGGGGTAACAACCGTCAGCCCATCTTCCACGGAGCTGAGGATTTCCAGGCGCTGCTGGCGCTGTTGGTGGACAACGCGCAGAAATATGCGGTGGCCGTCCATGCCTATGTGCTGATGGACAACCACTTTCACCTGCTGGTTACCCCAGCGTCACACGACGGACTGCCACAGATGATGCAGGCGGTGGGACGCCGGTATGTGCAGTACTTCAACCGCCGACACACCCGTACTGGCACTTTGTGGGAGGGGCGCTACCGTTCCACGGTATTGCAGCCGGAACGGTATTTGCTGGCGTGCATGGTGTCCCTGGATCTCAACCCTGTGCGCTCTGGATTGGTGCAGCAGCCCGCTGACTACGTCTGGTCCAGCCATGCGCATTGGTTGGGCTTGCGCAACGACCGGTGGTTGACGCCCCATGCGCTGTATTGGGCTTTGGGCAATACCCCGTTTGCGCGCGAGGCTGCCTATGCTGCACTGGTGCAGGCGGGCCTGGGGGCGCCAGTGCAAACGGCTTTGACCGACTCGGCGCTCAACGGTTGGGCTTTGGGCGACACCGAGTTTCTCGCGGGCCTGCAACAGCAGACCCCGCGCCGCGTGACCCGGGGAATGCCTGGCAGGCCTCGAATGGCAAAAAATCATGCAAAAACCGACGGAGGCGCCGGATTTATTTGATTTTAATGCTATGAATTTTAATGTGTCCCCAATAATTTGTTTGTGTGAATCGCGGTTTCCTTAATCAGAATCTGACCCCGATTAAACTTCTTGCCAAGATATGCTGCAATGCACTAACCTCGGCTCCCCTGCGAAAAATATAGGAGTGCGCCATGACCACGGCTGCCGAGATCCAGCATCTGCAACAACACGGTTTGTATTCATCGGGTAACGAACACGACGCCTGCGGCCTCGGGTTTGTGGCCCACATCAAGGGCATCAAGCGCCACGACATCGTCCACCGTGGCGCGGTGGGTGCCGACCCTCTGATGGGCGACGGCGCCGGCATCCTGATCCAGATCCCTGACGCGCTGTACCGCGAAGAGATGGCCAAGCAAGGCGTGACCTTGCCAGCGGCTGGCGAATACGGTGTGGGCATGATCTTTCTGCCCAAGGAGCATGCCTCGCGCCTGGCTTGCGAGCAGGAGATGGAGCGCGCCATCAAGGCCGAAGGCCAGGTACTGCTGGGCTGGCGTGATGTGCCGGTGAACGTGGACATGCCCATGTCCCCCACCGTGCGCAAGAAGGAGCCCATCCTGCGTCAGGTGTTCATCGGCCGCGGCAACGACGTGATCGTGCAGGATGCGCTGGAGCGCAAGCTGTATGTGATCCGCAAGACGGCCAGCGCCAACATCCAGGCCCTGAAACTCAAGCACAGCAAGGAATATTACGTTCCGTCCATGTCCAGCCGCACGGTGGTCTACAAAGGTCTGCTGCTGGCTGACCAGGTGGGCGTGTACTACAAGGACCTGTCGGACGAGCGTTGCGTGTCGGCCATCGGCCTGGTGCACCAGCGCTTCTCGACGAACACCTTCCCTGAATGGCCATTGGCTCATCCGTACCGCTATGTGGCGCACAACGGTGAAATCAACACCGTCAAGGGCAACTACAACTGGATGAAGGCGCGCGAAGGCGTAATGGCCTCGCCCGTGCTCGCGGCCGACCTGCAAAAGCTGTACCCCATCAGCTTCGCCGACCAGTCCGACACCGCCACGTTCGACAACTGCCTCGAACTGCTGACCATGGCCGGCTACCCCATCAGCCAGGCCGTGATGATGATGATCCCAGAGCC
>JAHHHT010000055.1 GCA_019359235.1 Oscillatoria princeps RMCB-10
GCTCAGGTGGTTAGAGCGCACCCCTGATAAGGGTGAGGTCCCTGGTTCGAGTCCAGGATGGCCCACCTGGAAGTAATTTTAGATTTTAGATTTTGGGTTTTAGATTGAATGTCGAATCTCAAATCGTCAGATTCCTGGTTGGAGGCCAGCATGGCCCACCTGCCAGGAATTTTAGATTTTAGATTCAACCCAAAATTCGGACATCCAAAATCTACAATCCAAAATCCACAATCCACAATCCGCAACCCAAACAGTCGGGTTGGAGCGCAGCGAGCGCTGTCTTTGTACGGGAGAAGTCAGCCGTTCCCCAACCGCTTACCCCCACCAGAAAAAAAAAGGTTTTGGTCTTGACAGTGCTGCCCGGCAGTGCTAAACTTAAGAACAAACAAATAGAAGTGTGAGATTTCAGCAACCCCCCTTGTCAGCAACAAGAAGGTCAGCTGGATTCTCATGCACTCCTAACCTGGTGAGGTAAAAGAAGATGACAGCTGCGACCACAGAGAAGACTGCAACTGCGACCACAGAACGGTATAAAAAGTTTACGATTTTGCATTCAAATGACATGCACGGAGACTTTCTGGCAGAGGCCAGCGGTGCAAAAGAAGGTCATTTGATTGGTGGGCTGTCCCTGCTTTCAGGATATATCAATAAAGTGCGCCAAGAAGAGAAAAACGTGCTTTATGTGATTTCTGGCGATATGCTCCAGGGATCTATGATTGATGCCGAATTCAAGGGGCTGTCAACCATAGAAATTATGAATTACTTGGCTCCAGACGTAGTGACTTTGGGGAACCACGAATTAGATTATGGATTTCCTCACTTGCTATTCCTGGAAAAGATGGCAAACTTTCCCATTGTCAATGCCAACCTGTATATTAAAAAGTACAGTAAGCGATTGATGAATCCATATCTTATCCTCAATGTTGATGGATTTGATATCATGTTCATCGGTATTGTGACTGAAGAAGTTCTCAAAGCCTTAAAACTTGACACGAGTATTAGCACCTTTGTCGGTCTGGAAGATGCGGCAGCAGAAGTAGGTAAGATATGCAACACCTACAAAAATGAGGACATTGACCTGACAGTTCTGCTGACGCACATCGGGTTTGAAGAGGATAAAAAACTAGCTGCAATGCTAGACCCGGCATGGGGGGTGGATATGATCATTGGCGGACACTCCCACACATTATTAGAACAGCCCGCGCAAGTCAACAACATTCTGATCGCACAAGCTGCAGTTGGGACAGACCAGATTGGACGTTTCGACATAGTAGTCGATGACGATACCAACAGCATTGTTGAGTGGAAGTGGCAGCTCGTCCCTATCAACAATCAGGTCGCGCAGCCAGATGAGGATCTGGAAAACTTTATTGCCACCTATAAAGAAGCAGTCGATCGCAAATACAATCGCATCATTGGCCGCTTAACCCGTAAACTGATACATCCGAAGCGTGAAGAAGAAACTGAACTGGGCAACTTAATCGCGGAGATCTTTGCCCAAATAGATATTCTGGATGTCGTTTTAGTCGGAAGCGGTTCAATCCGGGGCACAGAATTAGGGCCTCTGGTTACACTGGGCGACATTAAAAAGGTTTACCCTTATGACGGTGCGCTGTATAAAGTTCGCTTGACAGGGGCACAGCTGCTCAAGGTATTTGCCCATATCCTGCGGCCAGAAAACCGAATCCCAGGGGAAAGTAATTGTTTTCAGGTTAACAAAGGCGTTCAGGCCGTTTACAGTGATGCTGGCCAGAAAGTTGAATCTTTGTTGATTAATGGAAACCCTGTGCAAGAAGACGCACAATACAGCGTCTGTCTCCAGGAATACCATTACAAAAATTCAGTGGCCAGTCTGAACATGACAGCTGAAGAATTAGGCAGCCCAAAGGTCGTGACAACCTCGTCCCAGGATGTCCTTCAAGAATACCTGAGCTCTCATCAACTTCTTGACAGTCATGTCGAAGGACGCTTGATCTGTAAATAGTAGGGCTGAAGTTTGGGTGTCGGGCAGCGGAAGGGTGTCGGGTTCTACCCGTTGGCCCATCCGTTTTAAGATCCATTAAGCCTGACACCCATCACTCCACTCATCTGTTGCCACACCCATCCGCTTTGGGAGCTGTTAACTTTAACATCTTGCTCGGAGAGGGTGTGGCAAGATAAAATTTCGGGGAGAAAATTCTATCCAGTTATGGAAAAAGTTCCAGATTTCAGCAACGACTCAAGTGAGTGACCTGAGCGCCTGCTGGATTCTCATCCAGTCACAAACTTCAAAACTAACGCTCCTTGCCAGCAACAATAACGTCAGCTGGATTCTCATACAGTCCTAACCTGGGGAGGTAAAAGAAAATGACAACTGCGACCACGGAACGGTATAAAAAGTTTACGATTTTACATTCAAATGACATGCGACTTTCTGGCAGAGGCCAGCGGTGCAGAAGAAGGTCATTTGATTGGTGGGCTGTCCCTGCTTTCAGGATATATCAATAAAGTGCGCCAGGAAGAGAAAAACGTGCTTTATGTGATTTCAGGCGATATGCTTCAGGGGTCTATGATTGATACCGAATTCAGGGGTCTGTCAACCATAGAAATTATGAATTACCTGTCTCCTGACGTTGTGACTTTGGGGAACCACGAATTAGATTATGGATTTCCTCACTTGCTCTTCTTGGAAAAGATGGCAACCTTTCCCATCATCAATGCCAACTTGTACATTAAAAAGTACAGTAAAAGATTGATGAATCCATATGTGATCCTCAATGTTGATGGATTTGATATCATGTTCATCGGTATTGTGACGGAACTTGTTCTTCAATCTTTAAAACGTGATACGAGTATTAGCACATTTGTGGGTCTGGAAGATGCGGCTGCGGAAGTAGGTAAGATTTGCAACGCCTACAAAAATGAGGACATTGACCTGACAGTTCTCCTGACGCACATCGGGTTTGAAGAGGATAAAAAACTAGCTGCAATGCTAGACCCGGCATGGGGTGTGGATATGATCATTGGCGGACACTCCCATACATTCTTAGAACAGCCAGCGCAAGTCAACAACATTCTGATCGCACAAGCTGCAGTTGGGACAGACCAGATTGGCCGTTTCGACATAACCGTAGATGACGATACCAACAGCATTGTTGAGTGGAAGTGGCAACTCATCCCGATCGATAATAAGGTGGCACAGCCAGATGAGACTCTGGAAAACTTTATCGCTACCTATAAAGAAGCGGTAGATCGCAAATACAATCGAATCGTTGGGCGGTTGGTTCGTAAATTGATTCATCCGAAGCGCGAACAAGAAACTGAATTGGGCAACTTAATCGCGGATATCTTTGCCCAAATAGATATGCTGGATGTGGCTTTAGTCGGAAGCGGTTCAATCCGGGGAACAGAATTAGGGCCTCTTGTCACCTTGGGCGATCTGAAAAAAGTTTACCCTTATGATGATGGGCTTTATAAAATAAAAATTACTGGGGCGCAACTCAGAAAGATTTTTGCCCATATTATGAGGCCCGAAAACAGAATCCCCGGTGAAAGCCAGTGTTTTCAGGTAAACAAGGGGGTTCAGGCAGTTTACAATGATACCGAAAAGAGGCTTGAATCTTTGAGCGTAAATGGACAGCCCGTACAAGATGATAATCAGTACACAGTCTGTGTGGAGAATTTTCATTACAAAAATTCTCTCAAGAATTTAGGTCTGACACCTGAAGAAGTAGCTAACGCAAAGGTAGTTACAACATCTGTCCAGGATGTCCTGGAAGAATACCTGGGATCTCATCAACACCTTGACAGGCATGTCGAAGGACGTTTGATCTATAAATAAGAAGGCCGAGGTTTGGGTGTCGGGCAACGGAAGGGTGTCGGGTTCTACCAGTTGGCCCATCCGTTTTAAGAACCGTTAACCCTGACACCCATCACTTAACCGCTGCCACACCTGTCCGTTTTAAGAACTGTTAACTTTAACATCTTGCTCGGAGAGGGTGTGGCAAGATGAAAGTTCGGGGAGAAAACGCAGAGCAACTCAAAAGCAAAGCCCAATTTCTACGATTGTAGAAATGGGGTTTTGTTTTTAAATGGCATATTCCGCCGCGTAACAGTCTATCTCGCTGTCCGCGTGATTGGTACAGAACCTTTTTTGCGCCCCCTGACAGCAGTTACGCAGGAGAGGTGGTTTTCACCGGCAGCAGGGAATGACTGCTCTGACACCGCGCGATGCCATCGCGCAAGGGCTAAAGCCCAACTACAAACGGCTCACCGGCAGCACCCTCAATAGAACTTGGTTGCGATCGCCCTCTCTGCAACGACGCCGCACCGGCAATCCGGCGCATCTGGCATGCAAGCAGCTTTCTACGCCTCCAGGACTTCACGGATGCGCCGCTCTAACCGTTCCAGATCCAGACCTCCTTCGTCGCGACAAATACGGCGCACAGTTGCGTTGACCGCACTCAAATCTGCCAGCAAATCTTGCAGAATGTCCTGCTGCTGGCGCGACTGGATAACCTCGCGCGGTTCTTGCACGAGATCCCGCACGATGGTGTCTTCAGCACGCGCCGCGACAATCGGGTCGCTTTGCCCTTCTATATGAACAAAAGTCCGCCGCCCCGGTCCGCGATCTTCCTCCACCGGCACCAGCGCTGTTACCCGATCCGAACGCACATATTTGCCGAATCCAAGATGGACTAGCACTGAAGATTGAATTTTCATAAATCTTCGGTTTTAGTTTGTTAACTGCCTCTATTTTAACATAAATAAAATCAGCTTTACACTGGCTGTAAATTGCTACATTTACCCCTACAAAGGCCGGTGTTAACTCACCTGTCAAGCCCATCCAAGAAGGCGGATGCAATCTTAATTGCAACCGCTATTGATGGGCAACACCGGCTCGCCACAGCCCAACCGGCAGGCAAACTTTCCCACCAGTCGAGAAGGGAATCTCAACCGTTCATCCGCTCAGCTCGCAACCGGTCAATCTTATCCAGATACTCAGGCACCGGCTCGCCGCCAACCCGACAAGCTTCCCTGTCCACATGAATCGGATCTTCCCCCCAAAACACCTTCCCCAACTCCACAGATTTTCCCCTGTCCGGCTTCCAGTCCGCACTGAAATACTTGCGGTCACCATCCACAACTGCCCCATCAAATAAATGCCCAATGCAAAAGTAAACGTCTTGCAAAACCAAAGGCACAGATGGCCGGTGCAGCTGCCCCCGTGAATTGGGACTTCGCGCTTTGTAGTGCGCTCGCGGAAACAGCCCGTAAAGATTCTTCAAAGAAGCCGAAATCAGCGGCTCTCCATTCAAATGGGTGCGTTTCAGAGCGCCCACCGCAATCCGGCAGTCCACTTCAGCCAGCAGCGCCGGTGCTAGCATCGATTTGAAGCGCACCGGCACCGGCGAGAGATTTGGATAGTCCGCAAGCGGGAGCGTGTCAGCATCCAGCACCCGCATCCCCTCATCCAGCACACTGTAAACCCCATTGCGACTGATAATGTCTGCCAAAGAGACTGGCGAGCACACTCCCTCCACAATCAAAATTTCCGCATTCGGACTCGCTTGTCTTAACCCGCGCAATACCTCTCCCAACACCCCCACGCTTACAGTCACCGGCGGCTTAACCGGATAGCCCAAATTGGGTTTGACCAAAATTCGCTTAGCCGCAATCGCAGCCTTGGGTGGAGTGTAGGTAAACGACGCTGTACTCGCAATCTGAACTTGTGCGCTAGATAAACTCGGCATAGTTGGGCTATTCGGCACTTATTCCCATCTCTTATGTTAGCATAAATCGAACAATTCAAATGGTTATCAGCCACCGGCAGCGGTGGTTCCCAGAAAAATGCGAGAGCTCTACCCCCCAATCGAACCCTACAGACAAGGAACCTTGCAAGTTTCCGATTTGCACACCCTCCATTTTGAAGAGTCTGGCAACCCCCAGGGAAAGCCAGTCGTCGTGCTGCACGGGGGTCCCGGCGGTGGGTGCCTGCCCTTTTACCGGCAGTATTTTCACCCGAGCCGGTGGCGGACAGTAATGTTCGACCAGCGCGGCTGCGGTCAAAGCACCCCCCACGCCGAACTGCGCCAAAACACCACCTGGGATTTAGTCAGCGACATTGAAAAACTCCGAGAGCATTTAGACATAGAGAAATGGACTGTTTTCGGTGGCAGTTGGGGGAGCACCCTGTCCCTAGCCTACAGTCAGACCCACCCCTCACGGTGCTCTGGGCTAATTCTGCGCGGCATTTTCATGCTAAGACAGGAAGAATTGCGGTGGTTTTATCAAGAAGGTGCCAGTTACATCTTCCCCGAAGCTTGGGAAGAGTATCTCAAACCGATTCCCCCAGAGGAGCGCCACGACCTAATTTCAGCCTATCACAAGCGCTTGACCGGCCCAGACCCGCAAATCAGACTGGAAGCCGCCCGCGCTTGGTCAATCTGGGAGGGCAGCACCAGCCGGCTGCTGCCTGATTCCCAGCTGGTGCAAAGATTTGGGGAGACGCAATTTGCCGAGGCTTTTGCCCGAATTGAATCCCATTACTTCGTCAACAAGGGATTTTTCGAGCCGGAAAATCAATTGCTGCTGAACGCTGGACGCATCCGCCACATCCCTGGCTTTATTGTTCACGGACGCTACGATATGGTCTGTCCGGTGAAAAACGCTTGGGAGCTGCATAAAGTCTGGCCAGAAGCTGAATTGAGGGTCATCCCTAATGCCGGTCACTCGATGAGCGAACCCGGCATTCGCAGCGCTCTGATTGAGGCAACCGACAAATTTGCCGGCTTGCCTTAAGCCCACAGCTCGCCACCGGCACGAACCGTGCGGTAAATTAAAAAGTGTCGGATCGCCAACACATTTCACCGAGTCCCCACTCGCTGGGGACTCTAAAAGAATGAAAATATGAAATCCCCCAAATCCAACAAACCCAAATTACCCCCTTTAGTTCCCCGGGAGTCCGAGGAGCTGCAGCGAGCGATTTGCCTGCTGGGAAACCGGACAAAAGGCGAGTTGGGAGCCAAACCTCGCGCTGAGTTAACAGACCTAGTTGGCAAATATCCCAAAACTGTCGAGGAAGCTGCAGAGTGGAAAGCAGCCCTCCGCCAAGTTGCTAAGGACAGGGAGTCCTGATCTGCTGCGCCGCCCAGTCGCACTGCGAGCGCAGGGGACACTCGGCGCAGCCAGGGTTCTTGGCGGTGCAAACTGCCGCCCCAAAGTCCAGCAGCGCTAAATTCCACACTCCAACTTGCTTCTTGGGAGCAGCTGCAAGGGCTGCCTCCCAAAGCAAACTGGAGCGCCACTTCACCCGACCTCCCTCCAATCCAAAGAATCGCTCTAAGATTCGGGCGACATTGGTATCCAGAACCGCTAAGGGCTGTCCGTAGGCGTGGGCGCACACAGACCGGGCAATGTATGGCCCAACTCCGGGCAGTTCCAGCAGTTCGGCTTCTGTGCGGGGAAATTTTCCCCCATATTTTTCCAGGACGATTTGCGCTGACCGGCGCAGTCGCTCCGCCCGTCCGAAAAGGCCGAGCGGCTGCAACAGGCTGACCACTTCTTCCACCGGCACTGCTGCTAGATCCCCTAGCGTGGGATATCGCGCCACAAAAGTCTGGTAAATGGGAGCCACCTTTGCCGCATTGGTTTGCTGCAGCAAGAACTCCGCTACGAAAATCGCATAGGGGTCTTTTGTCCTGCGCCAGGGGAAATCCCGAAAGTGCCGGTCGCCCCACGCCCCAAGGTGCCGGCGGAACCACTTGACTTTTCCTGTACCTAGATGTTCTTGAAGGTTCTTTTTTGAGCGCTCTAATCTTTCTTGTGCTGCTGCTACCATTTTTTCTTTTTTTAATAAACCGCCAAGACGCCATAGACGCGGCAGCGGCTTCCCGCAGGGTAGAGCGCCAAGCATCTGTAGGGTGCGTTCCGCCTGAATGCACCCCTTATTTGTGTGCGGAAATTGATAAGGCGGAACGCACCCCCCCCTGTAGCGGTGCGTTCCGCGTGCGAGTCCCCCCATTATGTGTGCGAGAATGAATGACGCGGAACGCACCCTACTTTCTTGGGTGGGTTACGCTGGCGCTAACCCACCCTACTGCTGTCTAATCTTCTTCCAGATCCCAGCAAGTGCTGTCCTCCACACGCTCGCAGTCGTAACAGCCTTTAATTTCCGAGTTGTAAAATTTTCCTATTGAGTCTGAGTCGAGCAAGTCTTCCCAAGTCTCACTTCCGACACCAGAATATTGATAGACCGCCCCATTATAAAACTCGACTTGCAAGATTTGCCGGTCTTCATCGTATCCTATCGCGGAGGCCATTGTTGAGCGCACCGGCAGCATGGCGATAGGCTCTTCTCCTGCCGGCAGTTCTGTCTCTTCACCGGAAAAGGGCGAGATGTCATTATTAGCAATATATGCCAGCTGTTGCAGCCCCTGGTACGCGGCATAGGGGGCGTTCAGTTCCAGATATTCCATCTCCTCGCCCCGGTCGATTAACACCTGCAATTGCCCGTCAGAGTGACCGATAGCCACGACAGAACTTAAGTCAATCTTATCTAGCCGCATGCCGATTCTCCCTTCCTATTCCGCAGGATTGGTCAAGTGCTGTTTACATCACATATACAGAGCCTATACCCTTATCTTAACGCTTGTTGATTTTTTCGTCAAGTAGCGGGGCGAGAGATTTATCAGCTCCCCGTCAGGAGCCGGCACTCTCTCACTTCCCCACAATCTCTCCCCTCTTCCTTGGCGCTCTCGGCGTCTTGGCGGTTAAACAGAAACACTGCCATCCGGGAGAATTGCCCCCTGGAGGTTAGCGCCGGTGAGGACAGCCTTAGTGAGATTCGCCCCTCGGAGATTCGCGCCTCTGAGGTTAGCGTTGGTGAGGTCAGCGCGGGTGAGATTGGCCCATCGCAAGTCAGCACCGGCCATCTCTGCCTCCCTGAGCTTGGCCCGGAAAAGGTAAGCGCCATTCAGGTGCGCCCGACACAAGGACGCTTTGGAAAAGTCCGCCCGGTAAAGGTAAGCCCCCATCAGCTCAGCTTCGTGGAGCTTCGCGCTGCTGAGGTTGGTATTGCTGAGGTTCGCGCCGGTGAGGTTGGCCCCACTGAAGCCGGTGCCGGTGGCGTTGGCGTCACTGAGATCCGCGCCTTTGAGGTTGGCCCCCCTGAACTCGGCCCCTATGAGGTTGGCATCGCACAGATCCGCGCCTCTGAGGTCAGATGCCATCAGGGTGGTGCCGGTGAGGTTGGCTTGGCTGAGGTTCGCTTCCATCAGCTCAGCTTCGTTGAGGTTGGCCAAGCTGAGGTTGGCGCTGCTGAGATTGGCGGCAATCAGTTTGCTGCTCGACAGCTCTGCCCTTCTCAGGCTAACATTGCAGAGGTTGGCACCTCTGAGGTTAGCGCCGGCGAGATACGCTTCGCTGAGGTCTGGTTCTGCGTGGGGGTTGCTCGCTCTCCACTTAATCCATGTTACCGCACCCTCTTTTAGTATGGCGAGGTGCTCTGTATTTACCATCACCTGTCTCCTTTGCTGAATTAATTGCCGGATGAACCCCACCCCCCAACCCCCTCCCCGCCGGCGGGGAGGGGGAGTAAGAGGGGGTTTCCATGAGCCGAACAAATTTGCGCTCGTCTTTATAGTGTGCGACGCCCCAATTTTGACTTTATCCTGAGGCTGCCCCTGAGGGAGCATCCCCGTTGTGCAAATCTGCCCAAATGAATGCGACAATGATTTCAGCAGGGGGTAGGAGCGGATGATTTTTGGCCAGCTGAATCCCGGAAACGGGATTGAAACGCCCCTGAAATTACTGTGAGTTCGCACCGGCTGCCGGTTGGGCCAGCACCGGCGGGCTATTCCTTGCGCCGGCTGAGGGGATTTTCCCGACCGGCTACCCTTTCTATTGCCGCCAGCGCCCCCCGGGAGCCGGCGAGAATGTCCCGCTCTTCGCCGCCGAGGTAGAGGCGTCCGAAGCTTCCGACTGCCTGAACTTCCAGGATATTAATGGAAGCGGCTTTTTCCGCCTCGTTCGCCGCCAGCGCTGCATAAGCTGCCGGCTCGACTTCCAGGACGTAAAGGGTTTGGCCCGCCAGCAGCAGCTGCCCCCGCCGGGTGCGGTTGATCAGCTGTGTTTGGTGGGGGTCAATGTTGCGGATAATCTGGCTGGAAATGACGCGAGGTTTGAGACACTCCTCTCTGTGGACTCCCAGCGTCTCCAGAATGGCAATGCCGGCGGCTCGCGTGTCGCTCTGCCGGCTGGAATGAATTTCCAGGAGGCCATAAAGGCGCTCGACAACCTGCACCCCTGGACGTACAGAGGCGGCTTTCAGGGCGATATCGGTAATCCGGTTAATTTCGATGCCGGGTGAGATTTCGATCCACAGCGAGGTATCCCCCGGCAGCGGCAAGAACCCCAAAGCCACTGTCCCGATGTAAGCCGCGTGCTGGGGCTGCAAGCTGTCGAGAAATACATAACTGCGCAGTTCTATACCCAAAGCTGTTCTCCTTTCCACTCTTTTGCAGTCCCCAGGGAGTGGGGACAAGCGCTACCCGGATCTCACGCCGGCGATCTTTATGTTTCCATTCTTTGGGAGTCTCCCGCGAGTGGGGACTTCCTTCCACCCAGGCAGTAGGGTGGGCTAGCCGGGACTGCGCCACCCAAGTTAAATTAGCACAAGAGTGGCGTGCGAAGCGCCGAGAGTGCGGCACCCTGGTTGGGGTTGCGCGGGGGAGGGTTCCCCAGCGTTGGGGTTGCGCGGGTGCCGGTCCCCAAACGCTGGGGTGCCGGTTGCGCTCGGTTTTGGGGTGCCGGTGCCGGTTACGAGCCGCGCATCCGCACCCTACTTGGCGGTATAATCAGGGCGGAAGTTCAACAATTTTTCTTATGCCCGATCCGGGTTTGCAACACGTTATCAACCGGCTCTCTTCTAATCTCGTTCGGGACTTTGTGGTTCAGGAAACGGTGAGTTCTTTAAGAGAGTTTCTCCAGGTTGACCGCACAGTTTTGTATTATTTCTATTGCGAGTGGAATGGGCAGGTCACTTTTGAGTCTTTGAGCTCTAGCGATCTGTCTATTTTGGGGATGAGGGGGCCGGATGAGTGTTTTAATGGTGAATATGCGGCAATGTACCAAGCGGGGCGGGTGCGGGGAATTGCTAATATTGAAATTGAATCTATTCAAGGCTGTCACCGGGATTTCCTCCGCAGTCTGCGGGTTCGCGCTAATTTAGTCGTGCCGGTGCTTAATAGGAAAAGGCTGTGGGGGCTGCTCATCGCTCATCACTGTCAGGACACTCGCTGTTGGGTTGCGTCGGATATTGAAGCGATGCAAAAAGCTGCGGAAAACCTGGCAATGGCACCGGCTATCCGAGATAGTTAGGCTTTTCACCGGCATCCGGGGAAACCCGGCACCCAACCCCCTCCCCGCGTGCGGGGAGGGGGCTAAGAGAAGAGGGGTTTATCTTGCTATGGCGGGGCTTGCCGGTGGGGAAAGGGGGAACTGTTTGGCAATTTAATATGGATAACTCAAGTTGCTACCTACAAGTGAGTCAGGGTAGATCCCCCCTAGCCGGGGCGGTCTCCGTGGGTGGCACCGCCCCTACAAGGGGGGGAAATTATCAAAGCCCCCCTTTTTAAGGGGGGTTTGGGGGGATCTAGATGCTTGGACTTGTAGGTCGCAACTTGGATTATGGATAAAATTGCTATTATTTCGGATATTCACGGGAATTGGGCTGGGTTACAGGCGGTTTTGGCGGATATTGAGGGGTGCCGGTGCGACAGGATTGTGTGCTTGGGGGATTTGGTGGATGGGGGGAATTTCAATGATGAAGTAGTCCGGTTTGTCAGGGATAATCAGATTGTCTGCGTGCGGGGAAACCATGATGAGTTCAATGATTTGGACTTAGCTGAGGATGTGCGAAGTTTCCTGATGCAGCTTCCGGAGAGTGTGGCGGAAGATGATGCGGTTTACACTCATATCTCTCCCCGCAAGAAGAAGAATAAGGCCCAGCTGCTTTTCTGGGAGGTTTCCATTCTTTTGGAGTCCCCAGCGAGTGGGGACTCTGGAAGAGATAGAAGTCCCCAGCGAGTGGGGACGGGCTGTCTGCACCGGCAGCACCGGCATGTTGCCGGTTCTAATGTCCATTGCTGTGCCGGTGTCGAGCTCTGAGGTCCATCGTTCGAGCTCAGAGCTCCATCGTTCGAGCTCTGAGGTCCATCGTTCGAGCTCTGAGGTCCATCGTTCGAGCTCTGAGGTCCATCGTTCGAGCTCTGAGGTCCATCGTTCGAGTTCAGAGGTCCATCGTTCGAGCTCAGAGCTCCATCGTTCGAGCTCAGAGCTCCATCGTTCGAGCTCAGAGCTCCATCGTTCGAGCTCAGAGCTCCATCGTTCGAGCTCAGAGGTCCATCAGCAGTAGGGTGGGTGAGTCGAGAGTAGGGCACCCAAGCTAAGTGGACAGTTTGTAGTTGGGCTTTAGCCCCAGTTTGTAGTTGGGCTAATGCCCCACCAGGGTTGGGACTGCCGGCATGGCTGCCGGTGGTGAACCGGCGGATTTGCTGCACCGGCAGCGCCGGCATGCTGCCGGTTCTAATGTCCATTGCTGTGCCGGTGTCGAGCAAGGGAGGTCCATCAGCAGTAGGGTGATTTTGCCGGCGGCACTTGGGTGAGAGGGGTGCCGGCACTGGGGGTGATTTTGCCCTGGTGGGGGAGATGGGTGAGATGGGTGCCGGCATATAGGTTCAAGTGTCACGTTTCCATTCTTTTGGAGTCCCCAGCGAGTGGGGACTGGTGCTGCCAACGCAAGTACCTGGGCTGTTGAGTTCACGTTTCCATTCTTTTGGAGTCCCCAGCGAGTGGGGACAGGGTGTCGAATTGTCAGTGACAGTCGATCAGGTTAAGTTTCCATTCTTTTGGAGCCCCCAGCGAGTGGGGACATCAATTGGAAAGACAATCGTATTCTCAGAAACACTGATAAGTTTCCATTCTTTTGGAGTCCCCAGCGAGTGGGGACCTTACCGACACCGGCTGTTTGAGGTCAATTTCCCGGTGTTTCCATTCTTTTGGAGTCCCCAGCGAGTGGGGACTTGACATCTCCTCCTGAGCATTGGAAGACAAAGTTTCCGTTTGAGTTTCCATTCTTTTGGAGTCCCCAGCGAGTGGGGACTAAGGCAGCCGACATCCTCAAAGACATCCACATCGCGTTTCCATTCTTTTGGAGTCCCCAGCGAGTGGGGACCAGAGAATTTTTTGACAAGTAATAAATAAGTAAGTGTTTCCATTCTTTTGGAGTCCCCAGCGAGTGGGGACACAATAGACAAGTCAGAGGTTATGGCTCTACAGCTCTTGTTTCCATTCTTTTGGAGTCCCCAGCGAGTGGGGACTTGAAGGAATCCTTCAATGGCGAGCCGCTCAAACTCTGTTTCCATTCTTTTGGAGTCCCCAGCGAGTGGGGACTGACTTGCACCACGTCAAGGAATTGGTTAATGGAGGTTTCCATTCTTTTGGAGTCCCCAGCGAGTGGGGACACGTCCCCATACTTTCAGCTGTACACGGCATATCTCGTTTCCATTCTTTTGGAGTCCCCAGCGAGTGGGGACCGTTGACCGTTCGCGTGATGGTCAATCGCAAAATGTCAGTTTCCATTCTTTTGGAGTCCCCAGCGAGTGGGGACTATCCGAAACCACGATCTGGAGGAGTGGCGGGCAGACTGCGGGTGTTTCCATTCTTTTGGAGTCCCCAGCGAGTGGGGACTTATAAGTTGGTACGAATTGAGAGAGGACGAGACAGTGGTTTCCATTCTTTTGGAGTCCCCAGCGAGTGGGGACTTGGAAAAGCAAAACACCAGGGGAGAAATCCACGCTTTAGTTTCCATTCTTTTGGAGTCCCCAGCGAGTGGGGACTTTCAAGAGTTAGACCACACCAATCTTGACGTGATGTTTCCATTCTTTTGGAGTCCCCAGCGAGTGGGGACACGGGCTGGAACTCATACGGCGAGAGCGTTTCAGCCGGTTTCCATTCTTTTGGAGTCCCCAGCGAGTGGGGACCACCGTAGTACCCGAACATCAACACCACAGCACAAATGTTTCCATTCTTTTGGAGTCCCCAGCGAGTGGGGACCCCAGCACTCGATCGAGCGGTACGCTGATGAAACGGTGCGTTTCCATTCTTTTGGAGTCCCCAGCGAGTGGGGACTGTGGAAGGGGCGGACATTTGGATAAAAATAACAGACGTTTCCATTCTTTTGGAGTCCCCAGCGAGTGGGGACTGTTATAAATCCGCCAAAGGAAACGAGACTCGTCATTGTTTCCATTCTTTTGGAGTCCCCAGCGAGTGGGGACTTCAGGGGATTCTAAAACTGTCTGCGCGTGGGTGGAAGTTTCCATTCTTTTGGAGTCCCCAGCGAGTGGGGACATGCGCCAGAAACGTAAAGCGCGTGCTGGTAGATGGGCTGCGTTTCCATTCTTTTGGAGTCCCCAGCGAGTGGGGACGACCGCAGGGCCAAATGGAGTTATCGCAAAGTCGGACGGAGGTTTCCATTCTTTTGGAGTCCCCAGCGAGTGGGGACATATAAAGTCTAAGCCTAAGCTTAAGACAAAAGCCCAAAGAAGTTTCCATTCTTTTGGAGTCCCCAGCGAGTGGGGACTCGGGTGCCGGTGGGGGGGGTTGAACCGGTTGTCGGCACTGTTTCCATTCTTTTGGAGTCCCCAGCGAGTGGGGACCCAAAAAAGCAGCGGATAGAGCTGAAAAAGAGGCAGGTTTCCATTCTTTTGGAGTCCCCAGCGAGTGGGGACTCACGAAGCTTTCCGAAACCTGTGCGAGCAAATTACGGTTTCCATTCTTTTGGAGTCCCCAGCGAGTGGGGACTGTCGGGCCGTCCTGTCAGCCGTTGCGTACTGCTGTTTGTCTGTTTCCATTCTTTTGGAGTCCCCAGCGAGTGGGGACCATGCGGACATTACCCGAGTTAGTCGAGCGGGCCCGTGGTTTCCATTCTTTTGGAGTCCCCAGCGAGTGGGGACTTCTCTACGTTCCGTAAATTCACGCTGGCCCAACCGTGTTTCCATTCTTTTGGAGTCCCCAGCGAGTGGGGACCCCTCGATTGTAAACCCTTACCACACCGGCATTCTAGAGGCGGTTTGCGAGGGGGGTGCCGGTTTGTACTAACAAAACCCGATTTTTCCCCTTCCGAAATCGCTGAAACCCTTACAGAGAGCGGCAACGAGGGGGTTGACGAAAGAATCGGCATTCCAGCCATTTCCCGACCCCCTTGCTAACCCGCCGTTCCCCCACTAGAGAACCACCGAAGAAGGCGGCGGCGTCAGGGGTGGCCCAACCCCCCAAGTGTCCACCTGTCCCAGCATGTGCTTGGGCACAACATAAAACCGCACGCTATCCTCCTCCAGCTTCACCCGTTTCCTCAGCCTTTTCTGGAGTTCCTCATACTTTGGCCCAGTCAGCACGCACTCAAACACGGAATACTGCACCCGCCGCCCATAGCCCTCCAGCAAATCGGACACCGCTTTGCGGCGCTTGTCGCAGGGAATATCGTAAACCACAACATAAAACAGCATCAGCAGAGGGACATCAATAAACTTGACACCTACTTGACACAGATAGAGCAGCAGACAGCTCAGAAATGGGGATTGGGCATTGGGCATTGGGCATTGGGGCAGTGGGCATTGGGCATTGGGCATTGGGCATCAACGCATGCTTGGTATTGCGGTGAGTCTTCCCCATGCGCCATGCGATCGTGCGCCATGCGATGATGCGCCATGCCATTAATGTCCTAACTTAAGTGGCTACTGCTATAGAGCAGTTCACACACCGGCATGGGACACAGTTAGATCCCCCCTTGCCCCCCCTTAAAAAGGGGGGCTCACTTCTTCCCCCCCCTGGGGGGATAGGGGCGGTGCCCCCGTGCCCGCCCCGGCGTTGGGGGGATCAAACCCCAGATTTTTTGTAATGTCCCAACTTGAGATAGACATAGAGCGGGCAAGCATCTGGGTGGAGTACAGTCTGGAGATCCCCCCTTGCCCCCCCTTAAAAAGGGGGGCTTTGAGAAGGCCACACCAAAAGTAGAGCCGGAGTTCAAAGAGAAAAGCTGATTTAGATTAGCTAATCTCGTAAGGCTTGTACAGATTCACCGGCTGGTAAACAAACTGCTTGTAAGCCCTCACCTGCTGCGTCAGCAAATCCCACCGGGGCTGTTTTTCCCCCGAAATCGTTTGCACCTCCTCCTCCATGCGCTGCACAAAAGCCTTCAGATACTTATAACCTCGTTCCCAGGCTGAGCCTGGGAACGCCTGAAAGGAGGCTCTGCCTCCTTCTCTCCTGCGCTAGGGGAAGGGCGAAGCATGAGCCGATGTAATCTTTTCACCGATTGCAGAAACAGTCGCGCTCATGCTTCGCCCCTACACAAGATCCGATGTAGGGGCGAAGCATTGGCGGCGCGGATCTTTCCGACTGCGCCCGAAATTTCGCTTCGCCAATGCTTCGCCCTCTTTACTTCCCAGCGAGAAGGTCTAACCCCTCACGGAGCAAGCCAACAGCTTCTTGGAAATCGCGGCTACACAAACGAAGTCCGCCTTCGCGGACTAAAAGAAAAGTACCTTCCATAGAAGAAAGCCGGTTTCTCACCCCGCCGGTGGGGTAATGTAGGGGCGGGTTCGCCAACAAAATTTGCCACACAAAGACAGCCTTAATAAACCCGCCCCGGCACTGCCGGTGGTTGGGCTAAAGCCCTACTACGAACTTTTGGGCTAAAGCCCTACTACGAACTTTTGGGCTAAAGCCCTACTACGAACCTTGGGCTAAAGCCCTACTGCGAACCAAAGTGCCGGTTAAGAAACAGCAGACTCCTCGCGGAGAACCTTTAACCCCCACTCATAAAGAGAGCGCACCAGCGGTTTTTCAGGAATTTGCCACTCGCGAGCGCAAACTTCTCGCAACACCCCCATCATCAAATCCTTAATCACCTCCGGATCTTCCGAATGCTTAACTGGAAATAAGCCCTCATCCGCCCAAATCGAGCGAATATTGGCCAAAGTGACAGGAGCCGCCTCGTGAATCACTTTATTGCGCTTCTCGCGAATCCGGTGCAAGAGTGTGAGCCACTTATTGCCAGCATTAAACTTCTTGAATTGGCCCCAGCCATTAATCAGCCCACCAAGTCCAGGCTGATATTCTGTTCCCAAATGACTCAAATGAGGCGGAATAGGAATATAGCGCTTGTCAATCCAATTCCTCGACTGACTGTGCAGGTACAGCAGGCGCTCCAGAGTTTGGGCGAACTGGATAAAAGCCCCCGTGCAGTTTTGCCGGTAGAGCGGCAAATCAATCAAGAAAGAAGACTCCCAAGCTTCAGCAAACTTATTGTCCTGAATATGGCGCAGCTGCGATTGCCAGTCTTTTACCTGGCTCTCCCCCACTAATTTTAACACATCCCTGGAGCCTATCCAATCCCCAATAAGCTGGTAGAACTTGGAATTTTCCCAATTCGTCGAGAGAGCCAAAAGCCCCGCCAACTTGTACAGGATCTTGTGGCGATTTTGGTGCAGCTTCAGCCAAATTTGAGCCTCAGAGAAATCGCCCCGCTCCCAAGCCGAAATCACCCGCAGGCGCTCCAGAGGCCAAAAATAGTCCCCCATCGGCACCAGTTTATACTCTAGCGAAGGAGAAGCAGAGAGAAAGCCATTGGGCTGAGGCTCAAAAAAAGCAGCCGGTTCCACAGGAGTAGCGTTGAACACCTGACATTGGCGCACCAAAGCCGCCGCACAAATTTCCACCCCCGAAGCGATAGCCGGCGTACAGCCCTTATTCTGAATCCACAGAACAAACTGGTTCTCTCCATCAGGAGCAAAAGAACTCAGCGCCTCCCGCAAGATTAACTGTTCCAGTTCCTCTCGAATCGCCTCGCCGTCATTCGCCTCAATCACCGGCGCGTGAACATCCACCCGCAAATCCCGCCAGAGAGATTTAATTTTCCCTTCCATGAGCTGAGCGAGCCAGACCGTATCCAGCCGGCGGTAAAACCAGGAAACCTTTTCTGGCTGGTCAGTTGCCCACAGTATAACACGTTTTAGCCCCTGTTTAACACCGGCTTCAATAATTTTCCCATCCAAAAGCAGTTCAACTGGGCCAAAGTCACCGTCCAGTTCATAAAGGCAGTGATTGTAGAACCGCTCCCCCAAATCCCGTGCGCTCCAGGGATAGGTTTTATCATTTTCCTGGTAAATTCCACGGGGAATCCCCAGCTGATCGTAGAGTTCATTAATGTGGCGCGGGTAGCCGATATTGCCATCAGCGCCAAAAGAGCGAATAATCCCATCTTTGCAGCGCCACCCCACTTGGCGAGTGCCCACAGTGATGATGAGCGTGTCCACACGATTCAGTTCAGATTGAGCGTTTTTCATGGTAATGGATAGAAAGAAAAGAGTGCCGGCGGGTGTCTCGCCCGCCAGAGAAAAATTAGACCGGCAAGCGGATTAAGTCTGAGTTGCCGGTGGCTGCACGCCAAACAGGCGCACCGCACCGTTTATCTTGCCCAAATCGCCGAGAAAGCGAGAGCGGATGTGATTGGACTCAGGAGTTTGCCCGCCCATAAACAGGCAAACAATCTCTTGACAATCCGTATCTTCCACCTTATTGGGCACATTAACCCGCTTAATACTCGCCCAAGAGCAGTGAGCGTTTCCACCGCCAGCAGCGTCGCCGCCAAGATCCCGATTGCGCTTGTAGCGGCGGGGAGGATTGTCCTGATAGATTAAATCCATACCATCCCCGCGAGTCGCTTGCGCATCCGTTTCATCCCAGCGGATATTTTGGCGATCCACCGGCTCTTGAACTGGCCCAGGGACAGCGTAAACCGCACAAGTTGCAGGCGAAAACACTTCCGCTGCTAGCTGCCGGTTTGCCCCTTGGGCCACCCGATTTGGCCACTTTTCTCGAACAGCTGCCAGCCAACTCTGATAAGCATTATCCCAGATTTCGGGATTGGGAAACAATCGATACTTCTCGGTTTTTTCTTGCCCCGCTGTTTTGTTTGGGACTTGGTGAGTCAGCGAGAGATGGGTTCCCCGCGCCGCTTTTCTGCCATTGTTCATGTGGAAAATATGCAAAGGGCGACGCCAGCCGCGCCCCACACCCCCCACACTGACAGCAAATCGGATAATAGGCAGAATGATTTTGTTCAAAATGTCCTCAGGAGCGCTAACTAGCAGCTGCCCTCTCCACCCATAAAAATAGGGTTCATTCTCAGAGCGTTCGCCCCAGGTTTTACTCTTGACCATCTGCAAGCGCACGCAGCCTTTCCGACTTGCCGGTTCCAGAGTTCCCAGCAATTCCCCTACCGTTATTTCAGCATTTTCTCTAGACATCACCCCCAACAAAAACCGCAACACCCAAGAGCGCAGCCACCCCCGCCAGTGAGAGGGGCGCAGTTCCTTTGTGTTCATATCCGGTCCCGCACAGCCTTGAGTGTAGAGACTGAAGTCAAACCGCTTCAGCGAATAGCCCGGATCGGAATTCGGATTCAAAGAACCGGCAGCCCGGAGAGCGCCATATCCAGAAGCCGTGCGACTCCCCACACCGTAGAGAGTTAAAGCCTGTCGCACCCATTCCCACACTTCCGCCACTTCCTCAGCAGTCGCTTTCCCTGGAATACCCCGGATAGCCACCGTCACAGTTATGGAATCTTGGCCATTTCCCAGGGTATAGAAAGACAGGGGATTGCCTTGCCCTTCATGGTAAACCTGAAACTTTTGTTGAGGGTTGACAATATCCAGAGTGACTTTGGTTGGCTGCACCGGCCAAGCATCGAGGAACTCAATCTTGCCGGCGCTAATGGTATCATCCTCTTGATACCCCAGCAGTTGCAACATTCTGAAATTAATCTCAGGACGTTGCTTCGCCCAAGCCCTCACCAAACCTCGGATGCCCGAACCGGGAATATAGCCATAGAGAGGCAGTTCCCGGAAATATTTCCAGTTATCGCCGACTTGGCGCTTATCCTCAGGACGGCGTATCTCTGGCGGGCAGTTTTGACCGGCTCTCCAAGCACCGCAGGGTTCGCCGGCGGAGACGATCGTTTCCAAATCCGGGTGAGGGAAAGACCCCACCTTAGCACGCCACGGCAGCGAAAACGCGCCCTTTTGGAACAAACCCGACTGCCCTCTGTCTTGATGCTGTCGCTCCAGCAATTCAATCAATCGATGCCCACTGTACATCCTATTAAAACCGACTAACGACTACTTTTTTCCAAAGCCCGCCGGCGCGGGGTTTCGCGCCCCCACGCTGGGGCGTGGGGGCAGAGGACTGCAGTTTTCTATCAGTCCTTAGAATAGGCTCGCGCCCAGAAATTCCACTGTTCAGCCAGCATCAGGGACTTGCGCCAAGTCGCCATATACTCAGCCGGCTTATCTTGAGCCATCCTCACCACAGTTTCCATCAACTCTTTGCGCTGCTGGGCGTCTTTAGTGTCAATCACCTTTCCCAACAATTGCCCCAGCAGCGAACCCCACACCGGCACAGTGCGCTCCCGCACTTTACCTTCCTGGGCGTTGGACTGATTCACATAACCAACCGCCGAGAGCAGCCCAAACACCCGCAGGTGTTGCGAAAGCCTGAGCACCGCATTCAAATCTTCCTTGTCCACAGCATCTTTTTGGCAGGACTTCAGGTATTCCTGGACGTGCCGGTGAGCGTTCAAACTCACCTGTTCTGGCTGAACCCCATTTGATTGAGCCGGATTCGGCTTCGGAGGAGTCAGCGCCACAGCAGCAGCCGGTTGATTAGCCGGTGTTTGAGCCACAGGCGGAGAGCTAGGAGGAGTCGCTTTCGGTGGCGGAGACTGGGATGGTTTGTACTTGTTCTTATTGCCCATTGTTAAACCCCCACAGCAGTTTTAATTTGACCATTCTGAACCGAAGGCTGAGCGTCAGAAGCCACCCACCCCTGAACCCAGCCGCGCCCCACATTAGCTTGACCGCCGACTTGGAACAAACCCCGCACCACATCCATTAACAAATCATGTTGGTCAGATGTCACCGGCTTGCCTTTCAGCAAGCTGTAACCCCAAGAGTAATACAAAATAGTGTCTCGCGGAATACAAACATCCGTCCAGAACACCTCAGCCGAACCGGCACCGCTGCTCTCTTCCTGAATCTTGTTGCGCACTTGCGTCCAAAGGGAGTGTTCCATCAGCACCTGGAAATCAGCATCAGGCAAAACAATGCGATTCCTTTCCCATGCCGGTCGAGCCGTATTGTTCAGAGAATCAGGCCAATTGCCGGCGAGAGAGAGCGCCTGTTTCTGAGCGTTATCCAGCCCACCAACAGTCAGTTGAGCGTCCGCCACCAGATAAGTTCCCGGTTGAGTGCCCACAGGAGAGTCAGGAAACACCGCCCCTGGCAACTTAGCCAGAATTGCGTGGTCGCGAATCAGCGAGTGACAGCTCACCCAAGCAAACACATCTCGACCGCCATTCAGGGACATCGTTCGCATCGGAACCCACAGCAGACGCGCATCGCCGAACCAGACTTGATGCACGCCCATCTGGCCATCCTTATTCAATTCCTTGCCAAACAGCGCATCAGCAGAATTGGGCTCGATCGACGTCACCTCATCTCTGAGACTCCCCCGCAATGAGGAACCGGGAACATAGGGGAAATTAGTGTGCACCTCGCGGGAAATCTCCAAAATATTCCCCAAATTGCCCTCGCCGCCGCAGTGAATCGGGGCGAGACTGTAGAGATAGCCAATCCGAAAATCAGTCATTTTGACTCCTTATAAGAAATCCAAAGTAATTCCGAATAGCCCAGCTCACGCCAGACATGAACCTTCTTGTCGCTGTTCTCATCCTGAAACAGTCCCACCGGCTTCTCCAGGTAGTAAACACTCCCCGGAGGCGCAGCAAACACCTGAGGTGCCGGAATGCTATTTTTCTCCTCATCCCGAAACCGGCAGCTCACCGGCACCGGCTTTTCAGTCGCCACGCTGACTAAAACCTTCCCTTGTGGCTCCCCATCAACCGCGTGAGCCAACTTCCACTCCCAAGGCCAAGCGCGACACATAAGTTGGCCATCGCGGCGCTTGTACTCAAACACACCAGGCGTCACCAGATAAGCGAGGGATTTCCCCCCAGTTTCGCGGTTCTTCTTCGATAACTCCTGAAGCTTTTCCCACTGCTGGGAGAGAGGAGGGCACAGCTGCAAAATAGCGCGATGGCCCTCTCCCCCCAGCTGGACAGTTGCCGGTGTTTCAACAAGCCGGTCGATGCCAATCGCCAAACTCCAACCATCCAGCAAGCGAATCGCATTCTCTACAAAATAGCCATCGGCATCCTTAACTTGGCGCGTGCCTTCCTGCATCGTGTTGTGCGGGCGAGTTTCCACCTTCCAGGGCTTGACTTCGCTCTCATCTTCTGCCGCCCAATCCTTCTTATCCATCCTGCCGGTGTCCAGATATTTACCCACCACATCAGCGGGAAGATACTGGCGGAAAAAGCCGTCCCCATTTTTCTCCTCTTCCCCCTCGGACTTGATGCCAGATGGCTTCACCAGCGGAGAGGGTTGCTGCCGGTTCCACAGCGCTTGGCGCAGATTTGATTGACTGTCCCAATCCAGCGGCACCAGAGGAACAGAGCCGACAAATCCCAGAGGACGAGGCAAGTATAGCATTTCCTGGCGACAGATAAAAGGGCCGGTTAGCTGAAAATTAGCTTTCTCACCCAACAGCCCGCGAATCGCACCGGCAAGTGCGTGACCGTTAGGGGGAAACACACTGCCGGCCCAAGCGCGTTCCCCCGGAGTAAAGGGTTTCGCATCCCGAAATAGCAGCACGTCCAAAGGCGTGATAGTGTACCAATACATGAGATATTTCCTCCTTTCTGATCGCCCCTAGCAGGGGCACCCCTTGTGGCATTTGTGTCCACTTAAGTTCAGCCGGCTCTTAAAGTCCGCGTAGGCGGACTTCGTTTGTCGCCGTGAGTTTCTAAGAGACTGTTGGCGAATTGATAGGGGGTCTGACCCCACCCCCAACCCCTCCCCGTTAACGGGGAGGGGAGCTTTCTGGGAACCCTTGTCCCCCCTTTCCTTGTCTTTCCTCGAAAAAAAATCCGCCAATTTTGAGAGTCTCGCTCTACTCTTAGCCCGCGTTGGGCGAAGCCCTTCCCGCAGGGTAGGCGGGCTTTGTCTGTATAGCCGCGATTTCCAAGAAGCTGTTGGCGAATCGATGGGGGGTTACACCCCCCGGAGCCGGCCCGACTCCAGATTGGCTAAAATAAGTATAGCTAAATCCAAAGAATCAATCCGTTGGCC
>JAHHHT010000059.1 GCA_019359235.1 Oscillatoria princeps RMCB-10
GGGGGCTGAGAAACCGGGTTTCTGAATCAATGATTCGGGGGGGAGGCAAAGGTTGTCGCAGAAACCCGGTTTCTGGGTTTCTGGGGGGGCTGAGTGGGGGCTGAGAAACCGGGTTTCTGAATCAATGTTTCGGGTGGGAGGCAAAGGTTGTCTCAGAAACCCGGTTTCTGGGTTTCTGGGGGGGCTGAGTGGGGGCTGAGAAACCGGGTTTCTGAATCAATGTTTCGGGTGGGAGGCAAAGGTTGTCTCAGAAACCCGGTTTCTTAAGTTTGATAGTACCTTGCCTGAAGTTCAAATAAGCGGGCATAAGTCCCGCCAAGCTGCAGCAGTTCTTCGTGGGAGCCTGCTTCTACAATTCTACCATCTTGCAACACAAAGATGCGATCGACCATCTTGACGGTTGAGAGCCGGTGGCTAATCAGAATCGCAGTTTTTCCTTGAATCAACTGGCGAAAGTGTTGAAAAACTTCGTGTTCGGCTTTGGCATCCAGGGCGCTTGTGGGTTCGTCGAGGATGAGAATTTGCGCTTGACGCAAAAAGGCTCTGGCGATCGCAACTTTCTGCCACTCGCCGACGCTCAGTTCTTCGCCCTCCTCAAACTGCGTGCCTAATGTGGTGTCGTAAGCTTTCGGGAGTCTGGCGATGGCTTTGTCCGCTCCCGACTCCCGCGCTGCTTTGAGAATTTCTTCCTCATCTGGGAAGATGCTGACATTGCCAAACCAAATATTTTCCCTCGCGGTTAAATTGTAGCGAACGTAGTCTTGAAAGACGGCGCTAATTTCTCGCCGTAAGTCTGTGGTGGTGAATTGGCGCAAGTCAACTCCATCGATATTGATGCGTCCGCTTGTCGGATCGTAGAGGCGGCACAATAATTTAATCAGCGTGGTTTTTCCGGCTCCGTTTTCCCCCACCAAGGCAACTGTTTCTCCGGCGCGAATCGTCAGGTTAATATCTTCTAGCAAGGGGCGGGCGCTGTGGGGGTACTGAAAATAAACGCCCTCGAACTGAATGCCGGTTTGTAGCGGATTGGGGACGGTTTGCGGACGCGCCGGCTCGATCACCGTGCGCTTTAATTCCAGAAATTCGTACAGAGTGGAGAGAAACAAGCTATTTTCATACAGACGGGCGAGGCTGTCGAGCATTTCTCGCAAAAACCCCTGCCCCCGCTGAAATCCTTGGTAGTACATTACCAGTCCGCCTAAGGTTATTTGCCCTTGAATTGTCTGGTGAGCGATGAAACCGCAAGCTGCAAAAACGGCTACTGTACCGCTGGCTTGAGTCATCAATTCTGCCATCGATCGCTGGCTGGCTAGGGCGAGTTTTTCCTGACGGATTTGCTGGCGCAGGTTGCTGTAGCGCGTGCGAAATACAGAACCTAAGTCAAACAGCCGCACTTCTTTGGCATAGGAGTCTTGGGTGAGCATTAAATGAAAGTAGTAAGCAATGCGCTCTCGGACAGTCCAGCCTCGCTGCCGGCGGTACAGCTTGCCGGTGTGCTTCAAACGCACAAACAAACCGGGAATACCGGCAACAAATAGAACCGCAGCGATTCCCCAGTGCAGAGAAATTAACAGTCCGGCTATTGCGATGAGGGAAATTCCGTTTTGAGCCAGCTGTACGAGACTGGTGAGAATGCGGGTGGGGCGGTAAATGGCTTCTTGTTGGGCGCGGTGGAGGGCGTTGTAAAATTGGGCGTTTTCGTAATATTCCAGGTCTACTTCAATGGATTTTGCGTGCAGGAGGTCATGCACGAAATCTGTGACTATTTGGGACTGAGCCTCGCTTGCGTAACCGGATAAAGAGCGGCAAAAGTCGGCAAAAAGTGCGGTTATTCCTGATAAGATTACTAGAACAAGCACTTGGGAAAAGGCTGCGGCGCGATCGGCGGCTGCTATTCCGGCTGTTACCGCATCGATGAGCAGTTTCATTAAATAGAGCGAGAGCAAGGGCAATAAGCCCTGTACCAGCAAGAGGATAAGACTGACAGCCGTCCAGAGGGGGGTGCTTTGCCAGACTAGCCGTATGGCTCTTGGCAGGTTATTGATGTTCTGAAGTTTATTTTTCAATGTAGCAGCGCCGGTGGGATTTGTCAAGATGAGGGAGTCTGTGATATATTATAGTTTAGGTTGGAGGGGTTTTCCATAAGTGGAGCTTAGATCCTGGCGATTGGAAATCGCGGCTACACAAACAAAGCCCGCCTGCGCGGGCTAATTGTAGAGCGGGTTCTTGGATTGAGAAGTCAGAAGTGGAGTTTGGGGTAAGCTTGCTAAGGATCGGATGCTTGCATTTGTCGCAGAAACCCGGGTTCTGGGGGGCTGAGTGGGGGCTGAGAAACCGGGTTTCTGATTAAATGCTTCGGGGGGGGGAGGCAAAGGAAGTCTGAGAAACCCGGTTTCTGGGTTTCTGGGGGGCTGAGTGGGGGCTGAGAAACCGGGTTTCTGATTAAATGCTTCGGGGGGGGGAGGCAAAGGAAGTCTGAGAAACCCGGTTTCTGGGTTTCTGGGGGGGGTGAGTGGGGGCTGAGAAACCGGGTTTCTGATTAAATGTTTCGGGTGGGAGGCAAAGGAAGTCTGAGAAACCCGGTTTCTGGGTTTCTGGGGGGGGTGAGTGGGGGCTGAGAAACCGGGTTTCTGATTAAATGTTTCGGGTGGGAGGCAAAGGAAGTCTGAGAAACCCGGTTTCTGGGTTTCTGGGGGGCTCACCGGCATTGCACTTTTGTGGGATGATAGGTTTGCACCGGCAAGCCCCCGTGCTTGCCCGAACCAAATTGTGCGACACTCGTTTAAATAAGGTCATTTTATGCTATGAGCGGTATTGTCGGCATTCTCAACGGCGACGGCGAACCTATTGACCGCGCCCTGTTACAGCAAATGACCGATTTAATGGCCTTTCGTGGCCCAGATGCTATCGATATCTGGAGTGCGGGTCATGTTGGGTTCGGTCACGCCCTATTGCGGACGACTTGGGAATCAGAAAAAGAACGGCAACCTCACAGTTTGGATGGGGAAGTTTGGATTGTCGCTGATGTCCGCCTGGACCGGCGCGACGAGTTGATGGACTTATTGCGTTTGAGAAACCGGGTTTCTGAATTAATGTTTCGGGTGGGAGGCCAAGTTTATCTCAGAAACCCGGTTTCTGGGTTTCTGGGGGGGCTGAGAAACCGGGTTTCTGATTAAAGGTTTCGGGTGGGAGGCCAAGTTTATCTCAGAAACCCGGTTTCTGGCGGAGGCTATTGACGCTTTTAGCATTGAAACCGCTTTTTTACATACTGGTTCCACACAGCGTTAAGCTGAAAATAAGCTAGGTTACCGACCTCGTTGGGAGCGAGCATTAACCTCTGTGCGAGGGATTGCATGGCATTTAATACGTCTGCCGGCTCTAACTTTACTTTTTTGATAATTTGCTGTAAAGTGACTGGGGCATCCTCGTGGGCAAGCTGAATCATAATGGACTGTTCTGGGGTCGTTAATCGCTGAAATTGTCGTTCTAGTTGCGACCGCACCGATTCGCATAAAATTAAAGTCTCATATTGCAAAAAATCGGCGACTTTCCCTCCAAATAACTGCTGAATCATGGTGGCAGTCAGCTCTAACCAAAGCGGATGACCTTGGTAGGTATTGATTAAAGTCTCCCAGCTGTCTTCATCTGATAACTGATGCTCCCTTAAAATTTCTCTAGCCGCCGAACCTAAGCTGCCGAGTACAAAAGAGCGAACGGGGTAAGGTTGTTTTTCTAATCGGGTAAACTCTCTAAATTTTTCGCGGCTGATTAATAGCAAGCAGCTGTTGTGATGGGTTTCCGCGATTCGCGTGAAAAATAGAGGATAATTTTCAAAGCCAGGTCGATATTCTCCTGCTAACTGTCCGCTGCTAAAAAGCACCTGCACGTCATCAAGGATAATCAGACAGCGCTCGGAGCGCAGGTGGTTGAGAAGTTGGGAGAGTTGCGTTTCAAGCTGGTACAGAATTTCCGGGGGTTGACAGAAGTTTTGCAGCAGGTTGGTGAGGGTTGTTTCTAGGGGTGGGGAAAAGCAGAGACTGCGATAGATGACATAATCGAAATGGGCTTTAATTTGCTCAATTAAACGGATGGCGAGCGCAGTTTTACCAATTCCGCTCATTCCCAGCAGTTCCACAAGACGACACCGTTCTTCTCCGATCCAGCCTTCCAGAGTGGCGATTTCGTTCTGGCGTCCATAAAAGCTCAAAATTTCGGGTGCATCACCCAACTTGATTTGGGGTTTAGTTGGGGTTTGTTCAGGGTTTGGCGGATCTGCGGGACTCCTCTCCTCTTGTCCGGCAAAAATGTTAATATTCTGATTATTATTACAGACGATCGAAATAGAAGCTGTTAAATTATTACTTGTTGCCGTCTTAAAGATAGCTTTAAAGTTAGATTTGGTAACTTTTTCCCCTAAAGCTGACGAGAGAATATGCCATAATTCATAGCCCACATTTTTCACATGACTTTCGCTAAAACCATGTTCTTGGGCAATTTGCGAGTAGGTTTGACCTGAAATTGTGCCTTTTAATACAGTTTTTTGCAAATGCTCTAAATGTTTCCCTGTTGTGGCAAAAACCAGACCGTCTGCCATCTTTACCATTTCCTCGACATCCATAAAGCCAACCCTAGTGAGTCACTCCAACCTGATTATACCATACTTTCGTACTTTTCGTACTTTCCGTACTTTCCGTACTTTTCGTACTTTTGCTGGGTGACTAATGTTCGTACTTTTCAGACTTTACACTAGAGATTGCTACCTTATAAGATAGAGGAGTGCCTTGGGAGGAACAAGGCATAAGGATGGCGCAAGGAGAACCAAACCACATCCAACCATGAAATATGAAATAGTCAAGGATAAAAAAGAGTCAGGTGGTAAGGATGGGGCAAGTAGTCTGATGGAGATCCCGCAGTGGACATTAGGTGAAATCGCCTTGTCAAAAAGCACCCTCGAACAAATTGAGGAGATGATTGCTTATGTAAAGCATCGAGAAAAGTTACTCCATGAATGGGAGTTTAATCGGTTTCTCAAAACGGGCAAAGGTTTAAGCATCAATTTTTTTGGCCCTCCCGGTACAGGGAAAAGCATTACCGCCGAAGCCATTGCCAAAAAATTAGGAACTAATATCATTAAGGTTAACTACGGGGAACTAGAATCTGAATTGGTTGGCGGGACATCCAAAAATTTATCAAAGGTTTTCCAAGCGGCTGAAACTAACCGTAGTTTGTTATTCTTTGATGAAGCAGATGCTGTATTGAGCAAAAGAATTTCCAACTTGTCCCAGGCGGCGGATCATGGAGTCAACTCAGCGAAAAGCACGCTGTTAACTCTAATGGATAAGTTTAATGGTGTCATCATTTTTGCAACCAATCTGTTTGAGAACTACGATGAGGCTTTCTTAAGGAGGATTATCTTTAATGTAGAATTTCCTGTCCCCGATAAGGAGATGCGAACTCAACTGTGGGCATTCCATTTATCTAAAAATGTTCCCCGAAACATCAGTAATGATAGAGCGGCTGAAATCAGCGAGGGTTTATGTGGCGGTGATATTAGAAATATCACGATTAAGCTAGGGCTGAAGTTGTTGGCCGGCAAAGCGACTCTTGTCGATGAATCTCTGATCGCTGATGAAATCAACAAATATAAAACCATCAAACTGCGCCACAAAAAGATTGACACTACGGAAATAGTGGTAGAAGATGCACCTAGCTCTGATTTACAGGAGAAATAAATGATGCTTCTCGTTATCGATTGGATTCTTGTTGGTGCTGCTGTTCTAGGTTTTGGGGCAGGATTGGCTATTGGTTACTTTTGGGATGAAATCGTAGCCTGGGCTGAGCGTGTAGTTGGAGCCATACTAGACGCAATTAATTATGCCATTGAGGTGACTTCAGATGCTATAGTTAAGTTAGTTAAAGAAGGCTATCGTTATTACAGAGTTGCGGAAGCTTATGTGATGGATATTCGCACGGGTAAAACCAGAATAGAAAGCAGGAGAGAAGAAATGCCCGAAAATCAGATACCCGAAGAAATCAAAGAGCAGCTTCGCAACAAAAGGCAGTTAAAACTGTTGCAAAGCTCAACTTGAAGCTCTAATAGCGCGTTCATTCATAAACCGAACAAAATATCGCCTTGAGAGAATTAATATGTCAGAGCCAGAAAACATAGGGGATAAGGTTTGGAAAATCTTCGACACCTTAAAAACTGCGGGGGAAAAAATCTCCCAAGCCTGGGAAGAAGAGGTGATTGAGGTTGACACCTTTAGCAGTATTCAGCGGGGGACATTAGATTTTGATTTGCTGGAGGCGGATATTAAAAAAATCCACCGACGAATTGAACAAAAAGGAGCTTCTGTGTTGGGGAGCCGTCTGGTTCTTGACGAAAGGAAAAAAATGATGGAAATTAAAACCTACAGCCAAAAAGGAGAGAAAAATTTTGTCAATACTGTGACTGCTGAAGTGAAACGGGTGACAAATATTCCGGCTGATATTATGGCAGAGATGAAAAGTAAGGGAAGGATTGAATTAAGTTTGAGATTTGATGATTGATGCAGGATTGGCGAGTGTGTAAGATGTGGCGGTCGCGTCTCACCCAGAGAGCGAATCGCCCTTCATCTCCTCCCCCCTGGAGATTATCCGGTTGATAAATAAAGAGAAAGTTGCCAAAAAATAGCCTTTCTCTGGGATTTGTTGGGCAGGGATATTATTGATAGTACCTTGCCTGCAGTTCAAACAAGCGGGCGTAAGTCCCGCAAAACCGCAGCAGTTCTTCGTGAGAGCCGGCTTCTACAATTCTACCATCTTGCAACACAAAGATGCGATCGACCATCTTGACGGTTGAGAGCCGGTGGCTAATCAGAATCGCTGTTTTCCCTTCAATGAGCTGGCGAAACTGTTCAAAAACCTCGTGTTCGGCTTTGGCATCTAGGGCGCTGGTGGGTCAACACCGGCACAAAAGAGATTTTATCCCCAACAGGGGGGAAATCCCTCATCCCCGTATAAAGCGAGTGTGAGGAGAGGAGCTCCCCCTGCGGTTACAATAAGATTGACGCAAGAGCGAGAGAGCGGGGAAATGGCCTTGACCCGGTTTTGTCCTTCTTGCCGGCCCAATCCCAAACAAATCATATAATTGCATATATGGATGTAAAGCTGCGCAAACCTATTTTAGTAGGGGGCATTGGCCTCTCCATGTCCCTGTGGCTGCTGGAAAGCGCCCACCACTCGGTGATCCAGCTGGGTGAGTGGGGGGTGCTCGGCGTGCTGGGAGCGGGCGCAGCCGCTTGGTGGTTCGGACAGCAAACGCCCCCAACCCTGCCGGCATCTGCGCCACTCGACCGACAAGCCGTGGAAAAAGCCATTGCCGGTGCCGAAACCGCCATTGCCCAACTGCAAGCCGAAACAGAAAACCAGCCCTCCGCAGACGCCACAGCCCTTATTTCCTCACTCCGGGAACGGATTGGCCACTTGAAAGCCGATCTAGACCGGCAGGAATTGCGCCTGGCTGTTATTGGCGGGAAAGGCACCGGCAAATCTACCCTGCTGCAAGTATTGCAGTCCGAGTGGCTGCCGCAACACTCCAAAAACGCGAAATTTACCGTCGCCACCGCCGAAACCCCGGCACTATTCGCTCAAAACGGCGACTCAGCCGCCCAAACCGGCGCAATAGAACAAGCCAAATCCTCAGACTTGGTGCTGTTTCTCACCGCCGGCGACATCACCGATCCAGAGTACCAAACCCTGCAGCAACTGACGAATGCCGGTGTGCGCACCCTGCTCGTCTGGAACAAGCAAGACCAATATTTGCCAGAAGAGCGAGCCACCGTATTGCAGCAGCAGCGATACCGGCTGCTGGGAACCCTAGAATCAGAAGATGTGGTGGCAATTTCCGCCGCACCCGCGCCGGTGAAAGTGCGCCAGCACCAGCAAGACGGTTCCGTGCGCGAGTGGATGGAGCAACCCGCACCCGATTTGGCACCCCTCACCAGCCGGCTTAGCCAAATCCTTACAGAAAGTGCCGAAAACCTGGTGCTCGCCACTTCGATCAGAGCAGCCAACAGCGCCAAAACCGAGGCTCAAACCGCCCTCAATGGGCTTCGCCGCTCACGCGCCATGCCGGCAATCGAGCAATATCAGTGGATTGCAGCCGCTGCAGCCTTCGCCAACCCGCTTCCCGCCCTCGACTTGCTAGCAACCGCAGCGGTTAACGCCCAGCTGGTTGCGGATTTAGGCGCGATCTACCAGCAGAAATTTTCCCTGCAGCAAGCTCAAACTGTCGCGGGAACAATTGGGAGTTTGATGCTCAAACTCGGCTTAGTCGAGCTTTCCACTCAGACAGTAGGCGGCGTGCTCAAGAGCCACGCAGTCACCTATGTTGCCGGTGGGGCGGTGCAGGGAGTCAGCGCCGCCTATCTGACGCGAATTGCCGGTTTGAGTTTAATTGAATATTTCCAAGCCCAAGAAGCTGTGGCGGCTGATGGACAGCCTTTGAATCCCGACAAACTCAGCCAGACATTGCAAGCCGTGTTCCAGCAAAATCAGCGCATAGCATTTGTGCAGACATTTGTCAAGCAAGCGCTGGGGCGTTTAGCGCCCGAATCGCCGCAGCCGGTGACTGTATCGCAGGCGTAACGACACAGGTAGGGTGCGCCCGGCGCACCCTATTTCTTTTAATGTATATAATTTTATCGTTCCCAGGCTCTGACTTGAAAATAGTCTTGTAGTGCCGATGGCACCGTGCTCGCCCCGCCCTAGGGACAATTTTCATTGGTGGCGGTGTGCGCCGTTCCGAAGCGACTGCCTCCTTTCTACAATAAGCAGATTAAAAGCGCAACAGCTTATTATATTGCCCCAAGCGCCCCTAGTTTTTGGCTTCTATCTTTTATAGATAGTAACTTTGTAAGCCCCGCTATTATTATCAAACCCCCCATCTACATCATTATAGCAAAGGAATAAAGTTCCAGACTGATTCATAGACAGTTGATTGCCAGCCCCTATGAGAAAATATTCCCCCTTAGGGCCAATCTTACCGACAAGCGCACCAATAGGTCCGGGATAGATAGCATTAGGGTCATTCTTTTTTCCTATGTTAAAGGAGTTAACGAATCTATCCCCATCAGGATTAGTTTTTGGACTGCTATTTACGGGTTCACCTTCATAGCCGTAGCTAGCTTGGCCAATCGCAGAGAATTGTATAGAGTCACCCTGGGATACATTAATTCCAGAATCAACACATCCTCCAGATGCTGAAACCGTCACAGTAGTTTGCGCTAAGCTCCACATATCGCCTGACAGAAATATCGTGACAGATGAACCGACCAGAGGGAGAACTATGTACCTCCAAATTAACCCAAAAAAGTTACATTTTTGGCTAGTTAAACTCACCGGCATATTTAAATGTCTCTCCAAAAGCTCTGCCAACTCTATATTAGCCGCAACTGGGCCTGTGTTTTTGGTTGGAGAAGTTATTTAGTGGACAGATCCGGATGTGACACCACCGGCAGCCCCAGCCCCTTTAAGATTGAGAGAAAATAGAAGTGTAGCCTGTCCTTCCCTATCTACCCTTGAATCACCCGCAACCCTCCCAACCCAACCCCACCACCGAACGCCCGACACCGGCACGCACCAGCCGGCAAGACGCTGACTTCAACCGCGCCCGCGCCAGCTTGCGTCAATCCCTCTCCTGGTACTCCCACGTGCGCCGGCTCAAACAGCACTCCCAAGACACAGAACTGCAATCCGCCGTGCAGAAACAGCTGGATATCCTCACCGGCATCCTCTCCAAACTGGACTCCAGCGTGATTCGCATCTCCGCCTTCGGGTTAGTCAGTCGCGGCAAATCGGCAGTTTTGAACGCCCTCATGGGCCAAAAAATCCTGCAAACCGGCCCGATCAACGGCGTCACTCAATGGCCACGTTCCGTGCGCTGGACGCCCCACGCCGAGAGCAAAGTGCAAGTCGAATTAATCGACACCCCCGGATTGGACGAAGTGGACGGCCAAGAGCGGGCCAAAATGGCCAGAGAAGTGGCCCGCCAGTCCGACTTGATTTTGTTTGTCGTCGCCGGCGACATCACGCGCACCGAATATCAAGCCCTCTGCGAACTGCGCCAAACCCAGAAGCCGGTGATTTTAGTCTTTAACAAAATTGACCTCTATCCCGAACAAGACCGACAAGCTATTTACCAGCAGCTGCAACAGCTAGCAGCCTGTGCCGGTGCGGAACAATTTTCAAATGAAATCCAGGCGGCTAATTCCCCATCTCCCGATGAGATTGTAATGGTAGCTGCAGAACCGGCACCCCTGTCGGTGCGCGTCGAGTGGCCAGATGGGCGCATCACCCACGAATGGGAAACACCGGCACCCCAAATCGCCGAACTCAAAGACAAAATCCTCGACATTCTCAACCGCGAAGGGCGCTCACTCTTGGCACTCAACGCCCTCATGCAAGCCAGAGACGCCCAAGCAACCATTGCCGGCAAAACCGTAGAATCCCGCCAAAAACAAGCCGAAGACCTGATCTGGGAATTTGCCAAATACAAAGCCGTAGCAGTGGCGGTCAATCCGATTGCCTTCTTGGATTTGCTCGCCGGCACAGTAGCGGATTTAATTCTAATTCGCTCTTTGGCGAGGCTGTACGGTTTGCCGATGACCGGCTACCAAGCTGGCAAACTTTGGAAGCAAATAATATTCAGTGCCGGTGGGTTGCTGCTGGGGGAAATGGGCAGCAGTTTGCTGTTCGGTGCCGGCAAAACTGCAGCCGCCCTCGCGCCGGCGGGGATTACCGCTTATGCCGGTGCGGCGATAGCCCAAGCTTCCCTTGCCGGTTACGGCACCTACACCGTGGGGCAAGCAGCGCAAGTGTATCTCGAACGGGGCTGCACTTGGGGTGCAACCGGCCCGGATACCGTGATTCAAGACATTCTCGATCGGGCGGAACCTAACACAGTAATCGCTCGCTTGAGACAGGAATTCTCAATTAAAAACAGCACGCCCGCTAGGGTGCCGGTCAAGGAATACCAGAAACCGGGTTTCTTTGGATGGTAGGGGCCGGTTACCGCGCCTCCCCCCGGTTTTTCGCTCCCAGACAGAGTTTGGGAACGAGAAAAGATGATTGGCGTCACCGCCACCCCTGGCGCTTCATTTTAGCTTATAGCGGGCAAGCATCTGGGTGGAGTACAGTCTGGAGATCCCCCCAAACGGGGCGGGCAAGGTGCCACCGGCACTACTTTGGGGGGCTTTGAAATGTCCCCCCCCTTTGTAGGGGCGGGTCCCCGTGCCCGCCCCGGCTAGGGGGGGATCTAATATCTTTACCTCACTCGGTTGAAATCTGCTATAGCACTGTAAGTGAGAGGAACTTCTGTAGTGTGGTTGAACCACTCCGGTGTCTGCGAGAGCGAAATCGACATAGTGCCATCCGGCGAGACTTTGTAAATCCATGTATAACCGGCGCAGACAGACGACTCCAAGCCCGGAAGCGACTGCGGCCATTTCCCCTGTTTTGCCGCCAATTCCTTCGCTTGCAGAATTTTTTGTGTCATTTCCAACTCTAGCATAAGTCTGCCCGGTTTTCTCCACTCATACGCGAAGTCGGGTATTGCGAGCTTGCCGAATAGGTTCCACCACGCTAACTTTTCGGATGTGGAATCCATCTCAAATGAGCAGACGTTTTCTCCGGAGAGTTTAGCGGACATTTCTCTGCCAACTTTTGCGGTGTCAATTGCAGCTAAGCGCCAGTAAGTATTGCCCAGCGGCCCTAACCATATAAGTGGCCTCAACAATATAAAGAATTTATTTTCGCGATATTCTGTGGTGGGAGAATAATAAAAATATATCTGGCGCAGGTTGGCATTTTTTAGGAATTGATAACTAAAAAAAACTCCTCCCTCCAGATACGTTAAAGTTGATTTTCGGTAATCGTGTTCCAGGAGGCGCTGCTGCCACTCAGGAGGCAGCCCATTGAGTTTGCGCATCACCCCTGCATGTATGCTGGCTGTGATGACGCTATTCCCCCGAGGGATAATAGTATTACGCAAAGACTGATTCAGCTTCCAAGAGACTTCCAGACTCTCCAACATGGGTTTAGTTTGACCCAGGCGATTTTTCTCCAGAATATCCAGAGCGAGAAGCTGTTGGAGATTTTTGATATTGACCGCATCCAGGTAACTTACCAGCGGCTGATCAATATCTGCTTTTTCTATTAGGCTGGTATCTGTCGCCCAGCGCGGCACTTCACTGTTCAAAAGATGGGTGCGGATGGCGGCTAAGACAAGTTCTTTTGATTTAAGATAGCGGCGCAATTTCTCTGGCGGAACATCTATCTCGTCTGTCGGTCTTTCCACTTGGGCGGTTATGTACTTACTCAGGTCGGCTTGAATCTCTCTAAAAGCCTTACCGTCAGCATCTGAGACATTTATTTTGTCTTTGTCTTTGGCTGACACAATCAGCTTGTAGCCAATTCGACTGGACAATTCATGTAACTTTACCGCCGAGGCGCTGTCTTCAGTTTTGGGATACTTGCGGAGAAAGACTGCCTTAGCCTGTTCGATTTCTTTTTCTGGCTCGATGGCAAGTAAGTTCGCCACAACGATCGCCAGCGCGGCGATTGCCGCTGACAAACCAATAAGCCACAACAAGATTTTTAAGGTTTTGCTTTGCATAGTGTTCCCTGATTTGATTGCATAGAAGGTAAGGTGTTAAGCTAATAATGGTGCTTGCTGGAGACAGGAGGCAGTCGCGGCTGAAGCCCAACTACGAACTTTTGGGCTGAAGCCCAACTACGAACTTTTGGGCTAAAGCCCAACTACGAACTTTTGGGCTAAAGCCCAACTACGAACTTTTGGGCTGAAGCCCAACTACGAACTTTTGGGCTGAAGCCCAACTACGAACTTTTGGGCTAAAGCCCAAC
>JAHHHT010000036.1 GCA_019359235.1 Oscillatoria princeps RMCB-10
TACGAACTTTTGGGCTGAAGCCCAACTACGAACTTTTGGGCTGAAGCCCAACTACGAACTTTTGGGCTGAAGCCCAACTACGAACTTTTGGGCTGAAGCCCAACTACGAACTTTTGGGCTGAAGCCCAACTACGAACTTTTGGGCTGAAGCCCCATTGGGCTAAAGCCCAACTACGAACTTTGGGCTAAAGCCCAACTACGAACTTTGGGAGCAAGCGTTCATCTGCGTTAATCTGCGGGTTTTAATTCCCTCTGGGCATTGCCGGCAATCTCTGCGATGGCGTCTAAATCGGGGGCAGGCATTTGACTGTCCATCCCCAGCCACAAAAGATATTCAATATTGCCGGCGGGTCCCGTTACCGGCGACCAGGTTAAGCCGCGATATTTCCACCCTTGCTCGATAGCAAATTGCAAGACTTTGGCTATGGCACCGGCTTGAGCTGCTGTGTCGCGCACGACGCCTTTTTTGCCGACGCGCTCTCGCCCCACTTCAAATTGTGGCTTCACCAGCAATACCGCTTCCCTCGGTGGCTGCAGGAGTTCCCACAGTGCCGGCATCACCTTGGTCAGGGAAATAAACGACAGGTCCGCGACGCCCAAATCTGCTGGCTCTTTACTAGCATATAACTCATCTTTTGTCAAGTAGCGCAGGTTGGTGCGCTCTCGCAAAATCACTCGCGGGTCGTTGCGGATGCCCCAGTCAACTTGCCCGTAACCAACGTCAATGCCGTAGACAAGCTGGGCACCGGCTTGCAGGAGACAGTCGGTGAAGCCGCCGGTGGAGATGCCGCCATCGAGGCATATCCGACCGGCAGCGGATATGCCAAAGACTTCTAGGGCTTTGGCCAGTTTTTCGCCGCCTCTGGAGACGTAGCGGCTGTGCTGTTTAATCTGTATCTCGGCGGTGATGTCAACTTCGGTGCCCGGTTTGTCGATGACTTGCCGGTTCACCATCACTTCGCCGGCGCGAATCAGTCGCTGCGCCAGCTGTCGCGAGGCGCACAGGTCCAGCTCTACTAAGAGGGTGTCGAGTCGCTGTTTGGTCAAGGAACCTTAAGATTTAATGTTCTGATGGTTGTTTATTACGCATATCTCTTACTGGATAACTGTATTCTATGTTACAGTTTTACCAGAAATAACAGGATACAGTCCTGAAAGGCTAGGGAGAAATACCTATGTCAGAAGCGAACCTGACTCCGTGCGCTCAGGAACTCTACGGCTGGATTGTGCGGCGAGAGGGTGCCGGTGGGAAGCAGAAAATTGACCTGCGGGACTTTCGCGCTTGGACGGAGGAGTATGGCGAGACACCCTGCAGGGAGCGGGAGATTTTGGAGGGGCTCAGACAGCTTGAGGAATTCGAGTTGATCAAGATTGCTAAAACGGAAGTGACGCTGGATGTCAAACCGGCTGGTTTCGGGAAGCCGGCGTTGGGCGAGCGCCCGAATCCATTCCGGCTGGTTTTCCTGTCAGTATTGAGTTCTTTTGCGGTGGGGCTGACTCCTCTGGCGGTCGGTTTAGCCTTTCCCCAAACACAGCCTCTGTTTCTCACGAGTGCCCACCCTTGGAGTGTCTTGGGTGAAACAGACACCGGCTCACCCCACTGACGGCGGTGGGGCGCGGTCGCTTTTGTTGCGGGTTGGAGTGCCGGTGGGACAGCAGTCCGGTTTGAGGCTATTTTGAAGCGTTTTAAAGCCGCCGCGGATCTGGGCTGACCGGTCAGAAGCCAGGACTCTTGGCCAACTTTTTATAGTTTCTGTTTAATCACTTATTTTTTGAAATGCCGGTTGGAAGGGCGGTGAGAAAGCCGGTTTCTGGATGCAAAAACAGTAGGGTGCGTTCCCCCTTTGGGGGAACGCACCCTACCAATTTAAAAGAATTTGTTAAACCGGATTTTTTTATACAAGACTTGCGGTGGAGCGGACTTTAGTTCGCGTGCGGGGCGAGAGCAGTTGCCACCGCACCGGCTGGGCGCGGGGGCGATAGCAACTGTCGCTCGCCATTGGGTTCTCCGCAAGGGGGGAGTCCGTTAGATATCCTGTTCGCTCAGCTCGCGGGTCATGTGGTCAAAGGGCTGGTCGAGCCAAGGGCCAGGCTCAATTCCTGCAGATGCGACTTGTTGGCGGACAAGATCCTTGAGAATTTGAATCCCCAAAACGGTCGGGCCAATGGGCACGCCCAAAGAATTGTAGGTTTCCCGCAGACCTTGCAGCACGCGCTCGTCGAGCACGTCCGTATCACCCGCCACTAGCGCGTAGGTGGCATAGCGGAGGTAATAGTCCATATCCCGCAGACAGGCTGCGTAGCGACGAGTGGTGTAGGCATTTCCACCAGGACGGATCAGTTCCGGCTGTTCGGCAAACAGCTGCGATCCAGCCTGCTTAACCAGCCCGGCTGCGTTAGCATTGATGGCAGCGGCGGCCTGAATCCGTGCCGTGCCGGTGGCAAAATAGGATTTCAGCCGGTCAATGGCATCCCGGTCGAGATAGCGACCCGTTACATCGTAGTTTTTAATCAGGCTTGTGATTGCGTCCCGCATTAAATTCTTCTCCCAACAACTTCAACAGAAAAGCGAAAGCGACTCGTGACCGAAGTGCGCTCGCTGCCTGTAGCAGCGGCGCACTGACTTGCCCGCTCGGGCTCGGGCGCTATCCACCGGTCGGGCAGATAAGGCGTAGGGACAAGAGCAGCACCTGTTGTCCCGCTAGTCCGAGCGGTCGTCTGATAAATAGCCCATTGTAGTGTACTACAAAGCGCTCACCAGCAACATATGGGAGGCGGGTACTGGGCATGGGGCATGGGGCATGGGGCATGGGGTATGGGATTTCAGGACACCTAGCACCTAACCCCTAACTTCTAACCCCTGACCCCTAACACCTAACTTCTAACCCCTGACCCCTGACCCCTAACCCCTAACCCCTTAGGGCGTGGGGGCTGGCGGAGGCCAGCCTGTTTGGCAGCTCGACCGAACCCGCCGCGATTCTTAATCTTTTCTCTATGAGAGCGGAAGGGCGACTGTGGTTAGATCCATCTTGGATCGCAATCGAGCACACAATAAATTGTATCCAGCAATACAAAATCCTGAAAGTCCTAGTCCGTAGGATGATTCGGGTTCAACAGAATGGCAATAGTTGAGCGATTAAGGACATAAGGTAAGGAGTCATTCATGCCGCAAACCGCGCAAGAAGTCTTGCAGCTAATCCAAGAGCAAGATATAAAAATCGTAGACCTGAAATTTATCGACACGCCAGGGATCTGGCAGCACTGCTCGTTCTACCGCGACCTGATTGACGAGAGTGCCTTCGACGAGGGCGTGCCTTTCGACGGTTCCAGCATTCGGGGCTGGAAAGCCATCAACGAATCAGACATGTCAATGGTGCCCGATCCGACCACAGCTTGGATCGACCCGTTCATGAAAGAGAAGACCTTGAGCATGATCTGCAGCATCAAGGAACCGCGCACCAACGAGTGGTACAGCCGCGATCCGCGCACGATTGCTCAGAAGTCGATCGACTACCTGATTTCCACCGGCATTGGCGACACGGCTTTCATTGGCCCAGAAGCGGAGTTCTTCATCTTTGATGATGTCCGGTTTGACCAAACCCAGAACACGGGCTATTACTATGTAGACTCAGTGGAAGGTCGCTGGAACTCCGGTAAAGAGGAAAAGCCAAACCTGGGTTACAAACCCCGCTACAAGGAAGGTTACTTCCCGGTTGCGCCAACGGACACGCAGCAGGACATCCGCACGGAGATGCTGCTGACGATGGCGGAATGCGGCGTCCCCATTGAAAAGCACCACCACGAAGTGGCCACGGGCGGGCAGAACGAGCTGGGCTTCCGGTTTGACACTCTGGTGAAGGCCGCTGACTACCTGATGACTTATAAGTATGTCATCAAGAACGTTGCCAAGAAGTACGGCAAAACCGTCACCTTCATGCCGAAACCGCTGTTTAACGACAACGGTTCTGGGATGCACACCCACCAGTCGATCTGGAAGGATGGCCAACCCCTGTTCTGGGGCGATGGCTACGCCAACCTGAGCAAGACGGCGCTGCATTATATCGGCGGCTTGCTCAAGCACGCACCGGCGCTGCTGGCGCTCACCAACCCCACCACCAATTCCTACAAGCGGCTGGTTCCCGGGTTTGAAGCGCCGGTGAACTTGGCCTACTCCCAAGGCAACCGCTCAGCTTCGATTCGCATCCCGCTGTCGGGTACAAATCCCAAGGCCAAGCGGCTAGAGTTCCGCTGTCCCGACGCTACTTGCAACCCATACTTGGCGTTTGCGGCGATGCTGTGTGCCGGTTTGGATGGCATCAAGAACGAGATCGATCCGGGCGAGTCTCTGGATGTGGACATCTACGACCTGACCCCAGAAGAACTGGCCAAGGTGCCGTCCACTCCCGGCTCTCTGCTAGACGCTCTCAAGGCGCTGGAAGCGGATCACGAGTTCCTGCTTGCCGGTGGGGTGTTCACGGAAGACTTCCTGACAACCTGGATTGAGTACAAGATTGACAACGAAGTCAACCCGATGCGGCTGCGCCCGCACCCCTACGAGTTTGCGCTCTATTATGATTGCTAATCTAGGCAATTCGTGAACTTCTTAAGGACGCCACCCTGCGGGGTGGCGTTTTTTGTGATAATGGGGCATGGGGCATGGGGTATGGGGCATGGGGGATTGGGCATTGGGCATTGGGCATTGGGCATTGGTTACACCTAAGTATTAGTAGGGTGCGTGACGCCGCCGCACCGGCACTACTTGTGCGGAATTATCTCTTGGCGTCACGCACCCTACTGTAAAATAGTAGGCGTCACGCACCGCACGGCTGGACTTACTGGGGTGCGTGACGCCCCAACATAAGCGCACTATTTGTGCGGAATTATCTCTTGGCGGAAGGCACCCTACTGTAAAATAGTGCGTGACGCCGCCGCACCGGCACTACTTGTGCGGAATTATCTCTTGGCATCACGCACCCTACTGTAAAATAGTAGGCGTCACGCACCGCACAGCTGGACTTACTGGGGTGCGTGACGCCGCCGCACAGGCGCACTACTTGTGCGGAATTATCTCTTGGCGTCACGCACCCTACTGCTGTTAAAATTTGCTTCTCCCCCCAAAAGAGGAAAAATAATGATGACCTCCGAAATTTTGAAAATCAATAGTCCTAAAGTAGTTCATGAAATCATTGACGGTGAAGTCGTAATTGTCCATCTGTTGAAAGGGCATTATTATAGCCTGGTCAAAACAGGGGCGGATATTTGGAGCGGAATTGAAAGAGGCATTTCTAGGGAGCGGATTCTGGAAGAGATGGTGAGCCGGTACGATGGCGATCCGGCAGATATTGAAAAGGCGGTAAACAATATGATAGAACAGTTGCAGGAGGAGGAACTGATCGCTGTCGCACAGACAGAGGAATCGGGAACTGCAGCCGCCGGCGCAATCGAAGCGAAGGCCAATCCAGAAAAGCTTAGCTTTGAGCCACCAAAGTTAGATAAGTACACGGATATGGAAGATTTGCTGCTGTTAGATCCCATCCATGAAGTTGATGAAACAGGCTGGCCCAATGTCAAGCCGGCGGGTGTGTGAAAAGACTGATGATAAACAAATTATTGCAGCCGGATATGGCAGCCAAGAATGCTATAATGGAGCCGCTGGAGTTTTTCGATGCGGTTTATCAAAAGTACGAAAAAGCTGAAGCTGCTGGCGGGGGGTGTGTTGAGCGTTATTATTGTATAGCCGGTTTTGCAGTTCGGTTGCGTTTTGCCGGAGGGGCGCTGCTACCATATATCACACCGGCTTTAGCGCACTTGGCGACAGAACCTGTTGGGGAGCCGGTGCTGACTGTGTGTTTGTGGGACAGTGACTCTACGAACACGGCAATGCCGCCGCCGCCTTGGCAAGCGGATGATTATCGAGATCGCGGGGAAATTCGAGGGTTCATCAACGAGCGAATTCAGACGATTTTCCAAGTAGGAGTGAATGCGCTGTCGCTTTTGGACAGAGAGCGGAATTTGGGTATATACTGGGTTAAGACTGCCAAACAGATTCCCTACTATGAAAGTAGCGCTCCTCTGCGGGCAATTTTTCACTTGTGGATGAGTCAGCGGGGAATCCAACTGATTCATGCCGGTGCGGTGGGACTTCCCAGTGGGGGGGTGTTGCTGGTGGGAAAGGGGGGTTCGGGCAAATCGACCACAGCTCTAGCTTGTCTGAATTCCGAGCTTTTCTATGCTAGCGATGATTACTGTTTGCTGGCGCACCACCCCACCCCAACGGTTTTCAGTATTTACAGCACCGGCAAGAAAAATGCGGATGATGTGGGAAGATTGCCGTTTATGGTTTCACATATCAGCAATCCTGACCGGCTCGGTACAGAAAAAGCGGTTTATTTTTTGAGCGAGAGTTTTCCGGACAAACTTTTGCCAAGTTTTCCGCTCAGGGCAATTTTGATACCGCGCATTAGTGGGGGGAGAGAGACGGCATTGAAACCGGCATCGCCGGCTGCCGGTCTGGTGGCGCTGGCTCCGAGTACAATATTTCAATTGCCAGGTGCGGGGAAAGAGGCGTTTCAGACAATGGGACAACTTGTCAGGCAGGTTCCTTGCTATCAGCTGAACTTGGGCACTGACACCGGGCAAATTCCTGAGGTGATTTTAGAATTATTAGCGGATAATTAAGCCATGCAATCTGACCAATTCTTTGTGAGCGTTATTATCCCCGTGTACAATGGAGAAGCTTTTTTGGCAGAAGCTGTTGAGAGTGTGCGGCAGCTTAATTACCATCCTCTAGAAATTCTCATTGTAGACGATGGCTCGACAGATGGCACTGCCGTAATTGCCAAAAACTTCCAGGGGGATGTCCGCTATGTGTGGCAATCTAATAGTGGGCCATCTGCTGCCCGCAATACGGGACTGAAGATGGCAAGGGGGAACATTATCGCTTTTTTGGATGCGGACGATTTGTGGCCAAACAATAAATTAGAAATTCAGCTGGCGTGCTTGGCTGCAAATCCATCGGTCGAAATTGTCGGGGGGTACATACAGTATATGCGGCGCTCGGAGAGCGCTACAGACACACAATTATTGGTTGAATTTGCCGAACCTATTGTTTCTTTTAACTTGGGGGGTGCGATTTTTAGGAGGCCGGTGTTTGACAGAATAGGCTTGTTTGACGAGAAGCTGCGTTACAGTGAGGATGTTGACTGGTTTATGCGAGCTTGGGAGAAGGGGGTTTCAATGCTTGTGTTGAAGCAGGTGACGCTGTTTTATCGAAGACACCTGGACAGCATGACTTATGGAACCAATTTACACGATCTTAATTTCATTAAGATCCTCAAAAAATCTCTGGACCGGCGTCGGCAACAAAGCAATGGCTCAGCCGCGCCACTTCCTGGATTTTCCTATGTGGATGAACCTACAGGCAAGCCTACTGTAAACCACTTTGAAGAGGGATTATAACTGTGGAGAGACTGTTAGTGAGTGTTATTGTTCCTGTTTATAATGGCGAGCGCTATTTATCGGCGGCGCTGGAAAGTATTTTCGCTCAGGACTATCATCCCTTCGAGGTGATTGTTGTGGATGATGGTTCGGTTGATAGCACTGCGGCCATCGCCAAATCCTTCAAATCAGTTCAATATATCTACCAAACTAATCAGGGGATTGCTAATGCTATGAACAGGGGGATCGATGCTGCCGGTGGAGAATTGATTGCTTTTCTCGATCAAGATGACCTGTGGACACCCAACAAATTGAGGCTTCAGGTTGATTACTTGGTCAATCACCCAGAAATCCAATACGCGATCTCCCTGGTGAAGTTTTTTCTGGAACCGGGGTGTTCTGTCCCGCCCGGCTTCAAAACAGAATTATTAGAGAAAGAACAGGTGGGTCGCATCCCCGGCGCTTTAATGGCCCGCAAATCTTTGTTGGCGCTAATCGGTCAATTTAATGCGGAGTTTACCATTGCATCCGATGCGGACTGGTTCGCCAGAGCTAAAGATAGTAACATACCTTGGGCTGTGATTCCTGAAGTTTTGCTTCACAAGCGCGTCCACAACACAAATGTTTCATCAAACGCACGATTGAACAACAAGGAGCTGTTGGCTTTACTGAGAAAATCAATTGCTCGCCAACAAAAATCCACTCAAGAATAGCAAAAGGAATCCTCAAGATGGGAAATCAGCCCCTAGTGAGCGCTATCGTACCTGTGCGCAATTGCGAGCGCTATTTGGCAGAAGCGCTGGACAGTGCGCTGGCGCAGACTTACTTGCCGGTGGAGATATTTGTTGTGGATGACGGTTCAGCGGATGGGAGTGGGGAGATTGCCAAACGCTATGTGCCGGCTGTGCGGTATATCTTTCAAACCAGTGCCGGCGCTGCAGCAGCCAGAAACCGGGCAATTCCACTAGCTAAGGGTGACTTTTTCGCTTTTCTGGATGCTGATGATGTCTGGCTTCCGGATAAACTTGCCCTGCAAATGGCAGCGTTTGATGCCGAACCAGACCTTGACATTGTTACCGGCCATGTGCAACAATTTATCAGTCCAGAGTTAGACGCTGAAGGGATGAAAGGAGTTTATTGCCCACCTGAACCCATGCCAGGTTATATCCCTACTGCTATACTCGTCAAGCGCGAAGCCTTTTTTCGGATTGGCTTGTTTGATGAAAATTATCCTGCCGAATATCAAATGGAATTTATCAACTGGTGTGCGCGTGCTGTGGAGCTTGGTTTGCATATAAAGGTGCTTCCCGAGTTAGTCGCGCGGCGGCGCTTGCACCAAACAAACCAGGAGCGCTCTCGCAACTCGAGGCTGGAAATTGTGCGCATCCTGAAAGCTTCTCTCGACCGGCGGCGAGGTGAAAATGGGTAAAAAATCGGGTTTCTTAAAGAAACCCGGTTTTTAGCCTCATGTGAAGGAAGTAAAGAACCGACAATGAACTTACCAGCTTGGCGTTACTACAGTCAATTATACAAAGATTATTACCACTTGCTGTTCTGGAGCGTTGCAGCCTCCCTGGGGCAATCTGCGGTTTTCTTCCCCATTGCTTTGCTGGTACGCCATGTATTTGATGTCGCAATACCCACCGGCAACTTATCGCTTTTGGCGCTCACAGGAGTGGCGGTTCTTGTCCTGTACGCCGGCAACATGGCGCTGGCGCTCTGGACGAGATACATTATCCTTAAAATTACTAAAATTGCCATCCAGCGGCTGAGGGTTGAACTATTAAATAAGTTTTATGCTTTTTCGCGCTCCTACTACAGTCAAGCCGATACGAGCCAGTTGCACACGATTGCCGTTCAAGATACCCTGCGCCTGGACATGATGAGCAATGCGCTAGTTGCCCAAGTCATCCCGGCACTGCTCATCTGTGCTGTTTTGAGCGCCGTGTTAATCGCAGTGAATTGGTTTTTGTTTCTAGTGCTGGCGCTCGTCGCTCCTCTCATTTATCTGTTGAGCAAAAATCTGGGTAAAAAAGTAAAGCATTGGCTAAAAGCCTATCACCGCACATTTGAAAAATTCAGCAAAGGGATGCTATTTGTCCTGCAAAATATGGAACTCACCCAAATCCAATCGGCGGAGGAATTTGAAAGGGTGAGGCAAGGTAAATTGCTGAATGATGAGCGATTGACAAGCAGTGCGATGGCTTGGCTCTATACGGCTTACGGTCTGGCGCAAACCTTTACCGTCGCAGCAGCAAGTGTCCTGCTTTTAATGGCTGGCGGCTGGGCGATATCCGCCGGCTACATGACCTTAGGAGAGATGGTATCCTTTTATGTAGCGGCCAACTTGATGAGAACTTATGCCAACACAATTTCGCAAGCCATCCCCCAAATTATAGACGGAAATGAATCTCTGAGTGTTTTGTACGAGCTGTTACAGGTGAGCGACACAAGACCTTATGCCGGCACTGAAAAAATTGGCTTTCAGGGGAAAATCACTCTCAGGAACGTGAGTTTTTCTTACAGCGACAGGAGGATACTGTCAAATGTCACGCTGTCAGTCAATCCGGGAGAGACTGTAGCGATTGTCGGGCGCAACGGTGCCGGCAAAAGCACGATTCTTTATCTTATCTTAGGCTTTTACCGGCCACAAGAAGGAGAGCTGTGGGCAGATGACTGTCCCTTCAGCACACTGGACATTGCGCATCTGCGCCGGCAAATAGGAGTCGTCATGCAAAAGCCGGCAATCTTTGCGGGGACAATTTGGGAAAATATCACCTATGGTGCGCCAGATGTGAGTTGCGAAAGGGTGATTGAATCTGCTAAAATAGCCACAGCCCATGAATTTATCCACCGGCTCCCAGAAGGCTACGAAACCTGTGTGGGAGAAGGGGGAATGCTGCTATCCGGTGGACAGCGCCAGCGGATAGCCATCGCCCGCGCTCTTGTGCGCCAACCCAAGCTCCTCATCCTCGATGAGCCAACCAATCATCTGGACGAAGCTGCTGTGAGCCAGCTGATAAAAAATCTCAAAGGCATGGCGGAAGCCCCCGCTATTCTTATAATAAGTCATAATAGGGATATTGTGCGGGAAGCCAAACATGTGTATACTGTAAAAGATGGATGTCTGGTGGAAACCCTTTGGGGATGAAAAGCAGAGAGGATTTATCCCCCTTCCGTAGGACACGTCTCGTGTCCAAATCCAGGCGTAGGACAGGCGAGACGCCTGTCCAGACGCAGGACACGTCTCGTGTCCAAATTAGAACAAAAAAAAGGAGGTACAATGCAAGAGTGGCAAATGAATACAAAGGAAAATATGGGCGGCTACAAGCCGACTCACCAGCAAGGATTGCTCTTACGAGCTGCGCTTTTGCAAGGTGAAAACGCCCTCGCAGCTTGGGAGGAATGGAGAGCGGCTGTTGATATTCAACGTCTCGATGCTGGTTCCTATCGGTTACTGCCTTTATTGTATCGCAATTTGTCGCTTCATGGGGTAAATGACCCCCTGATGGCAAAATTTAAGGGAGTCTACCGGAACACCTGGTGCAAAAACCAACTCTCATTTAAGAAAGTCTCAGCTGTGATGCGGGCTTTTCACGAGGCGGGGATTCAAACCATGCTCCTGAAAGGGGCGGCTTTGTCCTTAAATTATTACCGAGATTATGGCCTCCGTCCCATGAGTGATTTTGACCTTATCGTCCCTACTGCAGACGCTTTACCAGCAATGAAGTTGTTGAGGGAATTGGGGTGGGAAACTTCTGTAGAAAGACCGGAAAGATATATAGATTTAACGCACGCCGCCGGAGGATTTTCTGATGAATACGGAACAAAAATGGATCTCCACTGGCATGTATTACACCAGTGCCTTCAAGAGAATGCTGACGAGGATTTCTGGAAGGGCGCGATATCTGTTAAAATAGATGATTTGTCAACCCATGTCTTAAACCCGACCGATCAGTTATTTCACGTCTGCGTGCATGGATGGCATGGGGATGTATTTCCGACAATTCGCTGGGTGGCTGACGCGATGACGGTGATTAACTCATCTCCAGATGCAATTGATTGGCACCGGCTAGTCGCACAGGCTGAAAAAAGACAATTGGTTTTGCGGTTAAAAGATACACTGCCGATATTGCGCGACCTTTTGGACGCCCCAGTACCCCTATCGATTATACAAGATATCGAAAAGCTACCCATTGCAGCAATTGAGCGGCTCGAATATAAGAGTTCACCAGGCAGACTGATACGAGGATTCGGGAGTTTGCCAATGATATATACTTCTTATGTGAGGCGGAGTATGAATGATGGCAGTTTCAACCTTTTAGGTTTGGCAAGGCATCTGCAATATTACTTGGGGTTGGAACACTTATGGCAGCTTCCCTTGGATGTGATTAAGCGGGGTATAAGAAGGATTTGGATTGACCTCTTAGGAGGAAAGTCTGCGCCAATTCCAACAAAACGGGCATTTCGCCAGGAGCGCGAAGCCAGTAAAACTTCAGTTTAGTTGCAGTGGCGCATTCGCCGCACAATCGCAATTATGGAGTTTCTCAGTTGGATGAAATATGGCCCAAAAACCCGGTTTCTTTAAGAAACCGGGTTTCTCACTACCTCACTAATATGAGGAATGCTATAGGGCATTTTAATGAATAAATCATAGTCAAATTAAATGCCTAACAGCCGGCAGCTAGGGGGGAGCTGTCTGCCGGCTTGGCAAACGCTACCTTTATGTGTTACAATTATTTACAGTAGACGCCATTGCTTACACAGACCCAGCCATTCTTATGTCTGACACCTTAACAAAACTGGCATACCAGACTTTTCAACAGGGCAAAAGTTACTTCGGTCTGGCTCACAAAGCCTTAAGTTCCAACTTGCGGAACTTATTGTATCCTGCTAGCACTCCTCAGACTAAACCTATCGGCTCGGCTCTGATAGAACTCCTTCAACAAAGGAGCGCTCAGCTCCTGGAAACAGACTGGCTGGATGCTGAGCGGGGCGTGTATCCCACCAGCTTGCTCTTTGACAATCCTTGGGAAGACTTCTTTCGCTACTATCCCGTGGTTTGCCTGGATCTGCCGCCAATCTGGGAGCGGATTCAGCAGAAGAAATCTCAGGAATTTTCGCCAGAGATTGAGACGGAAGGCTATCCCAACTACTATTTGCAAAACTTCCACCACCAGACAAACGGCTACTTGAGCGACATGTCAGCCAATCTCTATGACTTGCAGGTGGAGCTTCTTTTTGGTGGCACCGCCGATCCCATGCGGCGGCGAATCCTGGCTCCTCTAAAGCAAGGGCTGAATGCTTTTAGCTCAACTCCTCCCCACCAAATCCGGGTTCTAGATATAGCTTGCGGAACCGGGCGCAGCCTGAAATTAATCCGAGCTGCTCTCCCTAAAGCATCCCTATTTGGCACTGACTTGTCACCGGCTTACTTGCGCAAGGCAAATCAGCTGCTGTCGCAAAATCCAGGGGAATTGCCGCAACTCCTGCAGGCTAATGCAGAGGAACTGCCCTATAAAGATAGCTACTTCCACGCAGTCACGAGCGTTTTTCTCTTCCACGAACTTCCGCCGGCGGCGCGTCAGAAGGTGATCCAGCAGTGCTTCCGAGTCACTCAGCCAGGGGGAGTCTTTATTATCTGTGACGCTATTCAGGTGAGCGATTCTCCGGAATTCATGCCAATGATGGAAAACTTCCCAGATATGTTCCACGAACCCTACTACAAGCATTATATCACAGATGACCTGACAGAACGTTTAGAAAAAGCCGGCTTCACGAATATTTCTACTGAAGTCCACTTGTTTAGCAAGTATTGGGTCGCTCACAAGCCGGCCTAAGTAGTGAGGGGGATTGGGGAGGGGGAACTTGTTTTTACTCATCTTTAATCCCCCTCACTCCTCAAATTCAAAAGAGTGAGTGCCAGACCAGTTTTATAAACAATCGCCACAAGGGGCGACTGTGGGGAATCGGGCGCGGAACAGCTAGAATGATTCCAGAATCCATAAACAACCCAACACGAGGAACTAGAAATTTGTATGATTAGCAACGAGCCGACTCCGCAAACGGTTTCCACTGAGAGCTTGTCAGCTGAAGATACAATCACCAGCGAGCAGGTCGAAGGCGCAACAGCAGTCAACCTTGTAGAAGAGATTGGAACAGTCATTACCAGTCTGGCGGTAGACCAAAAGGTGATGGGTGGCCAAAGCGAAGAAGGCCATTTTTGGAAATTTAAGTATGGCAGCGTTGAGGTGTTTGTGCAACTCACCGGCACCAGCAATGAAGATACCTTGACGGTTTGGTCTTTTGTGCTGCAGCTGCCGGCTAAGAACGAACCGCAGTTAACCCGCAAGCTGCTGGAGATGAACGCCACGTCAACTTTTGAGTCCCATTTCGCCATTGTTGAGGACAAGGTGGCGGTGATATCGAGCCGAACGGTTCTGGATATTTCTCCGGCAGAAATCTCCAGAACCATTACCGTTGTGGCCACTATCGCGGACGAGAACGACGAAGCCCTGCAAGCTGAATTTGGGCAGTAGACAGCGCCCCACTCCCGCCGCTATCCCCAATGCCCTATGCCCAGTTCCCAAAGTTGGCGTTTGATTCCCTTGCTGCAAGCGCCCGGTGATATGCAAATGGCTATCGACCTGTGGTTGCTAGAGCAGCACCGGCAGGCGTTGCACCCGCCGGCACTGCGGTTTTACACTTGGTCGCCACCGGCCATTTCCCTGGGCTACCACCAGCGCCGGTGGCCAGAATTCTGGCAGCACCTGACTTGGCAAGGAGTGCCGGTGGATCTGGTGCGGCGTCCCACCGGCGGGCGGGCTGTCCTGCACCAAGGGGATTTAACGTATGCGGTGGTTACTTCCGGATTTACCGGCAGCCGCCTCCAAACCTATCAAGAGATTTGCCAATTCTTGATCCAAGGCTGGCGCTCCCTGGGCGTCGAGTTGGGCTGCGGTGAGGCGGGGCGGGGTTACATCCACAACCCCAGCTGTTTTGGCACCGCAACCGGCGCTGATCTAATTATCCCCAGCGGCGCTAAGCTGGCAGGCAGCGCCCAGCTGCGGCGCGGACCGGCAATTTTGCAGCACGGCTCAATGCCGCTGCTGCAAGATAGCCAGCTATTCGAGCGGGTGTTTGGCACAGCGCCCGTGCCGGTGGAGTTACCCTTATCCCCGCACGGAGACACCCTAATTCAAACCGTCACCGATGCTTTAATTGCCGCTTTCAAAGACAGCTTCGGCGTCGCACTGGTGGAGCAACCCCTGTCAGACGCCGAGTGGCAGGCCATCCTAGAGTTTAGATCCCTCATTCCGGCGATCTAGAGCGCCGGTGTTGAAATCTCAGAAACCGGGTTTCTTTTGGTTTTCCCTGCAACAAATTGATTTTTCCCGGGAAAGAAACCCGGTTTCTTCACCCCGCCAGAAACTCTCAGAAACCGGGTTTCTTTTGGTTTTCCCTGCAACAAATTGATTTTTCCCGGGAAAGAAACCCGGTTTCTTCACCCCGCCAGAAACTCTCAGAAACCGGGTTTCTTTTGGTTTTCCCTGCAACAAATTGATTTTTCCCGGGAAAGAAACCCGGTTTCTTCACCCCGCCAGAAACTCTCAGAAACCGGGTTTCTTTTGGTTTTCCCTGCAACAAATTGGTCTTGATAGGCATTGAAACCCGGTTTCTTCACCCCGGCACTCTAGGGAGCCTGCAGACTTAGGGCGTCAGCAGTTGCTTTGGCGATTGCCGGCAGCTGCAAACCGGGAGGGTAAGTGCCCTCAGACTTAATGCGCTTGATCTCCGCCTCAGGAATCCGCAGTTGCAGCTTTTGGCACAAGGCACGCACAATGTCGCCCCTGTCGGTGACACCGGCAACGGCACCGGCTCTGGAGAGGACAGTAATCCGGGGTAATTTGTGGGTTTCCAGCTGATTAATCACTTCAACCAGAGGCGTATTTTCTTCAGCGGTGACGATCTCCCTCAGGGGGCGGACAATGCTGTGCAGCGTCTGAGTTTCCCAGAGACTGCGCTCTGCGAATCTGATGTCATCAGGGACAACCATGCCGCGATAGCGACCCTCCGAAGCGGCGTAGTAGGGTCTTTCTGGCCCTGGCAAGTCTGCCAGCAGGTACTGGTCGGCAAACTGGCGCAGGGTCATGCCGGCATCCACCACCCGAAACTCGCGGCTCATGGCATCAGCGGCGCTCAGCTGCACCAAGGCTTCTTGCAGATCGGTGAGCCGGTCGTAGGCGCTGGCATTGCGGGTGACAAACCAGCCGAGCATGGCAATCCAGATGCCAGCCACACCGCTCTCACCCGCGAGCAGCGCGACTGCGATTCCGAAGCTGACTGCTATCGCTCCCAGGGTTTGCCCCGCCTTCGCCGCCCAGTGGACGCCGGCAAACCGGTCGCCGGTCAGCTTCCAGACTGCAGCTTTGACAATCTGCCCCCCATCGAGGGGCAACCCGGGAATCATGTTGAACAGGGCCAGCACCAGGTTGATTCTGGCCAGATCCGCTGTTACAACTTTCACCGGCTCCGGCGCGGGCAGCAGCAGCCCCAGCAAGCTCAGCAGGCCGAACAGGAGGAAACTGACCGCAGGGCCGGCGATCGCCACTTGAAACGCTTGGCCCGGTGTCTTGGATTCTTGGTCAATGGCAGCCACCCCACCAAACAGAAATAGGGTGATGGAATTGACTTTGATGCCCTGAGATCGCGCCACTAAACTGTGACCCAGTTCGTGGAGCAACACCGAGCCAAAAAGCAGCAGGGCCATTCCCAACCCAGCGCTCCAAGCAACTGCAGGCCCCCATTTGGCGTAGTCGAACTGGTTCACTAAGGTGAGTGCGGCTAAGATAATGAACCAAGAAGAATCTATATAAAGGGGGATGCCAAACAGAGAGCCAATTCGCCAACTTGTCTGCATAAAATTTTCCTTGATTATCGCAGCTATTTATCGGCGCAAGTGGGACAGAAGCGAAATTTCGCGTCTCCACACTCTTTAATTCTACTCCCAAGTGCCAGTTGTTGATGGGGGACGGACAGGCCGACCCCTCCGGCGAGCGCCTCTCGACTTGACGCCAGCCAATCTAGTCCCCGACGCCGGCTTTTCGGGCGCTCCCGGGCTGAAACCCCACACAAACCCAGCCCTAGCAAGGTTCAAAGGCCCTTTTAGATTTTAGATTTTGGATTTTAGATTTTGGATTGCCAATTCGGCAACACCATCTATAAAAAGGAATAGACGAATCCTTTTTTAATTTTTAATTTTTAATTTTTAATTGATAAGCTGGCCTGCTAATGGTTAATGGTTAATGGCACACCCCTTTATTGCCAATTAACAATTAACCATTAGAAATTAGCTGTGCCAAAATCCTAGAGGACGCCGGCGTTGCTCAGCCCCAAGATGAAACCGGCACCCAGCACGTGGCCAAAGCTCGCGGTGGCCAGCAATTCTGGCCAGCCAAAGCCGGCAAACAGTCCGGGCAAGGGAAGGGGCAAAGACGGGCCCGCGCCGCGATTCTTGATGGCATAGTAGCCGATGGCGATGGCAAACAGATTGGAAAGAATCATAACGAGAGCCACATTCGGAGACCAGGTGGGTGTCGCTGGCACTGCGGATGCCGCAAGTAAAGTAGAGTAAATCATGCTTCTATCCCCTGCATTCGTAAAGGTGTACAAGTTAGACAAAGTATAAAGTTTTGCTCGCTAACCCATAAAATTTGTATAAAATATTTACATTAACGTAAATTTTTGCTACAAATATAGAAAATCCACCGCGACTGAGGGGGGTTGATGCGGGTCAAAATTTGCGGAATTACCAAACCAGAGCAGGGTGAGGCCATTGCCGGGCTGGGGGCAACGGCTTTAGGGTTTATCTGCGTGCCGGCTTCCCCCCGCTATGTGACGCCGGCTGGGATTCTGGCGGTGGTGGAGCGCCTGCCGGTGCCGGTTGACCGAATAGGGGTGTTTGCAAATACCACAAAAGAAGAAATTTGTCAAGTGGTGGCGGGTGCCCGACTGACCGGCGTGCAGCTGCACGGCGACGAATCGGCGGAATTTTGCGGGGAGTTGCGCCAGGCGCTTGCCGGTGTGGAGATCCTCAAAGCCGTGAGAGTGCGGACTCCCGAGGCTTTAAGTGGGGCAGCCGGTTACGCAGGGTGGGCCGATACCCTGCTGCTGGACGCTTACCATGCCGAGCAGCTGGGGGGCACCGGCAAAACCCTGGACTGGTCAAGTCTGCGGCTGTTTCGCCCCAGCTGCCCTTGGCTGCTCGCCGGGGGGCTGACGCCAGAGAATGTGGTGGAGGCGCTCAGTGCAGTTCGCCCCGACGGTATTGATTTGTCGAGCGGTGTGGAGCGAGCGCCGGGGGACAAGGATTTGGGTAAGGTGGCCAGGTTGTTTGAGCGGCTGCGCTTGTTGCGGTTTTGATCAACCGCCGCCGTGAAGGAGCGCCAAGGAAGAGGGAGAGGGGGAGAGGGCTTTCGGGGGTAGGTTTTTTAGAAGTTGTCTGTCGGTAGCGTTACGGGATAGGCGAAGCATGAGCGAATGTCCATCTTTTCTCTGATTGCAGATATCCTCGCGCTCATGCTTCGCCCCTACAGGAGATTCACTGTAGGGGCGAAGCATTTGCGCGGGAATCTTTACTGCCGCGCCCGGTATTTACATTCGCAAATGCTTCGCCCTCTTCGCTTCCCAACGAAAAAACGTACCCCTGAAAGGTGGGGGAGGGAGAGAAATTTTTATTGCTGTTGGTTGGGTGTGATTTGTTGCAGCTGGAAAACTTTCCGCCACTCGCGCAAAGGCATTGGGTGGGACGAGCAGTTCGACTGGGCGGCTGTTTTTTAGGGGTAACGACAGCCGCAGGGGGGTGTCTGAGTCCAACTGGGCCATGACTTGCAGGAAGTCGTACTCTCCAACGTTGGCCGGTAGGGATGAGTCAGCCCAGACATCGGGGGCTGTCCACACAACGCCTGTGCCGGTGGCAATCCGCAAGGGTGCGGTGCCGGCTAATTCGCCTATGCCGGGAAATCCCACTAGGCGCAGGCGCACGGAGTCTAGTTGACTGGATTTGAGTCGCTTATAGAGTACGGTTTGCCACGCTTTGTCTGTGGCATCGCGCAGGGTTTGTAGCGAGCGATACATCACTTGTGTGGGGGATTCTGGGTAGGTGTGGACAGAAGCGAAAGCCGGTTGTGAATTGCCGGCTGTCAGGGAGAGGCACAGGGCGAGCAACGCAATAAGCCGGTGCCACTGTTTGAGACGGCTGATATTTTTCATCATTTTTAATAATCCGGAGAGTGCTACCTCTCGCTCCTCGTTTTCAGGCAGAATAATCGGGAGGGTGCTGCCTCTCGCTCCTCGTTTTCAGGCAATCGGGAGGCAGAGCCGACCGAGTCTCGTTCCCAGGCTCTGCCTGGGAACGAGAAAATTGGTATAACAGGGGGAGTGAGGATGAACATCGCTGTGATCGGGAGTGGATTTGGCGGGTTGTCTGCTGCGATTCGGCTAGCCGCACGGGGATATAATGTGACTGTGATTGAGAAGCGGGACAAGCCAGGGGGGCGGGCTTATGTGTGGCAGCAGGACGGCTTCACGTTTGATGCCGGTCCCACTATTATTACTGCGCCGCAGTTCATCCGCGAGCTGTTCCAGCTGAGTGGGAAAAAGACGGAAGACTATGTGAAGCTGGTTCCGCTTGACCCGTTCTACTGCGTGCGCTTCTGCGACGGGTCTGTGTTCCGCTACACCGGCGACACGGAAAGCATTCTCCGGCAGATTCGCGAGTTTAACCCAGAGGATGAGGAGGGCTACCGCAGGTTTTACAAGGCAGCGGAGACTGTCTTTAAAAAAGGGCTGCCGCTGATGGAGCAACCGTTCACCCGCTTTGGGGACATGCTGAAAGTTGCCCCAGATATGGTTCAATTACAATCTTACAAATCTGTGGCGGGATTTGTCAATCAGTATATCAAAGATGAGCGGCTGCGGCAAGTTTTCAGCTTCCACCCGCTTTTGATTGGGGGCAATCCTTTTCAAAGCACCTCGATTTACGCGATGATCCACAAGCTGGAGCAGGAATTTGGCATTTGGTTCGCGATCGGGGGGACGGGAGCCTTGGTGAAGGGGCTGGTTCAACTTTTTCAAGACATCGGGGGGAAACTGCTGCTGGGTGCGGAAGTGGCGGAAATTGGGATGGATGAGAAAACGGGGCGGGCGACCGGCGTGGCGCTCAAAACAGGTGAATTTGTGCCGGCGGATGCGGTGGTGAGCAATGCGGATGTGGCGCACACCTATCTGAATTTAGTGCCGGCAAGGTTTCGGCGCAAGTACACCGACCGAAAGGTGCGGGGGATGCGATACTCAATGTCGCTGTTTGTGGTGTATTTCGGCACCGATTGCCGGTACGAGAGCATGGCTCACCACGAGATTATCATGGGCCCGCGATACCGGGAGCTGATGCGCGATATTTTTCAGCGGAAGCGTTTAGCAGAAGACTTCTCGCTATATTTGCACCGCCCGACAGCAACCGATCCGTCGCTAGCACCTCCGGGGTGTGACTGCTGGTACGCGCTGTCGCCGGTGCCCAATTTGGACAGCCAGACCGATTGGAAAGCGATGGCGAAGCCCTACCGGGATGCTATCATCCAGTTTTTGGAACAGCGCTATCTGCCAGATTTGTCAAAACACATTGTTACCGAACGTTACATTGACCCTTTGCACTTCCGGGATACGCTGAATAGCTACAAGGGCAGCGCTTTTTCTGTGGAGCCAATTCTCACGCAATCGGCTTGGTTCCGCCCCCACAACCAAAGTGAAGATGTGCCCAATCTCTATTTTGTGGGGGCGGGAACCCATCCGGGCGCGGGGCTGCCTGGGGTGATGAGTTCAGGTAAAATTGTGGCGGAGATGATTGGGCGGGTTTCAGTGTAAAATAAGCTGGTGAGCGGAACAACCCCACCCCCCCTAATTCCCGTTTTTGAGGGACAGGCGGGACGCCTGTCCTGCGCTTTCCGGGGGTTGGGCAGAGTTGCAGGGGGTGGGGCTGAACAGTTTACGCTTAATTTTGTCCGCAAAATTACCCACTGGCAATCGCTTTTACTCGCACTCGATGCTGAACATTCCTCAAATACTGGCTGATGAGCTTTCTCTGAAGCCTTTTCAGGTTCAAAATGCGCTCGAACTTTTCGCCGAGGGGGCGACGATTCCTTTTGTCGCTCGCTACCGCAAAGAGCGCACCGGCTCTCTGGACGAAATCCAGCTTCGCAACCTCTCTGAGCGACACACTTATCTCACGGAGCTTGAGGAGCGCAAGGCGGCGATTCTGGAGGCAATCGCCTCGCAAGGGAAGCTCACCGATGAGCTGAAATCCAAAATCGAATCCTGTCTGCAAAAAACGGAACTCGAAGACCTTTATCTTCCTTATAAACCGAAACGGCGCACGCGGGCAACTGCCGCTCGCGAAAAAGGCTTGTCACCGCTGGCTGAGTTTCTCAAGTCGCTGAATAGTCCCAGCGCCAAACCGGCATCTCTGGAAGAGGAAGCCGCCAAATATCTCTCGGAGGAGAAAGGTGTCTTGACGGTAGGGGACGCTCTGAAAGGCGCTTCTGACATTTTAGCGGAAGAAGTGTCGGAAAAGGCAGAGTTGCGGGCTTACCTGCGAGACTACTTGATGAAATCGGGGGGGTTCGTTTCGCGGATTAAAGATGAGTATCCGGAGGGCAGCACTAAGTTCGAGATGTACCGCAACTTTCAGGTCAGGGTGAGAGATGTTGCGCCGCACAATATGCTGGCGCTGCTGCGGGGCGAGGCTGAGGGAGTGCTGAGCGTGGAGCTTGACTTTGACGAGTCGGCTGTGCTATCTTATTTGCAGGCGCAGGAGATTAAGACGAAGGTGCCGGCGGTGCGGGAGTTTTACCGGCAGATGCTGGAGGACGCCTTCAGCCGGCTGATGAAAACCTCCCTGACGACTGAAGTGCGGTCCGACAGGAAAGCCTCTGCGGATGTCGAGTCAATTAAGACCTTTGAGGAGAATCTGCGGGAGTTGCTGCTGTCGGCTCCCGCCGGCATGAAACCAACTTTGGGAGTCGATCCGGGATTTCGCACCGGCTGCAAGGTTGCTGTCCTCGACGAAACGGGTAAATTTTTGGAATACCAGACGGTGTTCCCCCACCAAAGTGCGGCGCAGCGGGCTGAGGCTGCTCGCACGGTTAAGAATCTGGTTGAAAAGTACAAGATTGAGCTGATTGCGATTGGTAACGGTACGGCTTCCCGCGAGACGGATGAGTTTATTGCTGAGGTGCTGGCGGCGCTGGAGCGCAAGCCGGTTAAAGTGATAGTGAATGAGTCGGGCGCGTCGATTTATTCCGCTTCGGATGTGGCGCGAGACGAGTTTCCCGAGCTGGACCTGACAGTGCGGGGTGCGATCAGCATCGGACGCCGGTTGCAAGACCCACTGGCTGAGCTGGTTAAGATTGACCCGAAGTCGATTGGTGTGGGACAGTACCAGCACGATGTTGACCAAAAACTGCTCAAGAAAAAGCTAGACGAGACGGTTGAAAGCTGCGTGAACTATGTGGGCGTGGATCTGAACACCGCCTCGAAGGAACTTTTGACCTTTGTGTCTGGGATTACGCCAACCGTTGCCAAAAATATTGTAGCCTATCGCAACGAGCGCGGCGCTTTCAAAAATCGCCGGGAGCTGCTCAAGGTGTCCAAGCTTGGCCCGAAAACATTTGAGCAGGCGGCTGGCTTTTTGAGGATTCGTGGCGGAGACAATCCGCTGGACAATACGGCGGTGCACCCGGAGAGTTATTTTGTGGTGCAGGCGATTGCTAAGGATGTGGATGTGGCGCTGGATAAGATAGCGCAGGCGGCTGAGCGGCTGAAGTCGGTTAATCTGAAAAAATATGTTAGCGATACTGTCGGGTTGCCTACGCTTCGCGATATAATGAGCGAACTGGAAAAGCCGGGAAGGGACCCGCGCGAGCAGTTCAAATATGCGACCTTCAAAGAAGGCGTTAAGGAAATCAAAGACTTAACGGTTGGCATGGAACTGGAGGGAATTGTCACGAATGTGGCGAATTTTGGCGCGTTCGTGGATATCGGCGTGCACCAGGACGGTTTGGTGCATATTTCGCAGCTGGCTGACCGCTTTGTTGACGACCCCAAGAAGGTGGTGAAAGTGGGGCAGGTTGTGAAGGTGCGGGTGCTGGAAGTGAATGAGAAATTGAAGCGGATCGGCTTGTCGATGCGGTCGCCAGATAAGCCAAATAGCGGGCGTGCCGGCAGGAGCCGGTGAGATATATAGCGCGTCCTATACCTTCGTGTAAATTTCAGAACCCCGGTTTCGTAGGGGCGGGCCCCCGTGCCCGCCCTCTTGCCTCGTTCCCAGGCTCCCGCCTGGGAACGATACAATAGAGGCTCTGACTTGAAAATAGGACAGGCGTCCCGCCTGTCCTACGTCTTTTTTTTACATACGCCGCTTCCCCTCGGTGTGAGGTGGGTGACGCTGCGCGTCACCCACCCTACTTCTGGAAGATCAGAATATGCTGCTGGGGTAAGGAACTGTTGGTTTCCCGCCAGGACAGCCCCACCGCCGCCATTTCTTGGCGCACTTGCTTCTGGGTCATTTTGTGGAGAGCTTTGATGGGGATGAAAGGATTCTCGCCCCGGTACTCCACGAGAACCGCACGCCCCCCCGGTTTGAGCGCTCGCACCACACCTTCCATCATCTCTTTTGGATGCTCAAACTCGTGGTAGGCATCCACCATGAGCGCTAAGTCAACGCTTGATTCTGGAAGGTTGGGGGAAGTCAGGCTGCCTAAAACCGGCTCGACGCTGGCAATCTTTTTTTCGCTTTTGAAGAATTCAATAATGTCGAGCATCTCCGGCTGAATGTCCACTGCCATAACTTTTCCTTGTGGCACTAGGGGGGCGATGCGAAAGCTGAAATAGCCGGTGCCGGCTCCGATGTCCGCCACAACATCGGTTGGTTTGAGCTTCAGGGCGCTCACCACTTTAGAAGGCTGCTCCTCACTCTCGCGAGAAGCTCGCTCCAGCCAGCCTGCTCCCTGATGTCCCATCACTTGAGCGATTTCTCGCTTCATGTAGAATTTGCCAATTCCGTCCGGACTGTGGAATTGCCGGTACTGGTAAATCTCTGCCGGTTCAGTTCCTGCAAAAGCTAGTGGCGTTCCGCCGGCAAGAAGCCACCCGCACAGGATAGCAAAGATAGTCGCTGTCAGACGTAACCAATAGGATTTCATGCTATTTTTCGCCTTCACTGGCACTCCACGTTTGATGGGGCTCTCAAAAAGCTGCCCTGCTTTGAACAATACCTGACGGCTGCGTTCGGGCGAGACAGCGCGGGGTTTAGAGGTCATTTATAGCGGTTCTCAGTTTGATGTATAGCAGTATTCACTTAGTTTAGGACATTTGAAACCCGGAAGGGGGCGGGCACGGGACTCAGGGGGCGGGCACGGGGGCCCGCCCCTACAAAACCGGGTTTCTCAGTACATGTAATCTAGGATTTTAGGTTTTGGAGTCTTGGCTGTCAACCCCTATTTCCTGCTAACTTACTGCCGGCACCAGAAGTTTGCCGGCGTAACCGGCACAACTGTAGCGTTCCAGCACATCTTTTGCGATCTCCCCACCCTTACCGGCAGCCACCAAAGCAACGCAAGCGCCCCCAAAACCAGCGCCAGTCAGACGCGCCCCGAAAACTCCGGGAGTTTCTTGCAACATCCCCACCAGCACATCCAGCGCCGGCACGGAAACCTCGTAATCGTCGCGCAAACTGGCGTGAGAAGCGTTCATCAGCTCGCCAAATCGCTCAGCCGGCACCCCCCCCACAGCTTCCAGCACCCGATTATTTTCCGCAACCACATGACAAGCGCGACGCCGCAGCGGTTCGGGCAACCCTCCCACAGCTTCAACCTCTGCGATATCTCTGAGCGCCCTCACTCCCAGCAGACGCGCCGCCTCCTCACAGTCAGCGCGGCGCTCGTTGTAGCCGCTCGCTGCTAGGGTGCGGGGTGCGCCGCTATCTATCACCGCAACTTCCGCGCCTCTCGGAAAAGGCACCACCCGGCATTCCAGCGTGCGGGTGTCGAGAAATAGCATGTGTTCGGTGTCGGCTAAGCTCGACGCCATCTGGTCCATAATGCCGCACTGCACGCCGGCATAGTGGATTTCTGCCTGCTGCGCTATCTGGGCGATTTGCACGTCATCGAGAGGCAGATTCAGCAGGGCTCGCAGTCCCCTGAGCGTGGCAACTTCCAGCGCCGCACTGCTAGACAAGCCCGAACCTATCGGCACCGAAGATTGGACGTAAAGATTCAGATGCGGTACAGTATAACCTTGCCGCTCTAACATCCGCACGCACCCCAATATATAACTCGCGAACCCAGACGGCTTGTGCTCGCTTTCCAAAACAGTCACCTGTTCGTTTAACTGTTCCGAGTAGAAGTGGTGCAGGGCGTCGGCACTCAAACCCAGCCGCACGGTTGTGCGTTGGGAAATCAGCAATCTCAGAAATCGGCTGTCTTTTGACTCTCTCGGCGAGAAACGCTCCTGCAGAGCCACTTCAAATTGCGGTATCTCCAGACCCGCAATCTAGCAATGGCAAGGGGTTCAGAACACTAATAGAATTAACAGCAGGTACGCTCAGTGACTGAGAATGGGAGTTAACTGCTGGAGTTTGGTGCCAAGCCAATTATAGCCCTTCGCTACGCACTGGGGACAGAGTTCCCCGTAGCTTTCACCCCTATCGTTGCAGACAATCAGTCTCGCTTTCCTCATCTGAAACAGCTCCTGGCACAGCAAGCATGTTTCTTGATTAAAGCTGCCGTTACACTCAATCTGTAATTGCATATATTCTTCTCATTTTTCCAAAAATTGCGCTATTTGTTTGGAGCGTTTAACTGCCTTAATAAAACCTTAAAAAGCCTGAATATCTCACCATTTACTGGGCGGCTGCACTGATAAGAAGGGATAGTCTTGAACTCTGGATCTGTTAACTTGTCCGTTCGATAAAGCTTAGAAATAGTCCAGACTTTAGATCCACGAGTAACTTTCCATTTTCGCATACTGAAAAGCAGAATGGAGGGGCATTCCCATCCCTTTCAATTCCATCCTTGACCGCCAGCTAGAACTCCGCTCCCGGTTAGAAAGCTCGTCTCCTGTCGTCTAGATGACATGTTCGGAACGTTCTTTAGCCAGCTGGTATAGTTCAGGAGGGAACTCTGCCGTTGCCGGTCGGAGGAAGTATTGGAGGTGAGAGGAGTGCGAGAGCCGGTGCGGATGTAGCGCAATCCAAAGCGCCTTAATCAGTTTAAGTCAGCCGTTCAGAATCCAAGTGGCAAATTTTTGAAATTCACCATCTTTTACAGGCTAGTTTATCACGGTTTCTTTCTCTATCCTTCTACCTTTGGGAATGATTTAGTGTTAAGCAGGGGTGTGATAATTAATACAAAAATACCTGAGAAGCGGTCGGTGGCGGCGATGGAGTGCCGGTGGTGGAAGCTATTTGTCCCTTCACTCTTCCTGAAGACGTAAACCCGGAGGTTATTGTCTCCTACCATTGGTCTGTGCAGTGCTATCTCTGTCAGATCAGTAACAAAAATCCCTGGCCGGCAGGTGGCTGACCGGCACATCAAAAGGATGAAACTGTAGGGGCAATCCCCCCGTGGAGCTCCCCTGCACTTCTGAGGGGGCAGGCACGGGGGCCTGCCCCTACAGACACTTTACCCTCGTTCCCAGCTCATGCTGGGAAAGAGGCTCGGTCGGCTGTGCCTCCTTTGTCCAACCAGCAGATTAAAAGCCTGACAGCTTAGCAATCAATCAACCGTAAATTTTATGAGAGGGGCGAGGGGTCTAACCCACACACCGGCTCAGGCCAGTGTCCCGCTACTCGACGAACTCTTCAATTATAGGAACTCAAAGCTGCCTTTCGACTTTCAAAAAGTTGCAGCACTCCTGAGACGATCGTCTCCACCACACGAGCGTCGCACTCGGAGAGAAATTCTTCCGACGAAATCGTTCCTGCAAAAAAGTCCTTGGCCGGCTTCAGCAGATTCCTCACCGAGTTAAACCCGATAGATTTGATGATAAAAGTAGTAGTAGGTGAATTTTTAATATCGTAAGTGGATTCCCGGATTCTGCCCTTTGACAGCAGCTCTAACACTTCGCTTTCCAAGGCATTTGCCAGCTGGTGTCCGTTCGCTATATCGGGCAGAAGGCGTTCCAACGCTGCGACCTTTCCGCCGGAACCCGGCAGCTCTCCCATCATCGTTGAAAGGGGGATATCCCGTCCCATCCGATACGAAAGCGCCTCCAGTATCGCGATCGCGACCAGCTTGCTCCCCAAATACAGCTTCGCCACTTCTATGTTCTTTTTCGTTCGCGCCACCAGCCTTTCGTAAGTCGCATCATCCGGCTCCCCCATGAACTGCTGGAACACCAATTCAGGTTTGAGGAAGTTCATAAACCCTTCCATCTTTTGCAGCGACCTGCGGAAGTCACGAACCGTGTAAGAATTGGTATTTAACAGCTCGTGGTTGGTTTCGGGCAGCAGATTCCAGGTATTGTCCAAAAAATCCGCCGAAATGGCGCAGGCAAAATTTTCTACGTCCCGGTTCGCTAATCGCACTGAGCGCTTCACCGCCGCACAGATTTGGGCATCTGTCCAGCCAAAGTCGAACTGCTGGTTCGCTGAGGTCAAGCGCTGGTACAGCGTGTCGCAAGCGGTCAAACCGGACGGTAGCGCGGGACGGAAGGGAATCGTGGCTTCGATACAGGCGGCTATCTGAGCGATGATATCAGGCTTGAGAAAAGGCTCTAGGGACTTCGCAGCAATCACAGCGCTGAGAAATTCGTTTTGCCCTGCGAATGGAGAGAGGGTAAGACCTGCAGCAAACCCAAAGACCGCCGCCACAATCTCGAACATGAGGTCTTTTGGCAGTGCGGCGGCGTCTCGAATCACCAGCTGTCCGCGCACCTCCTTGACAAAAGGAGCGATGTAACTGCCGATGTTGAGACTCACGCCCTGATCGACTTGCACGTACACGAGGTCGTGAAACAAAGCCGCCAAGACTTCTATGGCATCTTTTGACCCGCCGACCTCGAAAATGTGATCCGGAGTGTGAAAATAGCGCCACGGGCCAGTCATTGTTTGGATAATCAGCTCAGCCGTCGTCTCCAGTTGAGCCGGCTCGACTTGACCCTGTAGCTGCTTGATGGCCCACACCAAACTGTCCAAGCACCGTTGGCGATCGGCTTCCAAATCCACCGCAAGACCTCCCTTATTCCCTGATTCTTCCTTCTGTTTTGTAGCATAGTATCAAAGCAATGTCTAAAAATTCCATATCTCGCGGCCCCGCGCACCCTCCTTTCCGGCTCAAGTCCGACCATTGGCCAGCATTGCCATCTCTGAACACCCCCTCGCTCTTTGCGGTAACTCCTCAAACAGAAGCCCGAACTGTAGCCACCGCCAGCTGCTCTCCCCTGCTGTGGCTTCTTGCCGGCCCGACTGAGGATATCACTTTCGGTTAATTCCCCCTAATTAATTTCTCTCCCCGCTCCCGCAGCGTAACGCTCCAGCGCCCACCGAAATAACAAGTATTCAACCGAAATTAATATCAGCCGCACCCCCGCCGGCAGTGGCCAGCCGAACTCTACTATTTCGTAACCTCCGGTGCAAACGCTGGCGTTGCTTGCAAAACCTCTGCAGCAATCTCATGTCCGGTGTCAAATTCAAGGTACTTGACCGCCACCCCCAGAGCCATTAAACTGTCCCGCGCCTGGTGAGCGGCGCTAACGGAACAGTGTCTCGAATGCCTGTGCGGGAGCAAAACAGGTGGAACAGTTTTGCTTGCGGCGAGTTTTGGCGATCGAGTGCCAGTAGCCACTCAGACACACCAACCCAGCCAAAGGCAATCTCAATCCCACACCCTTGCGCCATCGCCCCACCCTGAGAAAACCCCATCAAAACTGTGCGAGACAGGGGAGTGCCGGCAGCATTCAGCTGTTTTCTAGCCTGTCTTGCTGCTCCCACCCGATATAGAAGTGGTGCAGCAAGTCAGTCGTCTCGCGCTCCGCCGGCATGACAGCCGGCTCAACGAAATCCCGCACCAGCAGGTAAGGTTCTCGGCGCTTGATTTCTAACGCCGCAAAGCAGGCTCTGGGTTTAGCTTGCTTTTCGATGGCAGAGGATTTGCTCAGCGTCAGGGATTGCACCACAATACACTCTATCGAATCTGGGTAGTCGCGCTTGAGCGCGGTTTACAGACGAGACTTCCGCTCTCGAAAATGACTTCACCCAAGCTTCTGAGATCAGGATGACAGCAGCCGGTAAAACTTGCCGCCCCCATTGCCGGTGGAACTCAGCGCCAACATTGATTAATATCTGCCGCCTGCCAGATGACCGGTTAAACTCTCTGTCGGGCGACAGAGGAAACATTTGCAATTTTTTGGTAGAATCCCAGACTTTAAAAATCGGGTGAATATTGCTGGGTTTTTCGTCCTGGCAAAAGTCTTTCAGCAGGTCGATCTCACTCCTGATTAGAGAGAGCAGCTCGGCATCGGTGACCGTCGAATTGTTAATGTTTTCTAGCATAACCGGCTCCCTTTACTGCACCCAGTGTTTTGCTCTCTCAACCGCTTGACGCCACACGGCGAAATTCGCCTGCGCCAGGGAAGCGCCGTCTCCTGGCTGGAAAATCCGGTCAATCTGGCGGCGGGCGATTAGGGCGGAATAGTCTTGCCAAAAACCAGCCGCTAAGCCCGCCGCAAAGGCGGCTCCCTGTGCCGAGGCATCTTTAACGACTGGACGCTCAACGGGTATTCCCAAAACATCCGCCTGAAACTGCATCAAAAAATCATTCGGGCAGGCTCCTCCGTCCACCTTCAGCAAGGCGATATCGGTGCCGGTATCGCGGTTAATCGCCTCTACGACTTCCTTCACCTGGTATGCGATCGCCTCCAGCACGGCTCGCACCACGTGTTCCCGCCGCACGGAGCCGGTGAGCCCGAAAAATGCCCCCCGCGCACTCATGTCCCAGTGGGGCGCACCCAAACCGCTGAAGGCGGGGACAAAATAAACGCCGCCGGTGTCAGCCACCCGCTGCGCCATCTGTTCGGTATCAGCCGCCGCCGCAATCAGCTGAATGCCATCCCGCAACCACTGCACGCAGGCTCCTGTTGTGAAAATGCTGCCTTCTATGGCATAGCCGGCTCGCACCGCACCGCTCTCAGCCGCCTGTGTCCAGGCAATGGTGGAGAGGAGCTGGTGGCGAGAGCGCTGCAAGGTATCGCCGGTGTGAGCGACCAGAAAGCAGCCAGTTCCGTATGTACACTTCAGCAAGCCGGGGCGGTCGCAGCCGTGAGCGAACAGCGAAGCCTGCTGATCTCCCAGGATAGCAGTCACCGGCACCGGCACGCCCAGCAATTCTGGCTCAGTGCTGCCAAAGAACCCCAAACTCGGCTGAATAGAAGGCATCATAAAAGCGGGAATCCCAAAAAGCTCCAGGAGTGACGCATCCCACTCTCGCGAAGCCAGATTCATCAGCATCGTGCGGCTGGCGTTGCTGCAATCGGTGGCGTGCACAGCCCCGCCGGTCAGCTTCCAGAGAATCCAGGTGTCAATGGTGCCGGCTAGGACATTATCCAGATCCGCCGGGGAGTCTTGCTTCTGGAGATACTCCAGCAACCAAGCGAGTTTCGTGGCAGAAAAGTAGGCGTCGAGCACTAAGCCGGTGCGCTCCGAGATGTCTGGGGCGCAACCGCGCTCGGTTAATTGATGGCACAGGGGGGCGGTGCGCCGGTCTTGCCAAACGATTGCATTGTGCAGGGGTCGCCCTGTGGTTTTGTCCCACAGCAGGCAGGTTTCTCGCTGCACCGAGAGCCCAATCGCCGCCACCTCCGCTGCAGCTATCCCCGCTTTCTGCAAAGCAGTCCGCATCGCCCAACAGGTGTCGCGCCAAATTTCTTCGGGATCGTGCTCTAGCCAGCCGGGCTGGGGGTAATATTGAGTCAGTTCTCTGTAAGCAGAGCTGACCGTCCTCCCTTCCGCATTGAACAGCATCGCCCGGTTGCCGGTGGTGCCGAGGTCTAGAGCGAGAATGTAGCCTTGAGTAAATCCACTCATCGTCCGAGCAGCGTCAGTTATTAGTTGCTCTACCATTGTGCCGGTGGGAGTGTGCTTAGAGGGTGTTTATAAAGTAATTGTTAAGCCTGAGTGGGGGCCAGAAACCGGGGTTCTTCTGTAGGAAAGCATAATTTTCCCGCTTCCCCACCACAAGAAACCCGGTTTCTTCTGACTTCACCCACTCCTTCCCCGCCCCCCTGGGAACGAAAAAAACCCCCCTCTCCCTTGGCGCTCTTGGCCTCTTGGCGGTTCGTTCGCTCAAAAAATTATCCGCGAGCGCAGTTTCACCGGCTGCGCTCGCGGTTGTGCTCTCGTCTCAGGCAGAGACGCACGCTCCGTCACGTCTCTACCGGCTTTTTTAGGAGGAATGCACCCAAACTCACGGAATTGCTCAGGATGCCGGAGCGGGCTCAGAGGCAGGAGTGGGTTCAGTGTGACTCACGTCAGGAGCGTGTTGCTTGACTCCTTGGCTCTGAGCTTCTAGAGTCGGCGAAACTTCTGCCCCAGGGATTGCGCCAGAGCTTTCACCGAAATTAATCCTCACCACTCGGCGCTGCGCTTCTTGCACCTTAGGCAGCCTCAGCGTCAAGATGCCATTCTTGTAATCGGCTTCCACCCGCTCGTTCTGAACCGGCACAGGAAGAGAAATCGTCCGCTCAAATTTCCCGTAACGGAATTCCGACCGGAAATAACCTTTTTCTTCCGCCTTGTGTTCGGATCGGTGCTCGCCGGCAATATAAACGGCGTCCCGAGTGACTCGGATATCCAAATCCTTCGCTTCCATACCGGGGATTTGCGCCCGCAGGAAGAGCTGGTCATCCGTATCTTGAAGTTCAACCGCAGGGGCCCAAGTCATCTCGTACTCCCGCCTGCCGCCTGACAGTTCCTCAAACAGTTCGTCAAACTGACGGCGTAACGTTTCTATTTCACTGAATGGTTGCCAACGTATTAATGCCATACGTTCAGTTCCCTCCGTTACAGTTTATGGGTTCTCAATCTTTCAGGATTGCAGCAGTCTATCAGCTTACAGCCTATTTGGCTGTAAGCTCAATTTCGAGAAACCAATCGACCGGACGCAAGAAAACCAGTTCAGCTGTGAGAGTGGCTGCAGAGAACTCACGGATCAGCGTTGCTGAGATGAGCGCTACTGGTTTCCTCGCTCACAATTTCATTATGTCTCGCTGCACAGTGCATTCAGTGGGGGAAACCCTACTGTGTCAGTGGTATTGCCCGCACCTTTTGTGAGAGACACTTCCGGCGGCGGCTTGACGCAAATCTCGGGCTATTGTTGGGTTAGGCAAAGCGGAAACTTTTGCCGGAGTCTCAGCTTATCGCACCCGTTTCGATAAGCCAGACAGCCCTTGTGCGGGGTGAGTTGCGCCGCAACGCAACCAGCAGTGCGGGGAATATTTCTTGGGAGTTTAATCTGTTCAGTCGTCTGCTGCGCGAAAATAAAGGAACAGCTTGCCGGCAGCCAGAAGCCCGGTTTTCCCCCCCGCTAGCTGCTTCATATTTTTTGCGACATCTTGCTAACTTGCTTGACCGGCCTTTTTCAGTGCCGGCCTGGGAAGCATTTCTGAGATAAAATACAGGCAAGGAATCCAGCAGCAGCGCGTTGCCTGCCGAGCCGGTTTGGTCGATTTAGCCCTTGAACTTGATTCAAAGAAGTGCCGCCAGAGCGAACAAAAGTAGGGGCGGGCTCACTATAAATCTCTCGGAAAAGCCGAGAATTTTTATAAACCCGCCCCTGCTCTAGCAGTTCTAAATGATTTGTGCGAGTCTCTCTTTTCTTTGCTTGGCGCTCTACCCAAGGGGCGAGCCGCTAGCGCGTCTATGGCGTCTTGGCGGTTTATTAAAAAAAATAATACTCACTAGCAATCTCTCGGAGAAGCCGGGGAGATTTACAAACCGGCCCCTACCACAAGGGTTCACCCCGAGGGGCGGGTTAGCTAGCAATGTGTCGGGGAAGCTGAGGAGATTTATAGCAGTGGACAGCTCAGTAATGGACAAGGCCGGAACGCTGCCCTTACAAAGCCGCTGTAAGCGCTCCGCACTTCCGTAGATTGGAACAACCAAGATGCCTGTCCTGCGAGGTATATCCGCAGCCAGTTAGGTTAGGACGTAGGACAGGCGTCTCGCCTGTCCCTATCCCTACTAGCAAGTGAGATGCCCTGTCCTTAACTGACTGTCCCTTGCTATATATCCGCAGGGACTGCGTTTGGCCTGCCCTCAATGTCTAATGTCCTAACCAATTTGGCTAGTGCTATATAAACCGGCCCCTGCCACAAGGGTTCGCCCGCAGGGGCCGGTTCGCGAGAAATCTCTCGGGGAAGCGGAGGAGATTGATCAACCCGCCCCTACAGCTAGTGGCTGGACTTTTCTCCTAATTTGGGCGTCCTCGGAGTCAGGAGGCCATCTTTTAGGGCAGCTTTTGCTTTGTCCTTCTGGAGTTGAGCCGGCAGAGAAACGACAGGTTGGAACTGGTCGCAACGGACTTCAGAGCGCCAGTCGCCTCGCTGTGGCGGCCCAGCTGTGATGGGGGAAGAGGGATTTATTTTATAGCTTATCTGGAATTCAATAATTTTAGTAAATCTAAAAATTGCCAGGGGGAGAAAGCCGAACGTGGAGCGGCAGTATGAACCGCCCTGCCGAACGCAGCAGCCGGGTGGCTCGCTCTGTGCTGAGATGCGAAAAATCCCAGAGGAGTCACAAGAAACCAGGTTTGTGGGGGTGGCTCAAAGGAGTCAGCTGGGTTGTGGACAAGCAGAGAGCCGGCAGGCACGCCGGTTCTGGCAAACTTGGAGAGCCGTGCGCCTGCCGCCTGAGGGCGGTGGGGAGGGATGGGGCCTGTAGCAAGTGAATTTGCGCAAAGCCCGGGGCTTGCCTTTCTGTGATTTTTGCCAGAAAATATTGCAGCCGGCCATCCCAACCTTTTTACAGGCTGCTGGCCGGCTAGACAGTTTTAAAGAGCAAATCCGTTAGTTGCTGTTGATTGCCGTCTCTGCTGGCAGACGACCGGCTTTCTTCAGATTGGCACGATTGCTTGACTTTTTGCACTTTTTGCCCATTGCCGCCGGCAGCATCTCATGCGGCGGCAGCCGCTTGTGGCAAGCTGGCACAATCGTATAGAGCGGTTCTCAGTTGCACAAACCGCCGGGAAAGAAACTTAACCCCCCTAGCAAAAGCAGTTGCTCCCCTCCCCTTGAAGGGGAGGGGTTGGGGGAGAGGTCAATCTGTACCGCATCACACTAAAAATCCCTGTATGCAGCAGCTGCCTTTCAGCTGATGCCCGCAATCAGCCCGAGAAAACTTCACTTCACACCGGCTGAAAGCCAGAACAGCCGAGCTTGGAAAAAGCCGGCGCTCCGCACCTGTAATGCCGCGTTCATAAAAGAGTTGTTTGCCGCACTCTGTGCGAGTGCGGCTGTGCGCGGATAGCGCCCAAGGCAATACGGGTGAGAGAAAGCATCGGGTGTGCGGTTGAACAAACCGCCAGTATAGCAGAGAGAAGAGCGGATTCGGCATCTTTCTTCATGCGAGCTTCCGCCCACAGAACTAGCGCTCCTCTCTGACCAGAAAGGTTTGATGTCGTTTGATGCCGCCAGAGGTGTGCCCAACTTTTCGGTTGGCGACACACTCCGGCCATCCTCCGCGCTCGCCGCCTGAACTTCTAGGGAACCGGGCTGACATCTGCAAGTGAGAATTGTCGCGGTTCCCTGACAGAGAGTTGCAATGGTTTAGAGGGCCCGTCTGAAAGCGGGGTGGGGGGAATTTTTTCATCTGTCTTCCTCCCGGTCGCCCCCCCTGACAGGCCATCGCCTTAACGGGAAAGGAAAGGGAAGGCAAGGCTCGGGCGCTTCTCAAGCAACAGCAGCGGTTTCTTCTCCGGATTCCGACTCGTCAGGCACAGCGGATTCACCTACGTAGATGAGGTGAATGTGTTTGTACCCCAGGCGGATTTCAAACTGATCCCCTGGCTTGAGTCCCATCTCTTTAGTATAATTTGACCCAATTACCAGCTGACCATTTTTGTGGACACTGACGCGATAAGTCGCTTCTCGGCCCCGGCCATCTTTGGTTCCCGTTGGGTCTAAGGCAATGCCCTTAGCCGCCAGCACCGCGTCGTAAAAATCGGTGAGATTGACTTTGACATTGCCACTCGAGCTGGTGCTGTAGTATCCGCAGCGCTTTGCTGTTTCCCGGCGCGGCAGGTGGGAAAGCTCTTTGACTTTTTGCAGGAGCGCCTTCCCGGTAAGGGTTTGGTATTCTTGTTCTGGTGCCATAGGTTCTCCGAAAATTGTTCTTGGATCTCACGACAATCTAATTTAAGCAAAAATAGGTGCTGTTTGACAATAGGGTTTTTCGGGAAAAGCCAAAAAAGCAGCCAGCCTTGAGGGGCAACGGGTCAAGTCAGACTCAGATTGCCCCCCTTTGCTTTCGCTGGCGGGGCATCCCAGGACTTATGCCGAGGAAAGTTGCGGCGGTTTTGCGTCCCCTCCCTGTTTTCAGCTCTCGCAACCAGGAGTTGCGCTTGTCCGGGGTTGCCGGAAGGAATTGTGAAGAAATTCTCGCTGTTTTAAACAAAGGCGCTCTCATGGGGAGCCCCTAAACTGTTGAAGTTGTCTGGAAGCGGTCGCCTTTTTAGGGGATGGAGAGCGCCACGCCTTTACCAGTGGCTTCAAGGGCGGGTTTACCCAATCGGGTGCGGGCCGGTGCGTGCGAAGTGGAGATGGGGTCTTGCCGCACGCCGGGCTCCTTGGAATTCCGTCGGGGGCGAGCCAACTGCTGCGCAGAGTGCCGGCGAGACTAGACTGTCCAAAAAAGGCTCCCCTTCCGCAATATCACGTCCAGTTGATTGTCCGGCGAGCGGGATTGAGGGCGAGAGGGCGGCAGGGGGGAAGAGGATTGAGGGGCAGTGGCTGAGAGGGGGAGAGCAATTAATTGCGGTCAATTGACCGGACACTATATAAACGAGATAAACGAGCAATTCCGGGGAGACGGGGGAATGGGGGAGGAGAAATTTTCTTCCATTCCTGGCACGCTCAGACGCTTCCAACCCTGTCCTCCAGACGCGGCTATCTCAGGACAACTCCGGTTTCGGCACTCCCCACCGGCTCGCCACCTCCCCCGGAAGGCAGGTTTTTTTCCCCTTCAACAGCGCCCAAACAGCACCGATTGAGGGAGCCGAAAGGCAAGCGCCACAACGGCTGAATCCGCACAGCTTGCAGCGCACCGGCAGGGGATTGTCAGCCGGTGCTGACGCCCGCTCCCAGTCAGGTGCCGGTCAGACAATTCAAAGCAAGCAACGCGCTCACCTCGCAACGCGCAACCCCACGGGCAGCAAGCGTACTGGCTCCTGTTTAGCCGCACAGAAATGCCACATTTGAGGTGAGCTTCACCCGCCATACTGCCTCGCACACCCGGGCGGCACCGCTGGCAAAACTGGCTTTAAAAATCGCCTGCGTGGCCACGCTGTTCTATCGTCTCAGGTGAATTGACCTTAAAAAAGACCCTCACGCCCATCCCCATCCCCAAAATGGGAGAGGGGAGAAAAAATCCTGTCTTTTTCTCACTCCCCCTCACCCCAAGTGGGAGAAGGGGGCTGGGGGTCCCCTCTGGGGATGGGGAGAGAGGGGGGTGTTGCAGTGTGAAGTGCCGGTCTGCCAGAGACATGATATTAGATGAGTATTTTTTCTCGACGCTCCTCCCGTCAAGCGCCAAAGGAAATTGCTCTTGTGAAGCACGCAAAACTGGCAAGCGCTGTCGCCCCACACAGGAGGCGATTTTGTCAGCCGGCAACAGACCGGGCCTTTCAAACGGTATCGAGCGCCGGCTTTGAGGATATCCTTTTTGCTAAAGTGCAGATTTAGGCTCCTCAGTCAGGCCGGCACTGTCGGGCCAGCAGCACTAATAATAGCAGCCGGTCACGCTGGCACCGGCATAAAGAAAGTCTTTATCTTAAGAAGTCACAGGCGCATATAATATTGATTGCGCCAACCGCTGCGCGCGCCCGAATGCGGCATTGCTCGCACAGGGGAATTCGCTCGCCACAGGGCGCAGATGTCCTGTTTCCATTCAGCCGGTGTCGCAGACGGGCAGCACTTTCTGCGAGCCCCTGTTCCCGCAGGTGCGGCTTTTGCCACTGGCGAGCCCCCAAACGGGGAGAAAGCCCGTTTGGGTGGGGAGCGCTGTTGGATATCGCCCGCGCTCGCCGAAGGCTCGGGATCTCTGTGGTTTATATTTGGACTGGAGTCAGCCAGCCTGCGCTTTGCCCCCCTTTCCAGAGGTGGCTGCAGTCTTTTTCTCCGGTTCAGAATCGGCAAACGCCGGTTTGAGCAATTTCCAAGCCTCTTCTGCCTCTGGCAGCAACCTGTCGAAGTCTACTTTGGCCGCTGCCAAGCTACATAAGGTTTTAGCAAAAGCCTTATCTTGAGCTAGCTGGATTTGTTCAGGGGTTAAAGGAGTCATCGAAAAGACGGCTTCAATTAGCGCGATATATTCGCTCGCCTTTTTCTGCTGATCTTGCAAATCCGCTCTCTTTAAGGCGAATTCAGCTACGGTTCTGGCGGCCTTCTCTATAGGTGACAAGTCCTCGCCAGCATCGGCCTGCTGATTTGATGCGGTTTTCGGTGACTCTACGACGATCAGATCCTTGGCTCCCAGTCCGTCAGGAAAACTATTGCTGTCGATTTCAGAAGTCTCTTCGCTCATCATGCGCATCACCTCATCTAGCGCTAGCGCCCGCGTTTTTTCGCTATCTTCTTTACCCGGAACCGTAATGGTTAGACCGGGATGGTCTTTGACTGTGTAGGTTACCGTTAATTTACGCCGGCCCATAAGTTATCCTCGGGTTAGACTATTTGGTATTTTACATTCTAACAAATTCTCTCGCAGGAAGTGCGCGTGTGAGTGGAAATCCGGGCTCGGTATCGGGTTGGTAAATGGTGGGGAACGCTTCCAGGATTCCGGAGGCCGGCCTCCTTTGTCAAGCACTTCCAGAAACTGCCGCCTATTTGATGCTAAGGCGATCGGGAGCATTCCATTTTTACATCTCCGGCACAGGCGGGACGCCTGTTGCGGGAGGCCCGGAACGCACGCGACTGCAAGCTTCTGTAAATTTTATCGCTTTTGGCCGGGCCCCTAATTTTATAATGGCTCTCTCAGAACCTGGTCTTTAGGCTTTGAGCGAGTCAAACACTGAGAGCGCCAGCGCTCCCTCCCAGCCTCTAGGCGTGCAGTCTTTTTCACCCCCCTCAAAAACCTGCCTAAAGCCACTTTTAATGCTTGCTTCTGCAACGGGTGCCGGAAATTCCGGGATGACTCATGCTGCCGGTGCGTCGCCTGTCTTCCCGATTCCACCGGCACCAAAAACTGGCCCTTATCTACCCTCAACTGCGGATGTTTACCGCTCGACAAAGCAAGCCAGATGTGGGAATTCCTCTGTGAGTTCAAGCGGTTGAAATTGCGCCTCCTTAAAAGGCGCTTCCAGAAACACAGTGATGCCGGCGCTGCCCCGAATTCGTTGGGCGCAAGCCTTATCTTCCAGAACACTTGACCGTTCAAGGGTGGCGCGATAGCCGCTGGTCTTCATCCAAAGCTTCGGCGAGGAAGCCAGTGAGAGCGTCAGCTAGCGCGCGCAGGTCAACGATTAAACATCAGCTGAATAACGCGGGTTTCTGTGCCTGGAAACACCGGTTTCTGGGATTGCCCCGAGCGGTTCTGTAGCGTGAGAGCCTGTCGAAAGGCGGCATGAGCTGCGCTCCTGAGAGCTGCCACCCACAAGTCACTAACCGAGCGCCAGCCTTGGGCGGGCGACTCTTCTGCGCCAGTCTTCTATGCCGGTGAGGGCACCGGCTACAGCCTCAACACTGACCCGCCGAATTTTACCCCGATACCGGGCGGTTGCAACAGTAGCAACCCCGGTGGCAATCCAAGTCATCCTCAATCTGCGGTCAGCGATGCTCGTCTGAGGTTGAATGCCACACAGGAGAGCCCCGGTTGAAATCCTCACAGTTTGTCGCCCCACCGGCTCGGACAGTGGCACTCCGATCATTTTTGCTTGAACAATCATAATATCTCTGAGGCGGGGCACTTGGCATTGGGCCTCGCGCATTGCCCATCCGCACCGCCCCGGCCATACTATAGATTAATCAACCGGACATAGTATCAGATAGCGCGGCGAGACATACCCCTCCCTCACCCGATGCCGGTGCATTTCCTTCCCCGCCCGGTCGCTCGGATTGCAGCACAAGCCGGTGGCTCCAGGGTTTTATTATAAGCAATCTACAGGATTTTATATAATTTATTTAAAGAGAAAGAGTTGTGAAAGTGCCGGCTAGAGCGCCGGTCAAGTATTCTTCTGAAGCGGTGAGAAACCGGGGGCAGTCTCCGTGCCGGTAGCCGCCCTACGGCTATAAGACCCGAATTTAGGTGCTCCCATTCTAAGAAACCCGGTTTCTGGGAGAATAAGAAACCGGGTTTCTTTGGGCTGAAACGCCCGAATTTACAGGCTCCCCTCCCAAGAAACCCGGTTTCTGGCACAGCTGGGTTAAAAAGTTTAAAATTCGGTTAATTGCTTATCATGTATCTCGGTCGGGGCGTCCTGCCGCACGGAAATTAGGGGCGCTCAACCGAACTGGATATGGCGCTGGCAGGGCCAGCGCCAAGCTGCAAAACCCCCACAAAAAACGTGGGGAGCCGCCGTCAAGTCCAAAGCGCCCCACCCATTAACTTTTGGTAGTGCAGCTCCAGATCCGCCTTCATCTGCGGCCAGCTGTCCAGCGTTGCGTCCACCTCCATCACCTTCTCAGCGGCATCCCTAGCCAAGATCAAAACCTCCTGATCGTCCACTAAACTGGCCAGCATAAAATCAGGCAAGCCCGACTGGCGAGTGCCCAGCACCTCACCGGGCCCGCGCAGGCGCATGTCCATCTCGGCAATAAAAAAGCCATCTTGCGACTGCGCCATTACATTTAGCCGGTGGCGGGCGTCCGCTGACGCCTTGGGACTGGCCAGCAGCAAGCAGTAGGACTTGTCAGCGCCGCGACCGACGCGCCCCCGCAGCTGGTGCAGCTGGGACAGCCCGAATCTCTCCGCATTTTCAATGAGCATGACTGTAGCATTGGGCACATCCACACCCACTTCCACCACCGTAGTTGCCACGAGAATTTGAGTCTTGCCAGAGCGGAATTTGCCAATAGCCGCCTCTTTCTCAGCTGAAGTCAGGCGTCCGTGGAGCAGCCCCACCTGGAATTCCGGGAAAACCACGTCCTGCAGCCGCTGGTACTCCTCAATGGCAGATTTCAAATCCAGCTTTTCCGATTCTTCCACCAGGGGCAGCACCACATAAACTTGACGGTTGCTGACAACTTCCCGGCGGATCAAGTCGTAGGCGTGGGTGCGCTCTTGACCCGAAAGTACCGTTGTTTGAATCGGTTTCCTTCCCGGCGGCAACTCGTCAATTTGACTGACATCCAAATCGCCGTGCAGCGTCAGCGCCAGCGTTCGAGGGATGGGAGTGGCCGTCATCGTCAGCACGTGGGGCACCCCGTCAACGCCTTTTTGCTGCAATTTCGCCCGCTGCTCGACGCCAAACCGGTGCTGCTCGTCGATGACGATCAATCCCAGTTTGTGGAAGCTAACGGTTTCTTGAATCAGGGCGTGAGTGCCGACTAACACCGGCAGCTCTCCAGTTTGCAGCCCGGCGTGGATTTGCCGGCGCTTCGAGACTTTGGTCGAGCCGGTGAGCAGCTCCACCGGCAGGTGTAGCAAATTTAACCAAGACACCAACTTTTTGTAGTGCTGCTCTGCCAGCACCTCAGTGGGAGCCATGAGCGCCGCCTGGTAGCCAGATTGAATCGCCGCCAGCATAGCCACCACAGCCACCACCGTCTTGCCGGCACCCACATCCCCCTGCACGAGCCGGTTCATCGGTTCCGGCTTTTGCAAGTCACTGAGGATTTCGTTAACCACCCGCTGCTGGGCATTAGTCAGCTTAAAAGGCAGCAGCTTGTAGAACTTGTCAATCAGCTTGCCTTTGGAGCGAAGCTTGCTGCTATTCTGGGCAGAGCGCTGGCCGTAGCGGCGGCTGAGCAGTCCCAGCTGCAGGTAGAAAAACTCGTCGAAGACCAGCCGGCGTCTCGCCTCTTGCAGGACTTCGCGCTCAGGTGGGAAGTGGATATTGGCGATCGCCTCGTGTAAGTTCATCAGCCCATAGCGATCGCGCACTTCCGCAGGCAGGGGGTCTTTGATGTGGCTGGCGGAGGGCAGCGCTGCGGAAATCGCCTTTCTCACCACCTCCGCCCCCACCCCTTCCGTCAGGGAGTAAACCGGCAGCAACCGCCCCACTGCCATCGATTCTATAGCGCCGTCGGCGTCGTCAAGGACTTCCAGTTGCGGGTCGTCCAGCGTTGTGCCGTATTTATTTTGTTTCACCAAGCCAGACGCCGCCACCGTAGCGCCGATTGGGTACAGGCGTTTTTGTTCCTCAAGCCAAGCGCGAGAGCTAAAGCGACCGGCGAAAAAGCGGCTTATTTTAAGTTGACCCGTGCGGTCGGTCAGAACCACCTCTAGAATGGTTAATTTCTTATTGCGCGGGCTAGTAAAGCAGTTGCATCGCTTCACCGTTCCCACAACCGTCACCGTCTCTCCAGGCTCCAACTCGCGAATATTAACCTGGCGGGCGTAGTCAACATGGTCGCGGGGGTAGTAGAAAAGCAGGTCGCGCACACTCAACAGCCCTAATTTGGCCAGACGCTCCGCATTCCTTGGCCCCACACCGGGCAAGCGGGTCAGGGCTTGCTCGAGGGTCACGGTCGGAGTGCAGCCTACCGGACTCAGGGGCGCAGTTCGCGGCTGTTTCCCATTGGAGGTTGGGGATTGAGGGTTGCTGCCGTTCTCCTCCGCTTTTGTGCTCTGCGGCTCCTTCTGTGCCTCAGAGCGGTCGCAAACCCGCTGCATCTGGAGGAGGAACATGCGAGCGTCTGCTATCAAGCTCTCTCGCTCATCGAGATTCAGCTCGGGATAATTGGCAAATTGCGCCGCCATTTGTTGCCACCTGCGCCGGTAATGCGGCGACAGCCCGGAGGGCGGTCGGCTAAAGCTTTCGCCAAGAAACTCACTAAAGCGCTTTTCTTTGCCTACCAAATCCTTAAAGCCGCGTTCGGCTTCAATGGACAGCGCTTTTTGCAATCGCACCCAATCTGGTAATTCTGTTCCCACAGCGTTTCTCCTACACAACTTTAAAATCCACCATTAAAAATTAAAAATGCGCCGCTTATAACATTTTTAATTTTTAATCTTTACTTGTTAATTATTCATCCGCCCAGCTAGATCGCCACGCCGACTCAGCTTCAGCAACTGCCCGCTCCCGCTGCTTTTTCTGATACTCGCGCACAAGCTTGCTAACCCGGACTGAAAGCTTGCGAATCTGCGAGCGCCACGAGCCCAGCTGCGAGTCGGAAAATTCAATCTCAGACAAGCGCAGATGTATGGCGAGCAACTGAGTTACGGTCGAGCCTGAGGAATCCTCAGAACCCTCGGTTTCGATCAATAAGTTTAATAGGTTGGGCGGTCCTGGCACAGTCTCTGCGGCGGCTTCTGCTTTTGCCGCCGCTTCCAGAACTTGTTCTGGCAATTTTTTCGGTAAAATGCCAGTTTGTTGCAATAAGCGATTCGCTCGGCGAGAGGCTGCTTGCAGGATTTTTGCCAGCGACAAATCCAGGTTTTCCTGCCACTGCGCCAGTTGCTCTGGGTTATTCAGCTGGCTGCTTTGAGCGTCTTCCTGCCGGGTGCGCCCCAGTCGGAGCTCTGACTCCGGACTCTCCAACTGCAACTGTTGGGCTTTCGGCTCCGCATGTCCTCCGCCCGGTGAGTGCAGCATTTCCTGCAGCTGTTGCTGAGCAGAAGTTGCGAGGAGCCGCAGCTCTTGCTGCAGCTGTTTCCGCTGGCTGTAAGACAGCTTGAGAAACGACTCCGGATACCCCTGGCTGCAAATATGATAGCTGGCCAAGATTAGCTGCTGCCGCATCGCTTGCCCCAAGGCGGTCAAATAACTGGAGTAGGTGCTGTGTAATTCTTGGGCTAGCGCTAATGTCTCCCGCTCCAGACCTGCAATTTCCTGCTCAATTTTCTTCACGGCGATGCCCCACTTTCTATCGGGAAAAATTAAAAATTAAAAATCAACAGTATTGCCTGCTAATTTTTAATTTTTAATTTCCCGGTTTTAATTATTTGCTACCCATCTGTGCGGCTACTTCCTCGGCAAAGTTGCTCTCTTGTTTTTCAATCCCTTCGCCCAACACAAACCGCACGAAGCGACGCACCTGGATGTTTTCACCCAGCTGGGCGATGGCTTGCTTCACCAACTCCTCAACCGTGATATTTTGATCGCGAATGTAGGGCTGATCAATCAGAGACAGCTCTTTCAAACGCTTCTCAATCCGCCCTTGCACGATCTTTTCCCGGATGTTCTGGGGCTTGCTAGCCAGGTCATCCCGCCCCATTTCAATCGCTTTTTCCTTTTCGACGATTTCAGCTGGGATGTCTGCAACCTTCACGTACTCCACATTCGGGCAAGCCGCAACTTGCATGGCAATATTCCGCACCAGAGCGTGGAACGCTTCATTGCGGGCAACAAAATCGGTTTGGCAGTTCACTTCTACCAGCACGCCAATTCGCCCGCCGGTGTGAATGTAGCTATCCACCAACCCTTCTGCTGTCACCCGCCCCGCTTTTTTCTCCGCCGAGGTGATCCCCTTTTGCCGCAGCCATTCCGTAGCTTTGGTCATGTCACCGTCGTTTTCCGCGAGTGCCTTTTTGCAGTCCATCATCCCCGCGCCGGTTTTGTCGCGCAGCTCTTTGACAGCTTTTGCAGATATTTCCGCCATCTTGCCTTATTCCTTCCTTGAATCAGTTTACAGGTGCCTCAATCCTCGGAAAGTCTGAAGTATGAAGTCTGCTGTGCGAACTGTAAAATTAGTTTCCCCAACATGCCTTCATCCTTCATCCTTTCTGACTACTTTCTATTCCTCAGTTGGCTCGTCGTCGGTATACGAGTCGCTGTCATCCATCTCCTCGTAGTCGAACTCCTCTTCAGCAGCTTCGTACTCTTCGTAGTCTTCTTCAGATACGGCGTCGAGTTGACCGTGACGCCCTTCATAAATGGCATCAGCCAGTTTCCCCAATATTAGCTTAATCGAGCGGATGGCATCGTCATTCGCCGGAATCGGGATATCCACCAAATTGGGATCGCAATTGGTGTCCAGCAGCGACACGATTGGAATATCTAGCTTCTGGCACTCTTGCACCGCGTTGTACTCCCGCCGCTGGTCTACGATGACCACTATATCGGGCACTTTCCGCATGCTTTTAATGCCGCCTAAATATTTTTGCAGTTTGCTCATCTCGCGGCGCAGCATTGAGCCTTCTTTTTTGGGCCGCAGCTCCAGAGCGCCGGTTTCCTCCATGCGCTCCAGTTCTTTCAACCGCTCCACCCGGCTTTTGATCGTGGCCCAGTTCGTCAGCATTCCGCCCAACCAGCGCTGGTTGACGTAGTAGGCACCGCACCGCAGCGCTTCTTGCGCGATAATGCCAGCGGCTTGGCGCTTGGTGCCGACAAACAGAACCTTCTTGCCCTGCTCAGAGGCTGTCCGCATGTACTCATACGCCTCCTCCATCAGCTGGGCGGTCTGCACCAAGTCGATGATGTGAACGCCGTTGCGTTCCGTGAAGATGTACCGGGACATCTTGGGATTCCACCGGCGGGTCTGGTGACCGAAGTGTACCCCTGACTCCAAAAGCTGAGCCAATGAAACAACTGGCATATTTTTCCTTCTCCTGATTCGGGTTACCCTTCCATCCAGGCGTATTTCCCTGCGGAAACACCCGAACCCCTGGATGTGTGAGTTTAGACAACTTTACTAGAGTAGCACAAGTGCGCCCCTTGCAAGCAGAAAATTTTCCCTCGCTAGGGCAAGCGTTTCAGGTTCCCAGGCGGCGCTCGCTCTCCGCAATCCCACCGGCTCTCAGCCATTCTATCGGTTCCTCCTCTGGTCTATCTGGGTTGACCCACACAATATCTCGGATTTCCAGCACATGTCCGGCAGCTTGGCCAAAAAGTCTCCTCACTCTCTCATCCAGAGAGATTACGGTCTTGTCTGTTGCCAGTGCCGCCTCAATCAGGCGGAAATCCTTAAACATCGCTTCCCTCTCGCTGTCGCTAGCGGCAGTGCCTTCGATTTGCTTCCATAATTCTTCATTTGTTTCAATACCAGCTTGATATTCCAGCTTCTTCTTTGCGACCATACGGCGTCGCCATGTACGAGCAAAGTTTGATTCGTGTTCAGTCCACTCATCTCTGATATCGGGTGTCATAACAACTCTGTGACATATATCCAGGACAGCTAGGAGAAAATCGCGGCAGCGTTTCGATGTTGGGTGCGTTGCTTCCTCTCCACCTGCTGAATGCGCAACAGAAGCATCTATCACTAAAAGTTGGGAAACTTTTGCTGCCATATCAGCCGTTTAACAGGCGAGCCTCCGCAGCGTCCAAATAGCGGCTTTCTAGTTTCAAAGACACATCCCCAAAGTCTTCAGGCCAGTCTCCAAACGCTCCCGCCTCATCCAGATCCGCGCTGCTGACTTCTGTAACACCATCCTCTCGCCGTGTGAACCAATGAAGTTTTACTTCCTCTGGCAATATCTTCCCCTCTGCGACTAGAGATTGAACCGCCAGCAGCAGCACTTCGCTGTGGGTTTCCAGAACGACTCGCACACCCCGAGAAGCCGCCTCGGCTAATACCTCTGCCAAAGCAGCTTGAGCGCGAGGATGCAGGTGAATTTCTGGCTGTTCTATGTAAACTAATTGCCCTGGTTCCGCTACGAGAAGGGCAACAAGCACCGGCAAAACCTGAGACACTCCGAACCCAACGTCAGCAATACTCACCATATCTATTACCCCACCGCGACGTGGCAAACGACCCACCTGCAGTTCAACTTGCGTGTCATCTACCTGTTTGGCCCCCACTTTACAAGTCAGTCCCAGCGTTTCCAGAAAACGGCCCAAGTCTTGCAGACGGTTATCTTTATTTTTTTGCCATTGATTGACCACACTAGCAACGTAATTTTCAAACGTTCCCTGAAAGTCGCTGCCAACCGCTGTTATTTTGTAAGTTCGTTCTGGATTCCCTCGCAGTCCGGGAACGTGTATTACCTTGCGTATGTGATGTTCAAACAACTCAGATGGACTGCTATTAATGAGGCTCACTGACGGCTCGGCAAACTTTTCTTTACCTGTGCCTAATGCAAATTCCAAAAAACACCGATTTCTCCTCACACACCACTGGATTTCACTTTTTATTTCTTCGGAAACATTAGATTTTTCTATAAAGGTTAATAAGCTTGTATAAAATACTCCAAGCCTCGTCGGTTTGAGAAAATTTCTAATATCCTCCTGAGTCATATCCTCCGAAATATTAATAGATTTACCCTCCTTATTATACGCCATCTCAACGAGTTCAATCTTTTTGGTTGGACGCTTCTTAAAAACATTGCTGATAGATTGATGCTTGTGGATTTCAATTTTAACAGTAAAGCTATCACTACTGTTCTTCTCAGACAGCCGAGAAAATAACTGTCCCGCTAAAGTAAACCGAACATTGGGCCCGTCCAGCAGCAGCGGGCCCGGATCGTAAGTCGCTTCCAACGTTTGCTTGAGTAACAGCAGCGGCTGCATGATGCTAGATTTACCGGAACTGTTGGCACCGGCAAGAATCGTCAGCGGACGGATTTCCACACTGCACTCTTCGTACAGAGACTTGTACCCCCGTACTGAAATGCCCGTAATTCCTTGGGCAGAATCTTTCTTCTGACTTTTGGCATAGGTAGCTTTACTCATGGTCTTGGCTCCGGCTCATCTCCTCTCAGCATATCAATTTTTACGCCTGCAGTTCAGCATAAGCTGAGTATACTCCCCTCACATTATACCAGTTCAGGAAAATTCGCGCAATCTCCAGAGCTAACTGAGATTTACCCCTGTCAATCAGCCACTGTAACAGAGGAGCCATTGTCCGCTCGTTCAGTCTTCCCCCCAGGGAGAGCGCCCCCCAAAGCAGCCGGTGCAGCCAAGTCATTTGAATCATCATTCGCACCTCCCAGGTGGGATGCTTTTGGTAGAACAGCACCCCCATGCGACCGCGCTGAATTTCTTTATCAATCAGCGCCGGCAGCTGCTCCAAGTCAAAGGGGGGATGCCAGTGGTAGCCGGCAGCTGCTGGGCATTTAATCAGTTTCAGCCCCAGCTGCTTTAGCCGCACGCCCAGTTCCAGGTCTTCCCAGCCGTAAAGTTGAAACCTCGTGTCAAACAGACCGGCTTTTTCTAACCATTTGCGGGGAATAGCGACATTCCCTGTAGCGAAATAAGCCGCTGAAAAATCGGTGATCTTGTAGGGCTCAGCCGTGGGGTTATCGAAGTTCGCCGTGTTGATAACGCGACCGTATGTGAACACCCGATCCCCTCCCCACTCCTGAAATCCCCGCAGCAGCGCCTCCGCGTGCGCCCCGATAAAATTCTCCGTGACAACTAGATCGCTGTCAATAAAAATAATAGTGTCACCGGCAGCCTTTTGTATTCCTAGATTCCGGGCGGCAGCTGGCCCAGTGTGGTCTTGACAGAACCGGCGCAGGTGGGGAAACTCAGCTGAGTGTTCCTCCAACCACTCCATCGTACCATCCGTAGAGCCATCATCCACCAGCACCACCTCGTAGCCGGTGACGGCGCTCTCACCCCCCAGCTGCTGGCGTTCCAGCGCTCGGAGGCACTTTTCCAGAATCGCCCTGCGATTGTAAGTTGGAATCACGACACTGAAAAACACTTCTTCCCCCCGCAGCAAACCTTCTGAGCGGACGCACTTGACATCAAACCGCTAAATCGACTATTTAGTTGAATATTCTTGAGAGAGTTAATCTTCGCGCTTCTCACTGTGAACCCTCCAGCCAAAGTTCCCACACACGCCCTCGATCGGGCTGCCCACACCTGCGCTTCCCTTGACTGTCGGGCGGAGGGGATACTTTCCTCCGCCTCTCCGCACCGGGTGGGGGAGTTGGGGGGGGTGAGGTTTGTTCCCTTGTTAAGCTGACAGCCTCGTTTTTCCAGGCAATGGAAGTGTGCGACTCAAGGCGTGCCATCTCTGCCATCCCGTACCGCCCGCACAAAGCAGTCAAGTTCTTTCTCAAGGCATAGTAACCTATTTCGGCGCTGCCCAGCAGTGGGCGGAACCCCACCCCCAACCCCCTTCCCGCTTGCGGGGAGGGGGCTAAGAGTGGGGTGTGGTTGGAAAACGTTTGAATCGTCCCGGTGCGATGCCGGTATGTCGCTCAAGTTATGGTTAAAGTTCAGGTTATTTCGCTCCACCGGCTTGATTCCCTGTTTCCACTCCGGATTGCCACCGAAACCGCCCTTGACAGTCGAGTTAGAAAGGCAGCTCTTAATGATGTAGCGCTCAGTTTTATTCAAGCTGTCTCTCCCCGGCGCTCTGTTCCAGTTTATACCCAGCCGTTTCAAAGGCTCAGCAATTCCTTTAATTTTCGGCTTTACCTTGACTGACAGCCCTCTCCCCTTCTGGGAATTATTCCACTCTTTGAGAGCTTTTAAAAGTTTGTCATTGCGACTCAAATATCCCCCCTTACTTCCAGCGCCCATCCCCAAATTCTCCCGCCTTAAATCGAGTGCTAACGCCATGTTTGTGCCTGACTGCTTTGGGTGAACTGAGCGCTCACAGACCTCTCCTCCGATTTCGGCTCTCCTGTACTTGACGTGGAAAACCCCGTTTTTTGGGCGCAGGGCACAGGTGCTAGGGGAGACAAAACACCGGCCACCGCATGCCTTTGAGTCAATTAATAAGTTTCGCTTATCGCCAGAAGTCAGGGAGTTTTCCATTTTTAATAAATGAACCTTGTCTGTGGGGCGTTGCGGCGCGTAAGGGTTTTTTGCTATTCTTGCCATCGGCGGAGTGGGAGCCGGCGGGGATGAATCGCCCCTGGTGGGTGGAATTCTGTCAGACATTATAGAATACAAGATTGCACAGGTTTTTGCAGAGGCGACAGATTACTCTTATGCCCCCGACATTCAGAGGCGGCTAAGCCTCTCAAGCGGTTTTTGGGAGTGGGGAGCATTGAATTCTGGAATCCATTGGCGTCATTATACCACAGACTTGGGCATTCATCTCTCACCGGCAGATATTGTGAGAGTGTCCTGCCGGATGCAGGAGCTAACGACGGCTTCCCCAGCGGCGAGCGCGAGGGAAGGGCGAGGCCGGTGCCGCCGGCGCAGAAGTTTTCCGCCTGAAAACTCTCTATTTTGCTTTTCCCCCTCTCCGTCTATCTATTAACCGCATCGCTCAGCTATCCAGACTTCTTTGAGCGGAAGTATTTTTCGGGCGTTGCAGGTTGGCGGGATGATCGTGCAGGTAGGGGCAGGCCACCCACGGAGACTGCCCTGTCCGAAGTGCGAGGGAGCCCCACGGGGGGATTGCCCGTGCAGTTTCATGCCAGCACTGTGCAACGCCATTTTTCGAGTGGGGGCGGGCTGATTGCGCTGCCCAGTGTGCTGGCCTATCCGGCTCGCCCGCCCCGGAGCGCCGGCGAGCCGGAACCTCACAGCTTTTTAGGGGCAGCACGCCCCAGCAAGCGAATCAGGGCAACGCCGGTCAGAGCGGAAACGGCAAGCCAGGTCACAGCCAAACCCACTAACTCGCCGAGGAACAGGCGCGTGGACAGGCGAACAGCCCAGCCCACAGCCCAGCCCAGGGGCAGCCCCAACGCCCAGCTGGCGGCACTGGCAAAGATCCAAGTCCCATCTTTGGCGACCTGCTTTTGGATGGTCAGCCACTGCGCCAGTCCAGTCAAAGCCCCCACTAGCGCCCCGTCGAAAACCCCATGCACCAGCCTGAATGCGATATTTTCGTTTGTTGGTGCCATCCAGCCCAGGGCACCCAGGCTGCTCGCCCCGATTAAGCCCCAGCTGAGGGCACTCGCTAATATCCACCGGCTCGCTTGGGGGAAGAGCTGTCTGAGGACAGCCCACTGCGCCAAGCCAATCGCCGCACCGCCGGCCAACCCCTGCACCACCCCCACATAAGGTCTGACACCGATTTCAATAAACAGCAGACTCACCAAAAAGCCCACCAGCGTGAGAAACACCCACTGCAACCAGAAACTCCGTTCCTTGCTGGCGAGTTTTACAGGGGCATAGTAATAGAACGTTGCTGACATTGGCGTTAAAAAAGTTCCGGGTAAAAGTGACGCAATCGAATGTGAGACCTCTGTGCGGGGCCAGAAACCGGGTTTCTTTCAGAAACCCGGTTTCTACGCTCTCACAACTCAAATATAAACGCTATAGATTCTATCCCGCAGTCGCTGACTTTTGCAAAAGCTTCGGTCGTGTGGCACGGTCAGAAAAAATTTCCTGGAATGCCGCTCGGCGCTCCGGTGGCGACTCGGGTGCGATATAGCCCCACAAGCTCTCCCAGTAAAAGAAAGAGACGCCGTTAAAGCCGCGCTCGCGAGCCACCTGCACTTGCTTCTCGATCTGCTCGATAGCAACAGGACGCCCCCAGGTTCCGGTTGATATCCCCACGCCCACTGGAATCTTGCTGCGAGCCGCCGCCAGAGCCGGTTTTTGCAATTCAGCCAGAAAAGTTGTGATGTCATCTCGATACACCTGCACCACCAATTCCTCTACCAAACCGCGCTGCACCCACGTCTGCCAGTCTTGCAGATAGAGTCTGTAGGAAAAATCTTGCGAGTTGGGAGACAGGGATATAACGCAGTTGGGGCTGACTGTTTTGACAGCCTGGTAGACCTTTTGCATGAAATCCGTAATTTTGTCGGCTCGCCAGCGCATCCACTCGGCGTCTCTGGGATTGTCCGGAGGGCTTTTTCCAGCGTGCTCTTGCTGGTAAAGCCGGACTGTGAAGGGATCGTAACCGAATTCCACCGGCATGGCAAAGTGATCGTCGAGCTGAATGCCGGCGACTCCATATTTACTGACAACTTCCACCATCAAGTCGAGCATGAACTTCTGCACTTCCGGGTGGAGAGGGTTGAGCCAGACTTGGTTGCTGGCAACCTGCTTGAGGATGAACTGCCTCACGTTTTGCCAGACCGGCTTGCCGGTGGAATCGCCAGAGTCGATGCCGTTCTGTTCGTCGGCAATCTCCTTGAGAATCTGGCTGTTGTTGCGGCGAAAAGTCAGCCACTCCGGGTGCCGGCGAACCAGTTCTGAAGTAGCAGGTGCCATGAAGCCATACTCAAACCACGGGATGACGTCCATCTGGTAGCGGTATCCCTGTTTGATGATCTCCGCCAGCGAATCCTGCCCCAGCCGCATCAGCCCCAGCAGTGGCGCTCGATCTCGCCCCGTCACCTGTTTCGCCACCTCGCTCGGGTAAAAGGTGTGCCCCCGGTTCCACACGACCGGATATACGGTGTTAAAGTTTAGTTGCGACAGCTGCCGCATCGCTCGGTTCACGCCCCACGGGGCAAATAGGACTCCGCTGGCAACATTGGTCAGCCACACGCCCCGCACCTCCGCTCTAGCCGGCGCGGCTGGGGAACGGACTTGCACCGGGCTGCCAAACCCTGAGAGCGCGTTGGGGTTGCGAACGCTAACTTGCCACAGCGCCGCCAGCAGCGCCAGTCCCAGGCATAGCAGGTACACCAGCCATCTCTTCTCAAATTTCTTCTTGCCCATCGTCCCTCAATAGCTGTGTTTACTGCTGTCAGAACGTTTGAGTAACTCACCCCGCCTTTGGTTCCAAGTCTCGCTTACCTGTCCGGCAGGCACCCAGGCGGTAAAAGCGCTTTCAAACCGGGCGCTTCTGGAATTCTAGGGCGTTCGCCCTATTACCTAAATCCCCCACTTGTCCCCTCTTTTTATAAATTTTGTTAATCTCCCTGGCCGGTCGAAAACAAGCTTGTCAATCGGTGAAATTATAAAACGCGCTCTCAATCCGCTGCAACTGCGAGCGCGGCACCCTGAACCGGCACCGGCTTGAAACGCTGAAAGAATCCCCGCCAGAGCCTGACTTCCCGCCCCTCGACCGGCTGGCAGCGCCGCTTTCTTAAACAAACCTCACTTTCCCCGCTCCCCCACTCGCGTTTTTTAAACAAAATCTTAACAATCGCTCCTCGCGCCAGACTCACAGCTATTTCCACTGGCCGGTCGCGACAGTTCGTATCCCGCCCGCCAAGCCGCGCACTTCTCTAAAAACTTGCCTGCCCTCTAAAGAATGGTGCGGAAATTAGCTGCCTAACCTTTAATTTTTTTTTTCGGTTACACTGGCGCAGTTTGTCCCCGGCTTCTCTTGACGCGCATCCGGAGCGTTTTGTACAATTAAGAGCTTTCCTCCCTCTCCCGCTCCCTCAAAAAGAAGCAAGAAAGAAGAAAAGTTGACCTTGGCTCCAGAAGCTCCCCTGCTCCAGAAGCTCCCCTGCTCCAGAAGCTCCCCTGCCGCGCTCGGCGCTGACCTTGCAGCCCGGAGGAGCAAATCGTTAAGAATATCGGTAATTTTTGCTGTCCCTTGGGGAAAAGGGGTTAATAATACAAGCTTGGTAGTTTTAGGAAATATACATATCAATGGGTCGCGCTAAAAAAGTTGTTCTGGCATATTCCGGCGGAGTCGATACCTCGGTCTGCATTCCCTACCTGAAGCAGGAGTGGGGTGTTGAGGAAGTGATTGCCCTGGCCGCCGATCTCGGGCAAGGAGAAGAACTCAAGCCGGTACAGGAAAAAGCGCTCAAATCGGGTGCTGTTGAATCCCTGGTGGTGGACGCCAAGGAAAGCTTTGTCAAAGACTACGGATTTCCAGCGATTCAGGCGAACGCCCTCTACGAAAATCGCTATCCGCTCTCGACTTCCCTCGCCCGCCCGCTGATTGCCAAGCTTTTAGTAGAAGCCGCTGAGAAATACGGCGCTGATGCGGTGGCTCACGGCTGCACCGGCAAGGGCAATGACCAAGTGCGCTTCGACGTTTCGATTGCGGCGCTCAACCCCAACCTGAAAGTCCTGGCACCGGCACGGGAGTGGGGGATGAGCCGGGAGGAAACCATCGCCTACGGGGAGAATTTTGGCATTCCCGCGCCGGTGAAGAAATCTTCTCCCTACAGTATAGACCGCAACCTTTTCGGGCGCAGCATTGAGGCTGGCCCGCTGGAAGATCCGGCGACGGAACCGCTCGAAGAAATTTATGCCATGACTAAGGCAATCGCCGACACTCCTGACGAGCCTGAATACGTGGAAATTGGCTTTGAGGGCGGCATCCCGGCCAGCCTCAATGGCCAAGTCCTGCCGGCGGTGGCGCTCGTCGAGCAGCTCAACCAGGTGGTTGGCAACCACGGCTTCGGGCGCATCGATATGGTGGAAAACCGGCTCGTGGGCATCAAATCCCGAGAAATCTACGAAACACCGGCACTGCTGGTGCTGATCCTGGCTCACCGCGACTTGGAGAGCCTCACCCTCACCGCAGATGTCACCCACTACAAGCGCGGTCTGGAAGAAACCTATGGCCAGCTAGTTTACAATGGCCTTTGGTACAGTCCCCTCAAGGCTGCTTTGGACGCTTTCATTCAGCAAACCCAACAGCGGGTGTCGGGGACAGTGCGGGTTAAGCTGTTCAAAGGCAGCGCCACGATCGTCGGTCGCCGGTCTGACTATTCCCTGTACAGCCCCGATTTGGCCACCTACGGCGCTGAAGACCAGTTTGACCACAAAGCCGCTGAAGGCTTTATCTATGTCTGGGGGCTGCCCACTCGCGTCTGGTCGCAAAAAACTAGGGGCTAGAACGCCTGTGACAAAAAACCGGGGTTCTTGAAAACCCGGTTTCTTAGAGGTGACAAGAAACCGGGGTTCTTGAAGAACCCCGGTTTCTGGCCCCCATTCCATGACTTTGTTTGTGAGAGCCCTCTCTTTTTTCTTTTCTTGGCGCTCTTGGCGTCTTGGCGGTTTATTTAAGAAGTAATTTTCACAAATCAAATAGAACCGCCACAGCACCCCGCAACCGCTAATCCCCACTCTCCAGTTCCTTGTTGCGAGACTCCAGCCACAGGGGAACGGCAATCCACGCTGTTGCCAGAAGTAAGGCAACAGCAGCAAATCTGGCTGCTAAGCTGACTAACTGCTCCAGCGGCAAAATTCGCCCCGCAAAGAAGGACAGCGTGACCATCACTGACGCCCACGCTGCAGCCCCTGCCAAGTTGTAGGCCGTAAATTTGAGGTAGGGCATTTCCGCAACGCCGGCTAGGGGGCTAGCAAAAATCCGCAGTAAGGCAATGAACCTGCCCACAAATACGGTCTTGCCAGCGTTTTCGCTAAACCGAGTTTTGAGTTTTTGGAGCTGTTCTTCCGGAACGCGGAAAATTCGCCCCGCACTCAGCAGAAAGGGCCAGCCGCCATACCTGCCTATCCAATAGCCGAAGTTCCCGCCCAAGGCTGCGCCCAGGATGGCGCTCCCCAGGACGAACCAGTAACTCAGCTCGCCGCTACCTGCCAGAAAGCCCCCGGCTAGGGTGATGGTCTCACCGGGTAGCGGCACTCCCAGGTTTTCTAGCAAGATTCCCAGAAACACTGCCCAGTAGCCGTATTGATGGGCAAGTTCCTGAATGGTATCCAGCGATACAAATTCCAATGACATTTAACACTGCCTTTATAATGCCTTAGTATTTTGTAACATATTGGCGTGCCGGTGGGAGTGGCGTCAGCCGGTGCGGCTTTAGGCCAACGGCAGCCCGTGGGGCTAAAAGCCCAGCTGCAACCGGCCCACCGGCACATCCGCTGCCGGTGCCGGTGCTCTGGCGGCGGGGAGAGCCGAAAAGCGTTTCCGGCAGAATGGCACCTTTTCCACCTGTTTTGCAGTTACATTAATAACACCGCCCCCACACCCAAACGGGGAAACTTATTTCTTCCCTGGAGCATCTGAATAATGTTACTGTTTTGTTTCATTAAGCAGCAATCCGCACTTGCAAGTCTATTCAGTGAAAACCGATTATGATGGCCAGACAAGTCAGTCAACTCATCCTGCTTCAGCCCAAACAGCGTCTGGATTCAGAAGGCGGCTGCGCCCTCCAGCAAGAGATTGCTGCCATCGCTCCTCAGTCCCACCAGGTCTGGGTCATTGATATGAGCCACGTCGATTTCCTGGACAGCTCGGGGCTTTTTGCCCTGGTAGCCGGTCTTTCTAGCGCTCGCCAGCACGGATGTCGCCTGGTTCTGTGCAATCTCAAAGCTACGGTCAGGCTGGTCTTTGAAATCTCTCAGCTCGATACGGTCTTTGAAATTTTTGACAGGTACGATACCGTTTTAGTTTCCCTGGATCGAGATGCCGCCTCCTTCATGAAGGCGGCTTGAGTTTATTTATTCTTGACTGAAAGCGCCCACTGTGCTAAGGGGTGCATTTGTTGAGTTCAAAATTGAAAGTTAAAAAAAGGGCTTTCCCCTCGCTCTAGGAATGCAGCTGGCACTCTGCTGAGTGAGGAACTGTCAAATCCAAGATCGGTCTGCCGGTCAGGCAGTACCAGTGACAGCTAAATAAATCCGGATCTTGCACGCCGATGCTGGCCACCGCCGGCTCGGCTGGATATGGCCACAAACGGTCAAAGCAAATCAGCTCCCCTTGAAATCCAAATTGCACCAAATAGGCCGCCGGCGGGGCGTCTAGGGAGCGCAGCAGCCGGTACGCAAACTCGTACAGCTGCTGCCGCCAACTGTCCGAGACGTGCGCCGGCTGCCTGTATTTTTTACAATCTCCGGATATAGCATTTATTCTCTCGCCTCCTGCTTGCTGGGGTTGTGGCGATATTTTTGCTGAGTAATAATCCGGATTGCATATCACTTCGCCATACAGGGGCCCCCTGGCGGTGAGGACAGCCGGCAGCCAGTGCTCGCCGGCACCCGTGGCATATCCCAGTTGCTCGACGTGCCGGCGAAGTCCGGGGACATCGCGGCAAGTTTGGTAGGTGCGCTGAGCGGGAAATGAGACAGTATCCGGCAAATTAAGGGTTAAAGGGCAGAGGAGCGCCTCACCGGCACGGAGGGCGCTGGCAATTCCCGGTTGCGTGAGGGAACTGGCGGAAATAGCGCGGACGGGTGCCGGTGGGGCGGGGGGTGAAGCGGAGATAGCCTGCGTGAGAGCAGAAACCATTTGAGCTGTCGCCGGCGATGCGAGGGTGAGTTCGCCAGAGTTCTCAGCTTCAGCATCGATTGCGATCAGGATTTCAGGCATTGCCAAACGAGGGCAAGTTGATAGGAGAGTTAGAAGGGGAGAAGCTGGGCAGATCCAGCTGGCCATTCCCGCGACGGGTGCGGACGGCGAGCCGGTAGTTGAGACTTTGCAGTTCGGCGTGAAGCTGGCGATTTTCGCGCTGCAGCATGGCCACTTTCTCTTTCACCGGCTCCATGCGCTCAGCAAACTTCTCGCGATAGACGATCGGCAGTTCTTGCACGACTTGTTCCAGCATGCGGCTGCGGTCAGTCAATTCTTGCACGGACTGGCGCAGCTGGAAAAGCTCGGCATCGCGCTGGCCAACTTGCTCTTGGTAGAAGGCCAGCTGCTGCTCCAGACCTTCTAGCTGTTCGCGTATCGCCTTCATTTGGGCGGTGTTGCGTTCAGGCGCAGCCGGCTGCTGGGGCGGGACAAAGTTATTATTTTTGCCCTTGACCAGGCGGAACAGTTCCTGAGACAGCTGCTGGACGAGTTGGTCTTTCATCAGCAGTTCTTCCCGCAGCTGGGCGTTTTCGCTTTGCACGGATTGGAGGGATGGGAGTTCTGTTTGGCTCACGGTGGGTTGCAGCTCCAAAGATCAATAATGATTATGCCAGGAATGGGAGGCGGCGGCTGCCGGCTCTTCTATTCCTTATATTAGTTTTTCGGCTAATTTACCACTGGTGGCGGGTTTTGACCATTCTGACGCCGGACAGGCGTCCCGCCTGTCCTCCCGCCTGTCCGGTGCGCAGGCGGGTGCGCAGGCGAGTGCGCAGGCGAGTGCGCAGGCGAGACGCCTGCGCTACGCCTTTTTGGGGCTTCTGAGGCTCTGTTTCAATCCCGTTGCCGGGATTCAGCTGGCCAAAAATCTTCTCCTCCTACCCCCTGCTGAAGTCATTGTCGCATTCTTTTGGGCTTCTTTGCACAACCGGGATGCTCTCTTCCGGTGCGCCTTCCACATACCCGTCATCGCTGAGCCGCGACTGTCCGCCGGCACTGGGTTCCAGTCGCAGGAGGGCATCTGGTTGGGGTTCGTTGTCCACATCCAGGCGCACTGTGGCATTGTCGCCCAACCGAACGCCTGGTGTGGCAGTACGGTAGACCCACAGCCAGCCGATTATAGTGCTGTGCGGTTCAGCGTGAGGCTCAAAACGTAACGGCGACGCCATATGCACCACTCCTTCAATCAGTTCAGCTTTCTTAATGTGCGGCATAGCTTGGTAGCGCCGCTCGAATTCATATCGAGTCAGCCGATCTCCATTCTCTAGGGGCGGCAATTTTTTTGGATCTCTCGCCGGCAATTGCTCTGGGTTGCGCACTAATTTTTCGACTGTCATAAGATATTCCCTTTGCCTACCTGCTTCCAGTTTACCGGCTGGGGGGGAAACCGGGAGATGTCACCTCCTGTAGAGACGCGACACCGGCATTCGCACAGCAGGGGCGGTGAGCGGGGCCGCCGGCTCTAAATGTGCCGGTTGTGTGTGACAGAAATTTTCGCAAAAATTGCACAAATTTCTGGATTTATGCTAACCTAAGGATAATGGAAAAGGTGCGGCAATATCAGGTCACTAATGGGCCACATTCCATCAACTTCCTTCCCCGACAATCGCCTCGCATTCCCGTGGTATTCCCCTTGTTCCCAGCATCTGTAGGGTGCGTTCCGCGTGAGTGTACTCCTTATTTGTGTGCGTAAATTGATAAGGCGGAACGCACCCCCCGGTTGCGGTGCGTTCCGCGTGCGAGCCGGCACCATTCTGCGTGCGAGAATGGATTACGCGGAACGCACCCTACTTTCTACAGCTAGTTCCCCGGCGATTAGCCAGGTTCCTGGCGATTGGAAAGATGTTGTTGGCGCTCTCCGTGAGGGGTTAGACCTACAGCTAGTTCCTCCGAGATTAGCTAGGTTCCTGGCGATTGGAAAGATGTTGTTGGCGTTCTCCCTGAGGGGTTAGACGTTCTCTCTGGGAAGTAAAGAACGGCGTTGCATTGGCGAAGCGAAATTTCGGGCGCAGTCGTAAAGATCCGCGCCGCCAATGCTTCGCCCCTACATCGGATCTTGTGTAGGGGCGAAGCATGAGCGCGACTGTTTCTGCAATCGGTGAAAAGATTACATCCGCTCATGCTTCGCCCTTCCCCCTAGCGCTAGCTACATATAACCTTTAAAAAACCAAGCCAAAAAGGGGGTATAGGGTGGGTAAGACCCTACATCAATTCGCCAACAGCTTCTTTCCAATCGCCGGAGAACTAGCAAAATCGCCTGGGAACTAGCTGTAACAGCTGAATATGCAACGCCATCCTCAATGCGCTCAAATGCGCTCATGCAAACCACCGGCGAATTAACTCGACCTGGAAGCGGAAACCGTCACCGGCATGTTCAATGAGTTCGCGGCGCAAAAGCAGGTTGAGGGTGCTGTCGAGGCTGTCGGGAAACTGGCGGGAGAGAAATTGCCGGCTGGCTGTTGCGCGTTCCCCCTGTGCGGCGATGCGGCGCAATACGGCTAACCCACCGGCATCTATTTGGTTGCGTTCGATGTCGGAGAAAAAGAAACTGCCACTTTCTAAAGCACGCGGCACTGCAGCTTCTATATCGGCCAAGGTGGCAAACCGGCGCACCGAGGGATCTTGCTCGTTTTTGAGAATCACAATCTCGTTGCAGAGGAGTTGCACCAAAAAGGGGTGATGGCGGGTTAAATCTAGAACTCGCTGAACCGCATCGGGTTCATAGCGCAGGGTAAAATCTTTGATGGGGCGCTCTATCAGCTGACGCGCTTCGGGTTCTCTCAGGTAGCTGATATGCACGACTTGCACGTTGATCAGGTAGCTCGCCCAGCGCTGAAATTCCTCTATCGTGTGGGAGCCGGCTAGCAGCACTTTGAAGCGGGGGCGGTGCTGGATTAAGTGGCGCAGCATTCCCAAAATGCGCTCTTCATCAAAGCGTCCTTTCCTGATGGCGCTGTCTAAAGCCTCGAATTCATCCAAGGCAAGCAGGGCGGTATTTTGTTCGAGTGTCTTTTCGACCTGATCTAGCCATTCGTCGAAGCCGGTGAAGGGATCTGCTGCTAGGGTTTCGCGGGGGAGGGGCGGCAGATTCAATTCGCTTTTTCGCTTGGCTGAGTTGATCATGCCTTTAGCGAGGTTGTAGAGAAAACCTGCCGGGTCACTCGCCTGTGATGCCGGTCCTTGCAAGTCCACAAACATGGGGATGATACTGTTGGGGAGCAGGCGTCCGAGGTTGTTGAGAAGGGAGGTTTTGCCCATGCGCCGCTGACCGTAGAGTAGCAAAGGGGGGCGACGCCGGTCTAGCAGTAATTGCTCGATGCGCTTGCCGATCTCAGTGCCGCTGATATCAGCGGGTTTAACAAAGATTTGCTGCTGCTCATTCAGGGGAATGCCAGTGATGTAGGGGTTGTCAATCTCTTGGCGGAGTTCAGCTTCTTTTGCCAGTTCGGACACACGCTCGGCAAGAATTTGATGCCAGCGGAGGGCGATGGGCTGAAACCGAACCGCGTATTTGTCGCTGCTGCGGGTTAAGTCCTGCAACTTAACATATAAATGAGTTGCAACAGCGCTGAGCGCTAGACGCTGGTTATAAGCACTTTCCTGATTGAGAGCAGCGTCTGCATCCTCGCTGGTGCCACTGAAGATGCGCAGCACTGCGCGGGCTGGGCTTTGCAGTTCGCTAACAACCAGAGTGCGGTGAGCGTTACGGATGGCTTCCACATCCGAACAGCGTTCTAAACTCCATGCGTCCAGTTCAATTTGTGTCGGCTGTGCCGCCCAGCGCTGCCGGCTGGCGATCAGGTATTCGATGGCAGCTTTTCCCTCAGTTGGGTTGCGCTCCATCACTAAGAGGAGGTGCTTGTCCAAGTCATATAGGGGAATGCGCTGCCACTTATACCAAAAGGCAGAATGCCAGCGCAACAGACTGGGTTGAGTGCCTGTACGTTTTTTGTCCAGTTCATACAGGAGGATATTCCATACGGCTAGGAAGGGATAGAGTACCGCTGGCAGCCACAAGTTTACAGTTACTGCCACGCCCGACGCCACGCCGAACGCCACGCCGAACGCCACGCCCCACACCACGCCCCACACCACGCCCCACACCACGCCGAACGCCACGCCGAACGCCACGCCCAACGCCACGCCCCACGCCACGCCGAACGCCACGCCGAACGCCACGCCGAACGCCACGCCCAACGCCACGCCCCACGCCACGTCCGACGCCACGCCCCACGCCACGCCCCACGCCACGCCCGACACCACGCCCAACGCCACGCCCACCCCCACGCCCCACGCCACGCCCGACACTACGCCCAACGCCACGCCCAACTCCACGCCCAACGTCACGCCCCCCGCCACGCCCCCCGCCACGGCCCACGCCACACCCCACGCCAGGGCAGGAAAAATTTTGTCAGCTGACTCGCCTAAGCCCCACAGTACCAATCCGAGAAGTGAGTTAACTAAGATAGGCGAGAGTAGATATCCTTGGAACAGCAGCCGCCACACAGCGGGGTTCCGCCAGCGCCCCTGTCTCATCAACAAAATCAGAGAGGAGTCAGGCTTCAAATTGGGGTGAATCCTGGTTAGGTGATTGCGGAAAGCTGTGGGGCGGAAGAAAACCCAGAACAGCAGTTGCAGCGTGCCCAGAATTAGGTTGGGGTGCTGCTTAGGTGCGTGGGTGTAGGCGTTGCGCGGGACGTTCATGCTAATTCTTTACCTGTCACTCCAACAAATGTTTGAAGGGCTGTATCTGCTGTAACCCTTCTTTGCGCCAGCCGTCTCCAGTTTGCCCATGTTCAAAACTAACCCATCGCTCTTGACAGAGGATTTGCACCAGAAGTGGCCATCGTCCGCTTTGGGTCAAAATCCACTCTACATCCTCATCTGGGAAGGTCATCGGCGAACCGGCAATCAACTCACGCGCCTCTGCCTCTGTCAGCGGCCCCAAAGTCGCGCTATATCCGAAAATGTTGAAAAAGGGAGAACTGTGCCCGGTGTTGTGAGCCAGTTCAACCGGCGATTCCGGCGCTGCCAGCACAAACGCCAGATTTCCACCGGCATAATTGGTTGCCCAAGATCGCAAGCACTCCCAGAACCCATCATCTAATTCTGGACAGCGTTGCAGTGCGACGCCTATCTCATCCAGCAGGATAACTGTGGGCGAGTGCAGCTTGTCGCCAACCGCATCCATGAAGCGATCCAAATCGCAGGGGTTGGGCACCGGCACACCCAGGCACTCTAATATATAGCGCAGCAGCCCCTCCCGGCTGTGCCGGCGGGTATCTTGGAAGTCTGCGAAAATCCAGCGATAGCGTTCTGGATGCGGCAGCCAGTCGGACTTTTGGCCAGGGCGCAACTCTGCCGGTGGGGTGGTGGTGATGTTTTTCAGGTAGTGCAGCAGGGAAGTCTTGCCGGTGCGCTTCTTGCCGATAATGGCGGCGTTTTGCAGCGGGTGGCGTTTCAGCAAGCCGAAAATGCGTTGAAGTTCGTAGTTGCGCCCAAAGAAGTGGCGAGGGTGGGTGATGGGGTTGCCGGTGATGAAGGGCGAGAGTTCCTCAATGGGTGCCGGTGGAGGTTGTGGATCTTCCTCTTCTTTACAGGCGATTTCTTGCCAGTCAAACCCCAGTTTCTTGCTGAGTTCTACAAAATTCAGATAATCAACGGGTTGGCCATTGAGGAAGTTCTTGACGGTAGACAGAGATGGTTCTACTGCGTCAGCCAAAGCTTGCTGGCTGGGATAGCCGTTACGCTTGAGGGCCAATTTTACTTTATTGATGTACTCTGGGGCAACCCTGATCGACCGCGACATCACTGTTCCCAGGAAGGACTATCCGATTATAGAGCTTTTTTCCAGCCCAACCACAAGTCATCCCTAAGTCATCTCAAAGTCACCTGTTTCCCACCCCGCATCTCAACCTGCGCCAGGTTTAGATGGAATTGTAGAGTTCAAACCGACTAAAACGCCATGTTGAATGAAACCCAAAACACCAACCAGACGTTACCCTCTACTTCTGAACCTGATGGCGCTGTTCTGGACATGGAGCGAGAGTTCATGGAAGAACGCTTTCGTCAAGCTCGTCTCAGCTTCAACCTGACTCTCGGACTGACAGCAGTGAGTGCTTTCATCAGTGTTGTGGGTGTCGGACTTTTGTTTGCGGGGAAAGTTCCAGAAGGAAGCGTCACGACAGCTGGGGGGTTGAGTTCAAATCTTGTCAGCGTGCGCTTATTAAGGCTGACTAAGGAAACCAATGACCGGCTGGACAAAATGGCTCACGAGAGAATGTAGGGTGGGTTCCGCGCTATCTATTATCGCACATAATGGGTTGGGTGAGAAACCGGGTTTCTTGAAGAAACCCGGTTTATTGGGGGCAGGGGGGTGGGTTCCGCCTTATGGATTTCCGCACACAAATCAGGGGTGCGGTCAGGCGGAACCCACCCTACTTACTATTGTAACCTGTATCGCGTGCCGGTGGCAAGAAAGCCGATTATTATAGCAATAGACAGTCAGTTTAGGACACTGGGACACGAGATACAAGGTATAGGCGTAGGGCAGGCGTCTCGCCTGCCCTTAAGGTCTCTGGGACAGGCGAGACGCCTGTCCTACGTCCTAACCTAAGTGGCTGCTGCTATATAGATTTTAGGAGGCAGAGCCTCCTTATTGGCGCTCCCAACCTTGGCGTCCTTGGCGTCTTGGCGGTTCCTCATTAATCCCAAATCACTCCCAAATTTCCTGCCACTCATTCAGCGCCTGTGATGTGGGGGCTGCCGGCTTGTTGTTCAACTTCTGCCGCCAGTTCGCGGACACAACCGGCTACAATGTCATACCAGCGAAGGGCAATGGGGTAAAAACGAAGGGCGTCTTTATCGCCACAGGCGGTTAACTCCCGCAAGAAGTTATCCAGATTCTGCGCGACAGCGCTGAGGGCTAGCAGCCGGTTAAAGGCACTCTCCTGACTCACACCGGCATCTACTTCTTGGCTAATCTGGCCAAAGCTGATCAGCCAAATACCGGCAGGGCTTTCTAAATCACCGGCACCCAATTTTTGGTGTGCGTTACTGATATCTCGCACGCCGGCACAGTTTTCTAAACTCCTGGCGTCTATTTCAATCTGCGCCGCCAGCGCCGCCCAGCGCTGCCGGCTGGATTTCAGGTAGTTAATTGCGGCTTTGGCTTCATCGGGATTGCGCTCCAGTATCAAAATCAGGTGCTTGTCTAATTTAGGGAAAGGCAAAAACTGCCACTCATGCCAGAATGCAGAGTGCCGGTGCAACAAACTGAATTGACTCCCTGCAAATCGTTTGTCCAGTTGATAGAGGAGGATATTCCACACTGCTAACAGAGGATAAAATACCACCGGCAGCCAATAGTTGACAGACACTCCCAGAGCGAACGCCACCCCCGACGCCACCCCCGACGACAGGCCAAATGCTAGACCCAAGGTGACAATCGACGCCAAGCGCCACCCGACGCGCCACGCGATGTCGGGCGAGACGCCGGGAACCACGCCCGACACCACGCCCAACACCACGCCCAAGGTGACGCCGGACATCACGCCCAACACCACGCCCAAGGCAAGACCGGATGCCAAACTGGACACCAGACCGGAGGCCACGTGAAACGCGACGCCCAGCCCGACGCCAAACACCACGCCCAATCCGACGCCCCACCCCACACTCCGCTTGGCGCTAAACCCCGGACTCAAGGTGACGCCCAGGACTGCGCCCGACGCCGCGCCCAACCCGACGCCCCACCCGACGCCCCACGCGAACCCCAACGCCAAATTGAGCGCCACGCCCAGCGCCGCAGTCAGCCCGACGCCCAAGGTGACAGCTAGGGCCACGCCTGAGGCCACACCCCACTGCACGCCCGACGCCACCCACGATGTCAGCCCCCACCGCACGCCCGACGCCACGCGCCAGAAAATGATTTCTTTTGACTCGCCCAGTACCGACAGCACTAAACCCAGGATTGAAAATGCCAGGAAAGGTAAGATCAAATATTCCTGTATTAGCAGTCGCCACAAAGCGCAGTTGCGCCACCGCAAACGGGTGCCCTGTTGCCCATTGGGGGTTAAGGCGGGGTCAATGCGGGTGAGGTGATTGCGCCATGCTGAGGGGCGGAAGAAAAGCCAGAACAGCAGTTGCAAACTGCCCAGAATAATATTGGGGTGCTGTTCGGGCGCATCTGTGTAGCTGTTGGGTGGAACAGTGGGAGAGGTCATTTCTCTTCTGGTTGATTCACCTTAATAATGAACCGCCAAGAGGGTAGGGTGCGTTCCGCTAAGCGGAACGCACCCTACTCAATTTTAAAGGAGGGAAAGGGAGAAAGGGCTGCTAAGCGCTGACAAAGGAAACGGCGACGCGAAATCCGAAGCGGTTATTGCGAATTTCCGGCACTACTCTGCAGCGGAAAGCGGAACGGCAATCCCTGGGGTTGCTGAACCAAGAACCCCCGCGCAGCAACCGGCGATATTGATTTCCACCGGCATCCCAAACACCCCCATCAGCTAGCGCACCTGTGTAATTATCATGCCACGGATCGGCGCACCACTCCCAGACATTCCCGTGGGTGTCGTACAAACCAAAAGTGTTGGCTGGAAAACTCCCCACATCCGCTGTCTGTTTGCTATAGATTCCTTTGGGTTCAGAAGCGTAAATATAGTGACCGTGATAATTAGCTAATTCAGTCGTAACTGTCTCGCCAAAGTGGAAAGGTGTAGTGCAGGCGTCCTCGCCTGTACCTATTTTATAGGCGTCCTCGCCCGCACACGCGCGACAGGCGTATTCCCATTCCGCCTCGCTGGGTAAGCGGTAGTTGCGCCCGGTTGCTTGGGACAGTCGCGCACAAAATTCGGCAGCCTCGTTCCAGGATACATTCTCCACCGGCCTGTTTGCGCCTTTGAAATAAGACGGATCGGGATTTAAATCCAGGTACACCTTGGGTAAAGCTGCGACAGCTTTCCACTGCGCCTGAGTTATGGGATATTTCCCCATAAAAAAGGGTTGCACTTTTACCAGGTGCTGCGGGCTTTCCTCATTATATCGCCCTGACTCAGTTTTTGGGGAACCCATCAGGAAAGTTCCCCCCGGAATTGACACCATTTCCAGGTTCAACCCGCCTCCCAAGTCATGGGCAAAGTATTCCGCTTGCCGGCGCGTGCGGTTGATTTCTCGCCCGTGCGCGTCTACCGTGATTGCGTCGAAGGCAAAAAACTGCAAGGGTGTTTTGCCTGAGGGGGGAGAGGTGCTAACCGAAATGGGCAATCCCGACGTGACGAATCCAATCCCGACAAAACCGGCTGCTTTAAAAAGTTGCCGGCGCGTTGGGGAATCCTCTTTCATCAGGGAGGAAACAGCTTGCAGCGCTTCCACTGCAGACGGGTAGCGCAGGCGAGAGTCACAGCGCACCATTGTGTCTAAAATCTTTGCCAGCTGGGGGCTAACTTGCACTTTGTTGCGCCAGATAATGTCACCCGTCTGGGGATTTTCTGGCAATCGCCGGGGAAAGATGCCGGTGAGCGCTTGTATTGCAGTCATTCCCAGCGCGTAAACATCGCTGCTAAACTGGGGTTTGCCCTTCGCTTGCTCACCCGGCATGTATCCGGGGGTGCCAATCCCAACGGTCAAACTCGTCTGAGCTGGCGCATTTGCCACTTGGGTGCAGACTTGCTTAATTGCGGCAAAGTCTATCAAGACGATTTTACCATCTTGGCGGCGTCGGATTAAGTTTGCCGGTTTGATATCGCGGTGGATGACACCTTCTTTATGCGCGTGAGAAAGGACTGTCAGCACATCCAGCAAAAAGGCAATCGTCCGTTCTTCAGTCCACCGGCATCCCGGTTTGATTTCCGCAGACAGGTTCTCTCCTTCTATAAATTCTCGCACGAGATAGAACTCTTGATTCTCCTCGAAGTGAGCCAAAAATCCGGGAATTTGGTCGTGTTCGCCCAATTTCTGGAGGAGTTTAGCTTCCGTGTCGAATAGGGTTCTGGCAATCTCCAACGCGGACAGATTGTTGGACAGGGGTTTGAGCTGTTTGACGACGCACGCAGGACTATCTGGTAACTGGGTGTCTGAGGCGAGGAAAGTTGACCCAAATCCTCCGCCTCCCAAGTGTTTGACGATCTTATAGCGCCCCGCAAGGGTTGTTCCCAACATGTGTTTTATGCAGTTTATGGCAAGTTTCTATCCAGGATAGAGCCTTTGGGCACAAATGTCAATCCCCCTGGGTTTTCTAATTTTGTTTATCTCGCTACATTTAGGGTTTATTATACTGCATATCGGCGCGGATAAATGCAGCCGTTTCTGAAAATTATCGGCGTCCATCTGCGTTCATCTGCGGTTAAACTTTCTAAAAAAAAAATCGCGGTTCGCTTACGCGAGAGTGAAGAGGGAAGAGGGAAGAAGGGTAAAGGGCAAAAGGGGAAGAAGATAAAGGGTTAAGGAGTCCTCGCCAAAGAAAAGGCTACGCGAAAACCGCAGTTATTCTTGCGATGGTCTGGCCCAACCCCGCTACGGTAAGCCGAACGGCAACGCCAGGGTATGTTCTCCCAAGAAGCTCCAGGCGCCACAAAATGTTTTAGATCGGCTTCCCAGACACTCCCATCAGACGGCGCACCAATATAATTACCGTGCCACGGATCGGCGCACAATTCCCAGACATTCCCGTGCATCTCGTATAGCCCAAAGGCGTTCGGCGGAAACCTGCCCACATCTGTTGTCCCTCCGTTATTGTGTAAATAGTTAGCCAAATCGGGGGTAATCGTCTCGCCGAAGTGGAATGGAGTTGTGGTTCCTGCGCGACAGGCGTATTCCCACTCCGCCTCGCTGGGGAGTCGGTAGTTGCGCCCGGTTGCTTGGAAAAGTCGGGCACAAAATTCCACCATCTCGTTCCAGGATACTTGCTCCACCGGCCTATTTGCGCCTTTGAAATAAGAAGGTTCGGGATTTAAGTCGCGGCTGACTTTGGGTAAAGAGGCGACAGCTTTCCACTGCGCCTGAGTTACAGTATATTTGCCCATAAAAAAGGGTTTCACTGTTACCCAGTGCTGTGGTTTTTCACGGTTTTCGTCGTCTTCGCTTGGCGGGGAACCCATCAGAAAGGTTCCCCCCGGAATCGACACCATTTCTAAAATCACTCCGTCTCCTACGTCATGGGGAAAGAATTCAGCTTGCTGGCGCGTGCGGTTGATTTCTCGCCCCCCCGCGTCTACTGTGATTACATCGAAGGTAAAAGTTTGCAAAGGGGAAACCTCAACAATTGTGGAAGAGGGAGAAGTCGTGAAAACCTGACGGGCGAATACCGACGCCACAAATCCCCCACCGGCAAATCCCGCCAGCTTGAAAACTTGCCGGCGCGTCAGGGGGGAATTCGGTTTTGTCAAAGAAGAAACCGCTTGCAGCGCCTCAGATGCTGACGAGTAGCGCTGGCGGTAATCATAGCGCACCATTTTATCTAAAATGTTTGCCAACTTCGGACTAACTTGCGCCCTGTTGCGCCAGAGAATTTCACCCGTCTGCGGATCTTCTGGCAATTGCCTCGGGGGGATGCCGGTGAGGGCTTGAATTGCCGTGATTCCCAGGGCGTAAACATCGCTGCTCAACTGGGGTTTGCCCTGAGCTTGCTCACTCGGCATGTATCCGGGGGTGCCAATCCCAACTGTCAAACTCGTCTGACTCTGCTGCGCATTGGGCACCTGCGTGCTGACTTGCTTAATTGCCCCAAAGTCTATCAAGATGATTTTCCCATCTTGGCGGCGTCGGATTAAGTTTGCCGGTTTGATATCGCGGTGGATGACACCCTCCTGATGGGCGTAAGAAAGGGCTGTCAGCACCTCCAGCAAAAAGGCAATCACCCGTTCTTCTGCCCACTTGCATCCCGGTTTGATTTCCTCGCACAGACTGTCGCCCTCGATGAATTGCTGCACTAGATAGAATTCTTGATTTTCCTCAAAGTGAGCCAAAAGGCTGGGAATTTGGTCGTGTTCGCCCAATTTCTGGAGAACCCTAGCTTCGGTGTTGAATAACCGTCTGGCAATCTTCAGGGTAGACGGATCGTTCGACTGGGGTTTGAGCTGTTTAACGACGCACACAGGATTGTCTGGTAGCTGCGTGTCTGAGGCTAGGAAAGTTTGGCCAAATCCCCCGCCTCCCAGATATTTGACGATTTTATAGTGCCTCTTAAGGGTTCGTCCCAACATGGCTTTGATGCAGTGTCTGGCAAGTTTTTCTCCAGCATACAGCCTTTTGCCACAAATGTCAATCCCCTTTTTGGCAAAAGTTTTCACCCTCACCCCCTACCTCTTTCTCCCTAGTTCGGATAGGGTGTCCTTGGGTTAAGACGTAGGACAGGCGTCTCGCCTGTCCCTATCCTTACTAACAAGTGAGATGCCTTGTCTGGGAAGGTGTTCCCTTCTGCAATAAATCTACAGGCTCTTAATGCTCAAATCCACATCTGCCGGGGTAAAATATAACTGGGCGCTGCCCTCGCTCAAGGCGGCAATGGCATCCTGTTTCCGCAAAGTATTAAAAATCGCCAGCTTGTCCGATTTTGACATGCCATTACCCAACCCGTCAAAGAACGCCCTGACGCGAATTGCCTCCGCCTCACCGGCAGTTAGCGCTTCGGTTTGCGCGTGCTCCCGGCGCAAGTCCAGCAGCTGTCCCTTCTGCCGCTCAACTTCAATCTCCCCCTCTATCTCCTTAAGTTTAACATCATTATCGCCCTCCTGTTTCTGCAGCCGGTTCAGCCGGTTCGTCGTCTCCTGAATAATCTCTATCAAAATCCGCTGCGTGTCCGGATCTTTGCAAGCGACTGAGCGCACTTCCACCGCATGAAGCGCCACCCCACGATCGGCATAAAAGCTGTCCTCCACCCCCAGCACCGCTTGTCTGACTATGGCATTAAACCCCGCCAGAAATCTTTCCAGCGATACCTGCGATACGGACTGAATAATCAGGCTGCGGACGTGGGCGCAAATCGCGCCGCTGGTATCGTCTGTCGCCTGCACCATCGCCGCCACATCCACAATCTGCCAGAAGAAGGTCAAGCCGATAATTAATTCTACATTATCCTGCGTTCGCGTTTCAAATTCGTACCACATAAACTTGGGTCGCCCGTCAATGTGGGTGAAGATGAGATTTTTCTCGTCTTTGTGCAGCCCGCTGGCCCACCGGAATTCCACCAGCTCCTCATACGGCTGCAAAAAGAAAGACCGTTCGGCGTCAGTTCCCTGTTTTATGCTATAATCGCCAAAGCGGTCTTTGACGACGACCGTTTCGTGATTCTCCAGCAAGATGCGCCGGCGCACTTCTACGATTTTTTGATTCGCCTCCGGAGAGAAAACCTGCGGTTCTGTTATCAATTCTAGGGTGCCGGTTTGCGTGTCTCGCACCAGCACTGCCGTGTGTTCGTCAATATTGACCCCTTCCCCGATGCTGCCTAAAATCTCTTCCGCCGGATTGAGGTAGAAACTCCTCTCGCCCCGCTCAACGCGAATCATGCCGGTGCTTTTATCAATCACCTTGACATATTGATTTTGCTGCAGTAAAATAGGCTTGCGGAGTTCGACAATTTCCTGATTGGCAGCTGGAATGAACACTTGGGGTTGGGAAATCAGCTGCAGCTGGCCGGTGGAAATATCTCGCACCAGCACCGCTGTTTGCTCATCAATATTGACTCCCTCCCGCACCGGCTCCAAAATCTCTTCAGTGGGGTTGAGACAGACACTGCGATCGCCCCTTTCCACCCGAATCGCGCCGGTGCGCTTGTCAATCAGCCGGATGTACTGGTTGCTCTTCAGGGGAATGGCGGACCGCTGTTCCAGGATTTCCTCACTCGCCGCCGGGAAGAACAGCTTGGGGCCAAATTCGTTGCGCAACTCGCCGGTGAGGGTGTCGCGCAGGCGCAGGTAGTCCGTAGGGCCAAGGGTTTTGGCCTTGCGGCGCTGCACCCGCCACCAGGGCTGGGAGTAAAACACGGCGGGTCCATTCACTGTCCACCGGCGCGTGAAGCCCTCGACGATCAGCTGTTCGTCTTCTTTGAGATAATAGATCCAGGGCAAAAACATGGTAAAATCTGTTAAAGAACTACAGATATTCTGCCCGTTTGCTTGCCGCCAGTTTGCAGCGCCGTCACCGGCACAGGGGAAACCAGCCGGTGGGGGCGCAGAATTTTCAAGCGCTGTTGCGGCGCGATACTAAAATAGCCAAGTTCCCAGTTACAGGTCATTGCAATCCAGATCCCCCCAAACCCCCCTTAAAAAGGGGGGCTTTGACGGTGTTCCCCCCCTTTTTAAGGGGGGGCTAGGGGGGGATATCGCCTGAGTCACTTGTATCTAGCAACTTAAGTTAAAATGTAGAGGGTTTAAGGTTTTGTGAGAATTTGATGATGATTTCCGGGTTGCGGTTGGTGAAAAGTTTTGTCGCGGGTGCGGGATCGGGCTGCCGGTGGCGGCGGGCTGTGTCGAGCTTCCTGCTGGCGCTCGTCGCGGCGGTGAGTTTCCTGCTGCTGGTGGGCGCACCGCCGGCACTGGCCGGTATAAACGATGACAAATTCGACGGCAATATTTTCGTTCTCTATGCCGGCAATGGCTCTCTGGTGCCGCCGAGAGTGAAGCTGGCAGATTCCCTCAAGCAAAGCAAGCCGGCCATCCTGACATTCTATGTCGATGACAGCAGCGACTGCAAGAAATTTGCCACCGTCGTCTCCCGACTGCAAGAGTTCTACGGGCGGGCGGCTGACATTATCGCCGTGAATGTGGATGCCATTCCGCCCAAATCCAGTTATGATAAGACGGAACCGGGCTATTACTACGAAGGCGTCGTCCCCCAAACCGCGATAATTGACCAGTCGGGCAACGTGGTGTTTAACGCCAAGGGGCAAGTGCCCTATGAGGAAATAGACGACGTATTGCGGAAAGTATTTGATTTGCTGCCCCGTTCCGAATCCGCTGAGCTGAAGCGGCGGTCGTTCAACGAGTTTAACAGCGAGTTGAGTAAGTAGGCAGAAAAAAAAGCCCTTCCGGGCACCCCTTCCTTCCCCGCCGGCTGTGAAAAATCAGCATTTCCTGACAGCCGGCGCTTAATTGTGCGCTCGCAGACAGAATTGAAAATCTCCCCTGCCGATAATGTCCGGAACTTACATAGCAGCCACCGGCATACAGAGGTTAAACTATCCGAAACTGCGACCAGATGGTGTTCTGATGACAAAATACAGCACGCAGGAGCTAATCAAAATCTTGGCTGACGAGCGCCGCGCCTGCCTGAAGGGACAGCGCCTTAACCTGGCTGCGGCTCCTTCTACAGGCAACCCTGTAATCGACAAGTTTCTCAAAGCGGAGGGGTTCCAAAAGTTCACAGCCTATCAAGATTTTAAAGCCACCGTCCACCGCTACCAGATCGAGCATCAGGTATCGGGGATTGTCTGGCGTCAGCTGACGCTCAAGGGCAAGACTGTGGGCATCCCCCAAGTGGACGACCAGCTGATTGCCCTCCCCAGCGACATCCAGACGCTGAAGAAGGCTAAGCCTAAAATCCTGGCATTCTGGAATCAAGTGACAGCGGGGATGGACTTGTACCTGAGCGTTCACGGCGGCAAAGATTACCGGCAAGTCCAGCTGGCTGATGTAGACCAGATAGCCCTGGGCACGGAATGGGCCTGCTTGTGCGCGTGGGAGAACAGACATTTCCTGGAAATCGTCTTGCAGCTGGCATGGGGAAAGCCAGAGGAAGCCGCTTACCGGCGGGGGTGGCCAGATTCTGGCAGCGAGTATATCCATGCCGTAAATCCAGGCTGCCGGCCCATTTGTTAATATCAATATTTAACTCTCTCGTTCCCAGAGGTAGGGTGCGTTCCTTGAGTCCCGCATAGAATCACGGTGCGGAAAAAGCGCGGAACGCACCCTACTCCATCAGGACAAACGCTGGCACAGCAGCACGCCAAACCACCGCTGCGGGTCAGTCCAAACTCGCACCGGCACCAACCCTCGCCCTTCCAGGTACTCCTGCATCTCATCCAAATCGAACTTGCGCGAAATTTCTGTTAAAATCGTCTCCCCGGCACCCAACTCAACACTTAAATCCAGAGCCCGTAAATAAACCGTTTGCTCTCCCAAACTCCGCAAGTGCATCTCAATTTGGCGCTGAACTTCATTATAAAAAGCCCAGTGCTCAAATTGCGAAGTATCGAAATTTCCCTCAAAGCGCCAGTTCAGGTGGCGCAGCATATTCAGATTAAACTCAGACGTCACCCCTTGAGCGTCACTGTAAGCCGGCTCCAGCACCTCCTTTGATTTGTGCAAGTCAATCCCCAGCAGGAAAAAATCGCCCGCCTGCAGAGCGCCGGCAATTTGCGAGAAAAACACATCGCACTCCTGGCGGTTCAGATTCCCCAAAGTGCTGCCGAGAAAACAAATCATCCGCGCCGCCAGGGGCGAAGGAGTCAGTTTTGACAGCGCCAGCTCGTAAGTGCTCACCAACCCGTGAACCTCCAGCGACGGATAATCCGCCAGCAGTTCGCGTGCGCTACTTTCCAGGATGCCGGCACTGACATCAATTGGCAGATAGCGCAGCGGGCAGCCCAACTCGCTGTAAGCGTCCAAAATAATCCGAGTTTTCGTCGAACTTCCGCTGCCCAGTTCCGCGATTTCGCACTCGCCTGTCAGTTCGGCAATCTCGCCGGCACACCGGCGCAAAATCGCCGCCTCCGTGCGCGTCAAGTAATATTCCGGCAACTCGCAAATCCGCTCGAACAGCATCGAGCCCCGGTCATCGTAAAAATAGCGCGGCGGCAGAGATTTCGGACTCTCACTAAGCCCGCTGACGATATCGCTGCCCAGGGTCAATTCTGTTTCCAAAAGCGCAGTCGGACTGAGCAGATGCTCTATGCGCAAACGTTCCTCAGTGGTGCCCGGTTTGCGGATACCGGTAGAAGTTAAATTGTTTGGCGATTGCATGATAATTCTGCTAGACGCACCAGCGGCTATACAACACAGCCTTTCCCGTCACCCTCACAAGCGTGATTTTCCAGGCTGCTCTATTCTCCCACACCGTAATGGGGATTCTACAGAAACCCGGTTTCTTGGAGAAACCGGGTTTCTTGGCTGGTTTCTTGGCAGTTTCTTGGCAGCCCTCCTACCTAGCGCAGCGAAAACCGGCAAAAAGCTGCCTCACCCAAGGCTGATACCAGTTGCGGAAGCTCCCTCGCAGCGCCCTGGGGCGAGTCGCCCAGCTCCCCCCTTTGAGAACCCGGTGCTGCCGGTCAAAATACGCCTGGGAATAACCGGCATAGGGGTAGAGCTCAAACCCCTCATACCCCTCAAACCAGCTGGATGTCCACTCCCAAACATTCCCCAAAGCGTCGCACACGCCCCAAAAGCTCGCCCCCGCAGGGAAAGCACCGGCTGGCGTCGTCTGAGCGTACAGATTGTCGTGATTGCACCGGCTGGCGTCGGGAGGCTCTTCCCCCCAGGGGTAGGTGCGCCGGCTTCCAGCACTCGCATCCCAGCAGACGGCTTTTTCCCACTCCGCCTCCGCCGGCAGTCGCTTGCCGGCAAACCGCGCAAAGGCGTCCGCTTCGTACCAGCTCACCCCGCACACGGGATGGCTGTCGAAACGCGAGTCATCCGACCAATATAAAGGCTGCCTTATCGAATTATTTTGCCGCCACTCCCAGCCCTCGCTTGACCAAAAGCTGGAATTGTGATATCCTCCCGCCGCGATAAACTGCCGGTACTGCCCGCAAGTGACGGGATAGCGGTCAATCCAGTAGGTGTCCAAATAGTGCCGGTGAGCCGGTCGCTCGTTGTCGAGGGCGTCGGTGGAGTCGGAACCCCGCTCAAACTCGCCTGCTGGGATTTCAATCATTTCGCTAAGGGCACCGGGCACTGGGCGTGGGGCATCGGGTGCGAGAATTCTCCCCTGTTGCGAAGAAATCCCCTGCCAGCCGGCCAGCCTGCTCAGGAAAGTAACCGTTTCGCAGTGCTGGCTTTCGTGCTGGACAATAAAGCTCCAAAGGCGTTCTTGCTCCTGAACCGGCGCGATTTCCAGATAGTCCAGCACTTTTTCGCGAACCGTGTCCTGATAGTGGCGCAGCTCAGCCAGATTTGGCAGACGCACCCGTTCCGCTTTGGGCAAGCCATCCGCTGCCAACAGCCTGTGATATTCTGGAAACACCGGCGGATAGCCGGCGCTGCGCTGCAGCAACCAAAGCGCCTCCGTATAGGCGATGTGCCCCAAATGCCAGCCGGGGGGGCTGAAGTCGGGATGGGCTTGCTGGCGGAAGGTGGCGTCATCCATGCCTTCAAACAGTTTTAGGGTGCCCGTGCGGCACTCCTGCAAGGCGTTGCGGATGGCGTCTCTAGAGTTGATAGATTTGAATGTCAAGGTTCTCTCCCACACTGATAATACTCTGTTCTGGGCAGCGGTTCCAGCTGCCGGCGAACAAAGGTTCAGAAGCAATTATGACGGCATTCGGGAAAGTTGGGTCATCGCGCAGCCAGTATAAAGAAGGCACCGCCGCCCGAGTGGCAAACCTGCTGGCAACCAGCTTGTGTCCGTCACTGAGGAGCAGGTTTGCTGAAACGCATGTTTGATGGTATTTTGCCAATTCTCCCAGGACTTTCAGTGTTTCTCGCAAGGCGTTTTCTAGGGTGCCGGCGGCTGTTAATTCGTCAGTCAGCAAGGCGAAAATGTGCTCCGAATCGGTAGTGCCCTCAATCCGCTGGTAGGCTGTCTCGCTGAGACGCTCGCGAATTGGCCGGTAAAGACTAAAGCGGAAGTTTTGAATGAAGCCGTTGTGAGTGCCTAATATCTTGCCGTGGCGAAAGGGCTGGCAGTTGCTCAAATCTACTGCTTGTCCGGGGGTGGCGCTGCGGACATTAGCGATCGCGCACCCTGACTCAATGTACCGGCTCAGTTGGGGAAGGTTAATATCGCTCCAGATGGGCAGGGTGTTTTTGTAGGTAAAGGGATCTGTGTCTCGCTGGGGGTGATACCAGCCTATGCCAAAGCCATCGGCGTTGAGCAAGCCGGCTGTCATTTCGCGGGGCTGGTAGCTTTGGGCGATCAGGGAGTGTTCGGGTTTGTACAGCAGATAGTCTAGCTGGATGGGCGGGCCAAGGTAGCCAAGTAAGCGGCACATGTTTTGGGGGTTTGTTTGTGGGTTTTGTATCCGTGTTATTTGGGATTTTATTTTAACCGCCAAGACGCCTTAGACGCGCCAGCGGCTTCCCGCTTTCTTAGAGCGCCAAGGAATAAGATGTGGCTGCTTTTGTGGTGCGGTGCTAGTTTTGCTGTCTATTTCTGGAGATAGATGCCAAGTTTATAACTGTAGCAGTTATCATAGGATTAGTCAAGTAATTTCCGGTTTAGCGGAGGAAAAAATGAGAAGCTTTCTCAGCCAGATTTTCCCCAAGTTTCCTAGAAGCTCAGCACAGGCGCTGACAGGAGTTGCGCTACTGTGTGTCGCCACCTCGGCAATCCCGCCCCAGCGATCGATCAACGGCTTGTATTATCCGACAAGCGCCCAATACTTTTTTAGGGAAGGACAGCAGAAGTTTGACAGGGAAATTGAAACGCTCACCCAGCGCCGGCTTTCCTCTCCCGAGCGTCTGCTTGAGATTAATGAGGAACTGCGGAAACATAAAGATATATTGCAACTGGAACATCCCGAGCGCCCACCGGGGGGTGCCGGGAAATCTGGCTCGCAGGAATACAGGTGAGGTGTCAGGTGGTGGGGTGTTTTTTCGTAACGCCGATTGGGTGCGTTGGGAGCATCCTGAAGTTAGGTGGGTGACGCTTCGCGTCACCCACCCTACTTGAAACTGAAAGCTGCAGCCGCCAGACAGCCCCAGCCAATCATAAATGCGGCTCCCCCCACCGGCGCGAGCGCACCCAGCCACTTGATGCCGGTGAGGCTGAGAGCGTACAAACTACCCGAAAAAATCGCCACACCGGCAATAAAAGCAACCCCCGCCGCTACGAGGGCCGGCGGTGCCGGCGATGAGCGTGCGAGTTAACAGCAAAGCTACGGCTAGCAGGGCTAAGGCGTGGTACATTTGATAGCGAGCGCCGGTTTCAAAAATGGACAGCTCGCTAGCAGTGAGCTTTTCCTTCAAAGCGTGAGAGGCAAAAGCACCGCCAGCCACAGACAGTCCGCCGAGAATTGCCGCAATTGCCAAAAAAATCCGCATCATATTGCCAATTTCCAAAGAATTGTAGGGTGCGTTACGCTTCGCGTAACGCACCCCAGAAACTGTCTGAAAGGGACAGGCGGGACGCCTGTCCTACGTCTCTATGGCGTAGCACAGGCGTCTCGCCTGTGCCTGGATGTCCAGCGTCTCTATGGCGTAGCACAGGCGTCTCGCCTGGGAGGTCTGGGGACAGGCGGGACGCCTGTCCTACGCCTGGAAAAGCTCTAGCGGCGAGTTGCTTCCAGAAGGCGCGAGAAATAAAAGCGAGTGCTGGTCATCGAATGCCGGCCAATGGAAAAACCATTGCTTTCCAGAATTTTGACAATATCGGCTTCGCGATGCTGGTAGGCGCGGGTTGCTTTGCTCGGTCCGGGGAAAAACTCCCCGACTTTCTTGAGCAAACTCAGAGCAAAAGTCTTCGGCGCAAAACTGAGAATCACGCGCGACTCCGCCATAGAGCAGAGGTGCCCGATCATCTCAGCAGCCTTATCTTGCGGGTAGTGAATCAGCACGTCCAGGCAAATCACCGTGTGGTAGCGACCGCTTAAGGTTTCCAAATCCTGCGCCATGAACGTGACATTATTATTAGCGCCCAGAACTCCCCGCGCTCTCTGGTAGGCTTCTGCAACCATCTTTTCCGAAATATCGCTCCCGTAGACGATTGACCCCGCTTGAGCCAGGGGAATGCTCAGACTGCCAACACCGCAACCGGCGTCACACACCGACAGCCCCCGCAAATTGCCATCAGCACTCAGCCAGCTGATGACCGTATCTACCGTCCGCTGGTGTCCGGAACGGATGTCCAGCTGGACTTTATTCACCTCGCCATCGCCATAAATCCGCCGCCAGCGCTCAAAGCCGGTGGCGTTGAAATACTCCCTGACGATGCTTTTGTCATCAACTGCGTTCATCAATCTGCCTGCGGTTCAACTGTTTCCAACTTTTCAACTTACCACGTCCAGTCCCCTTTCCCCTCAGACGCCGGTGAAACCCACCCGGCTTCCCCTCTTTGTTGGCGCTCCTTCACGGGGGCGGTTAGGCTAATAATGCTGCTTGTTGAAGAAAGGAGGCTCTGCCTCCAGAGCAGCGTTCCCAGCCTGAGGCTGGGAACGAGGGGACAACCGGCTTCCCCTGTTTCTTGGCGTCCTTGGCGTCTTGGCGGTTATAATTTCAACCTCTGCCAGCTCAACTCTCCTGTCGCCTCATCCAAATGCCAGCGCAACAAATGAGCCGGCTGCCCTGCAGCCATTGCCGGCAAGCCAATCGCGCGTCTGGGCGCTTCCGTAGCGAGCGCAATCGCACGCTCCGCCCCACAAATGCCCCACTTTACCAGATTTTCGACCCCAGCCAGCAGAGGTAAGGCCGTGCCGGCAAGGGTTCCGTCCTCCAGCCGGCAGGTGCCGCCCCGAACCTCCATCTGCCTGGTGTCCCAAGGATAAACCCCATCCGGCAATCCCACCGGCGCTAGGGCGTCGCTGACCAGAAACACCCCTTTCTCGTAGAAACTCGCCCGCAGCAGCAAATCCATCACGGTCGGGCAAACGTGCTCCCCATCCGCAATCAAGCCGCACCAGACATCCGGATGGACAATTGCCGCACCCAGCAATCCGGGGTGCCGGTGGTGCAGCGCCGGCATGGCATTAAAAGCGTGAGTCACCATCGACGCCCCCCGCGCAAAGGCTTCCCCGGCTCCCTCAGCTGTGGCCATAGAGTGGCCCAGACTGACCGTAATTCCCAGAGAGCGCAAATAGGAAATCGCCTCGCCGGTGGGATCTAGTTCCGGCGCTAGGGTGACGACTTTCACAATGCCGGCGTAATCTCCCAAAACCCTCTTGACGTTTTCAACGGTAAGCGGTAAAATGTACTCCGCCGGGTGAGCGCCGCGCTTTTCAGGATTGAGAAAAGGCCCTTCCAGGTGGACGCCGAGAATCCTGGCTGCCGGTGCGCCGGCACGCTGCGACGCGGCAAAATCAGCCAAGACAGCGAGGGCGCGGTGAATCTTCCCCACAGAAGTGGTGACAAGAGTGGGCAAAAATCCATCCACACCCTGATTCCAGAGGAACTCGCAGATTGCCGGCAGCCGGTGGCCACTGTCGGGGCCGAGGTCGGGAAAGGCCAAACCCAGCGCCCCATTAATTTGAACATCCACCCCACCGAGAGAAATCCAGTCCCCCGCAACATCCACAGCCGCAGACGGTGCGGGCTCTTCCGATTGCCCGCCGGCATTGCCAGCCGGCGCTATCGACCGAATCACCCCAAGGGCATCAATCCGAATGCGGTGCCTGCCTTCCCAACCGGGCACCCGAGCGTTGATAATATCCATCGCAGCAGCAACTAATGGCATAGTTAATCAAGTCAATTATTCCTTCTTGGCGCACAGGCGCGTCTTGGCGGTTCAAATCCAGATGACTCAACCAGAAATCGGCATCATCATGGGCAGCGACTCCGACTTGCCCACCATGCAGGGCGCGATCGCCATCTGCGAAGAATTCCAAATCCCTTGCGAAGTGGCGATCGTCTCCGCCCACCGCACGCCCGAACGCATGGTGGAATACGCCCAGCAAGCCCACCTGAGGGGCATCAAAGTAATTATTGCCGGTGCTGGCGGGGCAGCCCACCTGCCCGGGATGGTGGCTTCCCTGACGCCCCTGCCTGTGATTGGAGTGCCGGTGCCCAGCCGCCACCTCCAGGGTGTGGATTCGCTCTATTCGATTGTGCAAATGCCCGCAGGGGTGCCGGTGGCTACCGTGGCCATCGGCAGCGCCACCAATGCTGGACTTTTAGCCGTGCGGATTCTGGCGACTCATAAGCCAGACTTATTAGAGCGCGTGCGGGTGTATCAGGCTTCTTTAGCTGAATCTGTAATGCAAAAGCAAGCGCGTCTCGACAGTTTGGGGTATAAGGAATACTTATCACAGATGTGACTCGCATCCGTACCGGCAGCCGCTGCCGGTCGGGCGTGCGGACGGCAACTTTGTTAAAACAATTGGAAGGCGGCGGCTAACTGTAGTCTGGTATACAGAAAGGTTATTTTATTCTTGCTGGAATCGTTGTGAATCCTAGCTGGTTGATCTATATGTAGTCTTTTGCGCAATTGCCGGGCATGGGGCATGGGGCATTGGGCATGGGATTTTCATGCTTTCGTTGCGCCCAATGGGGTGTGGGGGGCTGACTGGCAGTTTCTCAAATAGAACCGTTTGGTTGTGTTTGGAGCGTCGGGGGAAAATCATCGAGGTTATGTCTAATCTAACGCAAAAAAAGTTAAAAGGTAGAAACAAGCGGCTGTATCCCAGGTGGGGCGCTGCGACAAACCTGGCGTTCCGAACTGTCAAGCGGTTGAAAATTGCTATTGGCCGGCTTTCTCCGAGCTGGCAAGCTTGCGTACCCCTGGCGACGCTAATTTTGCTGGCTTGGGGTTGCGCAGCAGTTGCCCAGATGGAGAGCGCACCTGCTCCGCTACCGGCACCGATTCCGGAAGCTGTGCCGGCACCGGCAGCGGCAGCAGTACCGACGGTGGCAGAGCTAAAAGTAGCGCTGGACACGTTGTGGGTAACGATTGCCGCCTTCCTGGTGTTCTTTATGAACGCTGGGTTTTGCATGCTGGAAACGGGGTTGTGCCGGCAGAAAAACGCCGTCAACGTGCTGTCAAAGAACTTAATTGTGTTCGCTCTCGCCACCGTCGCCTTCTGGGCGATTGGGTTTGGCTTGATGTTCGGAGATGGGAATGATTTAATTGGGCTGAATGGGTTTTTTCTGACCGGCGCGGACAACAGCCCCGCCACAGGATCGGCTTACGATGGGGTTTTTGACGCGCTCAACTGGACGGGCGTGCCGCTGAGCGCCAAGTTTTTGTTCGAGCTGGTTTTTGCCGGCACTGCAGCCACAATTGTGTCTGGGGCGGTGGCGGAGCGAATTAAGTTTGTTAACTTCTTAATTTTCAGCCTTTTACTGGCGGGGATTTCCTACCCGATCACCGGTCACTGGATCTGGGGCGGTGGCTGGCTGCACAAAGCGGGATTCTACGATTTTGCCGGCTCAACTGCGGTACACTCAGTCGGTGGCTGGGCGGCTTTGATGGGAGCAGCTTTCCTGGGTCCCCGCTTGGGCAAGTATGAAGACGGGCAGTCTTTTGCCATGCCCGGGCACAACATGAGTATTGCCACTTTGGGCTGTTTGATTCTGTGGTTTGGCTGGTTTGGCTTCAATCCGGGCTCGGTAATGGCGGCCAATCCGGGGGCGATCTCCCACATCGCTCTGACAACTAACATGTCGGGTGCGGTGGGCGGAATTGCTGCTACGATTGCATCTTGGCTGTATCTTGGCAAGCCGGATCTTTCGATGATTATCAACGGCATTTTGGCGGGGCTGGTTAGCGTCACAGGTTCCTGCGCTTACATTAAGATTGGCAGCGCTTTTGCGATTGGCTTGATTGCCGGTATTCTGGTCGTTTTCGCCGTGACTTTCTTTGACCGGCTGAAGATTGATGACCCAGTGGGGGCTACTTCGGTTCACCTCGTCTGCGGCATCTGGGGCACTCTGGCTGTGGGTCTTTTCAGTGTTGGCCCGGGTGGGTTTCCTTGGATGTTTGACCTGGAGGGCAAGCCAATTGGTCCGCACGGTTTGTTTATGGGGGGTGGTTTGGAAACCCTGCTCGCTCAGATTGTTGGCATTGTATCAGTGGGAGGCATGACTGTTCTGCTGAGCACTCTGTTTTGGCGGGGGCTGAAAGCGACTCTCGGTATCCGAGTTTCTCCACAGGAGGAATTCGCAGGTTTGGATATTGGGGAGCACGGGATGGAAGCTTACAGCGGGTTCGTTAAGGAAGCCGGTGCGGGCGGTTTTATTCCCGAACGCCCCAGTGGGATAGGGGGTAGCAGTGGGGGAATGGCTAAACGTCCTTAGGCGTTGGGAAGGAAAGGGGGAGAGGGGGAGAGAAAAAATGTTGACGCGAGATTTATACCGGTCTGCTGTAGGGGCGGGTTCACCCGACATATTTGTGGCATTGCCAAGGGTATTAATAAACCCGCCCCCGCCCCACCCCTAATAAATACCACATAGGGCCGCAATTATATGAGGGGTGAGCGAAAGTTTTTCAGGTGATTTGCAAGGATTTGCAGTGAATTGTTCGAGCTGCATCTCAAGATGATAAATTGCTGTAATGGCATTCATTGATTTGTTGAAATCAGAGGGCAAAATTAAGTGCTGAAGAAAGTTCTGATTGCCGGGATAGTATCGCTGTGTCTGCTGAGTGGCCTGCTGATGGGCAGGGTGGTGGCTCAAGACGAGTCCCCTTCCCCAGCTCCTTCTCCTGAACTGAGCGCACCGGCAGAGGTTGCTCCCGAGGGGGCTGCGCCGGCAGAGGGTGCTGGGCAACCGGCTGCGCCGATAGAGGTTTCTCCGCAACCGGCTGCGCCGATAGAGGTTTCTCCGCAGCCGGTTGCGCCACCGGCAGAGATGTCTCCGCAACCTGTCGCGCCGGCAACGGGTGTGTCTCCGCAACCGGTGGCTCCCGCACCGGTGTCTCCGGAACCTTTCGTTGCACCGGCAACAGGGGAAGATACGGCTGCAGCGGCTGCGGTTTCTGCGATTGACACCGGCGATACCGCCTGGATGCTGATCTCGTCAGCGCTGGTGCTGCTGATGACTCCGGGGCTGGCATTCTTCTACGGGGGATTGGTGCGATCGCGCAACGTCCTCAACACGATGATGATGAGTTTGATTTTGATGGCGGTTGTCGGCGTCATCTGGGTGCTGTGGGGCTACAGTCTGGCTTTTGCGCCGGTTTCAGTAACGCCGCCTGCGGCTCCGGGAGAACCGGCGACCTTCGATGCCAATCCGATTATTGGCAGCTTGAACTGGATGTTTTTGAACGGCGTCGCTTTTGACCAGCCCGATCCGGTGGGCTACGCCCCAACGATTCCCCACGAGGTGTTTATGGTTTACCAGATGATGTTCGCCATCATCACACCGGCGCTGATCTCTGGGGCGATCGTGGAGCGGATGAGCTTTAAGGCGTATTTCTGGTTCATCCTGATTTGGGCGACGTTTATCTACGCCCCCCTGGCGCACTGGGTTTGGGGCAAGGGCTGGATTCAGACGATGGGAGCGCTGGACTTTGCCGGCGGCACGGTTGTCCACATCAGTGCTGGGATTTCGGCTGTGGTAGCGGCTTGGATGATTGGCCCGCGCAAGACGTTCATGGTGCAGCCGGCGGCTCCCCACAATGTGCCCTATGTGTTGCTGGGGATTGGCGTGCTCTGGTTTGGCTGGATGGGCTTCAATGCCGGCAGCGCTTTGGGCGCGGGCTCTGTGGCGGCGGTGGCGTTTGTGGCCACAACGGTGTCTCCAGCGGCAGGGGGTCTGACTTGGGTGATTTTGGAGTGGGTGCTCCGGGGCAAACCAACAGCGATTGGCATTGCTAGCGGCTTCCTCGCCGGTTTGGGAAGCGTTACCGCCGCAGCGGGATTCGTGACTCCCATCGGGGCGCTCCTGATCGGATCGATCAGCTCTGTGTGCTGTTTCTTTGCGGTGAGCTGGCGAGCCAAACTGCAGTTTGACGATTCGCTGGACACCTTCCCCGTCCACGGCGTCGGCGGTACGGTGGGGATGCTTCTCACCGGCATCTTTGCCACGAAAGAGGTCAACGCGTTGGGGAATAATGGTTTGCTGTTCGGCAACTCGTCGCTATTGCGATCTCAAATCGTCGCTGTGGTTGCTACCTACATTTTTGCAGGGGCGGGCACGTTTATTATCCTGAAAGCCCTCGGAGCGATTATGGACCTGCGTGTGAAGCCGGAATCGGAAGACCAGGGTTTGGATATCAACGAGCACGGCGAAGAGGGTTACGGCGAGGAGTTCGCTTCTGGGCTGAGTTTTCCTGGGAAGTAGGGGTAGCTTGCCGGTTCGAGGGAGGGAGAGTCCCGGCACCCCAACTCCCTCCCCGCTTTTCGGCTGCCGTTTACAAGCAACTCTCGGCATCCGCGTTTCGCAACAGGAGGAATTTGCCGGTTTGGATATTGGCGAACACGGGATGGAAGCTTACAGCGGGTTCGCTCTGTTGCCGGTGCAGGCGGTTTTATTCCCGAGCGCCCCAGTGGGATGGGGGCGGGCAGTGGGGGAATGCCTAAACGTCCTTAGACGTTCGCTTCGCAGAGGGGAAGAGAAAAAATGCTCGCCCGATATCTGCCGGTGTGCTGCCTGGGTTCCCCCAACCTATTGGTGCAGCACCGGCAAGGGGATTAATAAACCCGCCCGCGTGCCGGCAGCATGGGGCCAAGGTGAGTGGGGGCCGGCTCACCGGACATATTTGTCGCATAGCGAAGGAGATTAACAAACCCGCCGCCGCCCCCGCATGAGCGCAAACCGCCTGGAAGAGTATCACCTATTGCTGCAATTTTATCAGCGTTGAGCGAAAGTTTTTAACGGGATTGGCGAGGATTTGCAGTGAATTGTTCAAGCTTCATCTCAAGATGATAAATTTTTCTAATGGCATTCATTGATAGTTTCAAATCAGAGGGCAACAAGACGTGCTGAAGAAAGTTCTGATTGCCGCGATTGTATCGCTGTGTCTGCTGAGTGGCCTGCTGATGGGCAGGGTGGTGGCTCAAGACGAGTCCCCTTCCGCAACTCCCTCTCCTGAACTGAGCGCACCGGCAGAGGTGTCTCCGCAACCGGCTGCACCGGCAGAGGTTTCTCCGCAACCGGCTGCGCCGATAGAGGTTTCTCCGCAACCGGCTGCACCGGCAGCAGTTTCTCCGCAACCCGTCGCGCCGGCGGGTGCGTCTCCTCAACCTGTTGCGCCGGCGGCGGGTGCGTCTGGGCAACCCGTGACTCCCGCACCGATGTCTCCGGAACCTTTCGTTGCACCGGCAACAGGGGAAGACACGGCGGCGGCTGCTGCAGCTTCTGCGATTAAAGACGGCGATACCGCCTGGATGCTGATCTCGTCAGCGCTGGTGCTGCTGATGACTCCGGGGCTGGCATTCTTCTACGGGGGATTGGTGCGATCGCGCAACGTCCTCAACACGATGATGATGAGTTTGATTTTGATGGCGGTTGTCGGCGTCGTCTGGGTGCTGTGGGGCTACAGTCTGGCTTTTTCGCAGGCGTCTGATATCAATGTCAATCGGATTATTGGCAGCTTGGACTGGATATTTTTGAACGGCGTCGCTTTTGACAAGCCCGATCCGGTGGGCTACGCCCCAACGATTCCCCACCAGCTGTTTATGGTTTACCAGATGATGTTCGCCATGATCACACCGGCGCTGATCTCTGGGGCGATCGTGGAGCGCGTCAGTTTTAAGGCTTATTTTTGGTTCATCATCATTTGGGCGACGTTTATCTACGCCCCCCTGGCGCACTGGGTTTGGGGCAAGGGCTGGATTGGGGCGATGGGAGCCTTGGACTTTGCCGGTGGCACTGTTGTCCACATCAGTTCTGGGGTTTCGGCAGTGGTAGCGGCTTGGATGATTGGCCCGCGCAAGACCTTCATGGTGCAGCCGGCGGCTCCCCACAATGTCCCCTATGTGTTGCTGGGGATTGGCATGCTCTGGTTTGGCTGGATGGGGTTCAATGCCGGCAGCGCTTTGGGCGCGGGATCTCTGGCGACTGTGGCGTTTGTGGCCACAACGGTTTCTGCAGCAGCAGGAGGTCTAACCTGGGTGATTTTGGAGTGGGTGCTTAGAAGCAAACCAACGGCGATTGGCATTGCTAGCGGCTTCCTGGCCGGTTTGGTGGGCGTTACCCCCGCAGCGGGATTCGTGACTCCCATCGCGGCGATTCTGATTGGGTCAATTACCTCGGCGTGCTGTTTCTTTGGGGTTAGCTTGCGAGCCAAACTGCAGTTTGACGATTCGCTGGACACCTTCCCCGTCCACGGTCTCGGCGGTACGGTGGGGGCGATTCTCACCGGCATCTTTGCCACGAAAGAGGTCAACGCGGCGGGGAATAATGGCTTGCTGTTCGGCAACCCGTCGCTATTGGGAGTTCAAATCGTCGGTGTGGTTGTCACCTACATTTTTGCGGCGGTGGGCACTTTTATCATCCTGAAAGCGCTGGGAGCGATTATGGAGCTGCGGGTGAAGCCGGAATCGGAAGACCAAGGGTTGGATATCAACGAGCACGGCGAAGAGGGTTACGGCGAGGAGTTCGCTTCAGGGCTGAGTTTTCCTGGCAAGTAAAGGAAGCTTGCCGGTTTTAACCTCGACGGCGCAGGCACCGGCGTCGAGCCTGCGCACACCTGCCGGTTTTCAGCCGGATGCTCCGCAGCGGAGATTGCCGGCGAGCGTTCGGAATTAAGATTGGATTCAAACACTGTTGAATTTGATCTCGTGCTGACTCGCTTTAAGACTGTTCCGGCTTGGGCGTTAGTTGCCCTGGCTTCCAACGTGTTACTGATGCTGGCAGTTTTCGTGGTGCTGCAGCGGGAGGAAAGGTTGCTGGGGGCTGCCCGAGCCGGTGCCACGGCGGCGCAGCCAACACCGGCACCCACCTTAGGGCCACGCCTCCAGTGGTCTTACGACCAGTGGGTGGCTCAGCTGAAGCGGGAGGCGGATGCTGCAGCCGAGAAGAAACCCCAGCGGTTGAGCGTCCTCGCTGGGGATTCCATCAGTCTGTGGTTTCCGCCGGAACTGTTGCCCCCGGGGCGCGTTTGGCTGAACCAGGGGATTTCTGGAGAAACGTCCGAGGGGCTGCTCAAGCGGCTGACGCTGTTTGACCGCACTGATCCGGAGACGGTTTTTGTGATGATTGGGATTAATGACTTGATCCGGGGGGTGGGGGATGATACGATTCTCAATAACCAGCGGCTGATTATTCAGGATTTGCGCTCGGTTCATCCCTACACGCAGATCGTAGTCCAGTCGATTTTGCCCCACAGTGCCAGTAAGGCAACCTGGGAGGGGCGAGAGCGTTTGCTGGCAATTCCTAACGAGCGCATTCGCCGGCTGAACAAGGAGCTGGCTGCGATTGCGGCGGAACAAGGTGTGGAGTATTTGGATTTGTATCCTTTGTTTGCCGACGCCCAAGGCAATCTGCCGATGTCATTCAGTACGGATGGCTTGCATTTGAATTCTCAAGGCTATTTGGTCTGGCGTTCGGCGCTGCTGCTTTTCAGCCAGCTGAGGCTGGAGGAGCCGGCTTTTTAGGGGTTGACAAATTGTAATTTCTATGCTAATAAGACTAGGCAAATTAGGTTAGTTTCCAGGCGATAAGCTAGTTTCCGGGCGATTGGAAATCGCGGCTATACAAACGAAGTCCGCCTGCGCGGACTTAAGAGCTAAAAGTAGGGTGCGTTCCGCGTGCTTCTGACTGCTACTTCTAGGGAATACTGTGAACGCGGAACGCACCACCGGCACTCGTTGGGGCGGGTTTATTCAGATGTTGAGTTGTGTGGCTTTGAGTTCGGGCGAATCCGCCCCCACCGGCATTATATCACGGAGGTGCCGGTGCGTGCGAGATGCCGGCTGCGCGCGGTGCCGGGCGGGTTTTTTGGAGGTTGTCTGTGGGTGGCACAGGTGTTAGGGCGAAGCATGAGCGTTAGCGAAGCGGCTGCGTCAGCAGCTATATAATCCTTCCTTGGGTGGCAAAAATAGTCGCGCTCATGCTTCGCCCCTAAGCTGGAATTCCTCTAGGGGCGAAGCATGAGAGTGAGGAGCTTTCCTGGGCATTCCTGGTGCCGGGCGGGTTTATTCAGATGTTGAGTTGTGTGGCTTTGAGTTCGGGCAAATCCGCCCCCACCGGCATTATATCACGGAGGTGCCGGTGCGTGCTTTGATGCCGGGTTTCGTGGGGTGGGGGCGGGTTTATTCAGATGTTGAGTTGTGGGGCAAATATTTCGGGCAAATCCTCCCCTACAGGCATTCTATCACAGAGGTGCCGGTGCATACAAGACACCGGCACTCGCGGGGCGCTAAAAGTAGGGTGCGTTCCGCGTGCTTCTGACTTCTACTTCTAGGGAATACTCTGAAGGCGGAACGCACCCCCGGCACTCGTAGGGGCGGGTTTATTCAGATGTTGCGTTGTGTGGCAAAGATTTCGGGCGAACCCGCCCCTACAGGCATTCGTGGGGGCGCTGGGAACACGGTGCGTTCCGCAGAAGCGCGACTTCTACTTCTGCGGAATCCTCTCAAGGCGGAACGCACCCTACTCTTCGAGCAAGCGCTTCAGTTCCTCATCCGTGAAGGGATTATTCCCCGCTTTCAGGGCGTCAACCCAGCGCTGCCTTTGCGATTTTTCCTTCTTATAAAAATCCTTACTCCCAGAAGGTAGATTGTCAATCCAAGCGATGTATGCCTGAAAGTCCTCAATCGCGCCTTTTGGGTTGCCGGTGAGCGCCCGGGCAATGCCGCGACTGTCGCGATACCTTTCATTATAAGGAGCGAGGGCTACGGCTTTCTCGCAGGCAAACATCACGTCTTTGGCGTGCCGGTGCAAACTGCCGTACCTGCAGAGAGTATTCCAAGACTCCGCATAAATCTCAAAGTTTGGGTCGAGCTTTTGGGCTTGTGCGTAAGCGGCGATGGCTTCCCTCACCTTGCCTTCCTTGACAAGCTCTTCTCCCTTTTTCACTATAACGGTTGCCGGCTCAACGTTAGGGTCGAGTTGCAATGCCTTCTGAAATTCCGCCACCGCAGCTTCAATATTGCCCTCTTCGGCAAGCTGTTCGCCCTTCTTAATTCGTTCGGAAGCTTCTGCTAATTGCTTGGCTTTGGTTTCTGGATTGAGGGGTAAGCTGGGATTCCACTTTAAGGCGGTGCGGAAAGTAGCAACTGCTCCATCAACATTGCCTCCTCTCGCTTCCTCCTCCCCTTCCTTAACCAGAAATGGCGCGGCGTCCCGCCGATTGGATTGGGTTTGGCACACTTCTAGTTTTTCCAAGTCTTTGGGATGGGTGATAAGGTAATCGTTGAGCCAGTTGCAACCCCTCACCAGCAGTTCGTCTAAGCTGTAAACCCGCCACACCCGGGCTGTCATATCAGAGGAGGCGGTGACGATGCGCTTTCCGTCGGGGCTGAAACTGGCGCTGTAGACAGGACTCTGATGCCCTTTTAGCTCGTACAGCTGCTTGCCGGTGCTGTCCCACACCCGGGCTGTATTGTCAAAGGAGGCGGTGACGATGCGCTTTCCGTCGGGGCTGAAACTGGCGCTGTTGACAGCATCCTGATGCCCTTTTAGCTCGTACAGCTGCTTGCCGGTGCTGTCCCACACCCGGGCTGTTCTGTCAGAGGA
>JAHHHT010000008.1 GCA_019359235.1 Oscillatoria princeps RMCB-10
GCTGTTGACAGGACTCTGATGCCCTTTTAGCTCGTACAGCTGCTTGCCGGTGCTGTCCCACACCCGGGCTGTCCCGTCCCAGGAGGCGGTGACGATGCGCTTTCCGTCGGGGCTGAAACTGGCGCTGTTGACAGCATCCTGATGCCCTTTTAGCTCGTACAGCTGCTTGCCGGTGCTGTCCCACACCCGGGCTGTTCTGTCAGAGGAGGCGGTGACGATGCGCTTTCCGTCGGGGCTGAAACTGGCGCTGTAGACAGGACTCTGATGCCCTTTTAGCTCGTACAGCTGCTTGCCGGTGCTGTCCCACACCCGGGCTGTATTGTCCCAGGAGGCGGTGACGATGCGCTTTCCGTCGGGGCTGAAACTGGCGCTGTTGACAGGACTCTGATGCCCTTTTAGCTCGTACAGCTGCTTGCCGGTGCTGTCCCACACCCGGGCTGTATTGTCAAAGGAGGCGGTGACGATGCGCTTTCCGTCGGGGCTGAAACTGGCGCTGTTGACAGGACTCTGATGCCCTTTTAGCTCGTACAGCTGCTTGCCGGTGCTGTCCCACACCCGGGCTGTCCCGTCCCAGGAGGCGGTGACGATGCGCTTTCCGTCGGGGCTGAAACTGGCGCTGCTGACAGCACTCTGATGCCCTTTGAGTTCGGAGAGCAGCTTGCCGGTGCTGTCCCACACCCGGGCTGTTCTGTCATTGGAGGCGGTGACGATGCGCTTTCCGTCGGGGCTGAAACTGGCGCTGCTGACAGCACTCTGATGCCCTTTTAGCTCGTACAGCTGCTTGCCGGTGCTGTCCCACACCCGGGCTGTTCTGTCATTGGAGGCGGTGACGATGCGCTTTCCGTCGGGGCTGAAACTGGCGCTGTAGACAGGACTCTGATGCCCTTTTAGCTCGTACAGCTGCTTGCCGGTGGTGCTGTCCCACACCCGGGCTGTATTGTCCCAGGAGGCGGTGAGGATGCGCTTTCCGTCGGGGCTGAAACTGGCGCTGTAGACAGGACTCTGATGCCCTTTTAGCTCGTACAGCTGCTTGCCGGTGGTGCTGTCCCACACCCGGGCTGTATTGTCCCAGGAGGCGGTGAGGATGCGCTTTCCGTCGGTGCTGAAACTGGCGCTGTAGACAGCACTCTGATGCCCTTTTAGCTCGTACAGCTGCTTGCCGGTGCTGTCCCACACCCGGGCTGTATTGTCATCGGAAGCGGTGACGATGCGCTTTCCGTCGGGGCTGAAACTGGCGCTGCTGACAGCACCCTGATGCCCTTTTAGCTGATTGCGCTCCCAGATGTTGTCGAGAATGGTCTGCACCGCCAGAATGGGGGTAGTGGTTGGATAGTCTTCTCCCGGGCGATTTTTAACCAGCTCTTTCAATTCTTGCCCAGCCCTCATCGCTGAGAGTAATGCTTCTATGGATTGAAACTCATATTGTCGCAAAGCATTCGCCCCGTCTTGCTCTAACCTTGTAACTTCCTGGACTTCCTGAATGGTGTTCCTGGCCCATATCCCTGCTATCGCTGACGCAACCAAGGACACCGCCAGCACGCCAGAAGCGATGCGAATCCGCAGCGTTGCTTTTTTGTTCGCCGCCTCTAATATCTGCCGAGCCTTTTCAGCCTGTTCTCGCTCCTTCACCGCCTGCTGGCGCAGGGCTTCTGCCAATTGGCGCTGCTCTCTTTCTCTTTGCAGTTCCGCAATTAATTCATTTAACTTCGGCTGCTGCTGCTCGCGAATCAGCGCCGCCAAATAGTCGTGTACGAGCTGGTAGCGATCGGCTGGACTTTCCGGTAACAGCAACACCATCCCGGAACCCACAAAAATCCTTAACACCAAATCCAACCGGCTCGATTCTCCCGCCAACTCCGCCGCCAGCACCTGCACATCCCTCTCCAGTTCAGCGCGAGTCTTCAGCGGGCGAGTTCCTTTTTCATCCGTCAGCAAGTACAGCACCAACTCAGCTGCTTGCTCGTTCTCTGCGCCGCAGTCTGTCACCACTTCTTCCAGATACCGCTTGACGAATTCTGCTTTTGGCCCTCGCTCGCGATACTCAGCCAGAGTGGTAATATCCTCCGCTTGCAGTTGCGCCCCCACGACTTGCAACTCAATCGGGCGCACTTCCCCCAACTCACCGGCTAAATCCCCCACCAACTCCTCAATCAAATCCCCATCCGGGCGAAAGTTTGACCGCTCTGTCAAGCGCTCCACAACCGATTTGGCGTCCTCGGGCGAGAAATTCCCCAAGGGGTAGAGGACATTATTGCTGAGGATATCATTGCCGATAACCTTCATGCTCTCCTGGCGATTGCACACCAGCAAGTAGTGCAGGTAATCCTCCCGCAGCGACAGGATGACTTTCACGGACAGGATTTTCAAGCTCTCTCCCAGAAAGGCAAAAAATTGCCGCCTCTGTGCGGGAGAGGTGCAGAAAAAGAAGAACTCTTCAAACTGGTCAAAAATCAGCACCGTTCGCAAATGCCGGTGTTCATTTTGCCGCAACTGTTCCAAAATTGCCTCTACCGAATCGGGTGCGTTCCCCCCGACAAAATCCATCCTACTATCTTGTTCCCCCTCCCCGCACGCGGGGAGGGGGTTAGGGGGTGGGGTTCCGGACTCCAACGCACCGGCACCGGCACCTTTTTCTCCCATTGCCTCTGCTAGCGCCCGCCCCAATTCCGCAACCCAGCTCGTATAAACCCGCACCGGCACCGGCAAAACATCCTCTATGCCAATCACTTTCTCTTTCAGCGCCGGCACCAATCCTCCATTCACCAGGGAACTTTTCCCCACCCCTGACTGCCCGTGAATTACAATTAACTTGCTGTCATTGCGCCCAATTTTTTCTATCAGGCGCTCCACATCCAGCATCCTCCCAGAAGCGGCAATTTCTGGAGCGACATTTTCCTGCTGAGGCGCGACTCCGCGCTCCACAACAGGAGTCAGGGCAAATTTTGCCTGTCGCTGCGGCTGTATCCGCCCCGCACCCACAAACGCCCGCAACCCGTACTGCTGCTCAACCGACAGCCGCTCCAGCTTTATTTTAAAGGCTTCCAGATATTTCTTCCCCTCAGAATAAAGCGCCTGCAAGCGATGCAGGATATCGAGATAAAGCTGGGTGTCATATTCGGGACTGCCGGCTTTCTTTGCGGATTCTAAGTTGCGAATTGCCTCTTCAAATTGGTTTAAATGTTCTTGCGCCTGTGCTAGAATAAAATAGTAACTACTGGCGTAGGACAGGCGTCCCGCCTGTCCCTCTCCCTGCCCCAAATCATATCCCAAAACTTGCAGCGCCCGCTCAGCAAAATCCCGCGCCTCTCCCCAGCGCTCATTGGCGAGTTCCACCTCCGCGAGAAAGCCCAAATCCTGAGCCAGTTCCACCGGCATGTTTTCCCTTTCATGCAGTTGCAGCGCTTTCTCCGCCAGCGCTCGCAACCCCTCCCACTCCTCAAACTGTCGCAAAACCCCGCACACCAGCGGAATCGAAATTGCCACTAAATCCAGACGCTCCGCCCGCTCAAACACGTCCAGATTTTCCCTCAGAGAATCCCCAATCCCTTGCCAGTCAGAGGGATTGATTTCACCGCGAGCCGCTTTCAGGGAATAGCAAAGCGCGATTTCGCTAACGAGTTTTGCCTGCCGGTCGAGGTTGCCGGTGTCCCTCCAGAGTTCCAAAGCTTTTTGGTAGTGTTCCAGAGCGGCATATCTTTCATTATACATGAATTTCACCGCTCCGAGCAAAGATTCTAAATTGGCTTGCAGATCCTTATCTAAACCTTCCCCGCCACACAGCAAATCTTTGATAGCCGCTTGCAGTTCCGCTTCCAGTTCCAAACCCCCTTGGCGGGTGAGCCTCAGGGTATTCGCAAACCATCGCTCAGCTGTTTCTCTCAGGAAATTTGCCACCTCCTCACCGGCAATGGCAAACTCTACCGCTACCGCCCAACTCTCAAAATCCGGCGCTACCCGAACCAGTTTCTTCAGGACTTCATCTGTTACCCACAGCACCAGTGGGAAAGGGAAATTTTTCTGAAATTCCTCCCGCACTTGATTGGCGGAAGTCAGCAGCAGCTCGATATCGCCCACCGCTTCCAAGCCAAAAACCGTGACAGCCGCCGGCACATTTGCGCCCAACACCGCCTGAATTCTGCCGTAGAGGGTTTTGTCAGATGCCTGCAGTTCCAGGATGCGGATTTCGCCGCTCACCAGTTGCTGCAATCGCCGCACCAGTCGCCCGCGCAAGCCGGTGTAGTTGCAGCGAGCCAATATTAGTTTAAACTGACCCCGAGACGCTTCAATCGCCCAAGCTAGCTTTCTCAGGGAGCTAGCGTTGCCGGCATCCAGATTTTCAGGTGGGTTGGGTTCAGTCATGGCTGCAACTCCTGCGCTTTTTTAGCTGTTAAAGTTTTAATCTCCTTGCTGAAGACATGAGGCAGAGCCTCCAGAGCTGCGTTCCCAGGCAGAGCCTGGGAACGAGGGTATAAAAGTTGGAAGAACCTCTTTCTCCCCCCCTCCCCTCCATCCCCAGAGGGGGCCCCGAGCCTCCCCTTGTGGGAGAGGGGGGCTGGGGGGGTGAGGGGCGAAGCTGCGGTCACATACCCAAGAGGTGTGTAAACATAGGACTTACGCAGCGACCTCAATTGTGTGGTGGGTTACGCTAGCGCTAACCCACCCTACAGATAGAGGCGCTTTTTAAGGGGGGGTAGGGGGGGATCGAAGCTCCAGGAAACACTCATTCCTGCAACTCCTTCGCCTCTGCCAAAAGCGGATTGACATCAAACCAATACTCACCGGCATCCCGGTATTCAAACACCAGCCGGCTGCGGATCAGCGTCTGGTATCCTTGGTCATCGCTGACTTTTTTCCGCCGGCGAACCTGGCGCAGCAACTCCCACTCCTCATCCGAAAGTGGCAGAGTCATCTCATTGCGGCGGGTGCGAATCACCCCTTCCAAAGTTTGGCGGGAGAGAGGCAAATCCATTTCCTCCATAATACAGGTATTCAGCAGCCGCAGCAAATCCCGGACGTGCCCCCCGCTGGCGCGACACAGCCGGTCGAGGGTTTCTGGAGACTCAAAAATGTCTGAAATTCCCTTGAGGCGCTGCTGTTCGTCCCAGTCGGGAAACGCTCTCGCCAGCACCATCTGCCGCAGCAGCGCCATTCCCTTTTCGTGTTCCGTACCATCGTGTGACTGTACGGGAACCATTGGCAGAACCCTGGGTTCGTCAAATCGCTGGGTGAGATTGCCGTAGTCGTTGGAGAATTTCAGGGCGAGGGGCATGGTGCAGACAACATGGCAATTCAATTTTGTCAGAAACTCGCCCTGATCGACAAACAGGTATTCCTGTTGCGGACGCCCCCAAGGCTTCGGGCGCGTGTCCAGCCGGTCGAGGTTGTCCACAATCGCCACCAGCCCTTTTTTGCCCTGCTGTTTCAGTTTGGCGATTGCCGGTTCCAGCAGTTCCTTATTAATCGCGTCTAGCAGCTGAGTTTTTTGTGGCCCGAGATACTGGTTGAGTTTCTGGCGAAGCGCCGCGTCACTTTTCGCCTTAGCCGTAATTTCGCCAATCCCAAACGCCAGCGTAAACGTTTCGCCTGTCCCGCTGACACTAACATCGCCACCCGGAGTGGGGACTTTGAATTTGACCCCCTGCACGTCAGCGTTCAGGACATTCCACGCCCCTGCCAGCAACTCTTTCAGCTTGTTAGGCTCCTCAAGCTTGATTTTATCAAGGCTCTGACTGATGCGGCGGGCGATAGCCAGCAACAGGTCGATAATATCGACATCCGTCAGTTCCAGGTCCTCACTGGATTCAAAATAAACCACATGGAACCCTTCCAGTTCCAGTTCCGCCTGCAGCCGGCGCAGCTCTGTGGACTTGCCGCACCCGATATGGCCGGTGAACAGAGTGCAGGTGGGGCTGTCGGGCGAGAAAAATGCGATCCTTTTCTTCAGCTTTCCGATAATATCGCCGCCCCGGACAGAAGAGAAGTCAATGTAATACTTCTTGTCCTCAGGATTTTCCGCTCTCAGAGCCCTTCCCGGATCTGTAGCCTGAAAAAACTGTCGCGAATCTAGCATTCTCCCGCTCCCCACATAGCTGTTTCTTAATGATAAGTTCTGCCGGCACTCCTGTCAACCCGCACCCACAAACGAGCCGGCACCCCAAAAAGGAGTTGCGCCTGGAAACAGCGATCTGGAGGCTATGCCTCCCTTTCGACCATAAGCAGATTAAACGCTTAACAGCCGATCTCAGACACTACTCTGCCAGACCCCCCGCCAAAAGGCCACACCGGCACCTCAAAAACGCCCCAGCAGGGTGCAAGCGCAATATGAGCGTGGCCACACCGGCACCACACCTCGGACGATGGAGCTCCGAGCTCGGACGATGGAGCTCCGAGCTCGGACGATGGAGCTCTGAGCTCGGACGATGGACCTCAGAGCTCGACTCATGGAGCTCCGAGCTCGAACGATGGAGCTCTGAGCTCGAACGATGGAGCTCTGAGCTCGAACGATGGAGCTCCGAACTCGAACGATGGAGCTCCGAACTCGAACGATGGAGCTCCGAACTCGAACGATGGAGCTCCGAACTCGAACGGTGGAGCTCCGAGCTCGAACGATGGAGCTCAGGGTAGGGTGCGTTCCCTCTTAGGGAACGCACCCTACGAGTTACTCTCACTCCCCCTCCCCGAAGCGCGGGGAGGGGGTTGGGGGGTGGGGTTCGCCCCACCCCACCCAACGAGAGTGCGCCGAGAAAACCGGCAGCCCTGTCCCCCGGGCATTCTACAATCAAGAAGAGTCAAGCTAGGGACAGCAGCGCATGGATACAAAAGCATTCAAAAGGTCACTCCAGCAGTCAGAAAATTACTACCGCAAGGGATTCGGACACAAAGAGGAAGCCGCCGGCGCGATGAAGTCGGCGTACCACAGCGACCTCATTCAGCAACTCCGGGAGAACAATTACACATTAACCCGTGGCGAAGTCACGATTCGGCTGGCGGAGGCGTTTGGCTTTTGCTGGGGCGTTGAGCGAGCCGTGGCCATCGCCTACGAAACCCGCACCCACTTCCCCAGCGAGCGCATCTGGATTACCAACGAAATCATCCACAACCCCTCCGTGAACCGGGACATGGAGGAGATGCAAGTCGAATACATTCCCGTCGAAGCTGGGCAAAAAGACTTTTCTGTGGTAGAAAAAGGCGATGTAGTGATACTCCCCGCCTTCGGAGCTACCGTGCAGGAAATGAAGCTGCTCAACGACAAAGGCTGCACGATTGTGGACACCACTTGCCCGTGGGTGACGAAAGTTTGGAATAGCGTCGAAAAGCACAAAAAAGGCGATCACACCTCAATTATTCACGGCAAATACAAGCACGAAGAGACAGTAGCGACCAGTTCCTTTGCCGGCAAATACCTGGTCGTGCTCAACCTGCAAGAAGCCGAGTATGTCTGCAACTACATCCTCACCGGCGGGAATCGCGACGAATTCCTGGCAAAATTCAGCAAAGCTTGCTCAGCTGGCTTTGACCCGGACAAAGACTTAGAGCGAGTTGGCATTGCCAACCAAACCACCATGCTCAAGAGCGAAACCGAGCAAATCGGCAAGCTATTAGAGCGCACCATGATGAAAAAATACGGTCCCGAAAAACTGAACCAGCACTTCCTCGCCTTCAACACCATCTGCGACGCCACCCAAGAACGGCAAGATGCGATGTTGAAAATCGTCGAAGATAAACTCGACTTGATGGTAGTGATTGGCGGGTATAATTCATCCAACACCACCCAATTGCAACAAATTTCCGCAGACCGGCAGATTCCCTCCTATCACATCGACACCGCCGAGCGGATTTTCCCGGGGAACCGCATCGAGCACAAACCCCTGTACCAGCAGCTGGAAATAGCCGAAAACTGGCTGCCTGCCGGTGAAATCGTCGTCGGCATCACCTCCGGCGCTTCCACACCCGATAAAGTCGTCGAGGAAGTGATTGAGAAGATTTTCCAGATGAAAGCAGCTGTTGTCGCAGTGTAATTTTTCTCAGGACAGGCGAGATGGGACAGGCGAGACGCCTGTCCTACGCCTTTTTTTAGGACAGGCGAGATGGGACGGGACCGGCGAGACGCCTGTCCTACGCCTTTTCTGAGGGCCGGCGAGATGGGACGGGACCGGCGAGACGCCTGTCCTACGCCTTTTTTTAGGACAGGCGAGATGGGACAGGCGAGACGCCTGTCCTACGCCTTTTTTTTTCTCAGGACAGGCGAGAAGCTTCCGCCTCTAAATACTCAAAATTTGGGTAGTTATAGATAGGCGAAGCAATAGAACCTTCCTCCTGAGAGTCTTTCAGGTGTCCCGCAATCCCCGCAATCAATACATTGTACTTGCGGAGAGTTTCCACCAGCTTCTCGATTTGGCGAGTCTCCCAGTAATTGCCCTCATCTAACACCTCGCATAAAATGCCCAACTTCTGGGCTTCATCCAGCATCCGGACTATCATTAAATGGCACTTGAGAAAATTTTCAATTCCCCCGCACTCAGGATTGCTGGCGTACTGAGTTTTGCAGAAACTCATCCAGATCCAATCATTCACCGCCGCCGGCTCAGCATGAAGAGCCAAACCAAAAGCCGCACTTTCGCACCCCTCACCGGGCATCGTGTCGAAAGCGATTAAGTAGGTAGAGTCTAGTGAGGAAAAAGTGTCGTTCTCTAGACAGGTAATTTTTCCCGCCCGAAGCTTAAAAAAAACATGCGGGTCGTCAGCATTTTCTCGGTCGAACCGGCACTCCTCCCCCTGAATCTCAACCAGTTCGCCCACTTGAGCGAAAGGTAACTTTAGAGCCAAGTTGCGCAAGGCGGCAATCTTTGCCCTCGCTCCCTCAACACTGGCGGAATCCAGCTTAAACTCATAGTGAACAGTCAGCCCCATTTTTCTTTCCTCCTGCTAGTTAAAGCCTTGTGACAGATCAGGCCATCAAAACTGCTATTCGCATCTTTTTGGGGGTGAAGTTCTTGACTCGCTTCTTTAGCAAGAACCCCTCCCTCTGGCTATAAATTAAACACATCCCTCTTCCACAGCCGCAAATAATGCAGCGTTGTTCGCAAAAAACGCTCAACCCGCGACCCCGGAATCTTTTCAGGCGGGCGGTCCCCGCTATTTTCGGACTCAGCCACACCTTGCGGCGACCGCTTCATCCAATAGCCGCACCCAGTCGGCACCAGCTTCGCTTTCAGCTTCACGCAATCGCTTTTGGTAAAGTAATGGCTGACCAAGCTTTTGCGCGTCAGGTTCGGATTCTTGCTGGGAGTTCCCCCGTGGATCAATTGCGCGTGCCAAAGAAAAACATCTCCCTTTTTCGGCAGGAAGATTTCTTCCTTTAAGCCATACTCTTGAATTTTTTGCTGGATGTACTCCTCCCACAGGGGCATTTCTTCCGCTACTGAGTGGGGGCTGCCGGTGGAAAAGCGATAAATGGGAATTTTATGACTCCCCGGAATATAGCACAGCGGCCCAGCATCCGGATGGCAGTCCTCCAAGGCCATCCAAGTAGCAGCCAAGTGATTGTCCGTCTGCGGCGTCATGTAGAGCGAATCGATATGCAGGGGTTGCTGAGTTCCGTAGTCTAAGCTTAAGGTGTTGCACAGCACCGGCGCATCGGGCAAAAGTTCATCTATAATTTCTAGCAGACGCTCATCTAAGCTTAGACGCCGCACCTCTTCATAATTCAAAAACAGGTCATTGACTTTGCAGCGCGGCTTCTTTGACTCAGCATAAAGCTCACTCATCCTAAAGCGGCGGTTGGTATCTAGAACATCGACGACCACATCAGCGGGACACTCTTCCCACAAGCGCCGGTGCAGGTTAGCCACAGAGTCTGTCGCCTGTTCGGCAAAAAAACCCGGTAAAATCAGATACCCGTTCTCGTCCCAAAATAGTTTTTGTTGATCGGTTAACATGGGCATTTCCCACTCACTGCTACGTTCTATAAATATACACGCCTGCGACTGGATCGGGCAATCCTTATCTCCCACCGGCTTTCAGACAGCAGGTGTTGCTGGCACCTAATCGTCCAGATCCCCCCTTTCCCCCCCTTAAAAAGGGGGGCGCTTTGAGATTGTCCCCCCCTTTTGTAGTGCCGGTGGCACTGTGCCCGCCCCGGCTAGGGGGGAAGGACGCTATCGCGTCCCGCTTCGCTATCGCTCCTGACTCACTTGTAAGTAGCAACTTGAGTTATAATTAATAAAGCATTGCAAACCTGTCTCTGATTTTTGCCCGCACCCTAACACCATGACCGCATCTCCCCGCCGCTACCACATCACCACCTTCGGCTGCCAAATGAACAAAGCCGACTCCGAACGGATGGCCGGCATCCTCGAAGAGATGGGCTTCCAGTGGTCAGAAGATCCCAACGATGCAGATTTAATTTTATACAACACCTGCACGATTCGGGATAACGCCGAGCACAAAGTCTATTCCTACCTCGGCAGACAGGCTGAGCGCAAGCGCCAGCAGCCAGAACTCACCCTAGTCGTAGCCGGTTGCGTCGCCCAACAAGAAGGGGAAGCGCTGCTGCGGCGGGTGCCCGAACTGGATATGGTAATGGGCCCGCAGCACGCCAACCGGCTGCGAGATTTGCTCGAACAGGTATTCGATGGCAGCCAAGTCGTCGCCACAGAGCCGGTGAACATCATAGAAGATATCACCAAACCGCGCCGAGAAAGCAAAGTAACAGCGTGGGTTAATGTCATTTACGGCTGCAACGAACGCTGCACCTACTGCGTAGTGCCCAGTGTGCGGGGGGTAGAGCAATCCCGCACCCCAGAAGCGATTCGCGCCGAAATGGAAGAACTGGGGCGTCAGGGGTACAAGGAAGTGACGCTGCTGGGACAAAACATCGACGCCTACGGACGGGATTTGCCAGGAGTGACGCCAGAAGGTCGCCACCAACACACCTTGACAGATTTGCTGTATTATGTTAGCGACGTGGAGGGAATTGAGCGCATCCGCTTCGCCACCAGCCACCCCCGCTATTTCACCGAACGCCTGATCCGCGCCTGTGCCGAGCTGCCCAAAGTGTGCGAATATTTCCACATCCCCTTCCAGTCGGGAGATAACGACATTCTCAAAGCAATGGCGCGGGGTTACACTCACGAGAAATACCGCCGCATTATAGACACGATTCGCAGCTACATGCCGGATGCGTCGATTAGTGCGGATGCGATTGTGGGCTTCCCCGGCGAGACAGAGGAGCAGTTCGAGAAAACGCTGCAGGTGGTGGGGGATATTGGGTTTGACTTGGTGAACACAGCCGCCTATTCTCCCCGCCCGAACACACCGGCAGCTTTGTGGGAAAATCAGGTCAGCGAAGAAGTGAAGGCAGACCGGCTGCAGCGCCTCAATCACCTCGTTTCCATCAAAGCCGCAGAGCGCTCGCAGCGCTATTTCGGACGCATTGAGGAAGTGCTCGTGGAAGACCAAAATCCCAAAGCCCCCACTCAAGTGATGGGGCGCACGCGGGGGAACCGGCTGACTTTCTTCGCGGGCGACATTAACGAACTGAGAGGGCGAGTAGTGCCGGTGAAAATCACCGAAGTTCGCGCCTTCAGTTTAACTGGTAAAATAGCTAAAGAGTAAGGGGTAATGGGTAATGGGGCATCTGATGAAGGAAAAAGGAAACAAGCAAGAAAGTCAGCCGTTTTGCTTTTCTCCAATGCCCCATGCCCCATGCCCCATGCCCCATGCCCCAATGCCCCAACTAGCAAATAACAAGGCACAAATGACAAAAGACAAAAAACCGATTCGCATTCTGCTGCAGACGACGATTCCCTATACAGAAGATGACTGGAGCATCGAGCGTTTCACATTGCTGCGCGACTATCTCGCTGAACTCAAAGACGAAACCGGCAACTCCCTGTGCGAAGTCACGGCGCGGAACCGGGAGTCAGACGCACAGGGGAACGATCCCGTTTTGAGCAATCTCGGAGATTCAGATTTCGACGAACTGTGGCTATTTGCCGTAGATGTTGGCGACGGACTCACAGAAAAAGACCACGCCGGCATCGCAGCTTTTCACAATCGCGGCGGTGCGCTGATGGCAACCCGCGACCATCAAGATTTGGGCTCGTCTATTTGCACGCTTTGCGGTGTTGGCGCGGCGCACTTTTTCAACACGCAGAATCCAGATCCAGACGAAACTCGGCACTGCGCAGACGACATTTACACGACCTACATTTCTTGGCCAAACTACCATTCCGGGGGCAACGGCGACTGTCAAAAAATTGTGCCGGTTGAGCCGGTTCACGAACTCTTGAAAAATCCCGCTTCCCCGTCTGGCGCGATCGAATTTTTCCCAGCTCACCCCCACGAAGGTGCGGTGGGAGTTCCCCCGGGCGAAAGCAATGGTCGCGTTATTGCCACCGGCAAAAGCTTAGTGTCCGGTCGCAGCTTCAACCTCGCCGTCGCCTTCGAGTGGCCAAAAAATACCGACGGCACCCAGCCCGGACGCGGCGTGGCGCAATCGACATTCCACCATTTTTGCGATTACAACTGGGATACGAGTACCGGCTGTCCGAGCTTTGTTAGTGAGCCCCCAGGAAATAACATGCAGATAGAACCCCGCGCCTTGGACGATATTAAGACTTATGTGCGCAATTTAGCTTTGTGGCTAGCCGGTTCTGCGCCTTAACCGCTGATTTGGAAAAGCCGGTTTTGTTATTCTGAGCGCTGCTAAAAATCTCCCGCTTCCGCTCAGAATAACATTTTTTATTGAATCCCATTTCGCACCAGCAAGCCATTAGCAATTATCACACATCAGCCCTATTCCCGCACAGCCAGCCCCGCCAAGACTGCAATTACTTTTTTTCCTCTGCTCCCCGGAACCTCTGCCCCCTTATCCTTACTGTCCAGGAATAACAGCGATTTGAGGCTAACCCCAGTGAATAACTTTCTTGAGCTTGACGAACACCAGCAGCAACTAGCCGATTACTACAGCCGGCGCAGCAACACCTATGATGAAGGAGATTTCCACCCCCAACTGGCCCACAGTCTCATCGAATATGCAGGCATCCAAAGGGGTCATAAAATTCTGGATATCGCAACAGGAACCGGTTTAGTTGCCATTGAAGCCGCAAAGCTTGTCGGTGCGGAAGGGCGAGTTGCCGGCGCAGACATCTCCACCGGCATGCTCGAACAGGCAAAACGAAAAATTGAAGCCGCCAATCTTAACAATATCGAACTCATCCTAGCGCCGGCAGAGGATCTGAACTTTCCGGACAGCAGTTTCGATACAGTCCTGTGCTGTTCCGCGCTCATTTTGCTCGCAAATATTCCCGCCGCTTTGCGCAGCTGGCACCGGCTTCTCAAGCCCGGAGGACTGATAGCATTTAATGGATTTGCAGAAACGTCTTTTATTGCCGGTGTTGTCTTAAGTCAAGTCGCCCACAAGTACGGCGTAGAGTTCGCCTTTAACCGAGCGACTGGCAGCGCCCATAAGTGCGGCGAATTGCTGCGAGACGCCGGCTTTGAAGACGTAGAAATTAAAACAGATAGAGGCGGCAATTATCTAAATTTGACTCAGGCTAAAGCCCTGTGGGATATTAACTTAAAACATCCTCTAGCTCGCCCACTTCTGCAACTGGAGTCCGAGCAATTAGAGCGAGTCAAGGCTGAGTATTGTGCCGAGCTAGAGGCATTAGTCACCGACAAAGGCATCTGGAACGACATCACCACTTTTACTGCCTTAGGGCGCAAGAAAGCAAGCAGCACTTAGAGAAACTTGCCCATTTGTCAGCAAAAACCGGCGCTAGCCCCTCGTCGCCTGTCAGGGGAGAGCGGACTCGCCCTCTGGCCAAAAGGGGGCCTCAAGCTTCCGCCGGCTGTACAGGGCGAGAAGTTCCCACAGCCTCTCGGCAGACAAATTATGGTAATCTAACTCGGAAGCGCCGCACCAGCGGCAGTATTTGGAGTTATGGATTTTGGAGCGACGCGCCACTCTAAAATCTCCAATCTGAAATCAAAACTTTTAAGAGGTTGCAACAATGTCAAAGCTGCGAGTCGGGCTATTATTTGGCGGTCGTTCAGGGGAACACGAAGTCTCAATTAGCTCAGCAAGGGCAATCGCACGCGCCCTGAGTGCCGGCACCAACGCCGACAAATACGAACTGCTGCCTTTCTATATTAATAAAGATGGGCGCTGGAGCGCAGGTGCTGTCGCCGAGCAAGTTTTGGCCTCCGGAACGCCCCCCCAATCCCCACCGCAATCCCCAAACGCCGCCAGCATTGAGCTGGCAGAGGGAAGCGACGCCCAACCGCTCAATCTGTGGCAATTTCCCCCCTCCGCTGCCGGTGTGGGCGTTTGGTTTCCCATCTTGCACGGACCCAATGGCGAAGATGGCACAGTTCAGGGGCTGCTCAAACTCATGCAAGTCCCCTTTGTCGGCTCTGGGGTTTTGGGTTCCGCTCTGGGAATGGATAAAATTGCCATGAAAATGGCCTTTGGGCAAGCCGGCCTGCCCCAGGTAAAATATGTAGCGGTTAACCGCTCGCAAATATGGTCTAATCCCTGCGTTTTCCCCAAACTCTGCGACCAAATTGAGGAAACCCTCGGCTATCCCTGTTTTGTCAAACCGGCCAATTTAGGCTCCTCGGTGGGCATTTCCAAAGTGCGCTCGCGCCCAGAACTGGAAACCGCCCTCGACAGCGCCGCCAGCTACGACCGGCGCATTATTATAGAAGCAGGTGTTGTCGCCAGGGAAATCGAGTGCGCCGTTTTGGGCAACGACAGCCCCAAGGCATCCGTGATTGGCGAGATTACCTACAAAAGCGATTTCTACGACTACGAAACCAAATACACCTCTGGACAAGCGGATTTGCTGATTCCCGCCGACTTGCCGGCTCCTGTAGCCGCTCAGGCGCAAGAAATGGCAATCATTGCCTTTCAGGCGATTGACGCCGCCGGTTTGGCGCGAGTGGATTTCTTCTACGTTGAATCCACAGGCGAAGTGCTGATTAACGAAATCAACACCCTCCCCGGGTTCACCGCCACCAGCATGTATCCCCAGCTGTGGGCTTCCACCGGCATCTCCTTCCCGGAATTGGTGGATCAGCTGATTCAGCTAGCCCTAGAGCGCCATTCTGCCTAGAGCGCCGGTCTTGTAGGGCATCGGGCATGGGGCATGGGGCATCGGGCATGGAGCATCGGGCATTGGCTTTCCTCCAACCCCTAACCCCTAACGCCTAACGCCTAACCCCTAACCCCTAACCCCCAACCCCTAACCCCTAACACCTAACCCCTAATAGTAAAATTAGAAGCAAAATGGCTGCTATCTGCCAGGGGGTTGATATGGCCAGAGTTCACAGGGCGCGACTTCGCCAGCATCCCAGACGCCAGCAGATTGTGCATCCCCTCCTTGTTTTCTGGGGTGGGATGTTCCTTGGGCTGGCAGTAGTGATCGGCATTGCCTTATTCGGTTTGCTTTACCCCGGTTTTCCAGTTGCGGACTCACGCAGGGACAGAAGTTTGCCCCTGTGGTCTTATGGCGCGGTCGCCCTCTGCTGCGCCGCTGGGTGTATGGTGGTTTCCCAGTGGCTAGAGCGCGACGAATGAGATAAAATTCGTTGGAATACTTTATTTATACCTGCTTCCGGAGCGGGGAACTCGGGCGCTCGGTCGCGGGTTCTTCGATCGCGGCAAAGCAAAACAGCCGGTGCTACCGGACATGAGATAGGAAGCATTAGCCCGCGCAGGCGGGTTTAGTTTGTATAGCGGCAGAATGAATTCTGCAGGACAAGCGTGGGCACAGCCTGTGAAAACATTCTGCCGGACAATAAGCATACAAACGTAAATAATAAAATATATAAAGCCAGCTTCCCGCCGCCAGCTTCCCGCCGCCAGAGATCAGCGCTTGAGTTGCTGCAGGGATTGCCAGTCGGCAATCGCTTGCTGCGACCACATCCAATTGTTGGCGAGAGCCGGTAGTTGAAAGTTGACGGGATCGTGAGCCATCACCATTTGCTGCAACTTGAGTGCCTTACTCAAGAGCATTTGCTTATCAGCCCCAGGTTGGGTGCGGGCGGATTTCAGCCGCACCAGCGCCAAACCGGCATAAGCAGTCAGAACATCGCGACTGGTGACAGATGGGGTGGCGGGTGCCGCCTGCTGTTTCTCATCGGGTGCCGGTGCGGCGAGCGCCCCTGAAGCTTCTTGCAGCTTCACAACCTGAAACCAAGCTTCGGAAGCCGCTTTCAGATTGCCTTCAGCGTAGAGAGCGAAGCCCAAAGCGTTATAGTAGAGGGGCGAGTTGGGTTTCTTTTCAACAGCTCTGAGCCAGTAGGTGCGGGGGCTGTCCAGACTGTTCTCTGGAGTGCCTGCTTGAACAAACTGCCAAGCCAGCCGGCCTTTGAGAAAATTAATAGCGGGGTCATCCTGTCGCTGTTTGGGCACCGCATCCAGCGCCACCTTCGCCGGGTAGAGGGCAACCCGATCGAGCAGCGCTTCCACCGCCAGCTGCCCTCCTATCATATCCCCCTTGCGGAACTTTGCTATCGCCGAGGCGACGACTTGCGGGGTGCCGCCTTTTTTCAGATCGGCAGATAAATCCTCCTTCAGGGGCGGCGCGAGCATCATCGAAGGCCACAAAGCCTGCTGTTGCGGGGGCTGGGGAAAGATTTGGGCTCGAAAAGACCACACACCCAAAAGCCCGACTGCGGTGGCTCCCAGCACACCGAGCGCCACCAGAAAAACTGACCGGCGACAGCTCAGAACTGAGAAATTGACTTTTCCCGTTTCCCGGAAGCCGTTTCTCGCCTCCTGCGCCGGTGCCGCACTTCCCCGGCGAGCCGCAGCAGCCTTAGCCTCTGGGCGCTGCCGGTATATTTCCGACTCCTGCGCCTCCAGTTCTTCCTCCTGCAACACGAACCGGTCGCTGGGGGGAGCCAGCCCGGGTTCGTCTGAGCCCGGAGCGGGGTCGATCAGCTGGCGCAGAAAGTCAGAAACGGCAGCTGGCGCTTCCGCAACAGCCCCATCCTCGTAAGCCAGCTCCTCATATATATCCTCGACTGCGGCCAAGTCCAGCGCCGAGAGATCCGGGAATTCTCCAGCGATGGGCGATCTTGAGAGCCTGCTGGCGGGCGGCTCCGAAGCCTCTGCAGGACTTGACAGCTGTTCGTTTGTGCGGCAGTTGGAAGTGAGATAGCCGTCAAATTCCGGCTGGAGATAAAGAATCGGTAAAGCCCAGTAAAGCTGGTTAGAGCCGTAAGCAGAAATCAGCCCCTGCCGCGCCCGGCTCAAGCTGAGATCCACGGGATAGCCCCGGTCGAGGTTGCGGTAAAACAGCTTCGCCAGGGTGAGAGCCACATCATCGGGAATAGATTCCGCCATCGCCAGCACAGCGGGAATGCCGCGCTTGACGAGAGCCTCTGCCAGATTGCGCTCGCCGGCGGAAACTGTTGCGTCCGAGATCGGGGTGTGGGCGCTGCGGCAGGAATTAAACACCGCCAGCTGAATGCCGTTGTTGGCCAGCAACCCAGCCAAGTCATCGCCGTTTAATGTCTCGGTCAAGCCAGTTTTGCGGCTCACCAGGTACAGCTCGCCCCCCGCCGCTCCCAAGTTGCTGTGACCGGCATAGTGAAACACCTGATATTGGCCTTCTTCCAGCGCTTGCGTCAGCGAGTTTCGGTCTGGCTGCTCGAGTACAGTCAGCTGCATTGCCAGCGTCCCACCCATTGAGTTGGTGAGCGAGCGTCTCTGGAGTTCTTCTTGCAGGTGCAGCGCTTCCCGTTTCAGTTCCAGACTTTCCAGATCCGTGGGTGCGGAGAGCACCATCAAAATTTGCAGAGTCGCGGCGCAATAGCCGGTGTCCTTGCCCTGACCGAAAGGCTGAGCGGCAGTTTTGGCCGGCTGGTAGCGGGAAAACGCCACATCCGTGCCGGTGGCAATCGGGCGCTCTCCAGCATAGAGCACTTCCCAGGGAAGGCGGGGCAAGCGGTTGCCCTTCAGCCCCAAGCGCAGCCGCAAAACCTGTCCCCGGTTCTGGGCAATGCCTCTAGCGGTCATCCAGCTGTCTCGCAGGGTGCCTTGAAACAAGAAATTGTAAAGCTCCCGACCGACGGCGACCAGATTCAGCCCTTGCGCCGCGTCTGGGGCGGAAAATAGCTGACCTGTGTCTGAGTCTGGCCTCTCCTGCCGTGCGGAAGGGTTCGCCCCCTCCCGGGAAGCGGGCAGCACCTTTTCCCGATAAGTCGGGCCGGCACTCTCTTGCAACAAGCCCAGCAAGGGGTTATTCATCAGCTGGCTCGCTACGGCCTGCCAATGTTCCACCGGCCAGCTGACCTGCTCCTCCGCCAAAGGCACGCCTGGTGCCACCCGTTCTGTGCGCACGAGATAGTCGTCTGCCCCAACGGGGGTCACAGAAATATGAAATTCTAATTCCTGAGTCACAACTAAAGTGTACTCCTGTTGCAGCCATCAATCTCGACGGTTTTCCTGGCCAAATAGTTCAATCCCTGACCTCTTTCATGAAGGTATTAGTGCCCGCAGCTTCTGCAACAGCGACTGCAAACGCCTAAATTTTTCTGGAGAGGCCAAGGCGCTTGTTCCGGTAATGGCAAAGCCCGGATTTACTCATTATACGATAATCGCCTCAAAAAAGTTGCCGCGCTTCTGTTGCCTTCAGCTCTTTCTAATCAGCTTCATCTTTTTCCGGACGGTTGTGATTTGGCTGTGAATAGTATATTCTATAAATATAAACCCTTGATTGACTTCTCCGGCTTTCCCAAGTCGGGGATTTTCTCATTGCCGGCATGGCCGCGCTTTCGCCCCAACGATTCTGTTTCCTGGCCTTACCGTCTCGGTTCATCCCAGGTCTAATAACCTAAAATTCGGTTTGGTTTATCTGGTTTTCCACTAGCTTGAATATGTTCCGGATCTCTCTGACCCCGCACAGAAAACTGAATTGGTAGATGCACCCTGATTGATGGTCTCGGCTTTATACAGGCCGGGATTTTTTTTTTATAAAAGGATAAGGTCAAAAAAAATTATGCTCATCTCCCCCCGAAGCTGGCAGCTTTTTTTACTGACTAAAGCCTCAGACGATATCCTTTAAAAAAAAATCAGCGGCACGGCCAGGGCCGATCGCCAGAGTCGGATTTTTCCGGATGTTTATAGCCCCCCAGAGAAGAGAGAAGTGGTAGATGCACCCTGATGAACTTCCCCGCCCGACCCGGGCGGGGTTTTTTTTTATGAAGAAGGTAGGGGCGAGCCGCTTGTGGGGCGCCCGCCCGGGAAGAATCTGAGAAACCGGGTTTCTTTTGGCTTTGGGGAGGAAAAATCGGTCTTTTCAGGGAAAGAAACCCGGTTTCTTAACCGAGATTGTTAATTGAAGACCGGCTCTCCAGGCTGAATGCCGGTGAGACCTACTCGATCGCTTCAAAGGTTTTGACCTCTAGAACAGGCCCAATCATTGCCAAGGTCATGATGTCCTTTCGCACCTCACCCGTGACTCTGACTTTCAGGCCAGATTTGAGCAGGTCTTTGGGAGCGCCCTGAAAGATTTCGTAGGATTTTTTATCGGAGGTGACTAGGGCCCACGTTCCGGGCCCGAAGCCCTTGCGCTCAATGGTGCCTTCAATGGTGACGCTCATACCGGCTCCACCTCGGTTTTAAGCGCCAGACGCGCGAGTGCGAAACACAGCAAGGCATTGACCGTCAGGAAGGCGCGGGCGGCGACACCGGCACCCAAGCCCCAAACTGCCGGCGAGACGGCGGCGCTGACGGCCAGACAGCTAGCAGCGCCGACCGCCGTCCCGATGGCCAGCCACTTCCACTGCCGGTGTCCCAGCAGCAGCAGCACGAGGGCGAGGGGAATCGCCACGCTGGCAAAAATCGGATTGAGCACGCCGCTTCCAGAGATGGCACCTCCGAGTTCGGGAAGGGAGCTGCCCATCACCCGGAATGGCCACTGCGGCAGGTCAAAGATGTAGAAACCGCGCAGGAAGAACAGCCCAGAACTGCCGGCAACCAGACCGCTGGCAAAAGTCCAATTCCAGCGGAAGGGGAAGTAATTGCGCAAGAACCAGGCGAGCAGGTAAGATCCCAGCACCATCGCAATCTTGGGCAGCAGGGCCACAGCACCGCCGTCAATCCAGAAGCGGGGGTTGAGATAGCCGTTATCCCGCAACCAGCGGAAGAAGTCGCGGAAGGTGATTTGCCCCTTGCTGGCGAGCTGAACTGCAGCGGCGGCATCCAGTTTGCCGGCACCGAAGTGGTTGAGGGGATCGTCTTTGACTGCTAGCGCCGACTGCTTGAGGACGGTTTCGATGTCGTCCGGATCTGCGACGCCGGCGGCTTTGATCAGGGCGGCGACACCGGCAACGTGGGGGGCTGCCATGCTGGTGCCTTGGTAGGCGGCAAAGATGGATTCGCCGGTTTCGGGGTTAATGGTGTTTTGCAGGATGCCGCCGAGATCGCTGTCGCGGGTGCTGCCCCCGGGGGCGGCGATGTCCACACCGGCACCGTAGTTGGAGTAGAAGGCTTTTTGCCCGCTGGCGTCGAGGGCGGCGACGCCGATCGCGTGGGGGTAGCGGGCGGGGTAGGCTGCGGCATTTTCGTCTTCGTTGCCGGCGGCTGCGATGATGGTGACGCCTTTGCTGTGGGCGTAGTTGACAGCTTCTTGCATGACTGCGGACTCGCCGCCGCCGCCCAAGCTCATGTTAATCACGTCTGCGCCGTTGTCGGCTGCAAATTTGATCGCTTCGGCAATGTCGGCGACGGTGCCCCCGCCGTAGGCGCTCAGGACTTTCAGGGGCATGATCTTGGCTTCGTAGGCGATGCCGGCGACGCCGTAGCCGTTGTTGGTGGACTGGGCGATCGTGCCGGCGACGTGGGTGCCGTGTCCGTTGTCGTCAGTGGCGTCTTCTCTGTCGTTAACAAAGTCGTAGCCGGGGACGAATTTGGTGTTTTGCAAGTCTGGGACGCGGCTGACGCCGGTGTCAATTACGGCAACGGTGGTGCCACTCCCTTTGGTGTCGTCCCACGCCCGCTCTATGTTTATGCTGCGCAGGTTCCACTGCTTGCTGTACTCTGGGTCGTTGGGAGTCTCGAAGGCTTTATACTGGTAGTCGGGTTCGATGTATTCTGTGTATTTTGCTACCTCCGACTTTTTCAGGGCGTTGAGCAAAGCCCGGTCGCCCCTGACGATGTACAGGTTGTCAGCGCCTGAGAATTCGCTGTTGAGGCGGGGCGCAACGCTGTATTTTTGCGCTATCTCGCTCAGCTCGCTTTGAATCTGGGCTGCTGGGATATCCTCGCGGAAATCCAGCACAATTGTATCAAACGTTCCTTGGTTGGCCAGACCCTTGAAGTTAAACAAGGCCCAGCATATGCCAATTATAAATAAGCAGGGAAGGAAAAATTTTCTCATAGAAACCCTTCAGCTGTTGTGCTGGTATCTCTCCAAGATAGCTTAATTTCGCACCCGATGGCGCTTGTGTTGCGAAACAGTTACAGTTTTTCTTTCAGGTTTCATGCTATTGTTCGGGAACGCGCCCGGGTGCGCGACTGTTTGTTGGATCACTTCCTGCTGATTAATTATGGAACGAGGTCTGTTGTGGCTGCCCCTGCTAGGTATTTTTATCGGGCTGGCTTGGGCCGGCTGGAATGAGTATCAAAAAATCGAGGCTTATCGCGCTTGGGCGAAACAGTTTCAGCGGGCTAAGTACGACATTTATGCGGTTCTGGGACTTGCCGGCAGCGAGATTACTTGGGGCAAGCCGGCAAGGTCGGGCCCGGTAGATTTGCAAACGTTTTCGCTCAAAGACGTGCGATCGCTTCAGCTGCTGGTGGGCGGCAAGCCGGTTTCTCTGCAAGCGCCGCCGGCAGATGGGGGTGCGATCGCGCTGGAATTTGTCCTGGATTCCGGGGTGCCGGTGCGCGTCCCCTTCACGGAGATAGCCCTCGCCGCTGAGTGGGGCTCGCACTTGCACCAGGAATGGCAGCGCTATTGCCCCCCCGGTTGAAACCTGCGGTGACGCGCTAGGCCGTTCCGCCCGACCGGCGCGTGTTGCCGTGGCAGCACAGCTGCGCCCCTTTCCGCTGCTTGTTGCGATTTCGCAGTTCTTCCTTATCGACTTCACCATATCATCTCTTTGAGATTTTGTCAACTATCTAGTGGGGTGCTTTATTAACGCACCCTGCAAATCTCCGCACCGGCAGCACCGGCGAGCTGCGCTGCAGACAAAATACTGTGGGGCGTGCGAGACTGGTGAGCAACCCAAGCGGCTTGAACGAGGGCCAGCTAGGAATAGCTTTTGCAGGCGGAAAGCCAGTTGGGAAAACAGCTCTATTATGAATGAGATAAAAGTTTTACTTTGGCTAGCTGCCGTGAAAAACCCTTTTGACAGAGACACCTTTGACAGTGGCCACTGTTTGCTGGATGGTTTGATCAGCCAGCGGAGTTTAGAGGCGCACCGGCACAGCAGAACTCAGCATCGTGACATCAGTGGGCGCGATGCCGGGATGCCGCACGCTGCCGGTGGCGACTTGTTTCACTCAGGGTTGGGCTTGGGGCAATCTGGACATCGCAGCAGTTTCCCCGATTCAGAAATTCCAATTTTCACCTCTGCCTCGGGTGACTGCGCTGCGCTATCCTTTGATAATTCAGGGGCAGAACGCCAGACTGGGGGGTATGGCCCTCACCTGCCAGATTGGTATAGCCTGTTACCCGATTTTAGCAATCCGGATGACTTAACCGACAGTACGAGCGATGATTTTGCATGCAGATGGAGGGGGGAGAGGAGAGAAGGCGAATCTTTGCGAGTCAGCTTTCAGGGGGTGAGCGATTCACTGGATCGAGAAAAGCATGTAACTAATATAACAGTGGCTCCGCCGGCGAAAACGGGATATGCCTCAGGCAAAATCTGTGACAGGGGCGATCGGGCGTGTGAGATGTGCCGGTGCCGGCACCGAACACCTACAATAAAGCAGGCGTGGGGCTTTCGCCATACCGTTAAGGGTGCTGTTGGCGGTGCCGCCTCTATGTTGCCGGTCTTTATGGGCGACGTTTCACAGTAAAATTGGAGAACCTATCGGAGATGCGGAAATGGTCTGGACTTGGCTTAAGAATGTAGGTAAAGCAGTCACGGGTTCGGCAAAGGTTGGGGGCGACACCCAAATGTATATAGCTGCTGAGAAGCAAGCAGAAAGCACAGCCCTCAGCCTTCCGGGAAATACGGCTTTGGCAGAGCAACGGGAGGAAATGCAGGTCGCACAGCTGAAGCTTCAGTATTTACAGCAACCTGAAACTGGAGAAGTTCAGGGATGGTTGGCTCAGTCAGGTCAGGAAGTGGCCAAAGAACAGCCTGAGAAAAGTTCGGCTTTGCAACCCTGGCAGGGGGGGGCAAATTATGAAGGCGCTAAGGAGCTGCAAGAGAAATATCACGCTTTTCAGGGGGAGCTCGCGAAACTAAATCACGAACGGGCGAAAGAACTGCAAGAGTTTATTCAGAGAGTTCAAATCGCCCTCAGCGAAAAAAATCTGGATTTTCAGCGGTGGCGCTGGGAAGAAGAGAAATCTCTCCAGTTACAAGTGCTGGATCTCAACCACGAACTCCAGCGCTCTCTGGCTGCCTATCATAAGGAAACATCGCTGAAGCTAATCGAAGAACAAAAAAGGCTGGAAAATTCGCCGATTTGGTTAGTCGCTTCCGACCTCCTCAACTCGCACCCCAATGAGGATGTGACGCCTTTGCGGATTTTCTTCGCCCCGCCCAAACTTCAGTTTGAGCGACTGGACAGCGCGGCTGGTTCCGGCAAAGAGTTCCCCGACATTGAGCTAAGTTTAGGGGAAGGGCTGCGGCAATTTTTGCGGGACTATACCGCACAAGGCAGACCTCTAGACTTTTTAGCCGGCGCTTGGGTGAGCAAGACGTTTCACAGTGAAGCGAGTATCAAAGCGCTGTTTTCGGCTCTGAAATCTGAGCCGACTTTGGTGCTGGAATCGGAAGTGGATGGGGACTATCTCAACTTTCGGGTTGCCTACTGGAGTTTGAATTGGCCAAAATATCGCTATGACCCTGTGATCTCGCGGCTGCCCTATCGGGATATCCTGTATGAAGCGGCAAAAACTCGCGCCCGCAAGTGGCCGGAAACAAAGGCCAAGTTGGTGGCTGCTGGGGAAGACCCAGAGGAAGTTGACCAACTTTATGGCGGTGACAGTCTGAAAAATTGGCAAATCTTGCAGCGGGAGGAGAGATTCCGAGAAGCGGGAATTGATGGCAGCGAGGTGGAGTTCAGCTATACGGTCAGCCGGAAGGATTTTGACGAACTGTGCCAGCTGTTAATCATTTGTCACTGCTTGTTTGCCGGCTTGGTGGCGGATGAGTATTTTCTGTTTGAGTACAATCTGCCGCCGGTGCTGCCCCAGCTGATTCCTGGCTTGACTGAAAATGTGCCGGACAGGGAAGCGGTGGGGGATATCATTGAAGCGGTTGTGCGGTACAATTACCATATCTATGAAGCGCTGGAAACTCAGCGCCCTGCTTTGGTGCCCGACTTGGCTCTGGACTGGGCGCGGAGTTTGGCGCATTTGCCGAATAAAGCTTGGGCGAAGGGGCGCGTGGTTTATTCGGTGCAGTCTTGGCTGAAACAGAACGGGCTGTCACAACCTGCGGAGTTTGAGGGGCTCTTAGACACCCTGGAGGCGGCGCTGAAAGTCTCGGATGTGCCTTATGTTGAGAAGCTCAATGAGTGTCTGGCATCTGTTGGCGAAAGTCGCCGCCTGAGTGTGATAGATGCTTGCTACAGCCGGGGGGTTACCCGCTGCAAGCTGGGAGAGTATAAAGCTGCTATCTCGGATTTTGACCAGGCGATTCAGCTGAATCCCAAGTGGGCGGAAGCTTACTACAACCGGGGGCGTGCCTACGAACAAGTGGAAGAATACGAGCGGGCAATTGAGGACTACACGCAGGCGCTGCGGAAGAATCAGAACTGGGCGGTTGCGTACTGTCAGCGAGGCAATGCCTATTACAAAATGGGGCAGTACGAGCCAGCGATTGCTGACTACGATCGGGCGCTGACTGTCAACCCCAACTTGACTGAAGCGATCAGCAACCGGAATCTTGCCCGGGGTGTTTGGGAGGAGATAAAACGCAAGGAGGAAGATCAGCGCAAACGCCGGCTGGAAGCGGCTGCTGTTTCCCACACGCTCACGGGGCATTCCAGCACTGTTTGTTCGATCGCCATCAGCCCCGATGGGCAGACGCTCGTCAGTGGCAGCTGGGACAACAGCATCAAGATTTGGCAGTTGAGCACCCGGGAGGAAATCCGCACGCTGATGGGGGATTCTAAGTGGGTTCTCTCTCTGGCGATCAGCCCGGATGGGAAAACGCTTGTCAGTGGCAGTGCTGACAGCGTTATCAAGATTTGGCAGCTGAGTACGGGGCAGGAAATCCGCGCCCTCAAGGGGCATTCTAGCTGGGTTCGCTCTCTGGCGATCAGCCCGGATGGGCAGATGCTTGTCAGTGGCAGTGAGGACAACACGATTAAGATTTGGAAGCTGAGCACAGGGGAGGAAATTCACACCCTCAAGGGGCATTCTAGCTGGATTCGCTCTCTGGCGATCAGCCCGGATGGGCAGACGCTTGTCAGTGGCAGTGATGACAGCACGATCAAGTTGTGGAATCTCCCTACAGGGCAGGAAATCCGCACCCTCAAGGGGCATTCTAGCTGGGTTCTCGCTCTGGGCATCAGCCCGGATGGGCAGACGCTCGTGAGTGGCAGTGATGACAGCACGATTAAGATGTGGAATCTCAGTACAGGGCAGGAAATCCGCACGCTCTCGGGGCATTCTGGCAGCGTTTTTTCCCTCGCTATCAGCCCCGAGGGGCAGACGCTCGTGACTGGCGGCGGTGACAGCAATGTCAAGATTTGGCAGCTGAGTACGGGTCAGGAAATCCGCACGCTTACCGGGCATTCCAACTGGGTTCTCTCTCTGGCTATCACCCCGGATGGGCACAGCTTGATTAGTGGCAGCAGTGACAGCACTATCAAGATTTGGCAGCTGGCGTGACCCGGAGCGAGCACGGTTTTTAAACCGCGCGGACAAACACAAATTCACTGATTTGTGTGTCCGCGCATGCCGTGTCGGGGTTTGGGAAGTGTGCTGTTTTTTGGGCGTTGCAGATGGTGGGATGAACCCCACCCCCCACCCCCCACCCCCCACCCCCCACCCCCGCACGCGGGGAGGGGGAGAAAGAGGGGGTTTTCGCTCTAGTGGAATAAGTAACTCGCAGGGTGCGTTCCCTATCCCACCGGCACTGATGGAGGTGGGTTCCCTCTTAGGTAACCCACCCTACTCCTGCTGAATAGTAGTAGGACAGGCAATGTTTACCAGACGGTCTTGAATGACAGTTTTGGGCCATCTAAGGGGCAATTCTGCTCTATAAAGGTGGCGCACTACTTCTTGAGGGCGCTGCAGATAAGCTCACCGGCACCCTTTGGCTGGAACGGCACAGCAGTTCCATCTTTTCGCACTCTCACGCGCTGGCGGCAGTTGTATATCTCAATTGGCCTTTTCTCCCCATCGACACTAACGGCTGCTCGATATTCCCAGTAATTTTTGGCGCTTCGCTTGATACTGAGCACACAAATTAAGTGGTCGTTGGAGTGCCGGCAGAAAGACGCCTCAGCAGGGAGTGCGAATGAAAACGATAGTGCCAGCACCAGCAGCAGAGTAATGTTTTTCACCATGTCTGAAATCTCGCCAAATTCCGCTCTCTTACTACGATCTCAAAACCTGTTAGCAAGACATTAAGAACCTTCGCTCATTGGGAAAACTGTGCGTGCAGTAACAAGGGACACCTCGGCCATGACCTACAATTTGATAGTTCTTCCTCATCGAGTCAATACTATCATATTTTCAGATTTTGCCAAGGGCAATTGTTGTAGCACCGGCATTCCTTGGGGTGGGGGCGGGTTTAGTGATATTATTCGTTGTGTCGCGAAGATTTCGGGCGAACCCGCCCCTACGAATTTGTGCCGGTGTTGCAGAACAGGCATTCCGCAGGGTAGGGGGTGCATCCCATTTTTGTAATCCCCCTCACCCCCAACCCCTCTCCCACAAGGGGAGAGGGGAGAATTTTTTATTTTCCCCCCTCTCCCATGAAGGGAGAGGGGGGTTAGGGGGGTCAGGGTGAAAATCTTTGCAAAAATGGGATGCTCCCAGGGTGGGGGCAGATTTAGCCCCCCCTCCCCGTTAACGGGGAGGAGGTTGGGGGGTGGGGCTCTAAAAAATCAGGAGCGAGCTGTTAGTACGCAAACGCAACCAACTTTTCGCTCAGATCCCACAGGCGCTCAGCTTTCTGATCATCGCTGGCTTCCGAAGATACCTCTTGAACAAAGGACTTGCCATTTTTCTTCTGGCGGTTTCCCCAGCTCCAATACATACCGGATTGTTTGTACTCAGGATCGGCAACTACCGCCGCAACCCGCTCGCCGGCTAACTCCTCCGAGACAAACCCGCCGGTAATGTACTTCTGGAATAGGGGGAAAATTTTCTGAAACAGGGGATAGTGGTTTCGGAATAGGGCTGTTGTGGCAACACACCCCGGATAGAGAGAGCTGAAGGTGATGCCGGTTGACTCGTGATAGCGCCGGTGCAGCTCCCGCATGGTTAGCACATTGCACACCTTGCTGTCTTTGTAAGCCTTCACCGGCTCAAACTTCTTGCCGTCAATCATGGTGTGAGGCGCTTGGAATCCCTCTGCCAAACCCTTCAAATCTCCCAAATCCGGACGCGGCGGAATTTTTCCTCCTAACTCCTTCGGGTTGTGGGTCACGGTTCCCAAAATCACCACCCGGCGATCTGGAGCTTGAGAGAGCTTCATATCCTCTAGCATAATCTTGCACAAGAGGAAATGACCGAGGTGATTTGTAGCCACCGTTAATTCATATCCCTCTGGACTGCGCAACGGCTGCTTGATGAGAGGCATATAGATGGCAGCGTTGCACACCAAAGCGTCCAAGGATCTGCCGGTTGCCCTGAAGCTGTTGATAAACCGGCGAACGCTATCCAAGCTTCCCAAATCGATATGCAGGATAGTGTAGCTCCCTGCCGGCATGCCGGCAGACTGGGCAGCTTTTTCCGCCTTCTCCAGATCCCGACAAGCCATCACCACATGCCATCCCCTTTTGGCAAGAGCTTTCGCGGCGTACAAGCCCACTCCCGAGGACGCACCCGTGACCACGACTGTTGACTTCCGATCTTCTTCCATTCTCTTCGGACTACGTTAACTGTGCTGAGTATCTCTAGGATCTCACAAAACGCTCCCCCAGAACACTTGTTTTTTGCCGCACCGGCGGGCTGTAAAGGTGCGCCGGTGACTGGCGCGGAAGCAAATCTCGATCGGGATTCGCCCAGAATCTTTACTCCGTCTGGGTTCTAGACCTATCCCGATCGATGCGCCGGCATTGGAGTGCCGGTGCCGGTGAGTTTTATCCCTGTACAGCCGGCACAAGTGCGCCGGCGTCTATAGCAATAGACAGTCAGTTTAGGACAGTGGGATACGAAGTATAGGCGTAGGGCAGGCGTCTCGCCTGCCCTTAAGGTCTCGCTCGATCGGAGGGAACGCCTGTCCAACGTCCTAACCTAAGTGGCTAATGCTATATCTATATAGCTGAGAGACTCCCCACAACTATCGCCGGCAACCCCCTCCGATCGAGCCGGTGCCGGTGGTAGCACCCACCGCCGGCGAGAAGCAGTCGCTGCCGGTGTCTCGCCGGCGGTATCGCCGCGACTTCTATTCCACCGGCTCTATTTATATAGAGCGTTTTTCTTATTAGTGAGGTACTGAGAACCCCGGTGAGCGTAGGGGCGGGCTACCCACGGAGACCGCCCTCTTCCGGGTTTCTGGGGCCTACTTCATTCAACTGAAAACCGCTATAACTCAACCGGCACCCCGGATGCCGGCCCACAGCCCGACCTTATATGCCCGCAACTTTTCCATTATCTTTATCTTACCGCACCCCCACAAATTTGTTCGATCTTTTTCAAAAAATCTGTCACAATCAACCGTCACATTTAGCAGGAAATTGCCTGAGCACCTCCCCCTCACCGCACGCGGCGAAGGGGGCAGGGGTGCCGGAGAAAAACCGGCAGCCCCTCACAACTGTAGAGAGGCAATAATTTCCCGCATCACCTCACCCGAATGCTGCAGCTGAAGTTCCTCAGTCGGAGTCAGAGAGAGATTCAGCACCCGCGTCACACCCTGCCGGTTAACCACCGCCGGCAGACTCAGACAGACATCATAAATCCCGTGAGCGCCATTCATCAAAGTGCTCACCGTAAAAACCCGGTTTTGATTGCCAAAAATCGCCTTCACAATTTCCGTCACCCCCAGCCCGATAGCGTAACTCGTCGCCCCTTTGCGCTGGATAATCTCGTAGGCAGCATTCTTCACACCCTCAAAAATAGGCTCCAGCAGGTCACGGTCCTCTTTCGAGCCATCTTCCAATAACCGCATTCCCGAGATATTCACCTTGCTCCACACCGGCACCTCACTGTCCCCATGCTCCCCTATAATATAAGCGTGGAGGCTGCGCGGGTCAAGCTGCATTTTCTCAGCCAGCATATAGCGGAAGCGAGCCGTATCCAGCACCGTACCCGAACCGAAAACCCGATTTGCCGGCAGCCCAGACAGCTTCAGAGACACATAGGTCATAATATCCACCGGATTAGTCACCAGTAGCAAAATCGCATTAGGGCAATACTGAACCACTTCCGGAATCAGCTGTTTGAATATCTCCACATTGCGCTGCACCAGATTCAACCGGCTTTCCCCAGGCTTCTGCTTAGCGCCGGCAGTAATAATCACAATATCCGCATCCTCACTCTCCGCCAAACTTCCACCGCGCACCGTTACCGGCTCAAGGAAAGGCAGCCCGTGCAGCAAATCCATCACTTCCCCTTGCAGCTTTTCCTGATTCACATCCACCAGCAACATTTCATTGAAAGTATTCTGAATCAGCATCGAGTAGGCGCAAGCCATCCCCACTTGGCCGGTGCCCACAATCACCCCCTTCAGAGGGCGGCGCTCTCCTCTCCATCCTTGACTGTCCGCAACCGTAGCCGTAAATAGCTGTTCAAACATAGATGTCTTCTATCACCTGCGCGATATGCTGTAATTACAATATGCAAATTCTCCCCTATCGCCATCCCCCTGCAGGAATAAAAAAGCCCCTATCTCCCCACTCACCCTATACGCATCCTCCCCGAAAATCAAGAAACCAGGTTGATTGAACAAACCTGGTTTCTGAGGATGAAAATCGATTATCCCTCGTTCCCAGGCTCCGCCTGGGAACGAGAGAACGGGAGAAAAACGAGAAAAAGCGGCGTTGCCAGGCGGTAGGGGCGGTGCCCCCGTGCCCGCCCCGGAACGAGAGAAAAAACTCCTCTCTTTCCCCCCCTCCCCGTAGCTCCTGCGGAGCCGCTGCGCTAACACGGGGAGGGGGTTGGGGTGCCGGGTTTCTTCTAAGTTTATTGCACCTTAGCGATCTCCTCGATCAAATCCATTGCCGAACTCGACTCCTCGACCTGAGCGATATTCAGCAAAGTCTTCATCACAGAATCCGGGTTCAAACTAATCGAATCAATCCCCTGCTCAACCAAGAAGCGGGCAAACTCAGGATAGTCACTCGGCGCTTGACCGCAAATCCCAATCTTGCGCCCGTATTTCTTAGCCGCCTTAATCGCAATCTGCACCATCCGCTTCACAGCCTCATTGCGCTCATCAAAGATGTGCGCCACCAAAGCCGAATCGCGGTCTAACCCCAAAGTCAGCTGAGTCAGGTCATTCGACCCAATCGAGAACCCATCAAACACCTTGCTGAACTCATCAGCAAAAATAACATTGCTGGGAATCTCGCACATCACATAAACCTGCAACCCATTCTTGCCCCGCTCCAAGCCATGCTTGGCCATTTCAGCCAGCACCTTGCGCCCCTCATCAGGCGTGCGGCAGAAAGGAATCATCGGGATAACATTCGTCAAACCCATTTCATCCCGCACCCGCTTGAGCGCCCTGCACTCCAGAGCGAAAGCCTCGCTGTAGTTTGGATCGCAGTAGCGAGAAGCGCCGCGCCAGCCAATCATCGGGTTTTCTTCATGGGGTTCAAACTGCCGCCCACCGAGAAGATTAGCGTACTCATTGCTCTTGAAATCCGACAGCCGCACAACTACCGGATTCGGATAGAACGCAGCAGCAATCCGCCCGATCCCGTGAGCCAGCTTGTCCACAAAGAACAGCGGCTTCTCTTCATACAGAGCAGTCAGCCGTGCGATTTCCGCCTTGACCAGCTCATCTTCGAGCGTGTCGTAGTGAACCAAAGCCAGCGGGTGTACTTGAATGTGGTTGGTAATGATAAATTCCAAGCGAGCCAGCCCCACCCCATCGCAAGGAATAGCAGCCAAACTGAACGCTTCCTCTGGATTCCCCACATTCATCAGAATCTGGGTGCGGGTGCGGGGCAGATTTTCCAGGGTAGTTTGCTGCACTTCAAAAGGCAGCAAGCCGGCATAAACCCGTCCTTCTTCCCCTTCCGCACAACAGACAGTTATCTCTTGCCCCGTCTTGATCACCTTGGTGGCGTCGCCGCAGCCCACAATCGCTGGGATGCCCATTTCCCGCGCAATAATTGCCGCGTGACAGGTGCGCCCCCCTTGATTAGTGATAATGGCGCTCGCCTTTTTCATGATCGGCTCCCAGTCGGGGTCAGTTTTATTTGTAACCAAAACTTCCCCCGCTTGGAAAAGGTCGATTTTGTTTACATTCAAAATCACCCGGGCTTGACCTTGACCGATCATTTCCCCAACAGCGCGACCCCGAACCAGCACTTCGCTCGTCCCTTGCAGCCGGTAAGTGCGCAGGACGCTATCCGCTTTTTGCGACTGCACCGTTTCCGGGCGAGCTTGAACAATGAACAGTTTATTCGTGATGCCGTCTTTCGCCCACTCAATGTCCATCGGCGTGTAGGTGCCGCGCACTTGCGAGTAGTGGTCTTCAATCAGGCACGCCCAGTTGGCAAGCTGGAGAATTTCCTCCTCAGTCAGCGCGAATTGATTGCGCTCTGCAGCCGGCACCGACAGGTTCTTGGTGTACTTGGAGCCGCCGATATCGTAGACCATTTTGATATCTTTGCTGCCCAAGCGTTTGTCTAGAATCGGGCGGAAACCTTGTTTGAGAGTCGGCTTAAAAACAAAGTATTCATCCGGGTTAACTGCCCCTTGGACGACATTTTCGCCCAACCCGTATGCCGCCGTGATTAAAGCGGCATTTTTGAAGCCTGTTTCTGTGTCAATAGAGAACATGACCCCAGAGCAGGCTAAGTCAGAGCGCACCATTTTCTGGACGCCGACAGACAGGGCAACCTCAAAGTGGTCGAAGTTTCGGTTTTGCCGGTAGGAAATAGCGCGGTCAGTAAACAGGGAGGCAAAGCACCGGTGGCAGGCTTCCAAAACTGCTTGGACGCCAGAGATGTTCAGATAGGTTTCCTGCTGGCCCGCAAAGCTGGCATCAGGCAAATCTTCTGCAGTAGCGCTGGAGCGCACTGCTACATCGATCTCCTGAGAGAACTGCTCGCACTCCTCTTGGTAATCGGGCCCGAACTGCTCGCACAGCCCGGATTTATTGCCATAGCGCTGGCACAACTTCAGGTAAGCCGTCGCGATTGCCGATTGCAGTTCCGGCGGGAATGGCGTGTTGAGAATCAAGTTGCGAGCTTGCTTGCCCCGTTCGCGCAGGTTGTTCACGTCCTCCACGTCCAGGTCAGCAAACAGCCGGCGCAGCTTCTCCTCTATGCCAGCGTTCTCGATAAAGTAGCGGTAGGCGTAGGCGGTGGTGGCAAAGCCGGTGGGAACGCTGATTCCCTTGGATGTCAGCTGCTGAATCATTTCTCCCAAGGAAGCGTTCTTGCCGCCCACCCAGGAGATATCCGCTAGCCCGACTTCCTCGAACCAAAGCACCAAGGCTTGCTCTTTAGCCTGTTGGGATGTTTGTTCGGGAGCTGTTGTGACCATAGGTTTTGTACCTCTAACCTTAGTCTCTCTTTTAGTTTAGCAAAGATATCCCGTCTTGCTTTATCTTTTTTTTTAATTTTTATAACTAACTTCAGCTCTTGCTCTGAGGGCTCAGCGCTCAGCTTTGATAAGAGCGACAACTATTTTCTTTGTGTAAAAATGTTAAGCAGCCCGCAGCCAGCCGGCCCACCTTGGCGACCGGCACTGGCTGCAGTCCTATCCGTCTGAAACCCCATCATTTAACTCCTCGCCCAGGTGAAGTTGCATCCCTAATTTCGCAACAGCGGTGTTGTTTATGTCTGAAGATTAAGCCGGCTCTTGCCGCCGGCGGTGGCTCACAGGCGATTTCAGATTTGACGATTTTAGATTCCCCAAGCCGGCGCATGCCATTTGTGCAAAAAGGAAGTTGCCCCGCAGGGGCGTCTCCGGGCTGAGCCCCGCACAGGCGCTGAATCCCGCCCCGGGGAGGCAGAAGGGCGAACCCACCCTTGCCCCAGCCTCCTGAGCGTTCGGAAATCACTCACAAGCAATGATCGAGATCACATTAGCTCCCAGTGTCCGATCACCAAATTTTCACAGAATTGTCACTCTCCCTGCAAGCTTGCGATCACTGTCTCTTGGGGAGGGCCGATCCATACTGAAAATACAGATGCAGATCAAAAACTCAGAACGCCCTGATGAGGCTGGTGGGGGAAAAAAAATGAAAACTTGGAGCGTCTCTTATCAAGACTGGCTAATCTTAGGAATGCAACTGGACGGAGGATGGGCGATCAAATGCCTGCCACCAAGAAGACACTCAGTTGCCACAGACTGGCACGCTCACAAAACTCTTGAGGCTGCTGTTGTCTCAGCTAAACAGTACATCGACCGCGCCATCGCCCTGTATGTTCTGGCAGACGCGCTCCTCGAACTCTGCGAAGCGGGCAAAATTCAAGATACCGAATGTCACCGCTTGCTCGTCTCCCTTGGATATTGCTAAGCTACTGTTGGCTGGAGCTGACGCCCAGATTTGTTTCACCGGCTTTCCTTTGAACTTCACGCACGGGGCAACCCTTCAAGGGCGCGGGCCCGAAATAGCACCCGTGGCGTACTGCCGGCGCTATCGGCGACGCTGCAACAGCGCCATCGCCGGCGATCAAGAAATACAAAGCTGCGGAGCAGTTTTTACCGAAAAAAGGTGGTACGCTGCCAGATGGGCTCAAAAAAGCAGTGGAACCACTAGAGCAATTCACCGCTCAATAGGGGCAGGCTATAAGTAACCAGACTCACCGCTCCAGCCAGTTCTGGAAAAAGTCCCCTATGAATACCCCCGTGCCATGTCCCTGCTTATTCTCTGCCCTCAAGAAAAATCAAACTAAAGGTTTAACACTATTTGACCTGCTCGCTGAGATTTTTCTGATTGCCATTTTGCTCCTGGCTGTGCCGGTTTTGTTGAGCTCGCCAGTGACCGGAAGCAGCGCTGCCTACCGCAACCGCGCCACACTCACGTTGCGGTTCATCTATTAGAGAGGTTATCCCACAGTACGGGGGGGTTCACCCCCGCAGGGGCGGGTTCACCCAACATATCTGCTGGTGGCAACGGAAATCTGTAAACCCGCCCCTGCGGCGCAGCGAAAGCGAGAATTATAGCAATAGACAGTCAGTTTAGGACACTGGGATACGAAGTATAGGCGTAGGGCAGGCGAGACGCCTGCCCTCAAGGTCTCTGGGATCTGAGGGAACGCCTGTCCTACGTCCTAACCTAAGTGGCTAGTGCTATACCAGTGCGAGCGTGCCCAATGCCCAATGCCCCATCCCCACAAGCCGGCAATTCACCGAGCCACTCGCAGTTCCTCGCGCAACATCTTTTGATATATCTCCGGCAAATCCCCTGTCATGGAATTGTCTTCTATCCCGTACCCCAGACTCGTCCAAGTCCCGGACAGCAGCCGCAACACCTCATCTAATTTTCCCTGGCGCAGCAGCTGTGGGATGTCCGCGCCCCAAGCGTAAGAATCGCTCAGCCAACCGTAAACTACGGCATCCTGAAACTCCGGCTCAAAGCTGTAAGACTTCCACAACCAAAACCCTCCGGGATGCGGGTGATAGTTTCTGGCCTTCTCGTCCCACGTCGTCGTCAGCATCTGATACCGACCGGCAGCTGTGGTGCAATTGTTCTTGTTGGGGCCGGTGACAATTCTGACGCAGCGGTCAGGATGCCGGCTCAAGTCCCGCACGTACTGACCGCCATACACAACCGAATAGGGCTGGGAAACATTCGACTCAGCGGCAGAGATGGTTCGCATCAGCGCCCTCACATAGGGGTCGCCCCCCCGCATCACCAGCGCCGGCAGCTGCTGGCCCGGTGCGCCCAGCCGCCTCAGCGGCCCACTGCCTGCCTGCCAGTACCACAGCAGGAACATTACGCCGGCAGCACAGGCGCAGCCGGCCAGGAAACTGTTCAGTGTATTTTCTTTGGATTGCTCTGTCAACTCACACCACCCGTTCGATCTCGCAGAACTTTCGACCGCTCTCACAGCTTAATGGCTCCCCCGCCGGCACCCTCCCCTCACATACGTTTGATTCACTTTTAAAAAATAGCCCGCTATCGCAGGCTATTGCCCTTTCTTATTAGGGCGTGTGTCCGGCGTTTAATGTAAAACTATACAGCCGGATAATAAAAATGTCAGGTCACACCGGCAAAAAGCTGCTCAAAAGTCCGCTCAGGAGCATCTGCCTTAGTGATGACTTCTACTATTTTATTGCCAGCTGCCGGTTGAGAGAGGGCCTCCACGGACACGAGGGCCACCTTGGTGCGGGGAATCCGGCCATCAAACAGGGTGTCCGCACCCGACATCACCACCGGCTCGTCGGTGTCCTCATTGAGCAGACCGCCCGGGCGGACAATCGTATAAGTCAGACCGCTTTTCTGGAGGTACTCCTCAGCCTGCTTCTTCCAGAGCAAAATCAGCCAAAACAGGTTGAGCGGGTGGAACAGCTGGGAGACGCACAGAGAAGAAACCAGGACAAAATGCTCGACGCCCTTGGCTTTGGCCACATCCACCAGATTTTTAGTGCCCTCGAAGTCCACCTGGTAAGGGCCGGTGGGGTCAAAGCTGGGCCTTGCGCCGGTGGCGCACAGCAGCACCGTGCTGTCGCCGATAGCAGCGCTGAGGCTTTCCAAGTTCAAGACATCGCCGGTGACTAACTCCGCCTCCTTTGGCAGAATTGCCCTGCCGGTTTCCAAGTTGCGAACCAAAGCGCGGACGGGAATCTCGCGTTTGACTAGCTCTCGGACAATTCGGCGACCCGTTTCGCCGGTAGCCCCTGCTACAAATGCTTTCATAAGTTGCTGTTATTGGTTGGTGGTTAGTGGTGCGGAACTAAAAGTGCCCGCGCCGGTGGGGCCAATCCCACCACTGGGCTGTAGGGCATTAGCCCAACTACAAACTGTGGGGCTAAAGTCAGGGCTGGTTCACCCCAAATGTCTCTGTGAACTGCCAGATGTTAGTTCACCCCGCCCCAACTACAAACTGTAGGGCTAAAGCCCAACTACAAACTGTAGGGCTAAAGCCCAACTACAAACTGTAGGGCTAAAGCCCAACTACAAACTGCGCCGGCGGATTTTCGGATCTGCCGGTGGGAGGTGGCACAATTGATTCCCGCACCCTGTCTTCTGGCTAAACCGGCTACACTCCAGTGTAAAGATTTGTGAGCTGATCTCGATCGCCAACCTTACCCGATCTGAAGCACACACGAGCCTTCTGGGAACCGTTTATCCTGATTTAAGCAGCACTTGAGGAGTGTAGCGCTCACTCCGCCCTTAAAAAAACTTGTCGGAAATTCCGGCAGAATCACGGATCTCGCACCCCTGAGGTCGGCTCTAAAGTAGAAAATGAAACCCCACCGACAAAGTTCCTCCAGACAAGCAAACAGATTAACGAGCGCAGGATAGGGTGGTCATGCAGTCACAACTGAGTGAAAGTCAAATGTTTGAAGTTTCGGATGCCTTGTTAGAGCCAGGGACAAACCTGGCCGTTGCCGGCGAGTTAGAAGCCGACGCGCCGGTGGCAAATGAGCAAATCTGGTTTCGCACTCACTTTGTCGGGTGGATGGAAATGCACGCCGGCGTCATGGTTGTTGCTGATTATCTGAGGGCTCACCAGGGCTGGTTTCGCCGGTGCGCCCATCCGATGAAGGCGGAACCCCTGGGCGAGAACGGTTACACGTTGACCATCGGACGCTTTGGGGCGTTTGGCTATGAGGTGGAGCCCAAAATTGGCCTGAACATGACCGTTGAGGAGGATGGGATTTACCGCATAGAGACAGTGCCGGTGCCGGATTACACCCCTCCGGGCTATGAGGTTGATTTTCAAGCCGTGCAAAAGTTGGTGGGAGCGGGGGATCTGCCGGCGCAGGAGGGAGCAGAAGCGCCAAAAACTGCCATGACCCGCGTGGAGTGGCACTTGGATCTGGCAGTCGGCGTCTGGTTTCCCAAGTTTATTCAGGCGCTGCCCAAATCCCTGATTCAAAAAACCGGCGACCGGCTCTTAGCCCAAATCGTCAAACAGGTTTCCCGCCACTTAACCCACAAGGTGCAGGAAGATTTCCACGGCACTCTGGGCAGCGACGCTCTGGAAAGCTTCAAGAGATGGCGCTCCCGCAACCGAGATCGGGAAGTTTGCCAGCAGTGCTAGTGGGGAAAAGCAGTATGCTTGTGGCTAGAGCGCAGGTCAAGTCGTGCCAGAAACCCGGTTTCTTTGGATTAGCCTAAAGAAACCTGGTTTCTTACCGCTAATCAAGAGTGCTTGACCTGCTTTCTAGTGGGATTCTGGCATGGGGCTTCTGGTGTGGGGAAGACGAACCGCACCCGCCCTGTGCTATGCCATTTTGCTGATAATCCTTTGCAGAATTTCTATGCCGGTGATAGCCTGCCAGCCAAACAGACCCAGCAGACTGAGATTGAGAAGGATGTGGGTGTAGCGGGCCCAGTCAGCGCCTTTTTGCATGAAAGGAGACAGGGAGGCAGACACAGCAATCATGCCGGTCATGCCCAAACCGGCGAGCAGGTGAGGCCCGACAAACAGCTTGCCGTTATTGATATAGGTTACAGCCATGCCGCCCAGAGTGCCCAGCACCATCAGCGCTAACACGGCAGAACCAACTTGGTAGTGCTTGAGGTTGTACTTGCCTTTAATCAGCTCTTTTCTCTTTTCTGGCTCAGCTTTTCGGGTGCGCTTCACCAGCACGCCCAGATACAGCGCGTAAAGAGTCAGCGCGAACAGCACCCACATTAAAGCGGGGTGGGCGAATTGGCTCCAAACTTTAACCTCTGCCGGGATCTCCAAGCTCATAGGATGCGAACATTTTTAAGTAACTTTATAAAACTTAGCATAATCTCTAGAATTTTTTAAACATTCCCCACGGCCTCTCACCTGTGCCGGCAGCTCAGGGACAGGGGGAGAGCGGGAGAGGGGAGCTGTGGAACTCTGGATCTCGGTCGCGGGGGAGTTCGGTCGCTCTGGAGCTTCGAGTGGGGGCAGTCGTTTAGGGGAGATAGCTGTGCCGCTGTCAAACACCAGAAGCGCTATGATTGGTAGTTTGCAAAACTTGTCTTGTTAGAACCCCTTGCATTGCTTCCCCGCTGGAGAAAAATCTCTCCCCCTGGCCCGCTTTTCAGAGTGGGGATAAATTTTACAGTTTACGATTAAATGATTTTCAAAAAAATCCCAGTTTAGACCGGTCTTGTATATATGCTTTCTGCCGGATGTTGTAAAATTTTTACCTGAGCGCCCCCCCTTAGGGCCATTTTCGGGTCGCGGGACGCCGGTCATACCGATTTTGAAAAGATAGGAGCTGTCTCAATTGGGTATAAATTCCCCCTGAAGCCCCTGACCAGAGATCCCAGTCAAGCTCCCAGCCCACCGGCTTGCTCATTCGTCCGATTTAACGATAAGTTGACAGAGATTCCCATCGGATGACGCGCTGTCATGAGCTCCAAGCACGATGTTTTATTAATACGGGCGGCCAAAAGTGGCGATATGAAGCAGGTGCAAACCTCGCTTGCCCGGGGTGCTTCTGTAAATGCCACCGATCGAGATGGCACCACCGCTTTAATGTTCGCAGCCCAGTATGGCTACAGCGAGATTGCCCGCGTGCTGCTCGATGCCGGTGCGGATGTCAATCAGGCCAGAAAGCGGTTTGGCGTGACGCCGCTGATGCTAGCCGCTGCGGCAGGGCAGGTTGACACGGTGGGCTTTTTGATAGAGAGTGGCGCGGACTTGAACGCCAAAAATGATGATGGCAGTACGGCGCTGATGGTGGCAGCCCTAAAAGGGCATTTGGAAATTGTGCGCGCCTTGCTGGCTGCCGGTGCGGATGTGAGTGTCCAAGACAAAGATGAGGACAGTGCGCTGAAACTGGCAGTGGACACCGGCAGCGCCGAGCTGGTAAAAATCTTGCTGGAACACGGGGCGTCTTACCAGCTGAAAAACGGCAGGACGCCGCTGATGCGAGCCGCAGAGCGAGGGGATTTGGCAGTGGCGGAAATAGTGCTTGCTGCCGGCGCGGATGTCAGCGCCCGAGACAGCGAGGGCGAAACGGCGCTGATTCTGGCAGCAGACGGCGGGCACACCGGCGCGGTGCGAGCCCTGATCGCCGCCGGTGCTCCCGTGAATGCCAAAAACCGCGAGGGCTGGACAGCGCTGATGGCGGCAGCAGCGGCAGGTGATCTGGAAACCGTCACCGCCCTCCTCGATGCCGGTGCGGACATCGGTGCCAAAAATAAGGATGGCGAGACAGCCTTAAACCTGGCTGCTGTGGAAGGGCACGCCGGCGTGTTGCAACTGCTGGTCGAGCGGGGGGCGGACGTTTCCGGGAGGAACCGGCTGGGGGACACCGCTTTAATGGTGGCCGCTTTGCACGGTGACAGCTCGATTGTGGAAACTCTGCTTTTGGGCGGCGACAAGCAACAGGCAGCGCATGTAGTTAATGCCAGAAACGGAGGGGAAACGGCGCTGACGCTGGCCGCCTCGGCGGGCCACACCCCGACGGTGAAAGTGCTGCTCGATGCCGGCGCTCACCCCAACACGCGCTCCTGGGACGGGAAAACCCCGCTGATGCGAGCGGCGGAAAACAACAGCACCGGCGTCATCCAAGCCCTGCTGGCCAATGGCGCAGACCCCAATCTCCAAGATAGCGCCGGTGCCACTGCCCTGATGTGGGCCGTCCATCGTGGGCATGCCGGTGCCGCTCAAATCTTGACAGAAGCTGGTGCTGACGTGAACGTGAAAAACCGGGGCGGCTACACCGCTCGGATGATTGCGGAATTTAACGGCAACAAGAACTTGGTGCGCTTGCTTGTGGCCGCCGGCGCTCGAGACTAGCCCCGCGCTGCCGAAAAAGTGCCTTCCAGTCGGGCCCGTACCGACTTGTTTCCGAAAATTAACCCAAAATTAGCGTTATATCATCTAAAATGTACAGGCACGAGCAAGGCGATCCCGAGGCAGGCATGCTGAGTGCTTGTCAGGGAAACAGATGGGCGGCTCCCCGCCTGTAATGGGGGTGGCATCCGGAGGTGGGGGAGCAATAGGCGTACTCAGGTGGCAGCCCTTGCAGAAGTTTGTTCTCGCCAGTACGGTTAATACAAGCGCCGGGGTGGGGCTATCAGGCGAGTGATTGCCAGAACGCAATTAGCCCGAATGTGGCTGTAAGCGCTACCGGCTAATAGCAGCACTCAGTTGGGCGGCTGGGTGATCCCTATCAAGGCTGCATCACTCAAAGGTCAATCTCGGTTGTTGAGCAGCCCCAGGGACTGATTTAGCCAAAAATAGCTTGCAAAACCCAATTTAAGAGTGTGTGGATTCGTTTGCGGAACATGAAAAATGTCAACCAAGATTTAGGTTTGCGCAGCCGTCAGAACTGCCCTAAAAAAGGTCACTGGCTCGGTTGGGTACTGCCGGGCTTTTTAGGTGCTTTGATTCTGGCATCCTCCGCCGAAGCCGCTCAGCTGAAAGCCTGGCGGTTTGATACCAATCAGAACCGGCTGTTTTTTACCACAGATGGCGGCGTTCAACCCAAGGCACAGCTGGCTTTTAACCCGACGCGCTTGGTAATTGACCTGCCAAAGACGACGTTGGGCCGCTCGCCGGTCAGCCAGGCGGTGGGCGGCGCGATTAAAGCGGTGCGGGTGGGGCAGCTGAACTCGCAGACGGCTCGCATTGTGATTGAACTAGCGGACGGGTACACCATAGACCCGCAGCAAGTGCTGTTCCAGGGGATTTCTCCCAATCAGTGGACAGTGCAACTGCCGACTCCCCAGCGCCTCAATCAAGCGTCCCGTCCTTCGCTGCTCTCAGCAGGGCCCCAGACTCGGCTTGAGGATATCGAGGTGAAGCCAGAGGGGTTGCTGATCCGCACCAGTGGCCAACTGCCACAGATTGACGTGAAGCGGAGTCGCGACCGCTCCTGGACGACGGTTGATATCCCCGGCGCTACCCTGTCGCCCCAGCTGACAAGCCGAACTTTGGACATTAATCGCAATGGCGTCAGCACCCTGCAGGTGACCCAGCTGCAAACCTCGCCGCCGGTGGCCCGCTTGACTTTGATTATGGCTCCCACCAGCCCGGATTGGCAGGCTGGAACTGCACCGGGAGGGGTGGCGCTGTGGCCGCAGGGCGGAGTTGCCCCCAGCATCGGGGCTGAAAGCAGTATGGCCACCATTGAGTCCGTGGAGATAGGCGGCAATGGCACTCAACTTTTGGTGAGGGCGAACGGGCCCCTCACTTACACCACGGGGTGGGACCGGTCAACCGCAGCCTACCGGATCGCGATTTCTAACGCCCAACTGGCAGACACCGTGAGCGGTCGCCAGCAACAGGACGGCAGCGCTCTGAGATGGGTGGAAGCTCAGCAGCAAGACGCGCAAACGGTTGTGCTTCTGGTTCAACCGGCTGCCGGCGCTCAGATTCAGGCGGTGAGCCAGCTCAGCGACCGGGATCTGTTCGTGCAAGTTACGCCTCCGTCTGTGGCCACTGTCCCGCGCTACACCCCGCCGGCGGCTGCTGCGCCTCCCCCTCTTCCGACTCGCTTTCCCCAACCGGCAAGGACTAATCCCCCCTCTGCCATCCCCCGCCGTGCCAATGACCGCGTTGTGGTGGTGGTCGATCCGGGACATGGGGGCGGGGATGCCGGCGCTATCGGCATTGGGGGGCTGCGAGAAAAGGATATTGTGATCGACATCTCGCGCCAAGTGGCGGCACTCCTGGAGCAGCAAGGCGTGCAAGCTATTATGACTCGTCAAGATGACCGGGAAATTGACCTGGAACCTAGGGTGCAGCTGGCCGATCGGGTGGATGCCACCCTGTTTGTCAGCATCCACGCTAATGCGATTGATATGACTCGCCCCGATGTCAATGGCATTGAGACTTACTATTACGACAGCGGCTATGACTTGGCTCGCACTATCCACAACAGTCTCCTGCAAGCTACCGGCGCTCCCGACCGCCGGGTTCGCTCGGCCAGATTTTATGTCCTCCGCAAGACTTCTATGCCCGCTGTTTTGCTGGAAGTGGGTTTTGTCACCGGCGCTGAGGACGCTCCCAAACTGGCAGACCCCGCTTACCGCACCAGGCTAGCACAAGCGATTGCTCGCGGGGTTATACAGTACGTTCAGCGAATGCGCTAGATATGCCATTGGGCAACACCCTGTTTCCAACCTTGAGTGCGCTCTTGATTCTGGGTTAACCTGTATATCAACTTGGCTCTATCTTTTGGCAGGGCCATTCAAGCACCCAACTCCTGTTGTGTTTCTGGAGCTATATCCCCATGTGCATTTCATGTCTCCTTTTTTCGACACTCACTCTTTTCACACCAGTGACGGCTTCGCCGCAAGCCCCTAACCTGACGCCTGCGGATGTTTCCAGCCCGGCTTACAGTCAAGTGAACTCCTCGAAAGTGGCTGCTGAAACTCGCTCGGCTATCGCCCAAATGGTGGCCGGGCTGCCGGATTCCCCTGACATGCGGGTGCTGCGCGAGGAACTCCTGTCTCTGAAAGCCCAACTGGCTGCGGTGAAAGATGATGCGGAAGCAGACAAAACGATCGATGACGGGTTGCGCGCTATGAGCAAGCGCATTCTCGCCGAACCGAATGCCGGCGTGATTGTCGAGCACCTCAAAGGCATGCTGGTAGACGACAGCGAGCAGCCTGCTAATTCTTCCGGTTTAAAACTCCTCAAAAGCAAAGGTTTGAACTATCTTTCTCTCAACAACAAAGGCAATACCTGGGGCTGGCTGCACTAACTGGGCAGATATCAATCCACTTAAATCTACTCAAATCCAGAAACCTGGTTTCTTTAAGAAACCGGGTTTCTTTTATAGCAGTAGCCACTTAGGTTAAGACATTAGACTTTGAGGGCAGGCGAGACGCCTGCCCTACGCCTATACTTCGTAGGACAGGCGCGAGTGTCCAAGTGTCCTAAACTTACTGTTTATTGCTATATTAAGTGCGTGTTAGATTGTCTTCCGTGCTGCTGCTAAGGGCGGGCGCGTTGAGCCGGTGACTGCAATTGCTTTCTCACCGGCACCCCCATGCCCGATGCCCTATGCGAGCGTGCCCTACCGGCGTATCCAGCCGTTGATGGTGAAGCGGCTGTCGGCAAAGTTTTTGGAAGGGCAACTCACCGGCAGCACTTCGTGCATGTTGCTGCTCAGGAAAAACACAACGCTGTTGTTGCGGGGCTCGACGGTTTTGAATGAGTCTGCTTTCACGTAGAAGTTGTTCTCAATCTTGCTGTCGTAGACCACTAACTCCCCGCCAAAAAACGCTTTTGGCTCCCGGTTAAAGTAGTAAACATAGGTGAGGGTTCGGGTAGCGGTTTCTGGGCTGCCGCTGTCGTTATGTATTTTGTAAAAATTTCCGTCGTTGTGTGCGGTTAGCTGCGCCTCTATTTGCGATACGGTAAACGGTGTCAGCCCAAATTTGCTGAACAGCGCCGGCAGAATTTCATGAATTCTGTCTGTCATCAGCTGGGAAAACTCAGGAAATGAGTGCAGAACCCAAGAACGCCGGTAATCCGCTGCGCCGGTGGATGTGGTGGTGGGCACAAAAGCTGTCTCGTTTGCCAAAGCGTACTCGACAAGCCGCTTGTTTTGCTCCGCTGTCAGAAAGTTGTCCAGTTGCAGGCACTCGGACACCACAAGACCCGGTGGCGGAGTGGCCGGCTTGACTTCTGCACTCGGGGTTGCTGGCGCTGTTTTTTGTTGCACAAAAATCGGCGGTTCTGTCACCAACCCAACCAGATTGTCGCTGGGAACGCACAGCGCCCCGCGCCCTTCGTTTATGGGAATCTGCAAGAGCGTGCTGGCTGTTTGATTCTGGGTGCGGGCTACGAGAAGTTTTAATAGATTCTCCAACATCGGTGAGTCGGACTTCAGCCAAAGGCTGTACTGGTGCCCTCCTGCTAGGAGAAGTTGAACTTTAACGTCTTGGGTTTCTGTCTTCCGTTGAGCGGATTCCATAAGAGGTTTGAGTTTTGTCAGCGGTCAGTTGCAGTGCGATTCTCAACTTCTGTATTGTGGGAAGCATCCCATTTTTGCAAAAATAGGCTCTCCTGAATTGAGGGCTATAAGTAAAACTGCTTTTCGGTTTCACAGGGCAAGCTGGAGAAAAGGGTGTTGAGCAAGTGATTGTTAAACCCGAGTGGGGGCCAGAAACCGGGTTTCTTCTGTTGGAGGTCTGGGTTCTTCCAGCTTCCCCACCACAAGAAACCCGGTTTCTTGTGACTTCACTTTTTCTTGATATAGCGTTTCTCAGTTGGATGAACTACGGCTGGGAAACCCGGTTTCTTTAAGAAACCGGGTTTCTCAGTACCTCACAAAGGATGAGAAACGCTATAAATGACCTCTCAGCAATTTTCCATGCCCTAGCACCTGTGCCCCATGCCCAGTTGAGAAGAGTTTTCTGATACATTTACAATTTCGGGACGCTCCCTTAATATATCCATCATAATCACTGGCGGTAGCCTTTGTGGCAGGTTCGCCTCACCGGCCTTTATATTAAGTTTGTTTGAGCAGCCATCATTTCCGGCTGCAGGGGCGGGCCCATTGCGCCGGCCCCCAGCCGGTGGCCATCATTTCCGGATGCGGGGGCGAGCCAATTGCGCCGGCTCCGCTCCGGGGCCTCAATATAAGTGATTAACCGGATTTATATAAAATTTTAGCTATTTCAGCGCTTAAGAACTCCTGCACAGAATGGTTTAGAGTGAGTTTGAGATTAAAAGCTACAGTATATCCGGTTAGTTAGTTTTTTAACTTATCCGGGCCGGCAGTGTCAGGGCTGGCGGGGGAATTGCCGCCAGCCACAGGGAAAAGCTCAATGGAACTTAATCGGGACTTACGCACAACTATGAAAGAAACCGGGTTTCTGGTTCGGGAAAGAGGGCTGATAGTCTTGACGGCTGGTTCAGAAACCCGGTTTCTGCGCAAGTCCTATTAATGCAAAAAGTGGCGGATGCCGGTGAGCACCATCACTAAGCCGAGTTCATTGGCGGCAGAGATGACATCGCTGTCTCGCAGGCTTCCCCCGGGTTGAGCGATGGCAACAATGCCGGCGTTGGCGGCGGCGCGAATCGAGTCCTCGAAGGGAAAGAACCCATCGCTGGCGAGAACGGCACCGGCAGCTTTTTCACCGGCTTGTTCCAGAGCGATTTTGACGGAACCGACGCGATTCATCTGACCGGCACCCACCCCCAGGGTGGCGCAATCGCGGCTGACGACAATGGCATTGGACTTAACGTGTTTGGCCACTTTCCAGGCAAACAGCAATTCTTGCAACTGATCCGGTGTTGGCTGCCGGTCGGTTACGACTTTCCACTGCGAGGGATCTTCTAAGGCATCATCGGAAGCCTGCACCAGGAAACCGCCGGCAATGGCTTTGAGGCTTTCCTTTGGGCCCGCTTGCAAGTCTGGCAAAGTCAAAACCCGCACCTTAGACTTAGTTTTCAGGATTTTCTCCGCCTCGGGCTCGCATGCCGGCGCTACCACGCACTCCAAAAAGGTCTGGGTGAGTGCTTTTGCCGTGGGCGCGTCTATCGGGCGGTTGAGGGCGACAATCCCCCCGAAGGCAGAAACCGGATCGGCGTCGAACGCCTTTTGATAGGCTTCGGCCAAGCTTGCGCCCAGGGCGACACCGCAGGGATTGGTGTGCTTGAGGATGGCGGCGGCGGAGGGCTGTTCAGTGCCGGTAAATTCGGCAATCAGACGGCGGGCGGCTTCTAAATCCACCAAATTATTGTAACTGAGCTCTTTCCCCTGGACTTTGGTGGCCGCTGCCCAGCCGGTTGGGGTCGCCCCGACTTGATACCAGCCTGCCAATTGGTGGGGGTTTTCCCCATACCGCAAGGGTTGCAGCTGCTGCCCAGCAATCCCGTAGCGAGGCGGCAGGGCCAGCTTGTTAATGCCGGTCAGGTAGCTGGCGACCGCTTCGTCGTAGGTAGCTGTGTGCCAGAACGCCTCCACAGCACAAGTTTGGCGGAATGTCAAGGAAGTTTGTCCCCCGTTTTGCCGCAACTCCTGCAAGCAGGTTTGATATTGCGCTGGAGCGCACAGAACGGTAACATATTTGAAGTTTTTGGCAGATGCCCGCAGCATGGCTGGCCCACCGATGTCGATTTGCTCGATGGCTTCGGGCAAAGTGACGTCCGGTTTGGCGATGGTTTGCTCGAAGGGGTAGAGGTTGACGACGACCAGATCGATGGGGGGAATCTCGTTGGCCTCCAAATCAGCGGCATCTTGCGGCAAGTCCGGACGCGCCAGGATGCCGCCGTGAATGCGGGGGTGCAGGGTTTTGACGCGACCGCCCAAAATTTCGGGGCTGCCGGTGTGGTCAGAAACCTTAGTCACCGGCAAACCGGCCTGTTTGAGGGCAGCTGCCGTTCCCCCACTGCTGATTAGCTGAAATTGAAATTCTTCTACCAAGCAGCGGGCGAGGTCAACCAGCCCCGTTTTATCTGATGTGCTCAGCAGTGCTAGACGCGCCATGACTCCGACCTCCTCTGAGAAAGGGGTTAGCAATTTTGCCTCTCCTAGGATAAAGCCAAGTTCCCTTTTTCCTCTCAGGCGTAATATTTGCTTTGGTTTCTCGCGCCAGCTGCCGCAGGCGTTGAACCCCACCCCCCAACCCCCTCCCCGCAAGCGGGGAGGGGGAGAAAGAGATGGGGGTTTTGATGAAATCATTTTGTCTTACTGCAATGCCGGTGCTTGTTGCGCCGGCACCGGCAACCCAGGGGCGCTGCACAAGAATGAAATTCTAGGGGCAATCCCCCCGTGGTTGTTCCTACACGACAAGAGGGCAGGCACGGGGGCCTGCCCCTACAGACATTACCGTCCCGCAATTGTCCACCGGCAACCCAGCAACCGGCAGAGTATCTGTCCCAGAAGCTTTCAGGGAAAGATGCCTGTCCTGCGGGGGGGACAGGGGGAGGGACAGGCATCTTGCCTGTCCTGCGGGCGTTGCAGATTAGAAAGATCGCTTCACCAGAATTCCCCTCTCTTTCTCCCCCTCCCCGCAAGCGGGGAGGGGGTTGGGGGGTGGGGTTCTTACTCCTGCGGGGGGGCGAAATCCCCCTCCCTCAATATCTTGCCCATCTTCTGGTACTCCCGCCGCACAGCGTGCAGCAGGTGATTTATGCTGACTGAGCCACCGTCCTCAGCGGCTAGGAAAGCCGCCGCTAGGGCAATATTTCGGATATTGGCTCCGCTTATCTCAAACCGGCGCGACAGGAAATGCAAATCTATGTCTGGGCTGCGAGGGGTGGCGTCGGGCCAAATTTTCTCCCAGATGCGGCGGCGGTCTTTTTCTTTTGGAAAGGGAAACTCGACGATAAAACGCAGCCGGCGCACAAAGGCGTCGTCCATATTGCTGCGGGCGTTTGTCGTTAGAATCGCTACCCCTTCATACTCCTCCATTTTCTGCAATAGGTAGCCAACTTCTATATTAGCATATCTGTCGTGAGCGTCTTTCACTTCTGTGCGTTTGCCAAACAGGGAATCGGCTTCGTCAAAGAAGAGAATGGCGTTGGAGGAGGCGGCGGCGGTGAAGATGCGGTTGAGGTTTTTCTCGGTTTCGCCGATATATTTGCTGACAACTTGGGATAAATCTATTTTATACAAGTCTAGCTGCAATTCACCGGCAATTACCTCGGCTGCCATTGTTTTGCCTGTGCCGGGCGGGCCAGAAAACAGGACGTTTTGCCCTTTGCCGAGGGACAATTTGCGGTCGAAGCCCCAGTCTTCATGCACGAGATGCCGGTGTTTGGCTTGATTGCAAATTTCCCTGAGCTGGGTTTGGTGGTCTGCCGGCAGTACAATATCTTCCCAGGTGTATTTAGGCTCGATTTTGCGTGCCAGTGCGGCTAAATCGTGGCCCGATTGAGCGCGGGCGGCGGCGAATAGGATTGGGGCATAGTGGCGGGAAGGGGGAGACGCGATAAATCGCGTCTCTGCAAGAGGAGTGGCGGCGGCGTACCAGCGGGCGGTATTGCCGGCGGTGGCTGCGGCGTCGGCAATTTGGTCGGGGGTCAGGCGGAAGCGCTCGGCTAAGGCATCGAGTTGGCTGTCTGGAATGGAGATGCCGGTTTGTGTCAGGCACTCTTCCCAGTATTGCCGGCGCTGGGCAAAATTAGGGAGGGTAAAGGGTACTGTTACTATCCCTAAGGCACCGGCTCCCCCCGGTATCCACGAGCCGGTGCCGGCTATAATAGTAATTCCTTTGCTTTCTGCAATGGCTGCTAGCAAAGACTGATAGGAAATGGCGTGTTCTTCACTTTGCAGGGTTTCTATGTTGTCGAGATAGAGCAGGGCGTTTTGAAACCAAGCTTCGCGGAATATCAGACTGAGAGTAGGCTGGAAGTCGGCTTTTGCGGCGACAATTTGGGCGAGGTCGGCTGTTAGGAAGGGGGTTTGAATTTCTGCGGCTAGGGTTTGGGCGGTGCGGCGCTTGCCGGTGCGGTCGGAACCTTGGAAATAGAAGCGCAGGGGTTGCTGGGTTTGCCGGCTTTCCAGACAGAGGATGCTCAGAGCTTTGCAGTCAGAAACCGGGTTTCTTGGAGAAACCCGGTTTCTCGCCACGGCGGGTTGTTCGAGCTGGCAAAATGAGGTCAGTCGGGAGTCTAAGCCGGTTTCGCCCAGCAGGAAGCGGACAACTTGGGCGTCGAGCTGGAGGTTGTGGGCGAGGAGGGAGGGTTTGGGCTGGTTGGAGTCGGCGACGAGGTGGAGCAGTTGGTGGCGGATCGGGGGGGCGTCGGGGGAAAAGCGAGCTCGCCCGGAGAGTTTGGCGGCGGCGTCTGGGCAAAGGAGATTGAGGGCGAGATCGACGCTGGGCTGTTTGCAGCGCACGTCGTCTTGCAGGTAGGCGTAGAGGCGTTCGTAGCGCCGGTCGAGTTCGGGGGCGAGGGCGATGGCGATGATGTCGAGGTCAAAGTTGGATAAGTTGAAGGTTTGCTGGAGCTGCGCTAGTGGGGAGCCTTCTGGGGCTGGATTTGGTAAAGGCTGTTTTGGGTTTTCTGTTGGGAGTTGAAGGGGGCTCGCGCCTGGATCGCGAGCGAGCAACTGTTCGACTTCTTGCAGGCTGACGTGCAGTCCGCGATAGGGATCGGTGGCGGCGTCGGAGCCATAGGCGGCTTCGGCGGCGGCGACGGCGTGCGCTAGGAGTTTGTCGAGCCGGTGTAATAGGGGAAGTAAGTAGTCGAGTGCTGCGAAACCTTCTATCCTGTCATCCATCGTTTTTTTGGGTCGTTAGCCATTGAATTGTGCTGGATCGGTTTGCAGGCAAGGCAATTGTTAGGGCGGCCACGGGGGGCCGCCCCTACAGCTATCTGGCGAATGGAATCAGACTGTTTTCGGTCGCCAGCTTCGCTACAAAAAAGGCATATTTTTTTCCGCTGGTTTAGAAGGTGTCTCTGAAATCACTCAATAATCAAACTTGGGTTCTCACTCATTAGTAGGCTGCCAGTGCTGTAAGTTTTCCTCTAACGCCTGTAAGCCGGCTTCCAAGTTTTTATTTCCTTCAGCTACTTCTTTTACTATCCCACTAAAGCGATCTACAACATACCAGATTAACCAGATTGTTTGGGCCAATAGTTCGCCATCTAAACCCTGAGAATTGACTGGCATTAAGTGGCGAAAGTACACCCACATTTCTGGCTCTTTCAATCCAAAACCTGTCAGCGGTACATGATTGTTAACAGCCAGAATAAACCTGGATAAATCAACTTTATAGGTTTCTTGAATTGAGCAAGGTAGTCCCATGAATAGTTGCAGAACAAAAGGGTCTTCCAGCCCAGAAAGAAAAGTTAATTCTAAGCGCTTGAGGTCAGTTGAATCCTCATCGTCCATCACAACCAGCAACTGTTCTGTTGGGTTTTCCTCACTGGCAGGTATTAATCTCGTCAAAAATCCTGCTTGATGGAGAATAGGGAGAGCGCTTGAAAAGGTTGGGAATTCCATAGGATAAGCAATTGAAATTCAGGTGATTGATTTTTCGTTATAGTCCAAACTCAATGTCCTTTTTAGACGGATTTCTCCCTGACGCTACAAAGATGGTTTGGGTTTCTCAAACAGGTTCTAGTAGTAACGTCCGGGAGAATTAGTCTAAACTCAAGTTATTCAGATTATTCCGCTAACTAGCTTTCTAATCCCTAAAACTTGAAATTTATTAGTGGCCCACCGCTATCTAGATTTTTTGAGCCACTAGCTTAGCGATTGCTTTTTTGTCTTCATCGGATGTATCTGAGTCGAGTAGTTCTATTTCATCGTCCCCAACCCATATCTTTCTCCAAGTTTGATCGACTATGTGATCTTTTTTGTTGAGAAATCCTAAGATTTGACCAACTTGCTTGGCATCTTCATTACCAGAGGCAATTTTGTCGATTAATTTTTTGGCCATTTGCTCTTTCTTAGTTTTCAAGGTTCTGTTAAGAGTATTCTGCTGATCCTCCGACAAATTAAATTCTGGCTTTGTGTTTTTGATCAGCTCAAAATTTTCGCTGAGAAGTTGCTTTTTCTTTTTGATATCTTGACCTGTCATCCAGTTCCATCCTCGTTTGAACCAGTTAGTTTTATCTTTGTACTGCTTATCTATGTCAACATTTAGCATCTTAGCTGATTCGGCTAGTTTGTCACGTCGGTGCGAGCGCTTGACGAGAGTCCTGATCCCCTTGTATGCACCGAATGCTAATCCTCCTACAGCACCTGCGGCTGCTAACCAAGGGGCTCCAGCAAGGACACCAATTGCACCAGTAATACCCAAAGCGCCGGCAAGCCCTTTGGTTAAGAGTCCTCTCGTTTTTCTCTTCTGAGAATATTTAATAATATCTCTTACCTCCTTGTCACTCCCGTCTTTGAGATCCATCTGTTTCTTGAGTTTATTCAGCTTGTAAGCTTTGTACCCATCCGCACCTGCACTCGCTAAATCTTTTGCAGCCAATGCAGCATTGACTCCTGCCATGCCGTAACCTATAGGCTCAAGAATGTTGCTGCCAACACCAATATCTTTCAGCATCCCAGCACCCGGTGCTTCTTTGGCCATATCTATTGCTTTACTTCCAAAAGCCCCCGAAAATCTGGAATAAACACTGGAGGGAAGTATCCCCACCTTACCGACGTTATACACTCTTTCACCAGTAGATGCGATCTTTCCCAGAGTGCCATGAGTGACGTGTTCTTGAATTTTCTTTGGAGCGCTAAAAACATTGTAAATTTTTTGCAAGATTTTTTTAGCTCCCCCCCAGGTTCCTTTCCCTACCTTATAGGCTCCGGCAGCGACTTTACCCAATATTTTTTTGCCTAAGCTATAGGTTCCTTTCCCTACCTTATAGGCTCCTTTTCCTACCTTATAGCCTCCGTAACCCAGGGCTACTAGAGGTGCTGATATGGCGGTTCCGCCCACACCTAACGCCCCGTATCCAAATTTACCCAGCCCTGTAACTAAATTAGGTTTCCAGGAACGATTGTTTTGACTTTCTCTCCAAGTCTTGGCCAGATTCAAAGAGTCAATATTCTCTAAGGCCCAGTCCAACGGCGACAATGCCCAACGTTTCCAACGCGAAGCGCACTGCACAACACCATCATTAGCTAGAGGTTGACTCTGCACTGCTGCCTTAGTGGCACCGGCTACCTGTACCGGCTCGCCCTGTGCTGCTTTGGCTCCTAAAACATCAGCTTCTGTTTCCAATCTGGAATCTGCATTAATTGGAATGCCTTTCTTCTGCGGCACAGCTACCCGCCCCGCCCGTTGTTGCAAAACATGGGTCAGTTCGTGCCCCAATAATTTTTGCCCGGACTGAGTATGCGGCTGGTATTTACCGGGCTGAAAGTGAATATTTGACCCCTGCGTATAAGCAAGAGCGCTGATCGTTTTGGCTTGTGGCCCTTCGTAAATGCGAACCCCGGAAAAGTCCGCGCCAAAAGCTCCCTCCATTTTTTGCTGGACTGCTTTGGGCATAGGTTGACCGGCACCGGTGGGGGCGAGGTTAACTGAGGGCTGTTTTGCCTGAACCTTTTGCTCTTTGTCCTGTTTAGCTTGCACCGGCTGATCGTCGTCTTCTTCCTGGCGCTGCACCGGCTCTGCCTTCATTTGCACCGGCTGATCGTCTTCTTCTTCCTGGCGCTGCACCGGCTCTGCCTTCATTTGCACCGGCTGATCGTCGTCTTCTTCCTGGCGCTGCACCGGCTCTGCCTTTATTTGCACCGGCTGATCGTCTTCTTCTTCCTGGCGCTGCACCGGCTCTTGATGCGTCACGGTGTCAGGCATAATTTGCTCTGCTTGGTGAGCCACTTGTTGCGCTGTCTTCCCCGTGCCGGCACTCCCCATAAATTTTGCTTGTATGGCTTGTATGGGAGTCCCACTCTGCAGCAAATGGGCAGCCATTGAGCCGGACAAACCGGCAAATTGCGGTTTGGCTTGGATGCGCTCAGGCGGGTTGCTCTGGCGCTGCGCCTGAATCTGCCGGCTCACCGCCCGGTTGCCAATAGCCGCTTGCAGCTCCTCCACTGGGTTAGCTTCATGTCTGGCACTCTTTTTTGCCGGTTCCTGCGAACTTTGTGCCGTTGTTTTGGTTTGGATCGTTCTTTGATGTCCCATGCTATTTCTCCTTCACAAGTGTCCTTGTTGAATCTGTTAATTTCTGAGAACCCACCCTGTCTAATTTCTTCTACATTCTATCCAGTCTCCTCGATTTTGTCTATGTCCTTGTACGGGCAAATTCGCCTTAATTTTTTCTGGACAAAGGCAGGGTATTGATAAACCCGCACCACCCTACTTTCTAGGGCCGGCTTCACCCGATATCTGTCTGGCACAGCGAAGGCGTTGCATAGTTCGGGGATGAACCAGGCACCCCAACCTCAGCCCCACACCCGAGGAGGGGGAGAAAGAGGTGGGGGTTTCGATGAGGGCAATTTGATTCTATCATCTTTCTAATCTGCTACGCTACAGCGCCAGGTCAAAACCGGCCCCGCGCCACAACATCAATGCCCACCAGACATGATATCATATAATGTCCGCTTGCATCGTTTTTGTATACATAGCTTTGTAGGGGCGGGTTCTGCCAAAATATTTCTGGCACAGACCAGAATATGAATAAACCCGCCCCACCCAGGGTACAACACCGATGCCCACCAGATATGATATCATAAGTCATTTCTATAATCAAGCGGTTCTGGATGAATTGTGAGCAGGTATTTGGGGCCATAAACCCGGAATGGGGCGGGCACTGGGGCAGCGCCACCACGAAACAGGCTTTCTCCCCTCCCACTCTCTAAATTATACAATCGCCCCTCAAGGAGTGCCGCAATTATTTAACTCAAGTTGCTACCTACAAGTCTAAGCATCCAGATCCCCCCAAACGGGGCGGGCACGGTGCCACCGGCACTACAAAGGGGGGCTTTGAGAATGTCCCCCCCCTTTTGAAGGGTGGGTTAGAGGGGGATCTCACCTGACTCACTACTAAGTAGCAACTAGGGTTATTTACGGCATCTCAGGAGATTCTTCCTGTGGGGTGTTCTCCTCGCTGGTCTCAATGCCCAGTTCTTCTTCCAGCACTTGAATTGCGCCGCTGATGCGCAGCAGTGTCTCTCGCAAGTTGGCTTGCTTCGTTTCTAACTCAGCCAGCATTTTTTGTCCGGCTTGATATTCCGCTTTCAGGGATTCGAGGCGCTGTTGCAGCCGCTCTATCATTGAATTTCGCTCCTCTCTATTGTAATTCATTTTGCAGCAAGCAAACAAGTGAGTCAGGCGAGCCCCCCCTAGACCACGGGGGTTTGGGGGCATCTGGGATTAGGTCGCTCTAACTTTCATGTTAGTGGTGATGAAGCTGCCGGTGCCAGAATACTGGGGGGTGGCGTCGGGAATGGGCGAACCCGGGCCAGGGGGCGGTTGCTGTGCCGGTGTCATCACTTGAAATTTAGCAGTAAAAGTGCTGCCTTTGAGCAACACCGGCTTGCCACCGGATTTGGTTTTCTTGGCTTTTTGATCTCCGCCCAGAGACTGGATGGATAGAGTTCCCACACCGGGAATGGTGTGCTGCGCCGTCATGTAGGTGCAGCCGGGAATGATGACTTTTTTCTCGTCCCCATCCACGCACACCGGCTTGCCGGTGATTTTGCATTTGCCGGTACCCGCCAGGGTCCCCGGCTGCACGGCGACGGTTGCTTGGCCAAAGGTGGGGTTGAACATGGCTTTGTCGCCGGCGATCAGGATAAAATCCGCCATTGCGTTTATACTGCTGAGGTTTTATTAACAGCTACATAGAATTTACCCCTCAGAACTCAGAAATTACAAGACATCTGGTGGCTGTGCAACCTGTGCTAAGCTCAGGCTTTTAATTTGCTTTGCCGTGGGATGGAAGCAGAGCCTCTAGATTGCGTTCCCAGGCCGAGCCTGGGAACGAGAGAACGAGAGAACGAGAGAACGAGAGAAAGGGCTATTCGACAAATTTGGGCCATTTCAGGCAACGACAGAAGGAGGCTATCGCGTCCCGCTTCGCTATCGGGCTTTCATCCCAGGTTGTCAAAAGAGGGATATAATACTCCAGTTGCTCTTTTTCTCTATTATGACGTCTAGGTTTTCATAATAAAAACTAAAGCATAATACGGTGGCAAGTTTCCCCCTGACAAACAGGTAGCTGTACACGGATGATCGTGTGACCCGTCAGATCCCTCTGTCTCCGTATATTTATTTTCAGGGGCAGTTCTAGACTGAAAGTAGTCTGCAGTTCGCCAGAAGTGGCGGTAGGTGTTGAGGTCATTCCAACCATCTGGATTACCCCCCATGTTTAGATTGTATATCCTGTGTTGATGACTGGGTATCTCGTAGATAGTTAATTTGTGGGGATTTACTGTTACGTTAAGGGTATGTATGTGGGATTCAGAACCTCCCTGTTTTCCTTTTGAGTAGTTACCACCTGCGCCAACAATAAATTTGTCTCGAAGATCTGGTGTCACACCATTATTGCCATCACAAAGCACCCATCCTGGAGGTATATTGTTTACATCTCCGAACCACATGACTATCAGGCCCCTGACAATGACCTGGGAAAAACTCTTTATGTCGGTTTCGGAAATTGTCCTCGAACCGAGCGTTAGTTGCTGAGATATTATTGCGTTAATGGTGGCACTGCCTGCCGTGATGCTGCCGGTGGCTTTGATATTCCCGGTAACATCTAACTTCTCCGAGGGGGTCTTCGTGCCAATCCCGACATTGCCTTCCTTTGTGAGGCGCATTTGCTCATTTCCATCAACGGTTTCTGTTGAGTTTGACCGAAATACAATGTAGGTTCCAGCCAGAGTTAGCTCCCCACTCCGATTGTCATCTTTCCCCCACAACTCGAGCCAAGCACGACTGTTATTAGCAGTAGTGTTGCTGTATATGCTGAGCCTCCCATCCGTTCCTGTCTGGACTCCATTAATGGTGGCACTGCCTGCCGTGATGCTGCCGGTGCCTAGGGAAAGACTGCTGCCAGTGATGCCAGAGGCAGAAAGAGCGCCATTAATGGTGGCACTGCCTGCTGTGATCCTGCCGGTGGCTTTGATATTCCCGGTTACTTCTAACTTTTCTGCCCCAGATGTACCGCCAATCCCGACATTGCCAGTAACTGTGAGAGCGGCATTAATGGTGGCACTGCCTGCCGTGATGCTGCTGGTGCCTAGGGAAAGAATGCTGGCATTGATGATAGAGGCTGTGAGATGGCCATTAATGGTGGCACCGTCTGCTGTGATCCTGCCGGTGGCTTTGATATTCCCGGTTACTTCTAACTTTTCTGCCCCAGATGCACCGCCAATCCCGACATTGCCAGTAACTGTGAGAGCGCCATTAATGGTGGCACTGCCTGCCGTGATGCTGCCGGTGCCTAGGGAAAGACTGCTGCCAGTAATGCCTTGGGCAGAGAGAGCGCCATTAATGGTGGCACTCCCTGCTTTGATGCTGCCGCTGACGCTCAAATTCCCAGCAAGAACCGCAGTGCTGTCACCGGCAGAACGCAGTGTTGGGCCATTGCTGCCAGCAGCCGGCAGCTTCACTCCGGAATACTGCCGCACAGTATAATCAACTTTAATCGCGCCATCTTTATCAATGTTCAGCTTGGCCAGCTTGATAGAATCCTGAGGCGCTGGCCCGCTTTCTGCGACAGCTTGAATTTGCGGCTTTTCCTGCCAGCGCCGGTTGCCTTCGCTCCCCTCCTGCGCCTTATCTGACTCTACCTCTTGGTAGGAAATAAACAGGTTTACCGTTTGATTTCTGTTGCCGGCTACGGAAACATCTTGCGGTTGGGCCAGAACAATCAGCCGGCCTTTGGGGTCAACTGCTGTGCCGGCAGCTACGCTGACTGTATCGGCTGCGGTTGAAGTTACCTCCAGACCTTCGCTAATCCCCGAAACCTGGAGAATCCGGCTGAGCCGGCGCTGCCGGTCAATGTGATATTTCTGTTCGTCGATAAAGTCCTGGTCTTTTAAAAACTGACCGTCGAAGTAGCGGAGTCTCTTTTCAACATATTCCGGCTGCTGGTAATTAGTTGCCATTTCCGTTATCCTGCGTAATCTTTCCTCAGTTTCAGCGAATTGTTGTGGTGCCCAGCAGGGTCGTCCTCCCCACAATTATCCCTTTTGCCAAATCATTATTTCTGATTTGCATGGTGGCGAGCAGTACCTGGAGCCTGTAAAACGTGTGCGCCGGCTTCTGCAAGTCCAAAATTGTTTTGGCGATCTGCTGCTGTCGCCGCAGGTTTTGCGGGTCGCGCTCGCTCAAAGTTATGTCAACTTGGAAATAGTGAGCCGGCAGGTCGAACTCATAAATCTTAACTTCCTCTCGGGTGTAAAGTTCTAACAATCTCTTCACCCCTGCCTTCGTCCCCCTCAGGCGGTAGAAAGTCGCAATATTGCCGATAAACTGGCGCTTGAAACTTTCATCCCAGTCCTCCCGCAGGCTGGCGGCCACCCAACTGGCAAGCCAGGGCAAAAAATCCGCTGGGGTTTGGTTTTCGGCTTTATCCGCAGTAACAGTAAAGTAAATGTGGATGCGATCAAGGTAGTATTCCAACCCCTGTTCTGGAATTATATCATCAGGTTCCCCTGGCGTCAAGCCGGTTAAAATTCGCTCCATCGCCAGCAGGAACCGCCCGAGAAACGCATCCGATTGCAGGTGGGCCGGCAGGTACTGCAAATAACTGCTCAGTCGGACTGATTGGCTATTTTCTGTCATCGATTTCCCAAGCCTCCATTACGGTAAACTCGCCTGCAACTGCTTCTACCAACTGATAGTCCCGAAGCACAATCTGTTTGACCGTACCTTCCTGGGAAATTGCCGTGGCTTTCGATGTATCCACTAGCTCCAAATTTACTTTCTCAACATAGTCCACACCGGCAACCCCATCCAGCAATTCGTAAACTTCAGAAAGATAGACGCTGCGGCCAAAAGGCCAGCCGTTGCCCTCAGGGCCACCCTTGAGAGGGTGAAAGAAATTTGTGATCATTTCCCCAGCCCGCTTGCTCACCTCTTCCTTTCCCGCACCTTCTTGCAGAATTAGCGTCGCCCCAATCTTAATTTTCACATATTCAGGCCCGACAACATCGTGGCGTACTGTCAGCAGCCGCCGTTCGTCGAAAAACCGCCACAAAGCCGCCAGCAGTTCCAGTTTGGGTTGGGGCGCGGCTTCTTTGTCTGGCGCTTCTGGCACTTCTGGCAGCACCACCAAGCTGATATGTCCGGGAGCCTTTTCCAATCGTTTTTCTGCGTTATCCAGCCCCAGGTTGCGCTCCGGAAAGCATCGCGCCCGCTTAATTTTGCCGAAGAACTTTGCCTCATGGGTCTGATTCCAGTCTTCTGTGGCCAAGCGCTCAAAATCCTCGCAAGTCACCGCCCGGTAGGGCTTTCGCAAATCGGCAACAGTTTTGCGAATCGCCGCCTGCAAGTCGCCTTCCAGTTTCCATTTTTGCCCGTTCAGCAGCAGCAGAAACGTTTCGATATTCTTCTCGGGCACTTGATTGACCCGATAGAGTGCCATTTCCGTCAGCCAAGCCAGCAACTCAATCAAAATAATGCCGGTATCCGTTGGGTTGTGGTCTGTCCATTCCGGACACTCAATAGGAATCTGGGAGCGGGCTGACTCCACCAAGTCCGCATAAGTGCGGTCGTCGAGATTGGGTAAGGGTAGCGGCATTTCAAGCTCCTCCTCCAGAGGAATTTATCGTAATTTGGTGCGTGCCCGAATAAATCAAAAACCTGTCCCGCCGGTCAGCTGCGATTTTTTGAAAATCTTGGGAGGCATTAATGACGAGAGAATCAACGTACTTCACTCCCTCAACTTTTTGCAATACGGCATACAAATCTGACTCGTGCGGGCGGCGGCCAAAGGCCCATCCCTGACCGTCCGCCCCGCCCGTCAGCGGGTGCAGGAATTTGACCAGGGCATTCGCAGCCGCTTCCTTCACCTCATGAGCTCTTCCCACCGATACAGGAACAATTGTAGCATTAACCGTCACCTTAACCCAGTCGGGTTCCGTGACTCGCAAATCAACACAAGGGGCGCAGCGAGCGCGGATATAACTCCCAACGCACTCCAGCAAACTCAGATTTGGCGTCGGCTGGCCTAATGTGTGAATGCGCGGCACTATCAGCAATTCTATTATACCAGCATCTCGCACACTTGTATAGGGGTTATTTTTCCTGTCCATTTGGCCTACTGCTATAAATTCTCCGCTCTTAGAACCTGTAGGGTAAGTAATTTTTATTTGAGCGGTTCCCTGCATGGACTCTCCCAAGTTAACCAGGGTGACGCTCCACTCTTTGCCGGCCTTGAACTGCTCCTCTGTCACCGGATATTTCATGGTAGGCTTACTGCGATTCAACTGCTTTGAATCCCAGGGACTTGACTGTCCCGGACCGCTGATTTTCACCTCTAGTGTCAGGCTAGCCGGAAGTTCACTCAGTTCGACTTCAATTTCTCCTGGTTTATCAAGAGTAATCTGGTAAATTGGCAGCCACTGCAAGCCATCAATGGGATTGAAGTGAGGGGTAATGGCGCGAACGCGGGCTACTTCTGTTGAGGCTTCCAGCGCTAAATCCTCCATATCTTCCACCGTTACCGCCCGCTGCCGGTGGCGCAGCGCCTTTGGCCCCCGCTCTTTGACCGCCTGCAAAGACTCTCCCTCCGCCCCACCGGCAGCTGCTTCCAGGTTGGTGACGCTATCCACATAAGGCACCGTAGTCTTGAGTTCGCTAACCGTCAGGGCGGGCCGGTTGCCCCGCACCCCGCCGCCGCTGCGGTAGGGAGCGAGGCGAATATTATTGCGGCCTTGGGGCGGGATCATCCCCTGCTGGCCATCGCCAAAGCGCACCTCCCCCGCGAGCCGGTCGAGGACGTAGTGCCGGTCGCGTAGCCCAGAGCCATAGAAATCGGACATCTCGTGCCACGCCACCCAGGCACCTCCCACCTCTCCCGCCTCATCCCGGAGGACGGCAATCGCATTTTTCCCCTCCAGTTTTTCAATCGCCGCCTGTTCCGCTGGCGAGGGGACTGCCGGTTCGAGGACTTGCAGCCGCTGGCCCAGCAGCACCGGCACTTGGGCCGTGCGGTAAGTTTGGCCGGGGTTGCCATCGCTTGACCCCAATATCTCCTCAGCAACCGTCACCGCCTGAGACGCCCACATGGTATTGGTCAGCACCCGCCGCAAGCGGGGAGGCACCAGGAACTGGCCGCTCTCCCACCTGGCCCTCAGCCAGTAGAGGGACTGGCCAAACTCAGCCCGGGGAGTGAAGTCCCCTGGCCCAACAAACCGCACCAGCCCGTTTTTGCTGAAGGCGTCGGTTTCATCCTCAACCCCCAGACGAGCCCAGCCGGCAGGGCTGGCGTATTCCCAAACCACCCGCGCCGGTTCTTTTACCGGATTCGCCTTTGCGATTTCCCCAGGAAGTGGCGGCTCCACTCTGGCGTAGAGGGCCACAGGCCGGTTGCCAAAAGCCCTGTCAAATCCCAGGTATAAAGCGGAATTGGTACTGATGCTGTTAACAGAAGGCCAAGACTGGCTGGAAGAAATCGCGGCCTTCAAACCAACCCGCAGCCAAGCCGCTTCTATGCCGTTGACGGTTTGTCGTGCCGGTGCCGGCAGGTTGGAAATGACAACTTGTAGCTGATTGCTTTCAGGGGTGAGTGATGGCTGTAATTCCTTCCACTTTAGGCCATCCCAGTAAGACCAAGTGAGGGGGAGCGCTACGAAATCGGCAGCGTTCTTGAAGTCGATCCTCAGGGTGACAGTTTTGGATTCTGGTAAACTGAAAAGCTCATCGCACGCCAAATAAAGATAGCCATCAACAAAAAAATAGTGATCGATAGGCTGGCGGTCACTAAAGATAGGAAAAAATTCCTTCGATTTGCCGGTTGCTTCTGGGGTGCAGTCGCTGTATCTGTCCGCCGCAGGTTCGCGGACAAAAACGGCTTGCAGCTGCGCAGCTGTCAGAACCAAATCCCGTTCCGTCTCGAAAACCACCTCTTCTTCTTCCCCTGCTGCCGGTGGGGATGCCACTGGAGTGCCTGCCGGCACAAAGGCATCTGCAGCGCCGGCGACTAGATTAAAAGTGAGGGGAACTCGTGCCGGTTGTGGCGGCAGAATTTGGGTGCCAATCAAGTCGAGAAAAGCCAAAAAGTTTTTCTCAGGGACTTTATTGAGGCGCTCGCTCACCCCTGCCGCCATGCGCCCAAAAATGCGAATCAGCGCCCCACCGGCATCTGCCTTTCCATCAGCACGAGGACGCCAATCTGTGAATTTATGCGCCAAGTCCTCTGTCTGTTTAACGATGTCCTCGTAGGTGCGACTGTCAATTTTTGGTTGCTGTATCGACATGGCGATTACTCTAGATAAAACGGATACACCAAATTGAACCGATTGTTAGTCGTGCGGATTTGGTAATTGATTTGAATCAGCAGCCGGTTAGGCTGATTTGGATCGGGGTAGGCATCTACATCCAGCACGTCAATGCGCGGTTCCCACTGAGTTAAAGCTTGCTGCACTTCGCTCACCACCTGTCCAATTGTGCCGGCGCTGTTGGGAGCAAAGACGAGGTTGTGAATGCCGCAGCCAAAATCCGGGCGCATCACCCGCTCTCCATAAGCCGTGCTGAGGAGCGTCCAAATCGACTGGCGGACGCAATCTTCATAGCGTGCCATTTTGATTTGACCGTTTTTGTCTAGCCCGACTGGGGATGTCCATCCCACTCCTAAAAAATCGCTGTTCATCTTTTACTATACCGCACAATCGCTAACAATGCAAAGGTTAAGTTAGTTAAAAAATATTGCCGGTTCGTAGTTGGGCTTTAGCCCAAAAGTTCGTAGTTGGGCTTTAGCCCAAAAGTTCGTAGTTGGGCTTTAGCCCAAAAGTTTGTAGTTGGGCTTCAGCCCAAAAGTTTGTAGTTGGGCTTTAGCCCACTTCTAAGGAAGAGTCATTAATTTTGACTCCCGCCGAGCATTTGAGGGCCATTCCGCCACTGGCTAGAAGGTTGCAATTGCTATCGGCTTTGATTTCGCAATTTTGCTGGGCTTTGAAGCTGAGGTTTTTGGCTTCAAGAGCGATATCCCCATCGCTGCTTTTGATGGTAATTTTGCCCTTGGCCTCAATGGTGATGTCTTTTTCTACTTTAATGCTGAGGGTATTCTCCTTGGAATCGATAACAATCTGATTTTTTTCCGTGCGGTCGCGAATCACAATCTGCTCTTGGCCTTCAGTATCATCCAAAATAATCTGGTGGCCACTGCGAGACTTAATCAGGCGGCGGTTGTTTTTGCCATCGCTATTCGTCTCGGGCGGCTTGTCCTCGCCATTCCACACCGCCCCCAAAATATAGGGAGATTCGATATCGCCGTGGGCGAAGGCCACCAGCACCTCGTCATTGACGTCCGGCAAAAAGTAAATGCCCATTTTTTTGCCGGCCATCGGAGTCAGCACCCGCGCCCAGTAGCTCTCATCTTTGTCAGAAAGCCAGGGAAATTTTACCTTAACTCGCCCCAACCCCTCCTCATCTTTATTGTTGGTGACAATTCCAACTGTCACGCCATAAAAACGCCCCTCGCGTTCCGGTGCGGCCAAAAGTTCCGACAGCATGCTGATTCCCATCATGTGGCATTTCTCCTTACCGAAAATTCGGTGCGGTAACCGCGATCTTGCGAATAGGTGTGGGTGGCGGAGATAACGTAATATAGTCCGCTGAAGCGCTTGCCGGCTCCCGCAATTTCAATCACCTTGCCGGCTCGCACGTCTGGCTGTCCGGCGCAAATTCCTTCGCCTGTGACATAAGCCAGTGCCATCTCGTTAAACTGCCCCATTGCTATCTGGTCAGCTTCTGCCTGAGTGGCTGCGGGTTCGCTAACAATCACGTTAGTGGCTTTGCCAAAAGCTTTGTTGGCTTCTTTTGGCCCGCTGGTGGAGCCTTTCATTGTCGTTGTCTCGCTGCCGGCACCGGCTTTGCCAATCAGCGCTTTTTTCTGTTTGGGGTTCCAGCTGTGCACCTCTACTTGGCCAACTTGGTTCATGGCGCTCATTCGAGGTGTGAATTCTATTATATCCTCATCCCATTTCAACGTCAATACCTTTTGACTATTATTTTGGTGGGGCCGGAAGAGCAGGGTTTTGTTTTCCACAGCGACTTCGTATCCAATCCGCCCAGCCCTTTCCTGTAAAAACTCCAGATCGGTTTGGTTCGCCTGCAGCACATAATCCAGCTTCACCTTGGTATCTTTGACTTGGGCAGTCAGTCCCCGCTCTCTGGCAATCTGGCCGGCAATGTCGCTGTCTTTCATTTTAGTAAAGGAGCGGGTTTTGCGACCCCTGCTCAGCCGGTGGCGCAAGTCGTACCCGCGCACAACAAGCCGGGGAACCTCTTCCCGATAAAATTCCGGCTCCAAACCGGCAATCTCCCCCACCATCAAGGTTTTTAAATTGTTTTTATACCCCATCTGGAGTTCGACCTGATTGCCCACATCGAACAGGGCGCTGTCCGACCAGGTAACTTTGCCTTTAATGGTGTCCCAGTTCACCATTTCCAGAGCAAACATCCCCAGTGCCTCCAAATCTTCTGACACCGTGGCCGACATCAGATCGGCTTCTGCGTTTAAAGGCAGGCGGGTGCCTTTAATCAGGACTTGGATTTGAGGGACAAGTAACTGGACATCGCTGGGTTTAGGCATAGCAGTTTTTACCTTGTGCTGGTGGCGCTGCCGGCCCGCAGGGGGGGCACGGTCAGGATTTGACCGGGGGTGATGGCACGCGGGTTAGAAATCTTGTTGGCATCAGCAATCACCCGCCAGAGGGAGGGGTCACTGTATTCTTCAGCGGCGATACTGCTGAGGGTTTCTCCCCGCCGCACAATGCGAGTCGGGTCGTCAATTGGGTTCTGACTTTTTTGCTTGTACTCTGGGGGAACCCACTCTTCAAAGGTGCAATTCAGTTTTGCCCGAACAGGGGTGCCATCTTCGAGAAAATGAGTGAGCGTCTTGCTGACTTGTTTCAAAAATCCCTGCAAAAACCAGACACTGCCCTTTCCCCACATCAACCGGCACAGGGGCGGTCTGTTCAATTTTCCCTTTTTGCGGGTGAGGTTGTAGATGGTTTTGGTGTAGCGCTGCACGTCTTCCGGCCCAGATTTACCCAGAGTTGTGTCGAAGAACAATTCGATGGTTAAGGTAGCCGGTTCCTCGCCGCCAACCAGCTGGCCTTCCTTGACCGTTCCCCCAGACCGGCTGATCTGAATTTGCTGGGGATTGAACAGGACTTCGACAGGTCTGCCAAATGTTGGATAGTTTTCTTCTATGGCAATTTTTAGTTTCTCTAGCGCCATTGTCCGCGCCCCCTTCGCTCATTTTCGATTGTTAACCGCCGCATGAGTTTTCGCTCTATTTTGTCTGCCAGTTCGTCGGTGTCAATTTTTGCCGGCTTCTCCGTTTCAGGCGCAATATTTCGCTCTGCCTGAGCCCCCGATACTGGGGGAAGTCTGGCCGGTGTCTGCTGGGAAGCTGCAGTTTTCGCAGCGCTCCCGGTCCCTGGACTGTGCGGCGCAGAAGCCAGAGGCTGGCTGCTATTTGCTTCTCGTCTCTGTCCCGCCAGCGCGGGGGGGACAGACAGCACCAGCGGCGTCCCCGCTCCAGTCGGGCCAGCTGCCGGTCGCCCTGCCACCACCGGCAGCGGCGAGGGTGTGCGAATCTCAGGTGGCATTGCTGTAATTGCCGGGGAACCCACTGTTGCATTCCCAGCAGCCAGGTTTCTCAGCAGCGGACCCGACAGCTGCTGTGCCGCCTGCGCTCCAGTGGAAACCCGCACCACCGGCACAGGCGTTGAGCTTTGGCCAATTGCCGGCAGCCGACTGTCCCGCACTGCCCGAATTTCCGGGGGTAGGGGCGATTCCCCTGGGGAGAAGCTCTCGCCAAAAACCCTCGCAACTGGCAATACCCGATCGGTGTCCAGCACTTGCGGCGCGAGGTTGCTCCCGGAGGTGAATTTCGCCGGCACAACCGGCAGTGGACTAGCTTGTGTGCGAGCTGGCTGTGAGTTAGCTTTGGCTGCAGCACCACCCGGTGGTTGGGCGTACACTGCCGGCAAGAGTCCCGCCTGCGCTTCTGGGCCCTGCACCGGCTGGCTCACCACCACCGGCAGGGGCGAAGGTTCAGCAGTGCCGGTCGGGGTTGGGGGTTGGCTCACCACCACCGGCAGGGGCGAACTGGACACTTGAGGAGTGCCGGTCGGAGTTGGGGTTTGGCTCACCACCACCGGCAGGGGCGAACTGGACACTTGAGGAGTGCCGGTCGGAGTTGGGGTTTGGCTCACCACCACCGGCAGTGGCGAACTGGACACTTGAGGAGTGCCGGTCGGAGTTGGGGTTTGGCTGGCCACCACCGGCAGGGGCGAACTGGACACTTGAGGAGTGCCGGTAGCAGCTGCAGGTTCGGCAGAGACTGCCGGCAACAGTCCCGACTGCGCTGGAGGGCGCTGCACCGGCTGGCTGGGCGCAACCGGCAGCGGCGAAGGTTCAGCAGTGCCGGTGGCCTCGGACGCCCCCGCCCCACCCGCTGCAGGGGCGAATTTCGCCTGTACAGTCGGGGTTGCGACGCGCTGAGAGACTTGTGCCGGCGCGACAGCAGCGCCTGATGGATTTGCCGGTTCCCGTAGCTGTTGGGCGTAGACAATCGGCACCTGACCGGCTGAGAGCTCCCTGACGCCAGCCCAGCGCCCCTCCAGCTGGCTCAGCAACGGCAGCCGATTGGCGAAACCCTGCCACCGCGAAATAATTCTTCTCGCTAGCGTGGACGTGTCAATTATCCCCGGTTTCACCAGAGGGCGCATCAGCCGGTCTTGAAACCGCCGGTCGATAGCTTCTTGCCAATTCGGCTCAGTCAGGGGCGGCTTGATGTCAGACATACCCCAAACCCAAACTCAAGAAAGGTTGCTTGTCAATTCCCTGGTGAACCAGTTCCACTCGCTCTACCGCCACCTCAGTCGCATTATTGGCATTAAACTGAGGCCCTACCCACTTCACAGGATAAGCCTTTTTAAAATTCCACCACATCACCGGCAGCCGCTGCCGGTTCAGCAACATAATCGTACCATTTTTTTGCTTAATTTTGCCCGTGCTTGCATCGTGATACCAGCGCCACAGAGTGTCGATGTCTGTCAGACCGTGGCTCAAAACCAGATTCGGATACGTCGTTCGCTTCGGAAATTGATGGACATATCCATTCACTCCCCCCTCGGCGTAGGACTCCAGCTCAATCTGGCTTTCCAAACCGCTAACTTCAGTAAATCCCCCTGTCAGCAACCCATCAATTTCTACTAAAAAATTATGGTTCCTGTAGGGGTCAAAGCGGACTCCCAGCAAGCTAGTTCCTGCAGAAAAGGCTGCATTCATCCCTAAAATTGTCACAGATTACTCCTCAATCGCTAACGAACTAAGAGCCAGCCCCTTGCCCCTCATTCAACCTCTGATTGATGCGGGCAATTTCAGCCACCCACTGCAGCCTTTCCCGGTGCGCGAAACCCATGACCTGTTCGTAAGACCAGTGAAAGTGATAGGCAATATACGCTACCTCTTCAAGCAGCCGATCTGAAGGGTAGCGAACTACTCCCCCGCCGGCACAGTTTCCACCTCAAACTCGCCCTGACAGTGAGGGCAAGTTACCAAAAAGCGGCTGTGTCCGTTTTGGTTAATCCGCTGGTAAAAGTCTTGCAAGTAGACCAAATCGGCAGAGAAAAGGTTCTCTATAACTTTGGGGTTGATATGCTCAACAGTTCCCAGACGAGTGATGACTCGCGACAGGAGAATTATAACGAGATAGCCAGGATTCGCCCCCACGCGAGGATCGCGGATGGGTGCGATCTCGTCGTAAGCAGTCGCCAGTCGCATCGCCCCTTCCCGGTGGGTGTTACCCTCCGGATCTACATAGCCTTGCGGGAGAACAAAAGGAAACTCAGTCGGCTGCATCATAGGTTAAATCTGACTCGAAAAATTCAAGTTACGACCACTTATCTACGGTTATTCCTTCGTGGGCTAATTCCAGAGTTTCCACCGCCACTTCATTAGAGCTGGCATTAAAGTTTGGCCCCGACCAAGTAACGGGCCAGCAGTTGGTCAGGTTCCAGCGGATTTTCTCCTTGCCGGTGTCATCCAAAAGGACAATCGACACCTCCCGGCGCTCAACATCCCCCTTCATAATCTTAGAGCGCCACTGCCACAGTTCGTCGTTGTTTGTGGTGCCCCGCTTCAGGGTGATATTGCTATAGGTAATCAGGCCAGGTAATTTCCGCACGGTCAGGGGGTCAGTACCTTCTCGATATTCGCCAGCAGTCTGGGTCGAGTTCAGCCCCGAACACTCCCGGAAGCCGGCGTGAATGATACCGTTCCACTCCACATAAAAGTTATAAGTTGCGTAGGGATCTGGTCTGTGCGGGGGTTTAATGTCGGGCATATTAGCTCCTTGAACTAACGATTGAGAACAAAGCTGTTGCGCATCCCCTCGTTCCCAGGCTCCGCCTGGGAACGCCGCTGTGGAGGCTCTGACTTGAAAATAGTCTTGTAGTGCCGATGGCACTGTGATCGCCCCGCCCCCGGGACAATTTTCATCGGTGGCGGTGTGCGCAGTTCATCGTGACTGCCTCCTTTCAAGACACAAGCAGCATTATTAGCCTAACAGCTTAACTATTGAGACAAACTGGTTTGGGTCATGCTGACCCCCGTGGTGCCGTGGATGAGGCGAACGACGATAAATTCGTTGGGAATAGTGGGAGCCAGTCCAATTTCTGTCACCACTGTCCCGGCATCGCGCACTTCCGGCGGGTTGGTTTCGGCGTCGCACTTGATGTAGAATGCTTCTTGGGGAATGGTGCCTTTAAGCGCCCCTCGCTCCAGCAAAGACTGGAAGTAGGCTGTTAATTCCCGCTCAATGCGCACCCACAACCTGTAGTCATTTGGCTCGAAGGCAACACCGGCTAGATTGCGTTCAATCCAGCGACCGGCAGTTAAGAATAATCGCCGCACGTTGATGTAACGCCAAATTGGATCGGAACTCAAAGTTCGGGCTCCCCAGATGCGGATACCGCGACCTCTGAACGCACGCAGGCAATTGACACCGGCGACTTCGCTTTCAGGATTGAGAGCGATAAAATCTGTGTCAGACAAGTTAACCTGCAAGTCCACCACCCCTTCCAGGAGGTAGTTAGCCGGTGCCTGGTGCACGCCAACGTCGCTATCGCTGCGAGCGTAAACACCGGCAATGTGACCGCAAGGCGGCATGTAGGAACCGCTTTCTATCTTAATCCAGGGGAAGTACAGGGCAGCATTGGCACTGCCTAGCTGCTGCCGGTGTTGCAAAATTTCCGGTATCTGCGCCGCAGCAAAAAGGCTCGGAGAATCTAGGATAGCAAAGCGATCTCCCATTCGATCGCAATGCTCCAGAATAGCCGCCTGCATCTGTCGCACCAAATCTGTGGCTGGGTTCCCCCCCACAATGTCTGGCGCACAAATTAAGTCAACCGCATCCAGAGACTCCAATTCTTGCAGCGCCTTGGATAGCGCCGCCTCTGGCGAAATATCCTCCTCCTCAGAGAGGCGAACCGCATAGCAAAGACTGCCGCCATTACTGAAGAAACCTTCTACAGCACGGTACAGGTAGCCTTCTGGCAGTGGCTGGCCAAAAGTTTCCGCAAACTGAGGCCAAAGAGTCAGTCTCTGGGCTTCATTAACCGGCCCTTTCTCTGCGAAGCCGAGGAATGCCGGCACCCCTGCGATCAGTTCTGGGGGGGGTGCCGGAAAGATTTCCTCTCTGTAAACACCGGGAATTTTCTGCTGGGACACCATACAAATTTGATTTTATCCTGCAACGGGACAGGCAAGATGCCTGTCCTACGGGACTGGCAAGATGCCTGTCCTGCGGGGGCATTTGAAAACCACCATAGCAACAATTAGCCTCAGCTCCCACCCGGACCCGCCCACTGGCTAATCCGGAAGATGACGAATTCAGCCGGCTTGACGACCGCTACGCCAATTACAGCAACAACCTGACCCTGCTCCCGCACTTCCGGGGGGTTAGTTTCTTCATCGCACTTGACAAAAAAGGCTTGTTCTGGACTGCTGCCAAACAGCGCACCGGTGCGCCAGACCGTCATCAGAAAAGCCGTCAGGTTCCGGCGAATTTTCGCCCACAGATCCGGAGAGTTTGGCTCAAAGACAGCCCACCCCGTCCCTTCGTCAATCGACTCGCGGATGTAGTTGAACAGCCGGCGGACGTTAATGTATTTAAACTCCCCGTTGGCGTCGCCGCCCAGGGTGCGTGCCCCCCAAACGCGGATATTGCCGTTGAGGCTCCGGATGCAGTTGATGCCTGCTGGGTTCAGACCGTCCTGGTTAGCTTTACTGATATTGTACTTCAGTCCAACTGCACCCATAACAGTTTCGTTGGCAGGCGCTTTGTAGACGCCCCTTTGCGTGTCTACGCGAGCGTATATCCCTGCAATGTGACCGCTGGGGGGTACATAAATTTCGCTCTTGCTAGCGGGATCGAAAACCTGAATCCACGGCAAGTACAGCGCTGCATAATCTGAGTCGAAAGGCTTGAGCGTACTTACTAAAGAAGCGCTGCTCAAATCCACGGCATCAGGACTGTCCAGGATGGCAAAGCGATCTCCCAGCTTTTCGCAGTGGTCTTTGACCGCAGTCAGGCCGGTTTTGCTTGTCAAGCCAGGAGCCGCAACTATGGCAATTTCATCAATCCCCTCGAAACTTTCTAGCGCTGCTGCCAGTTCGCTCTCAGCGCTCACCTTTACAGCATAGCAGCGCGTGCCCCCGTTCCTGAAAAAGCCGTAGACTGCATGAACAAAAGTATTTTGCGCCGCGTCTGTTCCAGAAAAGTCGCCAAAAAACTTCTTAAACTCCGCGAAATTAGTACAGAGTTTAACTTCACCGCTGGCTGCTAAGTCTGAACTTACTGTAGCGGTAGCTGTGCCGCCTGCAGGAGCAGTAGCAGTAGGTGTTGTGGTTGTGGCTGGGACTGCTGCGGGAATCAGCCCAATGAATCCTGCTGTACTCGTACCCACCCCAGCTAGTGGAGCCGTTCCTGAAGGAACTTCCTCAACATAAACGCCCGGGGATAAATAGGTTGTTGGCATCCTCTCTACTCCTAGATTGAAAATAACAAAAATTTATTTTTGCTCTGAACCACCGGCACTTCGGGCACGACAGGCGTCCGCCCCACCGGCAACTATCCGCAAATCCGCGACTTCGATCTAATTACCGCTTCTCTTACACTAGCACACTCCTCCTTTCTTTTTTCCATCTCGGCGCTCTCCCCTGCGCAAAGCCGAACCGCGCGGGCCTCTTGACGGTTCCTTCCCAAAACTGCTACTTTTTCCCCCCACCCTTCTTGGGAGTAGCGTCCACTGTTACCAGAGAAAAATTTACAGTTTTACCCTCCCCCTGACTCAGGTCCACCTTTTGGGAAGCTGGCTGGTAGCCCCTGGCCGTAACACTGACATTCACTGTACGCTTCAGCGGCGGTTTTGAGGTTTCTATACCGCTCACCAGATAGTTTCCCTTGCTGTCAGTAAAGACCGGCTCCGGACTGCCATCGATCAGTATTTTAGCCATAACTACAGGAGATTTATCCGCAGCTGCCAGAATCTGCCCCTTGATCGCTGTCGGTGGCAAAGCGATGCCAGCAGCAGTTCTGGCGATCTTGCCTTGAGCGTCCCGGGTTACAGTCGCTGTCACTTGAGCTGTGCCGTAGCGCGTGCCCTCACTCGCTTTAGACGCCTTTAAAATATATTTCCCGTTCGGCAAATCCAAGAAATGAAAGTGCCCGTCAGCCGCTGTTCTAGTCCTGTCAGGGCGCTCACTCATTCTATCCCAGTCCGTCCCGTACTGTTTGGAACGCAACGCCAGCCACTTTATAAAAGCTTCTGGCATTTGCACTATCTCCACCAAGGCACCCTGAATCGTCAAGCCTGTTTCGGCATCGCTGACTTGTCCGTAAATCGCCACCTGACGGCCCACCGGTTTCAACTCAATCCATGCTGGCACTCGCTCCACCTCCTGTGGGTAATTTCTCAGGCTAAATCCGCTTCTCGAACACGACCGGCAGAGTTTCCGCAGCTTCTTCAACTTCCACCGATACGGTGACGGTGTAATTCAGTGTTACCTTGGGCTTTCCTCCCATAGCCTGCCAGAATTCTCCTAAACTTTGCAGCTGCGAGCTAAGCAGGGCGCTTGTCCGCATCGGCGGGGACTGTCCTTTGAGATTTCCCTGCAAGAATTTTGCCGGAATTTTGCGATAGCGCAGCAGCACTTTCATCACCTCCCCCAGCAGCCGATGTTCTGTTTGCGCATCAGCTCTGTCTGCCGGCCAGACTGTGATCGCGTAAGAGCAGTCCACCCTCACCGGCGGGCGCTTTTTCGTCGCCGTGCCGTTATTTTGGCGCTCCACTAACCACTCACTATCGCGCAATTCCACGTTCTCCCTCACATCATAGAGGAAAAGGTCAATCGCTGGCAGTTGCACCTTGGTCGCCAAGTCACTGTCGGGAGTGGCAAAGCTGATGCTCACCTGGCCGGCCAAAGTTGCCGGCAGTTCGAGCTTGAGCAATTCTTCTAGCGTTAGATCCAGATCGTCGAGCATAGTTTGCGAGCGTCGTTCGCTTTCCTGACTTATCTCTGTTGTCCCGCATCGCCGTCCCGGTTTCGATCTGCTGCGGGATGGCTCGTCCTGTTTTTACCGGCTGTCAGCTTCAAACCGCACTCCTCCTTCTCTTTACCTCCTGATTTCCTTCTGTCTGTAGCAGTCCCGCTTATTTATTTGCCCTTTCGTATATCTCTTCTGCCCCTCCGATTGCAGCGAAGGTAGAAAAGCCTAACTGGCCCACATCTCGGCTTGCTTAGATGTATCTATCATTGCTCTTTTGCGTGAAACTGTCAATCCCCGATATTAAATTTAAGGTTATCTTAACTATTGAAAATTAAAACTTAATATATTTGGCCATTACACTGACATTTGTTGTAAAGCTAAATGGCAGGGATTATCCTAGTTTTCTAAAAAAAGCTACCTGCTTAAAGCTTGTCGCAGCTTAAGTAACAGCGTCAGCAGCAATCGTGAGGGGTATAACACCTCACCGGCACCCCCCAAAGCCGCCAAAGCTTCCACAGCCTCTTTATCCTTAAAATGTTACTTGACCGCAAAAAAAGCCGGCAAATTTTTATTGACAAACGGCAGCTACTGTGCTTTAAAAATAAAAACTGGCCTTAAGGCGAGGGTTTTTCAGCAGCCTCCCCATGAATTGCCGGCACAAAAAGGCTTCAAACCCTTCCCCAGCAGTCACTATACTTTGAGCGGTTTGTCAGCAGCTGGATTTAACATCGTTTGGATCTGCGCAAAACGGCCAGTCTTAGATCCCCCCAACCCCCCTTAAAGAGGGGGGCTAGTATTTCTCCCCCCCTTTTTAAGGGGGGGAGTAGGGAGGGGAATCGCAGGAGAGAAACCCGGGGGGTGAGGTTCAAGCCCCCCAAACCAACTAAAATCGATCCAGCCAGCCCACCTATTTGAAAATTTTGGGAGCAAGCCTCTGTCTCTACAAGCCCTTACCATACCCGCCGCAAGCGGTCAACCCCCCACCGGCAATATTGTCCTGCTGCACGGCTGGGGTGCCAGCGCCGAAGATTTGGCATCCTTAGCGCCCCTGCTCGACCTGCCCGATTGCCAGTTCATCTGTCCCGACGCCCCCTTCCCCCACTACAGCGTGCCCGGGGGCAAAGCGTGGTACAGCCTTGAAACAGAAGATTACCAGGGGCTGGAAGAAAGCAGGGAAATCCTGACTGACTGGTTAAAATCCCTGGAAACCACCACCGGCATCCCCCTGCAGCGCACCATTCTCAGCGGCTTTTCCCAAGGCGGGGCGATGACGCTCGATGTCGGCGTCACCCTGCCATTTGCCGGCTTAGTCTCCCTGAGCGGGTATTTGCACTCAGAGCCAGAACCGGCAGGTTCGGAACCGCCGCCGGCACTGATCGCCCACGGCAGACAGGACACCGTTGTGCCCCTGCGCGCCGCCCACCAGGCGCGGGACGTCCTCACCGCCCTCGGGGTGCCGGTGCAGTACCGAGAATTCAACACCGGCCATCAAATCATCCCAGCAGAGATATCTCTAATGCGAAGTTTTGTTGTGGGAGCGATGTCGAAAGCGGGTGAAAAGGCTTAGTATAGAGTCCGGAGTCGCATATCAAGTCCAAGCTGACTCCAACTGATGCAGGTGCTAGCCAAGAGAGGGCCAATGCAGATGGGAACGTCAACGACTGACAAGCTGGATATCGCCAAGCTGACGCCAGATGATGTGGCGCAGCTGGCGGCGCGGCTCGAGCAGGATGAGTACGCTGATGCCTTTGAAGGGTTAAATGAGTGGCATCTGCTGCGGGCGATCGCGTTTCAGCGCCCAGAACTCGCCGAACCCTACCTGTACCTTCTGGATCTCGAACCCTACGACGAAGCGTAATCAGCTGAAGCGCCAAACAGTGAAAAACCGCAGATAAACGCAGATAACTTATCTGCGTGCATCTGCCTTCATCTGCGGTTAAATAAAAATCCCTATGCTGCAAGACAGGCGAATTCTGATTGGCATCACCGGCGGCATCGCCGCTTACAAAGTCTGTGAAGTCATTTCCACCCTAGCCAAAGCCGGGGCGCAAGTCCGCGCCATTCTCACCGGCTCTGCGCAAGAATTTATCACCCCGCTGACCGTGGCAACCCTGTGCCGGCATCCGGCTTATACCGACGCCAGTTTCTGGCAGCCAGCCCACAAACGCCCGCTGCACATTGAGCTGGGGGAGTGGGCGGAAGTGTTTGCGCTCGCGCCGCTGACTGCTAACACGCTGGCAAAATTGGCGTGTGGCTTGGCGGACAACCTGCTCACCAGTACGGTGCTGGCTTCCACCTGTCCAGTGCTGCTGGCACCGGCCATGAATACGGACATGTGGGAGCAACTGCCGGTGCGGCGGAACTGGCAGCTGCTACAGACAGATGCCCGCTATCACAAAGTTGGCCCGGGAGAGGGGATTTTGGCCTGCGACAGGACCGGTGCCGGTCGCATGGCAGAGCCGGAGCAGATTTTGGCGCACGTGGAATCCCTGCTGCACACCAAGGGCGAGCGAGATTTAACCGGCTTGCGGGTGCTAATCAGTGCCGGCGGCACGCGAGAGCATTTAGACCCCGTGCGCTTCATTGGCAATCCCTCCACGGGGAAAATGGGGCTAGCCCTAGCGCAAGCCGCCGCTCACCGGGGGGCGTCTGTGACGCTAGTTCACGCGCCGGCGGACACAAAGGCGATTGCCGGTCTGCCAGAGGTGCGCTGCATTGCCGTAACAAGTGCGGACGCAATGCAGGGGGCGATGCTGGAGTGTTTCCCAGATGCCGATTTGACTGTGATGGCTGCAGCGGTGGCGGATGTCAAGCCGGCGGCGTGCAGTGCCGAGAAGTTGCCGAAGCGAGCCCTGCCCGAGTCCCTGCCTTTGCAGCCGGTGCCGGATATCCTCGCTCAGCTGGGCAGCCTCAAGCAGCCGCACCAGCGCCTGATCGGGTTTGCCGCACAAACGGGCGACATTATAACACCGGCGCGGCAAAAATTGCAAGAGAAAAAACTGGACGCGATTGCTGCCAATCCCATCGACCTGCCAAACAGCGGCTTTGCCAGCGACTTCAACCGAGCCGTTTTTCTAGATGCCGGCGGGCGTCAAGCAGAGATTGCCCCTTGCAGCAAATTTCAGCTCGCTCACCATTTATTTGATTTTGTCCGAAATTCGGGTGCGTTCCGCGCCGCTTAACTCCCACCTGTGGCGCTAACTCTCGTGCGGAACTACAGTAGGGTGCGTTCCGCAAGAGCCTAACTCCCACCTGTGGCGCTAACTCTCGTGCGGAACTACAGTAGGGTGCGTTCCGCAAGAGCCTAACTCCCACCTGTGGCGCTAACTCTCGCGCGGAACTACAGTAGGGTGCGTTCCGCAAGAGCCTAACTCCCACCTGTGGCGCTAACTCTCGCGCGGAACGCACCCTACAGCACCGGTGGGGAGCGTTTTCTTTACATTAGTTCATATATCTGAAATCGAGATAGGGAAAGCCTTTCAGGCGCTGGTAGCGGGCAGGGAGCCAGCTGCAACCGGCAAAAAGTAAAGTTTTTTTTCAACTCCGTCGCACTCCCCGAAACAGATGCTATAGTAAGAAGTGAAGCTGAAAAGCTTCCCTGGCAGATAAACAGCCCAGTCACATGAAGTTGAGAGGTAAAAAGAGCTGTTTCAACTACATCTGTCTCGTCTAAACACAGCAGCACCCAAGCGGAACCCTGATATTTCCTCAGATAGTCGATAAAGGGAGCTCTGCAACTGATAGTCCTGAGTTGGCTCAGAGAAGTTTAATCAGTGCACCTCTGGATAGGATCGAAGAAGGAAGAGGAAATCGCTCAGTTAGTACAGCCTTGGGTTTTGCTGTTTAAAATATTAACAGCGGGGAAAATCCCGGCGTGATATGGCCATAACGGCAGGGGGAGGCGGGAATCTGCCCCTGCGCCACCGGCATTGCGCCGCCAACACCAGGGGCGCTGTGCGCAAAAATAGCCGGCAGTAGGGGGAACCCATCTGGCGGTTGAGGGGACAGACAGTTGAGTCTGCTATCTCCATTTTTGGATTTGGGGCAGTTTTATGAGAAAATTGTCTGGTTTTCTAGATTTCCCCGCTCGTAATGAGAGGGATGCGTTGAGGATAGCGATTCTGTATGGCGAGAGCTCCTAGTTACTATGCCGTCCACCTAATGTTGGAGGGCGGTCACCGGGAAGAAGTGCAGTTCCAGACCATTCAAGAGTTTCAGAAGTGGTACGCTAGCGAGTTAGTACCGAAAGCTTCTTCCACCGATTTCATCAGCGTACCCATCAAGAACATTCAGGGCGAGTACATGGTTGTGCGTCCCTCCTGCGTTCTTGCTATTCGGGTGGAGCCGGTCTACAATTCTAGCGTAGACCGACCCACATACGACGAAGAATGATAGAGAAGCTAGCTTTGGCGCTCCTGACTTTGGGAGTTGCCCTGCTCACTCCGCAGCTGAGCGCTCTCGCTAGCGTGCCGCTGCAGCGCGTCAGTCCGGACAGTCCGGAGAGCGGGGATATCCTGGGTTTAGATGACCAACTCTGGGACAGAGCCGGTCAGCCGGGAGACCGGCAGGCGCTGCAGGCTGCCATCGACAACAGCCTGCGGTATCTGGAGACGCCGGCTGCTGCCAAAGCTTACCAGCAGTATCCGGCGGAAGACATTACACGAGAGCGCGTCAGAAAGAGTTTGGAACGGTTTCGCTTTCTGGTGAGCTCCTCTGGCTCGCCGGCAGAACTGCAAGCCGCTGTGAAGCGGGAGTTTGTCTTTTACCAGTCGTCCGGCAGCGACGGCGAGGGAGCAGTGTTTTTCACCGGCTACTATGTGCCGGTTTACGCTGCCAGCCCCGTCCCCACGGCTGAGTACCGCTACCCCCTGTACCGCCGCCCGCCGGATTTCGAGAAATGGCCCAAACCCCACCCGACTCGCGCCGAACTGGAAGGGAAAGACGGTTTGCAGGCATCTCGCGGCCCCCTGCGGGGGCTAGAATTGGTTTGGCTGCGCGACCGGCTGGAAGCGTTTCTGGTGCAAATCCAAGGCTCGGCTCAACTGCAGCTCAGTGACGGCAGCCTGATGACGGTGGGATATGCCGGCGGCACCAATTACCCCTACACCAGCATCGGGCGAGAGCTGGCCCTCGATGGAGAATTGAAGCTCGACGGGCTGACGATGCCGGTTCTTATCGACTATTTCCGCAAGTATCCGGCGCAGCTGAGCGAGTATCTGCCGCGCAACAACCGCTTTATCTTCTTTCGCGACACGAACGGTTCCCCGCCAATGGGCAGCATCCAGGTGCCGGTGACAGCAGAGCGCTCGATCGCCACCGATAAATCTTTGATGCCCCCGGGTGCCCTAGCCCTGGTGCGGGCGAAACTGCCCTATCACAATGCAGCAGGGCAGATAGAGCAGCGTCTCGTCAGCCGCTACGCGCTCGACCAAGACACCGGCAGCGCCATTAGAGGGGCCGGTCGCGTCGATTATTTCATGGGAACTGGACAGAAAGCCGGCGAGCGTGCCGGTGTCACCGGCTCGACGGGGCAGCTGTATTACCTGCTACTGAAACAGTGAGGCGCATGCAGGCGTGCTTTTTGCGGGCGCGATCCCGATAATTTTTCAACTCAGCTGTATCTGGGGCGTTGCAAGGCAATCGCTGTCTCTGCCAGACGCCTGAACGGTTATTAGCGGCACAACCTAACTGAATAAGCTGTGCTATCCTGGTTTGACCTGGGTGTCTTGCGCTGCGAGCCAGCCCGCAGGCAAGCCGGTTTATCCTGTCAAGCTTTGGAGAGGTTTTTACCATTTACGCCCCCATCCGCTCAACGCGAGCTACTTACTATTTTCTGCCATCAGCGTCCCCGCTAACAGTTAATTTTTGTTAAAGTTATTGCTTGGTGCAGTCTAGCTATGGCCAATTCTGCCGCCACCTGTCAGTCGGGACAGCTTTTGCTGAGAAACGACGACCGCGCCCGCACAGCCTGCCAAAATCACGCTTATGGACGAACCTTTTAATATTACCCTGCTGATGGTTCTCACCGTCATTGCAGGCATTGGTGCTCAAGTTGTGGCGGACTACCTGAAAGTCCCGAGCATTGTCTTCTTGCTGCTGTTCGGCATTGTATTAGGCCATGATGGCTTGGGCTGGCTGCACCCACACCTTTTGGGGGAAGGTCTGGAGGTGATGGTGGCCCTCTCGGTGGCGCTGATTCTGTTCGAGGGGGGGCTGAATCTAGAACTGCGAGACTTGGGAAAAGTTTCGGGGAGTCTGCGCAATTTAGTCACTGTCGGGACGCTGATCACCCTGATGGGCGGTGGCATGGCGGCCCACTGGCTGGGCGAATTTCCCTGGCCAATTGCCTTTCTCTACGCTTCTCTTGTGGTAGTCACCGGCCCCACTGTAATCGGGCCACTTCTCAAACAGGTGCAGGTGGAAAAACAAGTCGCCACCTTGCTCGAAGGAGAAGGGGTATTAATCGATCCGGTCGGGGCGATTCTTGCGGTTTTGGTGCTCGATATTATTTTGAATGGCGACGCCGATCCTCTGAAGCTGATTTTGGGGTTGAGTCTCCGTCTGGGGATTGGCGGCGCTATTGGGGCTGCCGGCGGTGCGGCTATTGGCTTTTTCCTCAAAAAAGCCACATTTCTCTCCGAGGATTTGAAAAATCTCGTCGTTTTAGCCGGCTTGTGGGGGCTGTTCGGTCTGGCGCAAGAAATCCGCAGCGAGTCGGGGCTGATGGCTACAGTGGTTGCCGGTTTGGTGCTGCGATCGGCCTCTCTGCCAGAAGAGCGCTTGTTGCGCCGGTTTAAAGGTCAGCTTACTATTCTAGCCGTTTCCGTGCTGTTTATTTTGCTGGCAGCTGACCTGTCTCTGGCTAGTATCGTCGCCTTGGGTTGGGGCAGTATTTTAACCGTCTTGGCGCTGATGTTTGTCGTGCGCCCGATTAACGTCTGGGTCTGCACTTGGAACAGCGGTCTGAACTGGCGGCAAAAGCTGTTTGTCTGCTGGATCGCTCCCAGAGGAATTGTTTCGGCTTCGGTGTCTTCTCTGTTTGCAATTTTGCTCACCCAGCGCGGAATAACCGGGGGAGATTCGATTAAGGCCCTGGTTTTCTTAACAATTATTATGACGGTGTTTGTGCAGGGGCTGACCGCTGGGACAGTGGCTGAATTGCTGCGGATTACCTCCAAGACGGCAACCGGCGCGGTAATTGTCGGGTCGAATCCGCTCTCGCGGCTGATTGCTCGTCTGTTTAAGGAACGCGGAGAGTCGGTGGTGATTATTGACACCAATCCGGAAGCTTGCAAGCTAGCTGAGCGGGAGAATTTGCCTGTTTTCTTGAGCAGCGCTCTGGATACTGCGGTTTTGGAGGAAGCTGGACTGGAGTCAGCGGGAACGTTCCTGACGATGACGAGCAATGGCGAGGTGAATTTAGTGCTGGCGCAGCGAGCAGCAGAGGAGTTTCACCCGCCGAGAGTTTTGGCGATTTTCCCCCGCGATCCGGAAGTGAGTTCGCCGGCGAATAAGACGAAAGTTTCTCAGCCGTTTATAGCGGATGTGCCGCTGAAGACCTGGAACGAGTACATCAGTGATGGAGAGGTAAAGTTAGGGGAAACGGTACTCAAACAAGCTGGCTTTGAATTTCAGGAGGCTCATTTGCAGGCGCTGATTCGTTCGGGGGAGTTGGTGCCGCTTTTGCGGGAGCGCGAGGGGCACTTTGAGGTGGTGCCGGCATCTGAACCCTGGCAGCCGGGAGAGCGGATTATTTATTTGCTGCACGATCCGAAACCGAAGTTGCTGAAGCGTTTGTCCGGTGCGAATAATTCCCGGCTCACTTTGGAGAAGCTGCCGGCTGTTGAAGAAATCCCCATACCGGCTGCTGTGCGCGATCGGTATTTGGAGGGGGTTACGGCGGAGTGAGCGGGTTTTTTCTGGTTTGGAAAGAATATAGCGTTTCTCATATTAGTGAGGTACTGAGAAACCCGGAAGAGGGCGGTCTCCGTGTGCCGCCCGCCCCTACGAAACCGGGTTTCTGGGGCGTAACGCTATATGATGTTTTCCTGCTTAGCAGTTAGGGCTGGTGTTCATCCTGCCAAGCTACTAAATCTGCTAGAGTCGAGAAATCTAAGAGCGCTTCACCTAATTCTTCCAACTGGGGGATGGATAGTGCCTGAATCCGCTGTTGCAGTTGGGAGGTTCGTAGTAGGGCTTTAGCCCAAAGGTTCGTAGTAGGGCTTTAGCCTAAAGGTTCGTAGTAGGGCTTTAGCCCAACTACAAACGAGGCCCCGGCACGCGCCGGCACTCGCCAATTAGAGCTAGACTAAGGGTAGCACTCGCACTCGAACGCCGATAAATTCCTATGACTGCCTTCAAAGAGCGCTATGTCGTTGATGAAAACGGCACTCCGGTTGGAGTATTGCTCGATATAGAAGATTACCGCCAACTCCTTGACGCCCTCGAAGAGTTAGAAGCCATTCGCGCCTATGACGCCGCCAAATCCTCTGGCGATGAGGCAATTCCCTTTGAGGACGCAATCGCTGAAATTGACCGGCAGCGCCGGTGACTTCTTGGAACTCAAACCCCACAGCTAAAAAATCTATACCCCACGCCCTCCCTATTCTTCCTTCTTGGCGCTCTTGGCGTCTTGGCGGTTCACTATTAAACCACCATATAGTAAACTCTAAAACAGTCACATTCAATACCAAACAAATGACGAGAACCCTGTACTACGCCCAGCGCTCGCCCTACGCGCGGAAAGTCCGCATCTTGCTCGCGGAGAAAAACTTGCCCTGCGAACTCCAAGAAACCGACATCGCTAACAAATCGCCGGATTTTATCAAACTTTCCCCCATTGGCAAAGTCCCCGTGCTCGTCGATGAAGATGGCACCACCATTTGGGATTCCACTCAAATTATCGAGTATCTCGACGACACCTATCCCCAACCGAGCTTTTACCCCAGCGATCGCGCCGGTCGCCTGCGCTGCCGGCAGTTGGAAGAACTCGCGGACACCCTCGCCGATAATGCTGTCAACCTGTGGTATCAGAAGCGCAAAGGCGACAAAGCAGACGCCGGCGATGCCGCAAAGTACCAAGCTGCGATTGACCGGCTCTTCCCTTACCTCAACGAGCAACTCGCCTCCTCCACCTACCTGCTGGGTTCAACTCTGACTGCTGCAGATATCGCCGCCGTCTCCGCCTTGGGCTATTATAATCTGCGACACGGTGAGGACTGGCAGCAGCAGTACCCCCGCCTCGCAGAGTGGTTCAAAAACCTGCACCGGCTCGAATCCGTTCAGTCAACAGCTCCCCAACCCTAGCCTGCTGTAACCGCACAGCACAACCGAAAATCTAGAAACCGGGTTTCTCAAAGAAACCCGGTTTCTGCCAACATCGATGCATCGGAGACGCGATGAACCCTTGCGATCGCCTTACCGCAAATACCCCACCCACGCCGGCATTACTTCCGGCGAACCGTACCACAAACCGGCTCTTCTCGGAGAGTGCGTCACCCCTTCCAGCACCAGATTTTCCGCTCCCTGCAAATGCGCCGCCCCCACCGGCGTGATGCCATCTCCCCAGGTATTGCCTTCCCCGCAGGTCAGCTTGTAACTGTTGTAAGCCAGCCACTGACCCCGACGCCGCTTCCCGTAAATCGCCTTACCGGCAACACACACATACCGAACATTTCCATAAAAAGCCCCCGGATAGTTGTTATTCACAAAATCCAGATTCTTGCGAGTCCAGCGCTCATATTTGCTATAATGGGGAGTGCCCAAAGTAATCAGCGCTGCCACTGACGGATGTTTGTACCACAACCCGGCATTTTCCTCAATATCTCCGTGAATAGTATAGGGCTTTTCTCCCAGGTAAATGCGAGAAATCCAGCCGCCGGCAGAGTGACCGATCAGGTTACACTGGGAAGCGCTGTATTGCTGCAACACCTCCCGCACCGTGCGGTCGAGAAGTCGCAAAACCGGCCCGACCGATCTGCCCCCCAAAGTTGGCCACCAATCCCGCTGGCGCAACGGCACTGTCACCGCAGGGAAACCCAGCCGGTTGAGAGATTGTTCCATGTCCCGGTATTCGCCTTCCCCGGCGAAAAAGCCCGGTAAAATAACACTCGGTAATGGCATTTTAGATTTTGGATTTTGGATGCGTGGATTTTGGATGCGTGGATTTTGGATGCGTGGATTTTGGATGCGTGGATGGGGCATGGGGCATGGGGCATGGGGCATGGGGCATGGGGCATTGACAATTTCCCCCGCTCCAGAGCGACCGAACTCCCCTACCTAACCCCTAACCCCTAATCCCTACGGCCAGCCCTTCAGTCAACTTACGGTACAATTATATGGCTCGCTCGCCGATTCCAACTTGGTATTTTGCCCTGATTGCCGTTCGTTTAGAAAATCGGCTTCTCTTAGTCCAAGAAAGCAAGCGCGGACAGCAGTGGTATCTGCCAGCCGGTCGAGTCGAGCCAGGAGAAACTCTGGTAGAAGCAGTTCGGCGAGAAACCTTAGAAGAAGCAGGCATTCCAGTGATTGTTGAAGGAATTCTCCGCATTGAACACACGCCGGTGTTCGTAGGAGAACAAGCTGCGGTTCGTGTGCGAGTCATTTTTGCCGGTCGCCCCCAAGACGACACGCCCCCAAAAAGTGTGCCAGATGAAGAATCATTGCGTGCTGGGTGGTTTGACCTGGAAGAATTAGAGCATTTGTCGCTTCGGGGAGAAGAAGTTCGGGAAATCTTGCAATACCTCGCGAATGGTGGTACAATATATCCCCTCGGATTGATAACTTTCGAGGGAGCGGCGTGGCAGCCTTCCTGAGAATTCAGACAGAGCGGTAATCACTGTGGCAACCGGCATATTATATGGTATTGGTGTGGGTCCGGGCGACCCAGAATTGCTCACCCTCAAAGGGCTGCGGCTGCTCAAAAGTGCGCCGGTGGTGGCGTACCCAGCCGGTGTTGGCGGCAAACCGGGGATGGCGCAGGAGATTGTGGCTGAGTGGCTGCGTCCGGAACAAATCCAGCTGGCTTTGAAATTTCCCTACGTGCGCGATATTGAAGTCCTCAGCCTCGCTTGGCGCGAGTCTGCGGAACAAGTCTGGGAGTACCTGCAAAACGGGCAAGATGTCGCTTTTGTCTGTGAGGGGGATGTGAGTTTTTACAGCACCTTCACCTATTTGGCGCAGACACTGCAACAGCTGCATCCGCAAGTGCCTGTGCGGCTGGTTCCGGGAATCTGCTCTCCAATGGCTGCAGCTGCAGCTTTGGGAGGGCCTCTAACCCTTGGCAGCCAGCGCCTTGCTGTTCTGCCGGCACTCTACGCGGTAGAAGAACTGGAAGCTGCGCTAGACTGGGCAGATGTCGTTGTGCTGATGAAGGTGAGTTCGGTCTATGAGCGAGTTTGGGAACTGCTGCACCGGCGCGGATTGCTCGGGAGCAGCTGCGTTGTGGAACGAGCCACTCTCCCAGAGCAGGTCATCTATACCGATTTACCGGACCGCCCCCACTTGCAACTGCCCTATTTCTCCCTGATCGTCGTGCAAGTCCGCAAATCCCAACCGTTTGACAGCAACTTCTAGGCCGGCGGCGCGGTCGCTTGACCGCAGGAAAGTGGGAGCAGGGCAATTCTCGGCTTAGAATGCTTCAAGTATTTTCGAGGATAGCATCTGTTTCAATCCCGTTTCCGGGATTCAGCTGGCCAAAAATCATCCGCTCCTGCAACCTGCTGAAATCATTGTCGCATTCATTTGGGCTTCTTTGCACAACGGGGATGCTCCCTAGCATCTAGCTTGGGAAGAATTCTCTAGCTCACATGACCTGCTGACAAGCTTCCCACGACAACAGTGGTCTGTACTGTACCGATTATGCTGAACCCCTCCCTGTTTAACTTCGTGCCCGCACCGTTGCGCCAGCCAAGCAACGTGGCCATTTTGGTTTCGGTGGGCGTCCACGGAGCGCTCGCGGTGGGCTGGCCCCTTTTGCCGGCGTCTTCTTCCAAGGCAGTGCAGCGCTGGCAAACAGTGGATCTTGTGCAGCTATCCCCCGCAGAGCAGAAACGCTTGCCAAACTTGTCAAAACCGCAACTGGCGCTGGGGACTGCTGCCGCAAAGCCCAGTGGGATTCCGGCGCTGCCATCAATACCCCCTTTGACCTCAGCCGAGCAGCCCCCTCAGTTGCCAGCTGCGCAAAATAATTTGCCAGTCTCTGAGTATCCCCCTCTCCCACCGCCGCCTCCCATGTCAGCTTTGCCGGTGCTGCCGGCACTCTCCTCGTATCCAACCTATATTCCCCCGTCGCCACTCTCCCTCTATTCCAATTTGCCACCCCTGCCGGCACAGTCGCCCTATTCAAATTATCCCGCTCTGCCGCCAGCCTCACCCTATTCAAATTTGTCTGTTCTGCCGCCCTCCCGAGCGCTGAAGCCCAATTGGTCTGAGGTGCCGGCACCCTCCCCCTATTCAAATTTGTCCAACCTGCCACCGCCGGTCAACTCTTATATCGCTCAGCCACAAAATCCCTTGCCTGCAGGGGTGCAGCCCGGTCTGTCGATCGCCGATCCCGCACTGCCGGCTGACCAGCCGGATTCCTGGCAGCCGGCCCCACCGGCCCCAGCCCCGCAAATAGCGGCTCGCACCGATCTCCCGGCACAGGCTCCACCCCAGGCTTCTTCACAGGACTCTAATGTTCCTAGCCTTGAGCAGTTCCGCCAGCAGCAGCAGGGAGCCGCCAGTTTGCTGGCCAGTCCGGGGCAATCGGGGCGTGCCAGCTCGCTTTTGCCACCCCAGCAGGCTCAACTGGCGCAGCTGGAGCAGCAGTGGCAGCAAGCTGACCGCAATCGAGCTGTGGCTAGCGCCGCCGGTGCCCAGCCGGCAGCCCCCTCCGCAGCCGCCCCGCCAAACGTCCACCCGCAACTGTGGGCTTATTACCAGCAGGTGCAGCAACAGAAACAAGCTGAGCGCCAGCGAGCCGCCGCAAGCGCGGCGCAATCTGTGCCGGCCCGTCCCGCTCCTGTGGCCCAGCCAGAACAAGTCATGGCAGCCGCACGAGCGTCTTTGGAGGAAAAGGAGCGACAAATTCAGCAACAAGCCGCCGCAACTCCTGGCGGCGGGACTTCCGAGCGGCGAGAAGCGATGCTGGCCGGTGGGGGTGCCTATGCGAGCTGGGTGGGCAGTTTGAAACAAGCTCACTCGGACCTGCAAATGGCAAGTCCGATCCCGATGCGCGCTCTCTATCCGCCCGAAGCGAACTCTAAGCAGCTGGAAGGCAGGGCTGTGGTTGGGGTGCTTGTGGGTGCCGGCGGTGACATCCTTGACGGGCCCACTCTGTTAGTGCCCACGGAGTACCCAGTCCTCAACGAAGCGGCTTTGAATGCGGTTAAGGGTGTTCCGCTGAAAGCGACTGGCAAGACTGTGGCTTACCAGTTCTCTTTTGAGTTCAAGCCCGACAGCCAAACTCAGAAAGTACCGGCACAGCCACCACAACCGGCACCGCCGGCACAACCGGCACAACCGGCACAACCGGCACAGCCACCACAACCGGCACAACCGGCACAACCGGCACCGCCGGCACAACCGGCACCGGCACCCGCACCGGCACCGGAACAGCCCGCTCCCCCACCCGCTCCCGCACCGGCTCCCGCACAACCGGAACAGCCCGCTCCCCCACCGGCACAACCGGCACCCGCACCGGCACCCGCACCGGCACCCTCGGAGCCAGCACCGGCACAGCCCTCCGAAACCTCGCCAGAGCCGGCACAGCCAGCACCGGAGGGGCAACCCTCACAGCCCTAACTCGCTTGAGTGCCGGCAGCTCAACCCCAGGGCTGCGGCAGCGCATGCCGGCCTGCCGTCTTTGCCCCTAGCCCTCCGGTTTTTTGCTTTAAAATTGCATATTAAAAATTTCGGGTTATTTCGTGTGGGGTGCGTTTCGCGCATCTTTAATTCTGTAAATCTTGGGCGCAATTTTGGGCGAAACGCACCCTACTTCTCACAAAAATAAGCAAATTAGATGCTTTAGCCTAGCCTGCGGCGACGGCTTGGCGCTGTTCCTGAGCGAGGGCCAAATTCCGCTGCGTCCGAGCCCACTGCTCTGGGAAAGCTTGCAGGGTGTAGACTTGCAAGGCATTTTCGTAGCAGGAGATCGCCCGGTCGAGATTGTCGGCGCGCTCGCCAAAGAGGCGATCGGTGTAAGCCACGGCCAAATTATTTTGCGTGCCGGCCCACACTTCAGGGAAGGTGTCGCGGGTAAAGACTTCGGATGCGATTTCGTAGCCGGTGATGGCAATTTCCAAGTTGCTCCCCTTGTCGCCCTCAGGGAATTGCTGGATCAAGTTGCTGAAATTGCCAATCGCGCCGGCGATTCCTTGACCCTCCTGGGCGTCCACTTCCGGGAGCGTCGTCGCCGCCCAGCTTTGCAGCAGCTGCGCCAAAAAGCCATCCAGCTTGTCTGCGTTTTCTCGCAGCAGGGGGTAGACGGCTTGCGGGTCAGGATTTTCTGAGACAAGCTGCAAGACTTCACCCAAGAAATTGATATAATCTTCAGGGGTCACTGTAGGGGCTGATGCCTGCTCGATAACAGCAGTCAGTTGGGCACCGAATTCTTGCAAAAACACCGCAGCGTCCTCATTGCCCTCCTGTGAGAGTTTGGCCGCCACCAGTTCCATCGTCTGCACCAAGCCAGCATCCACCAGATCCAGGTTGGCATTCAAAATCTCCAGTTCTTCCCCACCCTCACAAGTGAGCAGCTTTCCGATCACCGCGAGGTAGGCTTCGATGCGTTCTTCAATCATATAGCGTTAGGCTCCATCAGCTGGCTGCTCTATTATCGCTCGCTGCCCCCTCGCTCTACCACAGATCCAAGAGCTTCCCACGCCCCACCTCCCATGTCCCCGTTAATTAGGTTTAATCCACCGGATTTGATATCGCAGCCTTTTTGTGGCCCAAACAAAAACCGCCGGGACCTCAGCAGTCTCGGCGGCTCTGTGCAAATGGGATTATGGGTGCTGCCAAAACTGACGGCAGCTACGCCGAATTAGTTTCAGGGAAATTTAAGCCGGCGCAGTTGCTGCAATTTTGGCTTACGTCTGCTATGATATAACCGAATGCAAGCGGATGTGGCGGAATTGGCAGACGCGCCAGATTTAGGTTCTGGTTCCCACAAGGAGTGAAGGTTCAAGTCCTTTCATCCGCATTTGTTACCGGCTCTCAGCCACCCCTGACCGGCTGGGTGACTTTTGGCCCACAACTTGGCCGCAGAAAAATTTTTTCCTCGACCTTGACAAATTTGCATTTATGTGCTAATAGGGCTGTCAGTCGCCTGTGGGGTGGGTTCCCTCTTGGGGAACCCACCCTACCTCCCCGGTAGGGACACTCGCGCCTGTCCTACGTCCTAACCTAACAAAATCCAAAATCCTTGCATCCAAAATCCAAAATTGCAAACAGCCGGCACTACAGCACACTCGACAGCGCCTGCTTGAAAGCAGCAGCATTTTTAAAGTAGATTTCCGGGCTGTCAGTCAGCGCTAAATCAAGTAATTCTGCCAGTTTTGGCGGAATGGAAGCATCGCGAACCCGCACCGGCACCGGCTTGTCTTCCAGCACCGCCAGAAACGGGTCTTTTCCTGCAAAATCGCGGGGGTAAGTACCCGTTATCATATAGTATAGTGTAGCTGCTGTCGCCCAGATATCTACCTCAGGGGTGACATACTTGAAATTGAGCACTTGCTGTCGCGGCATGAAACCGGGTGTGCCGGCTTTTGTGCCGCTCATCGTTAGACTGCTGAAGCCGGCTAAATCGAAGGCTTTTGCCAGCCCGTAATCCCCTATTTTCGCTATTATAGAATTGCCGTCTGTGGTGAGGAAAATATTGTCAGATTTGATATCGCGGTGCACCAACCCTTTCCCCCAGCCAAAACTGCCATCTTTCAATTTAAAATAGGGAATATCGGCGGTGTGAGCGTATGCCAAACCGTCGAGGACTTGCAAGATAATGGGAACGGCAACACCGGCAGGCAACTTGCCGCCGCGCTCCCGCATTAAGTCTATCACATTCCCGCCGGCACAGTATTCGAGGGTGAAGTAGAAAATGCCGTCCCAGTAGCCGGATTCCTTGAGCTGAACAACGTGCGGGTGGTTTAAGGCTTTGGTATTCTCCACTTCGCGGAGAAACCAAGCGACATCGCGGGGGTTCGCAGCTATTTGGGGGAGCATTAATTTGAGCGCCACTTCCTCGCCGGTTTGGTTGTTGCGAGCCAAATAAACCGCACCGCGCCCTCCCCTCCCCAACTCTTTGAGGGTGGTGTAACCTTCAATTGCCGGCAGGTGCGAGGTGCGCGGTGAGGGCTTTAGCGATGCTGCCGGTGGGGGAATAGCCACAACAGTTGGAGCGCTGCCAATATCCGGCTCGCCGGCTGCTTCTATACTAACACGAAAGACGGTATTTCCCAAGCGAATTTCGTCGCCGTCCTGCAAATCGCGCTCTGGGAATTGCATCTGGCGGGCGTCTTCTGGGGTGGCGTCGCTGGGGCGCTGTCCGATGTTATTGCTATTGACAAATGTGCCATTTTTGCTGCCAAAATCGCGGATGCGGATTTGGGGCGGGTTGATGTCGAGCAGACAGTGATAGCGGGAGACGATACTGTGAGCTCCGTCGCTGGGCAATTGGGGTTTGCAGTCGTAATGGCGACCGAGAATGCAGGTTGTGCGGGAGTCGAATTCTACTTTTTGGCCTTTGAGGCTGCCTTCGATAATGGTGAGGGTAACTTTTGCCGGCATTGGGAGGGATTCTGGGGACTTGTCAGAGTTTAGTGCGTTCATGGGTGCCGGTGGGAGAGCCGGTTGCCCAACATCTTTGATTGGGCCACAAATGTTGCGGTGGCGGGAGCGTAACCTTTTACTCACTGAGAGCTTCCGACTGTCTCTCGACATATTCTTCGAGAGGGATATAATCACCGGCTTTATACTCTTGGAGAGCGGTTTCAACTTCTGCTTGGACAGTGGGGTCTTGGTCTAGCAAATCTGCCTCAGCTTGGAAGAGTTCCTCATCGAGTAATGCGTGTAACTGACGTTTTCCCTCAAAAGTGAGGGATGGAATAGCTTCTAGCAAAGAGGCGAAAGGAATTTTTGGGTTAACCCTGTCTTGGCTCATATCAGTCTTTTTTGGTTTGATTGGTGTGTTGGGGTTGCAGTTGCGTGCCGACGCCTTCCGGGGAGCCGGTGGGTGTCCAGTTTTGGGAGGGGTGCAGCCGGTGGTGGGGTTGGGAATGGATAGAATTGGGTTTAAAGGGTATTATAATATGAAGGGGGAGTTTTGGCAAGTTGCCTGAGAATGCCGGTGATTGGAAAAATAGTGTGGGCGAATCCGTGAGGGGTTAGACGTATAGCTAGTTCCTCGGCGATTAGCCGGGGTTCCCGGCGATTGGAAAGAGACTGTTGGCGAATCGGTGATGGGTTAGACATTCTCGCTGAGAAGTAAAGATGTCTAACCCCTCACGGAGAGCGCCAACAGCTTCTTTCCAATCTCCAGTATCTCCCAATTTAAATCCCCCGGCTCTTCCTTTATCCCCTCCAATTCCCTGAGGCGGTTTTGCAGCCTTTCAACCTGATCAATTAACTGCAAAACACTCACGCCAATATCGGGACGAACTTCTGGCGTTGCCGTATTCTCAATCTGGGACTGCGCCCAGCCTTCTAATTCCTTCAGCGTCATTTTTCTACGCAAAACTAGCAACTTCTACAGGACGCTCAACAGCCAGCTGCTTGCGGTTGCGCTTAATGCGCTCGATTTCGCGGAGAGTTTCTGCTGTGAGATAAGTTTCCCCACAGTGAGGACAGCTGACTGCGGGAATATTCTCAATCAGGAGCAAATCTTCTCCCTTGCCATAACTGCGCGTGATTCGGCGAACCCTCGCTCCTGATGTCCCACAAATATCGCAGACTGTGCGGTCATATAGTGGACTTAACGACATATAGCCATCCTATTTGATTTTTGAAAATGGCTGTCACCGCCTGTAGTGATATCATGAACGGTTGCGACTGCATTGTAGAGAGACGCGATAAATCGCGTCTCTACAAGAGTTTTGCAATAAGGATGCCACCGGACTTGATATGACGCGAGATGTGGGGAGGCGACATGTGGCGTCCCCACACAAGCCTGTATAGAGGAATAATATCAATCTTTTCCCCGATTCTTTGCAAAATCTCCTCGAATATGGCCAACAGTTAGAGTCCTCCCCCCTCCCCTCTCGCCATCGCTTCCAACTGCCGGCGCACGCCTTCTGGGCGCAGCCAACCGTAGCCGGCGCATCCCAGGGTGTGGAGCAATCCTTGAAACTCCTCCTCAGTCCAACTGGGGGAAACAATGGACTGCATCACTGGCAGAATATCCCCACGGCGATCCACCACAAACTCAGGCGTGCGACGCTGCAGGAATGCCTCAAGTAATGGTCTAGCCCCCTCATCCCAATCTGCAGGATGCCGGTGTTCAAGTTCCCAGTCCAAAACCCACAGTTTCAGCGTACTGTCCCAACTCCCCGACAGGGCAAATCTGCCATCCGGGCTCAGACATACTGAGGACACCCAGTATGTATGTCCCTCAAAAGTGCGCAAAAGACGCCCCGTTGCCACATCCCACAGTTTCAGGGTTTTGTCCTCACTCCCCGACAGGGCAAATCTGCCATCCGGGCTCAGACAGACTGAGGACACTCCTGCTGGTTTTTCCGAAAGCAGCGCCGCAGAATTGCCGCCACCGAATTCGGCATTTGGGGCGCACCGGCATCCTCTCGCTCCACCTGCAGGTACGCCTCCAGCAGGTGGGGGGCGACAGTGCCTTTTTGCCAAGTTCTCTCCCCAACAAACATCTCCAGCACCGACAGCGCCCAACTCCACATATCCGTGCGCCGCGTCAGCTTTTCTCCCCTGTCTTGTTCCGGCGAGCAATACGCGGGAGTCATACCCATATAAGTCCCCATGACGCTGCCCACTGCCTCAAACCCCGCCGCAAAAACCGGCGAGTTTCCCTCTTTCTCCCCCCCAGCATAAGGAGCAATTGGGGGGAATTCTCCCGCCGGTGCCACAATCTTTCCCCTCGCCAGCCCAAAATCCGTTACCTTCACCGCACCATTAGGCGTCAGCATCACATTTCCCGGCTTGACATCCTGGTGGATCAGCTGCTTTTCGTGAGCGTAATGCAGCCCCCAGGCAAACTGAATTGCCATATCAAGGATGCGTTTCAAACTGGCACGCTCCCCACCGGCATACAGCCGCCGGTCATAAATCCAGTCGTGCAAACTCCCCCCCGCCACATATTCGGCAAACACCAGGGGATTGCCATCAATCCGCCGCACATAATAGCAGCTTACCGTGTGAGGGTGCAGCCCCAAATTCACCCAAGTTTCCGCCTCCCGCTCAAAATTCTCCACACCTCCCGCCGCCGCCACTGCTTCTGGTTTCGGGATTTTCACCGCCAGGTCAATATTCCACCCCAAGTGCCGCACTTTGCAGACTTTGCCAAAACTCCCCTCTCCCAGAGAGCCGGTGACTTGGTACAAATTGAGGATGACATCACCGACATTCCACTGGATAGATTCCTGCGGCATGGCACACCCCGCCCCCTCACACGCTATAATTATGGTTTAATGTTACCAGCTTCGGGGGGTGCCGGTGGTAATGAAGAGGGCTAAAGCCCTACTACAAACCGGGGGTGCCGGTGGGAGAAGTATTAGATCGCAATCAACCGGAATTTGTTTTATTTTGTGTGTGGTAATTCCCACATAGTAATGCTTTCAACATATTAAGTTTTATGAATTACGTTTAATCACTTTGCTTACACTCAGGCGGGGCAGTCGCCGGCAGCCGGCCTCCAGAGATTACCGACCGGCAATTGTGCGCATCCCGGAATTGTGCGGCGTGCCGGTGGGTGCCGGTGGGGCATTAGCGTTGGTGGGGCATTAGCCCTACTGCAAACCGACATTAGCGTTGGTTGGGCATTAGCCCTACTGCGAAGGGGAGGGTGCCGGTGGGACATTAGTAACTCGTAGGGTGCGTTCCCTAAGAGGGAACGCACCCTACCCCCAGCGAAATATGGAAAATTGGCATGACTGGGGATTTGTGTGTGAACCGAAGCCGCACACGGGGGAGGGGGTTGGGGTGCCGGGTTCTCTACGCCACGCAACCCACCTGTCGCTCTTGGCGTATTGCCGGTTATAGCCCCCGCGCCCCCTATTTCTTCAATGCCTGCACAGCTTGCCATCCCAGCAATAAGAACCCGACAGTAGCCAGCATAGTCACTCCCAGCTCCAGCAAATAGGGTACGGGCAATTCACTCATAGCAGCTCCTCTTGACAACTCCTAATTATCCTCAGCATTTTCGTCTATCATACAGTCTGGGGCTTTTGGCTCACACCCGTGGAGCCGGCACTTGAGAACCCCCCACCGGCATTCCAGAGCGCTCGCCACTCGCAGGTAGCGTTTTTTTACGCGAGCGCGTTCCCTCGTGGGAAAATGACTTTCTGCCATTCCCGTTGGCAATTTCAGGAGTACCTATCATGATGCAAAATTCTGTTCCCTCGGTTTCTGTGACTGCAGTCCACTCCCACAGCCTGACAAACTTGGGGAACCTGCAAGACCGGATGCTAGCCGCTAAGACCATCGGTGAGCTGCACGCGCTGATCGTAGATTACACCGATATAGAGATGAACCAAGCTTACAGCGAGCTAACACCAGAACAGCAGCACCGAATAAACCTGATTTGCCAGGAAGAGATGCCGGTTTAATATCTCGTCAATGGGGCATTGGGCATGGGGCATGGGGCATGAGACAGGGACAGGCGAGACGCCTGTCCTACGTCCTAACCATAGTGCCTAGCATCTGTAGGGTGCGTTCCGCCTGAGTGCACCCCTTCTGTGTGTGCCGAAATTGATAAGGCGGAACGCACCCTCACCCTGTAGCGGTGCGTTCCGCCTGCGAGTCAACCCCATTATATGTGCCAGAATGGATGACGCGGAACGCACCCTACTTTCTCTAGCAAAAAACTTCTCTTTAGCCCGCGCAGGCGGGCTTCGTCTGTATAGCCGCGATTTCCAATCGCCGGGTTCCTAGCAATCAAAAATCAAAAATCAAAAATCAAAAATCAAAAATCAAAAATCAAAAATTGGTATTACGCAACCCTCCCCGCCAGCAGCTGAACAATCGCATCCAGCAACTGTGCCGGTGCGAAAGGCTTCGTGAAATAAGCCGTCGCCCCCACAGTACAAGCGTGCCGCCCCGCACTTTCCCGCGTCGTCACAATCACAACCGGCAGCTGACTGGTGCTCGGATGGGCGCGAATCTCTGCCAGCAAACCAAACCCATCCATACGCGGCATTTCAATATCCGAAATCACCAAATCAAACCGCCTCCCCGAATAGTGGAGCTCCTGCAAAGCTTCCTTGCCATCGCGGCACTGCACCACCGCAAACCCCGCCCGACTCAGAAGCAGCTCCAGCGACCGGCGCACCGCAATCGAGTCATCCACAATTAAAATAGAAGGAGTTGAGTCTGGGGGAAACAATGCTGGCTCAGAAATATTGTCGGCAGGATGAATAAATTCTAACTTCCCACTTTTGACCTCCGACTTCTGAGTAGCCGCGCCGCGCCCAACAATTAATTCCCCAAGGTGATTCGGCGACAGCACCGGCACCACCTCGCCGGTCGCCAGCACCGTACATCCCGCAAGATAAGCCGGCACCGGCACCGTACCGTCAAACGGTTTCAGAACTAATTCCCGCTGCAGGAGCAGCGCGTCAGCAGCCAGAACCACCGGCTCCCCGCTGACATCGGCAACAATCCCCACCGGCGGCTGCAGAGCCGGTGCTGCCGGCACAATATCCGCACGTTTGTAGGGCAGCAATTCCACTAGCGGAAACACCGGCACCAATTGCTCGCGCCAGAGAACCGAACCCGCAGCAGTTAGCGACGATTCCGACAAACTAATCACTTCCAGCACATTAATCGAAGGAATCGCCAGAGTTTGCTGCCCGCACCGGCAGACTAACAGCGGCAGAACGCTCTGGGTTACAGGAATAGAAATCGCAAACTTCGTCCCCTCCCCCAGCGCAGTTTCCACCCGCACCTCACCCCGCAGGCGACCGATTTGATGCCGCACAATATCCAGACCGACACCCCGCCCGGAAAGGTCACTCACCCTTGCCGCCGTGGAAAACCCTGGCGCAAACAGAAACTGGAGAATCTCCCCCTGACTCAATTCTGAATTCTCAACTTTCAGCTGTGAGGCCAGCTTGTCTGCCAGCCCCATCTCCACAGCCCGCTGGTAGACTTTTTGGGGGTCAATTCCGCGCCCGTCATCAGCAATAGAAATCACCGCACGATTCCCTGAGACAGCAGCGGACAGCGTGATGCGGCCCACCTTAGGTTTGCCCAGCGCCTGCCGTTCTGAAGGCAGCTCAATCCCGTGGTCAAACGCATTGCGAAACAGCTGAGTCAAAGGCGCTTGCAACTGTTCCAAGACCGCCTGATCCACCAGCGTGTCCCTACCTTCCACCACTAACTCGACTTGCTTGTTATATTTCTGATTCAGAGAAAGCAAAGACGCCTTAAACCTGCCAGCCTGCAGCCCGAACGGCACCAGCCGCGACTCCGTTAAGTCCTCGTGCAAGCTGTTGAGAGAGGCGCGGAGCCGGTCGAGCGTTTCCTTGAGTTCGCGAGCGATAGCACCCACATCGGAGCGCGTTTCGCGCACTTGCACCAGCACTTCTTCAAACTCTCGCCCGTGGCTGAACCCATTTCCGTTTAATTGCTTAGAATTATTTTTCTCCAGAACAGACCGGCTCTCCCGCTCCAGAAGGATTTCCCATTCTGGCGGCACAGCCGAACGTGACACCACAGGGAGTTGGGCGAAGGCGGGAGCGACCTCAGACGGGTGCCGGTGCTCGAACAGCCACACTCGTTCCAGGATGGGATCGAGCCGCTGGGTGTGTGTTTTCAGGTTCCGGCTGGCTTGCTCCAACTGGGCCTGATACAGGGCCAGCCGCTCGCAGTAGATGAACAGCTCGCCGACGGTATCGCCGATCCGATCCATAACCGCCACCGGCACCCGCAAATTCAGCGCCTCCGCTGAAGCTGGGTTTCCCCGGTCAGCCACGACATACTTCAAAAACCGCTCTGGAATCTTCGGCAGGCTCTGTGCTGTCTCCTGCGCTCCCCCGTTTTCCCCCACTTCCTTTTCGGTGGGCGAAAGTTGGGGCGAGCCCTCAGGGACAGGGGGGGCTGGCACTGACGGCTCACCCTCCAGAAACTGCTCGCGCCTCTGCCGCAATTGCGCCAGCGCCGCCGCCGCCAGCCCCTCCAGGGGCCGGTTCGCACCCCCCAGCGCCTCACGCAGCGCAACAGCTTCCTGTGCCAGCCAAGGCAGAGAAAGGGCTTGCCCGAGCAGCGCGCACTCTTGGGCCAAAGTGGTGAGCGCCTCTTGCAGTCCGCCCGCCTGGTGTTCCTCCCCAGCCGGTGCCCCAGGAGGGCTCAGCAGCCCCTCCACTCGCTGCAGGCAGTTTTCCAAATCGACTGAGAGCGCCGTCTTGACAAAATCAGGAATTTGTGCTATGTTTTCAGCTTCTTGTTTCAACCCGACCGTGCCGGTGGGCTGGCTGGTGTTGGGCGCTAGCCCCACCGGCAAACCGGATTGAAACAAATAGATGAGCAAATCTTCCAGGATGTGAGCCAGCTTGCTGAGAGCCGGCAGCTGCGACATACCGGCACCCCCTTTGAGGGAGTGAGCGGCTCGGATTAAGGCGCTATATTCCTCCTGCCGGTCGGATAAATCTTCGCCCGCCCGCAACTGCGAAACCCCCTGCTCCAAGACAGCCAAATGCTCCGGAGCCTCTTCGTTTAAAAATAAGGCGCGGGACTCTCGGGTGATGGCTTCTAATTCTTCAGGAGTGAGTTGGGTGCCGGTTAGATTTGGGTCTTTGGGAAATGTTGAGCTAGGGAGCAAGTTGGATTTTGAATTATCTAGAGAGCTGGTTCCTGTTATAGCAGTTTTCACTCGGGGCGAATACAACTTTTTGTTAGGGCTGTGTCTGGGTATGTGATAGAGCGGTTCTTGTTGAGTTATGACAAGAGGTTTTCAAATAAACCGCCAGGACGCGCCTGTTAGCCAAGGGAAGACAAGAGAGAGTGCCTCACAAATTATTTAGAAGTCGCGGGCAATAATTTCTCCCAATTTTTCAATCCAAAATCCACACTCCAAAATCCCAAATTGGTTCAGGATTTCTTGTGGTTGAATCGTGGTAACTGGATGGAAAGGACGCGGGCGGACGCTTGCGCCTGAGACACCGTGCTGGCAGAAATGGATTGCAGCAGCTGGTTAGTTTTGTGGTTCATGCCGGCGAGCCGGCGCAGGGAAAGTTTGGTTTTGGCCAGCAACTCAGTGCCGGTTTCCACTTGTGCGGTGCTGTCTTCCATCGTTTGCAAGGCTTCCAAGGTGCCCTGCTGAATGGCGCTCACAAGTTGCTCAATTTCTATCGCTTCCGCCCGGACTCGTTCTGCCAAGCGCTGCACTTCATCGGCGACCAAGTGCAGGGGCGAACGGGCGCTCGACCCTACTTGGCCCCCTAAGCCTGCGCGGGCAGCGGCAATAGAGACATTAAACGCCAGGAGATTGGTTCTTTCGGAAATGCCGGCGATCGTGCTGACAATTTTGGCAATTTCCTGCGAGGACTCGGCTTGGCGTTTCACCACACCCTTCGCCCTCGCCAAACTTTCGCGCACCTGAGACACGCTGCTGACCGTTTGATTGATCGTTTTCTCCCCTTCTTTCGCCGCCATCAGGGCTTGAGAAACGATCGAAGCGGCTTTGAGAGTGGCGCTGGCCACGGACTGCATGGAGCGATTCATTTCTGCCACTGAATCCAGGGCTGTGGCGAGGGATTCGGCTTGCCAGTCGGGGGAGAGTTTTTCCGCCTCCTGGCTGCTGCTGCCGGCTTGCGATCCGAGCTCGAATGCAGCGGTGTGCACTCGGGTGACAATCTCGCGCAATATCTCAATAGTGGCGCTAAAGGAGTCCGCGATCTCGCCTGGAGAGCCGGAGAGGCTTCTCACCGGCAGCTCGCCGTGTCCGGCACCGGCGATGTCTCGCAACAGCTGGCTGACTTCTTGCTGCAGCCGCTCTTTTTCTCTCAGGTAGAGCGCCGCTTCCGCTTGGCGCAAGCGGGTTTGTTCTTCGAGGGCGGCTGTTGAGTAGCTCAGCTCGTCGCACAGCTCGCTGAGCGCCACCGCCAGATCCCCGCACTCATCGCCGCCTTTCCAGAGCGCGGCGGCGCTGCGCAGGGTCTCGCGCCCCGCTGCGCTGTCGCCTGCGGCGAGCTGCTGGGCGGATTTGTGCAAGTGTTCCACCGGCTCGGCAATCGCCTTAACCAGGAGTCGGGCCAGCAGCAGCTCTGCAGCCAGCACCAGAAGCGCCACCCCCAGCAGCGCGGCTAAACTTCTCACCAAAACAGCGTTCATTTCGCTGCAGCCACTGCCCACCACCAGCACCGGCGTTGGGGCACCGGCAGCCTCAGGTAGGGCCACAGCCGCCACCGCATAGGGGCGGCCTTCAATGCTGGCCCAGTCCGTGACGGTTTCCCCGTTGGCTGCTGCGGCTTTGTTGAGCAAGTTCTGATTCGGGAGGGAGATTCCAGAGCGGATGGTGCCTCTCACCTCCTCTCGGGAGCTCGCCAAGATAAACTCACCCGTCCCGTCGCGCCGGTAAACTGCCGTGTAGCTGCCGGCACCAGCGGCTGCAGCACCGGCTTCGGGCTGGACTTTGGAACTATTCTCTCCTGAAATCACCTCCGCCACAAGCTTTTGGCTGGCGGGATCTCGTGCGAGCGCATAAGCCCGAGCCTCTACTTGGCGCAGCACCTGCTGCTGAGTGCCGGATTGGAAAACCCAGTAGCTCGCCCCCACCAGCAAGGGCAGCGAAACCAGTTTTGCTCCCAGCAACACCCAGAGCAGCTTGCGGCGAACCGGCAGGCGGGCGAACCACTGCCACAATACATGGGGGGTGGGGGGCTGGGGACGGGGGGCTGGGGATTTTCCTGGAAGCGAGCGGTTGAGCTGCCCGTTGCCCCCCAGCCAGCTTGCCGGCGAGCTGCGGGATTCTGCTTTCAACCGACCCGCAAACACGCCTCCCGGGTCAGCTGCTACGATTTCCTGGTAAAGCCTCCTGGCCTCGCTGGTTTCGGCCCGCTGGGTGAGAGCCTCTGCCAGACGCATTTTTGCCACCCAGTCGGTTGGGTCGCGGTCTGCTCGATCTTTCAACATTTCAATCTCTTCCAGGAGCTGTGCGGGACAGTGGCCATTTTGGGTGCTTGTCATCTTAATTTTCAAGTCTTGCTAATTTATAATTTTTGATGGTTTATTGGTTGTTTATTGCCGAACTGCGGGGGGCCTAGAAACCCGGTTTCTTTAAGAAACCGGGTTTCTCCACTTGCTGGCCATCTCAGATTTAATTTTATTTCTTTACTTACCTGTTTATTTGATAGTGCTTAAGAAGCCGTGATCTGATGAACCGCAGAGGCACAGAGGCGCAGAGGGAGGATAAGAAGAGATTTTGTTAGGGTTGGCCATGATTGCTTGTTTAGCGCTACCGTTTATTTTTCTACTATACGGAGCGCCGCAAAAACCGCTGACACATTCAGCACGGCCACTGATAATTGCTCAATTTCAGTCATGCCAGATAAAAATGAGCTAAAGGCCGGTGAAAAGCTGGCCGGTATCGGTTTAAACTCCGCTGGGTTGAGGGGCACAACTCCCTTGAGGGCGGACACCGCACAGGCGAGTCGGGGTGCGGCACCAGAAGTTGGGGCAGAAGCTGGGTTGCCGGTGAGTACCGCCAGCGTTAATTGCTCCCGCGAGCGATACCGCAGGGGGGACGGTGCCAGACACAGCACATCGCTGAGTAAATCTGCCAATTCTACCACCCACAGCAGCTGTCCGCGCTGATTGACCACGCCTAAGAGCGCAGATGCTACCCCCGGAATGGGACAGATGTCGCTTCGAGGTACGGTCATCACCTCTGCAACATTCTCTACAGGCAGCGCTAACCTCACGGATTGCCGTAACTGGATGTAAAAGTAGTCTTTTAGCATCGCTTTGTGCGGCTTTGGGGATCGAGAGAGCTGGTTACAGGCCCACTGTTCAAGCGCCGGCACAGGTTTTTTGCACCTCCTTGCCGGCTGGGTGCAGGCTGTCCTCAATGACGGCTACCAGTTGCTGCGCCTGAAATGGTTTGGTCAGGTAGTCTGTCGCCCCTACCATACGCGCCCGCAATTTGTCAACTATGCCGTCTCGCCCCGTTAGCATGACGATCGGGATTTCCTGCAGCTGTTCTGACTGGCGCAGCATCCGGCAGAGTTCGTAGCCGTTGATTTCTGGCATGTTGATATCGAGCAGTATCAGTGCCGGCTTGTATCTGGCTAGCGCCGTGAGCGCGATGGCTGGCTCTGTTAGCCCCAAGACTCGGTAGCCAGATGCCTCCAGGATCAGCTTGACGTTCCGCTGTGCCGTTTTGCTGTCATCAATGCAGGCCACAATCGGTCGCCGGTCGGTCGGCGGCTCGTGATAGGGGTTGATGCCAAGGGCTCCCGCCCGCACCGCCGGCTGCAACACTGTAGCTAAGCCTAAGGTATCGGTTTTTAACTGGTAGGAGGCTTGATAAATGGAAACATTCTGAGTCAGGAGTTTGAGCAGCGATTTGATGAATGTGACGTCCCGGACTTGCTGCCAAAGGAGTTTGGGCAGCCGGTCAATATCCTTAATAAAAGGTCGCTGAAAAGGAGAGCTGATTTCAGGGCGCAGCCGCACCCACTCTCCGATGAAGGCTCTCGCCGGCAAGATTGTCTGCTTGAGCGGCACTGACATCAGTAACGGATCGAGCCCCAATGTTTTCTCAAACTGCAGCGCTGCTTGAGGCAAGGCTAGTAATTGCGTGAAGGCTTCCTGTGTTAGCCAGAACAGCAGCTTGCGCACCTGTGGCAGCGACAGTTGCCCCGCCTGCCAGTAATGGCAAACCGCCTCGTAATCTGACTGAAATTCTTTTTCGGGCAGCGGTTGCAGCTCTGGATAGTACCACTGGAGCAAATACGCAAGCCGCTCCCGCTGTCCCATGCCGCTGGTGGCAAAATGCACCTGTCCGTTGCCGGCATAAACCCGCCAAAAGATAGAGCTGTCGTTGGGATCGCCAATCGTCAGGCGTCCCGAAATTTTTTTGGCCACAATGTTCTGCAAAGCCTTGGCCGGTGAGGCCACAAGCTTTACTGGTGGCGTGGTATTGGTTTCTCTTATGCTAGTAGAAGTCATAGCGAAGGCTTAAGTGGTTTGATATGAGTGTCAGTTTTCGGGGTGAGGACGGAAGGGATGACTGTCCCCGTTCGGGAACTTTTTGATTTGTTCTGCGTCTCATCTGCGTTAGCTCTCTACAGCAACCCACCCCGATAATTTCAACGCACCCTTTTGGCCAATAGCTCCCTTTAACAGGTTGGCTTTAAACAGCGTTCGCGCTCAGCAATTGTCTCCCGGCTAGGAACCGCGCAATCCTGAATCGCTCACTTCCTGTAATTGTTTCTTTAGATTCCGCTCCTTTTACTGTAAGGGAGAATGCCTGATAAAACTTTATGAAAATTTAAACTTTCCCTCCTGCCAACTGGCCGGTGAATGGTTAATAATATAGCCCCCTCTCAGAGCTTTTTGTGTAATTTTGATTACCAAACGCCCCCTGGATTTTGAGCTTAATAGGGTTAAAGGACTGAGCGGTTTCATTCCAAGTTTTAACTCCCCTTATTTTTTAGGTGCGGTGCGGGAATTACGGTCACGATCTGTTTCGATGCGTTAGGTCATATCAGCCGCGAATAAGATATGGAAAAACCGGATAAAACCCTGATAAAAATTTCCTGCTCCAGCGCTAATGGCCGCCCTGTGAGCCGTTTTCTCTGCATTATTAAAATCTTAACGGTCAGCCCTGAATACTACATCCGTGTAAATGAATAAATTATTCAGTATGGCGGCATACGTGAAAATACGGATAAAAATTTCCGTGTAATTGCGTAAGCAGGCGCGGATCTGGCTGATGGGTTAGGGGTTGGGGGCTGGGTTTTGGGGGTTAGGGGTTAGGGGTTAGGGGAAAGCCAATGCCCCATGCGCCATGCCCCATGCCCCACTCCCGCGAGCGTCCCGTGCAGTGTGTCACTCTGTTATTGTGGGTTGTTACGAGCGGATGCTATTGAGCCATGACATACGATTACGACCTGTTTGCCATCGGTGCGGGTTCTGGGGGGCTGGCTGCGGCCAAGCGGGCGGCATCATACGGAGCCAAGGTGGCCATCGCGGAAGGGGATTTGGTGGGCGGAACCTGCGTGATTCGCGGCTGCGTGCCCAAAAAACTGATGGTCTACGCCTCGGCTTTCTCTGGGCTGTACCAGAACGCCACCGGCTACGGATGGAGCGAAGTCCAACCCAGCTTTGACTGGACGCGGCTGGTGGAAACGGTGGACAAAGAAGTCCGGCGTCTGAGCCACCTGCATGTCGGGTGGCTGGAAAAAGCCGGTGTGGAGCTGATTCGGGGGAGCGCCCGCTTTGCTGACGCTCACACGCTGGAAGTGGGCTACCGCAAAATCACCGCTGACAAAATCTTGATTGCTGTGGGCGGGGAAGCCCTCAAGCCGGATATTCCCGGGATTGAACACGCTATCACCTCCCGCGAGATGTTCCTGCTCAAAGAACAGCCGAAACGCATGGCCATTATTGGCAGCGGCTATATTAGCGTGGAATTCGCCGGCATTATGAACGGACTGGGCACGAATGTCAGCCAAATCATCCGCCGCGACTTGATTTTGAAAGGATTTGACGAAGATATCCGCACCGGCGTCGGGGAAGGAATGGCCAAGCACGGGATTCAATTTTTGACCGAGACGACTGTGGCCAAAATTGAAAAGGTGCCAGATGGGTTGCAGCTGACGCTCTCTGGAAAGAACGCCGGAACGCTGACTGTGGATGCGGTTCTGTGCGCCATCGGTCGCAAGCCCAATTTAGGGGGGCTGGGTTTGGAAAATGCCGGTGTTGAGGTTGCAGGTTCGGCTATCGCAGTCAAGCCCGACAGCAGCACCAGCCAGCCCAATATCTATGCTGTGGGTGACTGCACCAACCGGCTCAACCTGACGCCGGTGGCGATTGCCGAAGGTCGCGCCTTTGCCGATACGGTGTTTGGCCACACCCCCCGCCACATCAGTTATAAAAATGTGCCCTCAGCGGTGTTTTCCCAGCCGGAAGCCGCCTCCGTCGGCATCACGGAAGCGAAAGCCCGCGAGCTGCTCGGCGATGGAGTGAAAATCTATCGCGCCCGCTTCCGCCCCATGTTCTACAGCCTCACGGATGCGGATGAGAAAACTACGGTCAAGTTAGTCGTTGACAAAACTACCGACCGCGTGCTAGGAGCGCACATGGTGGGCAAAGATGCCGCTGAGATTATTCAGGGAATCGCGATTGCGGTGAATATGGGAGCCACCAAGAAGGACTTTGACGCCACGGTTGCCCTTCACCCAACAGTCGCAGAGGAGTTTGTCACGCTGCGCTAAGGGGAGTTCTGGATCTCTGGAGCTTCTGGCGCTGTTGCGGGAGCGGGTTTATAAATATCCTCGGCTTCGAGCGAGAGATTCAAGCGTGAACCCGCCCCTGCGGGGAGAAGTTTTCTTCCTTCTTCCTTCTTCTTTGTTCGTTTTTGCTTGCATAATAGTTAGGGGCACAGGCTGCCGCACACCCCTCACATCTGGAGCGCACTTGTATGAATGAATCACCTGTCAACCAGTTACTTGAAGACCTGAAAAAGCCTGATGAAGCAGTTCGCAACCGGGCAACTCAGGAACTCTGGCGCATTTGGTTTCACCAAAAGGGGGTCTATGGGCTGGAACTGATTCAGCGCTCTCAGATTTTGCTGGAGGCTGGGGAAGTGGCCGAAGCTGAAGCTGCGCTCACAGAACTGATCAATGACCAGCCTGATTTCGCGGAAGCCTGGAACAGACGCGCTGTCCTCTACTACACTCTGGGGCAGTACAAAAAAGCTATCGCAGACTGCGAAACGGTTATCAAGCTCAACCCGGTTCATTTTGGCGCACTGCACGGTCTGGGTTTGTGCTGTGCCGCAATCAGTGACTACAGGGCGGCTATCCAAGCTTTTCGCAAAGCTCTGGAAATTCAGCCCTACGCCCTGGTCAATCAGCGGTTGATTCTGGAATGCACGGCTCGCCTGTAGCCGGTCGGGAGCATTTCACTCGGGCGAAAATCCTGTGGCGGGTTCAGATAGAGAAACCTTCCCAGAGAGCGAGAAACCTGGTTCTTTAAAGAAACCTGGTTTCTCCCCAATAATGCGTTCCCCAGGGGCGCTACACATGATGATATTGAGGGCGGATGAATGACTTATTTGAGTGGGTTAAAAGATTTCATCTCTTCCTGGGATGACAGGTTTGTGGGAGAAACAGACTGGGATACGTTTCGGGAAAGCCCCCAGGGGAATATCAACAGAGATGGAACGTCCGCTTGCAGCGACTCTCCTATCTTTTCTAAATACCACCGCAAGTTTAAAAAATCAATAGAGCCTGGGGTAAGAGAGCTTGCAGTCGCTTTTATATTGAAATTTAACTGCATCACTTACTCCAGCTGTCAGGGGCACTTTTCGACAGCAGATGCGGTGATGCGGCAAAGATATCTGGGGGTTGTCCCCCGCAATGAAAAAGAGTACCAAGACTTACTGGCGCTGTTCCAAGGTCTGGCACTGCTGACGAACGCTCAGGTGGCGGAAACTTCAGTGAGAGTTTTTGTGCAGGAGGATACCTTGGCGTCAGAAGATTATATCACGCCTTGTCTCAACCTGTTTTTTGTGCCGGTGGCTGGAGATGAAGAAACTTACTTCCGCGATCTGGAGGTAGTATATAAGAAGCTTTTAGAGATTATTGCGTGACTGCCGGCAATAAGCTGTCAGGCTTTTGGGAAGCTTGTGGTGGAAAAGAGGCAGAGCCTCCCGATCTGCGTTCCTTTGGCCGTAGGGGCGGGTCCCCGTGCCCGCCCCGGAACGAGGGGAACGAGGGAACCCTGTCCTCTCCACTGCCCAGTTGGGGCTGGGGCAGCTGAAGTTAAATTAATTCCGGTTGATTAATTTGCTTAAAGGCCGGGGGGAGGGGGTGAACCTTTTCAGTGCCGGCCTGGTCTAAAGCGTCACAAATGAACAACCGGTAAGGAAGACCCCGCCAGTGTCTGTTGTGCCAGCTGATGTGTTAATAGTGAGCGAATCTGACTCGTACCTCGTGCAGCAGTGCTTGAAGGGCGACCGGCAAAGCTTTAGCGAGCTGTACCGGCGCTACCAGCACAAAGTCCGGTCAACCCTCTACCAGTTGTGTGGGCAATCCAGCTTGGACGACCTGGTGCAAGAGGTCTTCCTGAAAGCCTGGAAAGGACTGCCCAAATTTCGGCAGGCGTCCAGCTTTTCCACTTGGCTGTACCGGATCGCCTGGAATGTGGCAGCTGACCACCGGCGCTCGCAAGCGCAGCAGCGCTCGGGTCTGCAAAGCCTCACCGACACCGGCACGCCCCACGCTGCAGCACCTGACTTAATGCAGATGCACTACCAAGACCTCGTGCAGCGCGGACTCGACCGGCTGAGTTTTGAGCATCGCAGCGTTATGGTGCTGCAGGATCTGGAGGACTTGCCGCAAAAAGAAGTGGCAGAAATCCTGGGGCTGCCGGTGGGAACCGTGAAGTCGCGCCTGTTCCACGCACGCGCTGCTCTGCGACAATTTCTTCAGCAAGAAGGAGTGGAGTTATGACTCAGCAGCCCATTGATGACCAACCCTTAGTAACTTTCCTGCGCCAGCACCGCCCTGCGCCTCCCCCACCGGCACCGGATTTGGAGGAGCGGATTTTGGCGGCGGTGGCCAATGAACCGGCACATGTCCGGCAGTACCGGCACCGCCGTCTGTGGATCGTGCCACCGGCAATTGCTGCCGGCGTGCTGATTGCCATAGCCGGTCACCGCCTGCTGACGCCCGCACGCCCCAGTCCGGCTGAAATAGCCAACCTGGAGGCATTCCTCCTAACCAACTGGGATGGCACCGTTAGCGACAGCTCGCCGGCTGACCCTGCTTTCGAGCCGCTTCCCCCAGACAGCTCACAAACCCAGTAAGAATGACAAGGTAAGTACAATGCTCTTACGTCGCATTTCTGTTTTAGCCGTCTTAATGCTAGCTTTAGGTAATGCCGGTGCCCTGGCACAGTCCGCTCCTGTGCCAGAGGAGCCGGTTGCCCAAAGACCGGGGGATGATGGCCCACCCGGTCGCGGCCCAGGCGACTTGTTTGAGCAGCTGAATCTTTCCCAAGACCAGGTGCAGAAAATGCAGCAGATTCGCGAGCGGTACAAAAACCAGATGCAGCAGCAGCAACAAACATTGCGTCAAGCTGAAGAAGAGTTTCGCAATATGATGGCGGGCACTGCTGACAAAAACCAGCTGCGCGAGAAACACCGCCAAGTTCAGGGCTTGCGGGAACAGATGGGAGAGTTGCGATTTGAAAGCATGCTGGAAATGCGCGAAGTGCTCACTGCTGAGCAGCGCCGCCAGATGTCGGAACTGATGCAGCAGCGCCGGCCTGGTATGCGGAACGCCCCGGGCAGCGGAAAGCCGCAGCAGAATTAAAGTGGCCCTTTGGATTTGGGATTTTGGATTTTGGATTTGGGATTTTGGATTTTGGATTGGGGATTGAGGATTGATTGTTTTGCTCATCAATGCCCAATGCCCAATGCCCAATGCCCCATGCCCCATGCCCCATGCCCCATGCCCCATGCCCCACGCCCAGCGCCATGATGCCCAATTATCCAACTTACATCTACCTGCACGGATTTGCTTCTAGCCCCCAGTCGGCTAAAGCGAAATATCTGCGCGACTGCTTCCAGACGCGCCAGATTGATATCAGAGTGCCCGACCTCAATCAGGGTGATTTTTCCCACCTGACGCTGACGCGCCACCTCCAACAAGTCGAGGCGGAATTTCCACCGGCACCCGCACCGGTTGCTATCATTGGCTCCAGCTTTGGCGGACTGACAGCCGCCTGGCTGGGACAGCGCCACCCGCAAGTCCAGCGGTTAGTCTTGCTCGCACCGGCATTTCAATTTCTCGCCCACTGGCTCCCCACTTTGGGGGAGGAAAAGGTGGAGCGCTGGCAAGCAGAAGGATACCTGCCAGTGTACCATTATGGTGAGAAAGAATCCCTGCCGCTGCATTATGAATTTGTTCTCGATATGAGACAGTATCAAGAACAGCAACTGATCTCACTGGTACCCACCTTAATTCTGCACGGGCGTCACGATGAAGTTATTCCCATTCAAGCCAGCCGGGATTTTGCCGCCACTCGCCCGTGGGTGCGGCTAGTGGAACTCGACAGCGACCACGCCTTGGGCAACGTTTTGGATGAAATTTGGCAGGAGATTTGCCAGTTTTTGGAAGTGCCGGTGGAGTGAGGAGTGAACAGCCAGCGTTTCTTCAATCAGGCAGTATGGCGACAGCACGGGTAGGACCGGCACTTCCTCCCTGAATCTTGAGGGGGAAACAAGCCACCTTGAACCCAAAAGGAGGTAGCGCTGCCAGATTGACAAGGCGCTCAATTTGTGAGTAAGGCAGGTCGGCTTGATGTGCCGCCCAGAAAATGCCGGCTTTTTGCTGGCGGAGAGCCTCCTGCGCCTGCCGGTCCAGGGGCGCATCCCAGCTCCAGGCATCAATTCCCATCACGCGGACGCCCTGTTCGTACAGCCAGCGGGTGGCTTCGGGCGTGACGCCACAGCCTTTAAACATATAGCCCGGTTGGTTGTAGAAGGCATCGCGACCGGTGCGAACCAGCACGATGTCCAGGGGTTTGAGCGTGTAGCCAATGCGGGCGAGTTCCGAGATGGTGTCACTGACGGTTATCGCTTCGCCATCCCCCTTGTGCGTCATATCCAGCACAACGCCATCGCTGAAGAACCACTCAAGAGGCAACTCGTCTACGGTTTGCGCCCGCTGTCCCTGAATCTGGCTATTATAGTGCCAGGGCGCATCCACATGGGTGCTGTTGTGCGTGTTTATGCTAATCTCTTCTATAGCCCATCCCTCCCGGTTGCGCAACAGTTCTGGCGGAACATGCAGCAAGCTCTCGATCAGCGCTGCCCCCTCCTCATGGCTGCTGTATGTAATTTTGATGCGCTCTGTCAGTGACGCATCGTCTGGGCTGGGTACAATTAGCGCTGATAAATCAATTATCCGCATCGTTAAACTCCACTCTGCAAAATTTTATAGTAAATTATCTTTGGCAAACGGGCGCACGCTGCAGCCAAAGGCGACCGGATATGTTTAGCGCGGCGCTGGCCATCAACCAGGAAGCTTCAAGACAGCCGGTTGCTTAATGTCCCCTTGATTTTTGCAGGGACATTTAAGCTGTTAAGCTTTTAATCTGCATGTGGTCGAAAGGAGGCAGTCGCTTCGGAACTGCGTACACCGCCACCAATGAAAACTTGGCCGGCAGCGGGAGATCCGGTAGGGCTAAAGCCCAACTACAAACATTTTCAAGTCAGAGCCTCCTGAGTTGCGTTCCCAGGCAGAGCCTGGGAACGAGGGAAATGAATCTTTCCTCTGTTTCTTGGCGCTCCAAATTCACGGGGGCGGTTCAAAATAAATTAATAACTCTCAGCAGATAGAGGTACTAAATGGGCTGTGTGTTAGGGATCGATGGCGGCGGAAGCAAAACTGTTTGCGTCCTGATGGACGAAACCGGCAAAATTCTGGGGCGAGGCGAGGCGGGAGCCTCGAATTACCAAACCGTGGGAATAGAGACAGCCGGCAATTCAATTGGGAATGCCATCGCACAGGCTGTTTCTCAAGAAACCGGCTTTCTGGAGGTGGGGGCGATTTGCTTGGGGCTTGCCGGCGTGGGGCGTCCTGAGGATATTAAAGTGGTGGGAGGTTTGGCGCAACAGTTGCAGGCGAGGGCGGACTTGCCGGTCAGGTGGGCGGTGCCGCCGGCGGGTGTGGTCGTGTGCAATGACTGCGCGATCGCCCTGGCGGGGGGTGCCGGCGAGCCGGTGGGTATTGTGGCGATTGCCGGCACCGGCTCGATTGCTTACGGGCAAAACCGCCGGGGAGAGGCGAAGCGAGCCGGTGGCTGGGGGTATATTTTGGGGGACGAAGGGGGCGGTTATGATATCGCTTTGCGCGGATTGCGAGCGGCGGTGCGCTCTTATGACGGGCGTTTGGGGGCGACGGTTCTGGCGGATATGATTGTGGGGCATCTGGGTGTGAGAAGCGCGGAAGATTTGGTGGGGGTGGTTTACCGGCGCGGGTGGGGTGCGAAAGATATTGCTGCTTTAGCGCCGCTGGTGGGGGAGGCGGCGGATGCCGGTGATGCGGTGGCGACCGGCATTATCAGCAGTGCGGCGGAGGAGTTAGTCGGGGCGGTGCGGGCGGTGATGGGGGCGATTTTTCAGGAGGGTGAGGGGTTTGAGGTGGTGACTGCCGGTGGGGCGTGGCGGATTTCGGGTCTGTTGCGGGACCGGTTTGTGGCGTCGCTGGCTGAGATCGCCCCGGCGGCTGAGGTAATTTGGCCGCGACACGAGCCGGCTTACGGTGCCGGTTTGCTGGCGCTGAGGGCGATTGGCTGCTTGTAGGGGCGGGTTTCCGTGGCATTGGTGTCTGCGAAGGAACCCCACCCCCAACCCCCTCCCCGTTCACGGGGAGGGGGCTAAGAGTTGTAGGGTGCCGTTCCCTTGCGGTAACGCTACAGTTCAACGTTCAAAGTTCACATTACCACGGGCTGCCAATCATGGTAAAACCAGACCAATAATAGGGATGCTTGAGATTTCTGTCCCCCTGGTTGAGCAATTCTGGGGGGAGGGGAATGCCGGTGCGCGTCTTGCTCCCAAACAACTCACCTTTTTCTATCCGCACTTCTCCCCGAATCATCGCTAGCTGCGCTTGACGCAGCGCCTCTGCTTTAATTTTGACGTCAGCCAGGTGCTGGTAAAATTCGGTCATCAGCCCTAATGTGCCGGCATCGCTAACGTACCACAAAGTGGCGACTGCTGTCTTGACTCCCGCCGCTACTGCCAAACCGGCAAACCCCAATTCGGCTTTTTCGTCTCCGAGGGCGGTGCGGCAGGCGGAGAGCACCAGCAACTCCACCGGCGGACTGTTCAGGCGCAGTTTGCGCAGTTCGTCAAGGCGCAGTTTGTCGTCCCACAGCTGAATGTAAGAATTGCTGACTGTCCCCGGTTGAAATTCGGCATGCGTTGCCAGGTGTATCATCGTATAGGGATACTTAGAGCGCTGCCCTATGAGGTTATTTCGGGTGAAGTCCTGATTCAAGAAAGCTTTGCCTTGCCACAATTTATGGGTAATCTCGGAAAGTTCCACCGGCACTGCCGGCAAGGCTATTTGGTGGGGAAATTCCGAAGCGCCCATTGCCAGAACTTGTTTGCCCTGTAGCGGTTGGTAGCGGGTGTCCATCAAACTGACACTGGGAATCAGCGCTAGACTGTATTTTTCCACAATAAACTGTTTGCCGTCGTGCAGCGCCGCCACCGGCAGACTGCGCAACCCCGCATCCATACTGAACAGCAGGGTGTCGATTTTCGCGGCTTGCAATTCCGGCTCGATTGGCGCAATCAGCCACTTGTATAGCTGCTGTGCCGGTTTCAAATAGCTGGCGGTTTTCCGTTGGCGGGGGCTTGTAATTTCATAGCGAAAGTCTCTGACCCCTGCCAGCAGTTCCTCTTTTTTGGCAGGGACTGTTTTGCTAAACGCCTTCCCTTCTGGGGTGAGCCCTACCAATTCCACTTTTTCGGGAAAGGCGACAATATATATTATAGCAGATCGGTTGCCGGTTTGGGAAGCAATGGTTGCCAAAGCGTCTCGGATGTTTTCTGTAGAGGTCAGCTGGTAAGTGATGTTGTCGCCGAAGTAATTGGCAAATTCCCGCTGCCGCATTTCCTCTAATTGCGCTATGGCAACCGTAAAATTTACTGTCATTTCTTGGATTAAGGAAGGCACCGGCAACCGCACCGGCACCGGCACGGGGTTAATGCTAGGCGGGAGGTTCACTTCTTCGGTATCCGTGGGAACCGCCGTCACGGTGACAGTACCCCCACTCCCCTGCAATGGAGAGGAGGACTGATTGCCGGCGCTGGGATCTGCAACACCGCTGCGGCTTTCTAGAGTGACAGTCCCTCTTGTGCCTGCCCCTCCCTGATATGCAAATTGCCGGACGCCATTTTCATCCACGCCTAAATAAACGAGTTCCCCCACCGATTCCGAGAAAATGTCACCTGTTACAATATTTCGCTCAGCAGTCAGGGCGATGTTTCCGCCATTCCCATAAACGGAAGTGGAGTTTAGAGTGCCGGCACTCGTATTAATCCCACCGGCACTGCTGTTGAGGCTAATCTGCCCCCCTGTGCCGGTGCCGGTGGAAGCTGAGGTCAAGGAACCTGTTACAATATCTGATGTGGCGCTGAGGGCAATCGCCCCGCCGTCTAATTCTGAGCTCGTGTCGATATTGCCGGCAGCTATCGCCGCTGCCTCTACTGTAACATTTCTCCCTGGTGCGCGGATGGTGTCTGCGGGATTCATGGAGAAGGTGCCGGTGCCATCCCTGTCGGCATCTGCTGTCAGGGTGATGGTGCCGGTGCCTGACTGAAAGGTTAATTCGCTGTCCGACAAGTCCGCCACTGTGATATTGTTCCTCGCCTCTAATTTGACAGCGGCATTGCCATCCAGACGTTCCAGCGTTGCTTCGGAGATGGTAAAGGTGCCGGTGCCGTCGTCAAACAGGACTTGACTGTCTGTTACTTGACTGTCGGATTCGCCCCCATCCCCATCCGCAATGGTAATATTTTCTGGGTCGAGGAGCAAGGTGCCGGCGGTCCCCTTCGGCGCGCTCAAATCCACTGCGCCCCGGAATATCAGGCTTGACTTCCCCGACACTTCCACAAATCCGCCATTGCCTGAATTGCTGCCACCTCTGGCGCTGATGTGACCCAAGAAATGAGTCGTCTTGTCTGACCAGATTATAACACGACCCCCATTCCCATTCAATAGGGCGTCGGCATTAATTGCTGAATCCCTGCTGACAGAGGTGTGTGAGGCATTCAAGGGGCGCAGGGGCGGGTGCGCAGGCAAGTGCACAGGCAAGTGCACAGGCAAGTGCACAGGCAAGATGCCTGTGCTACGTCCTTGATAGTCGCCGCCAATCAGCACCGTTCCGCCGCCATAAATGCCGGAAGCGTTAATATTAGCACTGATAAGTCCGGCGCGATTTCCGAGGACATTCACCGCACCGCCAAAACCACTCCCGCTTTCCCCTTGTGCTGGCGGTGAGGGGGTGAGGGGTGCGGATACATCCACGTAGCCCGAAACAATTGCTGTCCCCGCCTGGTCTGGTATCCTCACTCCTGAACCCGTCAAGGACACCTCGCCTTTTTGATTAACTGTCAGGCGACTTGCGTGCCCAAAATCCGGTCTGCCGGTGAGCAATTGCGGTAAAGATATTTGCAGGACAGGCGTTCCCTCCGACCCCCCCAAAGCCACTGGCTCGATGTCCAAACTCAGCAAATGTCCCTCTTGAGAAATCCGCACCGCACTGTTCCCGGGCACACCGGCTACCGTAATATTTCCCCCCCGACTTGTGAGGGTGCCGGTATTTATTACTGTCCCGCCCAACAGCGCCAGACTGTTACCTGATGTTAAGCTTAAATTCCCTTCATTGACAATCGCCCCAGGCTGCGATACCCTGAAATTGAAAGCGCTGGGAGTCCCCACTAAGATGTTATAATTATTGCTGCCAACGGCATTAAACCAGCCCGACCCAAACCCGATGCCGGTGGCGGTTGTCGCGGTGAAGTCTGCCGGCACGTTCAAGCTGGCATTTGGGCCAAATAGGATGCCGGCTGGGTTGATCAGGAATAGGTTGGAATTCCCACCGGCAACTCCGATTAACCCATTTATATAAGAGGCGTCGCCGCCCACTACCCGCCCCAGAATATTGCGGATATTCGGGCTGGAGAGAAAATTGGCAGTCTGACCCTCACTCAGGCCAAACTTCAGGAAACTGTGAAAAAGATTGGCTCCATCTCTTGACAGGGAGCCGCCTTGTATGTTAAAATTATTTCCGTGGGGAGTGACTGCCGTGCCGGTGCCGTCGGGTGCCGGTGTGATGGGTTGGGCGCGTGCCGGTGCCGGCACAGATGGGACGGCAAAGGGAAGAATAAGCAGCAGCGAACTCAATGAGCCGGCGGCGAATTTCATGGGAGTAGATGCTCCAGTTTGTGCTTTTTATAATTTTGTCTCACTCTACATTAATTTTCCCCCATTAGCAAGAACGCAAATCTTTCTGGCCAAACCCGCCCCTGGATGTTGTGGGATGCCGCACTCTCGCGCTTCGGTCAACCCCACCCCCCAACCCCCTCCCCGTGAACGGGGAGGGGGAGAAAGAGAGAGGTTAATATTATTAATTTGCCCCGCCCAACTTCCGATTACCACGGACTGCCAATCATGGTAAAGGCAGACCAATAATAGGGATGCTTGAGATTGTGGGAACCCTCGTTGCGCAATTCTGCCGGCAGGGGAACACCGGCACGAGTTCCGCTCCGCAGCAACTGACCCCCTTCTATCCGCACTTCCCCCCGAATCATCGCCAGTTGCGCTTGACGCAGCGCCTCCGCCTTAATTTTAGCCTCACTGAGGTGGCTGTAAAACTCGGTCATCAGGGCTAAAGTTCCGGCATCGCTAACATACCACAAACTCGCAACCGCTGACTTGACTCCCGCCGCTACCGCAAAACCGGCAAACCCCAACTCCGCCTGCTCATCCCCCACTGCGGTGCGACAAGCGGAAAGCACCAGCAACTCCACCGGCGGACTGTTCAGGCGAAGGTTGCGCAGCTCGTCAAGGCGCAGCTTGTCCTCCCACAGCGCAATATAAGAGTTGCTGATTTTCCCGGGTTGGAATTCGCCATGCGTTGCCAAGTGAATCATGGGATAGGGAGCGTTAGAGCGCTGCTCTATCAGGTTGCTTCGGGTGAACTCCTGATTCAAGAACGCTTTGCCCTCCCACAACTTCTGCGTAATCTCAGACAGCTCCACCGGCACCGCCGGCAAAGGTTTCTGATCCGCAAATTCGCTCGCTCCCATCGCCAAGACTTGTTTCCCCTGTACCGGCTGGTAGCGGGTGTCCATCAAACTGACGCTGGGGATGAGGGCGAGGCTGTATTTTTCCACGAGAAACTGTTTGCCGTCGTGCAACGCTGCGAGTGGCACCCCCCGCAATCCCGCATCCATGCTGAACAGCATCGTATCAATTTTAGCCGCAATCAATTCCGGCTCGATGGGCGCAATCATCCACTGATAGAGCTGCTGCGCCGTTCGCAAATAACTTGTCGTCTTCCGTTTCATGGGGTTTGTCACTTCGTTGCGAAAGGTGCGGACGACTTTCAGGACTTCCTCCCGCGACGCCACCGGCACAGTTTTGCGAATCGGTTGGCCCTCAGGCGTGAAAAGCACCACTTCTAATTCGTTGGGAAGTAAGTTGACATAGACAATGCCTGATTGATTTCCAATGGTGCGGGCTATGTCGCTTAGAGCGGTACGGATGCTGGTTACAGTCACCGGCTGCCCCAGCTTTTTGTCCCCAAAGTAATCGGCATATTCCTGCGTGCGGCTTTCCTCGATAAGCGCCACCGTCTCAGAAGCGCTAGCAGCAAAAGGCGAGGTGTTGGTGAGGTTGAGAATGTCTAAAAGTTGGGGATCTGGGCTGAGAGGACTGCCATTAATAGTGACTGAACCCAGATTCGTGGAGACTTCGCCCGTAAGGATTTGTCCCGACTGGCTGTAAAGGTTGATATTGCCGCTCCCAAAAGCGCCGGTGGCGGTCAGGTTGCCTGTGTTAATGCCGGTTTGGGCAGAGATTGTAATGTCGCCTACACGCCCAGTGCGGGCTATGGTTTCAACATTAGCAGTGGTGACAGACGATTCACTGCTGGTGACGTCAATATTGCCGCTGTTAATCTCGCCAATAGAGCGGATGTTGGCTGCCGTGACGCTGTTTTGGGCGCTGGCGGCGATATTGCCGGCGCTGCCAAGTTGGGATACCGACTCGACATTGCCGGCGGTGAGGGCACCGGCACTGCTGGTGGCGCTGATATCCTGCGCCGCCGTATTGCCTTGTGAGCGGATGTTGCCTGCCGTAACATTATTTTGACCGGCTACAGAAACGTTGCCGGCACTGCCCTGCTGGGAAGTTGACTCGACATTGCCTGCCGTGAGGGCACCGGCACTGCTGGTGGCGCTGACATTTCCCGCCCCGGTATTGCCTTCAGCGCGGATGTTGCCGGCAGTGACATTATTTTGACCGGCGACATTAACGTTGCCGGCACTGCCTTGCTGGGAAGTTGACTCGACATTGCCTGCCGTGAGGGCACCGGCACTGCTGGTGGCGCTGACATTTCCCGCCCCGGTATTGCCTTGTGAGCGGATGTTGCCGGCAGTGACATTATTTTGACCGGCGACATTAACGTTGCCGGCACTCCCCTGTGCGGAGACGGATTCGACATTGCCGGCAGTGAGGGCACCGGCACTGCTGGTGGCGCTGACATCCCCCGACGCCGTATTGCCTTGTGAGCGGATGTTGCCGGCAGTGACATTATTTTGACCGGCGACATTAACGTTGCCGGCACTCCCCTGTGCGGAGACGGATTCGACATTGCCGGCAGTGAGGGCACCGGCACTGCTGGTGGCGCTGACATTTCCCGCCCCGGTATTGCCTTCAGCGCGGATGTTGCCGGCAGTGACATTATTTTGACCGGCGACATTAACGTTGCCGGCAGTGCCTTGTGCGGAAATGGATTCGACATTGCCTGCCGTGAGGGCACCGGCACTGCTGGTGGCGCTGACATTTCCCGCCCCGGTATTGCCTTCAGCGCGGATGTTGCCGGCAGTGACATTATTTTGACCGGCGACATTAACGTTGCCGGCACTGCCTTGCTGGGAAGTTGACTCGACATTGCCTGCCGTGAGGGCACCGGCACTGCTGGTGGCGCTGACATTTCCCGCCCCGGTATTGCCTTCAGCGCGGATGTTGCCGGCAGTGACATTATTTTGACCGGCGACATTAACGTTGCCGGCACTCCCCTGTGCGGAGACGGATTCGACATTGCCTGCCGTGAGGGCACCGGCACTGCTGGTGGCGCTGACATTTCCCGCCCCGGTATTGCCTTCAGCGCGGATGTTGCCGGCAGTGACATTATTTTGACCGGCGACATTAACGTTGCCGGCACTCCCCTGTGCGGAGACGGATTCGACATTGCCTGCCGTGAGGGCACCGGCACTGCTGGTGGCGCTGACATTTCCCGCCCCGGTATTGCCTTGTGAGCGGATGTTGCCGGCAGTGACATTATTTTGACCGGCAACAGTGACGTTGCCGGCACTGCCTTGTGCGGAGACGGATTCGACAGTGCCTGCCGTGAGGGCACCGGCACTGCTGGTGGCGCTGACATTTCCCGCCCCGGTATTGCCTTCAGCGCGGATGTTGCCGGCAGTGACATTATTTTGACCGGCGACATTAACGTTGCCGGCACTCCCTTGTGCGGAGACGGATTCGACATTGCCGGTAGTGAGGGTACTGCTGGTGGCGCTGACATTTCCTGATGCCGTATTGCCTTCTGAGCGGATATTGCCTGCCGTAGCGCTATTTTCAGCAGCGACAGAAACGTTGCCGGCACTCCCCTGTGCGGAAACGGATTCGACATTGCTTGTGCTGAGGGCACCGGCACTGCTGGTGGCGCTGACATTTCCCGACGCCGTATTGCCAACTGAGCGGATGTTGCCTGCCGTGGCGCTATTTTCAGCGGCGACAGAAACGTTGCCGGCACTGCCTTGTGCGGATACCGATTCGACATTGCCGGTAGTGAGGGCACTGCTGGTGGCGCTGACATTTCCCGACGCCGTATTGCCAACTGAGCGGATGTTGCCGGCAGTGACATTATTTTGACCGGCGACAGAAACGTTGCCGGCACTGCCTTGTGCGGATACCGACTCGACATTACCGGTAGTGAGGGCACTGCTGGTGGCGCTGACATTTCCTGATGCCGTATTGCCTTGTGAGCGGATGTTGCCTGCCGTGGCGCTATTTTCTGCGGCGACAGTGACGTTGCCGGCACTGCCTTGTGCGGATACCGACTCGACATTGCCTGTCGTTAGGTTAGCCCCTGCAGTGTTGGCGATATTGCCAGAATTTCCCCCACCGGCAGTGCTGGTTTGATTGCCTGCCGTGAGGTTAGCCCCTGCAGTGTTGGCGATATTGCCAGAATTGCCCCCACCGGCAGTGCTGGTTTGGTTTTCTGCTGCGATGTTGCCACTTGCCGTGTTGGTGATATTGCCAGAGTTGCCGTTACTGGCGCTTGAGGTTTGGTTGCCTGTCGCAATATTTCCGCTGTCTGTGGGGTTGGTATTGCCGGCAGTGTTGCTGATATTGCCAGAATCCCCGTTTTCGGTGCTGGAAGTTTGAGTGCCGGCTGTCACATCCCCACCGGCTGTGTTGGTAATATTGCCAGAATTGCCGTTTTCAGTGCTGGTGATTTGAGTGCCGGCTGTTACATCCCCACCGGCTGTGTTGATGATGTTGCCAGAATTCCCGGTGTCGGTGCTGGTGATTTGACTGCCGGCAGTCACATCCCCACCGGCTGTGTTGCTAATATAGCCCGAATTCCCGCTGCCGCTAGTGATTTGATTCGCGGCTGTTACCGTCCCACCGGCTCGGTTGAGAATATAGCCTGAATTCCCGCTTTCAGTGCGTGTAGTTTGGCTGCCAGTTGTGATGTCGCCACCGGCTGACACCTCTATATTGCCAGAGTCTCCCTCATCCGTGAGAGACTGTATGTTCAGAGTCGTGACGCTCCCGCCGGCACTCACTTGAATGTTGCCCGAGCCGGTAGTGCCGAGCGAGTCGAGGTTGCCTGCCGCAATGGTATTGCCATTGACGGCAATATTGCCGCTGGGGCCGTTTCCAGCTTGTGTTGTGATAGCGTTTGTCGTGACGGTATTGCTGTCGCTGGTGACAGTAATGTCGCCACTTTCGGTGCTGCCAAAAGAGGTGATGTTGCCGGTTAAAGCAATCCTGCCCGGACTGGTTAAAACGATATCGCCGGCTGTGCCGCTGGTGGAATAGGTGTCCAGGTTGCCGCCGACATTAATACTATTTTGACTGTCGCTGCGGAGGCGAATATTGCCGCCTTGCAACAAGCCTTCTGAGCGGATGCCTGCGGTTTCGACGTGTCCTGCCGCAGTGATGGTAACACTGCCGGCAGCGCCCCCGGAAGACATGGTGTTGAGTGAGCCGGTGCTGGTATCTACGCCACCCGCGCTGCTTGCGATTGCGATGTCTCCTCCGGTGCCGGTGCTGCCTGAAACGGGTGTGAAGTTTAGCTGCTCAATGCCGTCGTAAACTCGCTCAGCTTCAAAACCCGCCATTGACTCAATCCGCCCTGTCTTAATATCCCCAGAAGCGGTCAGGGTGACAGAACCGGCATTTCCCTCTCTTGAATAAGAAGATAGCCAGCCACTGGCAGTATCAATACCACCGGCACTGCTCTTGAGTTCGATATTCCCGCCACTGCCGGTGCCCGACTCTGACGAGATAAAACTTGTCTTAATATCCCCAGAAGCCGTCAGGGTGACAGAACCGGCATTCCCCTCAATTGCAGAAGAGGATAGGTCGCCGATACTCTCAATGCCACCGGCACTGCTATTCAGGGTGATATCCCCCCCAATGCCGGTGCCATAAGAATAAGACGCGATGCCACTTGTCTTCATATCCCCAGAAGCCGTCAGCGTGACTGAACCAGCATTTCCCTGCTGTGAGTAAGAATATAGCCCGCCCGAGAGAGTATTAATGCCACCGGCACTGCTAGTGAGGGAGATATCCCCCCCACTGCCAGCACCCCTGGAAAACGACTCGATGAAACCTGTCTGAATATCCCCAGAAGCTGTCAGCATGACTGAACCCGCATTCCCCTCCAATGAATAAGAGGACAGACTGCCACCGACAGTATTAATGCCACCGGCACTGCTCTTGAGTGCGATATTCCCCCCGCTGCCGAAGTAACCAGAATACGAGGAGATATTACCTGTCTGAATATCCCCAAAAGCCGTCAGGGTGACGGAACCCCCATTCCCCTGACTGGAATAAGACTCCAGCACCGCACTAGCCGTAGAAATGCCACCGGCAGTGCTGGTGAGGGCGATATCCCCCCCACTGCCGGTGTCCTCGGAATACGACTCAATATTACCTGCCTGAATATCCCCAGAAGCTGTCAGGCTGACTGAACCCGCATTGCCCTGATATGAATAAGAGGATAGCTTGCCCGAGGCAGTAGAAATGCTGCCGGCACTGCTGGTGAGGGCGATATTCCCCCCACTGCCGGTGCCCTGAGAAAACGAGGATATTTCACCAATTTGAATATCCCCAGAAGCCGTCAGGGTGACGGAACCCCCATTTCCCTGCCATGAAGAAGAGGTTAGCTCGCCCAAGGTGGTATTAATGTTACCGGCACGGCTATTGAGGGAAATATCCCCCCCACTGCCGGTGCCATTAGAAAAGGACGATATATTCCCTGTCTTAACATCCCCAGAAGCCGTCAGGGTGACAGCACCCCCACTCCCTATATCTGAAAAAGACTGCAGCGCCGCACTGGTCGTATCAATGGCACCGTCACTGCTGGTGAGGGCGATATTTCCCCCACTGCCGGTGCCATTAGAGAACGACGAGATGGCACCTGTGTTGATATCTCCAAAAGCCGTGAGACTGACAGAACCCGCATTTCCCTGAGCGGCAGAAGACTGCAGCGGCGCACTGGTCGTATTAATGGCACCGGCACTGCTCTTCAAGGTGATATCCCCCCCACTGCCGGTGGCATTAGACGAAGTGCTGATTTCACCTGTCTTAATATCCTCAGAAGCCGTCAGGGTGACAGAACCTCCATTTCCCTCTTTTGAATAAGAGTTTAGCAAGCTGCTGGCAGTATTAATGCCACCGGCACTGCTATTGAGGGCGATATTCCCCCCACTGCCGGTGCCATCAGAAAACGACGAGATGTTCCCTGGCTTAATATCCCCTGAAGCCGTCAGGGTGACTGAACCCCCACTCCCCTGTGCGGCGCTGGAGTTGAGAGTGCTGGCGCTGGTATCAATGGCACCGGCGGTACTATTAAAGGTGATATTTCCCGCATCACCGGCTGAGGTACTCGCCGTGCTCACCCCCTCGACAATCGTGATATCTCCGGCAGCGCTCACTGACACGTCGCCCCCGCCCGATGTTACAATCCCCATCGGGATATTGGTAGCGCCACCCACAGTTAATCCCCCTTTGGGAGAGTCGAAAAACGCCCCGCCACTCCCGCTGCTCGCCTCTAAGTTGCTGGCGCTGAGGCGCAGCGGTCCTGCAAGCGACCCAATGCTGCCGGTGCCTGAGGCTAAAGTCTGAAACACAGCCCTCGAAGCAGTAATTAATGAGTCATCTGAGCTGCGCAGGATATTGCCGGTTGCGGCGTTAACTGTGAGAGAGCCTGCGGTGTTGAGATTGCTCAGGGTGATGTTGCCAACTTGTCCGATCGTTCCCAATTCTATCACAATATTTCCGCTGCCGGCATTGAGGGAAGTTCCCGGTGCCATTGTCACTGAACCTGCGCCAGATGCGCGATATTTGGGGTCAGCGCTGTTACTGTTGGCTCGCAGGGCGATATTGCCGTTGCTACCTGAGGTGTCGATGTCAGCGTTGATATTGATGCTGCGACCGGCATTTAGCTGCAAACTTCTGATTGAGTCGGTTTGGATGGGTTCATTTACGGTAATATCGCTGTGAGCGTTCAGGGTGACATTCCCTGCCAGAGTGTTAAGGCTGCCGGCACCGGCAGTGACGCTGGCTTTTGAGTCGGTATTGAAGGGATCGTCCTCACCCCCACCGGCAATGGTGATATTCCTCGAACCGCTGAAGGAGTCGGTGGAGATGCTGCCAGCAAACGCATTTAGGGTGATGTTGCCTGCAGTCCCCTTCTCAGAAGAGGGGTCAAGGAATCCCCCATTGATGATATCACTCTGCTGGCTGGTCATGGTAATGTTCCCACCCCGCAAGAAGCCAGAGGAATTGATGTCGCCGGTGAGGATCGTACCGCTGGCGGTGAGGGTGAGCGAGCCCCCATTTCCCTGAGTTGAATAAGACTCCAGCACCGCACTGGTGGTATCAATGCCACCGTCAGCGCTATTGAGAGCGATATTCCCCCCACTTCCTGCGCCCAAAGAATAGGACGAGATGATACCTGCTGTAATATCCCCAGAAGCGCTTAGGGTGACTGAACCCCCATTCCCTTCCTGTGAATAGGAGCCCAGTTTGCCCCCTGAAGTATTAATGCCACCGGCACTGCTATTCAAGGAGATATTCCCGCCACTGCCTGCGCCCAAGGAATGCGCCCAGATCGTATTTGTCTGAATATCCCCAAAAGCCGTCAGGGTGACTGAACCGGCATTCCCCAAATATGAATAAGAGACCAGATCGCCACCGCTAGTATTAATGCCACCGGCACTGCTGTTGAGAGAGATATCCCCGCCACTGCCGGTGGCATTAGAATACGACCGGATGTCCTCTGTCTGAATATCCCCAAAAGCCGTCAGAGTGACAGAACCCGAATTTCCAGAAGCTGAGCGAGAGGATATGTCGCCACGGGTGCTATCGATGGCACCGGCACTGCTCGTAAGAGAGATATTCCCCCCAGTGCCGGTGTAATTAGATGCCGAGTCGATGCCACCAGTCTGAATATCCCCAGCAGCGGTCAGGTTGACAGAACCCCCATCCCCTTTATCTGAGCTAGATTCTAGGAAGCCACCGGCAGTATTAATCCCACCCCTCCTGCTATTGAGGGCGATATTCCCCCCTTTGCCGGTGCCGGTGGAACGCGACACCAAGGAACCTGTTACAATATCTGATGTGGCACTCAGCGCAATCGCTCCGCCGTTTCCTAAGGATCTCGTGTCAATATTGCCGGCAGTTATCGCCGCCGCCGAAATTGTAACACTTCTCCCCGCCGCCTGGATGGTGTCCCCGGCATTCATGGAAAATGAGCCGGTGCCATCCCTGTCCGCATCCGCTGTCAAGGTAATCTTGCCGGTGCCGGGTTTAAAGGTTAATTCTCCGTCCGATAAGTCGGAGACGGTGATATTCTTGCTCGCCTCTAATTTGACATCCGCATTCCCACCCAAGCTTTCCAGCGCTGTCTCAGAGATGGTAAAGGTGCCGGTGCCCTCCCCAAACAGGACTTGCCTGTCTGTAACTTCCCCGTCGGACGCACCCCCATCCTTATCCGCAATGGTAATATTTTCTGGGTCGAGCAATAAGGTGCCGGCTGCCCCAAAGGCGGCGCTCACATCAACTGTCCCTCGGAAAATCAGGTTTTCTTTCCCTGACACTTCCACAAATCCGCCATCGCCTGAATTGCTCCCACCTCTGGCGCTAATGTGGCCCAAGAAATGTGTCGTTTTATCTGACCAAACTGTGACACGCCCGCCATTCCCATTCAATAGGGCGTCTGCATTAATCGCCGAATCCGAACTGACAGAGGTGTGGGAGGCATTGGGCACTGTTCCCGCGCCCCGATAGTCGCCCCCAATCCGTACAGTTCCGCCGGCAATTGCGCCCGAAGCGTTTATATTGGCACCGACAAGTCCGACGCGAGAACCCAAAACATTCACCGCACCGCCAACACCACTGGACGCAGACACATCTATCCCACCGGCAACAATTGCCGTTCCCGCATCCGCCGGTATCCTCACCCCAGAACCCGTCAAGGACACCTCCCCTTTTTCATTAACGCTAAGGGCGGAGGCGTGACCGAAATCACCGCCGGTGAGCAATTGAGGCAGCGACAATGGAGTCAGCTTTTCATTATTCTGACGTAGGACAGGCGTCTCGCCTGTCCTTTCCCTTAAAGCCGCCGGCTCGATGTCCAAACTCAGCAAATGTCCTTCCTGAGAAAGTCTCACTGTACTCTCCCCAGGCACACCGGCAATCGTAACATTCCCCCCAGGACTTGTCAGGGTGCCGGTGTTTATTACTGTCCCGCCCAGCAGGGTTAGATTGTTACCGGATGTTAAGCTTAAATTCCCTTCATTGACAATCGCCCCCGGCTGTGATAGCGCGAAATTAAACGCGCTGGGAGTCCCCACTAAGATATTGTAATCATTGCTACCAACCGCATTAAACCAGCCCGCACCAAACCCAATGCCGGTGGCTGCCGTGGCGGTGAAGGATGCCGGCACGTTCAAACTGGCATTTGGGCCAAATACGATGCCGGCTGGGTTCATTAAGAATAGGTTAGAATGCCCACCGGCTACTTGGATTAACCCATTTATATAAGAGGCGTCGCCCCCAACTACCCGCCCCAGAATATTGCGGATATCCGGATTGGAGAGGAAGTTAGCAGTCTGCCCCTCACTCAGGCCAAATTTCTGGAAACTGTGAAAAAGATTCGCGCCATCCCTTGACAGGGAACCGCCTTGTATGTTAAAAGTATTTCCCTGAGTAGTGACAGTTGTGCCGGTGCCGTCGGGTGCGGGCGCGATCAGTTGCGCCAGTGCCGGTTTGGCGAATGCAAGTGGGCTGAGAAAGGGAAGAATAACCAGCAACGAACTCAATGCTCCGGCGGCGGATTTCATAGACTTTGCTTCCTGGCGGTTGATTTTTATCAAACCTTTTGCTTCCAACTCTAACATGAATTTTCTATCCCTGACCGATTTCTTCACAATTATTTAAGATAAGCCGGCTGGCCGGATGGATGAGGACTTCTCAATTCCTCATTCTGACTTCTCAATTCAAAATGCCCCCGCTCACCCGCAGCCAATCATGTTGTGGGGTGCGTTACGCTATCGCGCTTCGCACCCTACTATTTTTACCACGGGCTGCCAATCATGGTAAAACCAGACCAATAATAAGGATGGGATAGATTGTGGTTGCCCTCCTTGAGCAATTCTGCCGGCAGAGAAACGCCGGCACGAATCCCTGTTTGGCGCAACTCACCTTCTTCTATCCGCACGTCTCCCCTGATCATCGCCAGCTGAGCTTGACGCAACGCCTCCGCCTTAATTTTAGCATCAGCCAAGTGCTGGTAAAACTCCGCCATCAGCCCTAAGGTTCCCGCATCGCTAACATACCACAAACTGGCTACTGCTGTCTTGACTCCCGCCGCCACTGCAAAACCGGCAAACCCCAACTCCGCTTTTTCATCACCGACTGCAGTGCGACAAGCGGAAAGCACCAGCAACTCCACCGGCGGATTATTCAGGCGAAGGTTGCGCAGCTCGTCGAGGCGCAACTTGTCGTTCCACAGCGCAATGTAAGAATTCTGGATTTCTCCGGGTTTGAATTCGCCATGTGTGGCTAGGTGAATGATATGATAGGGATGGTTATGGCGTTGCTCGATCAGGTTGTCTCGCGTGAAGTCCTGATTCAAGAAAGCTTTTCCCTGCCACAATTTTTGGGTAATTTCAGACAGCTCCACCGGCACGGCGAACAAGGGTTTTTGGTCGGGAAATTCGCTGGCACCCATTGCCAGGACTTGTTTCCCCTGTAAGGGTTGGTAGCGTGTATCCATTAAGCTGACGCTGGGGATTAAAGCGAGACTGTATTTTGACACGAGAAACTGTTTGCCGTCGTGCAGCGCCGCCACCGGCAACCCGCGCAATCCGGCATCCATACTAAACAGCAGGGTGTCGATTTTAGCTGCTTGCAATTCCGGCTCGATTGGGGCAATGAGCCACTGATAGAGTTGAGCTGCCGGTTTTAAATAGCTGGTGGAATTTCGATAGACGGGGTTTGTAACTCTGTCGCGAAAGTCTGCGACAACTTTGAGGAGTTCCTCGCGAGAGGCTGCGGGGACAGTTTTGCGAATGGGGTGCCCTTCTGGCGGGAACATTACGAGTTCCAATTGGTCGGGGAGGGCACTCACATATATTATAGCAGAGCGGTTGCCGATTTGGGAAGCAATGGTTGACAGAGCGTCTCGGATGCTTTCTGCTGTTGTCAATTGGTTAGAGAGATTTTGCCCGAAGTAATTGGCAAATTCCTGCCCCCGGCTTTGCTCTAGTTGCGCTATGGCTTCAGGAGAACTGACTGCCAGTGGGCTACTGTTCAGGATATTGAGACTTGCTAAGAGTTGTTGGGGACTGCTGCTGTTAGTGGTATCCTTATTATCGGGGGTGGAAGTTTTGCTGCTGGATACATTGGGGTTGATGCTGCTATCAGAAGTCACGGAATGAATTAGGTTATTAGACAGCACCGGCTTAGTTTCGGTTAGGGAAGACACCGGCATTGCGTTAGCGCTAGAAGGCGCGGTGCCTGGGTTTGTGGCAACCGGCACCGGCAGTGGGTTAACGCCTGAATTGATATTCACTTCTCCCGTATCTGTGTGAACTGCACCCGTGTTAATTTCTCCGGTGGCGCTAGTGAGGGTGATAGTACCACTTCCATTGGTGCCGGTGGAGGTGATATTGCCTGTAGTAATGCTGCCAACTGCTGTGTTGGTGATGTTGCCGGCAGTTCCACCTTGGGCGCTTGTGGTTTGGTTGCCGGTGGTTATATTGTTGCCGGCAGTGTTGGTGATGTTGCCGGAATTGCCGTTAGTGGCGCTGGTGGTTTGGTTGCCGGTGGTTATGTTGTTGCCGGCGGTGTTATTGATGTTGCCGGAATTGCCGTTGTTGGCGCTTGTGGTTTGGTTGCCGGTGGTTATATTGTTGCCGACAGTGTTGGTGATGTTGCCGGAATTGCCGTTGTTGGCAGAAGAGGTTTGCTCGCCGGCTGTCACGTCACCGCCGGCAGTGTTAGTGATATTGCCGGAATTGCCGTTAGTGGAAGTGGTGGTTTGGTTGCCGGTGTATAGGTTCTGACCCGCCGTGTTAATAATACTGCCGGTGGAAGTTCCCACAGAGCTGAGATTACCCGTGTAAATATTGCCGTTGAAGCCGGGGGCTGTAATTTTGATAGTGCCGCTGGGCCCGTTATTTGCTTGGGTGAGGATATTGTTTGTGGTGATGTTACTATTATTACTGGTCAAGGTAACATTCCCACTCTGGGTGCTGCCATAGGAGGTAATCTCCCTTGTTGTGATGCTTCCTGGGCTGGTGAGGGTGATATCGCCGGCAGTGCCTTGGCTAGAATAGGTGTCTAGGTTGCCCCCGACTCCAATACTATTTGAACTGGCGCTGTTGATGGTAATATCGCCGCCGTGTAATAAGCCTTCTGAGCGGATGCCTGCGGTTTCGACGTGTCCGGCAGCATTGATTGTAACATCGCCGGCAGTGCCATCTATAGAATAGGAGTCTAGATTGCCGGCGCTGGTATTGATTTCTCCTTGCTTGCTGGTAATGCTAATACTGCCGCCATGCTGGGGACCTCCCGAATGGATGCCACTGGTGATTACGTCGCCGCCTGTTGTCACATTGCCATAAACACTGGCCGTTACGTCGCCACCTGTTATGACATTACCATAGGCATTGATGGTAACATTGCCGGCAGTCCCTCCGGAAGACATGGTGTTGAGTGAGCCGGTCCTGGTATCTACCCCACCGCTGCTGCTTGTTATTGTGATGTTTCCGCCGGTGCCGGTGCTCCCTTCAAGTGGGGTGAATTGCATCTCACGCTCGGACCACGACTGAACTGCAAAACCCGCCATTGACGTAATCTGCCCTGTCTTAATATCCCCAGAAGCCGTTAGGGTGACAGAACCCCCATTTCCCGAATCTGAATGAGAGGATAGGCTGCCACTGGTAGTATCGATAGCACCGGCTTTGCTGTCGATATTAATATCCCCTCCTGTTCCGTAGCTTTCTGATTCGATACTACTTGTCTTAATATCCCCAGAAGCCGTCAGGGTGACAGCACCCCCATTCTCCTCCGATGAAGAAGAGGTTAAGGGGCCACTATTAATCGCACCTGAGCTACTATTGAGGGTGATATTTCCCCCACCACTGGCACCATAAGAGTTGATGAAACCTGTGTCAATATTTCCAGAAGCACTCAGGGTTACAGAACCAGCATTCCCCTGAGGGGAATCAGATTGTAGATTGCCCAATTGAGTGTTAATGGCTCCAGAGGCGATAAGGGTGATATCCCCCCCTCTGCCGGCACCTAACGAATAGGAGTCGATTTCACCTGTCTTGATATCTCCAGAAGCTGTTAGGGTGACAGCACCCCCATCCCCCTGAGAAGAACGAGATATTAGGCTGCTATTGACAGTATTAATCGAGCCAGAGGCGGTGAGGACAATCGGGCCGGCGTTTCCATCGCTGGCCGCCGTAGAGATAGTTTCGATAGCGGTGATGTCCCCGGCGGCTTTTATTTCAATTGCACCCCCACCAGAAGTTGATATTTCACTCAGTAAGTTGGTCGCACCCCCTACAGTCACCCCCATTTCCGGAGAGTAGAAAAACGCTCCGCCGCTGCCAGTCATTGCCTCTAAATTGCTGGCGGTGATGCGGATGGGGTCTGTCTGGGTGCCAATTCCCCCGCTGCCAAAAGTTTGGAAGATAGCGCTCCCTGCGGTAATCAGGGAGTCGGAGGAAGCGGGCAGTATATTGCCACCATTTGCGCCGACCATTGCAGTTCCTGTGGTGCGCAGATTGCCGAGAGTTATATGGCCTATTTCCCCTAAGGAACCTAATTGAATCCAGATGCTGCCACTGCCTGCATTGAGCGCGGTTCCCGGGGCCATTGTTACGGAACCCATACCTGGGGAGCGTTTGCTTGCGTCAGCACTGTTATTGTTGGCCAACAGGTTGATATTCCCGTTGCCGCCAGAGGTGTCAATGTCAGCGTTTATTTTGATATTGCGTCCGGCAATCAGTTCTAAGGTGGAGATATAACTCGTTTGGATGGGCTGATTGATGGTAATGTCGTTGTGAGCGAAAAGGGAGACGGAACCACTTTTATTGTTTATCGATCTGGCATCCGAAGTGACACTGGCATCTGCACCAGCACTGAACGGATCGTCACTGCCGCCGGCAGCAACGGTGATATTCTTCGAGTCGCTGATATTGCCGGTGGCAATGCTGCCGGCATAAGCATTAATGGTGAGCTTACCGTTGTTGCCACTCGCAGAATAAAAGTCAAGTTGGCCGCTGCTGGTATCGACGTTACTATAGATACTGGTGAGGGCAATATTGCCACCCTGAGACGCTCCCCATGAACTGATGTTGCCGATGGTTATGTTGCCGGCAGCGCTGACAGTTACAGCACTTCCATTGCCCTGATTAGAATGAGAGTCTAACCTGCCTTTTGTCGTATTAATTGTCCCGTCACTGCTATTAAGTGTGATATTTCCCCCACTGCCGGTGCCATTAGAATACGAGCTGATATCACCTGTGTTAATCTTTCCAGAAGCAGTCAGGGTGACAGAACCCCCACTCCCCTGATATGAAGACGTGTTTAGCCCGCCCAGTGCAGTATCAATGCCACCGCTACTGCTATTGAGGGCGATATTCCCCCCACTGCCGGTGCCGGTGCCCTGCCACGTCTCTGTATCTGAGTCGTAGGAACCTGAAGAAGATATGATGTCACCTGTCTTAATATCCCCAGCAGCGGTCAGAGTGACTGAACCACCGTTACCCTGCGCTGAATAAGACGATAGACTTCCATAGAAGGAGGTAGTATCCCTGCTCCCGGCGTCAATGGCACCGGCACGGCTTGTTAGGGTGATATTCCCCCCACTGCCGGTGCCCGAATCCGACCAAATGTTATTTGTCTTAATATCCCCAAAAGCCGTCAGAGTAACAGAACCACCATCCCCCTGACTTGAAGAAGAGAATAGGGCCCAGCTTAAGCTAGTATCAATCCCACCGGCACTGCTATTCAGGGTTATATTCCCGCCACTGCCGTTGCTAGAAGACCTGATATCACCTGTTTTAATATCCCCAAAAGCAGTCAGGGTGACAGAGCCCCCCTTGCCCTGATTTGAAGAAGAGTTTATGCCTGCGAAGGATTCCCTGCTGGTATTGAGAGTGTCAATCCCACCGGCACTGCTCGTAATGGAGATATCTCCCCCACTGCCAGTGCCAGCGGTGGTAGATGTATCTCGGTCGTAGTAACCTCTAGAATAAGAATAGATGTCACTTGTCTTAATATCCCCAGAAGCTGTCAGGGTGACAGAACCCCCATTCCCCTGAAATGAAGAAGAGTCTAGCCCTGCGGAGGCAGTATTAATCCCACCGACACTGCTATTGAGAGTGATATTACCCCCATTGCCTGGGCCGGGGCCAAAACTGTTATATGTATCCATATCCCAGTAACCTGAAGAAGAGATGATGTTACCTGTCTTAATATCCCCAGAAGCACTCAGGGTGACAGAACCTCCATCACTCTCAAATGAATAAGAAGACAAACTGCCCGCGCTGGTATCAATGGCACCGCTGCGGCTTTCTAAGGTGATCTTCCCCCCTGTGCCGGTGCCACCTGTAGATGAAAACTCCTCGTTGCCCCATTCATCAGTAGTAGAGGTAATCTCACCCGACGAGGCCGATTTTATCTCACCTGTTACAATATCGCGTTCCGCCGTCAGGGTTACATTCCCCCCATTCCCATCAACCGAACTGGAATCTACAACCCCAGCACTTGTATTAATCCCACCGGCACTGCTACTCACGCTAATCTCCCCCCCACTGCCGGTGCCGCCGGCTACCGTCCGCAGAGAATCTGTTACAATATCTGATGTGGCATTCAAGGTAATCGCCCCGCCATCCCCTGATTCAGAACTCGTGTCAATATTGCCGGCAGCTATCCCCCCCTCCGTCGGTATCCTCACCCCAGAACCCGTCAAAGACACTTCCCCTTTTTCATTAACACTCAGCGCCGAGGCGTGCCCAAAATCTGGTCTGCCAGTCAGCAATTGCGGTAAGGACAAAGGTGTCAGCTTTTCATTATTATCTTGTAGGACAGGCGTCCCGCCTGTCCCTCCTAACCCCGCAGGCTCAATGTCCAAACTCAACAAATGCCCCTCTTGAGAAATCCGCACCGCACTCTCACCCGGCACTGCCGCAATGGTAATATTCCCCCCAGGACTTGATAAGGTGCCGGTGTTTATCACTGTCCCGCCCAACAAGGCAAGATTGTTACCTGATGTTAAACTTAAATTCCCCTCATTGACAATCGCCCCCGGCTGCAGTACCGCGAAATTAAACGCACTCGGAGTCCCCACTAAAATATTGTAATCATTGCTACCAACCGCATTAAACCACCCCGAACCAAACCCGATGCCGGTGGCAGTTGTCGCGGTGAAGGATGCCGGCACGTTTAAAGAAGCATTTGGGCCAAATAGGATGCCCGCTGGATTCATTAAGAAAAGGTTAGAATTTCCCCCACTGACTTGAATTAACCCATTAATATAAGAAGCGTCACCCCCAACTACTCGCCCCAGAATATTGCGGATATCGGGATTGGAGAGAAAGTTGGCAATCTGCCCCTCACTCAGGCCAAATTTCTGGAAACTGTGAAAGAGATTCGCGCCATCTCTTGACAGAGAACCGCCTTGTATGTTAAAGGTATTGCCCTGCGGCGTGACAGTTGTGCCGATGCCGTCGGGTGCGGGGGTGATGGGTTGGGCGAGTGCCGGTGTTGCGGAGGCAAGCGCCCCAAGGTAGGGAAGAACAGCAAGCAACAGACTGAGGTTTGCAGCAAAGGATTTCATCGAAAACACCCATTGAATGTAACTGTGAAGAATGCCGAGATAATTGGGCGCATAGGGGCGTATTGCTCTCCTAATTTACCCGCTATGGCTGGGAGTATTTGTCTGGGCCATCATCTAACAATATACACTCCGTATCCAGCCAATGCAATCCGAAATAATACGGAACTTTGAGCGTTAAAACTGCAGCAAAAAGCCCAGATTAATAATCTTTAATCTTTCGCAGTATTGCTTAGCAATTATTTCAATAATATTCACCAATAGTGGCGGCTATTTCATTTTCAACCCAATTCCTCTCAACGCCGCATTCTGAATTAGAATTCCCAATTCCCAATTCCCAGGTCAAAATTCCTCTAGACGACAGCACCCCCAGGGTAGATAATGGATGTGATGCCCTCCCCTAGCCAGCAGGTGCCATGCAAACACGCGACCGCAACCCCCAAACCCTCCCCACCCCAGAACAGCCACCGGCACGCACCGCCACCCTCCGCCGCACCACCGGCGAAACCGACGTGCAAGTCACCCTCAACCTGGATGGCACCGGCACCTGCACCGCCCAAACCGGCATCCCCTTCCTCGACCACATGCTGCACCAGATCGCCTCCCACGGACTCATCGACCTGGACGTTCGCGCCACCGGCGACATCGAAATAGACGACCACCACACCAACGAAGACGTCGGCATCACCCTAGGACAAGCCCTAGCCAAAGCCCTCAGCGACCGCAAAGGCATCGTCCGCTTTGGCCACTTCATCGCCCCCCTCGATGAAGCCCTGATTCAAGTCGCCCTGGACTTTTCCGGACGCCCCCACCTCAGCTACGGGCTGCAAATCCCCACCCAGCGCGTCGGAACCTACGACACCCAACTCGTGCGCGAATTCTTCGCCGCCCTCGTCAACCACAGCCAAATCACCCTGCACATCCGCCAGCTGGACGGCATTAACTCCCACCACATCATCGAAGCCACCTTCAAAGCCTTCGCCCGCGCCCTGCGCATGGCCACCGAAATCGACCCCCGCCGCGCCGGCAGCATTCCCAGTTCCAAAGGCGTATTGTAGTGCCAATTTTGGATTTTAGATTTTGGATTTTGGAATTGAAAAAGACTGCAGGAAAGCTTTTTCAGCCAGAGTCAAAAATACTATCTATCTCAACTTTGTATAAAATCCATGCTTCCATTTATCCGCTCCGACCTAGGCGAGCTCAGCGCCTACACCCCCAATCCAGGCGGCACCCCAGACGAGCCGGCTCCCATTTCCCCCGACCGGCTCGACGCCAACGAAAGCCCCTATGACCTGCCCGACGAGTTAAAACAAAAGCAGGCTTGGACTTACCTGCAGGAAATAGAGTCAAATCGCTATCCCGACGGCACTTATACCGCCCTCAAGCAAGCCATCGCCGAATATGTCTGCGAATCAGCCGCTCCCGAACCGGCAGATAATATCACCCCAGACAGGATCACCGCCGGCAATGGCTCCGACGAACTGATCCGCTCCCTAATTATTGCCACCTGCTTGCGCGGAGAAGGATCTGTCCTCGTCGCCAATCCCACCTTCTCCATGTACGCCATTCTGGCAGAAACCCTCGGCGTGCCGGTAGTGCCGGTGGGGCGCAATCCCACAAACTTTGAAATCGACTTAGCAGCCGCCCAGCTGGCGATCGAAAAAACCCAAAACCCGCCGGTGCGTGCCGTATTCGTCGTCCACCCCAACTCCCCCACCGCCAACGCCCTCACGCCCGCTGAACTCGACTGGCTGAGGAGTTTGCCTCCGCAAATTCTCGCAGTCATTGATGAAGCGTATTTTGAATTCAGTAGAAATACGGTTGCGGGCGAGCTGCACCGGCACCCAAACTGGGTTATTTTGCGGACATTTTCCAAAGGCTTCCGACTGGCAGCCCACCGAATCGGTTATGCCATTGGGAATCCAGAACTGATCGCCGCCCTGGAAAAAATCCGCCTCCCCTACAATTTGCCCAGCTTCACCCAAGCTGCAGCCCTCAGCGCACTGCGCCACCGGCAGCAACTGCTGGCATCCGTGCCCGAAATTATTGCCGAGCGCGACAAATTGAGAGACGCCCTAGCCCAGATGCCGGCCCTGCAAGTGTGGCCCAGTGACGCCAATTTCATCTACCTGCGGCTGAAAGATGCCGGTGGCGCAGACGCCCTGGCCAACATCACCCAGCAACTGAGAGCCGGTGGCACCCTGGTGCGCCACACCGGCGGCGGTTTGCGAATCACCGTTGGCACCCCCGATGAGAACGCGCGGACAATCCAGCGGTTGCAATTACTGTTCAGCCGGTAAAGAGACTGTTTTGTGGGGCCGGGATTAGGGGATTAGGGGATTAGGGATTGCAAAATTGCTTAATTTACGTTTAATTCATTTTTATAACCACCTGTGGGGGGTTTCTTAAAGAAACTTGGTTTCTTAACCCGCATAGCCCCGGGCGCATCCCAAATCCCAAATCCTTGCATCCCCAATGCGATGATGCCCAATGCCCCATGCCCAATCTAAGCCATCACCGGGGCGGAAAGCTGGGTAGCGGTGCGGCGGAGAGTGCCTACAGTTTGCGGCAAAACGCCGACGAGACGAGCAAAAGCCTCATCCGAGATTTGGCTCACCGTTTCTGGGTCAAAGTAATGCTCAAACTGGGTCAAAACAGTTTGGGCTCGCTGCATCGGTGCCGCGTTGTGCGTCAGCTGTTCGGTTAAGCGAATCCAGTGACGGCGAATCGAGAAAGCCTTCTGCCGCTCTTGGTGGGATTCGGGATAGACCAAAGCGAGATCGCCCACCGGCACGATTTGCTGGCAGTCCACATCCAAGAAGCCGCCGACAGCAGCTCCCGGTCCGGCAAACTCAGCGTGGAAGCGCTTGTAGAGGATCAAGCCGCAGCGGCGATTTTTAGCAACCGCCAGCAGCTGTCCGCTGCCGATCTGGGCGAGGATTTCCGATTCTCGAGCGTACAAAATCAGGCTCTGGCAAGGGTTGGGAGTTTCAGTTGCCGAGCGTTCAGCTCCCTGTGAGCTGAGGGGATGGGTGCTGGTGCTTGAGTTATCCACGGCGTCAAAAGCTTTCCTCTCGTGCTGCTGGTTATTGCCATTCATGTCAACTTCACTCCTGGTGAGTGCACCAAAACCCAAAGCCCAGAGGGAGACTCAATTAGGTGTACTCTTTGCAGACGAATGCTGATGGGAGTCCCATCTGTAATACCAATGATGACTTGGTTGCGCCGCTTGTGATAACAAGATTTAATAAACATTAGCCGCCCAACGCCCCTGCTTTTGTAAAGATTTTCTAAAGCCGTCTCAGAGTTTCCACGCAGGGAGCGTTCCGGCAAAGCCAAGACTGAAATTCTCTCTTTATATCAAGCCCGGTCTATTGCCTGTAATTAATTGCTGCCCCGCTCCCCAGAATACGGCGCTCCCCGGCACACTAAAATAAAAGTAATCAACCGGAATTGATATCATTCCCCATCTCCGGCACCCGCGCTAGGCCATCGGGAGGCACTGTTTGACGCCGGCACGGGAGTGGCCGGTGGCGCGGACAGCTGCAGCAGAGAGTTCAGTGGCTTTGGGCGAGGTTCTTGCGCAGCAAAATCCGCTTGGGCTGTCCCAGCAACCAAGAATGCCAGGGTCTGTCAGCCTCCTGCAGCCGGTAGCCCACCTTGAAATAGAGCCGGCGAGCCTGATGGTTATTTTCCAGGACGTGCAGGTGGATGTCTCGGAAGCCCCACTCGAGGGCCATGCGTTCGCAGGCGAGCAGCAATTGCCCAGCCACTCCCTGGCGGCGACTCTCCTTTCGGACAGCCAAATTAGACACGTAGGGATATTGGGAGTCAGAGTGAGGCCAGGAATGGATGGAGCGCAGCGCCATTTCTACCGTGCCGACGATCGCCGGCTGGATATGGGTGGGGGTTTTGGGGGAGACATCGATAGCCACAAAGCAGACGTAATGCGCCGTGGCAAAGCGGAGCCGGTGCCGCAGGTCTTCATAAATGCTCATGCGCAAAAATGGATAAACCCACTGCATCAGACCCTCGCGAGAGTGAAAGCTATCGGTGAGGATCTCAGCAAGGCAGGTCAGATCCTGCGGTTGGGCAGCACGGATGAGCAAGCGGTTAGAACCGGCATGAGAGCCGGAAAAATCAGGCTTGCCTGGGGTTGCGGAGGAAAAGCAGGGGTTCACAACTTTCGTCAGGATACTTGCGAGATCGTTCTAAATTCTGCGGGCAGCTGAGAGCGGCGTTCCATAAAGGCTTTGTGTCAAATTTAATAAATTTGACTGAGAGAGGGGAGAGCAGTGCGCCAAAACTCACACAAACTGACCTGGGGTTACACACTCAGGAGTTTAAGCAAGTTTTCTGTTTGCACGCGGGAGTGGGTTCTCCGGGGTATGAGCGGCTAACGAATCCTCAGCCTGAAAAGTAGCTTTAGATATGAAGCACTTTTCCCTCGATCGCCACCTTGATTCCTCCTCATTGTGCCTTACAGGTTAGCATTTCGACCAGTAGGCCGTGGGAAATACGCAAAGGCTCGCTTGCGAATTGCCTCTCTGCCTGTTGGAGTCCCGTTTCCAACCCAGACGCGCAATGCCAAAGGGCCAATCTGTTTAGGGCTCGCAAATCGACTGCTGCGATCGAGCCAGTTCTCCAGGCAGTTGGGATCGCGAGTCAGGTACTGAAAGCGAAGACTGTATTTCTGAGACGGCTGTTTTTAGTCAGCCGGTTCCCTGGTAACATCCGATGTTTATTCCCTATATTTTAATTTTTTTACAGAATAAATACAGAAAATTTAACTGTTCTAAACCATCAATATTATTTGAATTTTACGTCTGCCGCAGCATGGGAGGGGAATTCGCCCTTTTTTATAAGGCATTTGCGAGAGACTGTATTCGGGTAAATCAGAATGTTTTGTCACTCAAAATTACAGGTTTTTAGCTTAAAAAGCTAGCCCCATAATCTTCTTCCAGAAAGAAGGAAGAGGGGCGTTCGCGCGTCTGTTTAGTGGACGGGTCAGCAGGTTTGTACTTTACCACTTTTAGAGCGATTTGGCTAGAGATTATAGTAAATTATGGGAACTTTGTGGCGTTTCCGCGTCACCCGAGCAGCCCAAGCCGGGGTGGGGGAGTCCCGCCTGTTTGTCACCGAAGCCGCACTGATGATGCCGGTGGGGGTTCCGCGCCGGCAGGGCGCGACGGCGGTCGATTGGCAGAGAAATTGGGCAGTCAAAGCAGCGGATGTGGGGTGTGACAAGGAATAAGGGACTGGGGACTGGGGTAAAGCCGCCGCAGCCGCCGGCTAGATGCTCCCTGTCGGAAAGCATGCGCTAGCTTTGTTACAGCCATTAGACAATCGCCAGCCGGCCTCTTGCTATACTGACCTGTAGCCAACCTTTAAGCTGCTGAGTAAAATTAGCCGGAAACAGCGCTGCACGCGGCTTGCGGGTTTGCAGCCACAGGAGCGAGCCTGCGCGGTGGCGACCGGCACTGGCACCGATTCAAATCGGGAGCCGCTGCCGGTTTTGGCTGACTGGCGAAAGGCTTACGAAAAGCCGTGCGCGCAACAGCACCGGAAAACGCGCTCTGCGAGCGAGGGAGCGGCTTGTGGTAGAGAGTCTTTGATTGAGAAAGCCGGTGTGCGACGGGACAGGGCGCTCACTCAAACCCAACGAGCGCATCGGTGTGTCTGGTTAGGGTTAGGTGTTAGTTTTTAGAGGGAATCTTAATAAGTAGGAACTAAGCGCCCACCGGCTGTCAGATCAGAGAGTTTCCAGGCAGCCAGCTTGCAGGCATAAAGGCTGTATTAGGATCGTAGATAAGGAGTGCATCAACCAATGGAAGTGCGGGGCTCTCAGTGTCCTGGAAGGGCACCGTCCGGTGCTCGCCTGCCGCTTGTGTCCAGTTTTTCGGCTCACCCCGACTGCGCCGCAGTGTCAGACTGCACGTCAGACCATCACACCTTTCTTTGCTCCTTTGACTGACATGACAATTCGGGTTGCTTTTTTCAAGTCCCTCTCAGCCGCGCTTGACCTGTGGATTTTCCCACGTCCGGTGTTAAAGGTTGAGAGCGGCACCCTTTGGCGCACACCCCCCCCAGGGGGACTGGGGACGCCCCCCGCCGGCACCTTTGGCTTGACGCAACCACTGCCCCACAGCCACTGGCACCGAAGGCAGCCGGTGGGGACAGCATGACTGATTTCCAAAGGGGCTAGAGCGCCGGAGATATTAGATTTTACAGTAGAGATTAATCCTGGCATTCCAAATTAAAGCAAAACCTAAAATGACTGTACCCCTACCTGCCACCAATACGCTCGTAACCTCCTAGGCTGGATAAAACGATGTTGGATCTAACTGCCCTAGCTGTAGGAGAGCGGTGCATGACCTCCCAAGAAAACAGTAAGCCCAAAATTCTGGTTGTCGATGACGAACCGGATAACCTGGATCTGCTTTACCGCACCTTCCACGAGGAATATAAAGTGCTGAGGGCAGAGAGCGGACCGGCGGCGCTGGATATTCTCGCCACCGAGGGAGATATTGCCGTGATCATCTCCGACCAGCGCATGCCCCTGATGAGCGGGACGGAGTTTCTCAGCCTGACCGCCACTCACTACCCAGACGTAATCCGGATTATTCTCACCGGCTACACCGATGTGGAAGACCTGGTGGAAGCGATCAACGCCGGCAAGGTGTTCAAGTACGTCACCAAACCCTGGGACGCCGAAAACCTGCAATCCGTCGTGCGGCAAGCCGTGGACACCCACAACGTCCTCAAAGCCCGCACGCGAGAGCTCTGCCGCACCCTGCGCCAGGAATCGCTGCTGAATGTGGTGACCAATACGATTCGCTCGCGCACCAACTACCGGCAGATTCTCCAGACGATTGTAGAAACAGTTGGCCAGATGTTTGAGGTCAGCTGCTGCATTCTGCGTCCGGTTCAGGATGACGAGATGGTAGACGAATGGTTCGTCTACAGAAGCAAGACTGAGGAGAAAACGTCTCAGAACGGAGCGGCGAGCGCCCCCGCACAGGCAGGAGTCAGTCCCGAGTTGGCCCAGACGGTTTGGGACACTCGCGATGTCGAGGTGATCCACGATATAGAAACGGATGAGCGCTTCGCTGCCACCGAGTCGGGCTATTCTCGCGCCGCAGCGTGCCGGGCGGCCAATATCCGCTCCAGCCTGGTGGTGCCGCTGTTCTGCCGGCTGGATCTGATGGCAGTGCTGGCCCTGCACCAAATCGGCCAGCCTCGCACCTGGCAAGATGACGAGGTGCAGATGGTGATTATGGTGGCAGATCAAGCGGCTCTGGCCCTGGCCCAGGCGCGATCTTACGAGCAAGTGCGGGCGCTAGCCAAACGAGAAGCCCTGATCAACACGATCACGGCGGCGATTCGCTCCAGCCTCAACCCGACCGACATTTTTGCGGCGATCACCCAACAGCTGGGACAAGCCCTGCACGCAGATGGCTGCGCCCTGTCGCTGTGGACGGAGGAAGATGAGTATGTGCAGTGTGTGGGACTGTATGACGCTGGGCTGCAGGAGGTGGAAGTCCAGGCGATTGGGGAAGGGGCGGACGCCAAAAGTAGAGACGCCTCTCGCTATCTGCCGAGATCGGTGGTGCCGATTCGCGGCAATCCGGTGCTGCTGCAGCTGCTGATGTCGCGAAAGCCGGTGGTGGTGAACGATCTGGAAGCCAAGCCAGAACTGAACGTGCTGGACTTGCCCCTCAGATCGCCGGCGCGGGCGCTGCTGGTGGTGCCCTTACAGTCGGACGGCCAAATTATTGGCAGCATTTCCCTGCGCACAGCGGCTAAGCCCCGCAATTGGTCGGTGTCCGATATCGAGCTGGCCCAAGCGGTGGCGGCGCAGGCGGCTATCGCGGTGCAGCAGTCCAGGCTTTATCAAAAAACTCGGCAGCAGGCGGAACGGCTCATGGAGCTAGACCGGCTGAAAACGGAGTTTTTCCAAAATATTTCCCACGAGTTCCGGACGCCGCTAACGCTGATGATTGGCCCGCTAGAGTCAGTCGTTGCGGAACGCGCGGCTTTGCCCTACGAGCAGGCGGAAATCGCCCTGCGCAATTCCCGGCGCTTGCTGCGACTGGTGAACCAGCTGCTGGACTTGCAGCGCATCGATGCCGGTCGGATGCAGCCCACGTTTCGCCCCTGCGACTTGGTGGATTTCGTCAGCCAAACGGTGGATTCGTTTCGCCCCTACTGCCAGAAAAAAGGCATCGGGGTTTACACCCAGCTCAGCGACTGCCCCTCGGTCTACCTGGATTTGGAAAAGTTTGACAAGGTGCTGTACAATCTGCTGTCCAATGCGATGAAGTTTACCCCCAAGGGCGGCACCATTACTGTCACCCTGCAGCGGGCTGGGGATCACTGCCTGCTGCAAGTGAAAGACACCGGCATCGGCATCCGCGCTGACCAAATCCCCCACCTGTTTGAGCGGTTCCGCCAAGCTGAGGGCTCCGCTAACCGGTCTCACGAGGGAAGCGGTTTGGGGCTGGCTCTGGTGAAAGAACTGGTGGAGATCCACGGCGGCCAAATTACCGTGGAGTCGGTTTACCGGTCAGGGGCTGCGTTTACGGTTTGGCTGCCCACCGGCACCGCTCACTTGCCTCCCGAACAAATTATTGAAGTGCCCACTGGAGTGCTGCCCTCTCGCGCGGCGGAAGAGTTGGCTGATGTGGAGGTTGAGCAAGACTCTGAGGAGTTAGCGCTTCTCAGCGAGGAGTTTAAAATCTTAACTCAAAATTCTTCTTCTTCTGCAGCTGAACGCTCAAAACTTAAGCCAAAGACTGAGACTCACGAGACTGTTTTGTTCGTGGATGACAATCCTGATTTGCGCACTTATGTGTCTGGGATTCTCAAGCAGAAAGGCTATGGCGTTATCCTCGCCCGCAATGGTGCGGAGGGATTTCAGATGGCTCAGAAGAACCGCCCCGAGCTGATCGTGACGGATTTGATGATGCCGCTGGTGTCGGGTTTGGATATGATTCGCATGATTCGGGAGGACGAGGTTTTAAAGTCTACGCCTGTGGTTTTGCTGACAGCGAAGGCGAACGAAGAAACTCGCTTGGAAGGGGTGGAAAAGGGAGCGGACGCCTACCTGGCTAAGCCGTTTAATGACCGAGAGCTGCTGGCAACGGTGCGCAATTTGCTGGCGCTTAAGGCTCAGGAGCGGCGGGTGCAAGAACTCAATACCTACCTTACTGAGTCGGTACTCAAGCGGTTTTTGCCGCCTTCTATGGTGCGCAAGGCTGCTGTTGGCGAGCTGTTGCTGGACTTGCGTCCGGAACCCCGCTTGATTACGATTTTGTTCAGCGATATTGTCGGCTTTACCCAGCTGGCGAATACGCTGCGCTCCCGCCGGGTGGCTGAGCTGCTCAATGAATATTTGGCGGAGATGACGCTGGCGGTGTTTGATAATGGCGGTACGGTGGACAAGTTTGTGGGAGATGCGGTGATGGCCCTTTTTGGGGCTCCGGAGGAGCTGACTCCCAATGAGCAGGTGAGGCGTGCGGTGGCGGCGGCGCAGCAAATGCAGCGCTCTCTGGCGGTGCTCAACCAGCGCTGGCAAGAGCATGGTTTGGTGGGGAGTGCCGGTGTGCCCCCGATTCAGTTCCGCTGCGGCATTCATCAGGGCACTGCTGTTGTGGGCATGTTCGGCAGCGAAGCCCGGGCTGATTACACGGCAATTGGCCCTTCGGTTAATATTGCGGCGCGTCTGCAAGAGGCTGCTGACCCTGGCAGCATTCTGGTTTCGGCTGCAGTGGCGGACTATCTCGATGAGGAGGAAATCACTAAGTTCCGCCCTCTGATGTTGAAGGGGATCGATGAGACGGTTCTCACTTTTGTCCTTCAGCCAGAAGCCGCCGACCAGTCCCACCTCCCGCTCACCGGCAGGTAGTCTGTTATTGTCAATTGTTAATTGGAAATTGTTAGGGGTCTGTCAGGACAAAGCTGGCTATTAAAGAAGTAACAATTAACTGTTAGCGATTAACGATTAAGAAAACTTATGGCAGCCGGGGTGGGGAGTCGGGGCCGGTTTATCCGCAGAGGTCTGCCGGTGTCCAAGGATACCGGTAAAACCCGCCCCCACACAGCGGGGCGGGTTCACCTCGGTAGGGGCGGGTTCACCCCAGATGTTTGCTGCAAGTCTTGGATGTCTGTAAACCCGCCCCCACAACAGCACCGGCTTGCCTGGGTGGTGGTGCTGTTTGTGGTAATCTGGAGACAGGGTGAGGGAAGACCGGCACCGCGCCGGCTGTCCAAGTCAGATTTTTTGGAAAATTTGCTTGACTTGCCTGGAAGTTGTGTTATTATAGAGAAGGCTCGATTGAGGGGCCAGAAAGGTAAGTGTGCCGGTGGGGCTAAAGCCCAACTGCAAACGGTAACTGTGCCGGTGCGGGCGTAGTTTAGTGGTAAAACTATAGCCTTCCAAGCTATTAATGCGGGTTCGATTCCCGCCGCCCGCTTTGATAAAACCTAGCTGATATAAGGGTTTCAGCAAATAATTCCTGTTAGGATGGGTTTGGTAATCTATCCTAACAGCGGTTTTTTTGGGCGAAGTTTGGGGGAGAGAAGAGTAGGGAATTACCCCAAACAAAAGGTTTTATTGATTATCAGCTGAGGGCTGCAATTGCGGAGCTGCGGCGATTGGACAGCTGAAAGCGGGGTTAGAGGGGTTGCCGGTGGGGTGCTGTTGGGGTGCCGGTGGGGTGCCGGTGGGGTGCCGGTGGGGTGCCGGTGGGCAAGATGAAGGATGGGGAAAAGCGCGGCGAAGATTGGCTAAAGCATTTTGCGTATCAGGGGAAAATGTAGCGGTGAGTGGCTCTCGTTAGAGGGGCTGTTTGCCGAGAGTGCCAAAATAGAGAGGTTGGTTCCAGAAAACTTAAGAGAGCTGGGTTATGGCGAATGAGCTGTAGCCGGCGGAAGGGCTTTGCCGGAGCGGTTGCGAGGGAAGCCAGCCAATGTAGAGACGCGACATGTCGCGTCTCTAGAGGAAGCAGAGTTAGAGGGGGTGCCGGTGGGCACGCTTGGGTGAGGTGTGAGCGTGCCGGTGGGTGGGGGTGCCGGTGGGTGGGGGTGGGGACAGTACAGTCAGGGTTGTTCTAAACAGTCATTCCCCTACAGGCGGTGTGGTGACTTCTAATCAGCGCCGTTAATTCGCCCATCGTCAGCCAGGGTCGTTTTGCATGGAGCATACGATGGCAGTTTGAACAAACAAGAGCTAGGTCTTCAATATGCGTTTTCTCCCCAGGTCTTAAAGTATGAAGGGGCTTCAGGTGATGGCATTCGATAAAACCTTTACCATGTTCGCCGTAAGTTTGCTCAAAGTCAAAACCGCACGCTTCGCAGAATAAGCGACCGTGTTCTTTCAGGAATTTGGACTTGCGCTGATTGACTAGCTTTTGACTTCGCTCCCTTAGCCTGTGAACTTTTGTTAAAATCCGACCTTCTTCAGCCTCTTCAACTCCGTCAAATTCCTTCTCATTTGAGGTTTCCTGCAGTGCTTCGTCTGAACTGACTATCGCACGAATAGCTTCGGCTAACTGGCGACATCTCTCAGGCTCATTAGCAAATTCTTGCCAGACAGTTTCTTCAGCTTTACCACCCCTCTGAAGCCCTGAACCTTGGTAAGCAGGGTCTAGACGTAAGAAGTTGCGGAGCTTCATATGGACGCTGTTTGGATTCCGGTAGCGCTCGTCACGGTACGAACAACTGTGCAGTCTTAGCTTGTTCAGCAGCTCGCTAAGTTCCATAATTTCGGAGCTATTCTTTGCAGGGATCGATGGTTTGTGGCGCAGGTAGAGTTCCAGAGCCAGGATTAGTTCATCTCTATGCCAAGGAGGGTTTTTCATTCCCATTTACCACTCTCGCTCTACTCAAGGAAACTCTCGTAGCTATTAGAGGACTTTCAGAATAATTATGTTATTAAGATATAGCAATGGACAGTCAGTTTAGGACAACGCCGGAACGCTGCGCTTACAAAGCCGTTGCAGGAAGCACGCACTTCCGGAGATTGGGACAGGCAAGATGCCTGTCCTACGAGGTATATCCGTAGGGCAGGCGTTCCCTCCGACCCTCAATGTCTAATGTCCTAACCAATTTGGCTAGTGCTAGAGTAGGGCATACAGGCGATTGCCCTACTTCCTAGTTTATGAGTAGGATAACACAATTAAATGCACTTAATTCTTCCTCATACTCGCCGTCACCGCGTGCGGGAAGGGGGCAGCAGGGTCGGGTTTCCGATCTTCACACCCACCGGCACCCTCACCTCAGGGATAAAAACTCAAATCTCCCCAGAGGAAGTCACCTCAATCATCCTCGTACTCCACCCAAGAATTGGGAGTCTCCGACACAGCCACCTTCAACTGCACCCCCACCGGCACCCGCCGCTTTGTCTCATCGTAGATATACTTAGCAATCATCTCAGCCGTTGTCTCGTACTCCGCCGGCATCACCTCATTGAGGACGCAGTGATCCAGCCCTCCCTTGCTCACATCTTGCTTGGCCCAGCGCAGCGTCTTGAAATCCGCCACCATGACTTCGTGAGGGCAGTATTGCGAGGCGTGCAGCTTCTGTGAAGTCGCCTCCACCCGCACTCTGTAGGTGTGCCCGTGCATCCGCCCGCATGGCCCATCATAGTCTCGGATAAAATGGGCGCTGTCAAAGCTAAACTCGGTGCGCACTTTCCACTTGGGCATCTTAACATCCCTCCACAATCAATCCTCCATCCTTTAAGGATGGCCTAAAATCCGCGCCGCACAATCCTGGGACCGACCCCTCTCTTTCCCCCCCTCCCCGCTAGCGGGGAGGGGGTTGGGGGGTGGGGTTGACCGGATGCCGGCAAAAAGTTTTAATCATCCTGGTGCAACGCCCCGAAAATCCGCGCCTTCTGAAACCGGCTGTGCTGGCAATTCCTATCCTCCGTCACTTTAACGCTATATCGACCCAGCCCTCAAAGGCAAGGGCCGCACCGGCACCGGCTACCTCCCCCCCACCCCTGACCGGCTGGCGGACTGTCCCACCCTCCAGAGCCTGACGCCGGCGATTCAGCAACACCCTCAACATTTCTTCACCCCCTTTCCTTTAAGCAATGCGATAAGCTATAATTTAAAACTTCATCCGAAATGCAGTTTTCCCCCTCTGGTTGCAGGTGATTCAATGAGTCAGCTCAAGAGCGTCTTCTCCTTTTTCGCCGGCACCGGCTTCCTCGATTTAGGCTTCGAGTTTAGTAGCTTCAACATTGTCTATGTTAACGAAATTAACTCCCAATTTAGGAAAGCATACTGCCATTCCCGGCAGCGCCTTAACTTGCCGGAGCCGGCATACCGTTACTCTGAAGAAAACGTAACTAACCTGACTGAGGGAGAAAATCAATCACGTCTCAAAGAATTTATCCTAGATGCCCGCAAGACTTCCGAACTTGTTGGCTTTATAGGTGGCCCGCCCTGCCCGGACTTCTCTATTGGGGGCAAAAACCGGGGCAAGGAAGGCGAGAACGGTAAACTCTCGGCAGCCTACATTGAATTAATTTGCCAACAGCAGCCCGACTTTTTCCTGTTTGAGAATGTCAAAGGACTGTGGAAAACCGCCAAACATCGGGCTTTCTTTGAAGAGCTTAAGTGCCGGCTTTCAAACGCCGGCTACCTGTTAACAGAGCGGTTAATCAACGCCCTAGAATATGGCGTTCCCCAAAACAGGCACAGGATTATTCTAATCGGTTTTAATGCTAATTTTTTAGGTGGCAGGGGAATTCAAACGCTCCATGAAGGGGCTTTTCCTTGGGAAAAGCATATTGAATATCCCAAAGAGAAGGTTTTCTCTTACCCTTGGCCAAAAACAAATCTCTTCGAGGAAGATTGCGAGCGCCCCTGTCCTGAGGGCATCCCTAAGGAGTTGACGGTTGAGCACTGGTTCAGGCAGAACGACGTGCTGAACCATCCGAATGCTGAGCATTATTTTAAACCGAGAGCCGGTATCAAGCGGTTTGTCTCCGTTGATGAGGGCGATGACTCAAAGAAGTGTTTCAAGCGGCTGCACCGGTGGCGGTACTCCCCAACGGCTTGCTATGGCAATAACGAAGTCCACCTGCACCCCTACAAAATTCGCCGGCTGTCAGCGGCTGAAGCCCTAGCCATTCAATCTTTACCGAAAAACTTTGAACTCCCACCCAACCTTTCCCTGACAACTATGTTCAAAACAGTGGGTAACGGTGTACCCTACCTGGCATCCAAGGCACTCGCCCAGACTATTCTTGATTTTCTGGGAGCAAACCAGTGAAACTGACCGCTTCCAGGAAAAACCCGGTTTCTCAGCCCCCCAGAGCCCCCCAGAAACCGGGTTTCTGAGACAGCTGTTGCCTCCTCCCCGAAATATTTAATCAGAAACCCGGTTTCTCAGCCCCCCAGAGCCCCCCAGAAACCGGGTTTCTGAGACAGCTGTTGCCTCCTCCCCGAAAGATTTAATCAGAAACCCGGTTTCTCAGCCCCCCAGAACCCCCCACAGAAACCCCCCCAGAAACCGGGTTTCTGAGACAGCTGTTGCCTCCTCCCCGAAAGATTTAATCAGAAACCCGGTTTCTCAGCCCCCCAGAAACCGGCTACACCACGGTTAAAAACTCAATTTTCGGCAACAGCGGCTCCTGGACAATCCCCACACCGGCAAACCCCCACCGCTGCAGCAAACCCTTCAGCTGAGAGCCGGCAATTGACTCCACCCCAAACTTATCCTGCACACCGGCACCGTGGGTGTTGAGATAGCTCAGGGCGTCAAAATGCTCCCGAAACATCAGCAAATAACCCGGTCCCCCACTGGTTTTTGGGTGAGCCGCTAGATAGCTGCCGTCAGTTTTGGAACGAACTAAATAGTAGATTTCTGAAAACATATTTCCTAACCTGCATAAGCGAGATAGAAACCGGGTAACTCCTACGAAACCCGGTTTCTTCTCTAATTCATATCTGCCAGCTTAATGCGCGGGTCAGCGACCTTGAGCAGCAAATCTGCCAGGAGATTGCCCAAAATTAGCATCAAGGCACCCATCATCAGACTCGCCATCACCAGATACAAGTCTTGGGTGTTCACCGCCTGCAAAATCAGCCGGCCCAAACCGGGCCAATTGAAGAAAACCTCGGCAATGAACGCCCCGCTGAGCAAGCTGGCAAACTCAAACCCCAGCAGGGTAATCAGCGGATTGATGGCATTGCGCAGGGCGTGGACGTAAATCACCTTATTTTCTGGCAGCCCCTTGGCGCGAGCCGTGCGGATGTAGTCTTGACGCAGGACGTCCAGCAATTGCCCCCGGGCAATCCGCTGCAAGCCGGCAAAACTGGTGACGCTCAGCGCCAGCGTCGGCAAAATCATGTGCCAGCCAATATCCACAGCTTTGCCCAAAGGGGTGAGTTCGGCGTAGTCAATGCTCGTCATCCCGCCTACCGGGAACAAAGGGGAGGTGTTCTGCGCCAGAAATAGCAGCAGCAGCGCTGTGATAAAGCTGGGAAATCCCTGACCGGCATAGCTGATCACCTGCAGGAACCGGTCAATCCAGCGATTTTGGTTAACCGCGCCGACAATCCCCAGGGGAATGGCAATTGCCCAGGTGACAATCAGCGAGGAAATCGCCAGCAGAAGGGTTGCCGGTATTCGCTGGCTCAGCAGTTCCGCCACCGGTCGCTGCGTGGCGAAACTGATGCCAAAATCCAATCGGGTGACAATCCGCCACAGCCAGCGCAGGTACTGCTCAACTGGGTGTTTGTCTAGCCCGAAATTGACGGTGAGCTGCTTGATTGTGTCCTCGGAAAACTTGGGATTCTGCTTGATGGTATCTAAATAGTCCCCTGGAGCCAGCTGAATAATCGCAAAACTCAGTGCCGAAGCCAATAGCAGCGTCACGAGCGCCTGCAGCAGCCGCTTCACCACATACAGAAACGTCTCGCCGGTGAGCGCCCCCACCAGCCCTTCCCAAAATGATTCCAGCCACCCGCTGACTGATGAAACCTTCGCAGAACTCATATCATTTTTCGCTAACTGTTAATTTTAAATTCTGCCCTTCCCAATTCTAGCCTTTCTAAATGATTTGTGAAACCCTCTCTTTTCTTGACTTGGCGCTCTTGGCTCAGGCGCGGTTTATTAAAAACAAATCACTCCTCAATTAGAACCGCTATATAATAAGATATTAGCCATTAGCCATTAGCCAGTGACCAATGACCAATGACCCATGAACCCTAATACTCAACCAGCGTCACCACCGGCACGTCAGGGGGCAGTTTGTGACGCCCGCCCAAGTCCACCAGCTCGACGACGAAGCAAAAACCCAGGATCTCGCAGCCGGCCAGCTGCAACATCTGGGCAGTCGCTTTTGCGGTGCCGCCCGTGGCCAGCAGGTCGTCAACAACCAGCACCCTACTTCCGGGATTCAAGGCGTCTTGGTGCATTTCCAGCCGGTCTGTGCCGTACTCTAGCTCGTACTCGACGAAGTGAACTGCAGCCGGCAACTTGCCCCGCTTGCGCACCGGCACAAAGCCAACGCCCAGTTTGTAAGCCAGGGGCGTCCCAAAAATAAAACCTCGCGACTCCATGCCGACAACATACTCCGCTCCCAGACCGGCGCATTTTTCTGCCATCGTGTCTATGGTGTAGCGCAGCCCCTCTGGGTGGCGCAGGAGGGTGGTGATATCCCGAAACATAATTCCCGGTTTGGGAAAATCTGGAATGTCGCGAATCAGAGACTTCAGATCCATGAGTTTATGAGTAAAAATTGTGATGGCTGTCCGCATCTGTGGCGCACTGCCGGTTGGCAAACCGCCCACCGGCATCCCGGGTGGACGCGACAAAAATCCTACACTAGAATTTACCACCGGATCTGCGCCGGCATTCAAGACGGAAGCTGACTGCCCCTGCCCACATCCTCCTCCCACAACCCGAAAATGCTGATCGGGATAAGATTGTCTGCTGGGCAAGTCCGCAGATTTCTCAGGCGGGAGAGCCGAATTGCCAACCCACTTCGGCTTGTATACGGCGCAGGTACAACACTATAGCAAAAATGTCAATACGGCGAGTCAGAAATTTTTGCTGGCCAGCCGTGAGAAATTCCATATCGCCCAGTTCAGTTTATTCTACCAGGCAGTAAGTATGCAAGGTTCTCTAAGCGTAATGCCACCGAACAGTCCAACCGATACGTCAAAGCCGCTGATTTTGGACAGTCTGCCCGACCCGCAGATTGCAGAACACGGCTGTCCGCGCCGCACCCGGTTGCAAATAGATTTGATTCTACTGGCCATAGAAGCCTTGAATCTCAGAGGCTCAGAAGAAATCCTGGCAGCAGCCAAAGAACTGGAGCTGCAGGAGATTATCCCCAATCGGGTGATGCTGTGGCGGCAGCGCAGCACTAACCCGCTGCGGCGTTACAGCCAGCGCCGCCCCCTGCAGTTGCAGGAAGCTAAGGCTCTGGTGGCGATCGCCTGCCACTTGGCCCGCCGGCAGACGGTGACGGTGCGCCAGTTGCTGCTGGACTTCCAGCAACTGCGCGACAAGGAAATCCCGCTGGAAAACCATTTGCGGCTGTCGGATTACCTGGAGCGCTTCCGGGCTCACTTCCGCAGCCGCATGAACCCCCGTCGCGCCGGTGTGCTGGTTTACAGCACGGATGACAAGTTGAACCAGCTGGCTCTGGATCTGTTGGGTCAGTTGCTGTTCTGCACCGGCACCAAGGGAATGCTCAGGTTTTGGATCGCTCTGTTTGATGGGGAGGTGCTATGACTATTCGACGCCAGTACAATTTGCCCAACTGCACTCTGATTTTAGACGGGCTGAGCGACAGCGTTACGGCGAGCCCGTCAGACCCCCGCCCGTTAATGTCAATGTTAGTCAATGTCGAGTGCCGGCTGGCCGGTCGAGACAAACCGCTGACGGGGGGGCGGGAGTTTTTGGAAGGCTTGGTGACCACAACCAGTCGCTACGCTCAGGAATTTTTGAGTGGGGTGCCCCACCCGGGCGACGAAAATGGCCACACGCCACTGGTGCGCCTGCAAAAAATCGCTGGGAATTTGCACCGGCTGACGGTTCAGTCGGGGGCGAGGATTGGGGTAGCCCCGATTGAGATTGATTTAACCACTGTGCAGCTGTTCGATTTGGTGGAGGCGGTTGACCAGTTCTTTGCGGACACTCGCACTCTGCCAGATTTGTCGCTGCAGCTGACGCCGGTTTCTAAGAGATATGCCAGAACCTACGAACCTCTGGCCAAGCGGGCTGTGCCGGCAGCGCTTGGCCTGTCAAGTTTAGCGGCTGCCGCGATTGCTTTCTCTTTGATGCCGGTGCCTCAGGTGCAAAGGGCGGGCGAGCCTGCGCCCCAGTCCAGCACTCAGTCAACTGCCACACCCTCGGCTCAGTCGGGGAGCGCCGGTGCCGGTCCGGATCTGGATGCGGCGCTCGCAACTGTGCCGGCGATTACCGACCCGATCCAGCTGGAAGATTTGAAGTCGAAACTGTACAGCAAAATCGATGCGGCTTGGAAGCGAGAGCCTCCGCTGTCTGAGGAGGTCATTTACCACGTCGGTGTGGGCGGTGACGGGGCGGTTGTCGGGTACAAGCCGGTGAACCAAGCGGCTATTAATGCTAAGGAAACGCCGCTTAAGGATTTGATTTCTATTCCCCCTGAAGGCGGTGCGGTGAAGGCGAGTTCTCTGGCTCAGTTCAAAGTTGTGCTGACTGCCGGCGGGGTGGTGCAAGTCAGCCCTTGGCAGGGGCACAGCACTTCTGCCAGCTCGCAGGCAGAGATTGCTGAGGCAACGCTGCTAGAGGAGTTGAAGCCAAAATTATTCGACGAAATTGACAGAAACTGGCAAACTCGTCCGACGTTTGACCGCGATTTAGTGTTCAAGGTTGGGATTACTAAAGATGGGGTGATTGCCGATTTCACGCCGGTGAATCAGCCGGCTGCTGATTTTGTTCAGGAAACTCCTCTCCCCAGCTTGCGCCAGCCCGGAGCCGCCGGCACTCCGGAGCCCCTGGCTCAGTACAGGGTTGTTTTCACGCCTGAAGGAGTGCTGCAAGTCAGCCCTTGGGGCGGATTGCGGTAGGGGCGTGTGGCTTTTTGCTCTCGGATGCCGGCATCCTGGGAACCCCACCCCCCCCAAGGGGCCGTCTCCGCCGGTGGCAGCGGCGCAGGGGCGGCCACGGGGGGCGATTACAGGGCGGCCACGGGGGCCGGCCCTACAGGCTGTGGGCGATTAGAGGGCGATCACGGGGGGCGATTACAGGGCGGCCACGGGGGGCCGCCCCTACAGGCTGTGGTTTTCCATGAGTGGCAAAAGTTTAAATCATCCTTATACTCTGCGCTCGCCCATAATGCGGCGTTGAGAGATATTGGCTATACAATGAAAAGAGCGCAACAATTTATTTATTTATTTTAAGATTTAATAAAAACAATAACCGCGCCTTAAATAATGGACTTAAAGATTTGTGTTTACTGTCAAAAAATAGGGGTTTTTACGGATGCCGCTAGCCAAAAAGGTAGCGTATATTGTTAGATAGGTGGGAGACAAAGCCTACCTGCCATATCGGGGAACTTGGGATAGAAATATTTTCGCATGCGCCCAATTTACTGGGCCTTATTAACCGTTATATTCTTAGGGTGTTTTCGATGAAATCCTTGGCGGCAAATCTCAGTCTGTTACTAGCTGTTCTTCCCTATCTTGGGGCGTTCGCCTCCGCAACACCGGCACTCTCGCAACCCATCACACCGGCACCCGACGGCACCGGCACGGCGGTCACTCCCCAGGGCAATACCTTTAACATACAAGGGGGCTCCCTGTCAAGCGATGGCGCGAATCTTTTCCACAGCTTCCAGAAATTTGGCCTGAGTTCTGGAGAGACGGCCAATTTCCTCAGCAATCCCGATATCCGCAATATCCTGGGGCGGGTAGTCGGGGGCGACGCTTCCTATATCAATGGGTTAATTCAGGTAACGGGGGGCAATTCCAACCTGTTTCTGATGAACCCCGCCGGCATCCTATTTGGCCCAAATGCCAGTTTGAACGTGCCGGCATCCTTCACCGCGACAACCGCCACCGGCATTGGGTTTGGTTCGGGGTGGTTTAATGCGGTTGGGAGTAATGATTATAACATCTTAGTGGGGACGCCGAGTGCGTTCAATTTCGCGGTACTGCAGCCGGGGGCGATTGTCAATGAGGGGAATTTAAGCTTAACATCAGGTAACAGTCTGACGCTGTTAGGTGGGACAGTGATAAACACCGGCACCTTATCAAGTCCTGGGGGGAATATTACCATTGCGGCAGTGCCGGGTGAGAGTGCGGTGCGGATTTCTCAAGAGGGGCATTTGTTGAGTTTGGACATCGAGCCGGTGGCGCTAACAGGGGCGGAGGTTCCGGCGGTACTACAGCCTCTTTCTTTACCGCAATTGCTCACCGGCAGGCCAGATTTTGGGCACGCTTCCGCGCTGAGTGTGAGTGAAACAGGGGAAGTGTCTCTGACGGGTTCTGGGGTGAGGATACCGGCATCAGGGGGGATAGCTGCCGGCAATATTGACACGAGTTCTGAATCGGGGGATGGCGGGGCGATTACCTTGAATGCCAAATCAGATATTATAACAGGTTCCCTGCGGACGGTAGCCGGCGGGACTGGCACAGGGGGGAATATTGCGATTTCGAGCAGTGCCGGTGGGATTAATACGAGTGCGGAGAAACTAGACGCCAGTTCTTATGATGGGGATGGGGGGAATGTCACCCTGAGTGCGGAGCGCAATATTGTGACAGGTGAGATTTTATCGGCATCGGGTGAGATTATTTCCCTGGGAACTGATGAATGGGGCATTGATCAGTTTTCATATAAGGGAGGCACCGGCACGGGGGGAAATATCACTCTAGAAAGCCGCACTGGTGCCATTGATACCAGCGCCGGCAATCTGGACTCTTATTCATTGGGGAATGATGGGGGTTCTGTCACCTTGACGGCTTCTGGGGATATTAAGACAGGTAACATCGATTCTTATGCAGGTTACGACGACTCAAATACAGGTCCATTTGTTGGCCCCGGCAGTGGGGGGAATATCGCTCTCAATAGCAGTGCCGGTGGCATTGATACTGCCTGGGGCTGGCCAAACTCTTCTTCAAGTCAGGGGAATGGGGGTTCAGTCACCCTGACAGCTTCTGGGGATATTAAGACAGGTTACATCTCGTCGTATTCTTATGGCACCGGCAGTGGGGGGAATATCAACATCAGCAGCAGTGCCGGTGGCATTGATACTGCTACTGCCTGGGACTGGCTAAACTCTTCTTCAAGTCAGGGGAATGGGGGTTCAGTCACCCTGACGGCTTCTGGGGATATTAAGACAGGTGGCATCTCGTCGGATTCTTATGGCACCGGCAGTGGGGGGAATATCACACTCAATAGCAGTGCCGGTGGGATTAATACAAGTGGCGGTGGCACGCTATACTCTGTTTCACGTCAGGGGAATGGGGGTTCAGTCACCCTGACAGCTTCTGGGGATATTAAGACAGGTTCCATCACGTCGTCTTCCTATGGCACCGGCAGTGGGGGGAATATCGCTCTCAATAGCAGTGCCGGTGGGATTAATACAAGTGCCGGTGCTGTAGATTCCAGTTCGGTTGAGGGGAATGGGGGAAATGTCACCCTGACGGCGGAGCGCGACATTATAACAGGTGAGATAAAATCGGCGGCATCACCTGAGATTATCCTTATTACTGATGAATGGGGTTTGGAGCAGCTTTCATCTCAGGGAAGCACCGGCACGGGAGGGAATATCACCCTAGAAAGCCGCAGCGGTGCTGTAGATACGAGTCCCGGCAATCTGTCCTCTAATTCTTTGGAGAGTGATGGGGGTTCAGTCACCCTGACGGCTTCTGGGAATATTAAGACAGGTGACATCTCCTCGTCTTCCTATGGCACCGGCACGGGGGGGAATATCGTTCTCACAAGCAGTGCCGGTGGCATTGATACTGCCTTGGGGGTGCTAGACTCTTCTTCAGAGCAGGGGGAGGGAGGTGCTGTCACCCTGACGGCTTCTGGGGAGATTCAGACAGGTAATATCGAATCGTATTCGCAGGGCACCGGCAGTGGGAGAAATATCGAACTCAAGAGCAGTGCCGGTGCCATTAATACTACTTTTGGGCAGGATAATACTCTAGGAAAGCTAGACTCTTCTTCAAGCCAGGGGAAGGGGGGCAGACTCACCCTAACTGCCAGTGGTATTGTCCACACAGTTAACCTCAATTCCTCTGGCTTGTTGCGGGGGGGAGATATTACCGTCACTAGCCAGTTGAGTGATATCATTTATGGGGGATTCCTAGACTCATCTTCGGGGAAGGGCACTCCGGGCAAAATCGCCCTAAATGCTTTTGCCGGCAGCATTTCCACAGGAAACCTCAGCGGTGCCAGGAATATCACCATTACCGGTGGGGGCAAAGATGATGCTTTCAATAGCAACTCAGCTGCCAGCGTCACTTCCGATGCCGACAAAATTAACACTCGCAGCGGGAATGTCACCCTGAACGCTCACAATGATATTACAGTCAGTCAACCCATCCAAACCGACTCAATTTCCAATTTAGCACTCAATGCCGGTCGCAGTATTAACATCAACGCCGATATCGATACCTCAGGAGGTAACGGAAATATTACCTTGCGAGCGAATCATAACAGCGCTAACCCCAATTATCGCGAATCGGGCCCGGGTAACGTGACAATGGCACCGAGCACTGCCCTCAATACCGGCAGCGGCAACATCGTGATAGAATTGGGCACGCTCGCAGAAGTAGGCAACATCACCCTGAGCAATATAAACACGGCAGGTTCTCTCTTAGTAAATGCTGCTACGGGGAATATTATCCGCAGCTCAGCTGACTCGTTAATTACGGCTGATAAAGCCTTATTCACGACATCACTATCAGACAGCGGCGGGATTGGCACTCAGGCAGAACCGATGCGCATAAGCGTGAACAATTTACAAGCCATAGCAGGAAGTGGCGGGGCGTTTTTCGACTCGCCTGAACGGGGGGTGACTGTGGGCGGTGCTAGCAAGCTTGCCCTAGGGATTGAAACAGCCAATGGCGGTGACATCTCACTGCATGCCGCCGGAGACATCACCATCACACAACCGGTCAATACAAGTATATTATATGCTAATTCCGGAAATATCAGCTTGATTAGCGCTGCCGGTGCCATTGATACTACCAACAGCAGCATATCCTCTTATGCCACCAGTATAAAACCTGATTTAGAGCCGCAAAATGGAGGATCTGTCACCCTGACAGCTTATGGAGATATCAAGACAGGTAACATTTCGTCGTATTCGCAGAGCACCGGCAGTGGGGGGAATATCGCCCTCAATAGCAGTGCCGGTGGGATTGATACTGCCGGTGGCGAGCTATCCTCTTATTCAAGTCAGGGGAATGGGGGTTCTGTCACCCTGACTGCTTCTGGGGATATTAAGACAGGTGACATCTCGTCGTATTCCTTGGGCACCGGCAGTGGGGGCAATATTGAACTCAGGAGCCGCTTAGGTGCCATTGACACTACCTCTGGCTGGCTATCCTCTTCTTCAAGTCAGGGGAATGGGGGCTCTGTCACCCTGACGGCTTCTGGGGATATTAAGACAGGGCGGATTCAGTCAATGGCGGGCTTTGATAATTCCTCAGAATTAGACCCTATTACTAATACTTCTGACCAGATATTCACTCCTGTTGCCGGCAGCACCGGCACCGGAGGAGACATCACAATCGAAAGCAGCGGTGGTGCGGTAGATGCTAGCGCCGACTTACTAAACACCATGTCCTCAGGGGGCAGATCCGGCAATGTCACTATTAATGCCGCCGGACATATCTCCACCAGTAACATCCGCTCGGAAGGCCCATTGCACGGCGGCAATATTAGCATCCACAGCGACAGTCAACACAGTATTGAGGTCGCAGGCAATCTAGACACCTATTCTACTAATGGCACAGCCGGCGATGTCAGTCTCACCAGCCCGGGCAACATTACCATAACTGGTAATATCACCTCCTCTGGCGAACAAAGCAGCGGCAAAATTACTGTCTCCAGTACGTCGGGAGATATTAATATAGGTGTTATCGAATCCTTTTCACAATCCGGTAACGCAGGCTCAGTTACTCTCTCCGCCGGCGGCAACACAACTCTAGGGGGCGACGCTAACACAAGTGCCATCAGCTCTCATGGAAAACAGCAAGGTGGGAATATAACCATCACCAACCAGTCAGGCGGATTCACCGCCAGTGGCAATATAGAATCCTATTCTGACTATGGTATTGCCGGGAAAGTCGCAATCAATACCAGTGGCGACGTAAGAATAGGCGGTGACGCCTCTGGAATAGCCATCAGCACTTGGGGCTCAAGCCAAGGCGGTGATATTAGTCTTACCAGCAGTTCAGGTCAAATTGTCGCCACCGGCGACTTAACCGCCAGCGCCATTAACGGCAATTCCGGCAACATCACCAACACTGCCGGTGGCGATATCACCACCGGCAACCAAACCACCACCGCCACCAACGGCAATTCCGGCGACATCACTGACACTGCCGGTGGCAACATCACCACCGGCAACCAAACCACCACCGCCACCAATGGCAATTCCGGCAACATCACCAACACTGCCGGCGGTGACGTGACAGCCGGCGAGCAAACCTCTTCTGCCAACAACGGCAATTCCGGCAACATCACCAACACCGCCGGCAACAATATAACCACCGGCAACCAAACCACCAGCGCCACTAACGGCAATTCCGGCAACATCACCAACACCGCCGGCAACAACATAACCACCGGCAACCAAACCACAAGCGCCCAAGGTGGAACTGCCGGCAACATCACCAACACAGCAGTTGGCAGCATTACTACAGGCAATATCACCTCCACCGGCACTCAAGGCAGTGGAAATATCACCCTGACTAGCGCCACCGGAGAAATTAACACGGGTGCAGTTCACACAGATACGGGAGAAGTGAATATCAATGCTGGCGTTAACCCACTGCCGGTGCCGGTGCCGGTGCCTGACTCAACTCAAACTGTGCCGGTGCCTGACTCAACTCAAACTGTGCCGGTGCTGTCTAATCCCTTAATTCAATCCGTGATTTTAGATAGCAGCACCAACCCCAACATATCCACCAGTAAAACTGCCATCCCCGACAGGAATGCTGCCAATATCAGCGACAGCAGCGCCCCGCAAATCTTAGCAAGTCTCAATGTCCTAAACAGCAGCCCCCTGGCGGTAAATACCACTCAAATTATAGCGCAGCTAGAGCAAAGCCGGGGACAGGAATTTGCCAATTACTTCGGGCAAAATCTCTCTAACCAATTGACAACAGCAGAAAGCATCCGAGACGCTTTGGCAACCATTGCTTCCCAAACCGGCAACCGCTCTGCTATAATATATGTCACCGCCCTCCCCGACCAATTGGAACTCGTAATGTTCCCGCCAGAAGGGCACCCCATCCGCAAAACTGTCCCCGCTGCCTCTCGCGAGGAACTGCTCAAAGTTGTCGCAGACTTTCGCGACAGAGTTACAAACCCCGTCTATCGAAATTCCACCGGCTATTTAAAACCGGCAGCTCAACTCTATCAGTGGCTCATTGCCCCAATCGAGCCGGAATTGCAAGCCGCTAAAATCGACACCCTGCTGTTCAGCATGGATGCCGGGTTGCGCGGGTTGCCGGTGGCGGCACTGCACGACGGCAAACAGTTTCTCGTGGAAAAATACAGTCTCGCCCTCATCCCCAGCGTCAGCTTAATGGATACACGCTACCAACCCTTACAGGGGAAACAAGTCCTGGCAATGGGTGCCAGCGAATTTCCCGACCAAAAACCCTTGTTCGCCGTGCCGGTGGAACTTTCTGAAATTACCCAGAAGTTGTGGCAAGGCAAAGCTTTGTTGAATCAGGAATTCACGCGAGACAACCTGATGCAACAGCGCTATAATTATCCCTATCCCATGATTCACCTGGCAACTCATGGCGAATTCAAACCCGGAGATATCAGCAATTCTTACATTGCGCTGTGGAACGACAAGTTGCGTCTGGATGAGCTGCGCAACATAAGCCTGAACAATCCTCCGGTGGAATTATTGGTACTCTCCGCCTGTCGCACTGCAGTCGGCGATGAAAAAGCGGAATTGGGATTTGCCGGTTTTGCAGTGGCGGCGGGAGTCAAGACAGCAGTAGCCAGTTTGTGGTATGTTAGCGATGCGGGAACCTTAGGGCTGATGGCAGAATTTTACCAGCACTTAGCGGATGCCAAGATTAAGGCGGAGGCGCTTCGTCAAGCTCAGCTGGCGATGATTCGGGGAGACGTGCGGATAGAAGAAGGTGAGTTGCGCCAAACAGGGATTCGTGGCGGCGTTTCTCTGCCGGCAGAATTGCTCAAGGAGGGAAACCACAATCTATCCCATCCCTATTATTGGTCTGGCTTTACCATGATTGGCAGTCCGTGGTAATCGGAAGTTGGGCGGGGCAAATTAATCATATGAACCTCTCTCTTTCTCCCCCTCCCCGTTCACGGGGAGGGGGTTGGGGGGTGGGGTTGACCGAAGCGTGAGAGTACGGCACCCCACAACATATAGCAAGAGACAGTCAGTTTAGGACAAGGCATCTCACTTGCTAGTAGGGACAGGGACAGGCGAGACGCCTGTCCTACGTCCTAACCTAAGTGGCTACTGCTATAATTAGCAGCCAGTGGGAAGATTAATTTTGAATTTTGAGATTTGAATTGAAATCAACCTCCCCACTTTTATCGCGTCGCGTAACCGAGCACAGTCGTGGGGGCGAGGGGCTCGATATCCCGGTCGAAACCGCCCACTTGATTGGTGCGTACCGCCCACAAATCAGCCCCATGCCGCAACAAAATCCCGGCAATCTCATCTTGCGCCCGCCTGGGAACCATCGTCCGCCAGGTGGTGACAATCTTAATCAGAGTGCTGAGGAAAGTCTCCTCGCCATTCTTACTAATTCCTGCCAACTTGTCCACCTTTTCGCGCCAGTCAGGCACGACAATTCCCAAAGGAACTAAATTGATTTCCAGCGAGTGCGCCAGCTCCACCAGCTGCCAAAATCGCACCGTTTGCTGGTCATCAGAATGAGACAGCAGCCATTTTTGAATGTCAGGGTTGGACTTGCGATTGTCCTGCATTCGCTGAATCGTCGCATACAGCGCTTGATTCGAGTCTTGCACGCAAGACGTCACCGGCGTCACCACAGACGCGCCGGTGCCATCCCCGATCCGGTATCGCGCCGCCATCACGTCCAGCTGCCGGCAAAATTCCTCCATCGCTGACAGTTTAATGCCACCAAAGTCGTAGTCTTTCGTAATAGCATCGAATTTTACGATAAAATCGCAGACAGGTCGATTTCCCAGCCAGCCCCGCTGCAAATCGCCCATATAGTTACACCATTTTATCCTCCCCGCCACAATCCCATCTGGGTTGTGGGCGTACACTTGCCGGTATTCAATATCAAAGCGCAACTCGCCGGTGAAAGAGTCGCGAACAACATGAGCCACCCCGTAAGCAAAGTGCCCCGTGACAATGCCAAATGTTATCCGGTCGCCTTTTTTGCCGCCAATCCCGCCAAAAGCGTGCATTACAATTGCAGTGTCTCCTTCCTTCCATCGCGAGATCGCCTCTTTCTCGCTTTTCTCCGCCGGCGCTAAAAGAACCGTTTTGGCGGTGCCTTTTTTAGCGGGAGTATTTATCCAATTATCCCACATCAGATATCTCTGACAAGCCAGCAAACCCAAACGCACTTCATCCGGTGCCGGTGCGGGTTTTTCCGCATATGCGGGGAGCGCCGGCACACTCAGCGCACCCGCCCCCACTCGCACGATCGCGCGGGGTTCAATCGCTCGGGTGACAAACACCCCATCCCCATCTCTTTCGCCATAAATGTACCAGCCGTCTCCATTAAACGGCGACTTTTCAATCAGGCGATTCGTCGATCTGGGCACCCCCTGCGGATCTGGCGGCACTTGAGGAATGCGAATCATTTCAAAAGGGCCATCAAATTGCCCCGAAGTTTTGTTATAATGGCGGACAAGGAAGCGCTCGCTCCCCTGAACTTCCGGTCGCAAAATCGTCACCAGAGCGCAGATGCGACCGCTAATTTGCACCGGCTCGCCGCCGATCTCTAAAGCCAGCCAGCCACTGCTTTCGTCCCGCACAACCTGCGCATCTTTTAGCAGAACAGTCATATCATCTTGCGGGAGAGCACCGGCAAGCGACTCCAGCGGGCCCACCCGCAGCCAGTTATTCAACCTCTGCGGGTGCACATTCCCAGCTTTCTGGCTATTTATAGCCTTTTCGGTGAAGCGGACATCTCGCGTCACCGCACTGACAAAATCTCGCACTTTTGGGTCATTGCGCCACCGCAACCAGACAGTCTTCCCCGCCAGCTTTTCACACGCGGGAGGGGCGCTGTGAACTTCAAACAGCACCGAATCCTCCAGCCGGCGCTGCTCAAATGCCGGCAAAATCAGGCGACCAGTCCACAAGCCAATCGGTTGATAAAACTGCGGCGCAGCGGTTCGATCGCGCTCGATTTGCTGCAGCAGATCGGCTGTCATTGGCTCCACCGGCTCCTCTGCCGGCTCAAACTCCCAGCGCTTCCCCCCAAGGAGTTGGGAAAGTTGCCGGTGATGAAAAATCAGGAACAGAATCACCGTCAGAATCAGCAGCCCTAGAATCAGATTGATATGGCTCACAGTTAGGCTAGAGAGTTTAATTTCAAGAAAGTAAATATAGCACGAGAGCCGCTGAATAGAGTCAGGGCTGCTAACCCCTTCCCTCACTCAGCGGCGGAGAAGGGGGTTGCCTCACCCATTTAAAACCGGCTATAATGGAAAGTCAGTAGGCCAACACAATTAAGCCCCACAGGTGGGCGGCCAGAAACTTGGTTGATTTAAGAAACCAGGTTTCTAGATGTTCAGTTTATTCCCCTCGTTCCCCGGCGGTGCCGGTGGGTGCGGGTTTATTCAGACCCTTCGTTGCGCTGCAAATATAGCGGTTTTCAGTTGGGTGAAGTACGCCCCAGAAACCCGGTTTCTTAAAGAAACCGGGTTTCTCAGTCCCTCACTCACGGGAAAAACGCGCTTGTGTCGGTTCAGCCCGCCCCCGCTACCAAGTCACCCGGTCTTTCAACTTGTCCAGCAGCTTTGGCCCCACACCTGGCACCCGATCCAAGTCTTCCAGAGATGCAAAGGGTTTTTCCTGCCTTGCGGCGACAATCTGCTTGGCCAATTTCGGCCCAACTCCTGGCAGCGCCTGCAATTCTTCCAAACTAGCGGTGTTGAGGTTGACTTTCTCACCGGCAGGGGGTCCCGAATCAGCCGGCTGTCCCGCACCGGCATCCCTTGGCTCGCACTGTTCCTGCTGCGCCTGGATTCTGCCCTGAATTCGGGGCGGCACCCCCAACTGGGCACCGGCATAAAGTCGCTCAAATTCGCGGACAAAATGTGCCGCCACCGTGGGATTGTGAATCACTAACAGCGTCTCATCATTGCCTGAATTGGCCTGTTCCGACCAGTTGTGAGAGCCGGCGATCGCAGTTTCCCCGTCTACAATACCGAATTTGTGGTGCAGCAAATCTCCCTGAGGCAGCACCGGCGCACCCACCGTTGCAATCGGGTGCGCCCAAGGCCGGTTGCCCGCTTCGTACCGGCAGATATCCCCCAGGGCAACCCCCATCATATCCAGCGCCTCACTGTAAGTGCGGTAAGCAAAATCCGGGTCGATTAACGCTCGCACTCGCACCCCCCGCTCGTGAGCGGTTTCCAGAATATCCCCCAGCTGCTGTTCAGAGAAAACAAACAGCGCCAAATCGACAGAGCGAACACTTTCAGCTAAAGTTTTGCCAATCGTACCGTTACTGCTGTCGCTCCAAGGCACCGCCTTACTGCTGGGGGAAAATTGCACGGCGAGCGTGCCGCTGCCGGCTGGGAAAACCTGCGCCGGTCGAAATGGCTTTTTGACGCCAAATTTGCTGTCCGGCTTGCCCTTCGGCCCATCCCCCCACATCAGGTTAAATTCCTGCGCAAACACAGCCGCCACCTGGGAACTGTTAATTTTTAGCAGATTGTTAGGGTTGCCGCGACTTGCCGGGGCTGAAAAATCTCCGTAAATGTCGCTGCTGGTGAAATTTGCCGAAGTCACAATCACTGTTGCGCCATCGACAATCACAAATTTGTGGTGCATCAAACCGCTGCCTTTGGAGCCATCCGCCGTATCGTCAATCACCGGCACCCCCCCGTCGCGCAATATAACCAGCGCGTCTTTCTGCTTTATTTCTTCGGAACTCAGCTGCCCGTCGCCGTCGCCATCCGCTAACTTGACGAATTCATTATAGCGCTGGCGCTCTCGATCGGGCAGCTGGCTCACCTCAGCCGGTTTGAACTCCGACCAAGGCCGGCTGTAAGAATTTTCCAAAATCACTCTCACCCTCACACCGGCTTTTTTCCGCTCCACGAGAGCCGCAGCAATTTCCGGCAAGCGCAACTCCTGAACCGCCACATCGACAGATGAGCTAGCCCCCGCAATCGCGCTCACAATCAGCCGCTCAAAGTCATCCCCTTTGCGGGCAATCTTCCGGTACGGTTCAGTAAATTCAGCCGACCGGTTTTGATTCATGTAAACCTGAATGTCCGGATCTTGAGGCAAAGGACGTTCTGGCGCGGCGCTGTTTTTAACCTTAAAGACAGTAAAGAGTATTCCTATCCCCAGCAATACCAGAAAGCCCAGCAAGACCGAGACAGCCAGCTTCTTGCTGTTCGCTTTGGGCTGTTTAGACGCGGAACTGGAGTTTAGACTTGAGTGCGAACGGTCGCCCCGGTGCTGCGCAGACATGATGATTCCCCCGTGAAATTTAAATTTTTGTCTTTTCTCTGGCGTCGCCCCAAAATTTGCTCATCGCAGCTTTTTTCCTTTCCGCGACTGGCCTGGCATCGCCCGTCCCTAAACCCCTTCTTCTCCGCTGGAATGAGTGTTAGTTGGAAGTGATTTCAGCAAGCCGGCATAACTCAGCAGAACATGGCCTTTGTTAGAGCCCTGGTTGATTTGTGCCGCCCTACTTATCTCAGCTTGCAGGCAGGAAGCTTGCCGTTGAAAGGAGATGCTATCTATTTGACCTTGAGTTTGAAAAGTAATTTGTGACTCCTAAAAATTTTATTGTTAATAATACCACACAGCGCTTGTCGGTCTTCCGGCCACCGGAACCGGCAGGCGCGACGCTCGCTGCTGCCGGTGGGAAGCCCGGGCTGGCCCTCTCAGGCCCCTTTGGCGGTTGCCCAGCGCCTGAAGCAGCGATCGCCGGCTCCCTATACCACAAATGTTCAATGTTTGCAGTAAGGACTTCAGAGCCCTCACAGCCGTCCCACTGCTGCAGGGCGAGACCGGCGCACTTTCAGTGCTACAATTGTGTGACAAATATAAACTGTAACTCCGAGCGGGGAACACAGGCGGGACGCCCGTGCTGCCTTTGGGAATCCCTGCGAAAAATTACGCTTGATTGCTTCTAATTAAATTTTACAGAAGTTCAGTAATAAGTAGTAATTCAAGCGTCAAGTTAGAGAAACTAATCAAAAAAAATATAAGAAGTTTAACCGGAGTGCGCCGCCAACCTGCCGGGGCAATTTCATCTGGGGCGCTTCCTCTGATAGGCTGGTAAAAAGAAATGTTGGAGTCAACTACCCCGCCCGAGCGCAGCTTCGGCGGGGCGGGCAGGGCAGTAAGGATTGCCACCTGAAAGCCTGCCTCGACGGAACGGCAGACTGGCTCAGTCAAGCTCTGGCACGCACAGAAGAAAGCGCAGCCAGCCCGCCACCGTCATTCTCCGCTGCGCCCTCCGGGGCGCTCTGGCAGCGAAAGGCGGATTGATCCTTCCAGTGCGACATCGCTTGGCTTTGAGGGGGGGCGGCAACCTTCCGGAGAGCAGACGCCCGCAGAAGTCAGAGTCTCCCAATTCCCCAAGGGGAGAGTCAAGACAACCTCTAAATGTAACGGCGATTGGAAAGTTAAAGTAAGATTAATGTTATGAATTGCGATCTTTCAGCCAGCGGGCAGATGGCACGTCTTGTCGGGCCGCCTCGATGACGCCAAATGTCCGAGCGTGCAGCGGCAGTGTTACAGGTGGGTGGCTCTGAACCAACACGACTGTTTTATGCCTAGAAGAAAAAAGACATTTCCGTGTGGACATCAAGGGTACGGTCAAGCCTGCCATCGCTGCGCACAACTGAGCGCAGCGCGGGAGAGAGCTGCCCAACAGCGTGCGGAAAAACGACAGAAAAAACAGGAGTGGGAAGAGTCATTTGCCCAAGATCCCATCGATCTGAGAAACCTGCCAGATCATGTGGTGGTCAAGGCGCGTACCATCATTGCTAGCTTAATGACGAGCAGCAATTACAGAGAATTTGGCGGGAAGCGGCTGCGCCACAATCGCTTCATCATCAGTATCCCTGTAACGCGCAACTACCGCATGCTCTGCCGCGACTGCGGCAGTTTTCTCATGCCCCAAGAAGTCCTCTCCCACGAGGAGTACAACGTCTGCAAACCGGGGGGTTAGGGGAGCGGGTGTAGCGCGAAAGCGGGCGAGGCAGTTTGAGGGCTGGCAGGTATCGAGCGGACTCCTTCAAAAAGTAGACTCACCGGCTCGTTGCAAGTTCTATGCTGGAAAGAGAGAGCCGGTCTAAAAGCGTTCCATCGCTGGAGAAATCATGCAAATTTACCTGGATTACAGCGCCACGACGCCCCCGCGCCCAGAGGCAATCGCCGCCATGCAAGACGCCCTCAGCCAACAGTGGGGCAATCCCTCCAGCTTGCACGAGTGGGGGCAGCGCTCCGCAACAGTGCTGGAACGCGCCCGAATCCAGGTGGCGGGTTTGCTTTCCGCACCGCCAGAGTCGATTGTCTTTACCTCTGGGGGCACAGAGGCCAACAACTTGGCCATAATGGGAGTGGCCAGACGCTACACCGCACCCCAACACATTATTATATCCAGCGTCGAGCACTCAGCTGTGGCCGGGCCGGTGGCCTTGCTGGAGCAGTGGGGCTGGCAGGTGACGCGGCTGAAAACCGACACCGGCGGGCGGGTGAATCCCTGCCACCTCCAGGAAGCCCTGCGCCCCAATACAGTTCTGGTTTCCGTAATCTACGGACAGAGTGAGGTGGGCGCGGTGCAGCCGGTACAGCTGTTAGGCGACATCGCCCGCGCTAGCGGCGTGCTGTTCCACACCGATGCTGTCCAGGTTGCCGGTCGCTTGCCGGTGGACGTGAGCCAGCTGCCGGTGGATTTGCTCTCCCTGTCCAGTCACAAAATTTATGGCCCTCAGGGAGCGGGTGCCCTTTATGTCCGCCCCGGCGTGGAGTTAGTTCCCTTGCTCGGCGGTGGCGGACAGGAATTCAAGCTGCGCTCCGGAACGCAGGCGGTGCCGGCGATTGCCGGGTTTGGCGTCGCCGCGCTCGCGGCGGCGCGAGAAATGCCGGTGGAAACCCCCAGGCTGATGCGCCTGCGAGATCGCTTGTTTGACCGGCTCGCCGGCACCCCCGGACTCATCCCCACCGGCGACCGCCTGCACCGGCTCCCCCACCACGTCAGTTTCTGCGTCATCCCCCCCAGGGGAGGTGAGTCAGTCACCGGCAAAACCCTCGTGCGGCAGATGAACCTGGCTGGGATTGCCATCAGTGCCGGTGCCGCTTGCAACAGTGGCCAAGTCACCCCCAGCCCCATCTTGCAGGCGATGGGCTACAGCGAGACAGCGGCAAAAGGCGGCATTCGCCTCACCCTGGGGCGAGACACCACCGAAGCCGATGTGGACTGGACAGCGATGGTGCTCAAGCAAGTTTTGGGCCGGCTGATGCCGGAGGCGGCTTTGGTTAAGTGTTAAGTTCCCGCACTTGCCATCCGGGGGTGCCGGCATTTCCCCTACCCCCCTTTTCTCTGACGCTAATCCCCAATGAGGATTGAGGGGGAGAGGCGGAGAAAATTCCAGTAGAAGTCGGGCGAGATTTCTACTTTTGAGGGCGACTGATGATAAAATATACATACATAACTATCTTTAACAACGGCTCGCCAACCCCAGTCAATACAGTATATTCCCTCGTTCCCTCGTTCCCAGGCTCTGCCTGGGAACGCCGTCCTTGAGGCTCTGCCTCCTGCGGGCAGACAAGCAGCATTATTACCCTAACAGTTTATGTACGAGGACTATCTGGAGCGGTGCTCTGGGAAAAAAGTAGAAATCTATTAAACTTTCCGACCAAGCTGCACTGGAGAACCCCTTCAAAAATCCATTGGGTGAGGCAGGGGCTGGCGGAGGCAAGCTGCCAGCTGCGAGCGGGAGGGGATTGCATCTATTGCTTTTCCAAAGCTGGGATGCGATAGAGGGGGCCTAAATTGGGATGAGGTGAGAGTGGTGATGGAAGAAGCTCTCCAAGAGGTGAAATCAATAGATAGAGCAGGTCTAATTGAGGGGATATTTTTTTAATAAACCGCCACAGGACGCGGCGGCTTCCCTCAGCTGCGGAGCGCCTTTGAGCGCCAAGGAAAGAAAAGAGAGAGTATTTCACAAATAAATTAGAACGGCGCTAAGCGGTAGCTGGGGCGGAAATGGCAGGGGAAATTTAAGGGCGGATTGAGCGGTGAGCCGGCGGAGACACAATCACTTAAAATAACACAAAGCGAGTGAGGTTGACAGAGCGACAGACAATGGCTGAACTACCCAAGGATATAGACGAGGCAATAGCCCAAGCCCGAGAAGCAACCAAAGCAGCTCTCGCGGATGGCTACCGCCGGCTGCAAGTGGAACTGGTGTTCCCAGAACTGAAAGTCCAGCCGGTGGCGGAGAAATTTCTCCCGGCGCTGGAGGATTGTGGCGAAGGTCTGAAAGTGTATTTCCCCGATGCCGGTGCGGCTGCCCTCGCCCGCCGCGACTGGGGCCAAAAGCCCTATGTGATTCGCGGCATGAGCGAGATCAAGGGGCAAATGCAGCCGGAAGACGAAATTTTTCTGTTCGTGGAGCCTTCTGCGGTGGAAGTTAACCTGCTCGAGAAGATGTGCGAAGAAGCTGGCGACCGCCCGGTGGTGCTGCTGCTCCCCCGCCTGGAAAACGTGGCCACGATCGGCATCGGTTACGCCGCTCGCCAGCTCAGAGAGCGCTTCCTCAAAACGCTCGAGTCTTGCTACCACATCAGACCGCTGGAGGGGGCGGCGGTCTTCCGCTGCTACCCTTCCCCCTGGCAGGTTTGGCGAGAAGTCGGCGACACCTGGGAGCTGATTTCCGAAACGCCCCAAAAGCCGGTGGGAGATGTCTTAGAACAAATTCTGCAAGGAGGCGGAAGCGCCACCGGCTCATTGGAATTGCAACCGCAACCCCAGCCCAAGCGTCAGGGGTTTGTAGCAGGACTGAAAAGTTTCCTGCGAGCCCTGAATCAGTAACTGAATCTTACAATAAAGTTAAGCTCCTCCTGCCGGTAGCGCTTGGAAAGCGCTGGGCAATCCAGGCTCGTCCGGAAGCGCTACACCGCATTTTTAGCCAGAGAATTTCAATGAGCGAAACTACCCCCCGGCGAATTTTCATCGGCGACGTACACGGTCACTACGATGGCCTCATGGTTCTCTTGGAGTCGATCGCCCCAGGAAAGGACGACCGGGTTTATTTCCTGGGCGACTTAATCGATCGGGGCCCAATGAGCGCTGACGTCGTGGAATTTGTGCGGCAAAGTTCCTACTCTTGCGTGTTGGGCAACCACGAGCAAATGTTGCTCGATGCCTTCCCCAACGGACGCCAGCACAACCCAGCAATGGCGGCATGGCTTTACAGCGGCGGGAAAGCGACAGTGGCGAGTTACCGCAAAGACACCGGCTTGTTGCTGGAACACCTGGAGTGGATGCGGACGCTGCCGGTCTACCTGGACTTGGGGGATATCTGGCTGGTTCACGCCGGCGTCGATCCGCAACTGCCCCTGAAGAAGCAAACTGCTGAGCAATTTTGCTGGGTGCGGGATGAATTCCACCGCATCACCAAGCCCTACTTTCCCGACAAACTGATCCTCACAGGCCACACCATTACCTTTACCCTGCCCGGAATCGCCCCCGGAGAGCTGGCTCAAGGCCCGGGCTGGCTGGACATCGACACCGGCGTCTATCACCCCCTCAGCGGCTGGCTGACCGGCGTGGACATCACCAATGGCAAAGTCTATCAAGTCAACGTCTTGCAGTACATCATCCGCACCCTGTCCCTAGATAAGGCGGCGAAGCCGATTCAACCAGCGAAGCAGCTGGCTCACTAGAAGAAGGAACAAGCAACTGTCGCAGATATCTCGTTCCCTGGCTGTAGGGGGGGCCAATTGTGCCCGCCCCCGGAACGCAAGTGTGAAAGAAACCCGGGTTCGCCGAAGTTACCGGGTTTCTGCAGCTTGAGTTTTTTTGTGCCCTCTGACTCAGTTACCGTGATAGGGACTGGATTCTGGATCGGTAGGCCGAACTGTCCAAGCCACTGCCGGCGTTCATAGGGGCTGAGTTTATCTTCTCTTTAATAGCTTGAATGCGATCTTCGGTGGCGGGGTGAGTGCTCAAAAAGGTGGGAGCCGCTCCTCCCCTTTTATCCATGAGTTTTTCAAAAAATCCAATCATGGCGGATGGATCGTAGCCGGCTTGTCCTAACATGTCAAGCCCTTTTTCATCCGCTTCGTATTCGTACTGGCGGCTTCTGGGAAGGCGGAAGGCCAGCTGCACGCCCAGCTGCACCGCTGTGTTGCGGTCAATGCCGGCGGCTGAGGCGATTCCTTGCTCGATCGCCGCCTTTCTAATCCCCTTGAGGACGTGCTTGCCCTCAATGTGGCCTATTTCATGGGCCATGACGCTGGCCAGCTGGGCTTCGTTGTCTGCGGCTTTGATCAAGCCGGTGTTGACGTAAACAAAGCCGCCCACAGTGGCAAAGGCATTGATGGCGTCGTCTCTAACCACCTGAAACGTATAGGGGATATCTGAGCGAGAACTTTTAGCAGCCAGCCGCTGACCGATTTGGTTGATGTAGCGGTTGAGAGCGGGATCTCTGTAGAGCTTGATCTCTTTGGTCACCAGCTGCTGATTAATTTCCTTGCCAAACTGCACCTCTTGCTCCGCAGACATGTTTGACAGCTGAACCCCTTGAATCACCTGAATTCCACCGCGAATCAGGTCTTGGATGGATATTGCCCCGGTGGGAGCGGGCGAGCCCACCGCCACTCCCAGAGCCACTACGGCAGAGAGCAACCCGTAGAACCAGCGCCGGTGGGAACGCCGGGGAATCAACCGCAAAGGACTAAACATAGGATCAGTGTGAGGAGACATCATAAAACTACTCTCTATGGATCGACTGTTAGAATCCAGTTTAGTGTTCCCTGCAGCAGAGTGGCTCGCCCCAAGCTTTGCACCGGCGCGAGAAATTCTCAGCCAGCGCCCAAAGTCACCTGAAGCCGAGCGCCCGCAATGGTAATCTCTGTGTTAGCTTAGACAACTGTGACTTTTCGGAGAGGGTATTCGCTATGAAGATTTTAGATTCTCAAGGTCGCCTGTTTGGTAAGGTTAGCATCCTGGATGTGGGAGCGGCGCTGGTGATTCTGCTGGTTGTGGTGGGGATCTTCTTCTTTCCCGGCACCACCGGCTCCGTGGCTCAAATCGGCGTCAGCGAAAAACCCATCGAGGTGGATGTGATTGTCCGAGGTTTGAGCGTGCGCGACCCCGACGCTTTGTTAAAAGAGTGGGAGAAAACCAAGAAGACCAGTATTATTATTCGCAACCAGCCCTACGGCGAGATTGCGATTAAATCCGTACAGCGGCTGGACAAACTGTTGGCAGTTCCCCAGCCAAATGGAGCGGTAAAGGCGCTCCCCGATCCCAGAGTTGAGGAGTCTTACAGCAGCAACCTGCTAATGACACTGACGGGCAAAGCTAAAATTACTGCGAATGGGCCGGTGCTCGGCAACGAAAAAATCAAGATTGGGACTGCCCTGGAGCTGGACGGCTTCAGCTATAACTTCAAATCGAGCGTGATCGACGTGCGCGTTGTGGATGGAAAACAGTCCCGCAGCTCATAGGCGAAGCCGTTGCTAGAGCGCCGGTCAGTAAATCTGACAAACCGGGTTTCTTTTGGCTTTCGTTGCCAAGACAAGACCGGCAACGGGAGTATTCCACTTTGATAAATAGGCTCAATAGGTGCGTTCCTCTTGAGGACGCACCCCACTGTTTTTTTGTTTCCCAACCGGCTCACCCTAGATGCTGCAAGACCCCGCAATCCGCATTCCCATTGCTATCAGTTTGGGCGCGATTGCCGGTGCCCTGAGCCGCTACTACCTCACTTTGTGGTTCGCTCAGCGCTTCGGCACCGGCTTTCCCTACGGCACCTTTTTCATCAACCTCACCGGCTGTTTCGGCATGGGCTTCTTCGCCACCCTGGCTTTAGAGCGAGTGGCGGCGATTCCCCCAGATGTCCGGTTCATGGTTACCACCGGCTTCTTGGGTGCCTACACGACGTTTTCCACCTACGGGCTGGATACCATTGCCCTGCTGCGCACTCAGAACTTCCTCACAGCCGGTTTTTACTGGGCCGGCAGTGCTTTACTGGGAATTATCAGCGTTCAGTTGGGTGTGATTTTAGCCCGGTTGGGAAGGTAGGGAAACTTTCCCACTAACAATTGGTGTTGGCGGTCAAAGAAACCCCCATTTCTTCCCGTACAAAGCGCAACGCACCCAGAAATCAGAGAAACCGGGTTTCTTTTAGCTTTGCGGTCAAAGAAACCCGGTTTCTTCCCGTAGGGTGCCGCACTCTCGCTTACGCACCCTGCGGGCTATTTCTGCTGTTCGCCGCCGGTGCGCCGAGACTTAACTCGGTCAATTTCCCGCTGCAATTCTTCAACTTGCCGGCGCAACGCCTCCACATCATTGCTCCCTGTCTGCGAGTTCGGCGTTTTCGCCTCCACCTCAACCGCGCCCTCAGCTCTCGCTCGCGGATAATTGCCGCTGCGGATTTGGCGATAGTCTTCCGAAGAAGCCCACTCCTGCAAGTAGCGAACCCGCTCAACCGTAAAGGGATGGGTGAGAAAGACGCCTTGAGTAATGTTATTATACAGTAAAAATTTGTACACTTGATTGAGACTGTCTTCGTCGAGGTCTTGATACCTTTGCGCTTGCCGGATAAACTCATCCAAGCTGCATTCGTTATTGTGCTTGACACTCCCACCGGCAAGCTTCATCATTGCCTGGAGCACCGGCTTGGGGGCGTCTGTGACTAACAGAGCCGCGCGATCGGCGGACAGTTCCGCTCGGCGCAGCCATTCGTAGAACGCCAAAATCAAACCCCTGCTCAGTATATTGCCGATTCCAAAGGTCAGGTCGCCGATGAAAGCAGCGACTCCCAAGGTCCAAAGCGCCATCTGATTTAAGGTGGTGTGACCGCATTTAATATGCCCTAATTCATGGGCGAGTACCGTCCGAATTTCCTCGTCGCTCAGCAAGTCCAGCAGCCCAGCGTTGAGAACCACAGAGGGTTGCTCTTGTCCCAGTGCGTAGGCGTTAGCGAGCGGACTTTGCGTGACAAACAAAGCCGGCTCCGGGTAGATGTCTAAATCCCGCACGCATTCCCGAAATAAGTGATAAATCGTCGAATACTGGCGGGGCCCAACTTGAATGCTATTGCCCATGAGATAGACGAACTGCGGGCGCTCGTAGACAAATTCCACAAACTTGCGGGCGACCAGATCGAAGCCCGGTAAGCTGCGTAAGGCTTGCTCGGCTTCCCGATCGAGGGGGTGGCGAAAGGCTTCGCTAGAGATTCCAGTGTAGGTAGGCATAGGCGGGGCTTTTGCGAATGATGGTGCTCAAGATAACTGTGAATATATAACTCTTAATATAGCAGTTCTAAATGATTTGCGCAACCGCTGGTGGCCCAGAACCCCGGTTTCTTAAAGAAACCGGGGTTCTGAAATTTACGCGGCACTCCATACGACGAGCGCCGGTGAGGGGGATAGCGGGGCAACTCATCAATTGCCCCTTGCCAGCCGGTTATTTGCTTTTCTGTATAGTTTTCGCTTGCTCCAGCGCGATTTCTTTGAGAACCTGAGACGAGTTCAAATTCGAGGCTCCTTCGATAGCCTTGACAGCCAAATCCTGAACCTGTTTGAGAGCGGATTCGAGCTGTTTAGAAAGACTGGCAAGCCGAGCTTCTTGATTTTGAATCGTCTGCTCCAGAGATTGCAGCCGCAGTTCATAGATGCGCTTTTGCCCTTCTACTTCCTTGCCATCCAAATCCGCCTTAACCTTCGCTTGGTAGCTGGCGATTCCCCGCCCCTCTTCTGTCCCCTTCTTAATAGCGGCTTCTTTTTCTTTAAGAAAGGCTTCAAATTTTGTTTTCGCCTCTTGAAATTGGTTTTCTCGCTCAGCAATTCCTTTCTCCCGAGCAGCCCACTCTTTGTCTTTCGCTTGCTTGGCTTCTTCCAGAGCCTTATATAAGCTCTTCTTTCGCAACTCGTATTCCTCTAAGTCGCGCTGGCGCTGCTGCTTGAGGTCATACTGGTATTCCTGCGTGTCCCGCTGGCGAGTTTGCTGCCGCAACTCATTGCGTTCTTTGACCGCTCGTTTCTGATCGTCTTGCTCTTTGTCCCAAGCCTTCTTTTGCTCCAGCTTCTCCTGTTCAACGGCTTCTCGTCGCTGGCTGAGTTCCTCCCCAAAAGTTTTGGAACTCGCTTCATATTGCTGGATCAGGTTATCCAAGCTGTCTTCGGCAAATTCCAAGCTGTGCAGTTCTTCTAACTGTTTGCTCTCCTCCGCCACAGACTCCCTGATTTCTTGCAGCCGAGAAGCTTCCAAGGTGAGTTTTTCAGAAAGCTCGCTGGCGGCGCTGCCAAATCCCAATTGCAGCTTTTCAATAGCTTGAAGCGTTTGCACAATTTTTTGCTGGCTGAAGTTCGCAGTTTTCGCGTTCATTTTTGCAGGCTCTCCAGAGGTCTTATTACTTGGGTTTTTCGAGGCGGCTTGCTGCCCTTTCTGCGCCGGCTTCCCTTCGGGCTGGCTCTCCAGACCGACTTCCGGTGCCTTTCCACTCTCATCGTTCGCACTTTTGGTGACTTTTTTTACCATGACGGTTCGTCTCCTAAATCAAATGTCCGCATCTCAGCAATCTTTGCCATGGGGCCTCTAGAAACCGGGTTTCTTGAAGAAAACCGGTTTCCAGGTCTAACTTTTCGTTCTTTCCAGAGAACCCCCATTAGAGGTGCTGTAAAACGCTCGCATAGCGAGTTCTTGAGCTTGCTTAATGGTGTCTTGGAGTTGCTTGGACAGCTCGGCGATTTGTTCGTTCTGTCTCTGAATCGTCTGCTCCAGGGATTGGACTTTAAATTCATACCCCTCTTTCGTCTTTTCCCATTCTTTGGCCATCAAATCTGCTTTCACTTTAGCATCTCGGCTGACTTCTTCAATCGCCTTCTTCCGGGCTTCGTCCTCTGCCTTCTTAAGCTCTTCAGGCATGGTCGCTAGTTTCTGCTGATATTCTTCAAACTGCGCCTGATTTTCCGCCAGAAACTTTTCGCGATCTGACCACTGTTTTTGATTGGTTTGTTCGATTTCTTGAAGCTCTCTTTCTTGTTGGCGGGCGCGATTTTCATAGTCATCCGTCTCCAGCTTCCGCGTGCGCTCTATTTTGTACTGGTAGTCTTCCGCTTCTTTTTGGCGATCTTTGGTTACTGTTTCGCTCTCTTCTTGAAGGTAGGCTTCAAAGTCTTCTTGCTCTTTTTCCCAAGCCTTTCTTTTCTCGCTTTTGTCTTTTTCCAGCGCTTCGCGGTAACTGGCCGAGTCTTGTTCCAGCGCTTTTAATTTTTCTTGATGTTCTTGAGTAAATATATACAGGGCGTCCGCTACGAGTCGCGTTTCCCGCACCTCTTGCTGCTGTTGCGTTTCAATCTCTATCGCCCGCTTGAGTTCGTCTAGCTTGGAGGATTCTTTGGTTAGCTTCTCGGACAGCCCGCTGATAATGCTGCTAAACTCCAATTGCAAGTCCGCTAGACCTTTAACAATACTGTCAGTCGTGTATGTGGAGACAACTGACAGCAGCTGCTTGTTCTGTTCCTTCGCGGCTTCTTCTTCTTTGGTGGCAACTTTGGAGCCGATCTTTTTCTTCTCGGCAATCAGCTGATTGAACGCTTCCAGAATCTTGGCTTTACTGTCTGGTTGGGCCACTGTGCTCATGGTAGTTGTCCCTCTTAGGCGACTGGGTGAGTGGGTTTTGGCCAGCCTGCTGCCGGCTGGGCGGCGTTGACTTTTTCATCAACTAAATCCATAGTAGCGAGTGTTGATTTTTTCGTCAAGCTGTTTCGGCAAATTTCTTGTAGCGCTTGTCTGGCAAGGGTTTGGGGGCTTTTACCGGCTCCCCCCTGGCCGGGCGCAACCCGCCCCCCCTCCGGCTCCCCCCTGAGGGATGGCCTGACAGGCGTGCGGGCAAGCCTTGGCCAGCCTTGACAGACCCAGGAGCCGGTGCTGCAATAGGGGTTCTGGGGGTGCCGGTGAAGCGGGTGCGAGTCCCGCGAGTAGAGCGCCGGCGTTGCTGGCAGGCATTGCTTAAAGATCAGTTAACGCAGTGGCCCTAAGATGGTTGCAGGGCACAAAACTGGCGCGAGCGGTTAACCCTCCGCCTGGGGTGCCCTAAACTTCAGCGGGTTCGATCTTGGCTGCGCCAGCGACATCTAGACTAAATGCAGCAACGTACTTGAAGGCATCAGGAGAGTCGGCTTTGACTGAGCATAACAACTTATCCTCTCCCCTCCAAACCCTCTCGCGCCGAGAAATCCCGGAGCTAGTCTGCTCCCAGCTGCAAGCGCTGCTCGAACAAGGAGATCTCCAGGGAGCCAAAGCCATCCTGGTGCCGGTGCAGCCGCCGGACATAGCAGAAGCCATCGGAAGCTTGCCAGAAACGATGCAGGCGCTCGCCTTCCGCTTGCTTTCCAAAGCCGAGGCGATCGAGGTCTATGAATATCTCGACTCCAGCGTGCAGCAGCTGCTGATCGAGGAATTCAAAAGCCAGGAAGTTCTCGACATCGTAGACAAAATGTCGCCCGATGACCGGGCGCGGCTGTTTGACGAGCTGCCGGCAAAACTTGTCCGGCGTCTGCGCCAGCAACTCTCGCCCTCAGAATGGCAGGCGACCGCCCTGCTGTTGGGCTACGAAGCGGGAACAGCAGGGCGGATCATGACACCCGAGTATATCGCTCTAAAAGAAAGCGTCACCGTCACTGCGGCGCTGGAGCGGATTCGGGCTTTAGCGCCTGTTACCGAGATCGTTTATTACCTGTACGTCACCGATACGGCTCGCCGGTTAACCGGGATTGTCTCGCTGCGGGATCTGGTGATCGCCGGGCCCGAGCAAATTGTTGGCGAAATCATGACCCGCGAGGTGGTGTTTGTCCACACGGACACCGACCAAAAAGAAGTCGCCCGAATGATTGAGCGGTACGATTTTCTGGCGGTGCCGGTGGTGGACAGGGAGGAGCGTTTGGTTGGCGTGATTACCGTTGATGACGTGATCGATATCTTGGAGGAGGAAGCGACCAAAGATATTTATGCTTTGGGCGGGGTGCAATCCGGCGGTGACAATTATTTCCAGACAAATTTGCTGACCGTCGCCCGCAAACGGGTCGTCTGGCTGTTCGTTTTGCTGATCACGAATACCGTCACCGGCACCATTATCAAATCCCAAGAAGACATTCTCAAGCAAGTGGTGTCGCTGGCGGCGTTTATCCCCTTGCTGACCGGCACCGGCGGCAACGTGGGCGCACAGTCGTCCACGGTGGTGATTCGCGGTTTGAACACCGATGACATTCGAGCCCTCGGACCGGCGCAAGTGATTTGGCGAGAGGGGATCGCCGGTGCCTTTCTGGGAGCGATGTTGGGCACAGTGGCCACAGTCTGGGCTTTCTTGCTCCAGGGGAAGTTTGAGGTAGCGGTAGCCGTAGGGGTCAGTTTGGTGGCCATTTCAATTTTGGCCTCTGTGGCCGGTTCGGCGCTCCCCTTCCTGTTTCGAGCCTTGAAGCTAGACCCCGCCCTGATGTCGGCTCCCTTTATCACCACAGCGGTTGATGTCTTGGGCGTGCTAATTTATTTCAACTTGGCGCGGCTGATTTTGCGCTTGTAGAACCTCTCCACCGGCGGGCGTCACTGTTATATTCAAAAAGCAGGGTGAGCTTTCTTTATATGTGGAACACCCCTCATCGGCTAGAAATAGCGGAGTATGTCGCAGTCGCAGGCTCCGTCATCGGGTCAGTTGCGGCTGCAATCTCTGGGAAGGTGGTCTTTGCCGCTGTCCCCCTGACTCTCTCAGTCTCCCTGAACCTGCTCAACCGCTACCGCAGCGACCAGCTTTCTTTGCGGCGGACAAATGCTGCCATTGTGCGGCTGCAGCAGCAAGTCTCGGAAGAGATTGAATCGCTGCACGCCTCGGCTCCCGCTTTGTCCGGGCACTCGCAACCGGCTGAGGGTGCGGGACAGGCTTCCGGCACTCAAATGCAGAGTGCTGGAACCCAAAAGCAAGGGCCTGACCTGGAGCCGCTCTATCAAAATATTGCCGGGCTGCAAGAGCAGTGCGCCACCGTGCAGGAATCCGTTAGCAGCGTCATCCACTACCTGAATAGCACGTCAGTGGTGGAGCGCCTTGACCGCTTGGAAAAGACAACTGCCCAGCTTTCGGAAAACCTTGCGGGTTTGGCAAACCAGGTGGAAGCCGTGGCGCTGCGCCGGTGGGAGCCCAAACCCCAGCCGCAGCCTGCAGGCCAAACCGCTGAACCAGACCGGCCCCCCCCAATCCCACCGGCACCCGCTGCTGCCCCAGTGCCGGCCAAACCCGTCGTGCTGCCGAAAATTGTCTCTGACTCAATTGAGAATTGGCGAATCGCCCGCACCATAACCGCGCATTCCGACTGGGTGAGCTCGCTCGCTATCACCTCTGATGGCCAGCGTCTCGTCAGCGGCAGTTTTGACAAAACGGTGAAAATTTGGCGTCCGCACACCGGCGAGTTGCTCCACACCCTAAGTGGGCACGGCAAGGGAGTTTTTTCCGTCGCCACCAGCCCGGGCGGTGAGATTCTGGCGTCTGGCAGCTGGGACGAGACAGTCAAGCTGTGGCGGATCGCTGACGGCACTTTGCTCGACACCCTCACCGGCCATACCGGCTCAGTGCGGTCTGTGGCCATCAGCCCGGATGGCCAAATTCTGGCGTCTGGCAGTTTTGACCAGACGATTAAGCTGTGGCAGCTCACCGGCGGCATCGTGCAGAGCCGCCTGACGGAGTATTCAGGGCCAATCTATTCCGTGGCCTTTAGCCCCGACGGCCAGCTCCTCGCCAGTGGCGGCGGCGAGGGTGCGATCCAGCTGTGGCGCGTGCCAACCCGCGAATTTGTCTGCAGCCTGACGGGAAATTTGGACTTTGTTTGGTCGCTGGCGTTTAGCCCCCTGGGCAATCTCCTCGCCAGCGGCAATGGCGACGGCACTATAAAGCTGTGGCAGATCCCCAGCAACGGACAGATGCGCTATGGCCCGTCCCTGCTGGGCACCCTGGCCGAGCATTCCGGGCCGGTGTACTCTGCCATCTTTTCTCCCGATGGCCAGACCCTGCTCAGTGGCAGTGCCGACGGCACCGTGAAAATTTGGGATATGGGCAGTGGAAAGCTCCTGCACACTCTGGCGGAGGGTGGCAAACCGGTGATCTCCCTAGCGATTAGCCCCTCCGGACAGTTCCTCGCCGCCGGCAGCAGTGCCGGTGCAGTCGAGATTTGGCAGCGCGATTGAATTTAAGAACGGGCGCGATAATTTTTATCTCTTTCTGTGGGATACGGATGAAGCGCCCTACTTTTGCATGCGTCAGTCCTGACGCATTTCAACAGCGGAATTAGGGGGTCAGTCGCCAGGGTCAGCGAACATTTAAATAGCCTTTTACTCCTTGTGCTATAATAACAATACACCAATTTATTGAGGCTGAATATTAGAGCGGTTCTCAGTGGGATGAAGAAAGTCGGAAGAGGGCGGTCGTGCCGCCCGCCCCTAGGCTCACCGGGTTTCTCAGTACCTCACTAATATGAAAAACGCTATAAATTAATTTTTCCTTTCCCCCACCATCCTGATTGAGCGCAACCCACCAGACAGGATGTGACGGGTGCCGGCCCGCAGCGCCTCCCATGCCGATAGCGATAAAATTTAACAGTTAACAGTTGCCAGATAGCAAAACAATGAACAGCCGCAACTGGCTCGCAATTGCAGAGTATGTGTCCCTCGCCGGCACCGTCGCAGGCACAGCTGTGGCTGCGGTTTCCCAGCAAGTCATCTATGCCGCAGTGCCGGTGTCTCTGTCCCTGGCGCTCAATCTGGCCAACCGGCAGCGCTTTGAGCGGCGGACTGGCCAGCAAACAGCAGCGGCGCTCACCAAATTAGACCGAGAGCTCTCCAGTCTGGAAGCCGCCAAACAGCAGTGGTCTGAAGCCTTAAAAGCGGTGATTTCCCGCTTGGAGCGGGAAGCCGAAAAAATTTCCCCCTCCGAGAACTTCACCCACCTTTCCTCAGAAATTGACGGGCTCAAAGGGCTGCAACATGGGCTGGAGGAATTCGTGGCGCGGCAGAAAATCCAGCTAGACGCCTTGAGGGAAGAATTCAAGACGCGCCCAGAGCTAGAGCAGATCGAAAGTTTGACCGCCATAATTGTAGCGCTGCAACAGTACCTGAACCAGCTCCCGCCGCGCTCGTGACTCGCAAGCTCAGATGACCGCCGGCAGTGCTGCCTTGATATCGGCTGGGGAAACGGCAGTGATTCCGACGAAGCAGTAGATGAGTTGCTCGATCTGGCGCGGGAATATCCAAGCCGGTTCAGGCTGAAGCTGCTCTTGACTCACGAGAATTTCTTGGTGTGCGATAAAAGCTTTGCCTGGGTGGGCAGTCACGACGTTCTCAGCTCAGCTTTTTCCAGCGACCGGCCTCTTGTGGGCGCACGCAAGATCCCCGCATTATTGAAGAATTGATTCAGCGCTTTGAGGAGGCGAACCCACTCCATCTGCCTTCTGCCGGCAGCGCCGAGGGCTAGCAAGGGAGGCGCAAACCCCCACGGAGAGCCGCCTTACAGGCGTGCGCGGGCCTGCCTCGCCCCGCTCCTCCCTCGCCTTTTTGATATCATTGAGGGTAGCTTTCGCTTCCCGCCACGTCCCTTTCCCCTCACTCGCCACCAGGTCGCTGGCGCTTCTTGCAGTTTCCCGAATTGGGGCTGCCCAAAGAGAGCGCCTTTGCCGTCCGGCCAGCCCTCGCCGCTGTCCTTCGGGATCTCCTGCAGGGTGCGGTTCGGGACACGCTGGCGAGCTTCGCGCCCACGGCTCTTGCAGCCGCAAGCAAGCCCGCGAACGCGCTTTTCGCACAACAGCAGTTTTTTTTTCAGCACTTCCCTACTTGAACTCGATTTCGTGACTTTTTGAATCTTAATTCTCAAAAGATTTGAGAAGTGATGATGAGCGTTGAGAAGTTTTACAAACAGCTGTTTCCCTCAGAAAACCGGCGGCTAGGAGCGTGCGATGAGGAGCAAGATTTGGCGCGTGCGAGCGAAGCGTGGGTAAAAGGGTATAGGATTGCGGAATGAGGCGGGATCAGGAGTGGTGAAGTTTGATGAAAAAAAGCTGGCTAGACATTGCGGAATATATCTCCCTCGCCGGCGCAATCGCGGGGACAGCTGCGGCGGCGGTGACGCAGCAGGCGGTCTTGGCGGCTGCGCCGGTGTCTGTGGCGCTGGGACTGAATTTGGTCAACCGGCGCAAATTGGAGCAGTTAGCTGAGCAAAATCCTGCCGGCGCTGCCCTTCAAGTTCAGCAAAAGCTCTCAACAGAGGTGGAATCTCTGCGCACCTCACTCAAGCAATTGCCCACCCAAGAAGACCTTACGGGTGTCAAACAAGCCATTGCTGCAGAGCTGCGAAATCAGGAAAGGTTCAGTGGCTCCTCGGTCAGCGCTGTCAGGGAAGAACTGTCGGGCATGCAAAAGCGCTATGGCGAATTGCTCGAAACAGTTTCCGGCATCACGGCTCGCCTGGAGAATTTCTCCCCCAAGTCAAAACTAGAAAGTCTCGAAAGTGGGCTGGCTTCTTCCAGCGAATCCCTGGCGCTGGTATCCTCTAAAACAACTCAGCTGCAAGCCGATCTCGAACAGCTGGCGTCTAAACCCCCAGCAGTGCCAGAACCGGTGCGGGCTCAGCTCGAAGAACTCTACCGCCGGGTTAACAGCATAAATACTTACCCCGACCCGCAGCCGCAGCTGGCAGAGTTAAGGAACGCCCTCGGCAGACTGCAAGAGGACGCCCGGAGCCTCACCTCCAGGCAGGATTTCCTGACCCTGCAGCAAATGGTGGCACCTTTTGCCGACAGCGTGCCCGAACTCAGAGAGCAGCTTGCCTCACTGCGGGCGCAAGTGAGCCGGGGAGAAGAGACGCTGGCGGCTTCCGCTCGCGAGGAGGCGGAACAGTTGAGGGATGCGCTCGCCGCAGTCAACCGGCGCATTGACGAGCTCCCGCCACCGCCAGAACCCGTTGATTTGACCGGCGTGCGCGAGGAACTGTCCCATCTCGCCTCCGCCACTGGGGAAACAAAAGCTGAAATGGAACGCCGGCTCGCCCCCCTGGAAGCGCTTGACCTCAATCCGATCGAGGAAAACATCACCGAGTTGCGCCAGGGGTATGCCAGCTTGCTGGAATCGGTTGGCGGCTCGGCAGGCGGCGTCCCGCTGGCGGAAAAAGCAGCGTCCTTGCAGAGCGCTGCAGCCGAACTGGCGGAAACATTAGCCCAGCTGCAGCAGGAGGTGGCGCAGCAACCCGACCGGATTTCCGAGCAGCTCCAGCCGCAACTGCAAGAATTTAGAATTGCCGCAGCACAGCTGGAGCAGGATGTCAACAATCGCGCTTCCAAGCAGGATGTCGCCTCTCTCGAACAAGTAGTCGCACCCGTTGCTAGCGCCATTACCGATATCAAAGTGCAGCTGTATGCCGTGACCTCACAAGTCAACCAGCTTTCTGAAGAAACGGTGCAAAGAGCGCTGCAGCAGCTAGAAGAGTTGCGGAGTTCCCTGACAGCGGTTTCCCGGCGCATCGACGAACTTCCGCCTCCGCCACCACCGGCTGATTTGAGCCCGATAGAAGCCGAATTAGCAAGGCTGGCAAACAACCTCACCGAGACTCGGGAGGGGATGGACAGCCGGATCGCCCCACTGGAAACGCTGGAAAGCCGGATCGTCCCCCTGGAAACGCTGGAAAGCCGGATCGCCCCCCTGGAAACGCTGGAAAGCCGGATCGCCCCCCTGGAAACGCTGGAAAGCCGGATCGCCCCCCTGGAAACGCTGGACCTCCAGCGGGCGCACAGAGAACTTACCGAGCAGCAACAGCAGTATGCTGCCCTGATCGCGCTGGTTTCCACTCTATCCCCGACATCGAGGGTGGAGAACTTGGAAAATGCCCTCGCTGCGGTTTCCCGGCGCATCGACGAACTCCCGACTCCCCCAGAAGCGGCTGATTTGAGCTCAATACAAGCCGAATTAGCAGCGCTCGCCTCAAACCTCAGCGAGGTTCAAGAGCGGATGGAAAGCCGGCTCGCCGGACTCGAAGCCCTTGACCTGCAGCCGGCGATCGCAGACATCTCCGAACTCAAACAGCAGTACGCTGCTCTGAGGGCGCTGGGGGACACTGCGCCACCGGCATCGGGGATAGAGGAGCTCGAACGTGCTGTCGCTGAGGTTTCCCGCCGCATTGAGGAATTGAGCCCCCACGCAGAGCCGGCTGATTTGTCCGGCGTCCGAGAAGCCCTCGACCAGACCTCCGAATCGGTTAGGGAGGCTATTGCCGAGCTGTCAAGCCGCATCGCCCAACTGGAAGCGCTCGAACTCCAGTCTTTGCGCGAGCAGTTCAGCCGGCGTTCTGAACCGTGGGAAGTTGAAGAGCTCAAACAAGCCATCGACGAGCTGCACCGGCGATTTGAGAATTTGCCCTCCCCCTCCGAGCCGGTCGAACTCACCGGCGTGGAACAGACGCTGGCAAAAATGATCGACTCCCTCGGCGATACCAAGCAGCAGCTGGAGAGCCGCATATCACCTCTAGAAGAATCTGTCAACCCCCTGCGGGGAGAAATTTCAGAGCTGCAGGCCGCTCTGGACAGGGTAGAGCGGAGCCATGTCGGGTACTTGCAGAGTGCGGTAGCCCAGCTGCAAAGCGAAGTCGAAAACCTGGCGGCCCAACCTCAGGTCGGGCGCAGTGAGGCAGAGCTGCAAACTCTGGTGGAGCGAGCGGTGGAAAGCCGGCTCGGCGAGGTGAACGAGCTGCTGAAAAGCATCGGAACCTCGGATCTGAAGCTGGTCTTTGACCGCCCCGGAACGCGAACCGCCCTCTTTGAAGCGCTCATCGTAGCGCAAGAGCGGCTGATTATTGTCTGTCCGTGGCTGAGCCGGTCGGGGATTGACAAGACTCTGCTCGACAAGTTGGAAGCATTCCTGCAGCGGAAAGGCAAGATTGATATTGGCTGGGGCAATCTCGGAGATATCGATGCCGGTCAGTTCCCCCGGCGGATCAACCAGCAGTGGCAGGCGGGCGAGCGAACCTGCGGGTACGACGCGCTCAACGACCTCGAGCAGCTCAGGAGCAAATATCCCAAGCAGCTGCGGCTAAAAGTGCTGGGAACTCACGAGAACTTCGCCGTCTGGGACAGCGCCGGTGCCATCATCACCTCTCACCACTTCCTGAGCGCCGGTGCCGGCTATCCCGAGCGGGAAGTGGGCGTGATCGCCACAGATCCCCGGATTATCCAGGGTTTAATTGACCGCTTCACTGAGCCGGTGCTCAGTCCCGCAACTGCAGACTCTTACCGCAAACGCGGCTTTGAGCGCTTGAACGTCCGCGATTACCAGGGTGCGGTTGAGGATTACACCCGGGCGCTGGAGCTTGACCCCAACAGCGCCATCGCCTGCAATGACCGGGGTGTAGCCTTCTCCAGTCTCGGAGACCAGCCGGCTGCGATTGCCGACTATACCAAAGCGTTGCAGCTTGACCCCAACCAGCCGGTGTATTACTTCAACCGGGGTTTCGCTCGCTTTAACCAGGAGGACTTTCGAGGAGCCATTGAGGACTACTCTCAGGTGATTCGCCTGTCGCCTGAAAATACCGACGCTTACTTCCACCGCGCTGAGGCTTATCGCCTTTTGGGTGAGTGCCAGAGCGCGGTTGACGGTTACGCGCAGGTATTGCGAGTCAATCCCGAAGATGCGGTTTCCTATAACAACCGGGGTTTAGCTCAGTACGAACTGGGCAACCGGCAGCTGGCGGTTGAGGATTACACTCAGGCATTGCGAATCAATCCCGAGGATGCTGTGGCTTATTTCAATCGGGGTGTCGCCCACTTCGGTAATGGGGAGTTTCAGACAGCGCTTGAGGATTTTAACTCCGCAATCCGTTTGAATCCCCAGTATGCGGCGGCTTATAAAAACCGGGGCTTTACCCGAAAGGAAATAGGCGACCGGCACTTGGCGAGCCAGGATTTGCAGAAAGCGGCTGAGCTGTTTTCCTATAAAGGAGACGCCCAGAACCGCCAAGAAGTCCTAGAGGCGCTGCAAAAGCTCCAGCAGAAGTAAATGTCCTGCAGGTGGGCCCCGCCGGCCCACCTGTGGGCTTCCCAGGTCGCTAAACTGCTTAATTCCTGACCGCTAGCCGGTTGACAATTTAAGGGTGGGAAAATTAACATAGCTGTAAGAACAGCAAACTAGCGGAGATAATTAGCATGAAAGTCGAGTTAGATAACACCGATAAAGTGCGGGAGCTTTACGCAACGTTTGGCAGGGGAGACATTGAAGGATTTCTAAACTTATGCCAAGAAGATATTGAATGGACTGTCTACGGACCGCCGCATCTCGAAAAGTCGGATAGATTTATCGGCCATGAAGGCGTCCTCAAGTTTTTGAACATTCTGACAGAGCAGTTCGATTATCTGCATTTCGATCCGCAGCAGTACATTTTACAAGGAGATACTGTCGTTGTCTTAGGCTGGGAGCGCTGCAGATTCAAAAACACGGGGCAGGAATTTGAAAATTTTTGGGCGCACGCATTCGATTTCAATGGCGAATTGATCTACAGGTTTAGAGAATACTTGTGCCACCGTCCCATTGAAGCGTAACAGATGCGTTTGCGCCCTGAGCGCATTTCCTGCAGGTGGCAACAGCCACCTATTTGCCGGTAACAGCAAGAGGAGGACAGCTGACCCCAGTGATGGCCAAGAGGGCAAGATGGGGAAAGCGATGGAAGAAATGGCCAATAGCGCGATTCAAGAAGCCTTTTCGTGACGGGGGGAGCCGGTGGCAAGAACTCGCTATAGTTTTGTAGGGGCAGGCCCCCGTGCCTGCCCTGCGCCGCACCCCACTGCATAAAGACAGAAACCCGTGAATAGAGAACAACGACGAAAAGCTGCAAAAAATAAAGGGAAAGACAGTCAGGGGATGTTCCCCACCGGCAACAACTTGCCCCCAGACGCCCTGTCTTACGCTTTCTCACTCCACAAGAGCGGACAGTTGGCGCAAGCGCAAGCCATTTACGAACAAATCCTCAAGTCGGAACCGGCAAACCCCAAAGTATTAAACGGTCTGGGCTTGCTCAAGTCGCAAATGGGCGACAGTAAAAGCGCGATTCGCCTGATTTCTGCTGCTGTCAGCGCTGAACCCAACAATGTTGGCTACCTCAATAACTTAGGCAATGTCCACCGAGCGGCCCACCGGCTAGACGAGGCGATTGACTGCTATCAAAAGGCGCTGCAAATCAATCCCGACTTTGCCGACTCGCACTTCAATCTGGGAATTGCCTTAACAGAAAATGGCAAGGTGCCAGAAGCGATCGCCGCTTTCTTGCGGGCGGTGGCTGCAAACCCGCAGCACCCCCGCGCCCATTTCGCCTTAGGCGATTTGTTGCAGAAACAGGACTTGCTAGATGAGGCGATTGCATCCTATCAAAAAGGTCTGTCAGTTCAGCCCAATTTCTTTGAAGGGCTGACCTCTCTGGGAATGGCGCTCTACCGCAAAGGCGATCTCAAGGAAGCGCAGTCAGCCTACGAGCGAGCCCTTTCTATCGATCCTCACTCCACAGAAGCGCTTTCTAATATTGGCGCAGTTTTCTACGAACAGGGCAGAATGGAAATTGCTGTTGCCTGCTATCGCGAAGTCGCAAAATTAGCGCCTAAATTGCCCGACGCCCACATCAATCTCGGTTTTCTGCTCAGCCAGCAGGGTGAGGATGAGTCAGCCGCTGACTGCTACAGTCGGGCGCTCAAAGCAGATGCGAAATCTATCAAGGCAATGGCCGGTTTGGCGGAACTGCGTGCCAAACAGTCGAAGTGGCAAGAAGCGATTCAGCTTTATGAAAATCTTCTAAAGATTGAGCCCAATTCTGCTGAAACTTGTGCTAATATAGGTGTGGGGTTGCGCGAACTGGGTGATGTCAGCGGCGCGGTGGCGCAGTTCGAGAAAGCCCGCCAAATTGACCCCACACATGTTAAAGCCTGCGCCCACCTCGGTCTGGCACTCCAAGCTCAAGGAAAAGCCGAGGAAGCTCTGTCAATTTTTGATTGGGGGCTGGTGGCTAAATACCAATTTGCTGATGTGGAAGGATGGGAAAGTCTCAGCGCTTTCAATGCCGGTTTGAGGGATTATGTCTACAATCACCCCACCCTGCTGCGCGACCGGCTTGGCAAACCCATCAACAAAGGTCGCCAAACTTACGAGATTTTTGCTGACAGCGCTCCTGTTATGGAAGCCTTGCGCCGGCTCACCGACACCCACCTGCGCGAGTATTTGAGCTTCTGTGCGGGGAATTCCAAGCTCGCCTATTTCCAAAATCCGCCCTCAGCGTGGAAACTGAGCGGCTGGGCTGTGGTGCTAGAGCCGCAAGGCTTTCAGAACTCGCACATTCACCCGGAAAGTTTTGTGAGCGGGGTTTATTACATTCAAATTCCGCAGCAGGTGCGGGAGAATCGTGCCGGTGAGGGGAATTTGAATTTTGGGAATCTGTTCCCGGCGGTTGCGGAGGAGGAAAAAATAGAAAAGTACACGGTCAAGCCAGAGGAAGGTTTGCTGGTACTTTTCCCGTCTTACTTCTGGCACTCTACTATTCCTTTTTCCGGGCGAGAGGATAGGATTTGCATTTCGTTTAATGTGATGCCGGTGTGAGAAACCGGGTTTCTGCAATAGCCTTGGCATCCAAGTGGAAATCTTTATTCAGAAACCCGGTTTCTTTATCCGAGGCCAGAAACCGGGTTTCTGCAATAGCCTTGGCATCTAGGTGGAAATCTTTATTCAGAAACCCGGTTTCTTTATCCGAGGCCAGAAACCGGGTTTCTGCAATAGCCTTACTGTAAAACTGTGGATTCTGGCATGCCAAAATGAAGGTGTGAGGGATGCCGGAGAGTTTCAGAACATGGTCAAAATCTTGCGGGATTCACGGCTGTGTTTGCATCGCTGTAAACGTAGAGTCTGAGGAAACCTGCTAGGGAGGGATTGTTGCGCTTTTCGATAGCGGGGTCATCAGAAAGGTGCGGCGGTATTTTACCTGAAAGACTGGCAGTTAGTCAACATTTAGATAACGGCAGACAGTTCATCGACCATCTTAACGCGACCCCGGCACACGGAGCGAAGCAGCCGGTCGATGGAAAATCTTTCTTCGTCACTGAGGGATTCGTCAAACATTGCGGCGAGCAGTCCATAGCGGTCGGCGAGCGTGATGCGACCAGAGGTGGTGGCTTGAGCGAACAGGTCGGAGAGGGCGGTGGGGAGGAGGGTGACTGGAGGCATGACTTTCACTTGCTTAACTCTATGTATTTAATATCGCGTGTTTTCCTGGAGGTGTTGGTGATTCCATTCGTGAGAGCTCTGTGATAATTCCGAAAGCAGCAGGCGATCGGAAGTCATTGCGGCTGGTGACCGGGATCTCTCGCGCTCGGTGACGCCTGTCACAGGAAAGCTGTTCCAACAAGCCGGCATCCGCCTACAGGAAGACAAATCCGCTGTAATGGAAGTAACGAGTGTGACGGTCTAATTATGATACAGGACGCCTCGTCCGTTTCGATCGCAACAGCGGGCCAACCGGCACCGGCACGCCAAATCCTGGACACCCAGCAAACAGGGTGCTGCGTCGTCGGGGGCGGACCAGGCGGTGAGGGTGCTGTCGCTGCTGCTGGCAAGGATTGGGGTGCCGGTGATGCTGCTGGAGACGCACAAGGATTTTGACCGCGATTTTCGGGGCGACACTATCCACCCTTCGGTGATGGAAATCATGGACGAACTCGGTTTGGCCGACCGGCTGCTGCAGATACCCCACAACAAGATGCGCCACCTGACTCTAACCGCCGGCAGCGACTCTGTGACTGTCGCTGACTTCCGCCGGCTGAAGACGAAGTTCCCCTACATCACGGTTCTCCCCCAAGTCCGGTTTCTGGACTTCATCGCCGCCGAGGCGCAAAAATATCCCAACTTTCAGCTGCTGACTTCCGCAACGTGGGGGAACTCCTCGAGTCAGATGGGACAGTCCGGGGGGTGCGCTACCGGGGGGGCGGCGGATGGCACGAAGTGCGGGCGCAGCTGACAGTTGCGGCGGACGGGCGCTTCTCGAAGCTGCGCCAGCTGGCGGGTTTCGAGCCGGTGAAAACCTCTCCGCCGATGGACGTGCTGTGGTTTCGCCTCTCCCGCACGCCAGAAGATCCGAAAGGTGTGGGGCTGCGCAGCCGCATCGGTCGTGGCCAGATGTTTGTGACCATCGACCGGCTCGATTACTGGCAGCTAGGCTATGTTATCCTCAAGGGAAGCTACCAGGAATTCCGCAGCGCTGGCATAGAAAAGCTGCGAGAGTCTGTCGCTAAGCTGGCTCCGGAATTTGCGGACAGGTTGGGCGAGCTGGAGGACTGGAGCCAAATTGCTTTTCTTTCGGTGGAGTCGAGCCGGCTGGAGCGGTGGTACAAACCGGGATTGCTGCTGATTGGGGATGCGGCTCACGTCATGTCGCCGGTGGGTGGAGTGGGGATTAATTACGCGATTGCCGATGCGGCGGCGGCGGCGAATATCCTGGGCGAACCGCTGAAGCGCGGTCATGTCCACCTGTGGGATTTGGCTGAGGTGCAGCGCCGGCGGGAGCTGCCGGTGCGGGTTATCCAGGCGTTTCAAGGGTTTGTGCAAAAGCGAATTATTGCCAACGCGCTTAATCCCAATCGGGCGTTCCAGCTGCCGGCTTTCCTGAAATGGCCGGTTTTGCGGGATATACCGGCTCGGCTGATTGGGTTGGGGGTTTGGCCGGTGCATGTTAGGGATTAGAGGGTGAGGGTGCCGGTGAGAGCGAGGAGTAAAAATTATAGCACTAGCCATATTCGTTAGGACGTAGGACAGGCGTCTCGCCTGTCCCAGAGACCATGAGGGCAGGCGAGACGCCTGCCCTACGCCTATACTTCGTATCCCAGTATCCTAAACTGACTGTCTACTGCTATAAGCGCTAGAGTCACTACTGAGGGTAGAGATTTTTCACAGACTGTTTGAATATGGGATTGAGAGAAAACAAGGTTGTCTTCCCCTGCTCCTGGGCATCCACGAGAAACCGCCTGACGAGAGATCTCGTAGCATTCAACACCTCGGCGGGAGATAAAGGAATATTCTGGCAAATTTGCGGCAGAGCAACCGGAGCAGTTTCCCTAGCAAGCTGAATCATTACCGCCTGTTCTGGCGGCGCTAACCGCTGAAAGTGTTGCTCTAATTGGGATTGCAAGGATTCGTCCAAAATCAGCGGTTCGTATTGCAAAAACTCAGAAACCCTGCCCCCGCACAACTCTTGAATCAAGGTAGCCGTCAAATCCAACCAGAGAGGATTGCCTTGATATGTTTCAACCAAAGTATCCCAACTTTCCTCATCGGATAACTTGCGGGATCTCAAAATTTCTTTAGCCGCCGCCCCCAAACTCCCCAGCACCAACGAGCGAACCGGGTTGTTTTCTTTTTCCAGGTGAGCCACTTCTCGCGGTTTTTCCCAATTAAGCAACATCAAACAACTCTGGTGAGAGACTTCGGCAACGAGCTTGAAAAAGAGGTGAGACTCTTCGCATCCCGATTTGTAGTGTCCGGCAAACTGCCCGCTGCTGAAAAGCACCCGCACGTCATCGAGGACTATCAGACAGCGGTACTGGCGCAAATAGTTGAGAAGTTGGGAGACTTGGGCTTCTACGCTGTCGGGAATTTCGGCTTGCGGTGAAAAGACTTGCAGGAGGTTGGCGAGGGTGGCATTCAGGGGTGGAGAAAAGCGCAGGCTGCGATAGATGATATAGTCGAAGTGAGTTTTGATGTCGTCAATCAGGCGGATGGCGAGCGCGGTTTTGCCAATGCCGCTGATTCCCAGAAGTGCCACGAGACGGCAGCGTTCTTGTACGATCCAGCGTTCCAGGGTGGCGAGTTCGGAGGTGCGCTCGTAAAACGTCAATACTTCCGGCGCGTCGCCTAAGTCGAGATGAAGTTTAGTTTTGTTTGGCTGGTGTTGTGCGTTCTTTTTTTGCGAGATAGGAGTTTGCAGGCAACAGTTAAAATTTTGAATTAGTCTATTATAATCGCCGCCGATAGCTAAGGCAGACAATTTACCTCTATTGACTATAGACCTCCAATTTTTTTTAGTAACGTCTTCTCCGAATCCTTCTGAGAGTATTTTCCAAAGTTCTGACCCTACATTTCTAACATGCCCTTCGTTAGAGTAAGTGTCTTCAGCGATTTTCGTGTATGTCTTGCCTTCCAATGCCCCCCGCAGGATGGCCTCTTGCAAATAGTCCAAGTGTTCCCCCGTTTTGGCCAATAGGAGCTCGTCCGCCAGTCTTAATATTTCTTTAATGTCCATCGTGTCAGATAGATGCTAGGATGTGCGGTTTCCCGCATTATACCCGACTTGGTGACATTTCTGACATTTCTGACATTTCTGACATAGCCATTTTAGCAAATCGCTGACATTTCTGACTTTACAGCGTTTAGGTTTGGGCATCATACTTACATGGCAGGTGTAGCGCATCACCAGAGCGAGAGGGATAGACAAAGCCTTCTACTCTTAATGCCTAACAGTCAATCTCTGATCAGGAGTATAGCGATGACCATTTTAAGACAGCTTAATCCCTTACAATAGAATGACCTCCCAGACATGGCTCCAGTCCTTGCCATATTAGAAGAAGATGAAGCCTATTAAAGCTTGTCAAAGGCATGGCTTTTGAATGAAACTATTCCGATCCATTATCTCCTGTGAACTATGATCGATAAAAAGTCTCCAACCATAGGACTTATTGAAGCTCCTGCTACGGGCTTATACGACACTGAAGGGAAAAATTGGACTTCCTTATATAGACATCGCTCTTTAATAAGTAAGCAAGTTTTAATCCCGGATTTACAAGCAGGAGGATTTGATGCTCAATTAGTCAACCTCAGAGATGATAATTATAGTGAGGAATTTGGGAAGGTTTCCTGGAAAGGGATGACCTTAAATAAAACTTATGTAGGGGGCCAAATTTCCGCTCTCGATACTCACGCTTTTGATGCTTGGGGAGTTACAGTTAATTTCTCTCAAGATCGTCAAGTTAGTTGTATGCTCATTGAGCATTTAGCTCAGGGAGGTCGCCCGATTGTAGTTGGGGGCTCTGATGCTCTAGCTGAACCACATCACTATTTAAAAGCGGGCGCATCAGCAGTGGTTCAGGATAAATCTGGAGCAGCAAATTGGGCTATTTTTGACTATGTATTGGGAAAAACCCCCAGAGAAGAACTTACAGGGGTAATTCTGGCCGATGGGAAACAATATCCTCGCAAGAGTCAAGCTAAAAGTCCAGATGACTGGGCTTTACCATCGGTGGAAGTAGCAAAAGATTGTTTAGGGACTCTCCCCAATGTGCAGGGATTGGTACCTGTGGGTTCGTTAGTGGCTGACATTGGTTGCGATCGCACCTGTGACTTTTGTATGACACCTACCTACGGAACAGGTTTTCGGCGAATGTCCCCAGAAACAGCCCTCAAATGGTTGGAAATTCAGCAACAAGCGGGCGCTCGTGCTATAAATATTGGGTCCGATCAATTCCTCGCTCGTGTTCTCTTTCCGGGAGGACGAGAAGAAATCCTCGAAATTACCAATGGGGCGCGGGAAATGGGTATAACACTCATGTGGCCCAATGGGTTAGAACTGAGAAAAACTACTCTAGGAGCGGGACGTAACTACAAAAGCACCGATCTAAGACCCGATGAAGAATTAATTGAAGCTCTCTTTGGTTGGGATGGTCAAGTGGGCTGCCCTTTGGCTTATATTCCGGCTGAGCGTCCAGTATTTGGACGAGAAGCTTACAAAAAATTATTACCTTGGCAAGAACATTGTACCTTAATGAAGGCTGTGGTGAGTACGGGTGTGCCTGTAGTTACCTATGGCATTATTATCGGACTACCTGATGATGACCATGAGGACTTGTTACGTCTGGAGGAAGCAATCTCAGAGCTTGTAGATGAATTGGTAAGGATTAATCCTAAATTGGAATTTCAGACCTGTTGTTACAGTATTATTCCTCTACCCGGCACTCCCCAGTCCTATAACTTACGCCAGTCAGGGATGCTACAGTTTGAAGATCCCTGTCTTTGGGGAGTATGGACAACTACTTCTAATACTCGTCACCTTACCTACGAGGAGGTTTCTGATTGGCAAATTCGTCTATCTAATATTCGCAGAGCACCGACTAAATTTACCAACTATAACGGAGAATATTCCGCAATGATTAGGAGTGCTTCTTCTGGGGATTCCAAGATTGTCTTAGAAAAGTCTTGTGCTTGAGTTAAACAGCAGGTAAATCCAGCAGCGCGAAAATGGATTTTTCATATTTGAGAACGTCCTAGAGAGAGCAGCAGTAGCAGTGGTGGGTGCTTCATCGCTACAGCAGCTTACTCAACTTCCGCACACCCTGACCTAGACACCTTCCGCAATTTCCGCGATGAAAAGCTCCTAACTCATCCTGTTGGCAAGCGGCTAGTGAGTCTTTACTACCGGCTCAGCCCCAGCATAGCGCAGTATGTGGAAAAACTGCCTGATCTTAAGATTTTTTTAAGATTGCAACTAGGACGTTTAGCCCAGTGGATGCGCGAGCAAAGCGTTAAATGCTAATATAAAGTTAGCAGCCTGGAGGTGAGCCGTGAGCGAGAACCAAACCCTAACAGATTCACACCGGCTCAATCGAACGCTAACTCAATAACTCGATAGCAGCGTTCAGTCGGGCGATCCTTCCGTGTCCAAACACGAGGCAGAGATATAGCAGATTTCAACCGAGTCAGGTACAGATATCAGATCCCCCCCTAGCCGGGGCGGGCACGGGGACCCGCCCCTACAAAGGGGGGGAACATTCTCAAAGCCCCCGAAAGTAGGGGCGGTGCCACCCACGGAGACCGCCCCGTTTGGGGGGATCTCCAGACTGTACTCCACCCAGATACAAACCGCTATCGCTCCCGAAATAGCTCACAAGTTTTATGCCCTTGCCTCCCAATGGGAAAGCGAGGTCGAGGGAATGCCCTCTACCTCACTGTTCAAGCATCCTGCCTACCAGGAGATTATCCGCATGGGGACTCAAATAGTCCCCCTGTTGCTGCAAGAACTGAAACACAATACCCTCTACTGGCTACCAGCATTAAACGCAATTACAGGGAGCACCAATTATACAGTTACAAGTCCTTAATCAAAACAATATAACGGCTTGGTTTGGGCCTTTCCGCCCGGCAACCAGTCCCGCAAAAATAAAGAGCAGCCGGCATGAATGCCAGCCCACCGGCACATCCTGTCAAAAGCAATAATCACGCTAGCCACAGCTCGCTGCGTGCCGCCGGCGCATCAGTTAGGCAAAGCCTCAACATCAATCACCTGATCGAGGCAGGATGGTGGTTGCGCGGCTTCTATCGCCATTTTCCTCGCTTTGTCCTTCATGGACTTGAGAACCAGACGAATCACCCAAGAGGAGATGCTCGGGTTGTTGTCTATCTCCGCGATCAGGGCATCTAAATCATTAATCATAGCGATCAGTTCCAGGTTGTTGTGCTGTAGCATGGCTCTGTCCTTTTTTTTCATTTACCGATTTACTTTAAGTGGCCCAGGAATCTATTTGCCGAGGGGGTGTAGCGCTTCCTGACTACTGCAGCACTCGCCGATCGCCCTCCATGTTTATAAAGTAAAAAATTTTCCAGTTTTCTTGTGCCACTTTTGTGCCACTACCTGAGGCGACTGCCAAACAGGGGACGCATTTTAGAAAAGGGGCGGATTTCCGTCGAGGGGCGCAAATCCTTTGCCGGCAAGCACTTCTAGCAAAAGCTTTCCGGTGGAAAAGGCGCGTGCTGGAGATCGGCAAACGACTTTATAAGAGTGGACACTTGGCGAATTGGCACACCGGCAGTCGCCAGCCATACAGAAGCCGACAAAAGACTACTTTTACAGACGCCCGAAACCGAACGCAGCTGTGTTGCTCTCCCGCTTCCCGCCCCCACCGGCTGGCTGCTGCTGCCGGCGTGGGGGCAACTCCGCTGCTGGAAGCCGGTGGCGGCTTGCTCTCCGAGGCGCTCGCCTATCCCAAACGCTGTCCAATTACAAGTGTGAGGACGCTGAAGTTCCCAGCCGGCTTTGAGCCAACCGTCTCAAACTCCTCCGTGAAGTTTCGCTGGCACTGCGGACACAAGTAGCGCTAATCTTTAGCCGGGGTTAAGAAACTCGGTTTTTTTAATAACCCGGGTTCGGAAAGCCGGTGGGGGCGGGAGTATCCCCATGCATGCAAAGATTTTCACCCCCTCACCCCCCGCGCCCTTCGCCCGTGAAGGGAGAGGGGGAAAAATAAATAATTCGGTTCGGATGAGGGGGAGTACAAAAATGGGATGTTCCCGGTGGGATATTCTTACAAAAGTAAACACTAAAAACTAAAAGGAAAAAGTAAAGTTATGCTGCCGGCATGGCGAGAGCGCATTACAGGTTACTTTATTGAGGAAACAAAAGACAACCTTACTACGATTGAGCGAGGTTTGCTCAATCTGCCAACCACCCTCTCAGACCCAGAATCGGTCAAAGAACTCTGCCGCGCCGCTAATTCGCTCAAAGGGGGGGCGGCGATGCTGGGCATCAGCAGCATTCAGAAAATTGCCCACCATTTAGAACAGTGTTTCAAGGCTTTTAAAGACAATCTTGTCAAGCCAGACCAAAAGCTAGAGTTACTCTTGCTACAGCTTTATACCACTCTCCAAGAGCTTTTGGAGCAGTTTGCTGGGCCTTTTGGCCTGAGGGAGGAAGTGGCGGCGCAGATTATGTCGCGTGCGTGGCCGGTTATTGAGGAGCTTAACAGTCACCTGCAACAGCTGCTCAATCAGGGGTGGCTGAACAATTGCAGGAAATGCCAGTACTTCTATGGTTTGCGCGATGCCGGCAATCTTTTAATCTGCGCTGTCCATCCAGCCGGCCCCCAAGAAGAATTCTGTCGGGACTGGGAAGGGCATCCCGCTGGGGCAGATCTTGAAATATCTGGATATTTGGCATAAAATTCCCTAAAAAAAGCTAGAATGCGCTCCAACGAGATTGCGCGTCGCAACGAGTCGGGGCGCACCGGCTTTTAAAAGGAGATTTTTCTATGAACTGCACTTACTTTGCCGATTTAGCCAAACAGGTAGATATCCCACCCGACGGCATCCTCAGCCGCACTCTGTACAGCGACGAGCGGGTGAAGGTGGTTGTTTTTGGGTTTGATGCCGGTCAGGAACTCTCGGAGCACACCGCATCAATGCCGGCAATTCTCTTGATTGTACAGGGAGAAGCCCGCTTGACGCTGGGGAGCGATACCCTGGACGCCGGTGCCGGCTTTCTCGCCCACATGCCGGCGCAATTGCCGCACAGCGTTCAGGCGAAAACAAAGCTCGTCATGCTGCTGCAGCTTCTGCTGCCGGCAGCCGGCACTTCGCCCGCATGAATCACAGCCGCGCCCGGTTATTGGCCCACAGCAGTCAGAAACCGGGTTTCTCCGCTCATTTCCCCGGCGAGACGCGCTCACCGAATCGGTGCTAAAATATTCCCAGACTCTCTCTTCTCAAGATCGCGCCTAAAAATAACATCTCAGATTCGCCAGTATCCTTACCCCATTTGCAACGCTTATGCAATTAAAAGAGAGTATAAAAGCCATTATCCGTCGGGGCGAAAAGCGAGGTTATGTCGCCGAATGTCTGGAAATATCCGTAGTCACTCAGGGAGATACTTTAGATGACGTGGTTCGCAATCTAAGTGAGGCGGTTGCTTTGCATCTAGAAGACGAAGACCCCGCCCAATTTGGATTGGTCGCCAAACCTTCTCTTCTCGTAACTTTTGAGCTCCAGCCAGAATATGCCTAAACTTAAAATATTATCAGGCTCCGAAGTCATTTCAATTTTGGCTAATTTTGGATTTCAGGTGTGCAGTCAAAAGGGAAGCCACATTAAATTGCGCCGGTCAGGACCGACCGGCAAAGAAACACTGACAGTCCCGAATCATCGAGAGTTAGACCCGGGAACCTGCAGAGCTATTTTCAGGCAGGCAACTAAATATATTCCCGAATCAGAATTGTATTTTTATTTCTATGACTAATGCCAAGTTGGGATAGCCAGGAAGCTGTTGTGCATTTAATTTGCGCTATCCATATCTATACCCTTCCAGCTCAATCTGGCAAGGCGGCTCTGGAGGATATGCCTCCTTTTGACCCCATGCAGATTAAAAGATTAACAGCGTATTTTTTCCGCAGGACGAAACCCTCTTGATGTCTGGATTTTAAATCTGCGAGGCTAGAAACCGGGTTTCTGCCATATCCTTTTTCACAAACCAGAAACACTATTCAGAAACCCGGTTTCTTTCGTTTCTTTCTGCGAGGCTAGAAACCGGGTTTCTGCCATAGCCTTTTTCACAAACCAGAAACACTATTCAGAAACCCGGTTTCTTTCGTTTCTTTCTGCGAGGCCAGAAACCGGGTTTCTGCCATAGCCTTTTTCACAAACCAGAAACACTCACCGGCGCTTTCACCGCGTTCAGCAGCAACCCGTACTCCAACCCCTCTACCACAGCTTGATACGAAGCGTCAAGTATATTCCCCGACACCCCCACAGTCGTCCAGCGCTGCTGCCCATTCGTGGACTCAACCAGCACGCGAGTCTTGGCAGAGGTGCCGGCACCCCCATCCAGAATCCGCACTTTATAATCCGCCAGTTGAAACTCTGCAATCTCCGGGTAAAAATTCACCAGCGCCTTCCGCAGCGCTGCATCCAGCGCCGAAACCGGCCCGTTTCCTTCCGCCGCTTCCAGCAAGTCTTTCCCATTCACCGCCACTTTAATCGTCGCCAAAGCGTCAGACGATCCCCGCGCAATATCGCAGTGAACCTGAAAACCCTTCAATTCAAAGAACTGCTTCCGCTGTCCTAGCGCCTCCCGCATCAGCAAGTCAAAACTCGCCTCAGCCGCCTCAAACTGATACCCCTGACTTTCCAACTCCTTCAGGCGCTGCAAAATTTGCCGGCACGCCGGATCTCCCTTGTCCAAATCCATGCCAAAACTGCGAGCTTTCGCCAAAACATTGCTCAGTCCGGATTGCTCAGAAATCACAATCCGCCGGCTGTTCCCCATAACTTCCGGCTGAATATGCTCGTAAGTCAGCGGGTTCCTCGCTACCGCTGATACATGCACACCGCCCTTGTGAGCGAACGCCGACCGCCCCACAAACGGGGCGTGTTCATCCGGAGCCAGATTCACGACCTCACTGACAAACCGGCTCGTTTCTGTCAGGTTAGCCATCTGGCTGTCATCAATACACTGATAGCCCAGTTTCAGCTGCAAATTGGGAATCACCGAGCAGAGATTGGCATTGCCGCAGCGTTCGCCGTAGCCATTAATAGTCCCCTGCACCATGCGAACACCTTCCATCACCGCCGCCAAGGCGTTCGCCACTGCGGTGTCCGAGTCGTTGTGAGTGTGAATCCCCAGCATTGGAGCCGGGAAAAGGGGATTTGGGGATTGGCTGATGGCGGCGAGCACCTTCAGGACAATCTGGCTAATTTCGTGGGGTAAAGTGCCGCCGTTGGTGTCGCAGAGGACGAGCCACTCGGCACCGGCACCGGCAGCCACCTCCAGCGTCTTGAGCGCATACTCCCGATTGTGCTTGTAGCCATCGAACCAGTGTTCGGCATCGTAGAGCACGCGACGCCCCTGAGCCCGCAGGTACTCAATCGTGTCCCGGATCATCGCCAAATTCTCATCTAGGGTAGTTTTCAGCCCTTCCGTGACGTGCATGTCCCAGGATTTGCCAAAAATCGTCACCCAGCGAGTGCCGGCAGCGATAATCGGCTGCAGCATCGGGTCTTCTGCTGCTGTTGCGCCCGGTCGCCGCGTCGAGCAAAATGCCACAACTTCCGCTTGTTTGAGCGGTGTTTCTTTCAGCTGCCAGAAAAATTGCACGTCTTTGGGATTTGCCCCAGGCCATCCCCCCTCAATGAAGGGAACGCCCAGCTCGTCTAGCTTGCGGGCAATTCGCAATTTATCTTCAATTGACAGGGAAAGCCCTTCGCGCTGGGCACCGTCGCGCAGGGTGGTGTCGTAGATCCAAAGCCGGTTAGAAGTGTCTGGAGTCATTGCTGACGGGGGGGAGAGAGGGGAGGCACACAACTCATTGTAGGGAGCGGTCAAAATAGAGCTATAAAATTTAACAGAAACGTAATTTTGGTGCGTCACTATGCCGAAGGTTACAGCCCAAGGGAAAACGTTTGAGTGCGAAAAGGGTGCCAATCTGCGTCAAGTCTTGCTCAAGAATGGCATCGACCTTTACAACGGCGGTGCGGCAGTCATCAACTGTCGCGGACTGGGGACTTGCGGCACCTGTGCCGTCGCGGTGCAAGGGGAAGTGTCTGAACCCAACTGGCGAGACAAGACGCGGCGCTCCCTACCTCCCCATTCTCCCACAGCCAACCGCCGGTTAGCCTGTCAAACTCAAGTTTTAGGAGATGTTAAGGTAACAAAATATGACGGATTCTGGGGGCAAGACTCTCAAACCGTCTGGACGCCAGAAGGGTAATTGCTGGGGGGTGCGTTCCGCAGGTTGCAAAGGAGGACAGGGACAGGAGGGACGCCTGTCCTACGTCTGGGTTCGGTTAACCGCATGCGGAAGTACGGGAAACCGAAGCAAGAGCGCTGTCTCCGGTCAGCCGGCGACCGCCACCCCCCGCAACAGCGGGACAGGCGGGACGCCTGTCCTACGTCTGGGTTCGGTTAACCGCATGCGGAAGTACGGGAAACCGAAGCAAGAGCGCTGTCTCAGGTCAGCCGGCGACCCTCACCCCCCGCAACAGCGGGACAGGCGGGACGCCTGTCCTCCGTCTGGGTTCGGTTAACCGAAGGCGGAAGTACGGGAAACCGAAGCAAGAGGGCTGTCTGAGATTTGCAGCGCCCGGTGCGAACAGTCGCAGTCAGTGCCGGTGAGGGCGAACCCGATGGCGTAGGGCAGGCGGGACGCCTGTCCTGGGGCACCGGCAGGGTTTGGCATTTTGCCGGTCGGAATGTCATAGACTTTTCAATGGGGGGCGGGCTGTCCAGCTCACCCCACAAGCCAATCCCCCTCTGTTGCGCGACAGGCATTTTGCTTGTCCGATAGGAAATGAACTCATCTAGTGACATTCTGATTATCGGGGGTGGCACTATTGGCCTCTCAATCGCCATCGAACTGAAGTTGCGAGGCGCAAGTGTCACCGTTATTTGCCGGGACTTCCAGCAGGCAGCCGCCCACGCCGCCGCCGGCATGCTCGCTCCTCAGGCGGAAGCGATCCCCCCTGGCCCAATGCTGGATTTGTGCCTGCGCTCCCGAGCTTTATATCCAGACTGGACGAGCAAACTCGAAGAGCTCGCCGGCTCGGCCACCGGCTACTGGCCCTGCGGCATTCTGGCTCCCGCCTACGAGCCGGCGAGCGGCGGAGAGTCCCCTGACTTGGCGCTGGAAAACGGACATTTATATAATGTCAGCGCCCTGTGGCTCGACCGGCAAGCGATTCACGAGCACCAGCCCGGTCTTGGCCCAGAGGTGGCCGGCGGGTGGTGCTTTCCCGAAGACGCCCAGGTGGACAGTCGGGCGCTGGCGCGAGCGCTGCGCTCAGCTGCCCGAGAGCTGGGCGTAAAGATTCGCGAAGGCGTGGCTGTTGAGGGAATAGTCCAGCGTTCCAGGCTTGTCAGCTGCCTGAGAACCTCTGCCGGCGAACTTCACGGCGGGCACTACGTCTTAGCTACAGGGGCTTGGTCAAACCAGCTGCTGCCGCTGCCGGTGTATCCGAAAAAAGGGCAAATGCTCTCGGTGCGGGTGCCGGCGGAGACTGCTGTCCCGCCCCTGCAGCGGGTGCTGTTTGGCCCTGACACCTACATCGTCCCCCGCCGCGATGGCCGGATTGCGATCGGAGCCACCAGCGAGGATGTTGGCTTCACTGCCGGCAATACGCCGGCTGGCATGAAAACTCTGCTGGAGCGGGCTGTGCGGCTCTACCCCCAACTGCAGGACTATGCGATTGAAGAATTTTGGTGGGGGTTCCGACCGGCAACGCCTGACGACTTGCCGATTTTGGGCCCCAGCCTGTGCGAGAATTTAACCCTGGCTGTGGGCCACTACCGCAATGGGATTCTGCTCGCGCCGGTGACAGCTTCTCTGATTGCGGATTTAATTCTGAATCAAAAATCTGACCCCCTGCTGGAACATTTTCAGTGGCAGCGGTTTTTTAACCGGCAGCCATCAGCCGCCCGCCAGCAGAGCTCAGTCGAGACGCGCCCCGGCGCTCTAAAAAATAACAGCTCAAACGGAAGTCAAAACCCTCCAATGCTCACCTACCCCGCTCCCATCCAGCAGGCACCAGCGAAGCTGTCTCCCGACACTCCGCTGACGATTGCCGGTCGGCAGTTCCGCTCGCGCTTGATGACCGGCACCGGCAAGTATCGCAGCATTGAGGAAATGCAGCAAAGTGTCGCCGCCAGCGGTTGCGAAATTATCACGGTGGCGGTGCGGCGCGTGCAAACGAAGGCCGCTGGCCATGAAGGGCTGGCGGAGGCGCTGGACTGGACAAAAATCTGGATGCTGCCCAACACTGCCGGCTGTCAAACGGCGGAGGAGGCGATTCGGGTGGCGCGTCTGGGGCGGGAGATGGCGAAGCTGCTGGGGCAAGAGGAGAATAATTTTGTCAAGTTAGAGGTGATTCCGGATTCCAAGTATCTTTTGCCAGATCCGATTGGCACTTTGGAAGCTGCAGAAAAGCTGGTGAAGGAGGGCTTTGCGGTTCTGCCGTATATTAATGCTGACCCGTTGCTGGCGAAACGCTTGCAAGATGTGGGCTGCGCTACGGTGATGCCTTTGGGTTCGCCCATCGGTTCGGGACAGGGGATAACCACTGCTGCGAATATTCAGATCATTATTGAGAGCGCCCGCGTGCCGGTGGTGGTGGATGCCGGCATTGGGACGCCTTCTGAGGCGGCGCAAGCGATGGAGATGGGGGCGGATGCGGTGCTGATCAATAGCGCTATCGCCCTGGCGGAGAATCCGGCTGCAATGGCCAGAGCGATGGGCATGGCTGTAGAAGCGGGACGTCTCGGCTACCTCGCCGGTCGCATGCCGGTGAGATCCCGCGCCAGCGCCAGTTCACCCCTGACCGGCACGATTACTGGATAGGGGCGAGGGTGAGGGGGTGAGGGGGGAATTGTCCCACTGCCCCCTCTCCCTTTGTTAAGAATGATTGATAGTTATGAAGCAATACTTCTCAGAGCTAATTTTTGATAAAGTTAGCTAAAGTGAAAAGACTGAGGGTGATATTCATGCCATATACCGAAGAAGAAGGCGGACGTCTGAACAATTTCGCTGTTGAGCCAAAGATGTACAAGGCTGAACCTCCCACTACGGCTCAACAGCGGAACTATCTGGTGTTGGGCGTTTTAGCAGCAGTGCTTATTGGTGCGGTGTTATACGTCGCCTTCTCTGTCTCGACGAAGGTCAGCTGATAATAAACGCTTTTCCTGATTTTTGTAGCACTTTTAGATATTTGTCAGGTCAGCCAGGTTGCCGGCTCTGCCGGTGCCTGGTTTTTTTTTTCTCACCCAGACAAGCACAGCCCGTAGAGACGCCACCAGCCCTTGCCTCTACAAAAGCCCGCGCAGGCGTCCCTCATGGGGAGCCTGCGATTTTTGCACTCCCCTCCACCCCCAACCCCTCTCCCACTTGGGGTGAGGCGAGAATTATTGATTTTCCCCCCCTCTCCCTTCATGGGACAGGGGGGTTAGGGGGGTGAGGGTGAAAATCTTTGCAAAAAGGGGATGCTCCCTCGCTCATCTCTGTCGAGCGTGAGTTTCCAATCGCCAGGGTGTATTAGCCAAAGTGTTAAGCACCCCAGTCAGGTGTTTGTGCGAGGTAAATGCCTGAGAGCTGGTGCCACCGGCTTGTTTGACGGACTGAAAGAAGGGACAAGCAGAAATATTATAGCACAAATGCGCTGGCGGCGGTTGAGGTAACGCACCGCAAAATAGCTAAAAATCAAAAAGCCCCCCGGCATTGCTGCTGGGGGGCGGTTTATCGGGGTGCATCTCTCTTTCTGTTCGGGTGGGAAAGACCGGCATCCGGAGACTTGACAAAATCGCCATTTTCCCGGATGGTATGCGCCCCGTCCGTAAAGAGAATTGGAAGCTCTGACACGGATATTTAATATGCGCGTCTACACGCCGTTTTTTTTGTTAAGCCTGTTATTAATAGGGAGCGCCACTCCCTCCCGAGCGAATGAGTATCGCGCAGTCAGCCGGCTGCAAGCCGATACGGAACAATCGGCTCAAAATGTGTGCTCGCCGGCTGTCACGCCCGACGATAATCGTGGAAGTGGGCGTTGCGAGCAATAGGGATGGGCAGCTGTGTCCCGAAGACACAGCTGAGGGGCGGCATCAAGGGTTGGAAGCTCTGACACACACGCCCCAAATGTATCATCTCATGTTTGTCAGCTAATCGATCTACCTATTTTTTAATGGCCGGCGGCTGCACCAGAGCTTTGGTGCAGCCGCTGTTTGCGTTGAGGCTGCCGCACAGTCCCCTCACCCCCGCCTTGGAGTGCCGGTTGCTACCGCAGCTGCGCAGCAGCTAGGGTGCGTTCCGCCTTGAGAGAAGAAGTAGGGTGCGTTCCGCCTTCAGAGTGTTATGTAGAACTAGACGACAAGCGGAACGCACCCTACCGCAGCACAGAAAAGTAAGGTGCGTTCTGCCTTGAGAGTATTCCTGCTTTGTGAAATTGCCCTGCGAGCAGCGGAACGCACCCTACCGCAGCACAGAAAAGTAAGGTGCGTTCCGCCTTGAGAGTATTCCTGCTTTGTGAAATTGCCCTGCGAGCGGCGGAACGCACCCTACAGGCTGCCTTCTTGCCAATCTTTCCCACCCGGTAACTCCGCTAGATAGGTGTCAATTATGTCGGGTAACTCGCTTGGCTTGTGGACATAAGTCAAAGCTAGCAATTGTTCAGCCGTCTGGATTATCTGAGTTCGGTCGAGCATCTGCGAGAGTTGAGACGGAGTTAATCGCCCGGAGCGCACTTCCACGCTTGCCGGTCGAATGGCTGCCGCCAGTGCGTCTTCCAGGAAAGGCTGCCATTCATCTGGCTTTATATAATAAGAGGTTTTATTGTCTTTGAGATTCAGCTTTTGAATTTTTACAAGCGAATCAGAAATTGAAGCTACCCAAGAGTTGGTAAGCCGCTGCTCCACTTGGTTTTTAATCAGATGAACCAGCAGTCTGACTAAAAATGATTCAAGATTGCGCAGAATTGCTTGTACGCTCATACCCTCCAGCTCGTCTACAATGGCCAAGGCGTCCTCGTAGCGCCCCTCCAGGATGCTATTTCTTAGGTCTAATAGTTCCTGTGTCATAAATAATTCCTTTCCGAATCAGTGTTTGGAGCGGGTCTAAATGATTTGTGATCGCTCTGGGGGATCAGAAACCCGGAAGGGGCGGGCACGGGGGCACCGCCCCTACGCTCACCGGGTTTCTACGCTTTCACAACTCAAAGAGAAACGCTATATAGGCTGAGTGTAACACGCCGGCGCGAGGGCCGGCGGGATGGCCAAAAGCGGAGCGAGGGATTTGAAAAGCGATTTAATCCAGCCGGTATAAAATAAGCTAAAATGGGAGAGTCCGAGGTAAGCGGAGTACCCAGATGCTCTCAAAACGCTTTACAGAAGCTCTCACCTACGCCACAGGGCTGCACGCCACTCAAACCCGCAAGGGAAGCGGCATTCCTTATATTGCCCATCTCTTGGGCGCAGCCAGTATTGCCCTGGAATATGGGGCGAATGAAGATGAAGCGATTGCGGCTTTGCTCCATGATGCCATTGAGGATCAAGGGGGCGCAGCCACCCGGGAAGAAATTCGCCGCCGGTTTGGGGATGCGGTGACGGAGATTGTAGACGGCTGCACGGATGCGGAAACGATTCCCAAACCGCCCTGGCGACAGCGCAAAGAAGCCTACATCGCCAGCATACCGACAGCTTCACCATCGGTGCTGCTCGTCTCCGCTGCGGATAAGCTGCACAATGCTCGCTCGCTTCTCAAGGATTATCGGGCGAGCGGTGAGTGCCTTTGGGAGCGCTTCAAGGGCGGAAAAGAGGGCACTCTTTGGTATTACAGGGCTTTGGTTGAGGCATTCCGCTGTGCGGGTTCAACCCCTTTGATTGAGGAATTAGACCGGGTGGTTTCAGAGCTGGAAATGCTCTCTGTTTCGATTTAATATAAAATTGAACCGCCATAGACGCGCCAGCGGCTTCCCGCAGGGTAGACGCCAAGAGCGCCAAGAAGAGGGTTGGGTAACCGCTGGGGCGGGAGAGGCTGATTCGGGGGGGGTGCTGGGAAATGCTGGGGTGTCTAATATTCAAGCCACGGCAGATTTTAGTCCGAGTTTGGGGGAGCGGATTGCTCTTACCGATCAGCTGCGGCATAGGAGCGGGCTATATCAGTCAGGGCGATATCTTTGGAATGGGAGTGCTGGATGGTTTGGGCTACTGTTTCGGCGAGTGAGAAAATTTCCGCTGCTTGCGACTTTTTACCGGCTGCGGCATAGGAGCGGGCTATTTCAGCGAGCGAGTGAGCCTTAAAATAGGGATGTTTGATGGTTTGGGCTACCTGCAAAGCTCGCTCGTACTCGCCGGCGGCGACTAACTCGTCGGAGCGATTGGCTTCCGGCAAATCTTCACCTACTACAATAGGCCCCGAGTCATTGAGTGTTGTTGTGTTGGCACCGCATTCTATGCGATTACCTCGCACAATTGGGTAAGCGGAGTCTGATTCCTTGGATATATTTGCTCTACACAGAATCTCAGCTATCAAAACCTCGCCGGTTCTCACATCGCCTGGGACGGCAAAAACGCCCCCAATATAGTGTTGTTCCCCAAAATGCTCGTCGTAGAAGTAGAAAATGTCTTCGTCGGAGTTTAAGCCTTTTTCGTGGAAGTTGGAGTATGTGCCATCGTTAAATGCAGCCAGGGGTGTGCGGTGAGTTGAATAGCTGGAGTTTTCTGTACTTGAGTAGTTATTTGAGGAGTTGCCTAGCGCCTCGGTAGAAGCGGCAAACTCACCATTTTCTAGGTAGTATTTTTTCTGGCTGTCGTTCATTTCTTGAACTTTGCCCTTTACTTCATAGGCAAATTCTACATATCCATAGTCATCAGATCGAAAGAATAAATCCCCGATCGCAAAAAATAAACAGACCAAGAAAGCGCCTATCAAACTAGCTGCATATAGGAAAACGAAATATCTTATCGGGGGAGAAGAAACTTTCGGGGCGTTTTGGAGACTGCCGCTGCCAGCTGTTTCTTTGAAGGGGGTAGCTTGCAGTGCTTCAAGTGCTTGGCGTGCTTGGGAGAATCGGCGTTCAGGAGCTGGCTCGCACAGTTTTTCTATCCAGTTGGCAAAACTGGGAGTTAGGCTGACTTTATCTTTAAATTGCAGGCGCATTTTCTCCTGCGGCAAGTTAGCAGGGGGCGTGCCGGTTAACAGGTGAATCAGAGTGGCTCCTAGGGCGTAAAGGTCACTCGCTGGAACGGCTTTTCCCCAGAGCTGTTCCGGTGGGGCATAGCCGCCGGTGCCAACGACTGTGAAGGTGACTCCCTCTGTCTTGGCGCGTTCTTGAACGGCACCAAAATCCACCAGATAAACGTGCTGGTCTTTTCCCATGATAATGTTGCTGGGCTTGATGTCGCGGTGCAGCACCGCCGGACTTAACTCGTGCAGATAAATTAGGATGTTCAGCAGCTGGGTGGCTATGTTTTGTGTCTCGGCTTCTGTAAAGTGTTTACCCCCTTTTAAGAGCTGCTGCAAAGATGTGCCAGGAATGTAGTCCTGCACTAACCCAAACCAGGGCAAACCCCCGCCAGCATCCTTGTCGAGGGAAAAATCATCCCGATAACTGGGAATTCTGAAATGGTTGAGATGTTTGAGGACAGATGCCTCGCGCTGAAATAACTTTAAGTCATCCCACTGCATCTGAGGGCTAAAGGGCAGCAGCTTGACAATCACTTGGTCGCCAACAAGGGATGCCTCTGCGGGTTTGGCCAAATCTTTTGCCAGCCAAGTTTGACGACCGGCACTGTTTCCCAGCTGTTCTTTGAGTTGATAGCGTTCTTGTAAAATTTGTCCTGGTTTTAGCATAGTCTTGATTCTCTGTCAACGCTTGCAGTTTTGTGTAAAGTTGCTAATTGCTAATTCCTGATTTGGTCGTAATCTCCCTGCCCTTCCCTCTTAGGGAAGGGGGGTTGGGGGGGTTGGGTTTGTCCCACTTTACGTTCACAGCCCTTAGCCCTTAGCTCTTAGAGCTTGTTTATAAAGAGAATATTAAGCGCTAGAAAGGCTTGTGAGTAGATCCCCCCCTAGCCCCCCCTTAAAAAGGGGGGGGGAAGATAAGCCCCCCTTTTTAAGGGGGGTTTGGGGGGATCTGATTTTCTTTACAAACACGATCTTAGCCCTGAATACAGCCAGTCTTGAATTTCTTCAACTAACCATTCTCCCTCTGTATTTGTTAATCCCTCCCCAAAGCAATAGGTTTTCATTTTAGTTTCAAGTCTGACTGAGCCATCGGAAGGGATTAGATTTATAGTTTGAATCTCTGAAGTTGAGCCTGAGCAGGAATATGCCCAAATAAAAAGTCGTTTCTCTAGGATAAATTTGTCTCTATCCATGCCAAGGCAATGGGAACCAAAACAAGCAATCGCGGCTGACTTCAATGAACCCAGCAATGCCGATATTTTTTTTATACTAGGAGATGACAAGCACATAAAAACTAGCAGTAATAGTATAGTAAATAGACCTGCAGGATCTTGAGATATCATTAAACTTAGTCTCTCCAGTAAATTGCCAGAATAGTCATTGATACCTGCCCCCAACATCAGGAAAATAAATAGGCCCGGCAAGACCATGATGATTAAACCGCTAACTGACCGGAGCATAGATAGAAGATGTGGGATATCCCTCAGCGATATGCCGCGTTTATAAATTTTACTAACCAGCTGATTGGGGGACTTTTTCAGCCGGATGCGGCTGCTGGCGGGTTGGCGGCTTTTTTGCAGAGACGCTCCAGTTTTTAGGGCTTCAAGTCCTTGCGCTGCGGAACTGAACCGGCAGTTTAGGTCAGGCTCTGTCAGGGATTCAATCCACCGGCAAAACCGGGCGTCGAGACTAACTCGGTCTTGAAATTGAATCCGCAAGTTACTCTGGGGCAAATCCGAGGGGGAAATGCCGGTTAGTAAATGAATTAGAGTCGCTCCCAGGGCATACAAGTCTGATGCCGGCACGGCTTTTCCCCAAAACTGTTCTAGGGGTGCGTAACCGGCTGTTCCCACGACTGTGAAAGTGGCTCCCTCAACAGCAGTTGGGTCACTAACAGCGCCAAAATCTACCAGATAGACTTGCTCATCCGCTCCTAAAATCAAGTTGCTGGGTTTGATATCCCGGTGGAGCACGGGGGGATTCAACCCATGCAGTTGAATCAGAATGTCCAGGACTTGGGTGGCAATTGAGCGCACCTGGGTTTCCGTGAAGCGCTCCCCCTCATCCAGCATCTGCTGGAGGGATTTCCCCGCAATAAAGTCCTGCACTAACCCAAACCAGCACAACCCCTCACCGGCATCCTTATCTATAGAGAAATAATCGCGATACTTGGGAATTCGGGGGTGGTCGAGATTTTGCAGAACTTGCGCCTCCCGCTCAAACAGTTTGAACTCGTCCCACTGCATTTCGGGACTGAAGGCCAGAAGTTTGACAATCGCCTGCTTTGGTGGATTTTCTGAGAGTTCTAACGCCAGCCAGGTTTGGCGACCGGCACTGTATCCTAAGCTTTTTTGGAGCTGATAGCGCCCCTGTAATAGCTGTTGTGTTTGCGGCATGGCGTGGGGACTCCCCGATCTAGAGATAGCTGGGACTTTTGCCAAAATTATTCCGTGCTGATGCCGGTGTCAGGATGGCAACATTCAGTCTTTCGCAGTCATCCACCTGGGATGGCTAGATTGACAGATAAAACTCCTGAAACGCCTGCCAAATCAGCTTTTTCTTTTATATTTACCATCTAAACACACCGCCCTGTGGGTTGGCAAGTGGTCTTAATATTTTGTAACATTTTCGGAGAAAAGTCAGCCAGCCCTGTTGGACTCCTGCACCGGCAAGGCGCTGGATTGCCGGTGGATAGAGCGGGAGGGTGCCGGTGCCTGCATGAGCTCTTAAAACCCGCGCAGGCGGATTTTGTCTGTATAGCTGCGGTTTCAAGATGCTGTTGGCTAATCCGTGAGGGGTGAGACTTTCTCACTCGGAAGTAAAGAGGGCGTTAGCGCAGCGGCTGCGCCAGCAGCTAGCATTGGCAAAGCGAAATTTCGGGCGCAGTCGTAAAGATCCTAACGCCAATGCTTCGCCCCTACACAAGATCCGATGTAGGGGCGAAGCATGAGCGCGACTATTTATGGGACTTAAGGAAAAGATTACATCCGCTCATGCTTCGCCCTTCCCCCTAGCGCTAGCCACAACCGAACAACCTGCCCCCAAAAGAAAGCCTAGGGTGTAAGCCCCCACATCAATTCGCCAGCAGCATCTTTCAACCGCCCAGAGACTGTGGGACACAGTTTTAATGGGGCCAGAAACCGGGTTTCTTGTGTAGGAGGACTGAGTTTTCCGGCTTACCCAGTACAAGAAACCCGGTTTCTTGTAGCTTCACTTTTTTCTTTATAAATCAGATATAAACCAGTCCCGCGCACTTCAGAATTTTTAACAATTCATCGACACTGACGAAAATATCTTCAATACGCGGGCTCGGACAGATGATTTTATGAAAGTTGCCACCTGCCAGGGTTTCCCCAACCGCACAGTAATATTCCAGCCCGACAATATTGCTCACCAGCCAGTAGCAAGGATAGACATAATTCGGCGAAAAAATCTCTATCACCTTAGTTCCCGGCTGGCAGAAAACAAGGTTAGTCAGTCCGCCCCCGTGAGGCGCTACTACAATTTTAGCATTCCCCAGCAACGATGCCTGTTGCGCCACTGACATGGATTCCAGCGTTACGCTTCTGAACCCAAACTTACTTAACAAGCTTATCACTTCATCTTCATTGATAACTCGGCGATTTTCTGCCAGCGCCCGACTGATATAGATGCGCTCAATTGTCTCTGTCGCTTCACTATCTTTCAAAAACTCCCTTCTCAAAAAATCACAAGCCCATTTGGGCATCCAGGCTATAGTTCCCGGGAAAGACGGAACGATTAACTTCGTCGCTTTGAGGTGAGGGAACTGAGAAGTCTCTAATATTTTGCTTTCGGGAATCCCCAGGGCGTTCAGCGTCTCTTTCTGAAAGGGGAGGCGGCTGCTAATTAAAAACTTGTCTGCAGTCTCCATCTCTATCCCACTCTGGCGCAGCAAGTCAATGCGGGGGAGGATGTCAAACATCCAGTGAAAATAGACATCATTTAACAGTCCTGACAGAACGGCTACTGTCCCATCAACACTCTGAACCGGCGGTAACTTCCCGGAAAATAAGATAGAATGTTTGCTGGGATGTTTGTCTGGATGTCCGGGACTTAAAGCTGGGAATTCTGGGGAGACATCTCCTAAGAGCTTGTTATCCGGGGCGATTGTGGCGCTAGCCGTCTGAGTTGCGTCCAGCCAGTAACGCCCGTCTGGCACTAGGGCGACAAATGCTGCCGGCAATTCAACTTGTTCCCCAAATCTAAAGCTAAAATTGATAGTGCTATCCGGCGTTATAGGGGGTGTGAGATGGATGGTATTTTCTGGATAGATAGTGGTATAATTATCAGCAAAATTAGAGGCAACTGCCCAGTCTCGCGTGGATTCGTAAAAATCCTGGGGAGGGTCAACCGGCACTCCCTCTGGGAAACCGGCAGCTGTCTCATCCCGCTCGCCTTGCCGATGAAGACTTGCGATAAAATCGGAGATCGCGCTAGCCAAGTCTGGATTAATTTCCCTTGCCTTTTGGAAACAGGCGCTCGCTTCGCTGAACTGGCTGCCGGCTGCCAAAGCTTTCCCTAAATAATAGTATAGCTCAGCAGATTCAACTTGACTGTGCAGGGTTTTTAGGAAACCGGCATTAGAGAGGATTGCTTCCTTAGACTTGCCCTGTTTTGCCAGAGTGTCGCTCCACTGACAGTAAGCTTGCGCGAAGATAGGTTGAATCTGAATTGCCTTTCGGAAACAGGCAACCGCCTCATCCAATTTGCCTTGTTTTAGCAGTGCGTAACCCAAATCGCCACAAGCCGGTGCGAAGTCAGGTTGAATCTGAATAGCTTGTTGGAAACAGACAACCGCCTCATCCAGCTTGTCTTGCCGGTAAAAGCACAGCCCCAGATTGTAATACCCCTCAGTCCAGTCTGGGAGAATACCCACAGCCTTAAAATAGCAGGGAATAGCCTTTTCAAATTCTCCCAGCTTCTGAAAAACCTCTGCCTGATTTTGGTGCGCCTCAGCGAAGTCTGGTTTGAGGTCAATTGCCCTCTGCCAGCAGGCAATCGCCTCATCATAATTACCCTGATACGACAGGGCATTCCCTAAATTATAATAAGCTTCTGGCTGATTGGCATCCAGTTCTATAATTTGCCAGTAAATCCTTTCAGCCAGTTGGGGATTGCGGTGGAGATGCCGGTTCGCTTCTGCTGACAATACCTTCAGTAATTCCGCCGCCCAAAGCTCGACTTCCTCCGGGGTTCCCCCCGCAATTGCTGACAGCCATACAGCTTGAGCCTCGAATTCTTCTCCTTGCAGGAGCCACGCCAGTCCCAGATGCCAGTAGTTGGACATCTCAGCCGGATTAGCTATCACACACTGACTGTATAAATCTATAGCGTCACTGTACCGGCTTTGCGCCAGGTATTCAGCGGCTTTCTCTTGCATTTCGGCGATGTCCATCTTGTCAATTCAAAACTTTCAATACAGATTGTAGCGCAGTAATTACGCTAGCGACCCTACATTGTCAGTCAAGAGGGCGAAGCATTTGCCAATGAAAATATCGGGTAGGTAGCAAAGATACCCGCGCAAATGCTTGTCAGTCAAGAGGGCGAAGCATTTGCCAATGAAAATATCGGGTAGGTAGCAAAGATACCCGCGCAAATGCTTGTCAGTCAAGAGGGCGAAGCATTTGCGAATGAAAATATCGGGTAGGTAGCAAAGATACCCGCGCAAATGCTTCGCCCCTACATTGTTCGCGTTATTCCCTTAAACCGCTTGCTTCTCGCGCAGCCGGTTTAAATCCCCGGGGGCGAATGCGCCAAACTCTGTAATAATCGCCGCAATATACTCAGCCGGCGTCACATCAAACGCTGGGTTGTAAAACTCCACACCCTCTGGCGTAAGCCGCGTTTCCCCAACTCGATAAATCTCAGCTGGATCGCGCTCTTCAATGGGAATTTCCGCACCAGAAGCCAGCTTAAAATCAATGGTAGAAAGGGGAGCCGCCACGAAGAAAGGAATATTGTGAGCTTTGGCGGCAATTGCCAGATGGTAGGTGCCAATTTTATTCGCCGTGTCCCCATTGGAGGCAATGCGATCGGCACCAACCACCACAGCATTAATCATACCGCGCTGCATGCAGTGCGCCGCCATCCCATCGGAAATCAGCGTCACCGGAATCCCTTCTCGCACGCACTCCCAAGCTGTCAGTTTTGCGCCTTGCAAACGGGGGCGGGTTTCATCAGCAAACACCCTTGCCAAACGACCGGCACTCCAAGCAGAGCGCACCACACCCAGTGCCGTTCCGTAGCCGGCTGTCGCCAGTGCGCCGGCATTGCAGTGAGTCAAAATATTAAGCTTGTCGGGATTAGCCGGCAGCACTGACAAACCGCAATCGCCGATGGCTTTACAGGTTTGCAAATCTTCGGCGTGAATTGTTTTTGCCGCAGACAGCAAAACCTCTTTCAAGTGATCCACTCCCCCCTCTGTCTCGCGAGCGGTTTTCAGCATCCGGTCGATCGCCCAAAACAGGTTGACTGCTGTGGGGCGAGTTGAGCGCAGCAGCTGGGAGATTTCGTCGAGCCGGCTCAAGAAGAAGCCGCGATCTTCTGTCTGAATCTCTCGCGCACCCAGGTACATGCCATAGGCGGCGGCGACCCCGATTGCCGGTGCTCCCCGGACAATCATGGTTTTAATCGCCTGCGCCATGTCCTGATAGGTGGCAATTTCGACAAAAACTTCCTCAGCCGGCAGCCGAGTTTGGTCGATGAGTAAAACGCGGTCTTCTTTCCAAGTGATAGGAGCAACCATGTTAGGGCTTTTCTAGGTTAGATTATATATTTTACCTTAAAATAACCGCCGATAAACGCAGATAAACGCAGATGATCTGCGATGTATCCGCGTTCATCAGCGTCCATCTGCGGGTGACACACAGGTTGCCGGTGCCGGTCTGCACTAAAATGCGGGCCAAAATATCCGCCTCGTTAAGAGTGGTTACCGCTCCGGGAGCAATGTTTTCGGCAAGGCGGCGATATTGTTCCGAATGCAATTCTACCACAATTGGCGGCAACCTTTCTTCTAGATTAGCGGCCACGATTGCCAGGACACTCTTCACCACCCGCGCATCTGATAAAGCCTTGAGTTCCTTGGAATCAGAAGGTTTGGCTTCATTCAAAACAATCACCGATTTGGCCACCTTGACTCCGACTTTATTCAGGTCGTCTTAGCCCTATAAGCTGGCCAAATACGTCCCAGGAAAATTCCGAGTAATCTTCTATATTTTCATTGGGGAAAAACAACTCAGAAATCTACCGCACAGCTGTCATGATAAGAAAACCGCCAAAAAAGGCTGACAGTAAAGCCAGAAAGACTGACAGCCCACCCCTCGACATAAAGTTGTCGAAGCTATACTGCAGACGCTTTTCCCACGATACCTGAGTTTGAGAAGACCTTCTCATGTTGTTTGTCAAATTTACTGCCCTAGTTTTTCCTGGAGTTTGAACTCCAGCCTAATATTGTATTCCTTATGCTATTCTTTTTCAAGCCGGCAGTCGCAAATCTTATCAATTTGGGTTAATTCCCCAGAAGAGCGTTATGTGGGACATCGGGCGTGGGGCGCGGTTCCCTATCCCCGCTGCCGGTGGCCCGGGTTCCCATGTGTAGTTGCGCTCAATGACCTTAATATGATATCACTTCCGAACGCTGCTGTTTCTCGCCGCCCCAACAAGCCGCAGAGACCGCTCACCGGCAATGTTTGCGGGAAATGTCCTTTTATGCCTGAGCTTCCTTCTCCTAACGAGCGGGGCGGTAGAAGCTTATAATATTCTCCTTTTTGTGACGCTTTTCCAATAAGTAAATCGCCCCCTGCCTTGAGCGAAAAATCTGCCGGCGGCATCTCCGTGCCGGCAACAGTGAAGGACAGAGGGGAACGGGAGAAAAACTCTTCATTCCCCCCGCTCCCCTGCCAGGCAAACCGGAAGTTTATCATCCGATTGACAGCCTGTCAACAGACAGCAATAACTTGCCAATTCTCACCGGCAGGTGCCGGCACCCAACTCGGTTGCAGTGTCTTGGACTGTCCCAAACGGCTCAAAGTCGAAGCCTTCCAGGAGGCGACCGGCTTCAACTTCAGTGCCCAATTCCTGAGAATATTCCTCGCACACACCGAGCAACTGTGCGTATGGCAACATATCAGTCTCGGGAAGCGCCTCAAAAGAGGTGAGCGCATCCCCTGTCTCGGTGCTGTCCTCCTCCGCTGCCTTCACAGCAGATTTACTGGACAGTGCCAGATACATGCCGAGCAAAACTGTGGCAAAAGCTAGCCAATTTCCCAGATTCAATCTTTCGGAGAAGAGCGCTCCAGCTCCAATGGCGGCAAGGACTGGCTCTAGCAGAAACGAGAGGGCAACAAACTCTGAAGACAGTGCGTTTAGGCTGTACACGAGCAGGGCTTGACCCAGCACTTGGCAGACAACCGCAAGGGAAACTGCGGCCACCCACCCCTGCCAAGAACCGGGGAAGATGCTCCCACCGGCTGTCAGGGCAAAGGGGAGCGCGAACAGGCTGGCGCTCGCGGAAGTCCAAAACAAGATAGCTGTTTTCTCCAACCTGGTTTGCAGTTTTTCCAGGACTAATAAGTATACGCTAAAGCATATGGCAGCGAGTAGGGCAGCGATGTCACCATCCACTTTGCCGGTGGCGCATGAGAAGTCTTGTATTCCTACGGCGACTGCTCCCCCCAAACCGACGCACATTCCCGCCAGGAATCTGCTGTCAAAGCGTCTCCTCCAGACCAGCCACGCGCCCACAGTGCTGAACAGTGGGGTCAAATTCGCCAGTAAAGTTGAATTGGCAACGCTGGTTTGAGTGAGAGCCCAAGCCCAGAGAAGTATGTCGCCAGACAGGCAAATGCCCGCCGCCAGCAATCCGCCCCACACCCAACCCGGGTAAAGCGAAGGCTGTCTGGGTTTTCTGTGAGAAATTCGGCTGCGCACAGCCTTGAATCCGTTCCACAGACCCAAGACAGCTGTCGCGATCCAGAAGCGATTAAATACTGTGGCGCTGGGGCCAATCTCCCGCTCGCTGAATCGGATTAAAAGCGCCGCTGACGCTATAGAGATTAAGGCCAACAGCAAGGCGACAAGTGCCAAACTTGCTGACGCTTTTTGGGGCGGATGCTCTGAAGGCAGATCGAACTCTTTTTTCATTGTGTGCCAAATTTTTAACGGGAGTCACGCGACCTCATACTGGGTTGGCAACCGGCTCGCACTGCACCGCCCGCTTGCACGAAAGCCGGCGGCTTTATTGCCAGGTATTCCCCAACCAACAGGCGCAAATTTTTAAATTTATTAACCCATTAACCCCTTTTCCGGAAGTTGGCCATCGAGAGCGAGCGGCGCATCCATTTGCAATTGATTTGTAAAGGTCGTTTTTGCGCTCTCTCTCGTCCGTGCCAAAAAGCAACTCCCTCAGCCGAGACGGGCTCTGCGGTGCCGGCGCTTGACAGGGCGAGGTTCATCTGTCGCGACGCTGATAATATTATCCCCCCTGGTGTCGCTCGGCACAACACCCGTCTCGCTCAAGCCATCAGGCGGCGTGACTGGCGCACCGGCTCCCGGAAATCCTGGCTCTCCGCACCTGCTCCCACGCCCACAGGGTGCCGGTGCCGTCCCTATCGGTGGCATCGCGGATTTATCCCACAAATAAGAGTCTGAATTCCTAACTCAATTCTGTTACCGAGAAAAGGAAGCGCGAAAAACTCTAGCAGCACGCCCCGCAGATGAAGTGCGCTTGGGGACTCTCTATCCCGCCCATGTTGCCAAATCTGTTCCCTTGACTTTTAGCTTGACGCAGCGCTCTTCTTGTGGTATAATGATATCCGTTGGGCTGCTCTTAAAATTGCGAGGGAAGACTGACTGTGCAATCCAGTAAAAAAATTTATCCTAGCGCTTACCTGTACCGGCTGGAAAAATTGATGGCCGAGCGGTTGAAACCCGGAGCTAATAAAGAAGAGATTGACGCTCGCATTTGGGATCTGTTTGGGGAAACTTGGGCCGTCATGTTTACGGATTTGTCCGGGTTTTCCCGAGCGGTAGAGTAATTTGGCATCATCCACTTCTTGCAAATTATTTACGAATCGCAACGCCTGTTTGTCCCCTGCATTGACCAGCATGACGGCATCTTGATCAAGACGGAAGCGGACAGCATGTTAATCCTGTTCCGATCCGTGAATAAAGCTGTCCAATGTGCGATAGGCATGCAGCGCCTCGCCAAAGCTTACAATCAGAATAAACCCGATGCGGAAAAAATTCTGCTCTGTGTCGGCATCGGTTACGGCGAAATGTTAACCATTGGCGACCACGATGTCTTCGGGGCGGAAGTGAATGCTGCTAGCAAATTAGGGGAGGATACGGCAAAATCTTGGAAAATTTTGGTGACGGATTCTGTAGTCGCTAACCTCAATAACATGCCCCACATTACTTGGGAGGAGATTTCCAGCATCCCCCCAGGGGCAAAGCAGGCATTCAAGCTGAATTATCCCTTATAACATTTTGGATTTTGGATTTTGGATTTTGGATTGAAAACCCGGCAGTAAAGCATTTTCATCCACAGTCAAAATTCCATCTATCTCAAGCTTTTATAAACATCAGGGTGCGCTAAGAACAGTTCATTTATAAAGAAAAAGTGAACTCCCAATAAACCGGCTTTCTTGTGGTGGGCCAGCGGTAAAATTCTGCCTGGAAACCGGGTTTCTTAAAGAAACCCGGTTTCTGGACAGGTTTATGGCCCCCACTCAGGCTTAACCATTACTTTATAAACGCGCTCTAACGCACCCTCCGGCGGCGCTAGCTAACGGCTGACAGCTGCGGGCTAAACGCTAACCGGACTCGCTCGGCAATTTGCGCCGGCTTCAATCCCAGCGCCGCCATCGATTCATCAGGCGTGGCGTGCTCGACCAAAATATCCGGCACCCCAATCCGCATCACCGGCACCAGAACATTATTATCCAGCAGCGCCTCCGCAACAGCTGAGCCAAACCCCCCCGGGAGACACCCTTCTTCCAGAGTCACAACCCGCCCGATCCGCTTGGCGAGGGGCAAAATCAGCTCCGTGTCAAGGGGCTTGACAAAACGCGCATTGACCACTGTTGCCTCAATCCCGTGCTCGCTGAGAATTTCAGCGGCTTGCATCGCTGGGTAAACCATTGAGCCATAGCCCACCACCAGCACGTCGTCGCCGTGGCGCAAGATTTCGCCCTTGCCGATTTCCACCTGCTCCCAGCCTTCCTCCATCAAAGGCACGCCGTAGCCATTGCCGCGCGGGTAGCGCATGGCAATGGGCCCGTCCGTATAGTTGATGCCGGTGACGAGCATCCGCTGCAATTCCCCCTCATCCTTAGGTGCCATCAGCACCATGTTGGGAATGCAGCGCAGGTAGGCGATATCGTACATCCCCTGGTGAGTTGGGCCATCCGCACCGACGATGCCGGCCCGATCCATGCACAAGAACACCGGCAAGTTCTGAATGCAGACATCGTGAATAATCTGATCGTAGGCGCGTTGCAGGAAAGTCGAGTAAATTGCGGCAACGGGGCGCATCCCTTCGCAAGCCAGCCCAGCCGCTAGGGTGACGGCGTGCTGTTCGGCAATGCCGACATCTATATACTGTTTGGGCAGCTGCTCGTGGAATTTGTCCAAGCCGGTGCCGGTGGCCATTGCGGCGGTAATCGCCACGATTTTGGGGTTGTCCTCTGCTAGCTTGATGAGGGTTTCCGCAAAAACTTTGGAGTAGGCGGGGGGTTTGGGCTTGCTGGAGGGGATAGCTTTGCCGGTGGCGAGGTTGAACGGGTTTTGCGCGTGGTAGCCAACTTGGTCTTTTTCTGCCAGCGCGTACCCTTTGCCCTTCACCGTCGCTACATGCAGCAGCACCGGTCCGTGCATGTGGTGAGCTTGTTTGAAAGTAGCAATCAGTTCCTCCAGGTTGTGGCCATCCACCGGCCCCATGTAAGTGAAGCCCAACTCCTCAAACACAGCCCCCAGCTTGGGAATTGCCAAGCGCTTCATCCCTTCTTTGATCCGTTCCATTTCCGGGGTGAACGTCTCCCCGACAAAAGGAATGTGCTTGAACTGTTCCTCCAGGTTGTCCTTGAGGAACTGCACCGGATCGGAAAGGCGAATTTTGTTCAGGTAGCGGGGAATCGCGCCGACATTGGGCGAGATCGACATCTCGTTGTCGTTGAGCACCACCAGCAGGTTGGTTTTCGGCAAATGACCCGCATGGTTAATCGCTTCTAGGGCCATGCCGCCGGTCAGGGCACCGTCGCCAATCACCGCCACCACTTTGAAGTTTTCGCCCTTCATATCCCGCGCCAGCGCCATCCCCAAAGCAGCTGAAATGCTCGTGGAGGCGTGACCGGCACCAAAATGGTCAAATTTGCTCTCGCCGCGCTTCAGGTAGCCGGCAATCCCGTCCTTTTGCCGCAGCGTGTGGAAGTTGTTGTAACGACCGGTGATTAACTTGTGCGGATAGGCTTGGTGGCCAACGTCCCAGAGCACCTTATCGCGGTCCAGGTCTAGTGTCTGGTACAGGGCTACGGTCAGCTCCACTACCCCCAAACCGGGACCGAGGTGCCCGCCGGTGGCGGCGACCGTTTGCAGATGCTTTTCCCGTATCTGACGCGCAATTTGCTCGAGTTGATGAATTGACAGACCGTGCAACTGGTTCGGGTGAGTCAGCTCACTCAGATGCATATTTACACCCACTTAGGTAATCGTGCTTAGTGTCAGGAAAAAAAAGTGGAGCTATTTCCGTCCGGCTGTCGCGATTTCTTTAGTTCCACTTAATCTTTCTGCCTAGTATAGAATGCTTACTCGATTTGCGCATCTGTGATCTGAAAGGGAGCATCCCGGTTGTGCAAGCGTAGCCCAAATGAATGCGACAATGATTTCAGCAGGGGGTAGGAGGAGAAGATTTTTGGCCAGCGAATCTGTGGAAACGGGATTGAAATGAAACATCGCTCTTTATTTTAGGCGCTCGCCGACTGAAACCCCTGCCTGCCTTGTGGCGGACTCCCAGTGTAAACCAATCTGCACTCTAAAATCTTAAATCTAAAATCGACACAAACCCCACCCCAAGGCTGGGGTGGGGCTGGAGGTGCTGCTTGACAAAAGCAAAATTTTGTGCTATGCAATCTGCTTGCGCCGGCGCTTCCCGAGGGCCACAGCACCGCCGGTGAGGGCCAGCCCCAACAGAGTGCTCGGCTCTGGAACAGCAACGTTGCCGACTTTGATTTGATAGGCGAGATTGGATTGACCGGGAGTTGAACCTGTCCAGTTCATAACCGATTCCCCCGTCAGAGTGAAACTTTCCAGCGGGTTCAAACCTGCGAGCCACAGGTACTCTTTGCCATCCCCCGGCTTCTGAGCGAAAGAAGAATCGGGAATGCCAATGCCATTAAGGAACAAATTCTGCACCAGCATGCTGCTGTTGGCGGCAGCGGCTCGGGTGCGCACAAAGATGTCTGTGACAGGATTGCTGTTAGCCACAGACGTTAAAGTCTTGTCGCCCACCGTGTAGGAGATTGCCTTTGTCATCGCGTCGTAGCTCAGACTGAAAGCCGCAGCCCCCCCGTTTGACCAGACAAATTCATCTTGATCGCTGGTTTGAGTTGGGTTGAGCGGGTTAGTGCCGTGAATGTCGAGCTCATAGGTATTGCCACCTATGGTATTGGAACCGATCCGCCCCTCAGCCACAAACGCCAGATTCGGATTCAGAGCGTTAAAGGCAGTATCGTCATCTGCGGAGCTTCCCGTACTGTTGACATAACTGAAGGTGAAGGCGCTGGCGGCGTCAGGCAGGCCAAAGAGCCCCAAGGCGGACAGTGCGAGAGTAAACAGTGGCAGGCGGGTCTTCATATTTTTGTCTCCTGATTGCTTGTGTGCTTCCCGCCCAGCGCCATTGCGGTCAGTTGAGCGGTGCAGTAAATTTAGATGCTCGTGTAATTGCCCCTGGCTATTCCAAGAATATATCCTTAGAGAGAGCCACCCGCTAGGGGGCTGCACCTAAATTTACCGAATCTTCACAGTTGCCGGCGCAATTTTGTGAGAATTGTAAAGTCGGCTGTCCCAGAACTCCTGCCGGCAATGCCCAATGCCCCATGCCCCATGCCCCACGCCCCACGCCCCACGCCCCACGCCCCCTGCCCCCTGCCCGCCGCTACAATAAGTTATCGATCTCACCGGCAACTGCTATGGTACAATCTCCCGCACAGCCCCTGACTGCAACTGACCTCGCCACACTGGCTATCGACTTGATTCGCACCGCCGGCTGCGAATATGGCGACGTGCGATTTTGCACCTACCGGCACCAAGACCTGACCGCATCGGATCGCTCCTTAGACCGGCTCTGGGATAACGTCAGTTCCGGTTTTGGCGTGCGCGTACTCAAAGACGGCGCGTGGGGATTCGCCGCCAGCCCCAGCAAAACCCCCGCCGAAGTCGAAAGAATCGTCGCCAAAGCGATTGAAATCGCCAAATGTTGCCGCCTCTCCCAGCAAGTGCCGGTGCGCAGGCGTGCCGGTGCTCGGCTACCGCGACACCTACATCACCCCCATCGAAATTGACCCCTTCTCGGTGCCGGTTGCCGAAAAAGCAGAACTGCTGCTCAGCATCAACGACAAGTTGCTCAGTTACAGCGAGCGCGGCATCAAAAAAGCCCATTCTTTCCTGCACTTCTCCCGCGAAGACAAAACCTTCGCCTCCACAGAAGGCTCTCTCATCCACCAGACTCTCTACCGCAGCTATCCGGGATTTAGCTGCACAGCAGTTGCGAATGGCGACGCCCAAAGTCGCAGCTACGAACGCCCGCCCCTCAATACCGGTTACGAGCATGTCGATACAGCAGACCTTTTCGGGCAAATCGAGCGCGTTGCTGAGGAAGCTATAGAAAAAGTTTACGCGCCAAAAGGCCCTTCTGGCACCCGCACCACCCTGATTCTCAAGCCGACTAATTTGTGGCTGACGATTCACGAATCCGTCGGGCACCCCACAGAACTCGACCGGGTTTACGGCTACGAAGCGAATTTAGCCGGCACCAGTTTCGCCACCACTGACAAGTTGGGCAAACTCCAGTACGCCGCGCCCTGGGTGAACTTCCGAGCCGACCGCACCCAGCCGAAAGGGCGCAGTACGGTGGGGTACGATGATGAGGGAGTTATAGCACAAGATTGGTACATTGTCAAGGATGGGATTTTGGTGGATTATCTCACGGACAGGGAGACAGCTTACCGGCCCCTTGCGTGCCGGCAGCAACGGTTGCGCTTTTGCCGACAGCTGGTACAGCGTGCCGGTGGTGCGCATTCCCAATTTGGGGTTAGAACCGGCACCCGATGGCGGAAGCCACACCGCCACTTTGCAGGAAATGATTGCGGACACGGAAGACGGCATTTTAATTGACGGGATTGGCAGCTATTCCATAGACCAGCAGCGGCGCAATTTCCAATTTGGCGGGGATGCGTTTTGGAAAGTTGAGAAGGGCAAGATTGTCGGGATGTTAAAAGATGTGACTTACCAGTCGATGACGACTGATTTTTGGAACAGTGTGGATGCGATTGGACCGGCATCTGAGTGGGAGCAGTGCAGCACCAATATCTGCGGGAAAGGCGAGCCGGTGCAGATCGCCCAGATGAGTCACGCTTGCGTGCCGGTGCGCGTGCGCGACATTCATGTTGGGGGAGCGCGGTAAGGCTTATCTCTGTTTTCGGTTGCGGGCGATTTGTGCGTCTGAAGCCGGTTTTATAGCAGTTTTCACGCGGGCGTGGAGTACAGTTAGATCCCCCCAAACCCCCCTTAAAAAGGGGGGCTTTGAGATGTCCCCCCCCTTTTTAAGGGGGGGCTAGGGGGGGATCAAAATCTGTTCCTCTCGTTCCGGGGCGGTCTCCGTGTGCCGCACCGCCCCTACTGCCTGGGAACGGGGCGGTCTCCGTGGGTGCCCCGCCCCTACAGGCTCTGACTTGAAAAAGTTTGTAGTAGGGCTAAAGCCCAAAGTTTGTAGTAGGGCTTTAGCCCAATCGGCGGGACTCGTAAGAGCGCATAATTTTCATTGGTGGCGGTGTGCGCAGTTCCGAAGCGACTGCCTCATTCCGTGCTTTCCTTGGGTTAATTAGTGAACCGCCGCCGTGAAGGAGCGCCAAGGAACAGGGAGAAAGGCAAAACTGATGAAACGACTGATTTTATTTGATATTGATGGGACGTTACTCTCGACTCAGGGCGCTGGCAAGCGGGCCTTTCACCGCGCCATGCTGAGCGTTTACGGAACGGCTGGCCCAATTGCCGGCCACTCTTTCAGCGGCAAAACTGACCCTTATTGGCGACACGCCCTACGATATTACCTGCGGTCGAAGTTTGGGCGTCCGGGCTGGTGGCCACCGGCAACTTCACCGTTGAGGAGCTAGCAGCAGCCGGCGCTTGCGCGGTTGTGCCAGACTTGTCTGACCTCACCGGCGTTTTGGCTCTCCTCTGACCGGCTGCTGGAGTGAGGGTAGCGCTTGACATCCCAGAGCCGGTGTCTTCTTGGGGGAGGGGATCTCAGCTCACCGGCAGCTGTCTCGCACCAGCACATATAAATTTTGCCGGTTCCCGCGCATGAGGCGCAGAGTGCCGTCCAGATAGGTGATATCTGACCACCCGCTAAAGGACAGAGGTGATTCGAGCGCATCTTCACCATTTACGCCTAAAGCGTCTTGGAAAGCGCCGGCGCTCAAATCACTCGCGGGAATAGCGGATGCTTCCAAAAAATCAATGTTGAGGCGTTTAGAATTCTCGACTCTGTAGCGACCGGCAATTTTAGCGACGCCTTTCACTCCAGAGCCGGCAGTAAACTCAATGAGGTTGTTGTATTGCTGGCTGTCTGTGTGAATTTCTTGGAAAATGCCGGTGATGCTCACCGGCACGTTGGGCAGTTTTCCGAAGGCAAGCCGGTCTAGGGTCGTCTCTCGCTCCTGGCTAAAGCTGCTGTACAAAAGCCGCCAGCGCCCTTCCACCGCTTCCATCTGGCCGGTGGGCTCTTCAGTAGGGGTTAAAGCCTCAATTTGTGAGGCGAGTTTCTCAATTCGCTCGCCGGTCGCTGGGTCGCAGTTAAAGCCGGTGTCGGCGGCTGTTGAGATAGAAATCAGCTCTTCTTTGATGCTGGCCAGTTCGCTATTCACCATGTTCGCGTTTCGCATCGGACAGGATAGATTGTATCTGGAAAGGCGGCTCAGATTCTGGATTTTCCTCGTTCCTGGGCTGCAGCTTGGCATTATAGCAATGGACATCTCACTTGCCAGTAGGGACAGGGAGCGGAGGGAACGCCTGTCCTACGTCCTAATCTAAGTGGCTACGGCTATATCCTCAGGTAGGGCGTCGAGCCGGCCCTCAATCTCCAATGTCCGTTCCCAATGCGCCAAGTGCTATAACCTTCAACACTTCTGGGACAAAGGCGGAGAGATGATACCAAGTTGGGATAAATAGTATTTTTTGGGGAATATGAAAAGGCTTTACAGCAGCCTTTTTCAATCCAAAATCCAAAATCCAAAATCCAAAATTGGTATGAATTCACTCGCGCCAAGCTTTGCAGAAGTCTGGATAAGTCATCTTTTGGGCGCAATGCCAGAGAATGTCAAGCACCGCCTCGTAGCGGTAAGAACTGTTCTTGTAAAACGGTTCGCCGGCATAGTCTTTTAGCGCGGTGACGACTTGCGGCAAATGGTCGCTTTGCAAGAGTGCCTTCAAGCTGTCCGCTAGCTCCAGAAGACAGGATTCATAACTCAGGCTGGAGGTAGCGGAGTAAAATTGAGTGTCTTCAACCTCCTGAAAGGTTTGGATGAACCTGACAAGGATAGGGACAACTTCGTCAAGCTTCGCTTTCTCCAGGCTGTTGCTTGGGGCAATCCGCGCTAAACTTTCAGCCGCAAACATCAAAGTTGTACAGTCCTCAGTGGCGCTAATAACCTGAAACAGAGCCTCGGTCGTAAGTTGATAGGTGAGGTCTATTTTCTCCAAGATAGAGATCGCCGGCAGCCGGTCGGGCAAGCCATATTCCTGATATTCATCAATAAAGGAATGAGCTAGCTCGAAAAGGGCAGTGATTGCCTTTTGCCGGCAGTCTTCGCTTTGAGCCAGTCTCTCAGCTGCTTTCAACCGCATCAGCTGACTGTCACTGGTTTCCAGTAACTGCGATAAAGTCGTGACAGCAGTTTGGCTGTCGGGATCAATTTCCAGCAGTCTTTCAGCCAATCTCCAACGGATTTCCTCATCCTGAGTGGTTTCAAACACCTCGGATAAAGTGGCTGCAGCAGTTTTGTTGCCCGGGTCACTTCGCAGCAATATTTCAGCCGCTCTCATCCGTTCCCATTCAGCCTGAGCCGGTTCAAGCATCTGGGATAAAGTGGCGGTTGCAATTTGGTTTGTCGGGTCAATTTCCAGCAGCCTGTCAGCCGCTCGCCAACGCAACCATTCATCCGGATCGGTTTCCAGTCTTTCGGACAGAGCGGCTATCGCAGCTTGGCAGCCTGGAGCCATTTCCGCCAGACAGCCAGCAGCGTCCGAAAAGAAATATCGATTCTGAGTGTTTTCAAGGATGTGGACTAAAGACTCGGTTACGGCTGCATTGCCAGGGTCTATTTTCCACAAAGACACAATTGCGGCAAAACAGATTTCGTCACCCCGGTTCACCTGCAAAAACTTGACGAGAGCAGAGATTGCGATTGGACTGCCACAGCCAATTTCCCTCAGAGAGGAAATTGCGTACCTGCAAATGTACTTGTCCCCTGTGGTTTCCATCAGATGAACTAAAGCAGCGATTGCAATTTCACTGCCAGAGCCAATTTGCTCCAGACTGCGAATTATCTTGTAGATCGTGTCTTTATGCTCAGTCACCTGCAGCAGGAGCACCAAGGCGGCAATTGCCGATTTATTGCCCGGATCGAACTTTCCCAGGTGGAGCGCCGCCTCTCGGAGAGTGTGCCGGCTCTCAGTGGTGTGGGTCAATTGGACAAAGGCAGAAATAACCCGCTCTCTGTCCGTTACCTCCAGCGCCGCTCTTGCTGCTTTTGTCAGCGCCTTAGGATATATTTTCCCGCCGAAATAAATGTAGCTCCATTTTAGCAGTTGCTCTACAATCGCATCACCCAAGCTGCAGTCTTTAAAGTGAGCGAGCGCCTCTGCTGCGAGGAAATAAGCGCGATACCGGTAAACATCCCCGCATCCGCAGTCAAAGTCTGTCAGATCCTTGATGAACTCTTCTTTTTGCTCTTTTGGGACATCTTCTTGACTGAACCAGTCGAGGATTTGGGCTTTCCACTCCGGCTCGAAAATGCGGTACGTGCCGGTTTCTAGATTGTCGGGAACGTGGTGAAAGAAATAGTGAGAATCATGCATGGCCTCCTACCCACTTAAATCTGTGGTGCGAAAGGACTGAAAGCAGTTCAGCCACATCTGCTCGCCGGCAGTGAAGTCCGGCAACCTGGGGCTTAATTTCTGCATTATATCACTCTCGCAAGCAACTGTCAAGCCCCCACTGCAAAATTCTAAATTCCCTATCGCCCCCGCAGAGATTCCCGCGCCCGGACCGCTCACCACTGCGCCGGTGCCGGTCAGCTCCACACCCCCCCTCTAGCCCTCTCTTTTCTTTCCTTGGCGCTCTTGAGGGCTCGGAGGGAACGCCTGCCCTAGTGCGTCGCAGGACAGGCATCTTGCCTGTCGATGATGTCCTTGAGCTCTACCTAGGAGCCCGATTCACCTGACAGCACCTCCCCTTCAAAAACATAAGCCGCCCCAGCACGGGATTTGCCAGAGGTGCGGGCGTAACCGGCTCCCACCATTGCCCGCGAGCCACTGATGGCCACCGCACAGCCGAAGCGGTCGTCCGGTTGCAACTCCTCCGGTTGCAGCTTGCGCTTTTGCTGCCAAACCCCATTTTCGCACTGGAAAATATAAGCCGCCCCAGCATTTTGTTTGCCGGCAGCACCGGCTCGCCCCACCCCGACAATCGCCCAGCCGTCACAAACACTAACCGAATGACCGAAACGCTCGCCACCCTGCAAATCAGCCGGTTGCAATTTGTGCTTTTGCTGCCAAACCCCACTTTCGCACTGGAAAACATAAGCCGCCCCAGCCTTTTCTTGGCCCGGAACACCGGCACCAGACGCCCCGACAATCGCCCAGTCGCCACTAATCGCCACCGAAATGCCAAATTCCTCATCGGTTTGCAACTCAGCCGCTTTCAGCTTGTGCTTTTGCTGCCAAACGCCACTTTCGCACTGGAAAAGGTACGCCGCTCCAGCACTGTCAAAGCCGGCGGCGTCGGTATAAATCGCCCCAACAATCGCCCAGCCGCCACTGATGGCCACAGCGGAGCCGAAACAGTCGCCGCGCTGCAACTGAGCCGGCTGCAGTTTCTGCTTTTCCTCCCAAACCCCGTTCTCACACTGGAAAATATAAGCCGCCCCAACATTTTCTTTGCCAGGGGCGTCGGCGTCAGACGCCCCGACAATCGCCCAGCCATCAGAGATCGCAACTGTAGAGCCAAAAAAGTCGTTGCGCTGCAAGTCAGCCGGTTGCAGTTTCTGCTTTTGCTGCCAAGAACCGCTTTCGTATTGGAAAATATACGCTGCTCCCGCACGCTTCGAGCCAGGAGCACCGGCGCAAGACGCCCCAACAATCGCCCAGTCGCCACTGATAGCCACCGACGAGCCAAACCAGTCGCCCCCTTGCAATTTAGCCGGCTGCAGTTTCTGCTTTTGCTCCCAAGCGCCGTTTGAGTGCTGGAAGATATAAGCCGCCCCAGCACAGTCTTTGCTCCGGGCACTGGCCCAAGACGCCCCGGCAATCGCCCAGTCGCCACTGATGGCCACAGAATGGCTGAATTTGCTGTTGCCCTTCAAGTCAGCCGGTTGCAACTTGTGCGCCAGCGCTATCTGTTTCGGGGCACCGGCAATCGGGCTCTCCTCCGCCGGCACTGCCGGTGGTGCGAGCATCTCCTCCGCCGGCACTGCCGGTGGTGCGAGCCTCTCCTCCGCCGGTGCTGCCGGTACTGCCGGTGGAATCCAGAATGTCACCGTCACCGGTTCGCCACCCCAGTAAACACCGTGGTTGCTGAGATTTTCAACCGTCACCCCGCCAGCAGCACCTTTGCGCCCGACAATCGCCCACTCGCCCCGGAATGCCAGCTGGCGAATCAGCCGGCTGCCAATCGCCTCGCAGGCTTTTTTCGCCGCCTCCGAAAGATTGAAGCTCGCGTCGTCGCAGGCTGCAATGGCCACAATCCGCCCATCGGGCAAGCTTTCAATCAGTTGGGCAAAGGCGTCGGCGCTGCTGGGGTCCGCCAACAGGTCAAACGTGCCTCCTACCAGCAGAGTGCCTTGCGTTTCATCAAAGACTGCCACGTTCAGCCCCCGCTGGCACCCTCCCTCAACTGACACGGGTGCGCCGTTGAGGGTAATTTGAGTTCGGTAAGCCCGATCGCCCCCGGACGAGGTAACACAAATCACGCCCAGACTGGGGGCTGCCTCCCCAACGCTCAGGGTGTGCGTCTGGATCGCCGGCCCATAGGAGACTTCTTCCGTGGCGCTTCCCGGCGCGTCTCCCTTTTTGCCAATCATCGCCCACGAGCCTACGGTTGGCAGTTGGTGAACTTTGATGCTGCCCAAGGCTTCGCAGGCTTTTTTGGCCGCTTCTGAGAAGCTGTAGTTGGCGTCTTCTTTAACCGCTAAGGCGACAATAACACCCGCAGGCAGCTGTTCGATAAATTGAATCAATACTTCAGAACTTTCTGCGGCCAAGGTGTCGAAAGTGGTGGCGATCAGCGGCTGTCCCCTTTCCGGGTCAATCGCGGCGACGTTGATGCCGCGCGAGTAGTTTGCATACCCGATTTCTATGTCGTTGATGCTGATGCGAGCCAGATTGCCGCCGTAAACTCCGCCGGATTCGACTTTTATCCTGATGTTGTTCACGCTAAGTTTTCCAGTAATTTGAACAGCAATTGAATAAAGTCGATATTATAGCATCTTTCCAAGGCCCGCCGGCACCCCTCTCCCTCCAGACCTGGCGTGTGGGGTACAGCCTCCCACTCTCCAGCACTTCTAAATGATGTGTGAAACTCTCTCTATTCTTCCCTTGGCGTTCTACCCAACGGGCAAGCCGAGAAAGCGCGTCTATGGAGTCTTGGCGGTTTCTAAAAAAAAATAATTCCCCCAAATCAATTATAGCGTTTCTCATATTAGTGAGGTACTGAGAAACCCGGTTTCTTTAAGAAACCGGGTTTCTGGGCCCTAGTTCATCCAACTGAGAACCGCTATATAACCTCACTTCAAAAACCCAAATCCGCCATCGCATCCTCTGTCAGAGCGAAGACTTGTTCGTCGCTCAGGATGCTGTAATCATGTTTCAGGTATTGTTCGAGCGAACCCCATCCCGCCGCCTGCATGTAGAGGTGAGTGGCAATGCGGTGCTTGCAGATAGCGGTGCGATATTTCCCGTCTTCGCAATTGCATCCCCTTTCAGTAACTCGGGCGGACGTTCTCGTGCTGGGATTCTTCACCAGTGCGCCGGTGCCGAACGTCTTGACTTGCAACCCCTCTAGCCCAACTCGGTTGTATCGCTCCAGAAACATCCGCGTTTCGCTCTCCGCAACGAAATGCTTGCCTGCTTCTGTGTTAAAATTAATGCCAAATCGCTCAATCTCAAAACCCAGTATCTTCCCAGACGGACGCTTCTGGATACCAAACAAGGCAAGCATGACTTCGTGAAATTTGCTGCGGGACACGAAGGTGCAGCACCGGCCTTTAGCGGTCACATAGACAATGTAGGGGGTGTTTCCGCGCTTGGTCAGCCCAACTCTCTCAATCCGGATGTCGCACGGAACCAGGGGATGGGCCAGTGGGACGATGGGGCTGCCGGTGCTGCCGGTGCTGTCGGTTGTCGGATTCTTTGCCATTATGATAAGATCCTCTCGATACTTTGCTTTACTTTGATGAGCTTTTTGTATATTTTCGGGCGCTCTGTCCTGCCGGCAAGCAGTGGGAGCGCCCTTTCCATTCTCAGGATAGCAAACCCGCTTTCATCTGTCAAGCGACTTAATAATTTATTTTTGAGTGTGGGTTCATTACCGTAAAGGGGAGGCATTGACAGTGAAAGCTGCGGACTTACGGGAGTTGAGGGAGCGCAAGAAGCTCTCACTGAGGGATGTGGCGCTCGCCCTGGACATATCGGAGACAACCGTGCGCAACTGGGAGCACGGGCGAACCATCCCAAAGCTCAGGCTCGACCAGCACGCCAAGTGGTGCCAGCTCTATGGGGCTAGCTCCCAGGAACTCCTGGCGGCGTACCATGACACGATCCGCTACGAGCGGGTCAAACAGGTTTTGCAGAACATGCCCATTGAGGAGCTGGAGAGGCTCGCCCGGTTGGCAACCCAGCGAAGCGACAGTCCTGAATAATCCAGGACTTACGCAGAAACCGGGTTTCTCAACCAGCAGTGTGACTCGTAGGGTGCGTTCCCTAAGAGGGAACGCACCCTACCCTCGTTCCAGAACCAGAAACCCGGTTTCGTTTCACCGCTGTGCCCAAGTCCCGCAATCTTTTTTTGAGCGCTCTGTCCAACCGGCAAGCAGAGGGAGCGCCCTTTCCTCTCCCAGCATACTTAAACATATTGAGGTTTGTCAATTCCTTTAGGCAAATGATTTTGCGGGGCGAATCAATTAACCTAGTAGTGATGGATTGACGGTGAAACCTGTGGACTTAAGGGAGTTGAGGGAGCGGAGGAAGCTGTCGATGCGGGAGGTGGCCATTGCTCTCGACGTAACAGAAACAACTGTGGGCAACTGGGAGCATGGGCGAACCATCCCCAGGATCAGGCTCGACCAACATGTCAAGTGGTGCCAGCTGTATGGAGTGACGTCAGAGCAACTTCTGGCGGCTTACCATGAAACCATTCGCCACGAGCGAGTGAAACAGGTCTTGGACAACATGCCCATTGAGGAGCTGGAGAGGCTGGCCGGCTTGCCCGCCCAACGAAGCGAGATCCCTGAATAATCTCAGCCAGACCGGCTCTGAGCGCGTTTTTCATTTGAGTGAGGTACTGAGAAACCCGGTTTCTGGGGCTTCTGTATGTCACTATCTTACTAAATATCTTTTAGTGCTGTAAAGCTTATTTAGCTAAAATAGTTTTACATAGCGGTAGATGGCAAGGATGACAGTGAAATTCAAACTGGCAGAAGTGCGCAAACGTCGCGGCTACTCCCAAGGGGATCTGGCCAAAGCTACAGGGATGACCGCAGCCAACATCCAGCATCTGGAGCGCCGGTCAAAAGCAGTCCCCCACACAACGCTCAACATTTTATGCAACGTCTTGGGCTGCACGCCTGGCGATCTCTTCGAGTATACGCCAGACACGGATGCCGGCGACGCCAGCGAGCTTCTCACCTCGGAAAAAGATACTTGACTTTTGACGCTTATTATGGTAAGGTCAGCAGCCCCCACAACCCGAGCGTGAAGACCAAGCCCTATCCCTGATAGAGTCAGCCATCAAGCAATCCCGAGCGGAGGCAGTCGCCGTCAGCCTCAGCGCGGGCGAATCCTCCCTGAGCCGGTACTCCGAAAACCAGATAAGCCAGAACATCAGCAGCAGCCGGTTCACCCTCACCGTCACCAGCAGCTTCGGCACCCGCAGCGCAAAAGCCTCCACCACAGAACAGGAACCGGAGGCTGTCGCCGCAACAATCCTGCGCTCAGAAGAACTCGCCCGCATCGCCCCAGAAGATCCGGAGTGGGTTCCCCTGCTGGAACCGCAAGAGTACGACCGGCGCACACCGGCATTCGACGACGCCACCGCCCAATTCCCCCCCCTGGCGCGGGGAGAGATCGTACAGCGCGTCTGCGCCAAAAGCGGCAAAGCCAAAGCCAGCGGTTCCGGCACCCTGAGCACCCTTGCCGAGCTGCAAGCCACCGGCAACTCCCGGGGGCTGCGAGCTTGCTATCAAACCACAAAAGCAGATTTCAGCTTCACCGCCCGCATGGAAGATGGCTCCGCGTGGGGCCGGCGCACCGGCTGGGCTGTCCGGCACTTGCCGGTGGACGAGATCACCGAACAAGTCATTGAACGGAGAGCATCCCGATTGTGCAAAGAAGCCCATATCAATGCGATAATGATTTCACCAGGGGGTAGCAGGAGAATCTTTTTGGCCAGCTGAATCCCGGAAACGGGATTGAAACTACTCGTCAACCGCACCTGGTACGTCCCCAAAGTCAACCCCCGCACCCTGGAAGTCACCGGCATGACAGGCGACGGCACCTTCTGGATAGAAGACGGCAAAATTGCCCACCCCATCAAAAACCTGCGCTTCAACCAGAGTTTGCCAGACATGCTGCGAGATATCGACGCCCTCAGCACCGCCCACCGCTACGGCGACAGCCTAGTTCCTGGCGTGCGAGTGCGAGCCTTCAACTTCACCAGCATCACCGACAGCGTTTGATTTTCCAAAAAACAGCGCAAAAAAATCCTCCTTCCTCGCCCTTTTCCCTTGGCGTCCTTGGCGTCTTGGCGGTTTAAAGTATTGACTTCCCCCAGTTGAGTTGCTCCACATGAAACGGATTTGGCAAATCTTAATTATAGTTATATTTTTATTGGCGATTGTTCTAGCCAAACCGGCACTCGCCCAAACCGCTGACATCACCCTATTGCACTTCAACGATGTCTACGAAATCACCCCGGTTGCCGGTGGCTTGCGCCGGCGGGCTGGCTCGCTTAGCCACCCTGCGCAAGCAACTGCTGCAGAAAAACCCCCGCACGTACACCATCCTCGCCGGCGACTTCTTGAGCCCCTCCGCCTTGGGAGCAGCCAAAGTGAATGGCGAGCCGCTCGCCGGTCAGCAAATCGTTGCAGTTCTCAATGCAATGGGGCTGGACTACGCGACCTTTGGCAATCACGAGTTTGACCTGAACGAAAAGCAGTTTAAGGCGCGACTCAAAGAATGCCGGTTTAAAATGTTTTCCAGTAACGTATTTGAGGCCGCCGGCAAGCCGTTTGACGGCATCCCCCCGGATGAGATAATTACCGTCAAGGGCAATCGGGGCTCTCAGGTGAGAGTCGGATTAATTGGCGTTACGATTGACAGCAACCCCGCCAGCTACGTCAGCTACCGCGACCCAATTGAGACGGCGCGAGAACAGGTGCGGGCGCTCAAAGGCAAGGCAGATATCCTGGTGGCGGTGACTCACCTGAACTTAGCGCAAGACCAAAAGTTAGCGGAAACTGTGCCAGAAATTGATTTAATTTTGGGGGGTCACGAACACGAAAACATCCAGCAGTGGCGGGGGAGCGACTTTACTCCGCTGTTTAAAGCGGATGCCAATGCGCGCACAGTGTACACACACAACCTGCACTATGACCTGGAAACCCGCCGCCTGCAGGTAGAATCCCGCGTCCAGCCGCTGACGGATGAGATTCCCGAAGACGCGCAAACCGGCAAAGTGGTGAGAGAATGGTTGGAGCGGGGCTTTCAGGCATTTCGCGCCAGCGGTTTCGAGCCGGAACAGGTGGTGGGGACAGCCAGTGTGGCGCTCGACGGTTTGGAAGCGAGCGTCCGCAACCACCCCACCCTGCTGACGGAGTTAATTGCTCTGGGAATGTTGCGGGAAGTGAGAGATGCGGAGCTGGCTATTTTTAATGGGGGTGCGATTCGGATTGATGACGTGATTCCGCCGGGAGATGTCACGCAGTATGATGTGATTCGGATTCTGCCGTTTGGGGGGAAAGTTCTGTCGGTGGCGATCGAGGGCGAGCTGCTCAAACGGGTGCTGGATCGGGGAATGGCAAACCGGGGCACCGGCGGCTATCTCCAGACGGCAAATGTCAGCAAAAGTCGGGACGGCACCGGCTGGCTGATTGCCGGCCAGCCTCTCGATGAGAGCCGGCGCTACCGCGTGGCGGTCAGTGATTTCTTGGTCAGTGGCAAGGAAATCGGGCTGGATTTCCTGACTCTCAAGCAAGCCGGCGTCCAGCTGCTTGAAGAGGGGCGCGACATCCGCTTTGCTTTGATTGAGCAGCTGAAATCGCAAAAGGGTTCCCTGTCCTCCGCACTCTAGCCCCCCAGCATGCCGGTGGCTAGCTGCGGTAAACAAATAGTGATTGCCGCCGGAGCATCCCGGTTGTGCAAAGAAGCCCAAATGAATGCGACAATGATTTTAGCAGGTTGCAGGAGGAGAAGATGTTTGGCCAGCTGAATCCCGGACACGGGATTGAAACATTGCCACCCGAAAAAACGCTCTTCTTCTCCTCCCTCTGCGTCCTCTGCGTCTCTGCGGTTAATCATAGGAACCGCAGAGCCTATTCAAGAAGTAATTAAACAAATTAACTATAATTAATTTGCTGTGCCTAAGTCAGAATCTAGGTAAAGCAAAGAGCTGATGCTTGGCTTTTGTTCAAAGCAGATGGATATTCCGGATGATTAATCTATAAAATGCTGGGCGGCAGCGCCAAGAGAGAGAATCGTGCGGAGCGGGTGAGGGGGAGAAAAACAAATCACCGGCAGTAGAGAGAGGAGAGAAGGAGGAAAAGAAAGGCCGTCAGGGGAGCAGGTGTTGGGGTTGAGCCGGCAGATGGATCTCTAATACCAAGTGAGATAGATAGTATTTGGACTCTGGGTGAAAAGGCGTTCCACCCCTTTTTTTCAATCCAAAATCCAAAATCTAAAATCCAAAATAGGTATAAACTGCCAGCAGGGAGCAAGACCGCAAACGCCATCTGGGCAGCTTGGGGGAAGCCGCTCTGCGGCTGCACCGGCGTGCGGAAAGCGGTTGCGGGCGTGCGAGAGCGATTAGGCGCTAGCCAATTCAGGCTGCGGCTCGGCAGCAGGCGCGTCGGTTGCGGGTGGCTGGGGTTGGGACTCAGCCGGCTGGTGCTGCTGGCCAAAAGGCTGGCCGTTTTCGTCGAGACCGTAGAGAGAGTAGTACATTTTAACGTACTCGCGGGCGGATTTTGTCCAGCTGAAGTCCTGGCTCATGCCGCGCTTTTGCAGCTCCCGCCACTGGGGCTTGAAGCGGTAGCCTTCCCAGGCGCGAATCATGGAGGTGAACAGGTCGAGGGGCTCGTAGCGGTCGAAGCAGTAGCCGGTGCCGGCGTCGTTCATGGGGTCGTAGTGGGAGACGGTATCCACCAAGCCGCCGGTGCGGCGGACAATCGGCACGCAGCCGTAGCGCAGGGACATCATTTGGGAGATGCCGCAAGGCTCAAACCGGCTGGGCATCAGGAAAGCGTCAGTGCCGGCGTAGATGCGGCGGGAGAGGGCGTCGCTTTGCAGGATGTAGGCTGACATCCGCCCCCGGTAGCGGGAGGCAATCTGCCACATTTGGTTTTCGTAGTACGGGTCGCCCAAGCCCAGCAGAATGAATTGAGCGTCGGTATAGGCCATGAAGCGGTCGAGGATTTGAATCACCATGTCGATGCCTTTCTGCTCGACGAGGCGAGTCACCATGCCAACCAAAAAGGCATTGGCGTTGACTTCCAAGCCCACTTCTTCTTGCAGGGAGACTTTGTTGGCGCGGCGCAAGTCCAGGGTGTCAGCGGTGAAGTTTTGAGAGATGTATTTGTCGGTGGCGGGGTTGTAGCTGTCGGTGTCGATGCCGTTGAGGATGCCCCTTAACTTGCCGCTGATAAAGGAGAGCAAGCCTTCCATCTGTTCGCCGTAGGCGGGCGTTTTGATTTGCTCGGCGTAGGTGGGGGAGACGGTGTTGACCAGATCGGCAAACTGAATGGCAGCTGCCATCGTGTTGTGACCCTGCATGTACCAGGGGCACCAGGCGAACTGCTCCAAGCGCCAGCGCCACGGGCCCTGATAGGCCAGGTTGTGGATGGTGAAGACCGTTTTGATGTCGGGATCTTGGTGCATCCACACCGGAATCATGCCGGTGTGCCAGTCGTGGCAGTGGATAATGTCCGGCTTCCAGTAGTTCCAGGCAAACTCAGCTGCGCCGTTGGCGAACAGGGTGAACCGCCAGTCTTCGTCGTCCCCGTAGTAGACGCGCCGCGGCGTGAAGCTCGGATGGCCTAACAGGTAGAGCGGCACGTCGGTGTTGGGGAACAGGGTTTCGTAAACCGCAAACTTCTGGTACATGGCATTTCCCGACCAGACCGGCTCGGAGGGAATGTCGATTTTGTCGGGGAGAAAGCCGTAGTAGGGCATGAAGACGCGAACGTCGTGGCCCATTTTTCGCAGGAATTTGGGCAGAGCGCCGACGACATCCCCCATGCCCCCTACTTTGGCCAGAGGAGCGGCTTCTGCGGCAACAAATAAAATTCGCATGATTCGGTTTCGGGTTCCCTCAGGTGATCGGTGAGCGAGACGGTTTAAAATTTTGTTAAGCCCATCATACCTGTAGGGGTGCACTGCCGTGCGACTGAACGAGCGGGACAGGTGCGCAAAAGACCGCCGGCGCAGGCGGGCCCGCCTGACGCGGCAACTTGGGGGCGCAGGCTACTTTTGCTCGGGGTGAGCCGACTCTGGCGAGCCGGCACCGAGCTGGTTAATAGCAGCAATCAGCTGGGACAAGCGCCCCAAGTCTCGCTGGTTGAAGTGCAAAACCAAGCGGGGCAAATCAGCGGTTTGATCACCGGCTTCTTCGGGTAAAGCCTGACTTTTTTCAATCCGCCCCTTGACGAGGATGTCGCTGAAATTTTCGTTCAAGTTTTCCACAGCCGTGTCTGAGATTTCTGTCTTTAGGCGGATGACGAATTTGTTTTTAACGTAGCGGCTGGAGTGGTAGACGCGATAGAAACTTCTGATGGCGGCGCACGCCACCTCTAAGTTGTCCGCGATCGTGTAGATATTGATATCGTCTGGACTGATCAGCCCCCGCCGCACCAGCTGCTTGTGAATGAAGGCATTCCAGTCGTGCCAGTAGTCCCCACCAGGGGTGTCAATTAAAATCACCGGCACTGGGCCGAATCTGCCGGTCTGGCTCAAGGTAATGCACTCAAACGCTTCGTCGAGGGTGCCAAACCCGCCGGGGAACAGAGCCACAGCGTCACTTTCCCGCAGGAAGAACAGCTTGCGGGTGAAGAAATACTTAAAGTTAATCAGCTTCCTCGAACCGGCGATGAAAGGGTTGGCTCCCTGCTCGAAGGGCAGCTGGATATTCAACCCAAAAGAGCGATCCGCACCGGCTCCTTCGTTGCCGGCTTGCATGATTCCCCCACCCGCGCCGGTCATCACCACGAATCCCTGCTCGGTGACGCAGCGAGCGAAATCAACCGCCATCCGGTATTCCGGGCTGTCTGGCGAGATGCGAGCCGAGCCAAAGATGGTGATTTTGCGAACGTGCCGGTAGGGATAAAACACCTGGAACGCTCGCTCCATATCTTCCAGGCAAGCCGTGACAATTTTCCAGTCCAGACGGTCGATTTCCTCACCGGCAAGGCGCACGATTGCCGTCAGAGATCGCTCAATAAACTTGCTGTATTTCGCGTCAGGCAGCAGGTCGATTAATTCTGCGATGTCGGCATGAAGCGACTGATTCGGCTGGAACAAGGGGGAGGATATGGGAGCCATGAATGCTTTTGAACTGGCGGTAAATCTATTCTACCCAGACTCAGGCGCTCGGTCGCTCCCTGCCGGCACAGTTTGTGCTGCCCAAGGGCAGGTGGGGCCAAGGGCAGCATCAAGGGTTGTGCAAAGAAGCCCAAATGAATGCGATAATGATTTCAGCAGGCTGCAGGAGAAGACTATTTTTAGGCCCAGCAATCCCGGCAACGGGATTGAAACAATTGCCGGGGGAGCAGACCGCCCGATGCAAAGAAGCCGAAATCAATGCGATAATGATTTCAGCAGGCGGCAGGAGAAGACTATTTTTGGCCAGCTGAATCCCGGCAACGGGATTGAAACGACTCCAGTCAGCAGGCGTATGTTCAGGCCGATCTGGCCTTATTTGTGACTGCGGGGCTGGCGCTAAATTCATCCAAGCGCTCAAGCCCCGATCTATTATTTCAAGGCCACAGCCGGAGCGACGGTCGCCGTTGAAGGGAAAGCGAGGGAACGTTAGCGCAGCGGCTCCAAAGGAGCGGCAATCCTAGAGAAACCCAACGCGCGGGCGCTTTGGGAGCGAGTCGCGCCTTTTAGTTTGGCCCCTGCGAGCCTCGTTTACTTGCTCCGCCGCTTCACAATCGCTCAAGCTAGAGCCAAGTGAAATCAATCAAAGGTAAATTTTTGTAAACTGCAGCTCGCCCCCCCTGCCATTCCCGGACAGCCGCCCGGGAAGGCGGGGAAAACAGTTTTGGGGAGTGCCTGCCTTGTGGCTGGGGGATCAGATATGTTTTTCCAGCGTAGTCGCCAATGTGGTTTTGGGAACTGCGCCGACCACCATATCAACCCGCTGCCCCTCTTTAAAAATCATCAGCGTGGGAATGCTGCGGATGCCATACCGGCTAGCGACACTGGGATTGTCGTCTGTATTGATTTTGACCACCTTCACACGCCCCTCGTACTGCTCGGCGATTTCATCCACGACAGGGGCGACCATCCGGCACGGGCCGCACCAGGGGGCCCAAAAATCGACTAAAACCGGCACTGCACTCTCGATCACTTCTTTCTCAAACGTGGCGTCTGTAACTTGTGCGGCTGCTGACATGCGTGACAAGACCTCTATACGTTGTCTTTTAGGATAGCCATTGTAGCATCATGGCAAGCTCAAGGCTGCTGCCCTGTAGAAATTAGAATGTCTGTTCTTAAGGAACCGCCCGAACAGAGTCCGGGCGGAGTGTGGTGTGAGGAGTGAACGGAAACATGCGTCTCCGCTTCTTTTCTATTGTAAGCTACTTAATGCCCTGATGCCCTCACCTGGCGGGAAATTTTTCCCTTTTTCTGAAGGTGGGAGTATCTCTACTTACCCATACCCAGCTGCTGGGCTTTCTGGTAGACTTTGCCTTCCGTTAGCAGCGAGGGAGCGATCACAACCTCAACTTGCTGCATTTCCCTGATATCCTTGGCTCCTAAGGTTCCCATACTGGTTTTGAGAGCGCCCAGGAGGTTGTGGGTGCCGTCATCGAGCTGTGCGGGCCCGCGCAGGATTTGCTCCAGGGTGCCGGTGGTGCCGACGCGAATGCGCGTGCCTCGGGGCAGTACAGGGCTCGGGGTGGCCATGCCCCAGTGATAGCCGCGTCCGGGCGCTTCTGTAGCTCGGGCAAAGGGTGAGCCAATCATCACGCCGTCCGCTCCGCAGGCGAGGCACTTGCAGATGTCCCCGCCGGTGATTAACCCGCCGTCAGCAATCACCGGCACGTAGCTGCCGGTTTGGCGGTAGTAGTCGTCGCGGGCGGCGGCGCAGTCCCCCACAGCGGTTGCTTGGGGCACGCCTACGCCCAAAACGCCCCGAGAGGTGCAAGCCGCACCTGGCCCAATGCCCACCAGCACGCCCGCCGCACCTGCTTTCATCAAGTTGAGGGCGACCGAGTATGTGACGCAATTCCCCAAAATCACCGGCACCGGCATTTCTTGGCAGAATTTCTCTAAATCCAGGGGCGTCACCGACTCCGGAGACAGGTGCGCCGTTGACACCACCGTCGCCTGCACGAAAAATAAATCCGCACCGGCTTTGGCGACGGCTTCTCCATATTTGGTCGCCCCTGCCGGTGTGGCGCTCACTGCCGCAATCCCACCCTGGCTCTTAATTTCTTGAATCCGCTGCTCGATGAGTTCTGGTTTAATTGGTTCGGCGTACAGCTGCTGCATGAGGGTGACGAACTCTTCCTTACCCACCGAGGCGATCCTGTCCAGCACCGGCTCTGGGTCAGCGTAGCGCGTTTGGATGCCTTCCAAGTTGAGCACCCCCAGCGCCCCCAGTTCAGACAGCCGCACTGCCATGCGCACATCTACCACCCCGTCCATTGCGCTGGCAATGATGGGGATTTCCCGCTCAATGCCCCCAATGCGCCAGCGGGTGTCTGCCAAACTCGGATCGAGGGTCCTAGTCCCAGGGACTAGGGCGATTTCATCAATTCCATAAGCTCGGCGAGCTGTCTTGCCCCGCCCAATTTGAATATCCACTCTGACTCGTTCTCAAGACTGTATTTAAGTTAGGTTATCAAATTTTGCGGACAGCTCTCTTTTCACTTTGTTACATCTTCTCTCACTTGCCGGCGGAAAGCCCCCTTTTGCCCTCACCAGGCAAACAGTCAGGATGTGTGAGGCTAGCTGGGGAGCGCCGTCCGCCGGCTGTCCGGTTCGAGAGCGCCGGTGAGGCGGGGGTTGGGTGCCTGGCGAGCGCCGGCACTCCAGGATCGCTGAAGTCAAACCTCACCCGCCAACCCCTTTCCCCACAAGAGAAGCGGGAGACATTCCCCGGTCAGGCGGGAGAGGGTGCGGTGAGTGTCGCGGTCGCACCGGCAGCTCCACATGTGTCACAATCTCAGAGAAGGAGGTCAATATGCCTGAACAGCAGCAAAAGCGCTACTACACCCCTGAAGAATATTTTGCCCTAGAGTCACAGGCCGAGTATAAAAGCGAATACCATAATGGTGAGATAGTCCCGCTAGACCGGGAGGAGGAGGATATGCTCGTACAGACAGAAAAACGCTACACTCCAGAGGAATACTTTGCCCTCGAAGAAACGGCTGAGTACAAAAGTGAATACCACAACGGAGAGATAATCCCGATGACAGGCAGGACAACTAACCACAACAAAATTGCCCTAAATTTTAGCGCTAATTTAAAATTTGCTGTCCGGGGCCAAGATTACGAAATATATATGGGAGATGTGCGCTTGTCGCTGCGGCGCTATGGCCGCTACGTCTATCCAGATATCATGGTCATTCAGGGGAAGCCGGTGTATGAGGGAGCCGGCACCACTACAGTCACCAATCCGCTGCTGATTGTTGAGGTGCTGTCCAAATCCACGAGCAACTACGATAAAGGGGATAAATTTCAATACTATCGCTCAATTCCTGATTTGAGGGAATATGTTATGATTGACCAGTACACCTATCATGTTGCGCAGTTCGCTAAAACTTATGAGGGCAAATGGCTATTGAGTGAGTTTGAATCTGCGGATGCCGTGCTGTCACTCGCTTCGGTTGAGTTCCAAATTCCTTTGAGTGAGATTTATGAGCGGGTGAATTTTGACGAGAGTGGGGAAGAGTGAGTAACGTGAGGAATGAAGAACCCCCCGGAGCGCCAAGGAAGAGTGGAAAGGGGAGAACGCCCACTCTATGATACCACATGATGTTCGGGGTTTAAATCCAAAATCCAAAATCTAAAATCCAAAATCGGTATGAGGTTATTTGGGCCAATTGTAGGGGGAGTGTTTGATAGCGGTGTAGTTGGCATCAAGGGCGGGTTGCAGTAACAAGATTGCGGCGATGCGTCTGGCCATATTTGTGACTTCGCGGACTTCTTCTTTGGTGAGAGAGCGCTTCAGGAGTTTGTGTTCGCGATAGCTCAGCCATTTTTTGAGTATTTGATAGCCGCCGGCGGTATAATTCCATACTGGAAGCGGGATGTTTTTCCAGTAGGCGGTGTTGTTCAGGTAAATGTCGCAGGTTGTTTCGCCGAAAAGTTGGGTTGGCTGTTGGCAATCTTCACCCCTATCGTCTGTGGGAATTGGGGTGAGGGTGCGCTCTAGGATTTTGCCTTTTCCAGGCATGGTGACGCCATTTTTACCGGCATGACCCCAACCGGCAGTGATGGCTAGATCTCCGGTGTCGGGATTGAGCTGTCCGCCGCCAGCGCGGGAGATAACAGCGAGCGCTTTTAGTTCGGGTCGGATTTTAGCGGCTGTCACACCGGCAACAGGGGTTTCTGTGTCGAGCAAGGCGGCAATTTGACGCCCCAGTTCAGCGGATGCCAGCAAGGCAGCTCTGGCATTGGGAAGGGGTATGCGAAGCCAATCTTGTCGAATGCCGTCAGCGTTTTCTGTCAGGTATGCCGGTGAGTGGCCAATTGCTAGGGCGTGCCACCAGATCAGCGCGGCGGTGTCAGCGTCTGCGTCAGGATTGAGGATACCTGTATGGGCGAGATACGCGCGAGCCGGTGGGGAAAGGTTGGCTGTGATTGCGGTGTTTGATACTTGATTCAGGTCGAAAAGCGTGTCTTGTTTAATAGCGTTTTTTGCCTTATGCTTAGAAAAAGGGCGGAGATACAGGGGGAAATAATAGGCGTGACCGCGCAGGAAATCATTGTCGCCAAGCAGTTGCGTAAAAAACAGCGGCACTCCTTCCGGATTGGCTGCGCCGGCGCGACGGCTGATCAGGAATGCGTTTCCCGGATAGCACTGCGCCCAAAGTGCCGGTCGAGAGCGATTCCAGAGCGGACTGACATCGCTGTAATAGCACCAGCGAGTGTCAAAGGGGCGAAGTGCGTAGCGGCGAAGCATTGAAGATTGGTATGGCTCAGCAGCTCGAACTTTTTGCCGGACTTTTTTTGCCTCGAAGCCGGCTGCATCTTCAGTAAGTCTCGTGCCTAATTCTTTCAGCGCGTCCCAATCTGTGCTAGTATCGTAATACATCCGCATCCGCTGTTCGAGGGCGTCTCGCTCAATATCAATCAGCGCCCCACCGCGCTTTTCAAACAAGCCATTCATGGGAGGTTCCGCGCACAACTCCACCAACTTTGGCCACTCTAGATAGGCTGAGGCTACATCAGAAGGGCGGAAAGAGTAACGGTTGCTCTTGTCTGGATTAACAGGTTGGTACTGGGCGTCAAAATTTTTGGCGGTTAGGCTCTCTAGCAGATCCGAACGTTTAGTCACGCCCCAGAAATGGCGGAACCTGACTGTTGGCTGCTGGCTCCTGTTTTCTTGACGCACAAACAGCGCGATTGCCGTTCCGACGCGAATCCCTTCCCGATTGTACTCTGTTGAAAAAACGCTGGGGTCAGGCTTGCCTTCTGGTGTCCGTTTGCCAGTTTCCCGACTGTCCCCATTCATGCAGTCAAACCACAGCTTGTCGAACTCTCTGAGAGCGCGACGCCGCATGACGACCAAAGACGGATCGCTGAGGTAAGAGAAGTTTGAAATATAGCACACCACACCTTTGCCAGTCTTCTGTGCGATGCACTGTTCAGCTAGCCCAAAAAAACGCAGATAAAGCTCGTCAAGGTTAAATTTATTGATGCCCCATTCGGAAATTAGCCCTTCTTTGTAGGGTTCTACTAGCCCCTGTTCTTCCTTTGGGCTGACACCGGCAAAGGCGTTGTAAGGTGGATTGCCCAGAATCACCAAAATAGGTCTGTCTCGCTTAACCTCATCAGCAGCCTCCCGCTCTCTCTTCAGTTCAGGAAAGGTGAATTCCAGTTGCTGGATTTGCTTTTTAACCGCTTCATCGGGCGGTGTCCAGCCCGTGAGGGCGTTAGTGAGATATACGCCGGCTCGCTCTTTTTCACCCGACAGAGGCACGCCGAGGTTTTGCAGCAGCAGCCCCAGTTGCAAGTGAGCCACCACAAATGGTGCCGTCAAAATCTCGAAGCCGAAAACTCGCTTGATGGCGGCTTCTTTTAGATCGTGAAGCCATAAAGCGCCTTCGCCTTTTTCTGACAAAGTGGTAGCAATGCGTTTTAAGACTTCCACCAAATAAGCACCCGTACCGCAACAGGGGTCAAGGATGTAAACGTTTGGGTTAGCTAAACCGTCCTCAATTTCTAATTCTTCTCGCAAAACTGTATCGGCGCGGGCTACCATGTACCGCACAATTTCTGGCGGTGTGTACCAGACGCCTAATTCTTTGCGCAAGGTGGGGTCAAAAGCTTGCAGGAAGGGTTCATAGAAATACTGAACAGCCTGACCTGACTCAAATTTGCTAAAGAATTCCTCTCGCCGGACGCGGTTGAGCGCTGCGCCTGTCCAATCGAGCACTTCTATCAATCCTGAGGGGTTCAGTTTGTCGGGATCGGATATCTGCTCAAAAAGTGCCTGAATTATTTGCCCGTGAAGGTAGTGACCGGCAGTCCTCCAGTCAAATCGCTCCTGTCGTGCTGGGTTTTCTTTGTGCCACAGCACCCAAGCTGAGAAGATCCCGTAAAATAGGGTCTGTACTAAGGTGGAGAGAAAGAAGCGATCGCCTTCGCCTTTTTCTCCCTCGAACTTAATGCCCAGCGCCGACTCTAAAGCGGTGCGAACAGTTGCCAAAGCGGATATATTTGTCTCAGCAATGCGAGATAGCGCATCGCGGGCATAAGAAGCGAGACACCAAGCAACGTCTGCCGGTGTTGCTAGGGGGGCTGCGTAAAGCATCACCCGCTTCAGGTATTCAATAAAGCTGTCGCCGCGCTGTTCCGCAAACTGGCGCGGATTGGCGGCTTTTGCCCAGAAGTCTGCCTCGCTCTCGGCTAAGCGATAGGTTTCCAGCTGCACCGGCTTGCCGTTTGCATCTTGACCTACCAGCACAAAGTCGCGATAATTAGTAACTAAAACTTGGCGATATTTATGCCAATATCGGTAAACTCCCTCGCTCTTGGCAACAACCTCAACCTCATTGTTGGTGCCTTTGACCTCAATAGCGCCGCGTTCAGGATTTTGCGGGGTTGCCGGTTGGGCGTCTGACAGTTTTTGGAACTGGCGGGCTGTGAACAGTCCGCCGGCTGGAAGTCCTGCGCTTTGGTTTTTGAGGTCGATGCAAGAGCGCACTTTCGGCTTGAGTGTCTTGCCAATCTCGTTGAGCAGGTTGGCGAGTGGGGCGCAGTAGGAAGTTTCTGGAATAGCTGTGCCGGTGGCGCGGATGTCCCGCAGTTCGCGGATGTAGGTTTCTAGTGGGTTCATTTGCGGTTGGGTTCGGCATGTTTGCAGCTGGGCTAATGCCCTACCGACTCGCCCCGCCCTCAGGACAATTTTCACAGGTGGCGGTGCGTCACATAAGAAAATTATGCGCTCCTGCGAGACCAGCCGGTTGGGCTAAAGCCCTGCTACAAACCCCGATAGCGAGGGGATAGCGAGGGGATAAGGGAGGCAGTCACTTCGGAACTGCGCAAACCGCCACCGATGAAAATTGTCAAGGGGGGCGGGGCGAGCACGGGGGCATCGCCCCTACAAGACTATTTTCAAGGCAGAGCCTGGGAACGAGGGGAGAGGGGATAAAATAAATTTGCTACAAAAGGATAAGATTTGTGACTTTTTATTTATGAAGTTGAAGCGATTGGGCCATGTTGCCATCTGTGTCCGGGACATTGACAAGGCTGCTGAATTTTACCGCAACTTGGGCATGGAGGTGGTGTGGAAGGACGCCGACTGGGCTTACCTGAAGGCCGGTGAAGATGGGCTGGCCCTGTTGGGGCCCGGTTACAAGCAGGCAGGGCCGCACTTTGGGTTTATTTTCAGCGATCGCGCTGAGATGGAAGGCGCTTACCAGCAGCTGGCAGCAGAGGGGGTGGAAGTCACCCGCATTCACGACCACCGGGATGGCACCGCTTCCTTCTACGGTCGCGATCCCGACGGCAATTGGTTTGAGTATCTTTACGAACCGGCGATGGTTGCCAGTAAAAGCGCTTGACGCTGCCGGTGCGGGGGGCAAAGATGAAGAAACGGTAAAGGAGGGGTCGCTGCCCGTGAGGGTGCCGCCCCTCGGGCTTCCCGCGCCCCGCACAAGGGCGGGGTTTAACAATTTTCTCCCTCCTTCTTCGCATTCTCTTTACAGAAAGATTATCTTTAGGTTGGGTGGATTAACTGATGTCAAGCAGACGGCGATTGTCTTAGACTGAAAGAAGCCTGCAAAAGCAAAGTTCACGGCTTCTCCTATGCTTACCCTGACCGCCCCGACCGCAGCATCTGCCATGCCCCTGACTAAGCAAGACTCTCAAGCGCTAGACGAAATGTTTAAAAACTTTGACATCCAGCAGCTTAGCTGTCTTGAAGCTTTTTTCAAAGGAGCGTTTGTTCCTGCGCTCGATCCTCTGGAAGAACCGGCATGGATGGGTGGCAGCTCCAGTTCTATCATGGGGAACTTTAGAGATGGCGGTTTTTAAAGGAAATTTAAGATGAGTTCGCTCTACATATTCCGCGCGCACTGGGATGCTATAGCGGTTCGTTCTTGGGTTGTGAAAATTATTTTTTTTAGAAACAGCGCCTGAGCCACAGGACGCGGCGGCTTCCCGCTTTCTTAGAGCGCCAAGGAAAGAAAAGAGAGAGGGTTCTCACAAATCTTTTAGAACTGCTATAGACTGTCAGGGTTTTTAGCGGGCTTCGCTCCAGCTATGGGGGGTGTTTGTCACCGGCACATCATATTGCGCCGGCACCGGCTTTCCGGAATTGACGGTGGCGGACAGTTCCCCACATTATGCTAACAGCGTTTCCAAGAGTGAGGTGCGCCAGCAATAGGGCGCTCTCTTATTGAAGCTAGGCTTCAGGTTTTTCCAGAAAAGATTTCGCTCCATCAAAAAGCTCGCACTTGCAGCGGGCATGACTGACGGACAGTCTGATTCCTTCACTGGGTAAGCAGCCTCAACATCATAAAAACGCCCAGACACCTCCCAGCGGTAGCAGAACCTAAATTGAACACAGATTGGGAGTTCCGCACAGGTAATGATTTTATAGCGTTTCTCATCTTTTGTGAGGTACTGAGAACCCCGGTTTCTTTAAGAAACCGGGGTTCTGAGCCGTAGTTCATCCAACTGAGAACCGCTAAACCGCACGACCGCGCTTAGGCGCAGAGGGATGATAAGAAGAAGGCTGTCTGGGGTTGGGTATCATTACTTGTTTACCACTCCTCACAGATTAATGCCAACTCCTGGCTTGTGGTATCCGAGAATCTGCGGAATTGCCTGAGTTATATTTGGAAATTGCCGCGAACCTCAGCTATGGCCGCAAATCCGCACCTGCCAGTAAATTATCACCCCCGGTACTTGACAAAATAAGAGAGTTGATCTATAATAAATACCCGGTTTTTCGGGCGGGGCTGCCGGCCCTCACAGTACATCAACCCTGGCGGGTTTCAGCCGGCAAGCTAAAATAGAGTTCGTCTCGCGTTTGTCATCCCCTCACCCCCCAGCCGCCTCTCCCGCTTTGGGGTGAGGGGGAGAAATAAGAATGCCGGTGGTAGATTTGCCTGTTCAGAGATGCTGCCGCTAAAATAGAGTCTGGGTTAACCCTGGAATTCACGCACTGTCATCTTAAAATTACTTAATAACTCCCTTAAATTGAAAGTCAGCCTTCAAGATTTGATTGAATCGGAAACTCTAGAACTTCTCGAATGGCCACGCCTGTGCCAGCACCTGTCCACCTTTGCTGCCACCAAGCTGGGCGCAATTGCTTGCCGCAATTTGCCAATACCGGCAACCCCCGATGAAACCCAGCAGCTGCTAGCGCAAACTCGAGAAGTTTACCTGCTCGAAAGTCGCCTCAGCGGAGGATTGACATTCGAGGGAATCAGTGATATTGGCGACTCCCTGGAACGGGCGGGGCTGCAAGGCATCCTGTCTGGGGAAGAGCTCCTCGCCATCGCGACCACCCTAGCCGGCGCTCGACAGCTGCGCCGCACCATCGACGCCCACGAAGACCTGCCGGCGCTCAACGCCCTGGTGGCTCCCTTGCGCACCTATCCAGAAATCGAGCAGGAAATTCACCACTGCATAGACGAGCGCGGACGAGTGGCCGACCGGGCCAGCCCCAAACTGGGGGGGATTCGCATGCAGATGCGCCAGATCAGGGACAGGATCTATCAAATCTTGCAGGGCATCATGCAGCGACAGGCGAATGCGATTCAGGAACAGCTGATCTCCCAGCGCGGAGATCGCTTCGTCATTCCCGTCAAAGCGGCGCAAAAAGAATCGGTTCCCGGCATTGTCCACGACACCTCGATGAGCGGTGCCACCTATTATATTGAACCCCACGCGATCGTGGATTTAAACAACCAGATGCGCCTGCAGGTTCGCCAGGAGCAAGCCGAAGAAGAAGCGATCCGCCGCGCCCTCAGCCAGCAAATCGCCGCTGTCGGGCCGGACTTGGAGCGGTTGCTGGCCACTGTCACGGTCCTGGATATCGCTACCGCTCGCGCCCGCTACAGCCTGTGGCTGGAAGCCAACCCGCCGCGATTTGTGGATCGCGCCACCGGCACAGAAAGCCAGAAAGGGGAAACTGTCACCCTGCGCCACCTGCGCCACCCCCTGCTAGTCTGGCAGCAGCAGCACGAACAGGGCTCGCCGGTGGTGCCCACTGACTTGCTGATCCAGCCCCACATCAGGGTTGTGGCCATCACCGGCCCCAACACGGGCGGCAAAACCGTCACCCTGAAAACCCTGGGGCTCGCCGCACTGATGGCAAAAGCCGGCCTGTTCGTACCGGCAAAAGAGCCGGTGGAAATCCCCTGGTTCGACCGAGTTCTGGCGGATATCGGCGACGAGCAGTCCATCGAGCAAAGCCTCTCCACCTTCTCCGGGCACATCCGCCGCATCACCCGCATTCTGGACGCGATGACCGAAAATTCCTTGGTGCTGCTCGATGAAGTGGGTGCCGGCACTGACCCCTCTGAGGGCAGCGCTCTGGCCATTGCCCTGCTGCAGCACTTGGCCGCCAGCGCCAGCCTGACAGTCGCCACCACCCACTTCGGCGAGCTCAAAGCCCTGAAATATCAGGACGACCGCTTTGAAAACGCTTCCGTGGAATTTGATGATGTCAGCCTCTCGCCCACTTACCGCCTGCTGTGGGGGATTCCGGGGCGCTCAAACGCCCTCACCATCGCCAGCCGGCTGGGAATGCCCTTGGAAATTGTCGAGGAGGCTCGCTCCCTCACCGGCACCGGCTCGACGGAAGAAATCAATCAGGTGATTGCCGGTCTCGAAGATCAGCGCCGGCGTCAAGAAACCCGGGCAAAAGAAGCCGCTGAGCTAGTCAAGCAGTCTGAGCGCTTGCACCGGGAGCTCTCCCAAAAAGCAGCCCAACTAGCTGAGCGCGAGCAGCAGCTCAAGCTCTCCCAAGAACAGGCTGTGCGAGACGCAATTCTGGCAGCCAAAGCCGAAATTGCCGCTGTCATCCGCCGGCTGCAGCAAGGTTCCCCCACCGCAGCAGACGCGACTCTTGCCACAGAGGCGCTCGGTGAAATTGCTGACCGGCACTTGCCCTCCCGCTCCCACCCTGAACCCAAACCCAAACCCGGGTTCCGCCCCCAAGTCGGAGATCGGGTTCGCATCCCCCGCCTCGGGCAAACCGCTGAGGTGATCGGTGGGCCCAATTCCGACGGCGAACTGAGCGTGCGGTTCGGGCTGATGAAGATGACGGTATCCCTAACCGATATCGAATCCCTCGACGGGGAGAAACCGGAGATGCCGGTGAAACCCAAACCGGCACCGGCACCCGCACCTGCTCCCGCCGCCCTTCCCACCGTTCGCACCTCCTACAACACGCTCGATTTGCGAGGGAGTCGAGTCGCGGATGCGGAAATTGAACTCGATCGCGCCATTGCCCAAGCTATTCCCACCAGCGGCGCGGTTTGGGTTATCCACGGCAAAGGCACCGGCAAGTTGCGCCAGGGAGTCCACGATTTCCTCGAGCAGCACCCCCACGTCGATCGTTACGAGCTCGCCCGCAACGAAGATGGAGGTGCCGGTGTCACCGTTGTCTACCTCCGGTAATCCCACAAGGGGAGAGGGGTATAACCCCTCTCCCCTCTCATCGTCTTTATTGGCGTCCCCTCACGGGGGCGGTTCATTTTTCTTATTTCCCATCACCCAGGGTAGGGTGCGTTCCCTCAGAGGGAACGCACCCTACTACTGCAGTCTACTACTGCTATAAAAGAAAGCTCCCCTCACCCAACCCTAGAGGGTGAGGCACCACACCCCTCTTCTTCCTTGGCGTCCCCTCACGGGGGCGGTTCATTCATTCCTGTATGAGGTATTTTTGTGACCGAGGAACTCTATCCCCCTATCGAACTGATTAAAGCAGTTGGCAGCGGGGGCATTAATAATTTCAAGGAAATCGGAGAAGAGTTTTTTCGGTATTTCGTGGAACTTGCAGGGTTGAAACCCCAGGACAGCGTTCTGGAAATTGGCTGCGGTGCCGGTCGCATGGCTCTGCCCCTGATAAAGTATTTGAAAGATCGGGGGAGCTATGATGGATTCGATATCGAGCCGGCGGGGGTGACTTGGTGTCAGGAGAATATTACCCCGAAACACTCCAACTTTCGGTTTCACAGGGCTGATGTTTACAATCAGCAATACAATCCGGCGGGGGGAATTAGAGCGGCTGAGTACAAGTTTCCCTATCCGGATTCGGGGTTTGATTTTGTGTTTCTCGCCTCGGTGTTCACGCACATGCTGCCTGAGGATATGGAAAATTACTTTTCTGAGGTGGCGCGGGTTTTGAAAAAAGATGGCCGGTGTTTGAGCAGCTATTTTCTGCTCAATGCGGAATCTTTGGCAGCGCTTGAGGCGAAAAAGTTGCGGCTGGATTTTAAGGATGTTGGGGGCGGGGTGTACCGCGTGGCTGAGCCGCTTGTGCCGGAAGCAGCTGTGGCTTACGATCAGGGCTACATTCGCGGGCTCTATGAAAAAAATGGCCTGCGGGTGGTGGAGCCGGTGTATTACGGCAGGTGGCCAAAGCGGGAACAATTTTTGAGCGGACAAGACATTATTATTGCTGTCAGGCTGGCTTGCAGGGAAATTTAGCTGCAAGGGCTTGACAGCCGGAGCTAAATGTGGTGGGTAGCGCAGGTGGGCGGACGAGCCGCAGGGGCATCTGGATGGGTGCTGGGCTGCCGGTGGAGTTTTGCCCACCTACTTTATTTATTTCGGCAGATATCCTGAAAAGCTGAGGCAATATATAATAGAATTTGCCCCTTGTTTAGTCCAGTGGGGTAGAGTGGTGGGAAACTGCTGCCAGCCCTGAGGAATTTGGTATCAAAAGTTGTAACAGGGATGCCAGTGCTTTTTCTATGGCCTATTTTGAAGCTATGCGCCAAAGCGTGAAACCCACCGCGCCAACACCTAAGTCGCAACCCAAGTTGCAGGAGTTGGCGATTGCTGACGCGCCGGCACCGGCGCAACTGGACAACATCAAAGCCCACATAGATTTAGTCCTGCTCGCCCTGGAAACGCTGACCGGCATCAGTACGTCCGCGATGCTGAGGGCGGCGGCTGAGCTGAAAATCGAGTCGATGGTGTCGGACAGGGTGGCGCTGTGGCGGTTGCGCCAGTCGAGCCCCTTGCGCAAGGGGGAAGGGGGGCGCAAAAAGCTGGATGTTGAGGAAGCGCGGGGTTTGGTTTTAATCTGCTGTCACTTGGCGAAAGAGCACCAAGAATTAATCCGCCGCGCGGTGGCGCTGCTGGAACAGCTGACGGAGCAAAATCGCCCGCCCCACGAAGCGGCTTTGCTGGGAGACTATATCGATAATTTTTGCAACACTTATCAACAGCGTATGGAAGAGGGAGAAAATGTATCCCCTGATACGCTCTCGCAGCTGGCTCTCAAACTTCTGATAGATTTGTTATTTTATAGCGGTCCGAGCGGTTCCCGCCGGCTCTGGCTAGCCCTCCTCGATCGGGCGCGGTAGGTCAATCTAACTTCTAATATCTAAACTGTAAAATCGAAATGGTTCTGCGACGGTACACGCCCCCCACTTGCACGCTGGAAATTGCGGCGAAAGGTTCGTCTCGCTTCCGGTGGGCTGGCATTTCGGCTTTTAAGGATCTGCGCTTTGAGCTTCACTTTGACGCGCCCCAGCTACCGGAAGAACAGCAAGTCACGATTCGGGGCGACCGCGCTCAGCTGGACGCCCTCCAAGAGGCGGTTAGCGCCTACGTGCGGCAATTCCTCAGCGACTCACCGGCAGAAGAAAAAGCGGTTGAGGGGTTGACAAAAGCGGAGGAAAATGGTAAGGAGCCGCCACGCGCGGCGCTGCCGGCAACCCGAGTGCAGATGGAGCTGGAGCCTACCGCCTGGGAGCTTGAGGCGCAAGCGGCTGCAGTGCCGGTGGAAGCTTTGGTTGAGAAGAGTGGGGAGGATTTGCCGCCGGCTGAGCCGCCAGAAGCACCGGCGGAGGTGGAAAAGACTGAGACAGCCCAGAGGGAAGGCACCGGCATCTATCTGGTGCGCCGAAGTTTGGTCGTCCACGAGCTGTTTTTGGGCTCGCTGGCGACTGGGCGAACAGGGCCGGCAATTCAGCTGAGTGCGCTGCAGCTGTTTGATTTGGCGACGGCGCTGGATGAGTACACCGCCGATGTGGTGGGAGTGCCCAGGGAGAAGGGCTCCAACTGGCTGAAGCAACCGCCGCTGTGGGCGAAAACGGTGGCGGTGGTGGCGGTAACTTTGGGGGTGGCGACTGCGGGGCTGAAGCTGGTTGAGCGCCAGTACGCCCAGATGGCGGCACCGGCAGCCCCCCAACAGCCGGTGGCGCTGCAACCGCCGCCGGCTGCAGCGCCGGCACGCCCGGCACCCCCGCCGGATGTGTTGGGCGATGCTGTGCTGAGGCTGCCGAAGGATGGGGCAATGCCCCCCACACCGCTGGCGGCTGGGGCAGTGGCGTCCAAGCTGCCGGCAGTTCCCGTCCCGGGGGCGTCTGTACCGCCTCCGCTAAAGCTGCCGGCAGGCTCCGTCGCCCTGACGCCGCGCCCCCTGTCACCGGCACCGGCGAGGGTGGCGGTTGCGCCCCCACCGGCTGCGCCCAGGAGAGCCATGCCGGCACCCCCGCCAACGTCGATTCACGTTCCCGCCCCAGTGCTTCCAGCGCCGGCGGTTGAAACTGCCCCCCAGCAAGAGATTCCGCCGGTGGCTGAAGGTGAGGGGGGGGCTCTCCCCAGTCTGGGAGCGCCTCCTGCGCCGGTTAGCGAGCCTGAGGTGGCTCTCTCGCCAAGCGCCCCGCCGCCCAGTGCGCCGGCAAGTGGCGCGAGCGATCCCGCACCGGCTCTGCCCCCGATTCCGGGATTGCCTGACGGAGAGCCGGCAGTGGGGGGCAAATTGCCGGAAGTCAGTGCGCCGGCACCTGGGGAGACGCCTGTGCCGGCACCGCAGAGCGCTTCGCCGCCAGCGAGCTCGTCTGAGCTGACGCCCTCGCCGGCACCGCAGAGCGCCTTACCGGAAGTCAGGGAGCCCGGTGCTGGGGAGACGAGGGAGCCGGCTGAGTCGCAAAGCGAGAGCAGCGCTCAGCCGGTGCCGCAATTGGCGGAGGCGAGGAATTATTTCGCGCAGCGGTGGAGACCGCCCCTGGGGTTGAAGCAACCTTTGGAGTATACTATTTCGGTGAATGCCGACGGGTCTGTGGGGCAGATTATTCCCCGGGGGCAGGCGTCTTATCAGTTTCTGGAAAGCACCGGCATGCCGGTGATGAACCAGCCGTTTGTTTCGCCGGTGAGGGGAGGCGAGCCGGTGAGAATTCGGGTGTTGCTCAAGCCGAATGGTGCGGTGCAGACGCTCGTTGAGCCGTGGCAGCAAGGGCTGTGATTGTAGGGATTTTGGATTTTGGGTTTGGGATTGAAAAGCCGGCGGAGGAACCCCACCCCCCAACCCCCTCCCCGCGTGCGGGGAGGGGGAGAAAGAGGCAGGAGTTTCGATGAAGGGAATTTCATGCTTGTGAGAGGCCAAATTAACTGCTAAAATAGAATCGGAGAATTACAGACCGAGGCCAACTGCTCTATGCCCGAAATCGTGGAAATTCCCCTGGAGCTCACTCGCTTTCAACTGCCACCGGCAGTTCACGACCGTTTACAATTTCTCTTAGACCGGCAGGACGAGGGTTATACCCTGTCTCAAGCCGAACGCCAGGAAGCGGAGGAACTAATTGAATTGGTGGAATTTTTATCCTTGTTACAGTTACGCTCAACACGGGTGAGCCAGTAAACATTAATGACATGAGAGTTTTTACCCCAGAGGCATTTCCCGAAAACTGGGCAATGACGCAAAATAATCTGGGGAATGCTTACGGCGACAGAATCACCAGAGATAGGGCGGACAATCTGGAAAGGGCGATTGCGGCTTATCAGCTGGCTTTGCAAGTTGACACCCGAGAGGCATTTCCCCAAAACTGGGCAATGGCGCAAAATAATCTGGGGACTGCCGGCACCTCTGGCAATCTCAGCAAGGAGTACATCCAGCAGCAGCGGCAAATCCTGGAAGAATCCCAGCCCCGGCTTGACGAACTCCTCAACCAGATTAAGGAATTCGATCCGCAATTCACCCTCACCCAGCGAGTCGAACCCATCACCTTTGAGGAAATCCGCCGGCTGATTGACTCTGAGACAGCCATTCTAGAGTGGCAGATCGGCACAGAGGGCTTCCAAACCTTCATCATCACCGGCAACACGTTGGAAGTGGTGCAGTTTGCCGGCAACGAGTTGCAGCAGCTACAGGCGTGGGCGGTTGAATATCTCGGCGACTACGGCGAGACGACTTGGGGAGACGCCCTCGCCGAGAGACTCAACAGACTCTCCCAGATATTGCGCCTGCCAGAGATAATTGCCAAAATTCCCCCAACCTGCAGCCGGCTAATTCTGATTCCCCACCGCTATTTACATCTATTTCCCCTGCACGCACTGCCGGTATCCCCAACCTGCAGGGGCAAAACCCAGCCGGCGACAAACTCGGAGACGGGGGTTATTAACGCCCAGGGCGAAGCATTCGCGGCGACAAACTCGGGTGGGGAGACGGAGGTTACTAGCGCGAATGCTTCGCCCCTACAGGGGTATTGCCTTCTCGACGAATTCCCCGCCGGCGTGCGCTATGCGCCCAGCTGCCAACTCCTGCAGCTAGTGCGAAACCGGCAGCGCCCCGCAGCGGTTCCGCGTTTTCTGTTTGCCATCCAGAACCCCACCAAAGACTTGTCCTATGCTGACATAGAAGTAGAAGTCATTCAACGCGATTTTGACCCCCACACCCACATCCTGCCCAGAGAACAAGCCACCAAAACCGCCCTCCTGGAAAACCTGGAAATCCTGCGGCGCACCGGCACCGCCCACTTTTCCTGTCACGGCGGATTCAATTTCGAGTTTCCCCTATCCTCCTCCCTAATTCTGGCAGACTCCCTGGAATCCCCCAGCCCCAGCCCTCACCCCCCAACCCCCTCTCCCAAAAAGGAAGAGAGGGAGAAAGCGGAAGGGGGAGATAAGCGGTATCTCACCTTGCGCGATGGGCGAAAAGCCAACCCAGAAAGATGCCTCACCCTGCAAGACATCTTTGCCTCCCTGGAATTGCCCCAGTGCCGGCTTGTCACCCTTTCCGCCTGCGAAACCGGCTTGACAGATGGGGCGCAACTGATTGATGAATATATTGGATTGCCCAGCGGCTTTTTGTATGCCGGCAGTCTCAGCGTCGTCAGCAGTCTTTGGCGCGTGGACGACTTTGCCACGGCAGTTTTGATGATAAAATTTTATCAGTGCCTGCGGGGCGGCGACTCAGGCGAGTCTGGCGTGCCGGTGGCGCTCAAGACAGCCCAGATGTGGCTGCGCAATGTCACCAAGGAGGAGTTTCTCAACTGGGTAACAGGTTTGGGCTTAGATAAAGGATATAATGAGGATGCGCAAGTGTGGGTTAACTGCTCCCCTGATGACAAACCTTTCCACAAACCGCAGTATTGGGCTGCCTTCTGCGCGATTGGGCAGTAAAAACACTCCCTCTTACTCCCCCTCCCCGCACGCGGGGAGGGGGCTGGGGGGTGGGGTTCACCCGGCAAATGTGCCAAGCCGGATTTTTAATTCCTAACCCGCAAACGCTCTACCAGAAAACCCGGAGAATGCTCTTATGAAATCCGCAATAGTCATCGCTGTTTTTCGGAAATGGCTGCAAGACAACCCAACCATCTTTCTGCCCAACGCTTGGCAAAAATTGCCGCAGCTAGAGTCAAACCTCACCGGCTTTACCAATGACCCACTCTTCTCGACAGCCGAAATTATTACCAAGTGGTGCGCCAATAATGGGCTAGGAGAAAAACTCAAACAGGAGGTTTTTGGTTCACGCACGGATATCGACGATCCGCCAGAATTTGATACCAGCGATACCGGCGTAATAGAAAATATCGTGCCGGCGCTTCGCCAAAGCATTAGAGATCGCTACGAAGCCATCCTACGCGAAGAAGCTGAACAGCAACAGCGGGGCGGTTAAAATGAGTAACAAAATCTGGGCACCTAATGTTGACTTGTTTGCCTACCACCTCCACAAAACCCTAGGAGCTGAGGTAGAGAATCCCCACTCCCTCTGGGAGAGATGCAACAGCATTCTACAGCAACTGGGCATTCCAGCGCAACTCGACGCCTCCAACTTATCCAGCTACCAAAAAAAAGAACCCGCCGGCAATCGGGTAAACCTGCTGCAGAAAGCAGCGGTTGGCAACCGGCGCTCACTCCCCTTCGAGAAAGAATCCCAACAGGGAGTCAAAATCAAAGGATTTGTCTCTCCCCTGCGCATCGGTGACAGCTATGCCCTCGCTTTTAATATCCGCATTCCCGAAGAAGACGCCGGCAAGCCAACCGAGCCGGTAAATACTGCCATCTTCCAAGAGTTTAACCCCAATAACTGTTTACTTCCCACGCGCACGCCGGTCAACAATTCCCTAGGGCAAACTCTGCTGATTACCGCCTCTCTCACTGTCGCGCAAAAGCAAGAAGCCCGGGGAAAAGATAGCCAATTCCTCCGAAAGCTAGCAACCGAGTGCCTGGAAAAGCTCATCCCAGAACCCGAAAACCGGCCCGCCTTCTCGCGCCAGGGGGAATTGTTCGGCAGTCCCATTTTTGAGTATAGCAGCAGTCAGGGGGATTCATCCTGCCACATCCTCGTCTGGCTGTTCTCCCATCCAGCCATCAGCGAAAAGTTCGCCGCGTGCTATAATGAGTTCCTCGATCTGTTATTCTACCGCAACAAGATTGTCTCTGTCTATCAGGAGACCCGCATAATTTCTCGGTTAACGCGGAGTGAGTACGAGAAGATAGAAGAGCGGATTGAGACGATTTTTCCAGGCTTGCCCCAATCCAATCCTAGCAACAAAAGCCGGTTGAGTCAAGAGAATCTGGAATCTCTCAACACTGAGCTAATCGAGATGCCGGTGCGGGCGGTGGAGTACGCCCGCTTGCTGAGAGATTTGCAATTCCGCCAGCACACTATTGAAATCAACGCTCGCAATTACGCCGAGAAAATTGCGACAATAAAGGAACGTCTCGCCTCGGATTCCAAGTATCCGTTTGAGCCGGCAGTCCCCTTCTTGGAAGCCTTCAGCCAAGACACCTGCACGTCTTATCAAGAGCAGATTGTCGCCGATTTGGGCTATTACGGGCACGGCACAGACTTGCTGGACAAAGCCATTGCCTCCATCCGGGGCATCGTGGAAATTGAACAGGCTCGCCTCGACCGCGAAAAAGAAGCGCGGTTGCAAGAGAAAGAAGAGCGTGATAAGATAGAAAAGGAAAAAGAGGAAGACCGCGAAAAGGAACGGGAGCGCAATTTCCAAATTGCCTTCGCAGCCGCCGGCTTTGGAGTCAGTGTTGGGGGCATCGTTTCCTCCGGCTATCAGCTAATCACCGAGGAGCGCCCGATTTTTTTGCCGGTGCCTTTTACGCAGATAAAATGGCCTTTTCCTTCGCCACAACCCCATCCGTTCACCGCATCCGTCACCCTCGGCATCGCAGCCGGTTTATTCGCAGCAGTAGTGGCGGCGGCGCTGACTAAAGTCTGGCAGGATTGGCTCGAAAAGCAGGCAGAAAAGAAACAGAGCGATTCCACCGCCGGCAGTAAATAAATCAAAGCGATTGGCGTCGCACCCACACGCCAGATGAAGAGCCCGGCACCCCAAACCCCTGCGCAGGGCTACCGTTTACACACATCTTGGCTATGTGACTGCAGTAGGGTGCGTTCCCTCTTAGGGAACGCACCCTACCCCTACCCCGGGCGAAACATGGAAAATTGGCATGACTGGGGATTTGTGTGTAAGCCGCAGTCGCGCACGAGGAGGGGGAGCGAGAGGGGATTTTCGCGCCTCGGAAATCTTGCCGGTGCCCATCGCGAGAAGTGCGGAGCGCCGGCACCGGCTTTGCCAGCCCAGCGTTCTGGCCTTGTCCTAAACTGACTGTCCATTGCTATAATGACACACAGCCTGTAGGGGTTGGCCCCCGTGCCAGCGCCGGTTTCAGGCTGCTTGGCGTTTTCTTTGCAAACCCTCTCTGAGACAAAGGTTTGCACCAGAAGCGACTTGTGGCGTGCCGGTGGCGCTCAACACCGCGCCCGCTGGCGCAATGTCACCCAGGAGGAGTCTCTCAACTGGGGAACAGCTTTGAGCTTAGCTACAGTATACGAGCAGCCAGCGCAACGGCCTGAAAAAGTGCCGGTGAAGTCATGTTTGGAACAGACAGAAGAAACTTAAGCAGTGCGAAACAACTAATGAAATCCCCCCCCTAACTCAACCTCCTCTTCTCCTCCCTCTGCGCCCTAGCCGTCGTGCAGCTTATAAAATCGCTCCTAAACTCGCTCCTCACACACAACACTATTTTAACGCTCTAACCAGCAACAGAGCCCCCAGATCCCCGGAGAATCCCCCTTATGGAACCCACTAAACTGATAGCAGTTTTTCTGCACTGGCTGCAATACAACCCAGCCATCTTTCTCCCCAAAAGTTGGAAAAACTTGCAGCAGCTAGAGGAAAGCCTCGCTGACTTTGCCGATGACGAACTCTTCCCGGTAGCCCACACCCTCAGCAAGTGGTGCGCCAAAAATGGGCTGGGAGAACAGCTCAGACAGGCTGCTGAGCACACCGAACTCGACGAAATGCTAGAAGTCGATCTCACCGGTGCCACCGAGATAGAAAATCTCGTGCCGGCGCTCCGCCAAAGCATTATAGAATGCTACGAAGCCATCCAGACAGACGTTGAGCACTAACTGCGGAAAAGCCTGCTATAGAAATAGACAGTCAGTTTAGGACAAGGCATCTGACTTGCTAGTAGGGACAGGGACAGGCGAGACGCCTGTCCTACGTCCTAATAAGAGCTGAAAAACCGCCCCCACCGGCAGCCCGCCAACCCGCAAGCCGGTGCGGGACAGCCAAGACGCAAGCCGGCGTTCTGCAACAGAGGCTGGCGCGATAAATCACCTCTCTACAATAGGCTGCTGGCTCCTCCGCAGCGCCCCGGCACTGTGCCAGTTTGAAAAACTGTCTGCGCAAGCGCAACCCAGCAGAGACGCAATGTCTATGATTGAAATGAAGTAAATTTGCGCTGCATAAATACAGCTGGAGGGTGGAGAGGCTATGCAAAATATAACACCGGCTTCTCAACAAGCAAACAGCACCGCTTGGGTATTTCAAGCTTGGGCGTCGTTTATCATTTCCCTTACTGGCACCACAGTCGGTATCTTCTACTTACCTGTAGATGGCTGGGTGAAAGGCTATATGGGCATGGGTTTGGTGTTCACCGTTGGCTCCACAATGAGCTTGGCGAAAACTGTCAGAGACGAGCATGAAGCGAAGAGACTCGCCGCTCGCATCGATGAAGCCAGAGTCGAGAAGTTACTCGTAGAGCACCACCCCCTTAAATAATACCTGAACAGTTGCCGGTGCCGCACCCAAAAAACCCGTCAGCTTTTACCTGGGAGCGAGAATAAGAAACCCGGTTTCTTTAAGAAACCGGGTTTCTAGGATTGGGCAATCAACTTTTTTGGATCGCGTAGCACAGGCGTCTCGCCTGTGCCGCCTGCGCCCTACTTGCCCTGTTTGCTCTCCTTTTGCCGGCGACGGTTCACCGAAACCACAGAATGGTCTATCGGAAACCCGGCCACAGGAATCACCTGATACTTGCGCTCCTCTTCCAAGCGTTTGAGCTCGGTGTAATCGATCCAGTGGATGCAATCGACCGGACAGGTATCAATCGCTTCTTGGATCAGCTCTTCCGGATCGCCATCTTGCCGGATCGCGCGGGAGCGACCGTAGTCGGGCTCAATGTAGAAAGTGTTGCGGGCGACGTGAGCGCAGTGCTTGCAGCCAATGCAAGTCACCTCATCCACATAGACCCCCTTTTGGCGCAACGCACCGCCCAGTTCCGGCTCAAAGCCAGAACGCTCGGGCGCATTGCGCAAAGCACCTCCTAACTCCGGTTCAAAACCCGACCGTTGCGGATCGTCGTCAGAAGCCGGTGGAGTGAAGTCAGACATCAAGCACTCCAGCGTTGCAGCACTAGGCGGATGGAGCCGTCGGGGTTCTTTTGCTGTTCAGCCAGCTGGAAGCCTTGCTTGGAGCTCTCACCAACCACGGTGTGGTAAGCGTACCGCTGAGTCACCATGTTCAGGAACCGATCCACAGAGGGGGCTTGCTGCCAAAATTGCAGGTCAGCAACCAGTTCGTACTCAGCGCCATTCCAGCGGAAGCCGAGATCGTAACCGTTGTCCTGCTCAATGACAACCTCAGCCGAGTGGGTTTGACCGCGATAGCCTCTCACCTCTTTTGGGCCGGCTTTCCAGTCAATCCCTAAATCGCTGAGAGCGGCTTGCAAGGACGTGAGATTGCGGATTTGAGTTTTGATTTGGCTAAAGTGGGACATAGTTGCTTCCTAAGTAACAGAGTGAATTAAATGGGACAAAACAAAAAAGCTCACCACTCGCTAAAAGTCGCTCGGGCTGCAGCCGTCGCTGACTGGTGAGCCGCTCTGGCAAAAAATTCAGAGGTCTGCTCCTGCTTGAGGACTTGCCCGAGTTGGGCTTCAATTGCTGCAGTCACCTCCGCGCAAGACGCCCCGACAATGCCGGTAACTTTTTCCTGCACTCGGCCATCTGGATAAATGACAAACTCTAGCGTTTCCATGCTTTTGGCTGACCTCTCGGCAAGTTGGCAACTGGACGCTGGCATCCGGCACAAAACCGGCACCGCCCTCTCAAGCTATTTTTGGCTTGCTGACCGACTGGACTTTTAGTCAATTTTGACTAATTGTATTACAGCGAGTCAAAACTTTACAAAAATTTGTAATTGAATAGTACCATACATCAGTCTCTGCTAAGTTTCGCTTAACTCTTCGCACCCGTCAAGAGGCGGCGAGCGGGTAAAGTGCGCAAAACCAACACCACGTCTCGCTTGCAGGGATTTCGCCGCCCGCGCGTGCCGGTGTTCATCCGGCGGGCGGAAAGCCGCTCCCCAGCGCTCCCCAGCCCTCCCTCTCCGGGCCCTGAGAGGGTGTCCGATTGATTAATCAAATTAGAATTGAGGGGAAAAGCGGATAGGGAGAGAGCGGGAGAAAAATTAATTGCAGGCAATCAACCGGACGTGATAGGGCAGAGGGCTGCGGTCTGGACTTATAGAAAATTGTTGAGCATTTGCATAAGTTCTAGCGGGGATAAAGGCAGGGGATAATGAGAAACTGTCCAAGTTAGAGTAATGCGTGATGAGTGCAGAGCAAGTCACAAGTGGAATCAGTGCCGGTGCGGTGCCTTCCGTGATGCCGGTGCGGGTGGGGGTGCTGGGTTTTGGCGGTTTAGGGCAAGCCGCCGCCCGAGTCCTCGCTCCCAAACGCGAGATGATCTGGGTAGCAGCTGCCGATAAAAAAGGCTACGCTTGCGACCGGCAGGGGTTAAATCCAGACGCCTGCATTGCGGCGTACAGCGCCAGCGGCTCCCTCGGCTACCTAGAGCCTGCCGGCGCACTGAGCAGCAACAGCATCGGGGACTTAATCGAGCGAGCCGAAGTCGATGGCTATTTCCTGGCACTGCCCAACCTGCCAAACACCTTTATGGCCTCCGTCGCGAAGCAGTTTATCGAAGCAGGCTGGCGAGGGGTGCTCGTCGATGCCATCAAACGCACCAGCGCCGTCGAGCAGCTGCTGGCGATCAAAGAAGAACTGCTCGCCGCCGGCATCACCTACCTGACCGGCTGTGGCGCAACCCCCGGTTTGCTAACAGCCGCAGCCGCCCTCGCCGCTCAGAGCTACGCCGAAATCCACAGTGTGAAAATTACCTTTGGCGTTGGGATAGCCAACTGGGAAGCCTACCGAGCCACCATCCGGGAGGATATCGCCCACATGCCAGGGTACAGCGTCGAGCGGGCGATGGCCATGACCGATGCCGAAGTAGAAGCCCTGCTGGACTCCACCGGCGGGCTGCTGGCGCTGGAGAATATGGAACACGCCGATGACATCATGCTGGAGCTTGCCGGCATCTGTCCGCGAGATCGGGTTACGGTGGGAGGGGTAGTGGATACCCGCAATCCCAAAAAGCCCCTGAGCACCAATGTCCAAATAGCCGGTCGCACCTTCGAGGGCAAGATATCCACCCACACCTTTACCTTAGGGGATGAAACCAGCATGGCCGCCAACGTCTGCGGGCCAGCCTTTGGATATCTGAAAGCCGGTGTGGCGCTGCACCGCAGAGGCATATACGGTTTGCTCACCGCCGCCGAAGTCATGCCCCAATTTGTCCGGTAAGCCGATGTAGGGTGCGTTCCGCATTGAGAGAACTTCTAGCAAGTGCGGCGCACTCGAGGCCGGCGGAACGCACCCTCCCAACTTTCTTCTTCTTGCTTGGCGCTCAGGCGCGTCTTGGCGGTTTATTATTGCGGTTAATCAGATGTAGAGCGCCTTCCGCATTGAGAGAACTTCTGCGAAGTGCGCTGCAGCTGCCGGCGGAACCCACCTTCCAACCTTGGCGCTCAGGCGCGTCTTGGCGGTTCATTATATCCCTTAATCAGATGCAGGGTGCGTTCCGCGCTGACAAAAATTCCCAGAAGCCGCACTATTGCCGGCGGAACGCACCCTACGAACTGCCTTTTTTTTCAATCCTTGCATCCAAAATCATTGCATCCAAAATTGGTATTACAGCCTCACCCCCCCCGACAATCCCCCTCTCAGGAAAACCAGCCTGCTGTAGAATTCAAAAGCCGGGTCCCAGTTGCTCTCTGTCCGGCGGAAGACATCGATAGAGGGTTTAATAGGGCGCAGCAAGTCAGCGCGGTTGAGCACCGCCTCCGCAAATGGGGTAAAATCAGACCAGACTTTGACCTCAGGCAACTGCCGGTTGAGAAAGTCGAGCAAGCTGTTCCAGTTGGAACTGAAACTGGAGGTGTTAGCTGTGACGCCCTCACCCCGCCCGGGAACCTGCTGAGCCGGCGTCAGGGGAACTCCCTGCTGAAACTCGTAGGTTTGGTCGAGCAGCCGCAGAATGCAGCGCCGGCGAGGTAAGTGCAGGTCGCAAATGTGCGCGTAATCGTGGGTTTGCTCTTTGTATTCTACCTGGTCGTGCAAGATATCGAACTCCGCGTATTTTTTAAAGATTGGCAGCAGCCCTTCCACTCGCTGGGTAATTTCTGACCAGTTAAAATTTATCTGACCGCTCTGGTCAGATTCGTCTTTACAAACAGCAGTAGCTTGGGAAGAAACTGACTGGAAGTAGCTGACTCGGAAAACTCGAATCTGCTGGCTTTTGGCGAGGGAAACGCAAAAAGCGGGAATCCCCGCCAGCTGCAATTCAGCGACGTAAACGCCCAACTCCGCCATTGTACCAGTGCGGTACAGCCGCCAATTCCGAGTTGGAATCTGCAGGCGTGCGGTGTAAGGATCTAGCTCCATGATGCGGGCAAAATGTTTGGCAGCTTCAGCTTTTGTTTCAGCGCTCACCGGCTCTATAATTAGTACGCCCGGTTCAGCATTCTGGGGATCTGTTTTGGCTTGGGCGATAGCTTTTTCGCGCTTTTGTTTGACAGTCGCTTCCAAGCGCTGCAACCCCTGACGCGCTTGATCCGCAATCTTGGGGTTGAGCGCGTTGCGCAAAAGCTGCCGGTAGACACTTTCTGCAGCCTCCAGTTTCCCAGACACTTCATGCAAGCGTCCCAGATAAACCTGCCCCCACGGATTCTGCGGGGACTGATTGAGTAATGCCGATACTAACTGTGCCGCTTCTCGATAGTCTTTGCGGTCAAATGCCGCTGCAATCTTTTCTATCGCACTCATGTTTTTTCCTGTAACTTGTTTTTATACTGGTGGCGGGCCTACTATTTTATGGGAAGATAAACTTAAGAGCGCTTTAAATATTATACCATTTCCCTTTTCACCGGCCAAGCATTCCTCTCATCCGATCCGGGCCAAGTTCTCCCCCCACTCACCGGCATTCTTTGGGTAAAGGAATCCCTTATACCAAGTTGATCTAGATAGTATTTTTTTGCACAGCGATCCCCCCTTCATGTATAAAGCTTCAATCCAAAATCCAAAATCTAAAATCCAAAATTGTTAGGGCAGCCAGAGAGACGCGAAAATTCGCGCCTCTAAGTTTTTGCCCAGCTGGAATGAATTCAAAGGAAGCAAGCAAACAAGCCAAGCTATTGCTGGCTGGTAAAAATCTCTTCTGATGGCTCTTCTTCAAGAGACGAACCCAGAGTCTGGACGACGAACGGCAGAGCAGCTCCCTTCAAGCCGCGTTTAATGCGCTCCGGGGTTTCAGCAAAGACAACAAACAGGGGATAGATTTGCTCCGCACCTTCACTGAGAATGTACTTGTACCGGTGCGGCATCAGCCAATCGTAGTTTTTGCTGAGCAAAATTTCCGTCTGACGCCAGCGACGGAGGAGATCGGAGAAATCTTCGTGGGGGCGGTGAATGAAAATCATAATTTCTGCCCCGGTTTTGATTTTCCATTCCGGATCGCACATCAAAATTACCACATCACAGGGCAACTCAATGACTTCCACCGTTCCGGCTTGGACGCCGGTGGAGTTCGAGACTTCATGGCGAATGCGCACATTGGGCAAGGGAATCGCGATCACGCTCTCGTCAGGGCGGCGCAGACTCGGAATCATCTCCAAATAGGGCCGGTACTGCTTGAGAAGCGCGATCGCTGACAGGGAATTGCTGTACTCTGCCAGCAATTCTTCGTAATGAGAATTTTTAACCAGCATGATTATTTTTGATTTGAGGTTTTAGATTTTAGAGGCTTGATTTCAGATTTTAGATGCCCTCCCAATTTTAGATGCCCTCCCAAATCCAAAATACTTGCCTCCAAAATTGTTTTAGCCCATCTTTTCAAACACTGCAAACATCGGCAGGTACATGGACATCAGAATGCAGCCCACCAGCCCCGCGATGCCCACCATCATGATCGGCTCCAGCGTACTGGTGAGACCTTTAACGGCTTGCTCCACTTCATCCTCATAGAAATCGGCCACTTTCGACATCATTTTGTCGATTTCGCCCGTTTCTTCCCCAATCGACATCATGCTAATTGCCATGTTGGGAAAGATTTTCTCTCTGGCAAAAGCAGCGGTTAAACTGCCGCCCTGTTCCACTTCTTTCTTCGCCCCTACAATCGCATTGGCGATCACCTGATTTCCTGCGGTTCTCGCCACAATGTCAAAGCAACTGAGCATAGGCACCCCTGCGCCGGTGAGCATACCGAACGTGCCGCAGAAGCGAGCCACCGCTGTTTTTTTCAGCAGGTCGCCAATCATAGGCATATTCAGCATGGCGCGGTCAATTTGCAGTCGCCCCATCGGCGTTTTGTAGTAGGTCTTGAAAGCAAAGACGAAAACATTAATCCCAACGATGAGGGAGCCGAGTTTCCAAGGCGTTCGGAAAAATTCACTGCACGCCAGCATGAATACGGTCAGTAAAGGCAGTTTTGCCCCCATTTCTGAGAAAATCTTGGCAAAGGTGGGCAGCAGAAACGTTGTCATTCCGAAAAACACCAGAACAGCGATGGTTCCCACGGCTTTCGGGTAAGACGACGCTGACTTGATCTGGTTCTGCAGCTTCGCCGACTTCTCGAGCATAACGGCTAGTTTGTTGAGCACCATGTCGAGAACACCGCCGATTTCCCCCGACTGGATCATGGCGCAGTAGAGATCGTCAAAGCAGTCCGGCTGTTTGGCCATAGACTCCGCGAGGGTGACGCCCGTTTCTATATCGGCTTTAATTACCCCCAGAGCCTTTTTGAGCTTGGGATTTTCGCACTGACCGTGCAAGACGCCGATCGCTTTGACCAAGGGTAGACCGGCATTGAACATCACCGACAGCTGGCGCGAAAAGACGGCTTTATCTTTGACCGTCAGCTTGGCAAACATCGCCTCAAAGTTGCTGAGGTCAAAACCTTTGGCTTTGCCCCCCTTATCTTTTACACCTAGCCCAGCACTGGCGAAAGACATAGTTTAGCTCCCATCGAAAAACAATTAATATGGTAAAGGGAAAATTAAAAATGAAAAAAACGCTTTTTTTCGCAAGCATTCAGCGGTCGCGCCTGCTGCCCTCCGGGTGCGCCAAAACGCCCGAAATCCGGGCGGTTACTCTTCTGGCGCACGCCGAAAAAACAGGTGGCTAGAAGGGCCCGGCTGAAGGCTCGCCTTTTTCATTTTTAATTTTTAAGTTTTAACTCGCCTCAGTGAGCTGCGGCTTTTTCACCGGCAGGTCGCGGCCCAATCAAGCGCTCCAGCTCATCGGCTTTACCTGCCTTGCTGATGGCAGCGTCCCAAGTGATTTTGCCATCTCTGTAGGACTTGCTGAGCGCCATTTCCATCGTCTGCATGCCCAACTTCATGCCGGTCTGGATGGCCGAGTAAATCTGCGACGTTTTAGACTCTTTGATCAAGTTGCCGATAGCGGGAGTGTTCACCAGAATTTCATGGGCGCACACCCGTCCGCCGCCAATTTTCGGCACCAAGTTTTGGCTGCAGATGCCCACCAAAGAGTTGCCCAGCTGGGCTCGGACTTGGGGTTGCTGTTGCGGGGGGAACACGTCCAGGAGCCGGTCGATTGTCCCAGCCGCCGAGTTGGTGTGCAGCGTCCCAAACACCATGTGCCCCGTTTCTGCAGCTGACACCGCCAGTGAAATCGTCTCGAAGTCCCGCATTTCCCCCACTAGAATAATGTCAGGGTCTTGGCGGAGGGCACCTTTGAGCGCATTGGAAAAGGTCTTAGTGTCTTCTCCTTTTTGCCGCTGGTGAATCAAGCACTTGATGTTCGGGTAGACGTATTCAATCGGATCTTCCACCGTCAGAATGTGTTCCGCTCGCGTCCGGTTGATCAGGTCGATCAGAGCTGCCATTGTGGTGGTCTTCCCAGAGCCGGTTTGGCCGGTCACCAAGAACATTCCTCTCGGTCTTTCCACCAGCTCCCGCAGAATCATCGGCACGCCCAGGGCGTCGGCGTTGGGAATCTTAGACGCCAAAGCTCGCAAGCAAGTCGCCCAGCATCCCCGCTCCCGGTAGACATTCACCCGGAAGCGAGACAGCCCCTTAACCCCATAAGCGGTGTCCAGCTCCCAGTTCTGCTCCAAGTCTTTGCGCTGGTTGTTGTTGAGCATGCTGAAGATCAGCCGCTGGCACTCTTGGGGATCTAGGATTTCGCCGAATTGCGGCTGCGGGGTGAGTTTGCCGGAGATGCGGAAGAAGATCGGCGCACCCGCCTGGATGTGCATGTCTGACCCACCCTGCTCGACTAGGGATTCCATGACGTCTTCAATTAAGAATGACTTTTTCTGTTCCATCGTCTTCCCCAATGCGTTCGGTAGTTATAGATAAATTTAGCTAAAGTTCTCTGGTCTAGAAAGACTCACGAGTCAGTGAGAGCTGGAAACTGGAGATTGGCCAGGGAGTGAGGAGCGGGCAGTCAGAAACAATCAGCAGCCGCGACGCCCCAACCGAGAGCGCAAGAGCGCCCAAGCCCTGCCTCAGTCTTGGAATCGAGGCGTCATGCAGTACGGGCAGTCCAGCCACTCCTGCAGCAAGCCGGCACTGCAAACTTTACAAGTCAGGCCAACCTTGCGCTTCGCTTTCAGTTCCGCTTCTATGCCGGAATCGGTAAAGGTAACCCGATCCACTTCTTCAAAGGTGGTGTAGCCCAGGCGCACCAAGTTTAAGCTGTACCCCAGCAGCGTCACCATGCCTTCTTCGATCGCCGCTTCCCGGATCTGCTCGGTGGGAGCGCCTTGAGAGATCAGGATTTGCAGCCGCTCGGTATTTCGCAGCACTTCATAAACCCCCACGCGCCCCTTGTAGCCCCCGCCGTTGCATTTGGGGCACAAACTGCCCGCTTCCTTACGCGCCGCCCTTTCTGATGGGGGAACGGTGCCGGCTTTATAGAATGTCACCCCAGAACTCAGCTCGCGAGAAGCCGACAGCCCGTACCTGCCCAGATCCTCAGGGGTGGGCGTGTAGGGAGTGCGGCACTCAGAGCAAACCCGGCGCATCAAGCGCTGCGCCAGCACGCCAATCAGAGCCCCCGCCACCATGAAAGGCTCAATGCCCATTTCGTCCAAGCGGGCGATCGCGCCTGCAGCGTCGTTGGTGTGCAGCGTTGTCAGCACCAAGTGGCCCGTTAGCGCCGCTTCAATAGCAGTTTTTGCCGTTTCTTTGTCCCGCGTTTCCCCCACCAGAATCACGTCCGGGTCTTGCCGCATGAAAGCTCGCAGCAACGCGCTAAAGTCCAGCCCCTTGGCCCGAATCACCTGACACTGGGTAATCCCCGGCAAAGCGTACTCGATTGGGTCTTCTGCAGTGCTGATATTTACCCCCGGATCGTTCCGTTCCGCCAGCACCGAGTACAGAGAGGTTGACTTACCCGAACCGGTTGGCCCGGTCACCAAAATCAGCCCGAAGGGACGGCTGGCCATGTCTCGGACATTGGCCAGGGCGTCTTGATCCGTAATTAACTTGTCCAAACCCAGCTGGGTGGACGAGTTATCCAAGATCCGCATACATATCTTCTCGCCGTAGCGGCTGGGCAAGCAATTCACCCGAAAGTCCACTGTGCGTCCCTGAAAGATCCGGCGAATCCGACCGTCTTGGGCGTTCCGCCGCTCCGCAATGTCCAGGTCAGCCAGAATTTTGAAGCGAGACACCAGCGGGTTGACAATCTTTTTAGGCAGTCTTAGATATTCCTGCAGCACCCCATCCTTGCGCATGCGAATCCGCAGAAACTCTTCTTGCGGCTCGATATGGATGTCCGACACCCCGTCGGTGAGCGCTCGCGCCAGGATTTGGTTCACTGTCCTGACAATCGGAGCCGACTCCGCTTCCTTCTTCAGGGCCACGTCCAGGTTCATGCCGTCGTCGTCGCCGCCCGCCGCCTCGCCGATCTCTACATCATCCAGGGCGTTGGGGTCTAAGATCAGACTCAGTTCAGCCTCTCTCGCCGCCGCTTCCTGTATCTTTTGGGCCTCAGCTTCCTCCACGTCCTTTTGCTTTTGGGCCTTAGCTTCTAAGTATTGGTCGAGCAGCCGATCGCAGTCTTCTTGGGCGATCACCCGCTTCTGCAGCGCCAATTTCTGAGGTCGCAAAATCTGGTTTAGATCGTCCAAGGCCGTTAGATTGTCCGGATCGGCCATCGCCACTAACACCGATGGCGGAGCGGTTTCTAGCTGGGCCAGTGGCAGCAAGCGGTGCCGCCGGCACATATCCACTGAAATCAGCGTGTCAATCAGGTTGGCGACCTGCTCGGCAGAAATTTGCTCGAGTTCCGGATCGATCGCTTCAATGCCGTAGAGAACCTTCAGCTCAAACAGCTGCTGTTTTTTGTACTGGCGCTGTAATTCTGCGGGAAGTTGCTTCCCTGTAATCCCCTCCAGAATCGAGGTCAGGGGTTTGCCTGACTTCCGGCTTTCGTTCTGGGCTTGCTGCATCTGGTGGCGATCGACGTAGCCCGCCTGAATCAGTTTGTTGCCGAACGGAGAAAAATTACTCTGGAGGGAAACCAGAGCCCGCCGCTCTTTCGGTGAAAAGTTGGTAGTCATAGCCGATGTTCTAGTTCCTTTTTGATTATTCCCAAAATTATGCTGGTAATCTTCAAGGGATAGCAGCTTCTAGAAAACTCTCGCCAAATTGCTCCGCAGCCGAGCCAGCGCGGGTTGCCGGCCCCCCACGCGCCCCGAACGGGCCTGCGACTCCCCGCCCTAGCCCCAAACGTCCCCGCCCGGGGTCTGTCACGGACAGGGACATTTTGCAACCCTGCCGCCAGGGAACGCACAGCGCCGCAATTATGCCATCCCAAATCAGCCCGGGCCAGCCCGACCGGTGTTTTAGTCTTGAGGGGTTTGAGAGCTTTGCGCTGCGCCACCTCAAAACAAACCCTGTTTGCCCAGAGGACGCTCCCCGCTTCCTTGAGAGCCGTTGCTAGCTTGCGGAAGGATATCGCTCTGTGCTAAAGTTACTAGCTCCGCAGTTTCCAGTCCCCCCTGCTGTCGGGTGAGGATATTTCTCCCCTCGGTTTTGTGTTTATGCTGAGCAATTTTATACGATTTCTTCTTCAACCGCACGCTTCGCCACTCGCCAATCCCGCCGCTCAGAGCCGGGCTAATCCAAGGATTCTTCCCTCGCGGTGTTCGCCTGAGCGTTAATCGCGCCCCCGAACCCCGCGCACCGGATCGAGGTGGCTGACTCTGGGCGGTAGACAGCTAGCCCCGCCCCAGCAGGAAACAATTGCCGGCGGAGGCGGTAATTGGACAGGTTCTAGAGATTCTTTGACCCGCCCGCCCCACTTTCACTTTCTTGACAAAATCTGAGCGTTATGTTAATGTCATATCGCTCAACTCCCAACATTTTCGCTCGCGGTTTAACCGGCCAACTCGACAGCGGCCCAGGCCCATTCAGTTTTCATTCAGTTTCGCTTTTATGGGACTTTCCCGCTAGTGGGGAGTTTAATATATCGTTTGGCGAACTGCCTCTGAACTTAACCGGGGCCGGCAACAATAGCTCGCCGCTCGCAGGCCGTTTCACTGGGGCTAAATGTGCGCATAGCTTGCAGAGCGCTCCCGCCGTGACATCTGTTGCGTTTCCCTCGGCAAATGGCTGTATTCCGCCGGAGTGAAAAGCGCATTAACGGAATTAAAAATGTTCGCTCAAAGCCCCAGATGCCGCCTTCCCTTACCTGTTAGCGCCGTTAAATTGGGCCCTAGGGTTCGGTTCCGTCACGCTTTGCCATTGCCGCAAAGAGAGTGTCAAAATGGTGAGAGCCGGCCCAACGAGCAGCAAGCCGCACCCAACCGAACCGCCCAAAACGCGATTTTCGCTCTGGGAGAGGTGAAATCGGCCATCCGCTCTTGCCACAGGTGCCGGCAGCACGCTGCCGGCACCGCAACAGCCCCGACTCACCCGACTCATGAAGGCCCCAACCTCCGCCTCGGGGTTGGGGGTTGGCAACAGCAAGTGATTTATACTTTACTCAAGACAGTCACCCGAACCTGAAAACCAAAGGCGGGTGGCTGTTCTGAAAAGCTCAAGACAGTCATCTGAACCTGAGAACCAAAGGCGGGTGGCTGTCCCGGAAACTGCCACAAAGCCTGAAACTCTAAAGGATGAGTGGCCTTCAAGCTAGTTCAAGTGACTTCTTCTTAAAAGAAGGTGGCCAAGATCATGAACTTGGCTGTTGTGCTCGCGGGATTTGACTGTGGGCATTGGTTGATACGCCTTGGTTGAGAGAATCTCTCAGCTTATGTATTTGTTGGCAACTGTTAAAGGTTGTTAGCAAAAATGTATCGGTTAGCGTTTTTATGGCAAACTTGTGGTATGGGCTTTTTGCCTGTGGCCGGAGCCTGCCGGCCTTGGAGCGCGGGCCGGCTAGCCGGATGCGGGCTTGCGGGCGTCCTTGTTGCGGCCAGAAAGCTGGCCATCAGGCGTAGAACGCCAAGGGTTGGCCCGGAAGCGGTGCTAAACGCCCGCTTTCCCCTCACCGCGCTCCCCCGAGCGGGTGTGGCTCGTTTGTGCGAGGCCAGTCCTAAAGGGCGGGTTTGCCAGCCATATCTGAAACTCCCAGATATCCCTCACTCAACCCGCCCAAGTTTCTAGACCGACACGATCCCAGCAATGGGAGTGGGTTTTGCGGGTTCCTGCATTCAAAAACCCGCACCTGATTTGTGTGTGGAGAGGCGCATACCCTGCCCTGCCTTTCCTCCTGCCGCGTTTTTCCCCTTCAGGAAAACGCGGGAGTTTCTGGGCGGCAAAACAGATGATGGACGAAGAAAAGCAGCTAGATAACACCCAAAGCCCAAAAGATAAGGCGACCGAAGGTTCAGAGTCAGTGGCCAGCGCCAGCGCCGCTGAGCCGGAACCTGTGCCCGGAGATTCTCAACCGCAAGCCACTGGAGGAGCCGCCGATCTCGAAGCCTATGCCGCCGCCTACGGCGCGAGCGAGCCCGCCGCCGCCTCTTCAGGCGCTGCTGATGCGTTTGCGCCTGCAGCCGAGCCAGCCGTAGTGGAAGCTCTGCTCCAGGAGATTGAGGGGCTGAAAGCCCAGCTGGAAGACTTTAGAAGTCAGTATGCCCGGCTGGCCGCAGATTTCGACAATTTCCGCAAGCGCACCGCCAAAGAAAAGGACGACATCGAGCTGCAGGTCAAGTGCTCTACCATCAAGGAACTGCTGCCAGTGGTGGATAATTTTGAGCGGGCTCGGGCGCAGATTAAGCCTCTAACCGACGGGGAAATGAATATTCACAAAAGCTACCAGAGCGTCTACAAGCAAATGGTAGATTGCCTCAAACGCATCGGGGTGGCTCCCATGCGCCCGAAAGGCCTTGAATTCGACCCCAATCTCCACGAGGCGGTGATGCGCGAAGCCACAGACGAACAGCCCGAAGACACTGTCCTGGAAGAGCTAGTGCCCGGTTACACGCTCGGCGATCGCGTCCTGCGCCACGCCCTGGTGAAAGTGGCTGCGGCTCCAGAACCGGCGGCTGCGCCGGTGGAAAGCAGCCCGGAGGAGGTGGCGCAAAGCTGAGGGGTGCCGCCCCCCCCCGACGCCCAAATTGTAAAGATTTAGCCTGCGGGCGATCGGAATTCGCTTTAATTGCGGAATACTCCCAATAGACGGATTCCAAAGACATTCAATTTTTTTGAAATTCACCGCCACAAGCTATGGGAAAAGTCATTGGCATTGACCTGGGCACAACCAACAGTTGTGTTGCTGTTTTAGAAGGCGGTAAACCCATCGTCATTACCAACTCGGAGGGGGGGCGAACCACCCCGAGCGTGGTGGGGTTTGGCAAGGGTGACGAGCGCTTAATCGGTCAGACGGCCAAACGGCAGTCCGTTACTAATGCTGAAAATACGGTTTACAGCATTAAGCGATTTATAGGCCGGCGCTGGGAAGACACCGAAGAAGAGCGGTCTCGGGTTCCCTATACCTGCGTCAAAGGCAGAGACAGCACCGTTGACGTTCAGATTCGAGACCGCACCTACACCCCCCAAGAAATATCCGCCATGCTCCTGCAAAAACTCAAGCAGGATGCTGAAAATTATCTGGGCGAGCCGGTGCATCAAGCTGTGATCACGGTGCCGGCCTACTTCACTGACGCCCAGCGTCAAGCCACTAAAGACGCCGGCACGATCGCCGGCTTGGAAGTGCTGCGCATCGTCAATGAACCTACGGCAGCCTCTCTGTCCTACGGCTTGGACAAGCAAGACCAAGAGCAAACCGTACTTGTGTTTGACTTGGGCGGCGGCACCTTCGATGTCTCCGTGCTGCAACTGGGCGATGGCGTGTTTGAAGTCAAATCCACCTCCGGCAACAACCACCTGGGCGGAGATGACTTTGACAACTATTTGGTTCACTGGATGGCTTACAACTTCTACCAAATTGAGGGCATTGACCTGTCGCAAGACAAAATGGCCCTCCAGCGCATCCGGGAAGCCGCCGAAAAGGCAAAAATTGAACTGTCCTCCGCTACCTCTACTACGGTGAACCTGCCTTTCATCAGCGCTGACGAAACCGGCCCCAAACATCTGGAAATGGAGGTGACTCGCTCCCAGTTTGAAGAACTGGTGAAACCGCTGGTGGACTGCATCATCGAGCCGGTTTCTCTGGCTCTCAAGGACGCCAATCTCGCGCCAGAGGACATTGACCGGATTATTTTGGTGGGCGGCTCGACCCGCATCCCGGCAGTGCAAGCGGCTATTAGTAAGTATTTTGGCGGCAAAACTCCAGATCGCTCGGTGAATCCCGATGAAGCTGTGGCCCTGGGAGCCGCTATTCAAGCCGGTGTCCTCGGGGGTGAGGTGCAAGATTTGCTGCTGCTCGACGTGACTCCCCTGTCTCTGGGCATCGAAACCCTGGGCGAGGTGTTTACGAAAATCATCGAGCGCAATACCACTATCCCCACCAGCAAGTCCCAGATGTTTTCTACGGCAACCGACGGGCAGCGAACCGTGGAAATCCACGTCCTCCAAGGCGAGCGGGCAATGGCTAGCGACAATAAGAGTCTCGGCAAGTTCCTGCTCACCGGCATCCCCCCCGCACCGCGCGGCGTTCCCCAAATTGAAGTGGTCTTTGAGATCGACGCCAATGGCATCCTCAAAGTCTCCGCTCAAGATAAAGGCACCGGTCGGGAGCAAAGTATCCAAATTACCAACACCGGCGGGCTGAGCGAATCCGAAGTGGAGCAAATGCGGCGCTCGGCAGAACTCTATGCAGAAGTTGACCGCAAGCGCCGGCAAGTCGCGGAACTCAAAAACCAAGCGGATAGCCTATTCTATAATTATGAAGCTACTCTAAAAGAGAATGCCGAACTGGTCAGTGACTCACTCAAGGCTGAACTCTCCCAGCAAGCTGAGGAGTTACGGGCGGCGCTCCAGGCCGATTCTCTGACGGTGGAGGAAATGAGGCAGTACATTGATGCCTTCCAAACAACCCTTTTCTCCATTGGCACTGCGGTGTATCAGGGAGCGAGCAGTTCTGCCGACGATCTGGCAGAGGCTGCCGGTGGCGGCTGACCGGCACAAAATTTTTATTTTTTGGCCCGGCACCTGAACCGCTCGCAGCCCTCAACCCCTGCCCTCAGCACGCAAGTTGCCCCTCTCCTCGAAGGGAAGATGGGTAACATTAAAACTGCACAATATACAAAAGCAGTAAACTGATTGCCCCCTGAAAAACATGATTTGTGGCTCTCCCGGAGCGAGGGAATAAGGAAAATTTATAGTATGGAAGGCGGTCGGGAGAAGGCATTTCCGGTGCCGGGTGCCCCATGCCCCACGCCCGCCAAAAAAGCCTGTTTTCCACCCCCTGTCAGGGAGAGCCGATCTGTCTAGTTTCTGTTGTTTATCCCTACCAAAAGCGCTCTATGGCCCGCGACTACTATGAAATTCTCGGTGTCTCTCGCGACGCGGACAAGGAGGAAATTAAGCGCGTCTTCCGTCGCTTAGCCCGCAAGTATCACCCTGATGTCAATAAGGAAGAAGGGGCAGAGGACCGGTTTAAGGAAATCAATCGCGCCTACGAAGTCCTCTCAGACCCAGAGTTGCGCAGCCGCTATGACCGCTTTGGTGAGGCCGGCGTGTCTGCAGGCGCTGGAGTCGGGGCGGCGGGCTTCCAAGATTTCAGCGAGGGCTTCGCCGACATCTTTGAAAGCTTCTTCAGCGGCTTCGCCGGCGGCGCAGGCCAAACGGGCCGGCGGCGCAGTGGCCCCGTGCGGGGCGACGACCTGCGGCTGGACCTGAGGCTGGACTTCCGCGAAGCCGTCTTTGGTGGGGAAAAGGAAATCCGCATCAGCCACCTGGAAACCTGTGAGGTCTGCACCGGCACCGGCGCAAAACCGGGCACCCGCCCCCGCACTTGCCCCACCTGCACCGGCACGGGGCAGGTCCGCCGCGCCACTCGCACCCCCTTCGGCAGCTTCACCCAAGTGTCGGTCTGCCCCACTTGCAACGGCACCGGTCAGGTGATAGAAGACAAGTGTGACTCTTGCGGCGGCAAGGGTCAAAAACAAGAAACCAAAAAACTGAAAATTACTGTGCCCGCAGGGGTTGACAGCGGCACCCGCCTGCGCGTCTCCAATGAGGGCGATGCCGGTGTGCGCGGCGGGCCCGCCGGCGACCTCTACGTCTATTTGTTTGTTAATGAAGACTCGGAATTTCACCGCGACGGGATCAATATCCTCTCCGATGTCAAGATTAGCTACCTGCAGGCCATCTTGGGCTGCCGCCTGGAAGTGAATACCGTGGAAGGGCCGGCAGAACTGATGATTCCGCCCGGAACTCAGCCCAGTACGGTTCTCACCCTGGAAAATAAAGGAGTCCCCCGCCTCGGCAACCCCGTCAGTCGCGGCGACCACTTGATTACCATTTTGGTGGACATTCCCACTCGCCTCACCCCAGAAGAGCGCACCCTCCTGGAACAGCTCGCTAAGATTAAAGGTGAGCGCATCGGCAAAGGTGGCATAGAAGGATTTTTGGGAGGGCTTTTTCGCGGATGAGTAACACCACTACTGACGCCCAGCTCGACTTGCGCGGCACTCCTTGCCCGATTAACTTCGTGCGCACTAAGTTGCGCTTGGAAAAAATGTCCCCCGGGCAGCTGCTGGAAGTGTGGCTCGACCCGGGCGAGCCGATTGAGCAGGTTCCGGACAGTTTGAGGATGGAAGGTTACGGCATTGAGGAAATTGAGGACCGCACCGGCTTCTTTTCCCTGAAGGTTCGCCGCCCTCTCCCACCGGCATGATTTCAGCGGCGGAAGAACCCAACCCCACCGGCGACGCCCAGCCCCTGTTGGGCACTGTCCTCGCTGTTCAAGCGAATTATTACCGGGTGCGGCTGGACTCTTTTGCAGAGCGCCGCATGGCGTCTGGATCGGGGGACGGTGTTGCATTGCTTTCTTCCCCTAATCTCCTGTGCACCCGCCGGGCGCGGCTGAAAAAAATTGGCCAGCAGGTGATGGTGGGCGACCGGGTGGTGGTGGAAGAGCCGGACTGGGCGGGCGGGCGCGGGGCAATTTCTGAGGTTTTGCCCCGGGACACGGAACTCGACCGGCCTTCTGTGGCCAATGCCAATCAAATCCTGCTGGTGTTCGCTCTGGCGGAACCGGAGCTTGACCCTTACCAGCTGAGCCGGTTTTTGCTGAAGGGGGAGTCCACCGGCTTGTCTGTGTGTTTGTGTTTGAATAAGAGCGATTTGGTTGCGGAGCAGCTCCAGTGCGAATGGCACCGGCGTCTGGGTGAGTGGGGCTACGCGCCGGTGTTCGTCAGCGTCCGCACCGGCACGGGGTTGGAGGAACTCGGCAAGCTGCTGGCGGATAAAATTACGGTGGTTGCCGGCCCGTCTGGTGTGGGGAAGTCGAGTATTATAAATGATTTGATTCCTGGTGTCAACCTCCGGGTGGGAGAAGTTTCGGGAAAACTCAGCCGGGGGCGTCACACGACGCGCCATGTGGAGCTGTTTGAGCTTCCGGGAGGGGGGTTGCTGGCGGACACTCCGGGGTTCAACCAGCCGGATTTGCAGTGTGCGCCGGCGGATTTGGTGGGGTATTTTCCGGAGGGGAGGCGGGGATTGGCTGGGGGAAGCTGTCAGTTTAGTGACTGTTTGCACCGGGATGAGCCGAACTGTGCGGTGCGGGGGGAGTGGGAGCGCTACGAGCACTATTTGGAGTGTTTGGATGAGGCGGTGGCGCGGGAGGAGGCTTTGCTGGAGTTGGGGGATGCGGAGTCGAGTTTTAAGGTGAAGATGAATAGAGCCGGTGAGCGCCGGTATGAGCCTAAGTTGGACAGTAAGAAGTATCGCCGGTCTTCTCGTCGGGTTGAGCATCAAAAGTTGCAGGAGTTTGAGGAGGATTTGGAGGAGGTTTGATTTGGAACCTTCTGACGAGCGCTTTTTGGCCAGAAACCGGGTTTCTTCTGCAGCTGAGTTTTCCCGCTTTCCCACCATAAGAAACCCGGTTTCTTGTAACTTCACTTTTTGGCCTCACTCCTACAGAGATTTGTCCCTCACATATTCTTTAATTACAGCTTGAAGCGTAAAGTACGGTTCGCCCTTCTCTGCAGTTTTTTCAATTAAACAGCGTCTCGACAAAGACTGGATCGCCTTCAAAAAATCCGAGTGAGAGAAGGTGAACTCAGCCGGTTTTCGGGTGAGCTGCAACCCTAGGTGACTGGCCAACCATAACATGATTAATTTTTCCGATTCGGACAAGCGCTGATAGTGTTCCAGCAAGAGCGAATCTAAATCTCCTAAAAACGGGGTGGGGCAAGATAAAAATTGAGCAACGCTACCGTTAAACAGCTGGACAATAGTCGTGGCGATTATCTTTAACCACGAAGGGTTGCCGGCGTACAGGTCAATGAGTTCTGGCCATTTATCTTCATCAGTCAATCCCCTTTCTTGTAAGATTTCCCGCGCCGAGTTTCCTAACCCGTTCATCTGTAAGGTTCGGCAGTGCCGGTTTTCCGCTTCTAAGGTAGCAATTTCTATAGGGTTTTCCCAACTGAGCAGTAGCAAGCAACTCTTGTGGGGGTTTACAGCCAGCTGCTTGAGCAATTTGCCATAATGCCGGTACTCGGGAAGGTAGGTGCCGGCTAATTCCCCACGGCTAAAAGTTTCTTGGAGATCGTCGAGTATTATCAGGCAGCGATGGGCGGACAAATAGTCAATCAGGGATGGCAATTGAGTTTCTTGATGTTGAGAGCAAAACTCCATTAAATTTGTGGTGAGGGATTCCAGCGTTGGAAATTTCTGATGGCTGCGCCAGACAATCAGATCGAAGTTCTGCTTAATTTGTTCGACGAGTTCCAGTGCCAGGGAAGTTTTGCCAATACCGGACAATCCTATTAAGGTGACAGTGCGGATATTTTCTTCTAAGACCCACTGTTTTAGGGTGGTGAGTTCCTCGGTGCGCTCGCAGAAGGGATGAGCGCGTTCTGGTGCATCGGTTAGATCGTGGCGCTGTTTGGCTTGAACTTTGTCTGGGTTACTGGTAGAGGGCGAGCGCTCGTTGGGCGTGCCCGCAGAAGTCTGACTTTCCCTACAAACATTGATGTTGCCTTGAAAAACATTACTGTGTACGCAATCACCAACAATGGAAGCGCCAATATGATACCGTTCCATCGCAGATCGGAAGTTTGATTTACTAACTTTTTCGTTTAATTCTTCTGATAGCATATCCCATAAAGCGATCGCAGCTTTTTTGACGTTGGCTTCGCTACAGCGATAAGTCTGAGCAATTTCTTTGTACCGTTGACTGTCCCAAACCCCCAGTAATACCGCTTGTTGCAGGTTGGTTAGGTGTTTTCCCTTATTGGACAGAACTAACTCATCGACCCATTGCAGGACTTCTTGGACATCCATAGGCGAGTTATTGCGTAGTTTTACGGAGATTATACTACTTTTTTCACCTTTTGTCAACTTTGGGTACTAAAGTATACTTTTTTCACCGATTTGCGATAAAAAAGTTTTTCTCAAAGTTTATCCTAAGTTATCCCTTTTACCACTAGCATAATCACCCAGCCGGCTTACAATAAAAACAGCCAAAACAATTCTACGAACTAGCGGCAAAGCAACTTAGGATTTGCGCTTTAAGTCATCTACGTCTTTGGTCGGCACTTATGAGGTTAATGCTATGAGTTTTGCTGACTTTAACCAGGCGTTAATAACACTTGAGAGAAATTCAAGCCAAAACCCAACAACTACGGTGAGTTTTCAGATGTTTATTCGCAACAGAGTTGAAATACTTAAATCTTCTGATGTTCGATTTCACTTAGACCACATAACAGAAAAATTAGCATTTCGTATCCTTGCTCATCCATTAGTTGATGTGATGAGTAACTTAGAGATAGCAAAGTTTGTTGTTGGTCAATATTTGCATTTTGCTGCCGAAATACCGCGTATTACTGGTTTACGTTATGGTTTATGCCATGATGAAAAAATTCGCCGGAGTCTGTTATCTGTGATGAGTGAAGAAGATGGCTATTATCCCGAAGCAAAAGTGCATCAACAAAGCCATTATTCTCTGGCTAAACTTACGGCTGAGTCATTAGGTGTAGAAATTGAGCCAGCAATTCATGTAGGTACTGCTATTTTGCTTGCAGCATTAGAAATGGAATATAGGTCAAGCCTTATTTCAGGTCTAGCTTCAAGCTATGCTCGTGAGGGTCTTTATCCCAAACTGATGCCTAAAATTTCTAAGCAGCTTTCTCTAGCTTGCTCTTCTGTAAACCCAATTTTTTTTGATGTTCATGCTGTCGGCGATATCGAACATTCGCAAGCTGCTCTTGAATGTATTTGTGAACTTTGCTCTGCTGAGGATTTACCCAAAGTGGAGAAGTCCGTTTATTTGGGATTAGGAGCTTTATTGTCTTGGTATGACTCGCTTTATATGGAGGTAAAATGTCAGTAAAAATTGAAGAATATAGAAAAGTAGGGGTTGGCGCTTGGACTTCAAAGGCTTTATATGACTCAACAGTTACAGCCCTTCTTTTAAAAGATTGTTCTGATTTGCTCCCATTCATTGATGCTTTTCCAGAAATCTGTCAAGATTATGGAGGAACCGCAGCCTCCAACAAGTTAAAAAAAGCTGCTAGTTTACTCGCCTATCACTCTAAGGAGGCTTTAGCTAAGAGGTATATCGAGTTAGCAGATAGTATTTGTAACAAACCAATAGCTCCTTCTTGTTTGAATTTAGAAAATATCGAAAAAAATTACGATGCCGAAGAGTTAATTAAGAGTAGAGTTGACGAAATTTGTCAGTTCCTTGGATGCCAAAAACTTGAACTAGAAGGGGTATTAGAAAAGGAGATCGGGTCAGATTATCCTCCGCAAGACTGGCATTTACAAGTCTCTTCTCTCTATAGCAGATATTATGATGAATGGTTTACTCCGTTCGCCGTTAATTATCTGGATAAGTATGTTCCCAGGCGGGAAGATACATTTGCCCGACCCTGTTTAGAAGTTATAGAATGGAGTACAGAAGTATGGCGCTGCTGGCGATTATTAGATAATCTTCCAACTCTTATCGATCCGGGTATTTTTAGACCGAATCAATTTTTTGTCTGGCATATTGTCCATAATTCTGTTCATATTTGGCAAATGCAGGCATACGGAAAAAAATGGTCTAATATACTTTCACCAGAAGATTTTTTACTGTTGGAAGCTCAGGCAATCTGTGCGGAGAGGATAGCTCTAAACTTAATGAAAAAAGGTGAGCTAACAATTCCAAGTGATTATCCTTCGACGAATAAAGCAGTTATCCTACGGCTTCTTATTGGAATCTTAGAGAGGGAAATCCGATTACATTTAGATTTGTCTGTACATCTACATAGTCAAAGTGTTAATGAGTGGATTGCTTTTATGTCCGACTTGACGGGTATATCAAGCAATTATTTTTTAGGATTTACAGGTGAGTTGTTAGGAATGCCAGGTTTTGCTGCTGCTTATACGGCTGTCACTGATACCTTTATGTCTCTTACAGATGATTGCCGTAGACGAGTGTTAATTGAACGCAAGTTACCTTGAGTATTCAACTATATTCTTTACTAATTACTCGTTTCGCCTGGGATACTGGCCCCCATCTACGAATCTCCAGAAATGCTAAGATCAACCTATTAGCAAGGAGGCATATATGCAGGAAAATCGAACCTTAACATCGCCGGTTTGATGCGCTCTTTCTAATCTCGGTTAAAGCCGGCGCGATAGGCGCGGAAACGCACGCATGCGCACAGTCGGGCTGCAAGTGCCGGCCCACTGTGCGGATGTTGAAGGGGTATAGCACTAGCCACTTAGGTTAGGGCAGGCGAGACGCCTGCCCTACGTCGGGACCTCGTAGTCTCGCCTGCCCTCAAAGTCTAATGTCTTAATGCTATATCAGCTTAACTATTAGACGCTACTCAAAACGTCTCGTCTCCAGTTGGCTCTTCACCGGCAATACCTCCCTTCTCATAGCGATAGGAGGCTACAATGGGGTAAACTAAACCGCGCAGCCGGTTGATGCAACCCACAGGACGATGGACTGCCAGACCGTTCCAGGGAGAAAATCGCAGGTTCTCACAGAAATCGTATTGTTTCTCAAAATCAATGATTTGATGCTTGACGGTGAGACGACCTACTGTGAAAAAGGGCGATTCCTTTTCCTTCCACGTAATCGTGGTATCCTCGATAGACATGTTTGGGCTGGCTTGGAACTGAATGCCAAATTCCCAACAGTATTCCGCGTCCGGTTTCGCAAGGGATTGAATGATATCATCCCGGTAGTAATTGTCCGGCTGACTGGGATCTAAGCCAAGTGCTTTCGCGCGATCTGTGAAGGGCCATTTAGGCATCCCAGGTCGAGACTGGTATGGAATCTTGTCGTGCGGTGGCTTGGGTGAAACTGGAGTAAACGCATACTTAATCACAGCCGGATATTCGACAGGAACGACACTCGTCTGCGAGGGGTCGAAATCGGGCGGCAGCCCCAAAGCAGAGGCTGAACTGCTCCAATACCGCTGTGTCAGTAAACTTTTCGGAACCTCGCTCGTCCCCTTGAGGAGCGCTAAGAACTGCACGGGATGTTGAAAGAGCCACTTCTTTGTTGCCTCCTTTGACTCAACGACCGCAGAAAAAAAGCCGTAGTAGTCTCTGATAGTTTTTACAAAGAAAAACTCTGAATTGTGAACAATAATGTCCTGAGTTTTCGACTCATAGCTGTGCTCAAGCCGTGCCCCCTCAACCCCCATCACTTTGATTGCCATTGAGCGGGTGTCAGACTCGTAATCATTTTTTATTTGGAAGGCCCCGTTGGCCAATCGCAGCCAAACAGGATATTGTTTGGGTGCGGAGAGCAAGCCTTGCTTCATGGAAATCCCCTTAACCTGGGAAGGAGTCAGCGCGGTGCGCTCGCTCAATTCGCGTTTAATCGCTTCCTCATCAAAGTCAAAGATTTCGAGAGTTGCTTTAACAGCAGCGTGGCTTTTGGTATGGGTATCTCGCAGGGCCCGATCTTTATCCTTATAAAGATTATCCATACGCATCCTGACTTGTTCAATCACAAGTTCGTAGTATTTGCGCTCATCCTGTTCGGGATATTCCGTAAATAATTTTTTGTCCATAAACCACGTTTCAACTATTGATTGTGACGGTAGGGGTTCCCCTTCCAGGCTGTAGGGGCGGCCCCCCGTGGCCGCCCTGACACCGATGGCCCCGGTGCATCCCGATTATGTAGGGGCGAAGCATTCGGGCGAATAATCTCTCGGTCAAAACCAGCAATTGATAATCCGAATGCTTCGCCCTCACCAGGGTAGTTTCAAAAACGGAATGCTCCCGATGGCCCCGGTGCCCGCCCCGGAACAATTCTTAACACCGGCTACCAGCCGTTAGCTTGCTACACCGGCTGCCAACCCTCGCGATAGAAAGAAATGTTATACTCTTTCCCTGGAGGAACATTGCGATTCAACACCTGGGAGAGAGTCTTGGTGTTCAGAATCTCTTCCCACCCTACCGGTGAAAAAGTTTCTGGATTGAAAACATGCTCTGCGAGTAGAGGATTGGTGAACGCTTGTGAAAAGGCATCAATGCCTATCAGCCGGCCCACCAAGGGAGGCAAGGCTGAATTTGGCCGCAGGTCTTCTGCGTAGAGCCCCACATATAGCTCAATATTGTCTACATGCCCGTACAAGCGCTTCAGTTCTTGTTGAACTTTTTCATCGCCAGTAATTTGATTGAAATCTGTTACGCGCGGATACTTGCACAACTCGCGGTAATCGTTATAAGTTCGCAGTTTTGCCGCGCGACCTAAACGAATACTGGCTAGCTCAGTGTGTACCAGGAAATCAGGCGTGTTGAATAAACTCAGTTGGGCTGCCGGTTGAGAGCAAGATTCCTCAAATATAGCTCCCAAACCCTTCTTAATAATCATCTCATTGTTCCACATCGTTGCGGGGACGGGAATGTTTTTCCCGTCGTACACGATCGCATCGGGCAGCATACTGTGCCAGCGATAGACCAAAGTAAATTCTACCGACATCCAATTGGTGCGATACCATTTCTCATTGGTAAACGAAAGAGGGTCGGTGAAGAATTGAAATTGATAGGGGGTAATGTGGTTAATATAATCCTCAAGCACAATTTTCAGAAACTCAACCATCACAATGTTTCTGGCTGTGTGGAAGAGGCGCTCATCATCCCAAGTAGGATAACTCTTTGCTAAGAGATCGCAGACTCGATTGTGCTCTCTTAAGCAAAGAACGTTCATCATTACATAACCAATTTGTACATTTACCCGTTCAACCTCTAACCCCATAGCAAATAACTTTTGTTTGTTTTCTGGGGGCAAGGTGTCTGCTTTATTAACCGATTCATTGGTTACTAGATGAGGCATTCCTTTGAATTCTTCCTTGGCTTTACCATTCTCATCGTAGTAAAATAGAGGATATTCTTCCCCATTGAGAATTTGGCTTTTTAGTTTGCCCCCTTGATAAGACCTCAGCAGACGAGTAATTTCTGGGGTCAGTCCATAGACATTGCAAAGGTCGATTTGGTGATTTGAACTATTCTTGAGAGGATTGTGCCGGTCTGTCCGCAGAAAACTGTCGGTAAACCACTGAACGAAATAGGGGAAAATCAGGCTAGATTTTGGAGAATATTTAGTTTCTCCGGTCTTCTTATATAAGACGGCTAGGTCTTCGACCGGAGGAAGATTTTTCTCGAACTGCTCAGGAGGGGTTAAGTTAACGCCTATGTAGTTTTGATCGGTTAAAGGTTTCCAAGTAGTAGGCGGTAGCTGGAGTCCAGAATAAGTGCGATCGTTTAATGACTCCCAAGACGTGTAAGGAGACTTCGTACTGAACGGATAGGGGCGAGCGGGAATTTTATTGATGGCATTGTTGATGAGAGTTTTATTGACTGTCCTCTTGAGAAAATCGTTGCTTTGAATTAAAGCCCACATCGGCTTAAACTTCGTTAGCAACAAAGTCTCAACTTTATTTCTTAACCCGTCTCTGGATGTATCTCTTTGTGAAGCCATAATTGTTTTCCTTTTGGAATCATGCAGATGCGATTGATTGGTAAACCTGCTAGCTAGGGTCGGTGTAAAACTCACCCCCAGCGTCTCTAGGTTAGGGTTATCCTTCTAGTTTGTCTCGGTACTTTTTCAAGTTTTCTGGTCGGTAGTCCGATCGCTGTTTCCAGCGCAATTTGACACTTTCATGCAATTCATCAAATTCATCGCCAATCTCCCGGAGTATAGTTCCCGCCAATTTTGTAGCATTCTGGATGATGCTCTTTGACTGAAAATCGCAGGTACAGTCAAAGTCAAGAGGAGGAGTAATTTTACTGATATCGAACTCAAGCCCCAGTCCCAGGGAGCCACAAGATTCGATCATCCACTTCAAAGTGCCATCTGCTAATTTACTTTTCTTCTGCGTCCCACCGCCAACACAGCCATGATCTCCTGCAAACCACACTTGGCGCAGCACCTGGTCTGGGACGTCAGGATGTTTCTGCATCGGCGTGACATTGAAGACTTTGCGCTGCTCATCAATCGCCACCGCATGGAGGGCGTTTTTAATCTTTTTATTGAGCTGAGTGTCGTGGAACCTGTATTTATTGTTGAGCTGTTGCGTGAGTGGCCCAAAGTAAGATAGATCGGGAATTCCCAAAGAACCGACTGTATCCCAGCACCCTAAAAGGGTGATTTCAACGCGACTGCCAAGACTATTTTCTTTCCGGAAGTCTTTTGCCTCCTGGTCACTCGGCGGAATGCCCCTGTGACAGTAAAGCTGATAAGCTTCCGGCGCTTGACGGATGTTTTCGCGTTTTAACAGACCGGAATTATACATCAGTCCGGAAAGACTCCTGACAGTATAAGCGCCGCGACTGAAGCCAAACAGGTAAATTTCATCTCCATCAACATAGTTTAGGCAAAGAAAGCGATACGCATCTTGGATATTTTGGTCAATTCCTTTGCCAAAAGCGCCGCCAAAAAGCCGGTCTGCTGCATCCTCCTCCGCACCAACACCCTCGTCATAGTAGAGCACCTGAGGGGTTCCATCACTAGCGACCGGTTTAATCGCTTGTGCAATTTTAACGACGTTGGTTGGGTAAGGATCGGTTAATTTTTGCCAAGTTCCATCACAGCAAACGATTAAACGTTTCATTTTTGCATATAATCCTTCTGAAACCCAAGATTTTACAGTCGAATGACACTTAGTTAAGCGCCTCCGAGGAAAATGGAGAATAAACTTCCCTACTTGCTCTATTGGCAGTCGTGACTGTCATTTATTAAACTCCATTAATTTCCTTGAAGTGTTCCGTAATTATACGGTGCAATCTTTTTTGTATATGCAGTATAACCCATTAATTTTTTAATGTCAACCGTTTGTGTTAGGAATTTTATAGCTTTTTCCTGACGGGGCTACAGCAATCGTGTAAATAGCTTTGGGAGCATTTTTGCCATCGCCGCTAGCAACCGGTTCTCCCCCTCCACTAAGCTTTTCACTCCTGCCCAGGCAGCAGCAATTTCAGCTCTGCCAGTAGCGATTTAAGCTTGTCGCACTTCTCGCTGTCGTCCCACGCCGTGAACTTCTTAGCTCTCTTCAGGATATCCTCCATCTCAGCTTGCAGCTCTCCTCGCTCTCTGGGGGCTTTCTTTTCCTTAACCAATTTTTGCACCTGGCGCAGGGTCAGAGATTGTGCGCTCGCCTCTTCTAGCAGCGCCCCCCGCTCAGCCTCCGACTCCAGCTTGGCAATTTCCTTGGCCTTAGTCCACTCGATGCGCCCAAAGCGGAGGGCTTCCAGGATTTCCGGGGGAAGTTTGAGGAGGGGGAGCCTGGTGCGGACGAAGGACTGCCAGGTCATCCGCGCCAGCTCAGCAAATACCTGCTCTACTATTTCCCGGTCTGATTTCCCCAAAGCGCTTTGGAGAATTTCTCCCTCCCCTGACGGAGCTACACTCTCCGGTTTGTCCTCAACCTGAGCCTCATCCGCTTCTCTTGACGAGCTGCCCAAAGCGCTTTGGGTGGCTTTCTTTTTGGCTTGATTGTCCAGCCGGTAGAGCCGGCTCTCAACACCGGCACGATCGCATTCCAGCCGGCAAGCCAGCAGTTGCAGGATTCCTTCCGTTTCCTCCAATGGGTTCAAATCCTGGCGCTGCAAGTTCTCCACTAGGGCGTACTGTACCGCTTGAGAATCAGTCATCTCGCGCACCACCACCGGCACTTCAGTCAGTCCCACGGCGTGGGCTGCCCTATACCGGCGCTCCCCTGCCACCAGTTCGTACTGGCCAATGCCTGCCGGTCGCACCAGCAGCGGCTGAAGGATGCCGTGTTCCTTAACGCTGTCAGTTAGCTGCTGCATGGCCCCCTCATCAAAATAATTCCGGGGCTGGTACTGAGCCAGCACAATCGACGCTAGCGGGACGTGTTGCGCAGCGGCTGAGAGCTGAGAGTCGTTTCCCTCACAGCCCACATCTCTGTGTTCAGTCGTTGCCTGGGAGGTAGATGAGGTAGAGCACCGGTTGATGGTCATTCGTGCTTCTATCTGAAAAGTCTTGTTTCTTTACATATATACCTCTATCTCTCCGAAGTGCGTAACTTTTAACATAAAATTACACTGTCAGCAGCTGGCAATCTTTCGGGTCAGCCCAGTATATCGATAAACCCACCCCGGCACGCCACAGCTCCCACCACACCCAGACCCCCTTTTTGGGCGGGAAAGCCGGCAATCTTGCCGGTCAGCGCACAATATCAATAAACCCGCCCCCACCCAGCGCATAAACCCGCCCCCACCCAGCGCCGGCGCACTGATATGAAAAGGGGGAGTGCCGGCAAGAGAAGGGACAAAATGTATTCGATGAGTCTACATAAGGATTAATATAATTGTTACAATTCGCAATAAGCTGCTTTATTTATCTGATATGTGCTGTAAAGTTAGACATGCTAGTAAAATTACGGTTTTTACACTTAATTACTTGCTTATATGAGAGACGGGGCGGGGGCGGTCTGACCCCGGATGTCTGCCGCCGGCTTTCCGACAGTCATAAACCGGCCTCTGCCGGAGTGCGTCTGCGGCTGTCGCTGCACTTGTGCGGTTGAATCAACAGGTGGGTGCCCAGAAGGCTCCCGGAGTGCCGGTAAAAGGCAAAACAAAGTCCCAACCCACTGTTTGGCCACCCCGAAGTCTATCAGTACCAATTTGCCATCACTCTCCCGGCGGATGATATTCTCCGGTTTGATATCCCGGTGAATGACTTTCCTGTCGTGCACAAATTGCAGTACCGGCAGCAAATCGTCCAGGAGTCCCCGAATCTTTGACTCGCTGAAGGTTCCCTGTTGCCGCAACTCGTCGCGCAAGGTTTGCCCTTTGATGAACTGCTGCACCAAGTACAGCCTATTATTTTCCTCGAAGTAAGCGAACAGGGTGGGAATCTGGGGGTGTTCTTCTAAATGCAGGAGTCTTTCTGCTTCAAGGTTAAAGAAATCCCGCGCTTTTGACAGCGCCGGCGGGCTGTTTTGAATTGCCGGTGAGGGGGAGAACTGTTTGACGACACAGCTGGCGTTGCGCCGGTCTTTGTCCACTGCTAAGTAAGTTTTGCCAAACCCCCCTTGACCGATAGCGCGAATTATGCTATACCTTCCTCTGAGCAGCGGTTCCAGCTTTGTCCCGCAACTAATGCAGAAGTTTGTGCCATCTGGATTTTCGGGCAGAAAGCAGGTAGTATTGAGGCAGTAGATCATGGGGAAAAGGGTGTGGGTGGGAGAGTTGTCTCTATTTTACCCATCGCCCCTCTCCATTTCTTCGATTTTATAGATGTGCCGGTTTGAATCAGTAACAATCCTTCCCCACCCTGCAGGGGCGAGTTCACCGGCCATGTTTCAAGCCAGGCGCGGGATACCCAGCTGGCTGACGCTTGGTTCCGGCACAATCGGGTGCTGGCCGTAGCCGGCAGGCACCGGCAACTGGTAGAATCCCTGGAGTGCGTGCCTGCGCACCTCCCTGCAGCGGGGGGTATCTGCAATCGGTGCCTGCGGCGGCGTGGTTGGGGGAAAGCTATGGCGCTCTCGGCGAGGGTGCCTTGAGCCGGCACTGGTGGGGCGAAGCCCGCTCTCGCGCCGCCGTGCTAAGTGTCGCTGCGTAAGTCCTGTAAATTTGGCCGGCAGGCACCCCGAAAAGGGGGTGTCCTTGGGGAAGCCGGTGTTAATCTTTGAGAGGGTTTCGATGAGCCCGCGAAAAAATTAATAAAATTGTTACATTTCGCCGGCACAATCTTCTGGAGTTGTGTTATATTAAGAATAATGGAATAGGTGTCGGCATATAAACCCTATTCGGGGAGGGCGACACTTCGGCACAGCCTACCAAGCCACCCCACCCAGTTTGATTTTCGGATGGTATTACCCATCGCTGGAACAGGCTGGACTCTTCCGCTCTCCCGACGAATTCCCATCCGCCGGCTCTCGCATTGAAGAGTGCTGAGCAAAGAAACGACTGCGCGAAATCCGATGTTGTCATTCCTGATCTCCGGCTCGTTCCTGTTGCGGTTAGCCGCACGGCAATTCCTGGGGTTGTTGTTCCAAGAACCCCCACGCTGCATCCGGTTTTGCCCGTTCCAATTCTATTATAGCATGAAGGCGAAAGGTGTCAATATTTTTTGGCGCAATCTCCAAGTGTCGCCGTGTTGTAAGTGAGCGAACCAGCTTTGAACTAAACGGTTTAGTTCAGACAGTCTAATTTTACCGACAATCCAATCTTCCCGCAACTGGCGCAACCAGCGTCTGGCGCGGCGCAGATTTCCTTGGCGCACTCGTATGCGATCCGGGAGGATGCGAAATCCCACAAAGCTTGCGCCGTATCGCGTTTCAAACAGCTGGCTTTTGATGGGGTGAATTTTCAGCCGCAGAGTGGCGAGGTGTGACTCCAGGGTAATTCGCGCACCGGCTAAAAATTCCCAGCTGTCGGAAAAGAGAGCGAAGTCATCTGCAAAGCGGATGTATTTGACTGTTTTCAGCTGTTCTTTCACAAAATGGTCGAGACTGTTCAGGTAAAAATTGCCAAAAAATTGGCTTGTCAGGTTGCCAATTGGCAAACCGCGCCGCCGGTTTAAGGGAGAGAGCAAATCGTCTCCTGGGAAATATTCTATCACGGGTTCTTGCGGGTTGCTGTTGTCGATGATTTTCTCGAGCAGCCACAGCGTTTCGGGACATTTAATCTTGCGGCGCAGCAGTTCTTTGAGAATATTGTGGTCAATGCTGGGGAAATATTTTCGCACGTCGCACTGGAGGATGTATTTGCTTGAGCGGGCGAATTCCGTGAACCGGCGCAAAGCGCTGTGAGTGCCAAAACCGACACGGTTTGCGTAGGAATCGCTGATAAAACTCCGCTCGATAAGGGGAACGATGATATTGCAGAGAGCGTGATGGACAATTCTATCCCGGTAAGGCGCTGCTGAAATTAGTCGCCGCTTGGGTTCGTAAATATCAAAAGTTCTGTACGCGCCAGGAGAGTAGGCTTTCGATTTCAATTCTTCCTGCAATTGCAACAGGTTTCCTTCCAGGTTGTAGTTGAACTCCAGGACATTCGGGCGAAAGCGTTTTCCGCGCTGCGCTTTTCGCGCGGCGGATAGCAAGTTAGCAAAATCTACAATTTGGGGGAACAGGTTCCCGTATCGTTTCATGGGGTGGCGTCTCTCTCAATCAGATGACATGTTTTCGGATCGCGGGGATTCCTTTTTGCGCTGCTGTTTAATCCAGCCGCCCAAATCGGTGCCGATGTCGTTGAGCAATTTTACCGCGTACTCGTACCTTTCGACTGACATCTCGTGAAAATCTAAAAGCAAGCGCGTTTGGTGGCGCAGGATGTCTATTTTTACGTTCAGCGCTTCCAGCTGGGCTAATTTGTCTCTGGCGTACCGGGCTGATATCAGACCTTCTAAAAGTTCGTAAAGTCCAATTATCATCCGGTCGCCAACAGTAAATTTGTACTGGCGCGGGAGTCGGTTCAGAATCGGGACATACCATTTAACCAAGTCATAGGTTTTTTGGATAATAGGAAGTTCGCTCATTACCAGATTAACAGATAACAGGCCATTTTTGAAAAAAAAATCGCGACGCGCTTCGCGCGAGAGGGAAAAGGGAAAAGGAAAGAAGGGCAAAGGGCAAAAGGGGAAGAGGGCAAAGGGCTACTAAGTCCTGAGCAAAGAAACGACTGCGCGAAATCCGACGTCGTCATCCCCGAACTCCGGCTCGCTCCTGTTGCGGAGAGCCGCACGGCAATCCCTGGGGTAGTAGTACCAAGAACCCCCACGCAGCATCCGGCTTTGACGATCTTCGTTTCCGCCAGAACTCCAAACACTCCCATCCACCGGCGCACCGGCATAATTATCGTGCCAAGGATCGGCGCACCACTCCCAGACATTGCCGTGCATGTCATACAAACCAAAGGCGTTCGGCGGAAAACTCCCCACATCGGTTGTTTCCTGGCGGTACTTGCCTTTTGGCCCAGAAGCGTAGGTATAGTTACCGTTGTAGTTAGCCAAATCAGTCGTAATTGTCTCGCCGAAGTGGAAAGGCGTTGTAGTTCCCGCGCGACAGGCGTATTCCCATTCCGCCTCGCTGGGTAAGCGGTAGTCGAGCCCGGTTTTTTTGGACAGTCGGGCGCAAAATTCCGTCGCATCCTCCCACGATACATTCTCCACCGGCCTGTTTGCGCCTTTGAACCGAGACGGATCTGGATTTAAGTCGCGATTTACCTTAGGCAAAGCTGCCACAACTTTCCACTGCGCCTGAGTTACGGCGTACTTTCCCATAAAAAAGGGCTGCACTGTCACCAGGTGTTGGGGACCTTCATCGTCATCTCGCATTGACTCCGTTTGCGGGGAACCCATCATAAAAGTTCCCCCCGGAATCGACACCATTTCTAAAATCACCCCGCCTCCTAAGTCATGGGTAAAGTATTCAGCTTGCCGGCGCGTGCGGTTGATTTCTCGCCCCTGTGCGTCTACCGTGATTGCGTCGAAGGCAAAAGTTTGCAAAGTTTTGCCCTCACCCCCGCTACTTCCCTTTTCCTGGTTGGGAGAAGGGGAAGTGTCAACTGTGGGAGAAGTATCAACTCCTTTTTCCGCTTGTGGGAGAGGTGGGGGTGAGGGGGAAACCTTAACAATTGGGGAAGAGGGGGGAGAGGTGAAAACCTGACGGGCGAATACCGACGCCACAAATCCCCCACCGGCAAATCCCGCTAGCTTGACAATTTGCCGGCGCGTCAGGGAATTCGCTTTTGTCAGGGAGGAAACAGCTTGCAGCGCCTGAGGTGCTGACGAGTAGCGCTGGCGGTAATCATAGCGCACCATTTTATCTAAAATGGTTGCCAAATTCGGACTGACTTGCGCCCAGTTGCGCCAGAGAATTTCACCCGTTACGGGATCTTCGGGCAATCGTTCTGGGGGGATGCCGGTGAGTGCTTGAATTGCCGTGATTCCCAGGGCATAAACATCGCTGCTCAACTGGGGTTTGCCCTTAGCTTGCTCACTTGGCATGTATCCGGGGGTGCCAATTCCAACTGTCAAACTCGTCTGACTCTGCTGCGCATTTACCACGCCGGTGCTGACTTGCTTAACTGCGCCAAAGTCAATCAAGACGATTTTCCCATCTTGGCGGCGTCGGATTAAGTTTGCCGGTTTGATATCGCGGTGGATCACACCTTGCTGATGGGCGTAAGAGAGGGCTGTCAGCACATCCAGCAAAAAGGCAACTGTCCGTTCTTCTGTCCATTTGCATGTCGGTTGGATTTCCTCGCACAGACTGTCGCCGTCGATGAATTGCTGCACCAGATAGAATTCTTGATTTTCCTCAAAGTGAGCCAAAAGTCGGGGAATTTGGTCGTGTTCGCCCAATTTCTGGAGAACCCTAGCTTCGGTGTCGAATAACCGTCTGGCAATTTGCAGGGTAGACGGATCGTTATACTGGGGTTTAAGCTGTTTGACGACGCACACAGGATTGTCGGGTAGCTGGGTGTCTTTCGCGAGGAAAGTTTGGCCAAATCCCCCGCCTCCCAGATATTTGACGATTTTATAGCGCCCCGCAAGGATTTGTCCCGACATAGCTTTTGATGGCAGTTTATGATAATTTTATATCCAGTATAGAGCTTTTAAGGAAAAAGTTGATTGTCAATTTTTGCCCCACATCTTAACAATAGGGCATGGCGCATGGGGCATAGGGCATGGCGCATGGCGCATAGGGCATGGCGCATGGGTAAGACTCACAGCTTTTGCCCAATCCCCAATGCCCAATACCCAATGCCCAATACCCAATGCCCAATACCCAATGCCCAATACCCAATGCCCAATATCCAATGCCCAATAGCCCAATTTGGCCTGCAGCGGATTCAGCCGTTTTTTTGCCCCCACCGGCACCCGCCGCACAGGATCTCCCAGCACTGTGCCGGTGTCCCCTCACCCAAAAACTTTTTCGATGAGTTTACATAAGGATTAATATAATTCTCAGAATTGTCTGTGCCGTCAGTACCTCTATCCAATTCAGGTCTATCCCCGCTTACCCTCTCAAAATTATCCCATTTCTGTTTAATTCGTTTACCTACCCCGCCAGCGGCTGCCGGTCAACCCCAAAGAAGGCCCGCACCGGCTTCAGCCGTTTTTTTTGCCCCCACCGGCACCCGCCGCACAGGATCTCCCAGCACTGTGCCGGTGTCCCCCCAAAAACCATTTCGATGAGTCTACATAAGGATTAATATAATTGTTACATCTTGCAATATACTGTCCCTTTTTATTTAAAGGGGTTTCTGGCGTTATAGAAGCTGAAAAAATAGCAAGTTTTATGATTAATTACTTTGTTATATGAGAGAGAGGGCCGGCACACCAGCAGCCGGCTGGCCCAGAGGCCCAAGCGATATTCGATGAGTCTACATAAGGATTAATATAATTTTTATCAAAGGCCATAGAGGAGTCGAATGAACGCAGGACTTACGCAAAGCCTCTATCTGTAGGGTGGGTTAGCGATAGCGTAACCCACCCCACACCACATTAAGTGTCGCTGCGTAAGTCCTGGAACACAATTATTCGGCTGGAACAGCAATTCTATGTTAAAACCTGTTGATTTTATGTTTGATTAGTTTATGAAATGCCGGACGCCCTGCAAAATCGCAGCCGGTTCAATCAAACTCAGCCCCGCACCCCCCACGCTCGACTTGAAGCCCAATGTTTGCCCCTGCTGGTGGCTTTGCGCCGCTACTCTGCTGTAGCGTTTAAGTTTCCTACTTTTATGAGTTTGCTTTACATTTATTAACCTGATTTAGCTTTTCAACAAAAAGGCAGGCGTGCTAAAAGTAAATTTTGTAACAAATTTTATGAGGGGGGCTTCAGGCACCGGGTTGTTTGGTAAAAAAAATTAGAGCCGGCAAAAATTAGGTTCGGTTGGCTCGCACGCGGCACAGCTCCACGATACCCCCTAAAAAAAGGGGGGAATCAGTCCCCCTATCTATTTTTACGGGGGATTGGGGCGTAAAGCGCACATTGGGTTTGCCAACACGACAAGTTACAAAAATCAAGGGGTCAAAACCAAAGAAAAGATAAAATTTGCAGCCAGTCGGGGTCAGAGTTTGAGGAATCTTGGAATGAACTGCTCTGCGAGGATCTCAATGCTAGATTTAGAAAAACTTATCGATCGGACAGCAGACCGGCGAATTGGCTATCGGGCCATTGAAAAGGTCAAAACAGAAAACGGGCCGTTAGGAAAGCAGTCCCCAGTCAGAAGTCATTCTCTGGGGCAGGGCGCAGATTTTTGGCAGTTATGGGTGCGGCATCAAGAGTATCTTTACCGGCGCTGCTTGAGTTGGATGCGAGGCAACCCCGCAGATGCTGAAGAAGCGCTCAGTCAAGCTTCTATCAAAGCTTGGGAAAAATGGCTTGAGCGCCGCGAACAGATCGCTAATCCCAAAGCCTGGCTGAGCCAACTCACCCACAACCTCTGCATGGACATGCATCGAGAGCGCAGCAGAGATGCGCGGGGTGCTGAGAGCTTAAAAGAAATTGCCCAGCTGGAGGGCGAGTGCGCCACTCCCGCAGCCCCATCTCCGGAGTCGGCAGTCCTCTCTCAGGAGAGGGAGACACAAATAAGCCGCGCGATAGATGCCCTGCCGGCCAAACTGCGAGATCCTTTCATGTTGCGCTACTGCCAGGAGAGGCCCTATTCAGAGATCGCCCAACACCTCGCTATCACCAGCGAAAGCGCCCGCAAGCGCGTGGAGCGAGCCCGAAAGATTCTGCAAAACCAGCTGAAAGAGTATTTTTCAGGCGGATATTCTGCCAGCTTCGCTACCCTGTCCGCTACCCTGGGGGGAGGCGCATCTCTGGAAATGCCGGTTCTGGCAGGACGCACTTCAGAGTCAGTCAATTTCAGGGTCACAGCTATATGTCTGCAAATACTGCCACATGCGTGGTACAGCTCGCCGAACCTTCTGGGGTGGAGATAAACGCTCACCTCCTCTTGGAGGGCAAACCCACCCGACAGGACCAGAAACTGAAAACTTTGAGCGGTTACGTGGGGCGATATCCTTCTGGGTGGAAGAAACGGCTGGAACTGGCCAATCTGCTCTGCGAGACGGGGCGCTGGCTGGAAGCGGTTAGCGAGTACCGCCAAGTTATCCAGCGCCAGCCCCAACTGGTGGAGGTGCGCCTGCAGCTGGGGAAAATTTTGCACTTGCTCGGAAGAGGGGCGGAGGCGATTGAGGTTTATCAGAGCGCCTCTTGCCTGTGCGGCAATGCCGCGACTGGCCACCATCTGAGCGGATTGATTGAAGTCTGTCGCGGCTGTCCGCAGCAGGCGGCGGCGATGTTTGAGTCGGCAGCATCCCTGGAACCGGACAACCCGGCTCACTGGCACGCCCTGGGGCAGGTTTGCCTGGAGGCGGAGTGCCCACCGGCAGCGCTGCGGGCTTTTGAGGCGGCGCTGTCCCTCAACCCGGATGACGTCGTTGCCTTGAGCCAGAGTTACGAGCCTCTCTTGGCCGCCGGCAGCTTTCGGGAAGCGCGGCTGCGTTTGGAGCGAGCGCTGGAGTTAGCGCCCAGCGATTGCCGCACCCTGGAGCGGCTGGCCACTCATCGCTGTCACCAGGGGCTAGTTGCCGGGGAGGGGGGCAAGCAGACGAAGCAACTCATCCGAGCCGCCCTGCAACTGGCTCCCGACTCCGCCAGCGCTCACCAGGTCCTGTCACTCTACTACCTTTGCCGGGGCGAGTGGGAAAAGGGGGTTGCGGTGCTGTTGAAGTTTACCGAGGAACACCCCAACAGTGCTGCCGGCTGGTATTACTGCGCCCGCTGCCTGTCCCACACCGGCAGCAACCAGGCGGCAGCTCAGGGGATTCTCAAGGCTTGCGCACTATATAAATATGATGGCGAAATCTACCGGGCCCTCTGCGAGCTCTTGCCGGCAGCCGGGAGAGTGGGGGAATTGCAAAGCCGGTTCAGTCAAGTTGCCGGCGTCACGCACCACAGCACCAGAGCACCCCTGCTAGACGAAATGCTGGCTCAGTTTCCCAAACGCTGGAGCGTTTGGGCTTCTGCGGGGCGAGTCCTGGTGGAAAACCTTGGGGATATCGAGCGTGGCTGCGCTGTTTCTGCCCAAGCGCCACAGCTTCAGCCCCAGCTGGCTGACGCTTGGTTCCGCCACGGTCGGGTGCTGGCCCTAGCGGGGAGGCACCGGCAGGCGGTAGAAACCCTGGAGTCCGGGTGGGCGCACCTGCCAGTCGCGGGGGGGTATCTGCAATCGGTGCCGGCGGCGGTGTGGTTGGGGGATAGCTATCGGGATCTCGGCGAGCGCGCCCAGAGCCGGTACTGGTGGGGCGAAGCCTGCTCTCGCGCAGAAGGGCTGGTGGAGTTTAATCCCGCTACGGCTTATTACTGGCAGGGGAGAGCGCTGTCGGCGCTGGGAAATGCTGCCGGTGCGGCGGGGGCTTACCGCAGCGCCCTCTCCGGGCAGTTGCTCTACCCCGCTCGCGGCGAGGTTAAGGAGGCTTTGAAGGATTTTTGAGCGTTTGTTTTGTATCAGGTCGGTAATAGAGCCGGCAAGTCCGGGGAGTGGGGCGGGTTCTCCAAATTCTGCCGCAAACAGCGGTTATCTGTTTTCCCGGAACTGCCGGGGAGGCTTTTTTCGCCGAAGGGGCCGGTTTTGCAAAAAAAAGCCTCTAACTGGAAAAAGTCACAAATTGACCTCTGGAATGTTTCCCAGCGAAGGCCCAGTGGGCTATCGCGGTCAATTGAAATGAAAGGCCAGCGCAGCAGGCCATCAGGGCGCAGAGATCGGCACGCATGCCGGTGTCGTTCGCCAAAATACATCTAAACTAACGGCTGCCGGCAAAACACAGTTTTCCAGATAAGCCGGTTGAAAACTTCCCAAAGGAATCGCCCCGTCACCCATCTGCTGAAACTTTTTCTAATCGGGCCACTTTATGTTAGGAAACCGCCCCCGCCAGAAAAATTTTTGTTTACCTCTTGACAAAAAAAGGGGAATGCGATATACTTCATTATTGAACGCAGTAAAATTGCTAAAAGCAGAGGAGCGATAAATGGCAAGGCTTACCATTGACAGCAGAACCAATTGCTACGTCTTAGACGAGGGCCGGATGAAGGCTCTACAAACAACTGCCAATTCTACCACTTTAACGCCGGGTACTTATATTATACGAATCAACAAGGGCGCTTTTAGCTATTGGGAAGACAACCAGCAGTTTAACCCGGAACCTTGGGTAATACTCTGGGTATATGGTGGAAAATTCACCAACAAAAACACGGGAGTGGAAGTGGGATCTACCTGGGTATCCTTGAATGGATACGATGATGTTTTTATTGTGGATGTCGGAGAAACGACGACTGTTTGCGGGCTGTTTTTCGACACCTACGAGAAGGACAATACCGGGAAAATCACCCTGTCTATCCTGAAAGATGAATAGCGGGATGGCCTAACTTTTTGTGCCGGCGCAGGTGGAAAACCCTAATTCACCTGACTTGCCGGCAGAAAGCCGGCATCGCGGACGAGAGCGTCCCACTTTTGGAAATAGGCCCAATAGGTGCGTGACGCCTGACGTCACGCACCCTACTTCTGGAAGTTGGAATTGCGCCGGTCAGTCACATGCCTCCTTGGGCCCGCCCCCGATGCTGTCCTGTTTTTTTGGCCCCACCGGCACCCGCAACAGAGGGTGTGCGCGAGAAAGCCGGCAGAACTCCCCCAAACGGGGTTTCGATGAGTCTACATAAAGATTAATATAATTGTTACATTTTGCAATACCGTCAACGCTTGTACCTGATTGAAGTCTATCACAGCAGAGCCTTTCAAAATTGCGAGTTTTCTGCTTAATTAGTTTCAACTGACTCCGCCGGGGGGAATTGAGCCGGTCAGTCACATGCCTCCTTGGGCCCGCCCCCGATGCCGTCCTGTTTTTTTGGCCCCACCGGCACCCGCAACAGAGGGTGTGCGCGAGAAAGCCGGCAGAACTCCCCCAAACGGGGTTTCGATGAGTCTACATAAAGATTAATATAATTGTTACAATTTGCAATACCGTCAACGCTTCTACCTGATTGAAGTCTATCACAGCAGAGCCTTTCAAAATTGCGAGTTTTCTGCTTAATTAGTTTCAACTGACCCCAGCGGGGGGAATTGCGCCGGTCAGTCACATGCCTCCTTGGGCCCGCCCCCGATGCTGTTTTTTTGGCCCCACCGGCACCCGCAACAGAGGGTGTGCGCCAGAAAGCCGGCAGAACTCCCCCAAACAAAGTTTCAATGAGTCTACATAAAGATTAATATAATTGTTACATTTTGCAATACCGTCAACGCTTGTACCTGATTGAAGTCTATCACAGCAGAGCCTTTCAAAATTGCGATTTTTCTGCTTAATTAGTTTCAACTGACTCCGCCGGGGGGAATTGAGCCGGTCAGTCACATGCCTCCTTGGGCCCGCCCCCGATGCTGTTTTTTTGGCCCCACCGGCACCCGCAACAGAGGGTGTGCGCGAGAAAGCAGGCATTATCCCCCAAACTGGGTTTCGATGAGTCTACATAAAGATTAATATAATTGTTACATTTTGCAATACCGTCAACGCTTGTACCTGATTGAGGTCTATCACAGCAGAGCCTTTCAAAATTGCGATTTTTCTGCTTAATTAGTTTCAACTGACTCCGCCGGGGGGAATTGAGCCGGTCAGTCACATGCCTCCTTGGGCCCGCCCCCGATGCTGTTTTTTTGGCCACACCGGCACCCGCAACAGAGGGTGTGCGCGAGAAAGCAGGCATTATCCCCCAAACAAAGTTTCAATGAGTCTACATAAAGATTAATATAATTGTTACATTTTGCAATACCGTCAACGCTTGTACCTGATTGAAGTCTATCACAGCAGAGCCTTTCAAAATTGCGAGTTTTCTGCTTAATTAGTTTCAACTGACTCCAGCGGGGGGAATTGCGCCGGTCAGTCACATGCCTCCTTGGGCCCGCCCCCGATGCTGTTTTTTTGGCCCCACCGGCACCCGCAACAGAGGGTGTGCGCGAGAAAGCAGGCATTATCCCCCAAACTGGGTTTCGATGAGTCTACATAAAGATTAATATAATTGTTACATTTTGCAATACCGTCAACGCTTCTACCTGATTGAGGTCTATCACAGCAGAGCCTTTCAAAATTGCGATTTTTCTGCTTAATTAGTTTCAACTGACTCCGCCGGGGGGAATTGAGCCGGTCAATCTCCGGTCAAAGTTGGCCCGCCCCCGATAGAGTCACTTTTTCGTTTTGGCCCAACCGGCGGCACCGAGAAGAGAGCGTGTGCGGGGGTGCGCCTTGAAGAGGCCAACAAAGTTTCGATGAGTCTACATAAAGATTAATATAATTGTTACAATTCGCAATGCTGTAAATACCTTTAGCTGATAGAGGTCTATCACTGATAACCCTTTCAAAATAGCGAATGTTATGTTTAATTAGTTTCTCCCGGCACCGGCGGGGGGAATTGAGCTTCTGCATCTATTGTGCCCCCTCCGAGGGCTGCAGCGCACTTGATGTTTGCAGTAGTGCGCCACCCCTCCTGACTGAGTAGGGGCGGGTTCACGAGGAATGTCTTTGGGAAGCCGAGGATATTGATAAACCCGCCCCCGCCCCGGAATTTTGTAAGCGTTTTAAACGTAATTTATATAATTTTAGCTGACTTTAACTGCTGAAAAGCTTTAATAAGGTTGCCTTGCATCAGCGCGGCGGCGGCATCAAGTGCTTTAATTTCCGGTTGATTAGGTTTGAGAGTGAGCGCCGGCTTCAAAGCCGCCTCAGCCGCCTTGGGGTTCAAATCGTACAGGTAGACAAAAGCGAGATAGGCGTGGGCGTAAGGATTCTGGGAGTCGAGCTGAACCACTCGCGTCAGCGCCCTTATCGCGCCACGAGCGTCGCGCTGCAGCACCCTGGCCAGGGCCAGAGAGTAAGCCCACTGGAGATTTTGCGGTTCTTGGCGCAGGCGGAAGTGCAGCGCCCGCTCAGTCTGAGCGGTGTAGTCCTGAATCGGATCGTACTGGTTAATGCGGGCAACTTCCTCAAACACAGGCGGGAGAGCGCCCGGACCGTTGGGCAAAGCAGCAGCCAAAGTCCGCAGCTGGGTGAGCAAATCCAGTTCGGGAGCGGGTGTTGCCGGCGCAGCGGGGGCAATCTTCAACGTCACCGCCGGCACGGAGATGGGGTAGGAAAAGCCGGTGTGCCGGTTCAGGTAGGTTGCTTCCAGGGTGTAGGTGCCGGCGGGCAGATCAGCAGGGGGGAGCATAGCCATGCGCTCAATCACCCTAGCAGACTGGTTAGCCTGCAGTCCTCCGCGATGCAAGGTTCCCATACCGATGGCCCGATCGTGCAGCCAGCGGTGCTTGCCTGTGGTGTCGCGCCAGGTGAGCAGCACCAAACCCTCTTGCAGCTGCTGCCAAGGGCCAGACCACTCGTAAGTCACCGGCACCGGCACGCCAGGGGGTGTCTGCTTTGGCACCGTGACGCGCTCTAGCTGGATGGCGGTTGGGGATGGCCGGGATTTGGGGATTTGGGGATGGTTTGGCAGCACCTCCACCGGCGGCACTTTGCGGCGGTAGAGTTTGAGGGTGCTGCCATCCGGTAAGGGCCAGGTTTTTTGCAGCTGGAAGTCGGAACCTCCCTCGACAGCAGAGACGGTAGCGGTTTGAGCTTCTTTGGGGACGGAACCTTGATCGCCGGTTTTGGTGAGGAACCAGGAAATGGAGCGCACATCCTGAGGGACTTGCTTTAAATTGACGCCCACCTGACGCCCGTAAACTTGGAAATTGGCTAGGGCACCGTAGTGGTTTATGTTGTGCTGGTTAATGGTTGGGGTGGATGGAAGCACGCCTGCGGTGGAGTCGAGGTAGGGTTGTGTCTGGATAATTTCAGCAATAACCTGCCGGTGGGGCCATTCAGAACCCAGGTAAGCGTGATGTTGGCCGCGGGGGCTGAAGAATTGCGTCAGGCGGTTGGCAAAAATACCTCCCACCGGCCAGAGATTGAGGAACACCAACAAGAAAGCTGTGCCGGCTGTGCCCCAGCGGACATATTTGCCCCACCGCCGGGGATAGTAGGTAAGGCCATAAGCCAAAAACAGCGAGACAGCCGGCAGATAGGGCAAGACATAGCGGGAATCTTTATTGATATTGAGCGAACAAAACAGATAAGCCCCCACCAAGAACACAGCAAGCCATCTCAGTCCTGACTTTTCCTTCTCTTGTTTGGCTCTCGCAAACCAGTAGAGAAGCAACCCCACCACCGGCACCAGCAACAGGGGCCAAGAAACCGCATAAGGGAGGTCTTTCCAGTAAAATGTCCAGGCGTCGAGAGTGTGGAGGGGTGGGTCGCCTTCGGCGATCGCCGCATCCACCGTCGCTCGCTTGCCACCGGTGAGAATCAGCAGCCAATTCGTGCGATACCAAGGGCCACACACCAGCAGCGATAGCAACAAAGACCAAGCCAGCTGAGCCACACGCCCCCACCGCCTTTGCCAGAGATTCCCAACCCCCACCCACAGCACCGGCACCAGCAAAAAAAACAGCGCCGTCTGCTTGACAAGCATTGCCAGCCCGAAACAAACCCCAAACCCTGAAGCCCACAACCATCCTCGTCTCTGCGCCCAGGGTGTAAGTGCACCTCCAACATCCCTCCAAACCGTCAGGCAACAGAAACTCAGCGCCACAACTGCTGTCAGGGGATAGTCCAGGAGAAAATCCAGGCGAACCAGATAGAGTCCTGGAAACAGCAAGCACAGACCGGCAGCCCAAAGCCCCACTTGCCGGTTGAACAGCTTTGCGCCCAAACCGCACACCGCTACCAGCAGAATGGCGGAGAATAGGAGGTTGACTAGAGTGGCTGGATCTGGGCCTGCTCCGAAGAGATTGAAGAAAGCCGCTGTTATTATGTAGGTCAGGGGAGGCACCTTGGAGGAGAGCGCCCAAAAACTCGCCCACCACTCGCCGGAGAGGAGCAGGGGATGCTGCAAAGCCTGCCAGTAGGTGAGGCTGCCGGTTAAATACTCCGCCTGATCCCAGGCTGGCACTGACCGGTCGAGGGCAAACCACAGCCGGTCGGCGATTGCGCCGGTCAGCCAAATCAGCCCTAGAGCCGGCAACCGCTTTAACCTGTTACTTTCACCTGCGTCAACCACAACATCTTTCCCTGACTGTGCTGAAATTGTTTTGGCGAAAAGAGCCTGTACCCCGTCGCTCCAGCAAGCCGTGGCACTGGCCCTCTGCCCAGAATAGTTTATTTTGTGCTATTTCTAAAAGGGTAACGACTAGCGGGAATTGTTAATTGTTAATTGTTAATTCGTAAACCCGCGCCCTTTCCGCGTCTCCCCCTCTCCCCCTCGGATTCCATGACTCGTTGTTTTGCCTCGCACTCTCGCTTAGCACTGCTCGTTCCTGCCACGTTAATCTTCACCTGCATGAGTGCTGCCGGTGCTTTTGCCCAAATGTGCCCAGACAAGTTGTACGATCCGAGCCTTTTGGAGCCGAATAAAGAGGTTTCGGACAGGCTTACAGAGAAGGATATCCCCACAGGGCAGGGTGGGTTTGCCAGAGACTACACGATGAATATGACGGAAGGGGATCAGGTGGCGATTGACCTGTCCTCGGAAAGCTTTGACGCCATTGTCTCTCTGCTCGCCGAAGATGGCTCAACGGTAGCGGAAAACGATGACGGGCCCGACGGCAGCACCAATTCGCTGCTGTTTGCCCGGATCGCTAAGACGGGAACTTATATTATCCGGGTGCGAGCCTTTGGCGAAACCGGTGTAGGTACGTTTAAGCTGAAAGTGACGCGCTTAAAGCCGGTGTGATGGCCAAGTGGGGGAGAAAAAGGAAAAAAAATTTTTTCTCAGGTACTTGCCAAATGCCGGTGACGTTTGTTACTATTAAAGAGTGGAAAGAGAGCCCGCCGGGATAGCTCAGTTGGTAGAGCGACGGACTGAAAATCCGTTTGCCACCAGTTCAAATCTGGTTCCTGGCATCTCTAAAACCCAAGCCCAGAGCGGATTATACAGCGCTCTGGGCTTTTTGCGTCAATTTAGGCCGCCGGTGCTCCATTTTTACTGTGACGGGACTTACGCACAACTATGAAAGAAACCGGGTTTCTGGTTCTGGAACGAGGGCTGATAGTCTTGACTTCTGGTTGAGAAACCCGGTTTCTGCGTAAGTCCTATGTGAAATGACTGCGATGGAGGGAAGGCAGATGATTTCACCAGTCAGATGGAAAGCAAACAAGAAGCATCCAAGGGGACAATCGGGGTTGAAAGCGTCCAGGGGCGATTGCGGTTGCGGTTGCCCAGTCAATTATTCGCAGGTGAGCAGAAATATATAACGCTGGGGCTGGCAGATACCGGACTCAACAGGAAAGCAGCAGAAGCCAAGGCTAGAGAAATTGAGTTGGACATTATCTCTGGGAACTTGCGCCTGGAAAAAAGTCCTAGAGGGGCTGCCGATTGAGTACCGCCCCCAATACCACACTCGCCATACCTTCATTACTTTGGCGTTAAAGAACGGTGTAGATGCCAGGGACGTGGGCCGAATGGTTGGGAATAGCCCCCTATTAATTTACAAGCAGCCGGCAGCAATCTCTGTAAAATGCAAGTCCCTGAGTTCTGAAATCGGGTTTGTAAACTAATTGTTAAGGTCTGCATGGGATGAGAAACCGGGTTTCTTTTGGTGAGAAAAATGATAGATAATGGCCCCCAAACCCAAGAAAACCGGTTTCGGTCTCCTTCACTTTTTATTTATAAACCCTTTCGGAAAGCAAACCAGAAGAGTTCAAGTAGGGGGCGACAGGAAGCAAATCGACAGATTTGACTGTAGAAGAATAAGCTGTTAGTGGGACTCAGACATTTTCTCGCACCTATTGTGGCTGAAAACCAGTCTGGGTAAGAGAAAGATGTCAATGACCTAAAAAGAGCTGAAACTATCATCGGCATGCCCGATTGATGCTGTTCAAGGTGAAATGCTTTTTCTGTCTGGGTTAGAAGCCATTTTTGACTCAGTTTTTGTCCAAGTCCCGTTAGGCTTTTATTAATCTGCTTGTCCTTTGAAAGGAGGCAGATCCCCCACAGACCCGTTCCCAGGCAGAGCCTGGGAACGAGGGGACAGAAAGGAGAATTACCTTTCCCGCACAGTCTTTGCAGAGGCGGTGACTGCTGAAACCAGCAGTTCAAATCTGGTTTCAGGTATTCGATAAAGTCAAAATCACCCCCAAGATAAGTCTGGGGGCATACCTTCTCAATGGCCAAAGGCTGAAATCTGCTGCTACGATCAGCGTCAGGTTCAGCCTGAGTAGAATGGGCCCTGGAACAGGAGTTCTGGGGATTAGGACGGAGAGGGTTAAAAATGCTGACGGCGGTTTTAGTCCTGAATGCGCTGATAGCGCTGTTGTGCTTTTACATGGCTTGGCAACTTTGGAAAATCCGGCGGGTGCTGGCCAAGGTAGCGGACACGCTGATTATAGTTGAGCGCCGCACAGGTGCTGTGCTGCGCCGGGGACCGAATGCGATTGCTAAGGGACAGCAGGGCACTCGTCAGCTGCGACAGCAATACAGGCAGCTGGAAGCTCAACTCCAGCAAGCTGAGCAAGTGTTGCAGCTTTTGAGGTTCGGGCAAAAGGCTAGGCGCTCGCGGTCAAGGGAGCGCGGCACACTCTCGCAGTGAGAAAGCTTCAAAAGCCGGTGCGGTGATGCCGGCCCTTAGTCTGCCCTCCCTTGCGCTGTGGGAAGCAGCAGTCGGTAAGGCAGGGGTTGAATGAGCAATCTCCTGCCACAGTCGTAGAATTGGCGGTGAGAGTGTCAAAATGGGTTTAAGGAGAGAAATCCAACCATGTCAAATAACCGCTCAGGATTATTTATTGGCGGCATGCTGCTAGGGACCGCCATTGGCACAATAACCGGCTTGCTGTTCGCCCCCCGTACCGGGCGGGAAACGCGCAAGATCCTGAAGAAGTCCGCTGACGCCCTCCCGGAATTGGCAGAAGACCTATCGACCAGCGTGCAGTTGCAAGCGGATCGCCTCTCAGAAGCTGCGCTGCGCAACTGGGATGAAACCCTCGACCGACTCCGGGAGGCGATGGCAGCTGGATTGGAGGCTTCTTTGCGAGAGCGCAAGACACTCAACTCTGGAGCTGCTTCTGATTCTCAATTGCGCTCTGCCAAGTACGATTCTGACGGCAATCTGCTGCCCGAGGCAGTTGGAGAGGCGACGCCAACGGAAAACTAGCGCCAACCCTAACGCATACTTTAGACAGAATTCTGTGATTGACCCCCTTTTTTGGCTAGGACTGTCAATTCTACTGGTCGCAGTCAGTCTAACTGCTGTTTTGGTGGCGGCACTGCCGGCCTTGCAGGAGTTAGCGCGGGCTGCTCGCAGCGTGGAAAAGTTAGCTGACACCCTCAGGCGCGAACTGCCGCCCACTTTGGAAGCTATCCGGCTCACCGGCTTGGAAATAACTGAGCTGACGGATGATGTCAGCCAAGGAGTCAGCAGTGCCGGTCAGGTTGTTCAGCAGGTGGATCGCAGTATTGACAGCGCCAAGCAGCAAGCCAAAAAAGTGCAAGTCACTACGCGGAGTGTCTTCACCGGCATCAAAGCTGCTTGGAAAACCTTGACTCGCCCTCGGGCCACTTCGGAAGCCACTCGCCGGTCAGCAGGGCGTTTCTCCGCCGCTCAAAAACAGCCCTTGGAGTTTGGGGACGGTTTTCCCTCCCCAGAGTTCTCTAGCGCTGACACCTACCGTGAGGTGCCTCGCAAGCAGGCCACCGGCATCTCTCAAAAGCCGGCTGGCTCGGAAGATTTTCAGGAACCAGACATTTGAAAATTTCGGGCAGGTAAGCCGGGGAGTCCGGGGGCTTCCGGAAAGGGGGAGCCGGGGACAATCCCTTGATTATACAGCGGGCCGCGAAATTTTTAACTAAAAATTAAATTTTGAAGACTCACACTTCTTGAAATTTTTTAAATTTTAATATTTAATGAAGACTGGTATAAATTTATCCTAAAATAGGGATGCAATCTCGAAAAAAAACTCCTAGTAATGGCTCTTCGTGGAGCCTCTGGTTTGAAAGAGCGATGGCCTTATTGGCCTTAGCCAACTTGGGTTTGGTGCTGTTTGACTTGAGCTATGTAACCGGGCGGGATTTCTACTTCCGCCATATCGGGAACTTAACCCAAGTTTATGACCCCATTAAGGGCATTGAGCCCCACCGAGACACCCAGAAGTATATGGCCACGGTGGAAAAGCTGAGAGAGCAAGTGGCTCAGACGGGTGTGCAGTCCCCTCAATCGGAAGAAGTGCTGCAGGAACTGCGGAAACTGAGCGTGGAAATGATTGAGGACAACCCGTTTCAGGTAGCGAATAAGACCGGCAGCCTGGAAAGAATTAAAAATCGGATGCGCCGGCATATTTTTGGAACTGAGGACGCTTCTTCGAGGGAAGCATTCCAAAACTTCTGGAGTCAAGACCATTTAGTCCGAGCGGGCTGGCAGAATGAACTGGCTTTTTACGAGCGCGATATTAAGCCAATGCTTGCGGTAAACTACTATCGACACATCGGGGAAAATGGGGAGTTCATTGAGGACTTTTGGACAATTGACCGCTGGTTTATCGGACTGTTTTTGGCAGAATTTCTCGCCCGCACCTGGGTGATTCAGCGCCGGCATGAGGGGATAAAATGGTTTCCAGATGCGGTGCTGTGGCGCTGGTATGACGTCTTCCTGCTGCTGCCTTTTTGGCAGTGGCTGCGGGTGATTCCGGTGGGGATTCGTCTGAACCGGGCTAAACTCCCGGATATGGAGCCGGCGCGGGCGCAAGTCAGCCGGGTTTTTTTGGCGAGTTTTGCGGAGGAACTGACGGAAGTGGTGGTCGTTCAAGTAATCGACCAGATGCAGAGTGCCGTTGAAAAAGGCGATGCGGCTCGCTCCCTGTTCGACGCGATGTCCCAGCGCTACATCGATCTGAATCAGACGAATGAGGTGGAGGCTATTGCCAAACGCCTGCTGCAAGTGACTATCTGCAAAGTCCTGCCGGAAATTCAGCCAGATTTGGAAGCGCTGTTGCGTCACAACATTGAAACCGCTGTCAGCCAGCTGCCGGTTTACCAGCAACTGGTGCGCATGCCAGGAGTGGGGGGACTGCCGGCGCAGCTGACTCAACAGTTAGCGGCACAGATATCTAAGCTATTCACGGAAGTGCCCCAAAGTACCTACACCTCTATCGCAAACGCGCCGGCAGATCCCGTGGCTGCAAAACTGTCCGACCGGCTGGTGGAGCATTTCAGCGAAACTCTCCGAGAAGAATTGCAACAGGAGCGGACTCTTGAAGAATTGCAATCTCTGGTGTCGGATTTGCTGGAGGAGATTAAAGTCAATTACGTGAAACGGGAATCAGACGGAGATGAGGAGCGAGTGCTGACGGAAACCCAGCAGTTGCGCCGGCTTCCCGGGCGGTAGGATTAACAATTAAAGATTATCGCGTTTTTCAGTTGAGTGCGGGTCGCGGTAGGGACAGTGCCCGTGGCGAAACCCTGTACTCCACCCCCTTGAAAACTGCTATAATTTCGGTTGATTAACCGCAACAGCGAAACTGGGCATAGGGGATTAGCAATGCCCAATGCCCAATCCCCTTTGCCCTGACTGAGAGATATTATCCTATCCCCCAATCTGTAGAGACAAGGGCATGTCGCGTCTCCTATCGTGGTGGCGTGAAACAGCAGTAGCCGATGCCGTCGCAAGCCAACTTCATCCGCTGCCAAACTTCAGCCTCTGGAATCACCTGCAGCGCCGCCGGATAGAGGATATTGTTTTCCTTGAAAATATGGTCGCGCAACGTGAGGACGAGAAACTTAGCAACCGCATCCAGCTTCTTCTTAAATTCCTTAAACTCCATTTCCTTGCCGGCACCGGCCAGTTCTTGCAGTGCGTGTTTGCGCCCTCTCAATTCCTCATGTTCCATCCGCATTACCCGGGGCGGGCCAAAAAGCCCCCGCTTTTCCAACTCTGCAAACAGCACCTGTTCTTCCCTCTGGTGGTGGGGTTCCGCTCCCAGCAAGTGTGCGGCAATGCCCTCTAACCGCTCAAAATCTGCCGAAACGGCACACTCTTCTTGCTGAACAGTTTGATTCAGAGTTTCCAACTCATCCAGAAAACCCAAAATCCTCTCATGCTCCTGAATCATCGTGTGAATCACATGACCGGCAGGCAGACTCGCTTTCATGCGACTCACCCTATCGCCCAGCACTTCAATGTGGGCAGCGCAAAGATTGCGCAAATCTTCCGGAGCTAAACCGGCATCTACCAGTTGCTGCTCAGCAAAAGACAGCTCCTCCGGGCCAACAGTCGCCAAAAAATCCCGCGCCTCCTCCCGGACGCGAGCCGGCTCTTCTCCTGAATTCAGCCGCTTTAACAACTCTGTTAATTGCTCAATTTTACTAGACATAGCCATTAACTCCTTAATATCCGCCGGCACCCTCCCCATTCTGCCTAAGTAACCCAGAAGAAAAGAGCAAGAAGCCATAAACAAGAAGCCAAATCCTCCCCCCTCTCGCCCTCTTCTTCCTTGGCGTCTTGGCGCTCTGCACTGCGGGAAGCCGCGCTTCGCGTCTATGGCGGTTCAATACCTAAATCCCGCTCCTCCCCACCAACCTAATGAATGTGCCGGTGATGGGATGGCGCGGGCGTGTGCAGGAAAGTTCTCCTGAGAACCAAGCCACAAGTCAGGGCAAACAGGCTGAAAATAACGAATCCCAAAGCGTAGCTGCCGGTGAAATCCTTGAGAATTCCCAACTCAATAGGCGGGAAGAAACCGCCCAGCCCGCCGGCAGCCCCCACCAAGCCGGTGACTGTCCCCGTCTGCTGCGGAAAATACTGCGGTACGAGCTTGAACACGCCGCCATTGCCCAAACCGAGCAGGATGGCACATCCCAACACACCGGCAGTAAACGGAATCAGAGAAGGAACAGCCATCAGCCAGCCCATCAAAAACAGACCGCCGAAGACATAAACAAGAAGTTGCTGTCCGCCCATGCGGTCAGCCAGCCAGCCTCCCAAAGGTCTGCACGCAGTAGCCAGCAGCACAAACAGGGCAGTGCGAGCACCGGCATCCTCTGGCGTCAGCTCGAACATCTCCTTCAACAGAGTTGGCAAATAGATGCTCAGCGCCACAAACCCGCCAAAAGTGAGCGCGTAGAACAAACTCAGCACCCAAGACAGCTTCTCTGTGCGCAGCACCGTGATATTTTCTTGAAAGGTTCTCGGTTTCGCCTTAGTTTCAGCATTGCGAGCCCAAAATGCGAACACCCCGCCCCAAGCCAGAGAAACCGCACCAAAAATGACAAACGTGGCGGTAATTCCTATCGACTTAGCCAAAACCGGCCCGAAAAACACCGCCACCGACTGCCCGATATTCCCAGCACCGTAAATACCCAAAGCCGTTCCCTGCTTTTCTGGCGGGAACCAGCGAGAGACAAAGGCAACACCAATCGCGAAGGATGTCCCCGCCACTCCCAGCCAGAAGCCCCAGAACAGCAGGTTAATATACGAGTGGTCAATCGCCAGCGCCACGGTGGGGATGATGCCAAAACTCAGCAAGATACTGAACATCAAGCGCCCGCCGAAACGATCCGTCAGTATCCCCATCGGTATCCGCCCCAGGGAACCCAGCAGCACGGGAATAGCAATTGCCACGCTGGCTTGGGTGAGGGATACCCCCAATTCCTTCCTCCATAAAGGAGCCAAACCCGCTATCAGCCCCCAGTTCGCAAAGGCAATAGCAAAGGCAACGGTAGCCAGCAACAGACTCTTATTAGCTTCCGGCTTGATTGCAGTATTCATGACGCAACCGCTCCTTTTTTCGCTTCAGAATGTGTTCCTTGAGCTGCAGGCACGCTCTGGTTCCAAACCACGACTTGCGGAGGACGCCACAGGTACTGCACCGGCACCGCCAGGAAGTGCACCAAGCGGGTAAACGGCAGCAGCGCCACCAGGAAAAAAGCTCCCGCAATGTGAATTTTCACCATCACCGGCAAATTAGCAACCAGAGAAATATCGGGATTGAGCGTAAAAAGTGACCGCAGATAAGGCGCAGCAGCGCCGGCATACCAAGAAGAACCCCAGCGGTAGAAAAGAGCAGTCCACACACCGGCAACAACTTGAACCAGCAGCGCCAGCAGCAGCAGCACGTCCATAAACGACGTGACAGCGCGGATGCGAGCTTGGGTAGCGCGGCGGACAATCAGCATAACGATCCCCCAGAGCGTCAGGAAACCCAAAGCCAAGCCGGTGCATTCTGTCACATAAAGCCGCCAAGGCACCCCATTCCAGGCTAAAACCGAGCGGGGGATGAGCAAGCCAACCAAGTGACCCGCCAGAATCAGCAAAACCCCATAGTGCCAAGACACCGACCCCCAAAACAGTTGCCGGTTTTCCAGGAACTGGGAAGAAAGACTCGAATAAGAAAAGCGGTTCGTGAAGTAGCGCAGAGGCGTCACCACCAAAGCGATAACAATAGCTACATAAGGAAAAACCGCAAACAGAAATTCATTAAGTGTCATAGCAATACCTCCACCAACAATGCCCCAAAGGCTTGCACACAGGCGATGAACCCGCCTGAAAAAAAAAATTAAACACTTTTTCCATCATTTCCGGTTCATCCCCCCTCATAACTTACTCAGCCACTCTCTCTTTCTATTCCTTGGCGTCCTTGGCGTCTTGGCGGTTCATTAAAATTAGACTGGTGAAGTTTGGGCCATTTCCTCCAGAACCCCCAGCAGTGCCTCAAGTACCTGAGCGTAGGGATTTCCCTCCTTAAACCCTTCATTCATCTTGTGCAGTGCCGGCACTAAACAATCTTCAACCAGCTCTTGCGCCAGAATGTCTTCCGGAGGTAGACTTGCAATAAACCGCAGCAAGACCGTCAGGTGATCTGCCAGTTCGCTACTTTCTTCCGTAAAGCCCCGCGCCCGGTACTTTTGCTTAAGTTTTGCCAGAAACTCGCCGCGTTTGTAGCTTTCCCCAAACAGGTGATAGCCGGGGTAGGGGAAACACACGGGATTCCAGGCGCGGGAAGCACAAAATACACTTTTCAGATTTCCCAGACTTCCAGTTGTAATAAACCTTCTTGTACGGGCAAGCCGAAACGCAGTAGCGCCAGCCCCTGCAGACATTTTGGTTCACCAGCACAATCCCATCTTCCCCGCGCTTGTACAGGGCTCCCGTTGGGCAAGCCGCCACGCAGGAAGGATTCGCGCAGTGGTTGCATATCCGGGGCAAGTAGAAAAACACCAAGCGCTCTATTTCAAACAGCGTCTCCCGCTCAGCGGTCGAGAGCGCGTCTAAATTTGGGTCATTCGCCGCATAAATGGGAGAGCCGCTGAGGTCGTCATCCCAGTTCGGGCCGGCCTTGATGTCGATGTCGTCGCCGGTAATCAGAGAAACCGGGCGAGCTGTCGGCTGGTCATCTCCTGCCGGTGCGTCAATCAAATCGCCGTATTTATAAGTCCACGGCTCGTAATAATCATCAATCGTCGGCAGGTGCGGCTGGTGAAAAATATTGGCTAATCCCTTTGCTTTACTGGTAGCCCGCAAGTGGATATCGTCCCCTTCTTTTTCCCAGCCCCCTTTGTACTCATCTTGGTTTTCCCACTGGGTGGGGTAGCCGGTGCCCGGTTTAGTTTCCACATTGTTCCACCACATATATTCAGTGCCCTGCCGGTCAGTCCAAATATTTTTGCAGGCAACGCTGCAAGTGTGGCAGCCAATGCACTTATCCAAGTGGAACATCATTGAGACTTGGGCGCGGATATTCATAACTTTTCCTGCTCCTTTGTTTTTTTTATCAGTAACGGGGCATTGGGCATGGGGCGTGGGAAATGTCCAGTGCTTCATTCCCCATGCCCTGGGCCCACTGTTAAAACTTCGGTTCGCCTTCCAGCTTGCGCACCCGAACGAAAGTATCGCGGTTAACGCCAGTCGGACCCCAGTAATTGAAGCCGTAGCTAAATTGCCCGTAACCGCCCATCATCAGCACCGGCGCCGATCGCGGATGCGCGTCAGGCTGTTCCGCCTGCTCGCCAGTTCCCCCGCAGCGGCGACTTGGGGATGGACATCGTGCGCTCCATAACGTGATAGATAACGCACACCCCTCGGGGAATCCGCGCACTCACCACCCACCGAGTACCACCACGCCATTGTCGTTGTAGATTTCCACCCAGTCGTTATCCACAATCCCGATAGATTCCGCATCCCTGTCATTAATCCAGAACGGCTCAATACCCCTTGACAAAGTGAGCATCCTGTGATTTTCCGAATACATCGAGTGGATGTGCCACTTGCCGTGAGGCGTCAGGTAGTTGAGGACGATAGATTTGCCGTCAGCGCCGCTCTTAACCAAATCGCCGCAAATGCGCACGTCCGGTTTTGGCTTGTAGGTGGGCAGGTTTTCCCCAAAAGCGATATACCCTTCGTGGTCTAAGTAAAAGTGCTGCCGGCCCGTGAGAGTGCGCCAGGGCACCAGCCGCTCCACATTCAGACAGTAGGCAGAATAGGGACGCCCGTCATTCGTCAAACCCGTCCAGCAAGGGCTGGTCAGCAGCCGGCGGGGTTGCTGCACGATGTCGCTGAACTGGTAGCGCACGCCGCGCGTCTTCTCGGCCAGATCCACTAGCGGCAAGCCAACTTTTTTCTCCTCGGCTTGGAAGGCGCGGTAAGCCACTTCCCCATTCGTTTCCGGTGCCAGGTGCAAAATCACGTTGGCAGCTTGGACGGCATCATCCACCGACGGGTATTTCTGGCCATCCCACTGCACCGTCGGGTGGGTTTCCAGCAGTTCCTCGTACAAGTCCTCAATTGGCCAGCTGAGTCCGTGAGCGCCAATCCCATCCCGTTTGGCCACCGGCCCGAAGGAAATAAAGCGGCTGTACAAATTGGCATAATCCCGCTCCACCACCGCTTTCGTTAGGCATCGTCTTGCCGGGAATTGGCTCGCACTCCCCTTTGGCCCAGTCTTTTACCGACGGTTGGGCGATTTCGGCGGGGGTGTCGTGCTGCAAAGGCACCGCGACCAAATCCCGCACCGGCTGGGTAAGGTGAACTTTAGCCAGCTCGCTAACTTTCTTCGCAATGGACTTGAAGATGTCCCAGTCACTCTTAGACTCCCAGCAGGGAGGAACCGCTGCAGTCAGCGGGTGGATATAAGAGTGCATGTCCGTGCTTTTGAGGTCGTTCTTCTCGTACCAGGTAGCCGTGGGCAGGACAATATCGGAGTAGAGGGCGGTAGTGTCCATGCGGAAGTTGATGTTCACCACCAGATCCAGCTTGCCTTCGGGGGCTTGTTCGCGCCAGACGGCTTCGTGAATGTCCTCGCCCGTGATTTCCTCGGCGATGGCGTTGGTGTGAGTCCCCAGATAGTGCTTGAGGAAAAACTCGTGCCCCTTAGCGCTGGACATCAGGGCGTTCCCCCGCCAGATCAGCCACAGTCGCGGCCAATTTTCCGGCGCATCCGGATCTTGCACGGAGAATTGCAGCTTTCCAGAGCGCAGTTGCTCGACAGTCCACCGGCGAATGTCCTCATCCGTCTTTGCCCCAGCGGCTTGCGCTTCCCGCACCAGTTCCAGGGAGTTGCGGTTGAACTGCGGGTAAAAAGGCAGCCAGCCCATGCTCCCCGTACCTGCAAGTCCATCGTGTGCCCTTGGGTTTGGTGGAAGCCGAGTTGCGCCTCGATGAGATTCTCGTCATAGCGCCACTGGTCGCTGTGGACATAGTGGAAGGAGGGGGCATTTTGGAGGCGGGGCGGTTTCACCCAGTCCAGGGCAAAAGCCAGAGTGCCCCAAGGTGCGACAGGCGCGAGTTTTTCCTGACCGACATAGTGGTTGAGCCCGCCGCCGTTGCGCCCGATACAGCCGCACAGCATTAACCCGACAATAGCAGCCCGGTAAATTAAGTTGTTGTGATACCAGTGGTTGATGCCGGCACCGATAATCACGCTGCACTGACCTGTTCGCCCGCGAGCGCGGTGGAAGCCCACTCGCGGGCGAACTGCAGCACCGTCTTGCGGTCAATGCCGGTGTATTTTTCTTGCCACGCCGGCGTGTAGGGGGTGTCCTGATCGTCGCAATCCCCTGGGCACTCCCCATCCAAGCCGCGACTCACGCCAAACGGTAATCTAGCAGGTCGTAAATTGTTACCACCGGCAGCTTTTGGCCAGTTTCGGTTTCCAGGTACTTAACCGGGACACCCCGCTTAAACACCCTCTCGCCGGCAAAATCGGTAAAGCTGACCGGCAGCGAGCCGTCGTTACTGGCCAAGAATGTCAGCAGCGGCTCAATTTCTGCCCCATCCAGCCCGTCTTTCATTTCCAGATTCCACTGTCCCTTCTGGGATTGCCAGCGGAAACCCACACTTCCTTGAGGCATGCGGGGGCGGTGGGTGTTTTTGTCGAAGACGAGGTACTTCCAGTCGCCGTTTTCCACCTGCCGGTACTCCACCAGCTGGCTCGCCCGCACCATGCGCCCGGGGCGGTATTCGCCACTGTCGTGTTCCAGCGCCACCAAAAAAGGCGCGTCGCTGTAGCGCTTCAGGTAGTCCAGGAAATAGGGCACGGGGCGCTCGACGTGGAATTCCTTGAGGATGACGTGGTTGACCGCCATCCAGAAAGCGCCATCCTGACCGGCATTGACGGGAATCCACCAGTCGCCGTATTTGGCAACCTGGCTGAAGTCGGGGGAGAAGACCACAAATTTAGAGCCGGGGTGACGCGCCTCCGCCACAAAGTGGACATCCGGGGTGCGGGTCATGTTGAGGTTGGCTCCCATCGAATTTCAATCCCGTTTCCGGGATTCATTCTCACCTATAGGAGTGAGGGAGATTTCTATACCCCATCCGTGACCGCCACCCAGATATTCTTATGTATATATTTACCACACTAGAGTGTGTGGGGGCAACCTCCTGCGGTTGCTGATTACAGCAGGCGGGTATATTTGTGAAAGCGGGACGCACCCCCACCTTTGCCCCGATTTTGCTGGTACTTGGGGCGCTGGCGAGCGTCCTGCAATATAGAAGCCCGATCGGCAAGAGAATCCCTGTGCTGTTTTTTTGGTTCTCACCACAAATCCATTAATGTGCCGCGCATGTACGGGTATTTTACCCGAATGGGGCTGTAGATATACCAGGAGTAGCTGATCCCCCGCTGGCAGCCGCGCGGTTCGCAGGGAGGCAAGCCGTTTTGTAAGCAAGGATAGTCGGTTTTTTGCATCTCCCAGGTGACGATGCCGTCTTTGACGTAAATGTCCCATGAGCAGCCTTGTAGTGCAGTTTACGCCGTGAGTGCTGCGGACAATTTTGTCGTGCTGCCAGCGATTGCGGTAGAACTATTCCCACTGGCGAAGTTCCGGGTTTATAATGTCTTTAATCCAGCTCATATCGATTTTGGATTTTGGATTTTTGATTTTGGATTGATGTTTTATGCGAGGGGAGGCGGAGCTTCTCGGATTGCATTCACGAGCCAAGAACGGCAGCGAGATAAAAAGCTGACCTTCTCTCCTCTCTCAGCGTCCTCTGCGTCTCTGCGGTTAATAAAAATCACCACTTCTGACAGAAGGCGAGTCAATTATTGCTTCTCGCCCACCAGACGCTGGCGCACGCCTTGGAACCGGTCGCGCCAGGTGAAATTGCTCAGCAGCACGAGCAGCAGGAATCCACCTAACCCGATGAGTGCGAATGCCCAACTGGGGGTGAGGAGATTTTGGATTGTGGGAACTTTTGATTCCTCTGTAGGCGCGACTGGGAATTCCGCACTGTTAGCTGACTCGAAAAAGGCCAGTAAATTGGCTTGTTCTTCTTCGGTGAGGGGTTTGTTTTGGTAAATGCCCTGCATGGTGGGGAAGGGCAGGGTTTGGAGAACGCTAGAAAGACCGGTAGCGCCATAGCGCCCGAAGAGGTGAGTGAGGTCGGGACCGAGGGTTCCGCCTTTGAGAGCGCCGACGGTATTGACGCTGTGGCAAGACATGCAGGCGGGGGCGCTGTTGTGGAAGGCGAGGGTGCCGGTGAATAATTGCTTGCCAATTTGAGGGTTGCCTTTTTGGGGCGCAGTGGCTGGCGCTTCTGCCGGTTCAGACAGCGCCGGTGCGGTTTGCGAGCCGTTTTGGGTTGCTAAATAAGCCAGGACTGCCTCTATTTGAGGGTTCTGCAATCCCATATCCGGCATGGGAACGCCGCTGTATTGCTGAAGTAATTCGCTGGCAATCGGGGCACCTTGGGAGATCATCTCGTCCGGTGCGGATATCCAGCGCACCAGCCAGTCGGGATCTCGTTTATCTGTGACGCCTTTCAGGTCGGGCCCGAAGGCTGCGCCGCTTCCATCGGCGGTGTGACAGGAGGCGCAGGACTGTTGGAAAATCGCCTGACCTTCTTGAACTGGAGTCGCTGCGGCTGGCGGGACGGCGCTTGTTAGACATGCCGGTATCGCTATCAGCAAACTCACCGCCAAAAGCGCTATTTTTTGCCGCGTTAATTTTAAAGTTTCCGCAAAATTACTGATGACACGCATGAGCTTTACCACCTCACATTTTCCAGAGGCTATAACCCTTGTCTCTAGGCAATGGCCCAATTTTAAGGCTATTCTGGTTGACGCCACTTTCCGGGCCATTCCCAAAGCAGCGCTTTATCTCAGGATTCCTTTCTTGTGTCTGGTTTTGCTGTCAGTTTTTTTCCCAACCAACCCAGGATTTTTTTTACTTGGATTGGCGGCTTCTATCGAGACAGTTAGGTAGATATGCTCAAAGCTATCTAAGGCTACTTCTCTCTTCTTAATCCAGCCTATTAAAAAAAATGTCAGTGAGGGCTTTGTTATCAACAATTTAACATTAAAAGCAACTTTTTTGTTGCTAAATAGGCGAACATAGGCATTAAAAAAAACTTAAATGTTTTATAAGTAATGGTGGTGGAAAAAGATCATAGTAAAATAAGCCTAAAAAATGATTTATTTGTTGATTTTTCTCTATGGCTTCCGCTGGGATAGGGTGGGCGGCTTGTGGGGGCTGGGAAACTGTCCCCCTGATGCGCTTCCTCTTGGGGCTCACCGAGGGGTGGCAGAGGCCGTTTAGGGGCTCGTGCTGGGGGATGAAGGATAAATAGATTCAGCCCTTGTGCGGTCAGGGCAGAAGTGTTGCGCCAGAGCGGCGTCTTCGAGTCTCCGCCTCTGGGCGGGGCCGAACGGGGTGCGGCGGTTGGGGCGCGAATGGGCTCGGGAAGGGGGAGATTGGGCCAGTGGGATTGTTTTTCCATGTCCCAAGTGGCAAGTCCCGCTCGTTCTCCCGCCACCGGCTCCCCCAGCCTGCCGCGCCCCCAGTGCCCAGCACACTGGGACACAAATCTTTCACCCGTTCGGCGCGTCAGGGGGAGAGTGGGACTGGCCCATTATTTATACTGAGCGGCTGTAGGTGCTTGCCATCTGCCCAGTTGGGAGAGGGTGAGCCGGCGGTGACGGTAGCAGTCCCGCAAGTGGGAGGGGAGATGAGCTAGAATAATAAGTGCGACAAATAAGACGTAGCAGCTACTGGGGATATGGCGATATATCTGCGATATCTCGGTACTTTTCTGACCAACTCGGAAAAAGTGCTACAATTCAGGCATTCCCGCACTGCCAGAAGCTACCGGAGCTCCCGTTGCTGGGCACAGCATGCGGAAGTTGGCAATAATTTGATTGGTGGGTCGCACGACAAGTAAGCGGAAACGAGCCTTTGAATGAGGTGAGCGACCGTGTAGAGGTGGAAAGCAGTTTCACCTGTACGGGTTTATCCCGTGCGAAAAACAACAAGTTAGGCAATGTCCTGCATTGTCCACCTTTTTGTTAACTGTCCGATAAAGTACGAGTTGTCCTGCAAATAACGATTTGTCGTGTCACTCCGTTCGTCGCAGAGTGAAGAGGTGGGTCAGTGCCCACTTTTTTTGTTGGAGGTGTTCCATGACTCATCCCCTGATCCCACAAATCATCGATCTGGCCACTCCCATTGCAGAGTCTCTCGGTTTGGAAGTGGTCGGGGCGGTTTTTCACACCAACCAAAACCCGCCGGTGCTGCGCGTGGACATCCGCAACATCCAGCAATATACCAGTCTGGATGACTGCGAGCGGATGAGTCGGGCAATGGAGGCAAAATTAGATGCCGCAGAGATCATTCCCGATGCCTACGTGCTGGAGATTTCTAGTCCCGGTATATCCCGGGATCTGACAACAGACCGCGAATTTATCTCCTTCAAAGGGTTTGCCGTGCTTGTCAAAACTTCTGAGCCTCACGAAGGTCATAAAGAGTGGACAGGGCTACTGATTCGCCGGGATGAGACAGCAGTTTACCTCAACCAAAAAGGTCGTTCCATCGCTATTCCGCGCCCTTTAATTAGCAGCGTTCAGCTGAACGAACGGCGATGATTTGTAGCTAGCAGCTAGCAGCTAGCGGCCATCATGACCCAGCATCTATAAGCTTTTCGGCGGTTTAGCTATCAGCTGTTGGGGGCGGAAACGACGCTCGGAAACGAGGAGTGGTGAGGGGCGCTCTCGGAGATTAAGTTAATTTTGAATTGGGCCGGCTGAATTTTGAATTAGACTTCAGGGTTCAGAATTCAGAAGTAATGTCTCGGTTCGGGCGTCTTAAGTCCAAGCGCCTTGAGTCTCTGGTTGCCAAAAAGCTGACGGCGTTTCCAGTACGGCGTCCCTATCGTCGGGTCCGGTCGTCCGTCGCTGCAAGCCGGCAGTCAAGCAACGACAGTCCGCTAGTCGCGTGACAGAGGATGGCTAAACTCAAAACTGAAAACTGATTTACGGAGGTTTTTGTTTCTATGTCAATGGTTCCCCTTCCCGGGCTCAAAGAGATGATCAACAGCATCAGCTCCGAGCGAAATTTACCCAAACATGCTGTGGGAGCTGCTCTGCGAAAAGCGCTCCTGAAAGGATACGAGCGCTACCGGCGCACCCAGCGCCTCGACCAACCTAATTTTGATGAAAACTACTTCGACAATTTTGAAGTAGACCTCGACGTCGAAGAGGAAGGGTTTCGCATCCTCTCCACAAAGACGATTGTGGATAAAGTCAGCAACCAAGACCATGAAATTGCCCTGGAAGAAGTGCGGAAAGTGGCGGCTGAGGCGCAGCCAGGGGACACGGTGATCCTGGACGTCACCCCAGAGCAGGGAGATTTTGGTCGCATGGCTGCCATACAGACCAAGCAGGTGCTGGCCCAAGAGCTGCGAGACCAGCAGCGGAGGCTGATTCAAGAAGAGTTCCAAGACCTGGAAGGAACGGTCTTGCCGGCTAGGGTGCTGCGGTTTGAGCGACAATCCGCGATCGTAGCCGTCAGCAGCGGGTTTGGCCAGCCAGAAGTGGAAGCCGAACTCCCCAAGCGGGAACAGCTGCCCAACGACAACTATCGGGCCAATGCCACTTTCAAGGTTTACCTGAAAAAAGTTTCCGACACTCCCCACCGGGGACCGCAACTGCTGGTTTCCAGAGCGGATGCCGGTTTAGTGGTCTACCTGTTTGCCAACGAGGTGCCAGAAATAGAAGATGAGATCGTCCGGATTGTGGCGGTGGCGCGGGAAGCCAATCCTCCCTCCCGTCATGTGGGCCCCCGGACTAAAATTGCCGTCGATACCCTCGAAAGAGATGTCGATCCGGTGGGCGCTTGCATAGGAGCGCGGGGATCGCGGATTCAGGTGGTGGTCAATGAGCTGCGAGGCGAAAAAATAGACGTCATCCGCTGGTCGCCAGACCCAGCCACCTATATTGCCAACGCCCTCAGCCCAGCTAAGGTGGACGAGGTGCGCTTAGTCGCTCCCGATCTGCGCCAAGCCCACGTCCTCGTCCCTGAGGACCAGCTCAGTTTGGCGATCGGGAAAGAAGGGCAGAACGTCCGTCTGGCAGCCCGCCTCACCGGCTGGAAGATTGATATCAAAGATACCGCTAAGTACGATGCTGAGGCGGAAAGCCGCAAGGAAGCCGCAGCGGCGGCATACGGCTCCTCGGAGGAAGCTGAACCCGAAGAAGAACAAGAAGAACCAGAAGAAGAACCCGCAAGCAAAGCTCGGTCAGTGGCGGCTCTTGACGAAAAAACCGTTTCGACCAGGGTTTTTACTTGAGGGAGCCGCACTCCAAAAAGCAGGCAGCAGCTTAAAATATCAGTAAGGCTTTGGCTAAAAAGCTTCGGGCTCGCCGGTGTGACCCCCCCCGAACTCTACCATTCGTTTGTTTGGTGTGAGCGTCGGGGGACAGGTCAGAGCCTTGCCGGGCGAGCGCGTAACACCCTTTAGAGGGGGGCTTTCCTGCTTTGAGCCCTACTTTGTTCCCTAGAGGGCGGGTGCCGCGCCCTCCGGAAAAAAGATGAAACCGAACATGCGTCGCTGTATTAGTTGCCGTAAAGTGGCTGGTAAAGAAGAATTCTGGCGGGTTGTAAGAGTCTGTCCGTCCCATCAGTTACAATTAGATGGAGGCATGGGGCGTTCGGCCTACCTTTGCCCTCAGGCGAGTTGCTTGAGCGCAGCTCAGAAAAAAAATCGACTGGGGCGAGCGCTCAAAACATCCGTACCGACCGAGGTGTACCAAACATTGTGGCAGCGTTTGCCCAGCTAGCTGCCAGCCGACCGCTACCTTTGTCGAAACCGCACACCTTCGGTCTCGACAGGCGGGCTCTGAGCCACAGATTCTAGAGTCTGTGGCACCAACCGGCTCCCCTTTTCTCCGCAAGGGCGGTCACGCGCTGTCAAGCTATTTGGCTGCTCCTTCAACGCCCGAAGCCGCCAGTCGCCAGAACCCCACTCAAATGCACCGATCGCCCAAATGGCAATCAAGCCCCCCCACAAGTCCCTAAAGATTTGTGCAAGATTAAATTAGAAAGGTGCTTTGGCAGCAGGGGGACAGCTCAATCTCCTTGTGGGAAAGGCTCGCCTCGGCAGACTAAATGCGCGTTTTTCGTCCCTTGTCAGTAGGGGCGGAGACCTCTGAGCCCCGGGCAGCGGTGCCACGCGCCTTACCAGATGAGACACCTCAACTGGATGCAGTCGCCGTTAGGACAGTGGGGCACCGGGTGACAATCGGTCGGATTCGAGAGGGAAAAGTGGATGAACAACGGCAAAGTCAGAATTTACGAACTATCACGGGAATTAAATTTGGATAACAAAGACATCTTGGCAGTTTGCGAACAGCTCAACATTCCAGTCAAAAGCCACAGCAGCACGATTGCCTCGGCAGATGCGGAACGCATTCGCGCCTACGCAGAGAAATATGTAGCCAGCCACCCCTCTCAAAGCAAGTCAGCCCCAGCTAAACATAAGGGCCGCACGGAACAGCCAGAATCTGGCGCAAAGCCAACAGGTCAAAAGCCGCAGCAGATTCTGGAAGTGCGCCAGCACACATCCCGAACCGCCCCCAAGTCGCCCGCCAGCGGCAGCGAAGCAAACCCACAGGTGTTAGTGCAACCTCAACCGTCGGGCCATAAGCGGCCTCAACAAACCAGTAAGCCGTCAATGCTCAATCGGCCAGTTCGACCCAACCAATCCGAAACAGCAGGTGCAGCAGAGTCAGACTCGGAAAAAGACGCCGAAAAGGCAATGCCCCTGCCGGCAAGCGATGAACAAGTCCAGCCCGCCAGCCCGCCCAAAGAGTCAAAACCGGCTAAACCGGCAGCTAAGGCTCCAGAAGGGCCAAAACTGACGGCACCTCCAGTAAGACCATCAGCAGCCCCGACTCCAGGCAGCTCTCAGCAGGGGAAGGAAAATCGGCCAGTTCCCAAACCGAAAAAGGCAGAAGCGACCGTGCCGGCACCGGCACCGGCTCAAGCAGCGGAGGCCGCTCCAGCACCAGCTTCCGCCCCCAAAGTAGCAGCGGCAGCCGCAGGGACAGGCGTATCGCTTGTGCCAGGGCCGGCTAAGGCTAAACCTAAGCGGCCCGCAGAACTGGTGCGGCCCCAGCTGATACGGCCTAACGCTCCTCCAGCCGCCAAGGCTCCAGGAGAAGCGGAGCCAGAAACAGAAGAGGAAGAATCAGAAACGCCGTCACTGCTGGCCAAACCAGCGCCGCCGCGCCCGCCGAAAAAGGCAAAGAAACGGGAGGACGAGGAAGAAGAGCTGCAAGAGCTGGAAAAAGCCGGGAAAGCCGGCACGAAGGCAAAACGCCGCACCAAACCGATTGAAGAGGACGATGACGACTTGGTCAGCGAGTTGGACGAGCTGCCGGAAACAGTCCAAGTCAGCCTTTCGATCGCCCGTCCGGCAAAGCAAAAGGTGCGTCCGGCAGCGGCTAAACCGGCAGCAGCGGCACCGGCACTAGCAAGCGCTGCAAAAGGGAAAAAATCAGGCACCGCCCGCTCCACCAGTGAGGCGGGGTCGAAAATGTCTCGCCGCGACCGCCGCGAACAGCTTGAAAAGAAACAGCGCCCAGACCGGGTGGTTCTGATGAACAGCATGACGGTTCGGGAACTGGCTCAAGAGCTGGCAGTTCCGGAAACGGACATCGTAAGGCTGCTGTTCTTCAAAGGAATGGCGGTCAATATCACCCAAACGCTGGATCTGGAAACCTCAACCCTGGTGGCCAAAGAACTGGGAGCGGAGGTGGACACAGCCGCAGAAGAGTCAGAAGCCCGCAAAACCACGGAAATGCTGGATGCGGCAGATATGGAAAACCTCCAGCTGCGTCCGCCAGTGGTGACGATTATGGGTCACGTAGACCACGGCAAAACAACCCTGCTGGACACGATCCGCAAAACAAAAGTGGCCCAAGGAGAAGCGGGCGGCATCACCCAGCACATCGGCGCTTACCACGTGGATGTGGATCACGATGGGTCGGTGGAACAGGTGGTATTCCTGGACACGCCCGGTCACGAAGCCTTCACCGCTATGCGGGCTCGCGGGGCGCGGGTGACAGATATCGCAGTGCTGGTGGTGGCAGCAGATGATGGGGTGCGCCCGCAAACGGTAGAAGCTATCAGCCACGCAAAAGCGGCTGAAGTGCCAATCGTAGTGGCCATAAACAAAATCGATAAAGAAGGGGCCCAGCCGGATCGCGTCAAGCAAGAGCTGACCGAATACGGCTTGGTGCCTGAAGAGTGGGGCGGCAGCACGATTATGGTGCCGGTGAGCGCGATCCGGGGCGAAAACCTCGATACCCTCCTGGAAATGATCCTGCTGGTGGCAGAGGTGGAACAGCTCTCCGCTAACCCCGACCGGCCAGCAAAAGGTACGGTGATCGAAGCCCACTTGGATAAGGCTCGCGGGCCTGTGGCCACCCTGCTGGTGCAAAATGGCACCCTGCAAGTGGGCGACGTACTCGTGGTAGGCTCGGCGTTCGGTAAGGTGCGGGCGATGCTCGATGACCGGGCCAGAAAGGTGGAAGCGGCAACTCCCTCGTTCGCTGTGGAAGTCTTGGGCTTGAATGCTGTGCCGGCAGCGGGCGACGATTTCGAGGTGTTCTTGGATGAAAAAGAAGCTCGCTCCATCGCAGACCACCGCTCGGAAGAAAACCGCCAGTCTCGCCTGCAGCAAGCAATGGCGGCTCGCCGGGTGACGCTCAGCGGACTCTCTCAAAAAGCTAAGGAAGGCCAGCTCAAAGAACTCAACCTCATCCTCAAAGCAGATGTCCAAGGGTCTGTGGAAGCAATTCTCGGAGCCCTCCAGCAGCTGCCTCAAAATGAGGTGCAAGTCCGCGTCCTGCTGTCTGCCGCCGGCGAAATCACAGAAACAGATGTGGATCTGGCCGCGGCTTCGGATGCGGTGATCGTTGGGTTCAGCACCACCCTGGCTTCCGGTGCGCGACAAGCAGCTGACCAAGCAGGTGTGGATGTGCGCGAGTACAACATCATCTACAAGCTGCTCGACGACATCCAAGGCGCGATGGAAGGTCTGCTGGAGCCAGAGTTGGTTGAAGAAGCCCTGGGCCATGCTGAAGTGCGTGCCGTCTTCGCGTCGGGCAAGGGAGCCGTTGCGGGTTGCTACATCCAAAACGGCAAGGTTGTCCGCAACAGCAAAGTTCGCGTGCGCCGAGGCGGCAATGTCATCCAGGAAGGAACCCTCGACTCTCTGCGACGGCTCAAAGATGACGTCAAAGAAGTCAACGCCGGCTTTGAATGCGGCATTGGCTTGGATAATTTCCACGATTGGGCCACGGGCGACATCATCGAAGCCTTCCGCATGGTTACCAAGCGCCGCACTCTCTCTTTGAGTTAATTTTGGATTTTGGATTTTGGATTTGGGATTCTCTGCCAATCTAAAATCTAAAATCTAAAATCTAAAATCTAAAATCTATATGCGCTATTTCTGGTCAGATCCGTTTCTGTGGATTCACGCTGCAGGTCTGGCAGCTCTACCTATCTTCCTGGAACTCTGCCTGCTGGGATTTTCAGTGGGTTCGCCCCTGCTGCCGGTCTGGCTGGAGTTGCTTTTAGTCGCCGGCTTTGGCATTGCGCCGGTGCTGTGGATGCAGCTGTCACGCCCGTTCTACATTTTCAGCATTCTGGCAGTGGCCATGAAGCCGGAACAGCTGACCCCCGACCGCCGGCGCACCCTCAGCCTGTTCAAAACACCGGCTCACCGGGTGCTGGCTGTTGTGGCGGCGGCTGTCTTAGCAGTGGCCCTGTGGCCTCTCTACCGCTGGGCTCCTGTGGCGGCTGCGGTCGCTCCCTTTCCGCCAGAATGGCACTTGGCTGGACTGCTCCTGGCAGCGCTGGCTTTTCTCGGCTGCAATCTGTTCTTGCAGGTGCCGGTGAGTGTGGCGCAGGTGATGGCCAGAAGCGAAGCAAGGTTTGCCGCCACTGAACCCTATCCCCTGGAAAAAATTCGGCAGGATTATACCATAATCGGTCTGCAAGTCAAGCAAATTTTGCCGCCGCTCGCCTTGGGCGCTCCGCTTGGGGACAAACAGGCTTCGCCCACTTGAAATGAGCATGGGGCATTGGCCATTGGGCATTGGGCATGGGTTGGAGTCCGATCTGAAATCTAACACCTGACACCTGACACCTGACATAAACGCCGCCTGCTTGAGGGGCGGGGCGGGGGCGGGTTTACTGACATCCGTCATTTGGCGACCAAGATTTCGGGTGAGCCCGCCCCTACAGCGGTTCTGTGGGCCACAAAGGTTTTGGGTGAGCCCGCCCCTACTAACAGGCTTGACTTCTCACAGTAAGGGCGGGGAAAGCCTGTAGCTAAAGCCACCGGCAGAGATTTCCGGTCAGCCTGCCTCTACTTGGCCCAGCCAGAGCTGTTTTTAGGGATATGCGCTCTGGCAAAGAAAAGATATGATAGTATACAATTGCGTTAAGAAATAGGCGGGCTTGCCCCCACCCGCACTCGGCTGGTGCCGGTGGTAAGAGGAAGGTGGCAGTGGCCATCCCAAAGCTTCTGAGTGCGCTGTTTATCTGAGAGATGAGTATGGCTAAATTTCCTACCCTTGACGAGGCTAACGCTACATCGTTTGGCGAATCTGCTGCCGGTGAGACAATCTGGGACAGTCTCAAAGAGACGATTGCGACCAGCTCTGGGTTTCAGCGCTGGCAGACTGAGCGCCATCTCGACAGTCAAGTCCTAGGGCTGAGCTTGGAAAGCCAGGTTCTCAGGTATCTGCGGGAAACCTTAGATACTTTGGCCTACTGAACTGAAAACCGACCCCTTCTTTTTGCCCTTCTTTGACTGGGTGAGAGTGCGGGCCACCCATTACTTGACTTAACCCGGGCAAAGGTGCCACTGATGGGGACACCCCACAGACCTCTCACTTTTACCAGTCCCCCCCCAAGACGTGCAAAGCGCCAGTTCTCCTATAGGTGGAGCTGGCGCTTTTGCGATATTGTGGGTGTTCAATTTTAGGGTCTTTATATTGGCTGACCCCATTTAAACTTGTATAAGTTTATTTTGACAGCCCCGTAAGAAAATCTTAATTTCCTTAAGGATTTCTTTAGAATTGTTTCGCGCTGTCAAGATTTGTGAAGTTATGTTGCGGGGGCCAGTGGCCTGTGGCCTTCAGCGGGAGGGCTTGTCCAGGCGAAACAGCCAAACCATAAGGGCGACTACGCCAACTTGCAGGGCGAAGTTGGGCAAGGCGGTGCCAACTTCTCGGCCTGCGGCTAGCTGGGCCAGGAAGACGAAGGCCCCGATCAGCCCAGAGGCGGCGCAGGTGACATACACAAATTTCCGCAGCCCCCGGTAGGGTGCGGCGGCTTCTGCTCTCAGGCGGGCGTATTTTTCGGGGGTGAGCTGGCGGGCGGTTTTGGGGGTGCCGGTGGGTTTGTTTGAGGTTGGTTCTGGCATGGGTTAAAATGGGGGGTTGGGTAGGGGTGTGTTATTTTGGGAGGGCGGGTTTGGAAGCGAACCGCCACAGACGCAACTGCGGCTTCCCGCAGGGTAGACGCCAAGGGCGCAGAGGGAATAGAGAGGGGGGAGATAAAGAGGTGGCCGGTTGAGCCGCCGGGGCGGGCAATGCCCACCTAAAGATTTTATGCCGGCGTTTCTATTCGTTTGCGCAGGGATTCAGCGCGTTTTTTCGCCGTTTGATTGTCGGGCTCGGACTGGAGGGCTTCTTCGTAAACTTCTAGCGCCTGAGACGTTAAATTCTTGCGCTCGTAGACAAAGCCGAGGTTGTTGAGGGCTGTGACATATTGGGGCTGCAGCCTTAAGGCTTCTTTGTAGTGGCGAATGGCTAAGTCGTACTGCTCTTGAGCGGCGTAGGCGAACCCCAAAGCATTGTAGATGAGCGCTGTATTTTCTTCGCCTTCTAAGTCTTTGGCTTTGAGGGCTTTTTGGAATTGACCCAGTGCCTGCGCGAAGAGTTTTTTGTCTAAATAGATGCTGCCTAGCTCGTAATATTCTTGGGCTGTTCCTTTTTCGCTGTTTAGCTTGTTTTGCAAGCGGGAGAAGGTAGTTTCCAGTTTGCGAGTTTTAAGGATCTGGCGAAAAACGAACCAGCCGGCACCAGCCAGCAAAGCCAGCAACAGGGAAAGGTAAACAATGGGGAAACTGCTGTCCATAACGAGAGAAACACCGAGACGCTTATTTCAGCGTACAGCACCGGCTCGCGACTGCAGATGGTTGAATTGGGGGGAAGAGGAAATTTTTGGCTAGCTCGCTTGGGGGGAGGGGGGAGTGCCGGTGCGGCTGAAATACCTTTTGGTTGGGGTAAGGGCATCTGGATGGCGAATCTCCGGGAGTGCCGGTCATCTGGCCAGGGTGCGCTCAGGGAACTGATGGCCAAGCCCAGTCCTCTCCGCTGACCGGCTAGCTGGGTGAAGCCGGTTCGGCCTGGGATTTTTTAGGAGAGAATAGTTTTTGGAACCCCTAGAGTTTTAGTTCTTATGGTGGGGAATTGACTGCGGTAAGCACTCTACTTTTACTGCTTAACCGGCTTCTTTTCTCTCCCAGCATTGAAGAACAGAGTCAGCCGTGAGAGTTGGGGCGTAACACTTTGGCGAATCCACACCGGCAATGGGAAATCGCGGGGCAAATATATGCCGTTGATTGTAAATCGCGGGGCAAATATAGGCCGGTGATTGCACGTCGCGTCTCTATTATAACCTGGCGATTGCAAAGAAGCTGTTGGCGAATTAATAGGGGGGGATACCAAGCATCCCTACGCCGGCGGTCGGGGAATTCGACTCAGGGGCCAGCCCGATGGCTTTTAATCTGCTTATCCATTTAAAG